>NZ_JBXAPT010000015.1:0-556 GCF_058806515.1 Leifsonia sp. GW821-FHT13C05 | reverse complement strand
GACCTGCGCGGTTGGACCGACCGCGACGACGCCCGCCAGGTCAGAACGGGCAAGCAGCTCACCGAGCTCGACCAGCAGGTCGTGTTCGCCGAACAGTATCAAGCAGCGCTGGACCGCCGAGGATCTGCCCGGGAGGAACACTGATGTCCAACCGCCGCCGTCCCGCCAGAGACAACAACTACCGCACCCGCTACCTCCATTCGCCTGTGTGGTTCGGCCGCCGAGACCGTTGGTTCATCGAGGAAGCACGCCGCGCCAACACGATCCGCTGCGCTCTGTGCCTCGGCGCGGGCAGCGCTCGAACCCTCGAACTGCACCATCTCGACTACCGCGGCGTCACCCAGACCCCGCACGGCTGGATCGCTCACGAGCGCCACGAAGACCTCACCGCTCTTCACCCGCGCTGCCACGAATACGTTCACCAGCTCATCGAACGCGACCGCGCCCTCTCCGGATTCGTCTCCCGCCGCACCGCATCTCTCCAAGCCATCACGCGCCTCCGCGCAAAGATCGGCCGCTACATCGAAGCCCTGGACCAGCAGTGACCGACGACATC
>NZ_JBXAPT010000014.1:0-1276 GCF_058806515.1 Leifsonia sp. GW821-FHT13C05 | reverse complement strand
GCGTGCTCACCGGCCGTGCGCACATCGACCAGGGTGGCGCCCGCGTCCAGCGCGGCGCCGAGCTCGTGCCACTGCAGGGAGCGGGTGGTACCGCTGCGGAGGTTGTCGGCGACGTAACCGAGCTGGTTGATCGGGTCCTTCGCCGACCCGAACTGAGGGGCATACGCCAACTCGAGACGCATCAGACCGGAGGCGGTGATCCCGCCCGCCATGGCGACCGCGATCGCGTCGATACGCTTGTCGACACCCTCGCCGCCGACGATCTGCGCGCCCAGGATCGCATCCGTCTCCGGGTCCACGAGCAGCTTCATCGACATGGACTGGGCGCCCGGGTAGTAGGTGGCGTGCGAGGCAGGATGCGTGTGGATGACTCGGTGCGCCCGCCCGGCAGCGGTGAGTTGCCGTTCCCCCCAGCCGACCTTCGCCGCCACGGTGTCGAAGACCCTCACGATCGCGGTGCCGAGGGCGGGCGTGTTCTGCTCCTCGCGGCCGGCGATGACGTCGGCGACGGAGCGGCCGTGCCGGTTGGCGAGCCCGGCCATGGTGACGAGGGTCTCTGCGCCGCTGAGCGCATCCACTTTCTCGACGCCATCGCCGACGGCGAAGATGTGCTCGACGCTGGTGCGGTTGCGACCATCGACCGCGATCCCGCCGGTCGGCCCCAGGCGCAGACCGGCCGAGCGCGCCAGGTCCACGCTCGGCACGACACCCGACGCGTCGATGATGAAGTCCGGCCGAACGGTCGCGCCGTCGCTGAGCAGCACCGCGCCCGCCTCGACCGTGTCGACAGTGACGGAGGTGCGCACGTCGACGCCGTGACTGCGCAGCTGCGCCTCAACGGGCGCAACCATCTCTACGTCCAGCGGGCTCAGGATGTGTGGGCCGCGCTGGATGAGCGTGACGTGGATTCCGCGGCGCACCAGGTTCTCGACGGCCTCGAGGCCGACGAAGCCGGCGCCGACGACCAAAGCGGAAGGGTTGTCCGCGGCGGCGTCCACCAGCACGCCGATCGCGTCCACGTCCTCCACCGTGCGGAGGGTGTGCGTCGGGATGCCGGGATGCCCCGCGGCCTCCCGCGCAGATGCTCCGACGGCGAGGATCAGCTCGTCATAGCTCTCGATCATTGTCTCGCCCGCGGCGAGGTCGAACACCGAGACGGTGCGCGCGACCGGGTCGATCGCGAGGACCTCGTGGCCGGCGCGCACATCGAGCCGGAACCTGGCCGCCAACGACTGCGGGGTCTGCAGAAGGAGTGATGACCGATCGGTGATCACGC
>NZ_JBXAPT010000013.1:0-5677 GCF_058806515.1 Leifsonia sp. GW821-FHT13C05 | reverse complement strand
GTCTGTGTGGTGTTGTGGTGGTGTTAAATGCGAAAGAGCCACCCGGTGTGGGGTGGCTCTTTCTAAAAGGAGTCCGGCGGTGTCCTACTCTCCCACAGGGTCCCCCCTGCAGTACCATCGGCGCAGAGAGTCTTAGCTTCCGGGTTCGGAATGTGACCGGGCGTTTCCCTCTCGCTATGGCCGCCGAAACACTATTGATGTATCAAAGTGAACGGACCAATCAGCTGATTGGTTCGGTTCTCGACCGTACATCGAGAACCACATAGTGGACGCAAGCATTCTTCAGGCCTCACACACCAGCCTTACAACATGTGTGTGAGTAGTGATTGTCAAGTTATCGGCTTATTAGTACCGGTCAGCTCCATGGGTCTTTAGTCCCCACTTCCACATCCGGCCTATCAACCCAGTAGTCTAGCTGGGAGCCTCTCGCCCGAAGGCATGGAAATCTCATCTCAAGGCCGGCTTCCCGCTTAGATGCTTTCAGCGGTTATCCATCCCGAACGTAGCTAATCAGCGGTGCTCCTGGCGGAACAACTGACACACCAGAGGTTCGTCCAACCCGGTCCTCTCGTACTAGGGTCAGATCCTTTCAAATTTCCTACGCGCGCAGCGGATAGGGACCGAACTGTCTCACGACGTTCTAAACCCAGCTCGCGTACCGCTTTAATGGGCGAACAGCCCAACCCTTGGGACCTACTCCAGCCCCAGGATGCGACGAGCCGACATCGAGGTGCCAAACCATGCCGTCGATATGGACTCTTGGGCAAGATCAGCCTGTTATCCCCGAGGTACCTTTTATCCGTTGAGCGACAGCGCTTCCACAAGCCACTGCCGGATCACTAGTCCCGACTTTCGTCCCTGCTCGACTTGTCAGTCTCACAGTCAAGCTCCCTTGTGCACTTACACTCGACACCTGATTGCCAACCAGGTTGAGGGAACCTTTGGGCGCCTCCGTTACTTTTTGGGAGGCAACCGCCCCAGTTAAACTACCCACCAGGCACTGTCCCTGAACCGGATTACGGTTCGAAGTTAGATATCCAGAGTGACCAGAGTGGTATTTCAACAATGACTCCACGAACACTAGCGTGCCCGCTTCACAGTCTCCCACCTATCCTACACAAGCCACACCGAACACCAATACCAAGCTGTAGTAAAGGTCACGGGGTCTTTCCGTCCTGCTGCGCGTAACGAGCATCTTTACTCGTAGTGCAATTTCGCCGAGTTCGCGGTTGAGACAGCTGGGAAGTCGTTACGCCATTCGTGCAGGTCGGAACTTACCCGACAAGGAATTTCGCTACCTTAGGATGGTTATAGTTACCACCGCCGTTTACTGGGGCTTAAATTCTCAGCTTCGCCTTACGGCTAACCGTTCCTCTTAACCTTCCAGCACCGGGCAGGCGTCAGTCCGTATACATCGTCTTGCGACTTAGCACGGACCTGTGTTTTTAGTAAACAGTCGCTTCCCACTGGTCTCTGCGGCCGTCAAACGCTCCCGGAGCAAGTCCGTTCACGCCTCAGGCCCCCCTTCTCCCGAAGTTACGGGGGCATTTTGCCGAGTTCCTTAACCACGATTCTCTCGATCTCCTTGGTATTCTCTACCTGACCACCTGAGTCGGTTTGGGGTACGGGCGGCTGGAACCTCGCGTCGATGCTTTTCTTGGCAGCATAGGATCACCGATTTCGTCACTTAAGACTACCCATCGTGCCTGGCCCTATATGAGAGACGGATTTGCCTATCTCTCGGGTTACACACTTAGACCGGGACAACCATCGCCCGGCTCGGCTACCTTCCTGCGTCACACCTGTTAATACGCTAGCCGCACCAGCATAGGGTCGTGTGCTAGGCCCACTCGTCTCAACCCGAAGGCCTCGATCAAGGGGATTCAGACACTTAGCATTACTGGATTAGCTTGGGCGGTTCTTCGCCGGTACGGGAATATCAACCCGTTGTCCATCGACTACGCCTGTCGGCCTCGCCTTAGGTCCCGACTTACCCAGGGCGGATTAGCCTGGCCCTGGAACCCTTGGTCTTTCGGAGGACGGGTTTCTCACCCGTCTTTCGCTACTCATGCCTGCATTCTCACTCGTGTAGCGTCCACGGCTGGTTCACACCGCCGCTTCACTCGCCACACGACGCTCTCCTACCCATCAACACGGCTGGACCACGAAGGCCTACCACTAATGTCAATGCCACAACTTCGGTGGCGTGCTTGAGCCCCGTTACATTGTCGGCGCGGAATCACTTGACCAGTGAGCTATTACGCACTCTTTCAAGGGTGGCTGCTTCTAAGCCAACCTCCTGGTTGTCTGTGCAACTCCACATCCTTTCCCACTTAGCACGCGCTTAGGGACCTTAGTTGGTGGTCTGGGTTGTTTCCCTCTCGACGATGAAGCTTATCCCCCACCGTCTCACTGCTGCGCTCTCACTTACCGGCATTCGGAGTTTGGCTGACGTCAGTAACCTTTTGGGGCCCATCGGCCATCCAGTAGCTCTACCTCCGGCAAGAAACACGCAACGCTGCACCTAAATGCATTTCGGAGAGAACCAGCTATCACGAAGTTTGATTGGCCTTTCACCCCTATCCACAGCTCATCCCCTCAGTTTTCAACCTAAGTGGGTTCGGTCCTCCACGACGTCTTACCGTCGCTTCAACCTGGCCATGGATAGATCACTTCGCTTCGGGTCTAGGACATGCGACTGAATCGCCCTATTCAGACTCGCTTTCGCTACGGCTACCCCTCACGGGTTAACCTCGCCACATATCGCTAACTCGCAGGCTCATTCTTCAAAAGGCACGCTGTCACCCCTACAAGGAGGCTCCAACGGTTTGTAAGCAAACGGTTTCAGGTACTATTTCACTCCCCTCCCGGGGTACTTTTCACCTTTCCCTCACGGTACTTGTCCGCTATCGGTCATCTGGGAGTATTTAGGCTTATCAGGTGGTCCTGACAGATTCACACGGGATTTCTCGGGCCCCGTGCTACTTGGGATACTCTTCACGCCATCAGAACATTTCGGCTACGGGGTTGGCACCCTCTATGACTGGCCTTTCAAAACCATTCGCCTATATTCCTCTGTAACGTTCGCTGTTCGGCAGAAGCAGCAGAAAAGTCCCACAACCCCGACCATGCAACGCCTGCCGGCTATCACACATGATCGGTTTAGCCTGATCCGGTTTCGCTCGCCACTACTAACGGAATCGCTTTTGCTTTCTCTTCCTGTGGGTACTGAGATGTTTCACTTCCCCACGTTCCCTCTACCCGCCCTATATATTCAGGCGGGAGTCACTGGGTCACCTTACGGGCCCAGCGGGGTTTCCCCATTCGGAAATCCTCGGATCAAAGTTCGTTTATCAACTCCCCGAGGCTTATCGCAGATTACTACGTCCTTCTTCGGCTCCAGATGCCAAGGCATCCACCGTTTGCTCTTAGAAACTTGAAATCACATGAGTTTATGAATCGATCGGCCCACCCGAAGGTGAGCAGATTGACCAATGATCTACCAACACTCCAAAAGGAGTGTCGATTTGATCTTGTGATCCGAGACTCGAAAGTCTCGAATCTAAGATGCTCGCGTCCACTGTGTAGTTCTCAAAGTACGGGCGGTACCCTCTCCGCCAGCCACATCATGGCCAACAAGAAAAGGTCCAGAGGTTCGTTTCCCACCCTTTCAGGTGAGGCCCGGTCCCTCAGGACCCAACAGCGTGCATATGCGGAACATCCAGGACCGAACCGTTCCAACTCCCCGAAAGAAGCGTACTGAGTCCGAGCCGATCAGCTCCGCACCAATGTCAATGTTCCACCCATGAGCTACCAGCGAGAACATTCGTCTCGATCTGGCGCCTGGACACCACCAGCGTCTTTCAACACCGGGATGCCAGATGCTCCTTAGAAAGGAGGTGATCCAGCCGCACCTTCCGGTACGGCTACCTTGTTACGACTTAGTCCTAATCACCGATCCCACCTTCGACGGCTCCTTCCACAAGGGTTAGGCCACCGGCTTCGGGTGTTACCGACTTTCATGACTTGACGGGCGGTGTGTACAAGGCCCGGGAACGTATTCACCGCAGCGTTGCTGATCTGCGATTACTAGCGACTCCGACTTCATGAGGTCGAGTTGCAGACCTCAATCCGAACTGAGACCGGCTTTTTGGGATTCGCTCCACCTTACGGTATTGCAGCCCTTTGTACCGGCCATTGTAGCATGCGTGAAGCCCAAGACATAAGGGGCATGATGATTTGACGTCATCCCCACCTTCCTCCGAGTTGACCCCGGCAGTCTCCTATGAGTTCCCACCATTACGTGCTGGCAACATAGAACGAGGGTTGCGCTCGTTGCGGGACTTAACCCAACATCTCACGACACGAGCTGACGACAACCATGCACCACCTGTTTACGAGTGTCCAAAGAGTTGACCATTTCTGGCCCGTTCTCGTATATGTCAAGCCTTGGTAAGGTTCTTCGCGTTGCATCGAATTAATCCGCATGCTCCGCCGCTTGTGCGGGCCCCCGTCAATTCCTTTGAGTTTTAGCCTTGCGGCCGTACTCCCCAGGCGGGGCGCTTAATGCGTTAGCTGCGACACGGAAACCGTGGAATGGTCCCCACATCTAGCGCCCAACGTTTACGGCGTGGACTACCAGGGTATCTAATCCTGTTCGCTCCCCACGCTTTCGCTCCTCAGCGTCAGTTACGGCCCAGAGAACTGCCTTCGCCATCGGTGTTCCTCCTGATATCTGCGCATTCCACCGCTACACCAGGAATTCCATTCTCCCCTACCGCACTCTAGTCTGCCCGTACCCACTGCAGGCCCGAGGTTGAGCCTCGGGTTTTCACAGCAGACGCGACAAACCGCCTACGAGCTCTTTACGCCCAATAATTCCGGACAACGCTTGCACCCTACGTATTACCGCGGCTGCTGGCACGTAGTTAGCCGGTGCTTTTTCTGCAGGTACCGTCACTTTCGCTTCTTCCCTACTAAAAGAGGTTTACAACCCGAAGGCCGTCGTCCCTCACGCGGCGTTGCTGCATCAGGCTTGCGCCCATTGTGCAATATTCCCCACTGCTGCCTCCCGTAGGAGTCTGGGCCGTGTCTCAGTCCCAGTGTGGCCGGTCACCCTCTCAGGCCGGCTACCCGTCGTAGGCTTGGTGAGCCGTTACCTCACCAACTACCTGATAGGCCGCGAGTCCATCCTTGACCGAAATTCTTTCCACGCACAGGAGATGCCTCCGTACGTCATATCCGGTATTAGCTTCCGTTTCCGGAGGTTATCCCAGAGTCAAGGGCAGGTTACTCACGTGTTACTCACCCGTTCGCCACTAATCCCCCAGAGCAAGCTCCAGGTTCATCGTTCGACTTGCATGTGTTAAGCACGCCGCCAGCGTTCGTCCTGAGCCAGGATCAAACTCTCCGTAAATGTTTAGCTCCACAACCGCAAGCGGAAGGGAAACATAGTGCGAGAAGCGGACCGGAAAAAGGTCTGTTCTCCCCGCGAGTTGATCTGACTAGTTTCGAATATCTACTGACATTCTGTATCTAATCCAAAGGAATCTCTTGCCTAGCCGAAGCTAAACACGAGGTTTTTGGCATTTGACATTGTGCACGCTGTTGAGTTCTCAAGGATCGGACGCTCCCACCATCCCGCATCACACGGTCAAAATGGGGCAACCTGTCAACC
>NZ_JBXAPT010000012.1:1203-6172 GCF_058806515.1 Leifsonia sp. GW821-FHT13C05 | reverse complement strand
TGTAGGTGAAGGCGCAGACGAGAACCGAGGTGACTTGAGATGAACAAGAAGCTGATCGCAATCGGGGCACTCCTGCCATGCCTGGCGCTGGTCGGCTGCGTCTCCACGGGGCCCACCCGAAACCCGTCATTCACGACCGTTGCGCCGGCCAAGCCGACGCCGACTACGTCGCACGCTGCAGTACCGGCTGCGGACGGCATCGTGGACACCGTCTACGTCCAGGTCTTCCCTGGCCGCACCTTCAAGTCGAAGCACGGCTGCCGGTGCACCGTCCCGGATTCGAACCAGGAGCTTTTCCCTGCCGGGACCCCCGTGGTGTTCATGAAGCTGACGATGACCGGGGAATGGAAGCCTTCGCAGGGCAATCAGACCTACCAGATCGTCACCGGCACCACGTTGAAGGGAACCCAATTCGATGGGCGCCCCGAACCGGCCGTCCTCGACACCGCTGACGGACCCGCTGCCGCGAAAGCCGCGGGACTGCCCTGGCTCCCCACCGGCCTCTTCGGTAGCAAGACCGACTGGACAGTACCGAACGACAAGGAACGCTCCTTCGCCGCCGCCTGGTACCTCCCGGCCGGCGTCGACCGCCTCCTGCTCACCGTGGACGTCCCCTCCGAGGGACAGCCGCTGCACCTGATCGTTCCACTACCGAACGCCGCCGCGAACGCGAGCGGGGAGTGAACCTCATGGACCTCCTGCTCAATCTGCTCGGTCTGCTGCTGATCGTCGGAATCGCATTGCTCGGCATCGCCGGCAGCGGACTGCTGACCGCCAAACGGATGGCTGAGATGAGCGAACCCACTTTGAACACAGACACCCCGGAAAGGAATACCGAATCATGAACGCACTCAACGAGGCCCTGGTGACCGTGCACTCCCGCGCGATCACCGTTCTGACAGTGGCCAACCCGTCACCGGACTTCTCCGGCCCTGGCGTTTCCGCGCTCCAGTCGATCGCGAACGTCGTGTTCGCCATCGTGCTCTCGCTCGCTGTGATCGGGGGACTCATCGCCGCCGGATTCATCGTGGTCGGCCACATCTCCAGCAATGGCCGGGTGCAGAAGATGGGCATGGTCGGGCTGGTCAGCTGCATCGCCGGCGTCGCCGTCGCAGGGGGCATCGCCGGACTGATCAACTGGGGTCAGTCGCTGAAGGTGGCGTGAGCGTCATGTTGGTTCTCTCCGCGCCGCCCGATCCGTTCTCGCCGAACTACGGCTGCTTCCTCTCCGACTTCAGTTGCCAAGCCTCACAAACGGTGGCCCGGTTCATGGCTTCCACCATCCGCAATCTCGGCGACTTCATCGCCACCATGATCGCCGGGGCATTCAACACCAGCATTGACCAGGGCAGCTGGAACATCGCCCACTCCCAATTCCTGTTCTGGGTCGCCGTCACCGCACCGGTCATCCTGATCGTCGCGCTTGTCCAGATCGGGATTGCAATGATCTTGCAGGATTGGCACCGGATCGGCCGCACCGCCGCCGGCGCTGCGCTCGCCATCCCGTTCTCCGCGATCTGCGTGTGGGGGATGCAGAAGGCGTCCGGTGTCACCGACGCCATCACGTCCAGCCTCACCACTACCGTTCAAGGCGGCGACCTCAGCAAGGGGCTGCTGCGCGTGATCGGCATCCTCGATGTTTCGAAGCAGGCCCCCAACGCCGTCATGCATAACTCCCAGTTCACCCAGGGTGGCGTCATCTTCACCATGGTGTCGGAAGGAGCGCAGGGACCTGCCTCGGTGGGTGAATATGTGATGGCGCTTCTCGTGGTCGGCCTGATGATGGTCGCGTCGCTGTTCCTGTTCATCGCCATGTCCATCCGCGAGTTCGGTCTGCTGGCTTTGGCTGCAATGGCTCCGGTCGGCCTGATGATGATCGGCCAGCCCAAGCTGACCGCGTGGGCGCAACGGTGGATGAACCTCACCGTCGGGCTGCTGATCGCTAAACCGCTCGCAGCGGGCGTCGTCTTACTCGCGGTGGAGCTGACCAAGGCCAGCTTGAGCATCGGCGTCATCCTGGTCGCCGCCGGCGCGGTGATCGCCGCCTCGTTCAGCCCGCTCTGGGCCACCAAGCTCGTCTCGTTCGCGGGAGCCGAGGTCGGCACGGCGCTTCATCACCGGTTCTCAATGCGCGACCAGTTCTCACGCGTCAACACCGCCGCAGCACCCGTCCGGTCGGCTGCTCGGGTCATCAAGGTTGGGAGATAGCTCATGACCACGTTTATCGCCGACCAATTGATCAGCGACGAGGGCGCACCCCGCGTCCGGTTCGCCGCGCGTGAGCGCCGGGGGATCTTCCTCGGGCTGACGTTCCTGCAACTGGTTGTGGTGGGCGGAGCTATCGCCATTCTGCTCGCGACCCTGTTCATCAATGCCAACGCGATCTGGGTGATGCTGCCAATCGTCGCCCTCATCGCCTTCTTCGCCCTCGCCACATACCGGCGCGAACCCGTCCTCATCATCGCCGCGCAGGCCGCCCGGTACGCCTACCGGAGCATCGCCGGACAGACAGTGTTCCGCCGCGACGTCTGGCTGCGAGTCACCATGGCGTCCTTGAAGGTCGGCCACGCCCAGATCGAAGCCGTCACACCGACAGTGACCTCGAAGTTTCTGCTGCCGGGTGCGCTCGGCGACGTGCAGGTCGTACAGATCCCCGGCGCCGGCGCGTTCATTTACAACGCCCGCGGCCGCCTCGCCTCCGTCACCGTCCGGGTCGGATCCCGAGCATGGGCGCTACGCGACAAAGGCACCCAAGAAGCCGCCTACGACGGCTTCGTCGAATGGCTCAGCTCGCTGGAAAGCCTGCCCGGCGTCCGGGAGACCGCCATCCGTATCCGGGTCGACCGCGCGTCGTCGAACGAGTTGCGCGACTACCTGTTGGCTCGCGAGAGCGAACATGCTCCGCAGGTCAGCCCCGAGCTGCGTCAGCAGTATTGGGATCTGACCCAGACCGCGTCCAAGCGGTCGATGGGGTTCACGAATTTCGTCACTCTCACTTTCGACACCGGCATTCTGAACGCGGCGATCCGCGACGCGGGCAAGGGCCTGACCGGTCTCGCTGCTGTGCTGAAGGAACGGGTCGCCGGCATCGAGGCGTCGATGGAACACGCCCGATTGACCCCAGCCGGTTGGCTCACCTCGGACGACCTCGACGAACTCCTGGCGCTCTCCGCCGACCCCGTTTCGGCGGCGACCCGACGCGAGCAAGGCGCCGCGACGGAGGCGCACCCTGCACCGCCGGTGATGGGGATCGATGAGGGCTGGGACACGATGCGGGTGGACCAGTCCTGGCATCAGACCTTCTGGGTGGCCGAGTGGCCGCGCACCGACGTCCGCACTGGGTTTCTGGAGCCGCTGCTTTACGCCGGAGATGCGACCCGGGTTATCACGCTGCAGGTTCGCCCGGTGGCGACGCATAAGGCGCTCGCCCAGCTGAACCGCGCCCAGTCCGACATGGAAACGTCAGCCACCATCCGGATGAAACTCTCCTCCCGAATTCCGCTCACACACCTCCGCGAGGAAGAGGACCTTGCTGTGCGGGAGCACGATCTGGTCGATGGGTTCGGTGATGTGCAGTACCGCGGGTTCGTGACCGTCTCCGCCGAATCGAAGGATGCCCTGTCCAAGGCGCGCACGGATATCGAGCAGGCGTCACACCCGGCTCGGCTGGTGTTGGCGTCGATGTCGGGGCAGCAGGCGGCCGGGTTCGTCACCGGCGCTCTGCCAGTGCCGTTAGAGGGGGAGTGAGATGAAGCCCAATACCGTCATCGGCCGCATCCCAGCTGATGAGAAGCCTGGGGCCAACGGCCGCAACCGCCAGCCGGAATCCGCCGGCAAGGGTTCGAGTTGGAAGCTGGAGTCGACGGAGTTGCCGGCGTCGAAGATGCCGGCGTGGGGGTGGAAGCAGCCGCGCAATCTGCGCGGCCCACTGCGCGCCACCCCGCCAGCACACCGCTGCAGTTCCAAGGTCCTCGGTGGTGCATATCCGTTCCTGGCGGAGACGGGCGACATCCTGACCGGTGCGTACATCGGCGAGAACGAACTCTCCCGAGCCCCGTTCTGCTTCGATCCCTGGGACGCCTACTCGGCCGAGGCTGTCCGCTCGCACTCGGTCGCCATCCTCGGCGTCAAAGGCACCGGCAAGTCGATGCTTGCCAAGTCCTGGTCCTCCCGCCTGGCACGGCTGGGTCGCAAGGTCGCCGTACCCCACGACCCGAACGGCGAATGGGTGCGGGTCGCCGAGTATGTCGGCGGCACCTCCATCAGCGTTGGCCCCGGCAAAGCCGCCCGCATCAACCTGCTCGACGAGGGTCCGCGGGACGCGACGTTTTCCGATGAGGACTGGAACCAAAACGTACTCCAGTATCGCCGCGCCACGGTCAAAACGATCATCCGCCGGCTCCGCGAAGGCGGAAACCTAGAACCGGTCGAACACACCGCGCTTGACGTCGCGCTCGACGCGCTCCGCGGCCAGTCGACGGTCACCATCACCCACGTCTATAACCGCCTCGTCGACCCCGACACGGACCAGCCCGCTGAGGTCGCCGACGCCGGACACCGGCTCGCGCACTCGCTGCGACGGATGGTATCCGGCGACCTCACCGGGTTCTTCGACGGCCCATCCACGGTCCGCTTCGACGCGGACGCCCCGATGATGGTCGTCGACACCTCTGCGCTGAAGGGCGCATCCCCCGAAGCACAGGCTCTCGCCCGTCTCGCGACAGCGAATTGGATCCGCCGCTCCTCGCTCGGCGCCAACCGGCAGGCTCGGGTCATCATCCACGAGGAAGCCGCCGTCGAACTTCTCAACGATGTCTCCGGCGGTGACGGCCTCGCAGACCGGGTGGAAGACGAGAAGGTGGCCCGCCACCTCGGCACCAGCAACTGGTACCTGCTGCACCGGGTCGCCGACCTCGATGCACTCGGCGACCGCAACAGCGCGCTCCACTCCCGGGCGCTCGGCCTCCTT
>NZ_JBXAPT010000012.1:0-1105 GCF_058806515.1 Leifsonia sp. GW821-FHT13C05 | reverse complement strand
GGCAAACTCCACAAAGGGCAGGGGCTCTGGCAGATCGGCCAGGACCGGGTGGCGAAAGTCCGCAACATATGCACCGACTACGAACTCGGCATCTTCCGCACCGACTCCCTCGGAGGCGAACGAGCATGAGAACTCACGGCACGTCCTGGACACACATCGCCCTCTATACGATCTTCGGCCTTGTCGTCGCCGGCGCACTCGCAACGGGAATCGCAGCCGGAACGATCTCGGCCGTCTGCGGCACGGGAGGTCAACCGTCGAGCGTCTTCGCCGGCCTCCAACTCGCCCTCACTGGAAGCCTTGCCGGTTTCGCGTACCCGTCAACCTGCGTGGCACCCGTCGCCCTGATTCGTGTGCTCGACGCTCTGGCGCTCCTGCTGATCCTAGGAACCGTCACCGCCGTAGCCATCTGGTGGCTCCGCTACCGCCAATCCGACCGGCACTTCATCCGCGAGCTCCGCGGCCGGGACGGGCTGGCTAAGCCCGGCGAGGTCCGCAAGCACACCGCCGCTCGCACCGCCCTCCGCCGTGCGAAGACCCTCCGCCCGTCCCTGACTAATCCGACGCCGTCGGCAGTCGGATGGAAAGTCGGCCAAGCCCACGGCCAGGACGTCTACGTGTC
Organism: Leifsonia sp. GW821-FHT13C05; assembly: GCF_058806515.1. NCBI lineage: Bacteria > Bacillati > Actinomycetota > Actinomycetes > Micrococcales > Microbacteriaceae > Leifsonia > Leifsonia sp. GW821-FHT13C05. The sequence continues at coordinate 483 of NZ_JBXAPT010000012.1, read as the reverse complement.
CATCGAGGACTCCATCGTGGTCGAGGGCGCGCCCCGTTCCGGCAAGGGGTACCGGTTCATCATCAACGCCATCCTTGACTGGGACGGACCACTGATCACCACCTCCACCCGCAATGACAACCTCTCCGCAACGATGCGGGAGCGCGCCCGGGTCGGAGAGGTGACCGTGTTCGACCCTCAGGAACTTTCCGGCGTCCGATCCGCGTTGCGGATCTCACCCGTCACTGGCTGTGAGGACCCGCTCGTCGCCGACCAGCGAGCTCAGGCGATCGTCGCCGGAACCGCGCTCGGCGCATCGAAGACTAACCAGGAATGGGCGCAGGTTTCCTCCTCTGTTCTCTCCCGGCTCCTGCACGCCGCCGCGGTCTCCGGTCGAGGAACCGACGCATTGGCCAGGTGGGGGTCCAACCCGCGCCTCGCGCTGGAAGCAGTTGGGGTGCTCGCAAATCAAGGATCGCCCGGTTGGTCCGAGGACTTGGACGC
>NZ_JBXAPT010000011.1:0-10736 GCF_058806515.1 Leifsonia sp. GW821-FHT13C05 | reverse complement strand
GAGAGTTCCAGCCCATGTGCTACCCCGCCACCTGCAAAGTCTGCGGCAAGACGACCTGGAGCGGCTGCGGTCAGCACATCGCCGACGTGCGCCGGCGCGTGCCCGCAAACCAGTGGTGCAACGGCAACCACACCGACGCCGAGAAGGCCGCCGCCTCCGGTGGCGGGTTCTTCGGCCGGCTCTTCGGACGAGGCTGACCGTGAGCACCGTCACCCTCACCGCCGGCACGCTCAAGGGCCAGATCGAGCAGAACGACATCATCCTGATCGACTTCTGGGCGGCCTGGTGCGGCCCCTGCCGTATGTTCGCCCCCGTTTTCGAGACCGCATCCGCGCAGCACCCGGACATCGTCTTCGGCAAAGTCGACACCGATACCGAGCAGGAACTCGCCGCGGCCGCCGGGATCACCTCGATCCCCACCCTCATGGCTTTCCGCGACGGCGTCCTCGTGTTCTCACAGCCCGGAGCGCTCGCCGCCAAGGACCTCGAGGATCTGATCGGTCAGATCCGCGCCATCGATCCGGCTGAGCTCACCGCCGCCAAGGCCCGCACCTGAGCCGAAGAGATACCCTGGCGGGTACCGCGAGCCGCCCGTCTCTCCCTGCTCCTCGCCGCCCCCTTCGGCTCCATCGAGAAAGAAGAACACGCCGTGGCAACTACCGCCGCCGACATCAAGCCCGTGCTCAATCGGCTCCGCCGCGCGCAGGGCCAGCTCAACGCCGTCATCGCCGCCGTCGAGAACGGCGGCAAATGCCGCGACGTCGTCATCCAGCTCGCCGCAGTCTCGAGTGCGCTCGACAAGGCTGGCTTCCAGATCATCTCCACCGCCATGCAGAAATGCATCACCGATCCCGACGACGACTCCGACCCGATGACGGTCGAAGAGCTCCAGAAGCTCTTCATGACTCTCGCGTGAAGGAGATGACCGACGCCGCAACGTCCGGTGTGGTTGTTCACCTCGATCAGGCCGACCCCGCCAAGCACGCCGCCGTCCTCAGGAACGTCAGCAACCTCATCGATGCGCTCGAACCGGAAACGGACATCGAACTCGTCGTCCACGGGCCAGGCATCAGCATCCTTCTGCAGGACAGCCCGCACCGCGACACCGTCCGCACGCTCCAACACCGCGGACTCACCGTCGACGCATGCCGGAACACTCTCCGAAGCGAACACATCGACGCCGAGCAGCTTGTGGCCGATACCGTCGTCGTTCCCTCCGGCATCGCTCACCTCGTGATCCGTCAACGCGAAGGCTGGGCGTACCTGCGGCCGTGATGGCGGCGGGCGTGCCCCTCGGGTTATCTCGTAAGGTAAGTCCGATGGAGAACACGACAGCGCGTCTATTCCGCGCCCTGATGGGGCTTGTCATCTGCGTCGTGGGCGCTGGAATCGCTGTCATCGCGATCATCCTCACCGTCGAGTACGCCTGGGGATGGATCTTCCTCGTTGGGCCAGTCGCGCTTGTTCTCGCCGCGCTCTCCATTCGGTGGGGAACTCGCCTGATTTCGCACTAGGGCGACGCGCACCGACCCGGACCAGAGCGGGAGACCGCGCGGCTCTGCGAATCCGACATCGTGAGCACAATGTGCTGCGCTGCACGCACAGCCGCCAAATCTTCCCCGGCCAGCGATAAGAGAACGTTGAAGTCGAAGAACCCCTCCGGCCAGGACATCGACACCGTACGCCGACCATGACCTCATCCGAAGAGGAGTCGGCGGCCTGATCAACGCGCTCACCATCCAGATTGGACAGGGCTGGATCGGACGCCTTCGGCGTGCTGACTTCCTTACTCTTCTCTCCGATCCGGCAGCCGACCATAGCAAGCTCCGGCAACTCCAGGCCCCGGTCGTCGCTATTTGCAGACTCCACTCGCTGCGCTCACTCCGCTTAGCAACCGCTGCCTCCGGGCATTCCGCTGCCTCCACCCGCTATCGATCTTTGTGCCGGAACGGCCAGAAGAACGATGAGGGAGTTCAAGATCATGAGCGGCAAAGTCACCATCCGGAGCGCGAAGGAGCGACAGGTAGAAGCGGTGGCACTCCACGCGTCGATCGCAGAGCAGGTCCAACAACTCGCCGAGAGCGGCCAGTGGCGGGCGTTCCTTGAGTTCGCCCGCTCCTTCCACAAATACAGCCTAAATAACCTCCTCCTGGTGCTCTCCCAGAACCCCAACGCGACCGTCGTCGCCGGCTTCCGACAGTGGCAGACCAGGGGACGACAAGTTCGCAAAGGCGAGAAGGCAATCAAGATCTTCGGCTACCGCGAGAGGAAGGCCAGCCGCGACGACGACAAAGACGAGACCGAAGGCGAACTACGAGTGGTGCGCTACTTCCCCACCCTTTCCGTGTTCGACATTGCACAGACCGACCCAATCGAAGGAGCCGAATCCCTCCCCCAGAACCCAACCCGCCGCCTAACCGGCCACGACGACCACGGCGTCATCGCTCCGCTGACCACGCACCTCCAAGCCAACGGATGGAGTGTCCAACGCGCACCGCTCATGAACGCGAGCGGGTACACGGATCCCGGACTGCACCGGGTGACCCTGGCGGAAAACCTGGCAGTCGAGCACGCGGCCAAGACACTCATTCACGAAACCGCGCATATCAAGCTGCGCCACGTCGAGGATCTCGACGAGTACCGCGCCCACCGGGGGCAGATGGAGGTGGAAGCCGAATCGGTCGCCTACATCGTCGCCGGCCTGTCCGGGTTCGATACCAGCGCGTACAGCATCGGCTACATCACGGGTTGGTCCGGCGAGGACACGGCCCTCGTTCGAGACACGGCCGCGCGAGTACTAAAGGCAGCGCACACGATTGCGGCAGTCATCGAAAAGCCTCACTAGGTTGTGTTGCTAAACGCGGTTCGCCCGCCCGGCGTTGCGCATGTCGATCGCATCGATGTTGGCGGAGCAGGGCATGCGGCATCTACGCTCGGCGCGCGTTAGCCTGGTCGTATGGCTCAGTTAACCCGTGATGGCTCCGATGCCGTGGTCACTCTGTCGGTGTTCGAGAAGGTCGAAGGATTGCTTGCGTCGACTCGTTTCTCGCTGGGCAACGTCACCTCCGTGGAGGTTGTGGACGACGCTCATGAGCAGGTCAAGGGGTGGGGAAGAGACTTCAAGCTCGCCGGCCGATATGTTCCCAGCACGACCGCAGTTGGAACCTTCCGCAACGGCGAAGACCACGGCATCACGCTCGCTCTTGTGCACTCCGACACCCCACGCGGGCTGCGGATCGAGCTGTCTGGTGAACCCTACAGCCGTGTGGTGATCGGCCTTGCGGATCCGGAAACCACGAAAGCCCAAGTGTTCGGCGATTAGCCCCTATTGCTCGGGCTGCTGGAGAGCCAGTGGAGGGCTGCGGCAAGGCAGAGGCCGGCGTGGTAATTGCGTGCGGTCTTGTCTGAACGCATCGCGATACCGCGCCATTGCTTGAGCTTGTTGAAGCACCGCTCGACGACGTTGCGGCCTTTGTAGCGTTCGCGCTGCTGGCCGCCGAAGTCGATCGGGCGACCTCGCTTCTTCCGACGATGCGCGATCTGATCCTCACGCTCTGGGATCGTCGCCGCGATGCCGCGCTCACGCAACCACGCCCGGTTCGCTCTGGACGGGTAGCCCTTGTCGGCCATCACCCGGTCCGGACGAGTCCGAGGTCGGCCGCGACCGGCCGGGACCCGGATCTGCTCAAGCGTGGCCGCCATCATGCCGGTGTCCGCGGCTTGCCCGGGAGTGAGGATGAACGCGAGCGCGCGTCCCTTCCCGTCGCAGACCAGGTGACTCTTCGTCGTCAACCCGCCGCGGGAGCGGCCGATCGCATGATCTGGCGGTTCGTCACCGAACTTTCTGTAGTTCGACCCTGCCCCCTGTGTCGCGGGGCAGGGTCGCGCCGTGCTGATGCACGCGCACGATCGAGGAGTCGATCGACGCGACCCAGTCCAGGTCGCCAGCCTGCTGCGCAAGCGTCTGCATCCTTTCCAGCACCCGCGCCCACACGCCCTGATCGGACCACCGGTTGAAGTTCTTGTAGATCGTGTTCCAGTTCCCGAACCGCTCCGGGACGTCCCGCCACGGTGCGCCCGTCCGGAACCGCCACGCCGTCGCCTCGACCACCATGCGACGATCCACAGGAGGCCGGCCCGAGGCCTTCACAGCCGGGAACAACGGGCCGATCACAGCCCACGCCTCATCAGAGATCACATCACGCGACACAAGATCCAGAATCACCCCGAGCCACCAAAACGGGTTTAGCAACACGGCCTAGGCCGTCAGTCGCAACGCGAAGAGCCCCGATCCGCTCGGACCGGGGCTCTTCGCTGTCGGGGAACGGAACCGCGTTGAAGCGGCTCGAAGAACAGATCGGGCGAGACGTGGTGAGAATGACGCCAAGCGAAGAAGCGAGGACAAGAAGAGAAGGACGCAGATCGAGAGAACCACAAAAGAGAACTACAAATACAACGGCCAAGGCTAGAACCGACGGAGCGAGACGAGAAACGACGAAAAAGAGCGAATGCACGTAGGCACTCTTTGAGATGAACTTGCAATTTGCGCGCCAAAATTGGCGCGCAACCGGAACGTGTAAGTGTGAGAGGTGGAGTGGCGCGCTGGAAGCGCGGGCAGCAAGCCCAAGGTGTCAAGCAGGCGGTGCGCTATGCCTTCGGCGGTGTCTGTGACGCGACCCTGACGGCCAAGACTGCCGACGGTGCACTGGCCGCGGCCGGGTACGCGGACGCAGTAATGACCCGGTACATCGTCGAGAACGGTGCGATCCGCGACGACCTACTCACCCGCTCCCAGCTGAAGGACTGGGTCGACGGCATCGACCCGCTGACCGGTGAGCGGCGGGGCCGGGATCTGGAGTCTCCGGTCGCGGATCTGATTCTGGATGCGACGATCAACGCGCCGAAGTCGTTCTCGATCGCGGCGATGCTGGACCAGGAGTTGGCGACCGCGTATGAGGATCTGCAGGACCGATTGCGGGATCGGATCATCAAGCTGTGGCAGACCGAACTCAACGCCCGCCGGGGAAAGCAAGGAGCCATCCGGGAAGACCTCGCCCGGATCGAGGTCGTCGAGCTGCAGCACGAAAGGTCCCGCTCGCTGGACCCACACAAGCACCGCCACCTGTGGCTTAGCGTCAAGGTCCAGGGCGTCGACGGGAAGTGGTCGAACGTCGACACCAGGGTCGCGTTGCGATTCCAGAACGTCATCAACGCCGAGGGCGACCTCGCCTCCCGCACGGACCCAGAATGGGTCGCGACCCTCGCCGCGAAGGGCTTCACGCTGAACGCGGATGGGGAGATCGCGCAGCTGCAACATCTGGTGCGGCCGCTGTCGAAACGTTCTGCACAGATTGAAGCTAACAAGGTTGCGCACCTGCGTCAGTGGAAAGAGCAGCACGCCGACGAGGAGCCCTCCGCCACCGTCCTGACCCAGATAGACCAATGGGCATGGGCGGCCGGCCGGCCCAACAAGCCCGGACGGTTGAGTGAGGACGATTGGGCATCCGTTGTGATGGCGGAGATCCTTGTCACGGATCCGACGCTCGCCCGGCAGCGCAGCGAGATCGCGCCACGCTCCGCGCCCATCGAGGAGCTCGACGTTGAACTCCTGGCGGCGAAGGCGATCGTGGATGCCGATGCAAGGTCGACGGGAACGGGTGGCCGGTTCAGCGAAATGGATGTCCGAGCTGGCGCGATCCGAGCGATCGCCGCTTCCGGTGTGATCAAAGACCATTCTCAGCTCGCTGCCGTCATAGACGAAGTGATCTCGCTCGCCACACGGACGCACACAGTAACACTCCTGTCAGACACTGATGTCCCAGCCCATATCAAGCGGCGGATGGCAACCTCGACTGCAACACTGAAGGCCACCATCGCCCAGCGAACCGACTCGCTTGCAGTCCCTGGCGAGGTGCTCCGGGCGGACCAAATTGCGACGATCGCAGCCGCCATTGAGCCCCACCGACCTCTAGATAAAGGTCAGCGTCTAGGAGCTGGCTCAATTGCTGGCTCGGACCGAGTCGTGGCGATTTCCGGCGCAGCTGGCACGGGCAAGACGACCATGCTCAAAGTTGCCGGCGTCGCACTGCGTCGCCAAGGTCGGTCGATGTTCATCGTTGCTCCAACGAAGAAGGCCTCCGCGGTTGCGGGCCGGGAAACCGGGAGTTCATCGTCGTCTCTTCACCAACTCCTTCACGACTACGGGTGGCGGTGGAGCAGCAACCGAGCCGGGGCCACCGAATGGTCGTGCCTGCGCGCGGGTGAAGTCGACCCAGATACCGGTGCCCGATACGCAGGACCGCGAATCGAAATCCGTCCTGCGGATCGCATCGTCGTTGATGAAGCCGGCATGCTTGACCTCGAGGCTGCGAGCGCGCTCCTTGACGTCGTCGCCCGCACTGGTTCCGGCGTGGCTTTTGTGGGAGATCAGCTCCAAGCACTTCCCGTGGGTCACTCCGGCGCCATGGCTCTCTTCTGGCGTCGCGCGACTCGTCAGGTCGAGCTTCTGACGGTTCACCGATTCAAGGATCCCGCGTGGGCAGAGCTGAGCCTTCGATTGCGTGAGCCGGGAAGCGCAGACGCAGCCGACGTTGCTGATGAGCTAATTCGTACAGATCACGTAGTCCTCACGAATAACGAGATCGAGGCGCGTAATGCGATGGTGAGTGCCTGGTTCGAGGCGGGACGAGGTGGCCAATCCATAGCTCTCGTCACGGCTACGCACTCTGAAGCGCAGACGCTTAGTGAGAGCATTCAGGCTCAGAGGATCGCAGAGGGTTCTGTCGATACTCGGCAGGCAATATTCGGTCAGGCTGAGCAGTCGATTTTCGTCGGCGACGTCGTGCAGACTCGCCGCAACGACAGCGCAACCGATGTTCAGAATCGCCAGAATTGGCTATTACAAAAGATCACGCCTGAGCACGTATTACTGGTATCAGCCAACGATTCGTTGGATCTCCGAAAGATATCCCTCGAGTACGCCCAATCGCATCTCCACCTGGCGTACGCGACGACCGTCTACGGTGTCCAAGGCGAGACAACAGACGTGTCAGTCGTAGGTCCCGGAGTCGACGCCGCTGGACTGTACGTCGGGCTCACACGAGGCAAGGACAACAACAGAGCCATCCTTGTGGCGCCTACCGATGCGGCTGCTCGAACTCAACTCATTGAGGCAATGCAGCGGCATCCGATCGAAGACACCTTGGAGAAGTCGCGCGCGGCTGCCCGAATCGAGCTAACCCGAGCCGCACAAGCCAGTACTGGGCCTACGGCGTCCAACACCGCACGCCGGTCAGAAACCCACATGACCTGAACTCAAGTCCCGATCACGGTGAGGCCTCTAAGTCGGAGTTGACGGCCGATCGCGCTCGCTCCGTCGAGACCTCCTCCTAGCGAATCAAAGCGCATAAGTGCCACGCCTAGCGAGTCGGCGAGGTCCTGGGCATCTGGAAAGACGCCTCCAGGCACAAAGACCAATGCAAATCGCCCGTCGACGGCAGCGACGTTAGCGGCATTCTGAACCACGTCGACATCCAGGTTCTGACGGCGATTGTCGACCCAAGCCAAGACGCTGCTGCTATACAGATCGCAAACGTGGCGCGTCTCCCCGTGTGCCACCACCGTGTCAGCGGCGCCGAGGTAGATCATCCATTCGCGGCACAACTCGACGGCTTCGCTGTCAGACGCCCTCCATTGGCGTGGCAGCGGCGGTTCAAGATCCATGCCTCCAAGTTTCCACCCGACCTCTGCGAAAGATCACCAGGTCTCCCTCGGAGGCAATGGTGCATCCATGGGGCGGCGGCGAGTGCTCACGTGGCAAACGCACTCGATGGCCGCTCGGTTCCGGCCCCGCCTTTCGATCTCAGCCCGCGAAGGTCCAACCGAGCGCCCGAAATAGGTCCTCGATCGACATAAACGGATGGCCCTTGTCGGCGCATACGTTTGGGATGTGCGGCTTGGCTGGGCTGTTCGAGGGCTTTTCATAGCTGACGACGGGATAGCCACGCGCCATCCCCAACGCGATCACGAACGGATCCACCGTTGAACGCTTGCCACCGTTGGTTATGAGAGCGGGGTGACTGGCCAGAACGTCCGTAGCTGCAGCCTGAATGTCTTCGTCTAATGGAACGAAGAACGCGCTTCTCCGCTTTGCCCACGCACCGATGGCGTCGTCCTTCCTTATCAATTCGTCCTTGACAGGCTGAACAGCGACGAGGGTTCCATCCTCGATGCCTCGCTCAATGCGCGCCCAAACCCCGGGGAAAACGTCGGGCCAGTAGTGGTCGCGCCACGCGGTGATGATGATGCTCGTGTCGATCGAATAGACCATCTCAGTCAGACTCCGGTCCACCGGCGCGTGCCAGCAGTTTCGGAATAGACTCCGTCTTCGAGCGAAGCAGGTTCGCAGCCTCGTAGGTACTCAGAAGGCCTTCGTTGTGTACCCCCACGACCAAACGAACGTACCCCTTCCCAAGGTTTCGAACTTTCGTGCGCAGCCCGTCGCCACCCTTTTGCTTGGATTGTCCGCGCCCGCTTTCCAATTGCTGTTCGTAGCTGGTCATCGCTCTCCAAGATTCGTAGAAGGCTCGACTGGCTGCGCCCATGTCGACGAGGCGTCGAAGGACGACCTCGGGGCTGACTCCCCAGGCCCGAGCTTCGGAACGAAGCACATCAAGCGGCCAGTCGTTTGCCGTTGAGTCGCTTTGACGAACAATCTGCCTAGTTCCGAACAGGGCTCCTGGGACCAGGATCTCCGACGCTATCCGGTTGCACTCGACCTCAATTTGGTCTCGCTCTTCATCGGGTGCCGCTTGGTCGTGCAGGTCACATAGCCCCGACGCGTTCAAGAGAATATGAGCGTACTCATGCATCAGTGTGAAGATGCGACCGTTGAAGTGTTCGCTTCCATTTACAGCAATGACTGGCACCGGGTCTTGAGCAATCGAAAAGCCCCTTGCCTCTCGCGGGTCCACGAGGTTCATTGTGATCACAAGGATTCCCAGTTCTTCGAGCGCACTGCTCCAGAAGAAGAACCATTCGTAGGGCTTACCTGATGATCCGGGCATCGGAATGAGGGCATGCTTAGTCAACAGCCTGCGTGCTCGCGCAGGGAGATTGTCATCAGCAGATGTAACGGGTCCCTTCCACATCTCTCGGGGGGACTCGTCGCGAAGGTCCAAGAGTTCGATCACGTCATCGCGCTGTGCCTCCGCCCGGCGAATTTCTGACGCTAGGTTGGGACCCCAGGATCGAGTCGCGTCGGGAAGGCGCCGGAAATCGCGAACCCGTTCTGGGACCTCGGGACGCTGGCTCAGGAAGAAAGCGGCCAATGGGCGCCTGTACACCTCGGCCGCCTTCTGAAGCTTCGCGACCGTTAGCCCTGGTTCACCATGCTCCCAGGCTGCCAGGTCCGCTTCCGACACTCCGAGGCGACTTGCAGCATCAGGGAGGGAGGCACGGGCCGTCTCTCGCGCCCAGACCAACATGTCCGGGTTGATCTTCGCGGGAATCGAGCGCGCCATGCGCTCACCATACAGGTGGCCGGTGCGGTTCCTCGGGACCATCTCTCCGCATCCCCTAGCTCTGGGGTCTGAGAACCCACCGGTATTTGCGATTGCGTCAGTACACGCAAAGGCGAGACGGCCGGTGAGCCGTCTCGCCTTTGCGACCGCCTACGACAACGCCGACGCGGGCTGACTCGACGTTTGCGAGATGGCGGGCCCGGTAGATGTGGCTGCCGGGCCGTCAGCTTTTGGGGCGCGACGGGTGACCTCCGCGGTGGTGTAGCGGAGGGAAGGGCCGACGCTGTCGGCGACGACTTCGGTGGCTGCTCGGGGTTCGCCGGTGGCTTGGTCAGTCCAGTGGCGGAACTCGAGGTTGCCGTTGACGATGACGGTGTCGCCTTTGGCGAGGCTTGCGGTGACGTTCTCGGCGGTGCGGCCGAAGACGGTGGTGCGGTGGTACTGGGTGTCGCCGTCGACCCATTTGCCGTCTTCGAGCTTGCGGTCGGTGACGGCGACGGTGAACTTGGCGAACTTCGTTCCGTTCTGTGATTCGCCGTAGTCGGGGTCGGCGACGAGGTTGCCTTCGATGCTGATCGGAATTCGTGTGCTCATCGTTCTGTTCCTTTCGATTGGGCGGCCGTTCGTCGGGTCGCTTTCACTTACAAGTTCCAGTTGGGCTTAGGAAAGTGCGCGCAGGAGGCGCGCAAGTCGCGTCCGGGCAACCTAACGTCTGGCGTGACTCTGGCCGATCCAGTCAGCCCAGTCGGACGCCGCCGCATCGTCGCCGTTCTGCGGGAGTTCGGTGTGACCGTTGTGACATTCGCCGTTGTACCAGGTCGCTAGGCGAGGAATCGCGACCGCGAGACGTTCGTGCCAGCCGATAGGTCCGTAGCCGGCGTCGAGGCTGTCGTAGGAGACAAGCCAGGCGGTGTGCAGGGCGGAGAGCTCTTCGACGAGCGCGCCATGCTTGTACCAGCAAGGTGGAATCTTCCGGATCGGGAGGTTGTAGCGGTGGGTGAACCAGGTGACCCAGTCCCGCAGTTCGGTCCAAACCTGTGGGGCGTCGGCGTCTTCGAGGGTGCGCCAGTTGATCACGGTGATGCCGAGCATCCCCGGGGTTCGTCGGGGTGCCTGGTCATCCCAGGTCTCGGGGAGTGAGGCCACGAGTTCATCGAGTGGGATGTCGTCGGTCACTGCTGGTCCAGGGCTTCGATGTAGCGGCCGATCTTTGCG
>NZ_JBXAPT010000010.1:0-96265 GCF_058806515.1 Leifsonia sp. GW821-FHT13C05 | reverse complement strand
GGCAGGAGTGCCCCGATTGCGATCAGCTTCTTGTTCATCTCAAGTCACCTCGGTTCTCGTCTGCGCCTTCACCTACACGTTCCGGTTCGGGGTGGGTTTTGGCGCGCATTGGTGAGTTGGGTTGGTCAGGGCACCTGAATGTGCTGGTGGTTGCAGGTATCGGCGAAGGTGTGGGTGATGTTCATCAGCGGGCCGAGAGCCACGCCCGACTGGGCTCGGCAGTCGCTTTGACCGGCACTTGACCCGTGCGGGGCGTAGGGATCCAGCGCGTGGATCAATTGGATGGAGAGGTCGTCCGCACCGGTGAGCGAGCGACGGTTGAGGGCGTAGAAATCCACGGCTTTGCCCTTCCAGTGCGCCGATTTGGTCCCCACGCCAGGTGTTGTGCCGGTGCAGCGGCGGTTGAGATCGCTGATTCCGACCTGCTGGAACGACTGGACGGCGACGGCGATCAGCTGAAGGACGTGTCCGTCGATCACGCAGTCCGGGGTCGCGGTCCCGTGAGCCATGTTGACGACCTGTTGCTGGTACCGGGCCTCGAGGAAGTTCAGCTTCTTTGCCTGGATCGCCTGCACCAGCTCTGCCGCCGCTGCGCGGGCGTCCGCCGGGATCTGGCATGCGCCGGCGGTTGCCCCGGTGAGCGAGGCGAGGACGTGTTGGGCGGGAGTCCAGAAGGGTGCGTAGTGATTCGGGTCTGCGTTGATCTGGACGGCGTGGGCGACCAAGGTCGGAGCGGCGGTCTGCCAGCCCGGCAGGTGGAGCATCCGCGTGTAGAACGCGGCTGCAGCAGTGGCTGGGTCCATTCGTTGGGCTCGGGTACCGTAGCCGGCGCCTTGCTGGAAGACCCCAATAGTGGTGTTGTCGACGGCATCGCCGTGGTCGAGGTTCCGTAGCCCGGACTCCCCTATTGCGACCATCAGCGCGATCGTTTGACCGTGCGGTGGGATGTTCATTTGTTGGCCGACGGTGATGATCGTCGCGGCGATTTTCAACTGGTCCGGCCCATACCCGTCGACGCTCTGGCTGGCGGCCACGGTGGGCGCGGAGCCACCACACACTCCCCCACCGCCGCCGAACGCGTTGGCGCCCATCGCGAGAACCATCGTGACCGGCAGAGCGACCAAGCTCGCGGGGACGACGAGGACAAGGACAGCGACAACGATCAGCAGATTCCGCGTTGTCTTCGGATGGGTGACCGCGTGCGCGGCAGCGGCGCCCGACGTGATCATGCCGAGACCTCCTGCTCGAGGACGGCCCGGGCGATCATCATCAGCCGTTTCGCCGTCGCGATCCGCGCTCTCGCCGATCCGGCGTGGATATGCAGTGTCGCGGCGATCGTCTCGGCGTCGTCATCGATCATTTCCGCGACCTCACGGAAGCCGCCCCGTTCGGGGACGCATCCCACAACGACGGAGCCAGTGAGCGGGAGGCCTGCGTCGGCCGCCGCGAGTGCAGCGCGTACGGTGTGCGCCGCCTGGCTCACGCGCTCGCGAACTGTCCGAAGCCCGCGCGCAGAGAGGTGGTGCGCCTCAGCCACACGATCGCCGTCACCGTCGGTGAGCCCCAATTCACCCACCACGACCCAGTCGGATGGCCCGACGAAATCGGCGACCAGGCTCATCCACCGGTTGGCTTCGAACCGACCGATCAAGGCATCCAGCGGGTCGATGTCACGCCCCGACTGAATGTCCGTCGGCAACTCATCGGTCTCGATCGCCTTACGCTGTAGTTCGCGCAGGACGACATGGCGAGTTATCCCGAACACGAACGCGTTCGGTGTCCCTTTCGCCGGGTCATATGCGGAACAGCGGTGCCAGACCGACTCCCGCACGATCTGCAGAACGACGTCCACATCGTTCGGGCGGCCCCACAGACGATATCGGACGAATGAGCGCATGCTGTCGACGGTGCGGAGAAGTTCTCCGAGACGATCGTCCACCACTGCGACTTGATTTCCTCCAGCCACGAGATCACAACCTTCCTTGCATGGAGGTGGCTAATGCGAAGGACCGGGTTCGAGCCGTGAGGCCCGTTAGAACAGCGGTGCGGCCGAGCGCGCGTGGGCACGCGAAAGCCCACCTGGGCAAGGGAGAGAGGATGAGCCGAGCAGCGCCGAAGTCATTGGGTTCGGGGCGGCGCCCTCGGATTTGATGGTGGAGCGGCGACTTCGACTCTGAAGTGCGGGAGTCTCAGCCACGATGCGTCACCGCCGCCCTGACTCGAATCGCGAGTCCGGCGTAACGGCAATTGGGGTAAGAATCAGCCGCTCCATTTGGTGCCGCACGCTACCCCCGAACAGGGGTCGCACTGTGGCGGCGCGCCGGGGTGCACCGGCTGTTCTACTGACAGCTCTCACACTGCAGGTCATCCATGGGGTCAACAGGTACGAGATACCCGTCAACGAAGTCCTGAATAACCCCGGGGGTGGACGGATTCGGCTCGTTTACGCGTACACCCCGGTTCTCGTCTGGGCGCTCGCCTCCAGCCATGCCAACACCTCCGCTCGTTTGTAGAGAACGGTGCGCGGTGTCGGCTTGTAGAAGCGCGGCCCCTTGCCGTGATACCGCAGCTGGGCGAGTGCTGCGATTGACAGCCCAGTGAGCTCAACCACGTCAGCTGGCTGAATGAATTCCCCTGTCATCTCATCTCCTCCGTTTCGACAACCTAGGAGTTCTTGAATTGTTGGATAGACAATAGCGCGCAGCTTCTCGTTTGACAAGATCAAAGGCGCTATTCTGTCGAAATGGCAGAATTTCGAACAGAGATTGGCATTGGTGCTCGCATCAAGCTGGCTCGAAGGGAACGCGGATTTCGCTCGACCCGGGAGTTGGCCGATGCCATCCCTGGAGGCAATATCACTCAGGCGGTTCTGGAGAACATCGAGTCCGGGAGAAAGGCAGACATCAGCGTGACCCAGCTCCTGAACATCGCACGGGGACTGAACGTGCCGGTCAGCATGCTGCTCGCGCCCATCGGGGCGCCGGAGTCGAACCTCGACCTCCCCAACCTCAGTGACGACTTCGCGGAGATGACCGCAGCGGAATTCGATTGCTGGCTCTCAGCCACTCCGCTGAGTTCATATCAGCCGAGACTCGCCTCGGAGCGATCTGACATCGCCACGTTGAACACTCTCCGTGAGCTCGGGACGCTGCGTCGGGAGATCGACCGTGTTCGCCTTGTTCGCGATGTCCGTAAGAGTTCGGGCGACGCGGACCTCGCGACTGACACTGATATCGAGAGACGCATCGAATTCGTTGAACGCGAAGCCGCGCGACTCGCTGCACTTCTCACTTCGTCCGGCATCGCAGCAGCAGGAGCACCTTAGAGGGAGGGCGAAATGGGCAGCGTTCTGTCGTACGAAGCTGCGGGCGGTCGACGCTATCGCGTCATGTACCGAACCCCGGATCACCGCCAGACAACGAAACGCGGATTCAAGACGAAGCGCGAAGCCGAGCTCTACCTCGCTACGGTCGAGACCAACAAGGCACGTGGCGAGTACATCGACGCGAGTGCTGCACGGGTGGCTATCGCTTCGCTCGGCACAGTATGGCTGGCGAACCAGACTCACCTCAAACCCTCATCACTCCGGCCCCTTGAGATCGCATGGCGCCTTCAAGTCGAGCCCCGCTGGGGAAAGGTCCCAGTCGGTGATGTGAGGCACTCGGATGTCCAGGCGTGGGTGACCTCGCTGACCGCCGGCAAGTCGGCGACGACCGTCCTGCGGGCCTTCGGCGTCCTCGCCGGCATTCTCGACGTCGCGGTCAAAGACCGTCGAGTGCCAGTCAACGTCGCGCGAGGCTCACGCCTGCCGCGCAAGGTCGCCCGCGCACACCGGTACCTTACCCACCAGCAAGTTCATGATCTCGCGACCGCCAGCGGCAAGCATGACGTTCTGGTGCTCCTGCTCGCCTATACCGGCCTTCGCTGGGGCGAAGTGATCGCCCTGCGCGTGCGCGACGTCGACTTGACTCGCCGCCGGCTAGCCATCTCGGAGAACGCTGTCGAGGTGGGACCGGAGACCATCGTCGGGACCCCGAAGAACCACAAGCGCAGATCGGTGCCATTTCCGTCGTTCCTCGGCGACGCCCTTGCGGAGGCGGCAATAGGCAAGCAGCCGAACGAGCTGCTGTTCTCGGGTCGATTCGGCGAGCACGTAAAGCGCGCAACGCGCGGCCAGCGAACCTGGTTCAAAAGCGCGCTCGATCGAGCGGGACTCGATCCGATGACCGTCCACGATCTTCGCCATACCGCCGCCAGTTTGGCAGTCAGCGCGGGCGCCAACGTGAAGGCTGTGCAGCGAATGCTAGGGCATGCTTCCGCGGCGATGACGCTCGATGTCTACGCAGACCTTTTTGACGACGACCTCGATGCGGTTGCTGAAGCGCTCGACAGAGCGGCACGACGGTCCGTGGATCGCGGGGCGCACCTCGCAGAGAGTTCGCCCCCAGTGAGGACTAGACCAGTACGCACCGCCGACGTATCTCGCTAGTTTACTCAACCCTTTAGCGCCGGCACTGACGACGAGCGCGGCGACCACGACCGCGAACCACGGGTACGCGATCACGTCCGCGACGATTGCGTTCCAAATCATGACGATCGCCTCCCAGCGGGCAGCGCGCCACGTCTCGAGGACCCAACCGACGTCGATCATGTGCCGATTGAACCAGCGACCAGCGACAAATGCCGTTTGCCCCGTATTAGTTCTCAGCAAGCCATCGATGAACAGCCCTTCCGTCAATGGTTTGTCAGCCAGTACCGCCACTTGATTGTCCCTTCGTTCCCCCGCCACTACTTCGCTCGAAGCTGTCTCGGCATTCCTGGCCAACCAGTCGCACCGCCCCCGAATCCGCGCACTCAGCGAGAATATGAAAGAATCTGCGTATGGATGCAGATAAGGCCGTGTGTGGCAGGGAGCCGGACAGCCAGTACGTGGAGCTCGCTGTCGAGGTGTTCGCCATGTTGGCCGACGCGACTAGGGTGCGGATCATCCTGGCCCTGCGCGACGGTGAGCTGTCGGTGAACCACTTGGCCGACATCGTCGACAAGTCGCCGGCAGCCGTGTCGCAGCATCTGGCGAAGCTTCGGCTGGCGCGGATCGTCGCAACCCGCGACGAGGGCACCCGCGTGTTCTACCGGCTCGAGAACGAGCACGCCCGCCAGCTCGTGACGGATGCGATCTTCCAGGCCGAGCACACGCTCGGCGGCACGCCCGCGCACCACCGCGCCCAGCCGGTACCGGTGACGCCGTGATCCTCCGCAGCCTCCGCAACGTCGGCGTCCAGGCGGCGCTCCTTGCCGCCGTGCTCTTCGGTGCAGGAACCCCGCTCGCGAAACTCCTGCTCAACGACGATGTGAGCCCGTGGCTGCTCGCGGGTCTGCTCTACACGGGCGCCGGAATCGGTCTCGGCCTGTACCGGCTGATCCGGCGGATGCCGCGCGTCAGGATCGCCCGCACGGAGATCCTGCCCCTGGTCGGCGCGATCTTCTTCGGTGGCATCGCGGGTCCGGTTCTACTCATGGCAGGTCTCGCGAACATGCCCGCATCCGGCGCTTCCCTTTTGCTGAACGCGGAGGGCGTCTTCACCGCGGCGTTGGCGTGGTTCGTGTTCAAGGAGAATTTCGACCGGCGCATCGCTCTCGGCATGCTCGCGATCGTCGCCGGCGCCGTCGTGCTCAGCATCCCGTCCGGTGCCAACTTCGGCAGCCCGTGGCCGTCGCTTGCGATCCTCGGCGCCTGCTTCTGCTGGGGGCTGGACAACAACCTCACCCGCAAGGTCGCCCTGAATGACGCCACCTGGCTGGCCGCGATCAAGGGCGGCGTCGCCGGGCCGGTGAACCTGATCATCGCGTTCGCGTTCGGTGCCGCGCTTCCCGGCGCGTTCAACATCGCCTCGGCGATGGTCATCGGACTCTTCGCGTACGGCGTCAGCCTGGTGCTCTTCATCATCGGGATGCGCCACGTCGGCACGGCCCGCGCCGGCGCGTACTTCTCGATCGCCCCATTCTTCGGCGCGCTCCTCGCCATCACCCTGGGCGAACCGCTCACCTGGCCCGTCGTGGTCGCGGCAGTCCTGATGGCGATCGGCGTCTGGCTGCACCTGACCGAACGCCACGAGCACGAGCACACCCACGACGCGATCACCCACGACCACTGGCACACCCACGACGAACACCACCAGCACTCACATGAAGACGGCGTCGTGGTTGCACCCGGAGAACGTCACAAGCACGTGCACACGCACGAAGCGATCACCCACACCCACGAGCACTACCCGGACGCTTACCACCGACACGACCACAGCTAGGCACCCGTCGCCGCCGTGAGTCATGAGGGTCTAGCCTTCCCCCGCCATCCGGCCTAGCCCGTGAGACGACGCATCACCGCCACCAAGGTTGTCGCGCACACGACAAGAGACAGTCTGCGTGGCGGAAAGACGATCTACGGCGACGGTCGACGGATGGTCGACAATAAACCCGGCCGCTCGGGCCGATTCAGCGTCGCCGAAATCACACGGACACGTCTTCAGCGACCGACCTTTTGCAGCGTTTGTTGTCATTCTGTTGTCAAACGAGCGGATGACAGCCAAGGAACAAAGCTCCGATCCCAGTGAATCACTGGGATCAAGGCGCGTTTCGCAAAGCGGAGGGCGTGGGATTCGAACCCACGAGACATTTCTGCCCACCAGTTTTCAAGACTGGCTCCATCGGCCGCTCGGACAGCCCTCCTGGCGCCGGGGTGAACCGGCGTCGCCCGATTCTATCGGAACCGGTTGCCGCTCTCAGTCGGTGAAGGGCTTGGAGCAGGTGTACTGGCTCGCCGTCTGACCGTGGACGTCGGACGGCAGGTCGACGGCGCCGGAGGACGACTGCGTCGGGGCGTCGCTGGTCGGAGCGGTCGGCGTGCCCGTCGCCGGCGGAGGCGTTGCGGCGGTTCCACCGGCCGGGGTGCCCGTCGCCGGGGCGTTCGGGTCGGCCTCGGAGCCGACGCCCGTGTCGCCCGTGAGCGTGATCGGCTGGTCGTTCTTCAGGGCGGTGAGCAGCGCATCCGCCGCATCGGTGGTCGGGGAGACGCCGTCGCCGTCGTAGTGGTTCGGGTACTGCACGAACACCATCTGGTTGAGGTCGATGTTCTTCAGCGCCGCCGCCATCGAGGCGATGGTGGTCACGTTGTTGAGGCTCTCCGAGAGCTCGATGTTGGTGGTGGCCGCCTTCGCCAGGCCGTAGACCTTCACCGGGTTGGAGAGGGTGTCCGAGCTCTTGATGGTTCGCACGAGCGACGAGAGGAAGACCTGCTGGTTGCTGATGCGGCCGAGGTCGGAGCCGTCGCCGACGCCGTGGCGGGTGCGGAGGAACGCGAGGGCCTGGGAGCCTTCGAGCGTGTTCTGGCCGGCCTTTACATCCAGGCCCGTGTACGGGTCGTTGATGTCGCCGGCGACACAGACGGGCACGCCGCCGACCGCGTTGGACATCTCGATCACGCCGTCGAACTCGATGACGCCCGCGTACGGGATGTCGAGGCCGGTCAGCTTCTGCACGGTGAGCACCGTGCAGGCGAGGCCGCCGTAGCTGAGGGTGTTGTTGATCTTCTGCCTGCTCATCGCGTCGAAACTGCCGCCCTTGGGGTCCGGGCAGGACGGGATGGAGACGTACATGTCGCGTGGGAAGCTGATGACCGTCGCTGTCTTGTGGTCCGCCGAGACGTGCAGCAGCATCGTCACGTCGTTGAGGACCTCGCCGCGGTCGCCGTATGCTGCATTGCCGCCACCGCTGTCACTACCGGCGAGGAGCACGTTGAACGCGCCGTTCATCGCACCGACCTGCGGCACGACCTCCTTGCCCTTCGCGTCGACCAGCTTGACCGATTGCTTGAGGCCGCTCGCCACATCCCACACGGCGTATGCGGCGACGGATGCGGTGCTCACGCCGACGACGGCGAGCACGGCTGCGAGCATCCCGAGGAGGAAGCGGAACGGGTGACGCTGCTTGAGCCGACCGTGGCGTGCGATGCTCGGACCGGCCGATACTTCTTTCGCACGCGCCTGGGCGCGGGTGGGCAACTCGCTCATTCACTTCCTTCCGGGTTTTCGGGATTCGCGCACCGAAAACCCGGTGAGCACTACCCTCCAGAGTTGCAGATCACCCTGGCAAACTTCTGGACAGCCACGCCGGAAATGCTGATCAGAGGCTGTCGAGCACGCGCGCCAGGCCGTCCTCGACGACCGGCTCGGTGACCCGGTTGGCCACCGCTTTGACCTCGTCCGGCGCCTGGCCCATGGCCACGCCGAGCCCCTCGTCCGCCGCCCAGGTGAGCATGTCGATGTCGTTCCTGCCGTCGCCGACCGCCACCACCCGCGCCCGCGGGATGCCCAGCTGCTGCCGGACGCGCTCCAGCGCCGTCGCCTTATTGACGCCGTCTGGCGCGATGTCGAGCCACGCCGTCCAGCCGATGGCGTAGCTGACCTTGTGCAACCCCATCCGCTCCACGATGTCGAGGAACTCGTCCTCGTCGTGCTGCGGAGAGACGACGACGACGCGGGTGGCGGGATGCTCGGTCAGCTCCTCGAAGGAGACCTGCACCGCGTTCACCAGCTCCCAGTCGGTCATGCCCTCGGTGTACCGGCGGAACCCTGCAGCGTCCTCGACCATGAAGCTGCCGCTCGGCAGATACGGCCGGATGGTCTCGAGCACCTCGGTCGGGTCGAACACCTCCACGAACTCGCGGCGGTAACCGTCTTCGTGGGTTTCGTCGCGCTTCATCGTGAGCGCGCCGTTCGCGCATACGACGTATTCGCTGGTCAGCCCAAACTTCTGGTGGATGCCCCTCGCGGTCTCCCAGCTGCGGCCGGTGGCGAGCATGACCTCGTGACCGGCGTCGCGGACGCGGGCGACCGCATCCAGGACGGCGGCGCCGATCGTCTCGTCCTCGTGGATCAGCGTTCCGTCGACGTCGAGCGCGATCAGCAGACGGCCGTCGTCCTGGCGGTCGGTGGCGGTGTCAGCGGCGCTCACCGGGCGATCGGTTCCAGGACCTCGAGGCCGCCCAGGTACGGGCGGAGCGCCTCGGGCACGATCACCGAGCCGTCCTCCTGCTGGTGGGTCTCGAGGATGGCGACGATCCAGCGCGTGGTCGCCAGCGTGCCGTTCAGCGTGGCGACCGGCGTGGTCTTGCCGCTCTCCGTGCGGTAGCGGATGTCGAGGCGGCGGGCCTGGAACGTGGTGCAGTTGGAGGTGGAGGTCAGCTCGCGGTACGCATCCTGAGTCGGCACCCACGCCTCGACGTCGAACTTGCGGGCGGCGCTCGAACCCAGGTCGCCCGCCGCGGTGTCGATCACGCGGTAGCTGAGGCCGAGGGCCTGCAGCATCTCCTCCTGGTACTGCAGCAGACGCGCGTGCTCCGCCTCCGCCTCCTCGGGGAGCGTGTAGACGAACATCTCCAGCTTGTTGAACTGGTGCACCCGGATGATACCGCGGGTGTCCTTGCCCGCCGAACCCGCCTCACGGCGGTAGCAGGTGGACCATCCGGCGTAGCGCAACGGCTCCGTCACATCCAGGATCTCGTCGGAATGGTATCCGGCCAGGGCGACTTCGCTGGTGCCGGTGAGGTAGAGGTCGTCGGCCGGCAGGTAGTAGATCTCGTCCGCGTGAGCGCCGAGGAAGCCGGTGCCCTGCATGATCTCCGGCTTGACCAGCGTCGGGGTGATCATCGGGATGAATCCGGCGGCGAGCGCCTTGTCGAGCGCCATGTTCATGATGGCGAGTTCGAGGCGCGCACCGATGCCGCGCAGGTAGGTGAATCGTGCGCCGGACACCTTCGCGCCGCGGGTCATGTCGATGGCGCCGAGGAGTTCGCCGAGCTCCAGGTGGTCGCGAGGCTCGAAGTCGAAGGTGGGCTTCTCGCCGACGGTCTTGACGAGCACGTAGTCGTCTTCCCCACCGGACGGGACGCCATCGATGATCGGGTTGCCGATGCGGCGGAGCACATCGTCGAAGCGCTTCTCGGCGTCGTTCGCCGCCGCCTGCGCCTCCTTGACCCTGCCGGCGAGGCTCTGCGCCTGCGCGACCAGTTCCTTCTTCTCCTCCTTGGGAGCAGCGGCCACCTTCTTGCCGAAGGCGTTCTGCTCCGCGCGCAGCTCCTCGAAGGCGGAGATGGCCGCGCGGCGCTCCTTGTCGGCCTGCAGCGCCTCGTCGACGACCTCGACGGAGTCGCCCCTGGCCTCCTGCGAACGCTTGATGACGTCGGGGTGCTCACGGAGAAGAACTGGATCGATCACGGGTTCAGCTTATCGAGGCGACGGCGCCCGGTCCGGGCGTTCCCTGTGGAAACAGGTAGCGTGAGCTTCGTGAACGATCGGCGAGCGGGGGCGGCGACGACGGCCGCCGTCGTCTACAACCCGATCAAAGTCGACATCACGCGGCTGAAGGCGGCGGTCGCGACGGCGGCGGCGAGCGCAGGGGTGCGGGACATCCTCTGGTTCGAGACGACGGCCGACGACGGCGCGGGCGCGGGCGGAGCCGGTCAGCAGCAGACCAGGGATGCGCTGGCCGCCGGAGCGACGCTCATCCTGGCCGCGGGCGGAGACGGAACGGTGCGCGCCGTCGCGGAAGCCCTCCGCGACAGGGACGCCGACCTCGCGATCGTCCCCTCCGGCACGGGAAACCTGCTCGCCCGCAACGTCGGCGTGCCGTTCGCGCGGCTCGACGACGCCTGCACCGTCGCCTTCGGCGGGGCCACCCGGCAGATCGACCTGGGCATCGCCTCCATCACGGCGAAGGACGGCGGCATCCACGAGCACGCGTTCCTGGTCATGGCCGGCCTCGGCATCGACGCCACCATGATCGCCAACACCCGCCCCCGGCTGAAACGCCGCCTCGGCTGGCTGGCATACGTGGATGCGGGCTTCCGTGCCCTCCCGAAAGCTCAGAAGGTGCGCGTGCACTACACGCTCGACGCCGGGACGACCCGCACGGCGCAGGTGAGCACGATCCTGGTGGCCAACTGCGGCAGCCTGCCCGGGAACATCGAGCTGATCCCGGATGCGTCGGTCGACGACGGCGTGCTCGACATCGCGGTGCTGCAGCCCCGCTCGCTGTTCGGCTGGCTGCTGATCTGGCGCAAGGTCAGCTGGGAGAACCGGGTGCTGCGCCGCAGCGCCGTCGGCAGGAAGATCATCCGGTTCACCGACCGGGCGATCCGCACCGAGCTGACCTACCTGCGCGGCGAGTCCGTGCGGCTGACGGTCGAGCGGCCCGAGCCGTTCGAACTCGACGGCGACGGCTTCGGCGACGTGGTCGCGGTGGGGCTGACGGTCGACCCCGGCGCGCTGCGCGTGCGGGTGCCCGCCTGAGGGTTCACGTCTCCTCGGGGAACTGCCCGGACCCTTACGGACCCGCCGATCTACTGCGCGCGAACGCCGCCCAGGTAAACGCCCCGCACACGGCCGCCACTGTCAGATCCGCAGCGACGAGCGGGAATCCGGTGAGTTGCAGAATCGTGGTGACCATGACGATGACGACGATCTCCAGAACGATCGAGAGCGCCGAGGTCGCGAACATCCCGAGCGCCGCCCGCTCGTCGAACGGGATCACCGCGCCGGCCAGCGTGGCGATCGCGAAGATCGCGAAGAACAGCGAATACGCCTCCGCGATGCGCATCGGATCGTTGTCGATGAGCCCGGTGGCGAACATGGCCGCCGTGAAGACGGCGGTCAACGCGACACCGACGACACCGACGCGTAACCAGAGGACGGACGCGTCGCGCATCCCGATCGCACGCAGCGTCCAGTTGATGTCGCGTGAGCGCCCGATGATCAGTTCTCCCCCGGTCGCAGAGACCAGGACGAGAAACAGGAGCACGATGCCCGGATCGAGCATGTGACTCCGCGCTGCGACGACCAGCCCGGCATCGATGGCGATCATGGCGCCGAACGAGACACGCGATGTGGAGTCGCGCATCCACGTCGCCAGCTCCGTGGCGACGAGCTGGCCGCCGAACGAACGCAGAACCGGAACCCGCACGGCGACGGTGCCCGCACGCAAATAGCCTCCCGCCGGGTCCGACGAGCTCAGAGCGGCCCCGAGCACCAGCAGCAGTGTGGACAGCCCCGCCAGGGCCAGCACAGCGAGCCAGCTCTGAGGCAGCATCCCACCCCACCAACCGGTGATGGACGCCACCAGGGAGAACCCGCGGGGACGGCCACCGTCGGCCGCCCATCGGACGAGGTCGACAGCGACGAAGGACATCCCGAGCGCTGCGA
Organism: Leifsonia sp. GW821-FHT13C05; assembly: GCF_058806515.1. NCBI lineage: Bacteria > Bacillati > Actinomycetota > Actinomycetes > Micrococcales > Microbacteriaceae > Leifsonia > Leifsonia sp. GW821-FHT13C05. The sequence continues at coordinate 84,011 of NZ_JBXAPT010000010.1, read as the reverse complement.
CGATGACCCCCCACAACCGTCGCTCGCGCGGCGGCACCCGGAGAAGTCCGAGAACGCGCTCGACAGCAAGGGTGACGACCTGGCACAGGAAGCCGAAGGCGACAGCGAGAAGCATGAGCGAGAGGAACGTCGCGACGGGAACCGCGCTGATGCCGGCCGGAAACACGAACGATCCGCTCAGCCCGAGGGCGGCGGCGACAGCGACGGCGCCGGCGATGGGGAGGAACTCGGACACGGCGCAGTACCAGCGCGAGGCACCCAGCAGCCTCGCCTGCAAGGCGAGCGGGGACTCGACGGGCAGGAGCATCGTGAGGATCAAAGCAATGCCGTACGCGGGCAGCGTGAGGATGATCGGCAGCACCGGCACGATGGTCGCTGCCGCCGCCGGATCGTCGATCAGGCCGCCCAGCAGGCTGGAACTCCATACGTACACGCCGGTGTTGTAGGCGAGGAGCAGGATCGCGCCCACCGCCAGGACGACGTTGCGCTGAACGACGCCGCCGAGTTGGGCCGTGAGGTGATTGCGCGTCGACGCGACGTGCGCGCGAGCAAGGATCGGGAGAACGGTCATCGGCGCGTCCGGATGCCGTCGAGGGTGCTGAACAGCTGCTCGGATCTCATCGCGTGCCGGTCGTCCGAATTGACGATGCCCGCGAAGGTGTCGGCGAGGTCGGCAGAACCTGTCGCGCTCTCGCTGAACGCGCCCAGGAATCGGATACGTCCTCGGTCGAGAACCAGAACGTTGTCGCTGATCCGCGCCGCGACCGCAAGGTCGTGCGTCGAAATGAGAACGATGCTTCCCCGCTCGGCAGCCGCATTCAGGACGGTGCGCATCACCACCTGCGCTTCCGGGTCGAGGCCCCGGAATGGTTCGTCGAGGATCAGGAGGCTCGGTGAGTGCAGGATGTTGGCGAGCAGCATCAGCTTGCGCTTCATCCCGTGGCTGTACTCGCGGATCAACCGGGTCTCCGAACCGGCCATGTTCGTTGCTTCGAACAGGTTCGCCACATCGCCGTCGGAGAGTTCGACTTCGCGCGCAACGGCTGAGAAGCGCAGGAACTCGCGGCCGGTGAGCAGGCTCGGCAGCGGAAGATCGTCTGCACAGAACCCGACGTGCGTGCGCTGGACCGCCGTGAGCGGCTCACCTCGCAGCCGCACGCTTCCCTGTCGCACGGGAATGAGGCCGAGGAGCGCGTGCAGGAGGGTCGATTTGCCCGAGCCGTTCGGCCCGAGCATGGACACCATCGTGCCCGGCTCGATGTCTGCATCGATGCCGTTCAGCACGGCCGGTCGACGGCCGTAGCCCACGACCAGGTCACGGACGATCAGGCCCGGGTGGCTGCTCATGTGTTTTCCTTCCGTTGGAACGCGTCCAGAAGGGCACGCCCGTCCTTGCTGAATGGGGTGAGCGCCGCAAGGTGGCTGACAAAGGGGACAGAGAAGAGCAGTGCGAGCGGGTTCGGCTCCTCGATGCAGAGCAAGGCAATTCCGATGACGATCACGCCGACGGATGCTCCGGCCGCCGGCCCACACATCGTGATGAGCGCATCCCTGCGCGGGGCGAAACGCGGTCGCCGGATCTCGGCGGAGAACCAGTCGCCGTGCGCTTCGACGCGGTCGGTCCCGCTTCGCGAGTGGAGCAGTCTGATCGACCGTATGGCGGGTAGCGCATGACCGTACTCGTGCACGAGGATCGACAGAGGAAAGAGCACGATCGACGCGAAACCGCTGTACGCCACGGGCGGTCCGAACATCGCGCCGAGGAGCACGATGCCCGGTCCGCCCACGATGGCCAGCGTCGCCAGGCAGAGCAGACTGAACCGCCACGACGCGCTGACCGCGAGCCGGAACGCCCGCGGCTGAACCATCACGGCTGAGCCATCATCGACGACGTCGAAGTGCCCAGATCGCGACACCGATCGATGCCCCCACCACGGCACACACCAACGCGGGAACGACAAGACCGTCCCCCGACTCCGCGCGCACGGTGCCATCGACCACGGCGACGTCGATCACCAGCGGCACGTGTGCCGACGCCTGGGAGTCGACAGCGTTGAAGATCGCCCAGCCGACCGCGATCGCGGTGCCGACGGCACCCACGACGAGCCCGGTCACCAGACCGATCGCACCAGCCACGAGGGCGCCGCGCTTGGTGGACGACGGCGCGGAACTCAGCTGATCACCGAGAACTGTCATTTCTTGCAGGCGACCTTCACTTCGAACCAGCTGGTGTGGACGTACCACTCGAAATTCATGCCCTTCTGCGAGCAGAAGATGAGAACGGCGATGCTGATGGCAGCAGCGAGCAACGCGAGCACGGCGACAAGGACGATGAACGCCACGACCGGCGCCACCCCGTTCGCTACGCCACCGGCGCGCCGTTCGGCGAGCGCTGCCCGCCGCGACGCCAGCGCGCCCAGCGGATCGCTCGTCGCAACGCGCGAGGCCAGTTCGAAGACCGCCTCTCGCGTTCTGGAGAGGGAGACCTGCTGGCGGTCGAGAGTGATTGACATCGGAACTCCTTTGAATCCAAACGCCAGATGATACATTTTGTATCTGGAACCTGGCCTTTCAAAGAAGGTACGGTCTGCCCGCGTCCGCGGCAATGTTGTTATTGCATCTATAAGGAACGCGGGGGCCGCCTCACCAGGAGGCGACTCGAGCCGATCAGTCCGACTGTTCCGGTCCGTGCGTCGCCTCAGCGACAGGCTCAAGCGCAGGCCGCCCGGAGAGCAGGGTCAGCGCGAGCAACACCACAAGGGTCGCGAGGCCGACGGTGATCAGCGGGCCGGCGAGCATCCAGCCCAGCTGGCTGAAGACGAGTCCGGTGACATCGGCGCCCGACGTGGGGTTGGTGTACGAGGTGAAGACCGACATCACGTAGAGCAGGATGCCGAGCGCCACCAGGCCGCCGCCGACCAGCCAGAGGGTGAGGACGGCGCGGTTGCGGCGGGGGGAGAAGTCGACGGTGGCGAGGACGCCGCCGCGGGCGGGATACGCGAGGGCTGGAGCGGCGGTGAGGGCGGGGGCCGCGGCCGGAGTGGGGGCCGCGCCGGTCGGGGGCGCGTATGGCTCCGCCTCCGCCTCCACGACGTCGTACTCAGCGTCCGCGGAAGGTTCGGCCCGATCGGCCCGATCCGCCCGCTCCACCGGGTCCACCGCCCGCGGTGCAGGGCGCTGGAACGCGGCGGTCGCAGCCGCATCCCGCATCCTGGTGGCGGGTCGCTCCCCCGGCTTGGGCTGGTACCCGCGCTGGAAGGCCGGGTCGTAGCGCGGGTCGAAATCGCCGCGGTCGGCGGTCTCGCGGTTCGCTTCGTCCACGGCCATCGTGTGCTCCTCGCTCGGGACTCGGAACGGTTCTGGCTCGCAGCCTACCCCTGGTGGCCGGCGCCGGCGTCGGTGTCCCTGGGCGCCGTGAGCGACGCCAGCCAGTCGCGCGCCTCGGTGAACACCTCGTCGCGGTATCGGCGGTCGTAGTCTACGGAGACCTTGTCCGCACGCGGGTACGAGCCGAGGAAGATCACGGCCGGGCTGAACCTGCGCAGGCCGAGCAGCGCATCCGCCACCCGCTCGTCGTGGATGTGGCCGTCGGCGTCGATCACGAAGCGGTAGCGACCGAGGGCGTCGCCGATCGGCCGCGACTCGATGAGGCTCAGGTTGATGCCCCTGGTGGAGAACTGTTCGAGCAGGTCGAGCAGGGAGCCCGGGCGGTCGTCGGGGAGTTCGGCGATGAGGCTGGTCTTGTCCGCGCCGGTCGGCGCCGGGACGCTGCGCTCCGTGCTGACGAGGACGAAGCGGGTGACCGCGTTCGGGTTGTCGCCGATGTTCTCGGCGAGCACCTCGACGTCGTGGTGGTCGACGATGCCCGGAGGCGCAATGGCGGCATCCGCCGTGCTGCCCTCGAAGAGTGAGGCGGCCGCGGCGACGTTGCTGGACGCCGGCAGGTGACCGTGCTCCGGCAGGTGCTCGTCGAGCCACAGGTGGCACTGCGCGTACGCCACGGGATGCGCGTTGATCGTCTTCACGTCGGCGAGCGTCGTTCCCGGGCGGGCCACGAGCACGAAGTTGACCGGCACGAGGTACTCGCCGACGATGCGGAGGCCGGGCACGGTGGCCAGCGCATCCTGAGCGACGGAGACGCCGCCCTCGATCGAGTTCTCGATCGCTATCATCGCTGCGACGCTGCGGCCGGACACCACGTCGGCGAGCGCCTCCCCCACGTTGTTGACCGAGCGCCAGTGCTTGCCGCGCGCTTCGGGGACCTGCGCGAGCGCCGCCTCGGTGAACGTGCCGGACGGGCCCAGGAAGCTGTAGACCTCGTCGACGGACGCGGGCAGTTCGGCGGTGGGCTCGGCGGCTTCAGGCATGGCGATCAGCTTAGCCAACCGCCTCTGCACAGGATGAAGTTCTCCACAACCTGACGTAACCCTCTGGCGCGGCGCATCCCGAGTGGAAGTATGGAGCCATGAACGAACGAGCCGGCACCCCAGCCCAAGCCTCCGACCTGGTCGACATCGACGCTCTGCGGCGCGCGTACTACGACCTCAAGCCGAATGTGAGCATCCCGGAGCAGAGAGTGGTGTTCGGCACGTCCGGTCACCGCGGCAGTTCGCTGAACACGGCGTTCAACGAGAACCACATCGCCGCCACCACGCAGGCGATCGTGGAGTACCGGGCGTCGCAGGGCATCACCGGACCGCTGTTCCTCGGCGCGGACACGCACGCGCTGAGCGAGTACGCGATGACCACCGCTCTCGCGGTCCTGGTCGGCAACGAGGTGCGCGTGCTGGTCGACGAGTTCGACGACTGGGTGCCCACGCCCGCCCTGTCGCACGCGATCCTGCGCTACAACCGCGCCGGTCACGACGACCAGGCAGACGGCATCGTGGTCACCCCGAGCCACAACCCGCCGGCCGACGGCGGCTTCAAGTACAACCCGCCGCACGGCGGCCCGGCAGACACAGACGCCACGAGCTGGATCGCCAACCGCGCCAACGAGCTGATCGCCGACGACCTCCGCGGCGTCCGGATGAGCGAGCCGAGCGCGGTGGAGACGTACGACTTCCGCGGAACGTACGTCGACGACCTCGAGAACATCATCGACGTGAAGGCCATCCGCGACAGCGGCATCCACATCGGCGCAGACCCGCTCGGCGGCGCGAGCGTCAACTACTGGGCAGCCATCGCGGAACGGTACGGCCTCGACCTCACGGTCGTGAACCCCACGGTCGACCCCACCTGGAGCTTCATGACGCTCGACTGGGACTCCAAGATCAGGATGGACCCGTCCAGCCCGTCGGCGATGGCGTCGGTGCTCGCGCACAAAGACGACTACGACATCCTCACCGGCAACGACGCCGACGCCGACCGGCACGGCATCGTCACGCCGGACGGCGGCCTGATGAACCCCAACCACTACCTCGCGGTGGCCATCGACTATCTCTATCGCACGCGTACCGAGTGGCGGAAAGACGCAGCGGTCGGAAAGACCCTCGTCTCCTCCTCCATCATCGACAAGGTGGCTGAGTCGCTCGGCCGCCGGCTGTGGGAGGTGCCGGTGGGCTTCAAGTGGTTCGTGCCCGGCCTCATCGACGGCTCGGTCGGCTTCGGCGGAGAGGAGAGCGCGGGAGCGAGCTTCCTCCGCTTCGACGGCTCGGTCTGGACCACGGACAAAGACGGCATCCTCCTCGCGCTGCTCGCCAGCGAGATCCGCGCGGTGACCGGCAAGACCCCCTCCCAGCTCTACGCGGAGCTCACCGAGAAGTTCGGCGACCCCGTCTACGAACGAGTGGATGCTCCAGCCAGCCCCGCCGAGAAGTCCGCCCTCTCCAAGCTCGACGGCGAAGCCATCACGGCCACCGAGCTGGCGGGCGAGCCGATCACGGCCAAGCTCAGCCGCGCCCCCGGCAACGATGCAGCCCTCGGTGGCGTCAAGGTCGAGACGGCGACGGCCTGGTTCGCCGCGCGGCCGAGCGGCACCGAGAACGTCTACAAGATCTACGCCGAGTCGTTCGCCGGCTCCGACAACCTGCGCGAGGTGCAGGAGGAAGCGAAGCGGATCGTCGGCGACGCGCTGGCGGGAGCGTAGCGGCGGGACTGCTTCGCCGGGTGGTGTTTCCGGGCCGTCGCAACGCTGGCGGCGGCCCGTCATAATTGACGATTCTTCAACTCACTGAGGTCGAGAGCCGCGTTCTCCAGGGCTCTCGTACCCGAGTTGGAGTCCCGAAATGCTTCCCTTGCTGTTCCAGCGCGCGAACCGACGGTCGCGCGTTTCCATCGCTCATACCTCCGCGGCGCTCGCGGCCGTCGCCGCCGTCGCCGCCCTCGGTGCGACGGCGCTCGTGCTCGCACCCGCCCAGGCCGCTTCGGCCGCGCCGGTGGATGCGGTCACCGCCGTGACCATCCAGGCACCCGATCCCGCGCATCCGGACACCCCGTTGACCGTGGGGCAGCGGTTCCGCGTCGACGCTCAGTGGGCGTTGCCGTCCGGCGCGCAGCCGGGCGACACCTTCACTCTCTCGTTCCCGTCACCGGTGAGCGGCTATTCGTCGCAGTTCGAACTGCGAGACTCGACCGGCGCGGACGTCGGCAGCTGCGCGGTCGTCTCGACAAGCGTCACCTGCACCGTCGGCGCGTACGCCGCCACCCACTCCGGGATCGCCGGTTCGCTCTACTTCTACGCCACCGCTGCGTCGGCCGCGACCGGCGACGTGTTGTTCAGTGCTGGGTCGACGGCGACGATCACGGTCCCGCTGCCGGGCGGCGGCATCCAGCCGGGCACCGGAGGCGGCGGCTGGCCGGCGCCGACGACACTCACCAAGGGCGGCTGGCAGAACACCGACGGCACGCTCGGCTGGAACGCCAACGTGCCGGGCGCTCTTCTCACGAACGGAGGATCGGAGGTCGAGCTGACGGACACCTACGACGGCCGCCTCGCGCTGCACCCCGGCTCGCTCGAGGTATACCGGGTGCCGATCGCCGGCTGGAACAACGGCGACTGGGGCGCATCGGCGACCAAGCTCACAGAAGGTACCGGCGCAGGCACCTTCTCGTTCACGCCCGCAGCCGCGTCGTTCGCCCTGACCGTGCACCAGCCGGACCCGGCCAGCGTCTACACCATCTACTACCGGCTCGACGTCCCGGCCGGCATCCCGGACGGCACGACGTTCGCGAACACGGCCAGCGGCCGCAGTCTCGGCGACGCGCAGGCCAGCGTCGACTACGTCACAGCGGGCGGCGCAGCGTCCGGGATCACGCTCCGCGCCATCGCGGTCACCAAGCAGGTCACCGGCGACGGCGTCGCACCCTCCGGCACCTTCCCTGTGACGGTGACCTGCACGTCCGGCGGCTCCCCCGTCAGCGGATACCCGGCCACCGCCGCGATCGCCGCCGGCCAGACGAAGACGTTCCCCGGCATCCCGGTGGGCGCGCAGTGCACGGTCACCGAGACGGACAGCCGCGGCGCCACCTCGGTCGCATACGCCCCCACGGGCGACATCGCGGTGACGCAGGACTCCCCCACGACGATCCTCGTCACGATCACGAACGACTACGCAACCGCGCCGCCGACCTCGACGCCGACACCCACGCCGACGCCGACGGCGGTCGTGCCGCCGACGACCCCGGCGTCCCCGGCGTCCGGCGCGGCGCCTGTGGCAGGGAGCCCCGCATCCCCGAGCGCCACTCTCGCGCACACCGGAAGCGACACGACCGGGGCCGGGATGCTCGGGATCACGGCAGCAATGGCCGTCGCCGCCGGGCTCGGGATCCTCGTCCTCCGTCGCGTCCGCCGCTCGGCCACCCGCCGCTGAGGCCCTGAGCCGCGGGGCGGCTGGTCCCCATCCCAGCCGTCCCGCGTCGCGTGGTGTGGTGGTGTGGCGCAGCGGGCACTCCGCTGAGGCCGCTCGTTGCGGCGACTGCCGGTCAGTCGGCCGCGTGGGCCTCCGCCGCCGGTCCGACGCGTCCGTCGCCCGCGTACCTCACCTCTCCGAGGAAGTAGCCGTGCAGCGGCAGCCACAGGTGCCGATCCGACCAGCGGCCGTCGGCGTCGAGCGCGGCGGCGGTCCAGCCGGTGCCGCCCCACACTCGCAGTTCGATGTCGGCGCCGGGGATGCCCGTCGCGGTGGCCGTGACGGCAGGACCGTGGTCGGGCCACCAGGAGCAATCGACCGAGAGCGCGGGCGCGACCAACTGCACATCGACCGTCGACGATGCCGACTGTCGACGGGCCTGGTCCGTCTGCCTGACCGTGAGGGTGCTCGTGCCTGCGGCGAGACCGGTGACCGGTGGCGATGTCCACGCGCCGGTCGCATCGGCGGCGACGCTGACCGGACCCACCCCACCCGGCCCGGAGATCGCCACGGCTGCTCCCGGCTGGGCCGTGCCGCTGAGGATCGGGAAGTACCGTCCGTCCGCCGTGTCCACTGCGGTGACGACCGGCGCAGCGGGTGTCCGGTCGATCGCGACGTTCAGCGACGAGGCGGCCGACGTGCCCTGCGCCGTCTTCTGCACGAAGGTCAGAGCGTGCCGCCCATCGGCGTATGCCGCGAGAGGAATACGGATCGTCCACGAACCCGTGGCATCCGCCGGGAAGGTGGAGAAGACGCTGCGGTCGACGGTGGCGGTCACCGATGAGCCGGGAAGGGCGGTGCCCGAGACCGTGATGACGTCGGCGTCGGTGAGCACCGGAGCGCTGGGGGACGGCGACAGGATCACCGGCGCATCCGGCACGGGAGTGGCAGGCGTCGTCGGCGAGGTCGTCGGGGTGGGGGTTGGGGTCGGCTTCGGCTTTGCGGGCGCGGTCGGAACGCTCGCGGGGCGCGGCTGTCCCCCGGCCTGCGGCGTTGACGCTGCGACACCTGGCGTTGACGCTGCGACACCTGGCGTGGCCGCCTGGTCCACCGCGGGCGGCTCGACGGGTGCAACCGTGGGCGCAGGCACGACCGGGCGTGTCGGTGGTGCGGGCACCGTCGCCGTCGCGGGCGGCACATCGGGCTGGGAGGGACCGGACGCCGCCGCGACCTCCTGGTCGCTCGGCGTCGAGGAGATCGTCGAAGTGAGCGCGAAGCCTGCCACCGCCACCGCACAGAGCACGAGGCCCGCTCCGACGAGCACGGGAAGACCGGATGCGGCTCCCGCGCTGGCCGCGCCGGCGGTGTTTGCGCTACCAGCACTACTGGCACCCCCCAGCGTCGCCGCCGTCGCCGCGGAGGCGGCACCGACGCCGCCGCCCGTGGAGAGCCACGCCGTGTACGCGATGGCCCCGCCGATCCCGGCGGTCAGGGGCAGCAGGATGAGGCCGACCTGGCGGCTGGCGTCTGTGGCTTCGGCTGCCGCGAGGCTGCACTCGGCGCACGTGTCGAGGTGCGCGTCGATGCGGGTGCGCGTGCGCTTCTGCGCCTTGCCGCGGAGGTATGCACCGAGGTGGTCGATGGTCCAGCGGCACTCGGAGTCGGCGGGGACCGAAGCGAGGTGGGCCTGGATCCAGGCCTGGCGGAGGCCCTCGCGGGCGCGGTATGCGAGCGCGGCGGCCGAGTTCGCGCTCAGGCCGAGAAGCGGGGCGAGTTCTCTCGGCGCCAGCCCCTCGACCTCGGTGTACCAGAGAACCTCTTGCCATTCTGGGGAGAGGGTTCGGAACGCGGACATCGCGAGCGTGCCGTTGAGCGCATCCAATTGGGCTTCCTCGCTGAAGCGGGGGTCCTCGATGAGGTCGGCGTCGTCGACCGCCACCTCGCGGCGCGCGCGTCCCCAACCCGCTGCCGTGTTCCTGATCGTCGTGAACAGGTACGGCCGGAAGCCCGACGTCGGGCCGCCGCCCGCTGCGATCGTCTTGAAGATGCGGGCGAAGGACTCGGAGACGAGATCGTCCGCGTCGAGTGTCGGGCTGTGCGAGCGCGCGACCGCGAGACCCGCCGACGCGTGGCGTCGCCACAGCTCGGCATACGCGTCGCGATTGCCAGAACGGCTGAGCTCGACGAGTTCGCCGTCAGAACGGGTAGAGAGGGCTCGTCGGGCGCTGAAGAGCGCTTTCGGCATGGTTTCGACCTCCGGGAACAGGTGACGACCAACCGGATGCCCCTTCGGGAGGACACCTGGTCTTAACCGAGAGAGAGTCCCCAGCACGCGGAACATGACGCGACTGCTGGGGAATTCTCAGATATTTCTCTCCGGCACTGCGCCGGACTAATCGCCGTGCCCCAGGACCAACTCCTCCACCGCTTCGAACGCGCGCGCGACACCGGAGCAGCGCTGCACGTCTCCCGACATCGCCAGGTCAGCGGCGACCTGCGTAACCGCTGTCCGCGCATCCAGCAGCCCACGATGGTACGCGTCGCGCTCGCCCTGCGTCCGCTCGGCGTCGAAAGAACGGTCGGCGCCGCGCATCCGCCGGCACTCCACAGCGGGGACCAGGATGCTCACCTCGCGCAGCGCGTCGGTGAACAGCAGGATGCTGTCTCTGTCGTCGTCGTAACCGCCCGCGAGCCCGACGAGCACGTTCCCGTCCCTGGACCAGCGGATCAGTTCCCCGATCAGCGGATGGTCGATGGCCGGCACGGTCACACCGAGGTAGCGACGAGGGCCGCCCACATGGCCACGAGGGCGCCGACCGAGATCACCGCGGCAGCGCCGATCACCACCACCGGCGACCGCCAGAACGGACCAGGGCGCGCGGGTGCGCCGGCGGGCACCCGCTCGAGCTCTGCCCGGAGTTCAGCGAGCGTCATGCGCTGCTGGCCGAGCACGTATGGTGCGTCGTCGTCGGCGATAGTCATCGAGTGCCTTCATCGAGTCGGGGGTTTCGGTAACGGGGGCAGCAGGTGCGGCCGCCGTCACCAGAAGAGACGCAGAATGTGCGCCTCGATGACGCCACGCTCGAAGAAATACGTGCGTCAGCTCGTCAGCGAGGTCAGCAACTCGCGTCCGCGGCGCACCTCACTGATACGTCGTGCCGCCCGGCACCCCGAAGAACTCCTCCAGCGTCGTCACGCCGGTCGCGTGCAGCTGGGCCGCCAGCGGCGCACCGATGTAGCGGAAGTGCCACGGCTCGAACGTGAACCCGGTGACCGGCACCTTGTCGGCCGGATACCGCAGCAGGAAGCCGAACCGCCAGGCGTTCGCCGCGAGCCACTCCCCCTGCGGTGTCTGCGCGAAGCAGGCGGCGAGGGAGCATTTCGCCGGGACGGCGCTGATGTCGACGGCGAGCCCGGTCTGGTGCTCGCTGTGCCCCGGCCTGGCCGTGTCGGTGTCCGCGTACGCCTGGCCGTTGCGTGCCACGTCGTCGTTGTAGACCCGCACCTGCGACTCGTACGACCGGTATGCGCTCTGCACCGAGAACTCGAGGCCGGCCTCCGCCTTGCCTGCGGCGAACATCGCGACCAGCGCCGTCGCCACCTCCTGCCGCATCGGCTGGCGGTTCACGTACGTCACGTCCGGGTAGACCAGGTCGCCCGGGACGTACTCCGGCGGCTTCAGCCCCCGTTGCTTGTTCGCCACGACCCAGGTGCTTGCCGGATCGTCGACCGACTGCGCCGCCTTGTCGAAGCCGACTGCTGTCGGCGTGGGCGTGACCGTCGGCGTCGGGCGCGACGACGCAGACGGGTCCTCCGTCGGGCGCGACGGCTTCGAGTGCGGCGTGCCGGAGCGCCGTGGATGGTCGGCCGCCGTCGCCCCGCCCGTCGCGCATCCGCTGAGTGCCGCGACGACGATCAGCGCACCGCCGAGAAGCGCGGCCGCCGTCGCGCGGGCACGACGCGGTCGAAGCTCCCCCATGTTCACGCGATGAGCATATCTCGGCGCGGTGCAGCGGAGCGGTACTCCCAGCCGCGTCGCGGCGGGCGTGCAGGCTACTTGGAGAGGCTCCAGAAGTGGCCGATGGCGCCGGGGTGGTCGACGGTGATCGTCGTGTCGAGGTCGCGGTAGTCGGTGTCCTCGTTGTGGCCGACCATCTTGATGACGACCTTGCCGTCGACCTTCTGCACGGAGGAGACGATCTGCACGTGGTCGAGGGAGTCGTTGTCGTTCCAGTCGAACATCACGATGTCGCCGACCTTGATGTTGTCGCGCTGGTCGAGCGGGTACTCCGTGAGGCCGAGAGCCGCGGCGTTCGCCTGGAAGTACGCATCCATCGACGGCACGTAGCCCCAGGCAGGGCTCCAGTCGGCCGCGGCGTCCTTGTTGTACCAGTCGGCGTTCATCTGCCAGCCGCGGGCGATGAGGGACTGGCTGACGAAGTTGGCGCAGTCGCCGCCCACCGGGTTGAGGTCGCCCCACTCCGCGGTGTTGTAGTTCTTCCAGTAGGTCATCGCGTATGCGAGCTGCTTGTCCACCGGCGTCGCGACCTTGTAGTCGTACGCCTTGTCGCTGCTCGCGATGGCCTTGCCGTTCTTGCCGGTGAGCGCCACATCCACGGCGCCGGCCTGGTAGTTGGCGGCGGGAGGGACGACGGCGACGACCTTGCTGTCGCTGGTGTGCGTGACCGTGGCCTGCTGGCCGCCGATCTGCACGCTCTTCACGTCGTCGAGGTTGTTGCCGGAGATGGTGACCGTCCCTGCACCGGAGACGCTGCCTGCTGCCGGGCGGATCGTGGAGATGCTCGTGCTCTCCGACGACGGGGATGCGCCGGCCACGGCCTTGGTGATGGGCGACGGTTCGCCCGCGCATCCGGTGAGGATGAGCGCGGTGGCTGCGGCGAAGCCTGCTGCCACGAGGAGGCGGCGCGACGAGGTCGTACGGGATTGGCGGAACATGGGACCTTCAGATCGAATGTCGAATTGGGGGGCGTCGGATTCGGGTCTCCTTTCACGGTACGCCTGGTTTTTCGGTGACACCTGTGCGGGGGGTGTGGTTCGCGTGGATTCGATCCATACATCCGCATGAATGCGCGGAATCCGGGATACGCGTTCGCTTGTGGCGAACGTTTACATATGACAACTACTTCACGTTGCTGAAACAGTCGCACCGGGTGTAACTTTGCACTCTCCGCAAATTTTTTTGTGCCCCACACCGGTGTGACTCCCGTGGCTCGGGCGTCCCCATCAGACTCTCGACTCGGAGATTCATGTCAAGCCAAGCATCCGCGGCGCCCGCCGCACCGAGGAACGCGATCATGACGCACCGTCAGATCCTGTTCGTCATTTTCGGCCTCATGGCCGGTATGTTCCTGTCCGCCCTCGACCAGACGGTCGTCGGTACCGCCATCCGCACCATCGGCGACGATCTGCACGGTCTGAGCCAGCAGGCGTGGGTCACCACCGCCTACCTCATCGTCTCCACGATCTCCACGCCGATCTACGGCAAGCTGTCCGACATCTTCGGCCGCCGCCCGCTGTTCATCCTCGCGATCGTCATCTTCGTGGTCGGCTCGATCGCCGCCACGTTCTCGACCTCGATGATCGAGCTCGCGGTGTTCCGCGCCATCCAGGGCCTCGGCGCCGGTGGCCTGATGTCCATGCCGCTCGCCATCATGGGCGACATGCTCGCCCCGCGCGAGCGCGCCAAGTACCAGGGATACTTCCTCGCCGTCTTCGGCATCTCGAGCCTCATCGGCCCGCTCGTCGGCGGCCTGTTCGCCGGCGCCAACGAGATCCTGTGGATCGCCGGATGGCGCTGGGTGTTCCTCATCAACGTGCCGATCGGTGTCATCGCACTCTTCATCGTGATGCGGTTCCTGCACCTGCCGAAGCGAGAACGCGGTTCCGCCCGCATCGACTGGTGGGGCGCGACGGCGGTCGTCGTCGCCCTGGTGCCGCTGCTGCTCGTGGCGGAGGAGGGACGCGACTGGGGCTGGGACAGCGCCGGGGCGATCGCCTGCTACGTGGTCGGCGCCATCGGCATCGTGGCCTTCATCCTCGTCGAGATGGCGATGAAGGACGACGCGCTCATCCCGCTCAAGCTGTTCCGTTCCTCCACCTTCTCGATGGCCACCATCATCGGTGTGTTCGTCGGCTTCGGGATGTTCGGCGCCATGCTGACCCTGCCGCTCTACCTGCAGCTCGTGCTCGGCGCGACGCCGACGGAGTCGGGCCTGCAGATGCTCCCGATGATCCTCGGCCTCATGATCTCCTCGATCGCCTCCGGCCAGATCATCTCGCGCACCGGCCACTACCGGCAGTTCCCGATCATCGGCACGGCGCTGCTGTCCGGCGGGTTCTTCTACCTGACGTTCCTCAAGTTCGACAGCTCGTACTGGTTCATCGCCGGCGCCATGCTGCTCATCGGCCTGGGCCTCGGCCAGCTCATGCAGACGCTCACCATCGCCAGCCAGAACTCGGTGGGGCTGAAGGACATGGGTGTGGCGACCAGCGCATCCACGTTCTTCCGCCAGATCGGTGGAACGCTGGGCACGGCCGTGCTGCTGTCGCTGCTGTTCACGGTGATGCCCGGCAACATCCAGACCTCGCTGAGCGACAAGCCGACGCTGACCAATGCTCTGGATGCGGCACTCACGCCGTCCGTGGCGAGCGCGCCGGAGAACAAGCAGATCATGGACACGATCTACAACAAGATCGTGACCCCGCTCGAGGCGAACGCGCAAAAGGGCGCGCACGACGCGGCCGTCGCACAGCTGGTCGCCCAGGGCGTCCCCGCCGACATCGCGGCCACGAAGGTGCCCGCTGCCCCGATCGACTTCTCGAACGCCGACCAGCGTTCGCAGGTGGTCGAGAAGGCGGTGCCCACGCTGCAGACCCAGCTGAAGAAGTCGGACTCCGCCGGTGGCGCCAGCCTCGACGACACGTCGTTCCTGAACGGCGCCGACAAGCGGCTCTCCAAGCCGTTCCTGGTCGGCTTCAACCAGTCGGCCATCGAGGTCTACTGGGTGGCGCTGATCGTGGTCCTGATCGCGTTCGTGCTCACCTGGTTCTTCAAGACGCCGCCGCTGCGGGCCAAGTCGGCCCTCCAGGAGGCCGCGGACGACGCGGCCGACGCAGCGGATGCGGCTGCCGACCGCGAGCGCGTGCTCGCCGGCACCGTGGCTGCGGAGAGCGACGAGGAGTACGACACGGGCATCCTCGCCCACCGAGCTGCCGACGACTTCGGCGCACTGATCGAGCCGGGAGCCGACACGGCCTCCCTGCGCGCGCAGCGCCCGAAGCCGGCTGCGGAGTAGGTTCCAGCGCATCCAGCGGCCGTCGCCCTCGCGGGCGGCGGCCGCTGTGCGTTGTGGGTGCGCGAGCCCCGAACCGCGCCCCGCGACGGTAACGATTCGGTCACGACGCGACGACCGCGCAGAGTCGCCATGACAGCCTCACGACGGCGTTCCTTGCGTCCCGAACCCCCGGAATTGTTGGGCAAGACGCAGAATCACCCACGGCGCGAGCGGCAGAATTACACATCCGCGGATTGGTGCCGATGAGAGCGCGACCACGCTCGCGCTTGACACCGCCCGCAATGCCTGCATATTCTCTGTGGCAACGCGTGAGAGCGCTCTCACACCAGTGGTTGAGAGCGCTCTCAGCGCCCCACCACCAGACCACGCACACAAGGGAGTGACCGTGAAGTTCTCACGACGCACCAAGGTTGTCGCCGCCGTTGCAGGCGCCGCATCCTTCGCCCTCCTCGCCGCAGGATGTTCATCCAGCGGTGGAGACAGCGGCAGCAGCTCGAACCCGATCACGTTGACCGTCACCACGTTCGGCACAATGGGATTCGACAAGCTCTACTCGCAGTACGAGAAGGAGCACCCGAACATCAAGATCAAGGCGACGAACATCGACACCGGTGACAACGCCCTGACCGACTGGCAGACCAAGGAAGCGGCCGGAAGCGGCCTCCCCGACGTTCAGGCCGTCGAAGAAGGCTGGCTCAGCAAGGTCATGCAGGTCTCCACGGACTTCAACGACCTGAAGGACTACGGAGCCGACAAGATCAAGGACCGCTGGGTCGACTGGAAGCTCAAGCAGGCCACCGACAAGGACGGCCGCATCATCGGCTACGGCACCGACATCGGGCCGGAGGGTCTCTGCTACAACAGCAAGCTCTTCGCCGCCGCCGGTCTGCCGAGCGACCGCGACTCCGTCGCCAAGCTGTTCGGCGGGGACAACGCCACCTGGGAGGACTACTTCAAGGTCGGCCAGCAGTACAAGGCCGCCAGCGGCAAGCCGTTCTACGACCAGTCCGGCTTCCTCTGGAACGCCATGGTGAACCAGCAGCCGGAGGGCTACTACACCAAGGACGGCAAGCTCAACATCGAGGACAACTCCACGCTCAAGGGCCTGTGGAGCCAGCTCGCCGGTGGAGCGGCTGCCGGCCTCTCCTCCAACCAGACCCAGTGGGACTGGGGCAAGGGCAAGGCGTTCACCGACGGCTCGTTCGCCACGTTCGTCTGCCCGGGCTGGATGCTCGGCGTCGTGCAGGGCCAGGTCAAGGCCGGCGGCGGAGACGCAGCGACCGGGTGGGACTTCGCCAACGTCTTCCCCGGCGGCGCAGCCAACTGGGGTGGATCGTTCCTGACCGTCCCGAAGCAGTCGAAGCACCCGAAGGAGGCCGCTGACCTCGCCGCGTGGCTGACCACCGCCAAGTCGCAGGTCGCCACCTTCCAGGCCGCGGGCACCTTCCCGTCCGTGACCGCAGCGCAGTCCGACTCCGGCGTGACCGGCGAGAGCGACCTGACGAAGTTCTTCAACAACGCTCCGATCGGTCAGATCCTCGCCGAGCGTGCGAAGGGCGTCGTCGCCCAGTACAAGGGGCCGGACGACTCGGTCATCCAGTCCCAGGTCTTCGGCCCGTCCGTGCAGGAGCTCGACTCCGGCAAGGCGAACGGCGACCAGGCCTGGGCCAACGCGATGAAGCTGCTCAACCAGCTGGTCGTCAACAAGTAGCATCCAGCACCGACCGGGCCCCCGCCGCGCAGGCGGCGGGGGCCCGCACCCTGGGGAGAACCAGCGCATGACCTCCGTGACAACACCGCCCACCGCGGCCGACGCCGATGGCACAGGCGCCGCCGACCGCACAGACCGCACAGACCGCAGCGACCGCCGCAAGCAGGATCGGGATGCGCGCCGCGCCCTGACCCCGCGTCAGAAGCTGAGTCGCTTCGACGTCAAGGCGTCCCCCTACTTCTACATCGCACCGTTCTTCGTGCTGTTCGGCCTGGTCGGACTGTTCCCGCTCGTCTACACGTTCGTCGTGTCGCTGAACAAGTGGAACCTCCTCACCGGCCCCGGCGAGTGGGTCGGCCTCGGCAACTACGCCGCCGAGCTGAGCGACCCGTTCTTCTGGAACTCGCTGTTCAACACCCTCAGCATCTTCCTGCTGTCCGCGATCCCGCAGCTGATCGGCGCCGTGCTGATCGCCGCGATCCTGGACCAGAACATCCGGGCCAAGACGTTCTGGCGGATGAGCGTCCTCATCCCCTACGTCGTCACGCCCGTCGCTGTCACCCTCATCTTCTCCAGCGCCTTCGACGAGAAGTACGGCCTGATCAACAACCTGCTGCAGTCCGTCCACCTCTCCCCGATCAACTGGAAGACCGAGACGTTCCCCGCGCATGTCGCCATCGCATCCATGGTCAACTGGCGCTGGACCGGCTACAACGCGCTGATCCTGCTCGCCGCGATGCAGGCCGTGCCGCGCGACATCCACGAGTCGGCCGCGCTCGACGGCGCGGGCGCGTTCCGCCGCTTCTTCTCGATCACGCTGCCGAGCATCCGGCCCACGATGATCTTCGTCATCGTCACGGCCACCATCGGCGGCCTGCAGATCTTCACGGAACCGAAGCTGTTCAACCCGTCCAGCGCCGTGCCGGGCGGGCCGCAGCGGCAGTACCAGACCACCGTCCTCTACCTGTGGGACATGGCGTTCAACCGCCAGAACTTCGGCAAGGCCTCGGCCATCGCCTGGCTGCTGTTCATCATCATCGTCGCGTTCGGGGTGCTGAACTTCCTCATCTCCCGGCGCATCGCATCCACAGAGGCCCGGATGGGCGCCAAACGCACCGCACGTCGGCTGGCGGCTTCGCGCGCCACGGCGGGGGCGGGTGACGCGGGCAGTGGGAACAGTGACGACACGGCCACCGAGGGCGATCTCGCCCTGGTCGCCGCAAGCGAGGAGAAGAGATCATGACCGCCACCGTCGACCGCAACGGCCAGGCAGAGCAGCGCTCGCCCCGGGCGGCAGCGCCGAAGGCCGGCTCGCAGAAGGGCCGGGCGCCGAAGCGCCGCGCGCTCGGCATCGACCGCCGCCCCGGTTTCCTCACCTACGGGCTGCTGATCGTCGTGTTCATCGGCGGCGTCTACCCGCTGTGGTGGTCCGTCGTCGCCGGGTCGAGCCCGAGCAGCGTGCTCACCTCCACCTACCCTCCCCTGCTTCCCGGCGGACAGTTCTGGACGAACGTGGCGCAGGTGCTCGACACCGTGCCGTTCTGGCTCGCTCTCGGCAACTCGCTCATCGTCGCGAGCATCATCACCATCTCGGTGGTCGGGTTCTCGACGCTCGCCGGCTACGCGTTCGCGAAGCTGAAGTTCCGCGGCCGTGAGGGGCTGATGGTGTTCGTCATCGCGACCCTCGCCGTGCCGACCCAGCTGGGCATCATCCCGCTGTTCATGGTGATGAAGCAGTTCGGCTGGACGGGCACCCTGGGCGCGGTCATCATCCCGACCCTGGTGACCGCGTTCGGCGTGTTCTTCATGCGGCAGTATCTGGTGGACGTGATCCCGGAAGAGCTGATCGAGGCCGCGCGCGTCGACGGCGCCAACATGATCCGCACGTTCTGGCACGTCGGCGTCCCCGCCGCGCGTCCCGCGATGGCGATTCTCGGCCTGTTCACCTTCATGACCGCGTGGACGGACTACCTGTGGCCGCTGCTCGTCGTGCCGCAGAACCCGACCCTGCAGGTCGCGCTGAGCCAGCTGCAGTCGGCCAAGTACGTCGACTACTCGATCGTGCTCGCCGGTGCCGTCATGGCCACCATCCCCCTGCTCATCCTCTTCGTGCTCGCCGGCAAGCAGCTGGTCTCCGGCATCATGGCCGGCGCGGTGAAAGGCTAAGAATGACCTTCCAGACCACCGACTGGCCTGCTGGTTTTCTGTGGGGGTCGGCGACCGCCGCTGCCCAGATCGAGGGCGCAGCGCACGAGGACGGCAAAGAGGACTCCATCTGGGACCACTTCGCGCGCATCCCGGATGCCGTCGCCGGCGGGGACACCCCCGAGGTCGCCGTCGACCACTACCACCGGATGCCGGCGGACGTCGCGCTGATGAAGCAGCTCGGCCTGCAGTCGTACCGGTTCTCGATCTCGTGGGCGCGTGTGAAGCCGGGCGACCGCTTCGTGAACCGCGCAGGGCTGGACTTCTACAGCCGCCTGGTCGACGAGCTGCTGGATGCGGACATCCTGCCGTGGCTCACGCTCTACCACTGGGATCTGCCGCAGACGCTCGAAGACGCCGGCGGCTGGGCGAACCGCGACACGGCGTACCGTTTCCGTGACTATGCTGCCGCGGTCTACGACGCTCTCGGCGACCGGGTGAGCCACTGGACCACCTTCAACGAGCCGCTGTGCTCGTCGCTGATCGCGTACGCGGCCGGTGAGCACGCTCCCGGTCGTCGGGAGCCGCGCGCAGCGCTGGCGGCGCTGCATCACCAGCACCTCGCGCACGGACTCGCGGTGCAGACGCTGCGGGATGCGGCGGGCGCGGGCACAGCGTCCTCCGCCGCTTCCGCCGCTGCGCTGCGCGTCGGCATCACGCTCAACCTCACCAACGCCGTGCCCAACGACCCGTCCGACCCGGCAGACCGCGAGGCGGCGCGCCGCATCGACGGCCTGTGGAACAGGATGTTCCTCGAGCCGCTGCTCCTCGGCAGCTACCCGGACGACGTGCTCGACGACCTCCGCGAGCACCGTTTCGAGGAGCTGGTGCACGACGGCGACCTCGCCACCATCGCGCAGCCGATCGACTTCCTCGGCGTGAACCACTACCACGACGACAACGTCTCCGGGCATCCACTGCCGGCGGATGCGGTCCCCGGCCTCACGCCGACGGACCGGCCGAAGTCGTCGCCGTTCGTCGGCAGCGAGTACGTGACGTTCCCGTCGCGGCACCTGCCGCAGACGGCGATGGGCTGGGAGGTCAACCCGGACGGGCTGCGCACCCTGCTCGTCCGGCTCGGCCAGGAGTACCCGACGCTGCCCCCGCTGTACATCACCGAGAACGGCGCGGCGTACGACGACACGGTCGCTGACGACGGACGCATCCACGACACGGAACGCGAGGCGTACATCCTCGCCCACGTGGATGCCGTCCGCTCCGCCATCGCGGAGGGTGCCGACGTGCGCGGCTACTTCGTGTGGTCGTTCCTCGACAACTTCGAGTGGGCCTGGGGATACGAAAAGCGCTTCGGGATCGTGCGGGTGGACTACGAGACGCAGGAGCGTACCGTGAAGGAGTCCGGCCACGCGTTCGCCCGGCTGATCGCGGAGGCACGGAGCACGGCCGCCACGCCCAGCCGCTCCGCCGAGCCCGTCGGCTCTAGCATGGGTCTTGCGGTAGAAAGGTGACCCGATGACGTCGGAGCAGGTGGACGGTCGCGCCGTTCCCACCCTCGAAGCGGTGGCGGCGCGTGCGGGAGTCTCGCGCGCCACCGTGTCCCGCGTCGTGAACGGTTCCACGAAGGTCACGCCCGAGGTGACGGAGGCCGTCACCAAGGCCATCGCCGACCTCAACTACGTGCCGAACCGCGCCGCCCGCTCCCTCGCATCCCGTCGCACGCAGGTGATCGCCCTGGTCGTGCCGGAGTCGACGGCGAAGGTCTTCGCCGACCCGTTCTTCGCATCCATCGTCCAGGGCGTCGCCCTGCACCTGGCCGACACGGAGTACACGCTCAACATGGTGATCTCGTCGGAGCTGAACCCCGACAAGACCAGGCGGTACCTGATGGGCGGCAACGTCGACGGCGCCCTCGTCGTCTCCCACCACTCCGGCGACCACTCGTACGCGCAACTCGGCTCGACACTGCCGATCGTCTACGGCGGCCGCCCGGTGAGCGAGACAGAGCACAACGCCTCCTTCGTCGACGTCGACAACGTCGCCGGAGCGGCGGGCGCGACAGAGCACCTGATCGAGCGCGGCCGCCGCAACATCGCCCTCATCACCGGCCCCCAGGACATGCCGGCCGGCCTCGACCGCTTCACCGGCTGGCACAGGGCGATGGATGCGCACGGCCTCGACACCTCGTTGGTCGAGTACGGCGACTTCTCCCCCATGTCCGGCATGGAAGCCATGCGCCGCCTCCTCGCCCGCGGCGTGCCGATCGACGGCCTGTTCGCCGCCAACGACCAGATGGCTGCCGGCGCATACTCGGCCATCCTGGAGGCCGGCCTGAGCATCCCCGGCGACATCGCGGTCGTCGGCTACGACGACGACTACTTCGGCCTCACGGCGACGCCGCCCCTGACCACCGTGCACCAGCCGTCGGTCGGGCTGGGCGAGACGATGGCGGAGGTCCTGGTGCGCCGCATTGAGGGCGAACCGGTGGACAGGGTGACGCTGCTGCCGACGGAGCTGGTGGTGCGGCAGAGCTCGTAGGGGGTGAGGCGCTCAGCTTGGTGCTGCGCGGCGGCTATAAGTGTTTGGCCATGAACTCGGCGGCGTACGCTCTCTGGGTTTCGTCGAAGGCTGAAGCCATTCTCTCGATCTCCGCAGCGGAGATACCATTGCCGGCCGCCGTCGCTCCCCACGCTCCGACTGCGCTGACCACTCCAGCCAGCGCCTCCGCTGCAGCGACGGCCGTGAGCCCGTAGACCTCTCTGGTCTCGATGAGCAATCGGATGTCGCGATTCGTCGGGTCGTCCCGGTCACTGATCCGGCGTGAGCGGACCCGGCTGCCGGCCCGGTTCGGATTGACGTCGAAAAGCGGGCTCAGCCTCCAGGTTCCACGCTCGCGGACGAAGCCGTGATTCTTCCAGTGATCGTCGACGTTGCCGACGAGGACGGTGAGCGCGACGCGTCGGAACATCTCTCGGAGGTCCGCTGCGGCAGACACCGACACAAGGCGGTCGATGGTGTCGGCGAAGTCCGCGTATGTCGCCCCCTGGTTCTGCGGCGTCAGCTCCATCGCCGTCATCGCTGAGATGAACCCGACCCGATGCTCGCCTGCACGGTCGAAACGCTCGATCAGCAGCGAGGACTCGTGCTCAGCCAGCCGGATGAGGCGGCGCCGCGGCACGCGAAGGCCGGCCTGCTCGGCGATGTCGAGTGCGGTCGCCTCCCAGGCCTCGAGATCGGAGTGACGGTCGCGGTTCGACGGGAGCTTCAACATCCAGAGAGAGCCGTCACTCTCCTCGATGGTCGCTTTCGGGCGCGCGCCACCGAGGCTGGAGCCGGCGAAACCGAGGATTTCGATGTCTTCGTCTGTTGCCTCGTATTCCTCGAACCGGCTCGCAGCCTCGGCGATACGGTGGACGTCCTGTGCGTTGAGCCCCGTGTGCATCCCCGCCGTCAGCCAGGCACCATCGTCACGGGATGCTCCCTGTGCGGTGAAGCGCAGCGAGCCCATCCGTGTTGCATCGTTTTGCTGCACAAGGTGGTCGAACTCGCCGATCGAGCGAGGCGAGCCGTCTTCGCGCAGACGTGCGTATTCGGTGTCGATCAGCCCGGCCCCCCAGTCGTCCGGCGTGACGTCAGCGAATGCCCCAAAAAGCGTTGCGTCTTCACCGGAGAACTGCTTTCCGCTGACGAGTGGGAGGTCTGGCGAGATCGCATAGCGACGTGGACTGGAAAGATAGGACTGCGCGTATTCGAACGAACTGCCCACGAGCGTTCGCCCACCCAGGTAGGAAGCGCGAAGCGTACCGACGAGAACCGGCTTGCCCGGACCTTCGTCACTATGGACGTCAACGACGTCAAGGAGTCTCATGGGCTCTGCGGCCATGATCTACCTCCCCGACTGTTTCGCTGTGGAGATCCCGACTTCCTCGTCCATGAGTGCACGGCCAGCGTTCGAGTTCCAGGGGTCAGTACTGGCGACGACGGTGTTCGCGATTCCGAGGACATCCAGTACCGCGAGCACCGAGTCGATGCGCGGAGCGCCGGTGCCCTTCTCGAGCGCTCGGAGAGTGTCGCGCGTGACGTGAGCCCGCTCAGCGAGCTGCCCGGCCGTGAGCCCCTGGAGTTTGCGCCAGCGTTCGATGTTGGTGCCGAGCTCACCGAGGATCCGCCGTCGGGCTGGCGACTGCCTGCTGACCATGTCCACCTCCACCCTGACATCTATACACGTCGACTATACAGCTTTTGACGCGTTTAGCTGTCAATAGGTTCACGTAGCAGGGCGGCTCCACATCAGACCCAGCCCACGATCACCCCAGCGCCCGGAACACCCGGTTCCCCAGCACCGCGAGCACGAACCCCGTCGCCACGATCGCCGCAACACCCCCGGCGTACGCCACGAACAAATGCTGGCTCGCGCCATCCTGCGCGGAGAAGTAGGTCACCAGCAGCGCCGCGACCGCTCCGACGGCGCAGACCACCGCGATCCAGAGCAGGGTCCACAGCTTCGTGCGCACCGGGCGTTGCGCGGTGGGCACGCGAAGCCAGGAGTAGAGCAGGCCGGCGATGCAGCCCCAGAATGCCACCACGAGCATCCCGGCGACCACGTCGCTCGGCCGGTGCCACTGCTCCACCAGCGTGGATGCGCCTGCCGCGATCGTGAAGATCGAGCCGATCACCGCGGCCAGCGGGCGGAAGCGCGGGGATGCGACGAGGAAGACGACGAGCGCCGCCGACGCAGCGACGGTGGTGTGCCCGGACGGCAGGGAGTTGGCGAGGCCGACGTCCACGCCTTTCGACGGGCGGCTGAGCACCGTGTACTTGAGCAGCTGGGTGCTGCCGTTGGCGAGTGCCGCTGCTGCGACGGCCACGAAGAAGACCGCCCAGTTGCGGCGGAACGCCACGATCGCGAGGGCGGCGATACAGCCCAGGATGACCGAGGCGGCCGGCAGTGCGTTGAGGAAGGTGTGGGCGAACTCGATCAGGTCGCCCTTCCACGCGTCGGCCCCCGCGAAGGCGCGTTCGTCGATGACCTGGCCCATGTAGCTCTGCACGAACACCAGGTAGATGAGGGCGAACACCACGGCCGTGCCCAGCGCACCCCAGACGAAGGGCAGAGGGCGGAGCGCGGTTCGCATAGTGCCCCAGCCTCCCATACCGTTCTTGGTGTTCTCCGGACGGGTGCTCCGGGGTGTCTGGAATCGTGTCGGGAATCGCGTCAGGAATTCGTCTCCGGACAGTGGATGCGCGCCGCTACCCCTCCACGAACCGCACGGCGGGCTCCGCGGCGGCGAACCGCGCCCGCATCACGCCGATCGCGTCTGGGTTGCTGTCGACCAGCAGGAACCGTCGCCCGAGGGCGGCGGCGACCGCTCCGGTCGTCCCGCTTCCCGCGAAGAAGTCGAGCACCCAGTCGCCTTCGCGGCTCGACGCCTGCACGATGCGGCGGAGGATGCCTTCCGGCTTCTGGGTGGGGTACCCGGTCTTCTCGCGGCCGGTCGGGGAGACGATGGTGTGCCACCACACGTCCGTCGGCAGCTTGCCCAGCTCCGCCTTCTCCGCCGTCACCAGGCCGGGCGCCATGTACGGCTCCCTGTCGACCGCCGACGAGTCGAAGAAGTAGCCTGCGGGGTTCTTCACGTAGACCAGGATCGTGTCGTGCTTGGTCGGCCACTTGTTCTTCGACTTCGCGCCGTAGTCGTAGGCCCAGACGATCTCGTTGAGGAACGATTCGCGGCCGAACAGCGCATCCAGCAGCACCTTGGCGTAGTGCGCTTCGCGGTAGTCGAGGTGCAGGTAGAGCGTGCCGTGGTCGGCGAGGATGCGCCACGCCTCGATGAGGCGCGGCTCGAGGAACGACCAGTAGTCGTCGAAGCGGTCGTCGTAGCGCAGCAGGTCGCCTTTGATGCGCTCGTAGCTGCGCCCTTTGAACCCGGTGACGCTGCCCGCGCCGCCCGCCGACCGCACCGACGTGGTGCTCCGCCTGGTCTGCGACCGGCCGGTGTTGAAGGGCGGGTCGAGGTAGATGAGGGTGAACGACTCGTCCGGCAGGGCGGCCACGATGTCGAGGTTGTCGGCGTGCACGACGGTGCTCGGCGCATCCGGATGCCAGGCCACGGGAGGGAGGGCCGCATCCGCGGTGGCGTCGTCCTGCATTCCACCATTCTCGCAGTGTGTGCGCCGGGTCGCCGCCGCGTCGCCCGTCGGGGTTAGCCTGGCGGCATGAGTCTCACCGTGGTGAAGCAGCCAGAGTCCTCCCGTTACGTGCTCGTCAAGGACGGAGAGCAGATCGGCGTCGCCGAGTACGACCTGCGCGACGACGCGATCGTGTTCACGCACACCGTGATCGACGAGGAGAAGCGGGAGAAGGGGATGGCGTCGACGCTGGTGCAGGAAGCGCTCGACGACGTGCGCGCGAACACCGACCTGCGCGTGGTCGCGACGTGCCCGTACGTGCGGCACTGGCTCAGGGAGCATCCCGAGTATCAGGACCTGCAGTCGCGCTAGACGGCACGTCGATCCGGATGGTGCCGCCCTCCCAGATGCCCTTGTCCCCGTCGCCGGGCAGCGGGGCGGGAGCGGGGAGCATGGACTGCCGGTCGAGCTCGACCTGGGCCTCGTGACGGGTCGGCGCGAACACCTCGTCGCCGATGCCGACGATGCTGCTCGACGAGCCTCCCGACGTCTTCGTCTTGTCGGAGAAGTCGATCCAGCCGAGCCTCGACGCCACGACAACGAGCACCACTGCGGCCACCACGCCGCCGACGATCCACCAGTTCACGCCGGCCAGGCTACCCGAAAGCACTGAGAATGTCCCCCATCCGGGGGCGAACAGCAGTGGATGCGCGCACCGGCAGCACGAGCAGCGCTCCGGTCACCGGGTGGTCGACGGTCTCGACCGGGTGCCCGTAGACAGCGCTCAGCCGCTCGCCGGTGAGGACGTCGCGCGGGGATCCGTCCGCGACCACACGGCCGTCGGCGAGCAGCACGACCCTGTCCGCGTACGCGGCGGCGAGGTTCAGGTCGTGCAGCACAGCGAGCACGGCGGCGCCGTCCGCCGCAAGCCCGGCGGCGAGCGCGAGCACCTGCTCCTGGTGGCCGATGTCGAGCGCGTCCGTCGGTTCGTCGAGGAGCACGACACGGCAGCGCTGGGCGAGCACCCTGGCGAGGGAGACGCGGGCGAGTTCTCCGCCGGAGAGGGTGGTCACATCCCGGTCGGCGAGGTGGGCCGTGTCTGTGCTGGCGAGCGCGGCGTCGACGATCCCGTCGTCGGTGGCATCTGCGCCGTCCGACGGGAGACGTGACCACGGCATCCGCCCCATCGCGACGACCTCGCGCACCGGGTAGGAGAACGACACCCCCTTCTGCTGCAGCAGCACGCTGCGCAGGCGACCGAGCTCCTGCACCCGGATGCGCGACAGCGGCCGTCCGTCGATGGTCGCCGTTCCGGCATCCGGCGTCACGTCGCCCGCCAGCACGGAGAGCGCCGTCGACTTGCCTGCGCCGTTCGGGCCGATGAGGGCGACGAGTTCGCCGGGACGTACCGCGAGATCCACGTCGGACAGCAGCGCCCTGCCGTCGACGGCGAGGCTGACGCCGCGCAGTTCGGCGCTCACGCTGCGCCCTCCTTGGCGGCGATGGTGCGCCGGAGCAGCACGAAGAAGACCGGGCCGCCGACGAGGGCGGTGAACATCCCGATGGGTAGGTCGGCGAACGGCACGACCGTGCGCGCGGCGAGGTCGGCCGCGCTGATCAGCAGGGCGCCGCCGAGGGCGCTGGCCGGGATGAGTGCGGCGTGCGCCGGTCCGATCAGCAGCCGCAGCAGGTGCGGGATGATCAGGCCGACGAACGCGATGATCCCCGCGAACGACACGGCGACGGCGGTGAGCAGCGCCACCAGGAGGATCGCCACCAGCCGCACCCGCTCCACCGGCACGCCGAGGTGCCTGGCGCTGCGTTCGCCGAGCGCGAGCGCATCCAGTCGCCTGGCCAGCAGCCACGCGCAGCCCACGCCGACGACCAGCAGGGGCGCGGTGACGGCGACGGCCGCCCAGGTGGCTCCGTTGAGAGAACCGAGCTGCCAGAACATGATCTGCTCGCGGCTGGCGGTGTCCGCCTGGAAGACCAGGAAGGCGATGATCGCGTTCGCCACGGCGTTGATCGCGATGCCGGTGAGCACGAGCATCAGCACCTGGGTGCGGCCGCGGGCGCGGGAGAGCAGGTAGACGAGCACGGTGGTCAGCACGCCCATGATGAAGGCGGCGAGCGGGATGCTCGCCGGGCCGAGCTGCTGCAGGTCGAAGACGATCACGGCGCAGGCCCCGACGGCGCAGCCGGCGGAGACCCCGACGACGGCCGGCTCGGCCAGCGGGTTGGCGAAGACGCCCTGCATCAGCGCGCCGGCCACACCGAGCGCTGCGCCGACGACGATCCCGAGCGCCACCCGCGGGAACCGGATGTTCCAGAGTGCGCCGTCCGCGTAGGTCGCCGTGCCGGTCGCCGCGGGGCCGATGCCGATGCGGCGGCCGATGGATGCGACGATCTCGGCCGGAGAGAGCGCGAACTGGCCGACGGCGGAGGAGAGCAGCACGGCGGCGGCGAGCAGCACCACGAGGGCGACGAGCACGGGGACGCGGCGGCGGCGCGCGCGGGTGACGGCGCTGAGACGCTGACCCTGCTCAGCGCGCTGCCGCTGCCGGGGGTGCGTGGCGGCCTCGGCACTCGTCACCTGCCGGCCCCCGGCCGGTACAGCGCGTCGGCGAGCGACAGCAGCACGGCGGGCGTCGTCGGGCCGAACGACAGCAGCTGCCCGTCGTTCATATCCACGATCCTGCGGTGCTGTCCGGCCGTCGTGTCCGCGACGCCCGGCCGCTGCAGCAGACCGTCGACCCCGCCCGTGGAGGCGAGGCCGTCCGTCATCATGAGGAACACATCCGGGTTCGTCGCCAGCAGCGCCTCGCTGTTGGCGGGCTTCGCGCCGGTGATGCCCGCCTCGGTCGCCACGTCGACGGCACCGAGCGCTCCGATCAGGTCGTCGGCGCCCATCCCCTTCCCGAACAGGAAGAACACTCCAGCGCGGCCGCGCACGTAGAGCATGGCCGCACGCAGCCGGTCGTCGCCGGTCGGCGCCATCTCCGCGATGGTCTTCTTCGCCGCCGCGAGGTCGCCCGCCACGCGAGCGGCGAGCCGCTTGCCGTCCGCGTCGAGCCCGACCGCGTGAGCGACCGTCTCGATCTGCGAGCCGATGGCGCCGATGCTGCGTTCCGCGTCGAAGAACACGACAGTGACCCCGGATGCGCGGAGCTGGTCCTGCACGTCGCGCGGCCCGAGCGTCGTGTCCGTGAGCACCAGCGTCGGGTGCAGCGCGAGGATCGCCTCACCGTTGAGCTCGTGCCCGTTCTGGGTCACCAGCGGCAGTTTCGACATCACCCCGAGCGTGTTCGATGCTCCCCGGCCGACGAGCGCATCGCCGAGCCCGAGGCCGACGACCGTCTCTGCGAGGGTGCCGTAGACGTCCAGGGCCAGGATGCGGCTGGTGTCAGCGACCGTGACCCTGGTGCCGGAGGCGTCGTCGACCGTCACAGGCAGCTTCGGCTTCGGCGCGGTGGTGATCGGCACGACGTCGGCGACGGGCGCGGCGGTCGACGGACCGGTGATGGTGCGCGGGTCGGCGAGGCCGCTCAGCGCATCCGGTGCCGTGGCCGTGCTGCTCGGCGCTGGTGATGCGGCCGACGTCGCCGCCGTCGCGCCGCATCCCGAGAGCGTCGCGACCACGGAGACGACGGCGGCCAGCCGCAGGAGTCGGGCGGACCGCGACGGCCGCCGACGCCCGTGGGCGGAGCCGACGGCCCCGCCCACGGCTGCTTCGGTGCTGGAGGTCACGCCTGCGCCACCGCCTGGGTGGACGCGCGGCGCCGCACGGCGACGACCGCCGCGACCCCGACCAGGACCATCAGGCCGCCGAGCAGCGGCCAACCGCCGGCGTCTCCTCCGCCGGTGGTGGCGAGGCTGGACGCTGTCGCGCTGTCGCAGGCGACGGATGCGCCGAGCGGCAGGCTGAACGAGACGGGATCGAGGGCGGTGCCCGCCTCGTAGAACCCGGCGAATGCGGATGCGCCTGCCGCGGTGAGCGTGACGGGAGCGTCCGTCGCGGTCACCCGGGAGCCGGATGCTCCTCCGTTCAGCGCGACGGAGGCGAACGCGATCCCGGAGTGGTCGCTGGCGGCGCCTCCCATGTCGGTCGAGTGCACGTCGGCGACGATGGTGGCCGAGTCCGGCCCCGTCACGCGGAGGGCGATGTTGGAGAGCACGAGGCTGAGGACGCCGCCGTGACCGGAGAATGAGACGCTGCCGGGGAAGCGCGCGATGCCCTTCTCGTCCTCGGGGTTGTAGCTGCCGGAGCCGTTCGACCAGCCGAACCGGCCGTCGGCGTACGTCACGCCGGAGAGGGTCCACGATCCGTTCGCGATCCCGCCGGAGATGTAGGTGCGGAAGCTCGACTTGAGGCCCCAGCTCATGGTCGCGCCGTCGATCGAGCGGGCGACGCAGACCGGCTCTGCGACCGCGGTCGGTGCGGTCACGACCGCGGGGACCGCGGGCTCGACGGGCGGGGTGACCACCGGGGCCGCCGTGACGGTGTGCGAGACGGGAGCGGCCGTCGAGCCGGCGAACGCGGAGGGGTCGGCCGGAGTGAACGTGGCCGACAGTGTGCGCTCGCCCTGGGGAAGGGTGGAGATGCGGGTGGTGGCCTGGCCGTCGCGGAGCACGAGGTTGCGCGCGACCACGGTGCCGCCGTCGAGGATGCTCACGGTGCCGTCGGCCTTCGGCGAGACGGTGACGGTCACATCCACACCGGCGCCCGCAGCCGAGCTGACCGACGAGGTGGTGAGGCTGAGGGTGGTGGCGACGGGCGCCACGGCGGGGACGGCGAACGCGATCGGCGTGTACGTGTCCTGGCTGCGGTCGGCCGAGCCGTGTGCGGCGAAGGTGTACACGCCGCACTCCTCGGTGGAGCAGTCGACCTGGCGGCCGTTCGAGGTGAAGACCTGCGCGATCCCGCTCAGTGTGGTGGTGAACGCGCCGTCCGCTCCGATCGTGCGCACCCACGCGACGCCCTGGAAGAGCGAGGCGGTGAGGTTCCAGGCCGGCTCGTTCGCGGCCGACTTGGGTCCGACGCCGACGTAGACGCCCGGCACGGCTCCGCCGGTCGCGGCGAAGCCCGCGCCCGTGACGGTGATGGATGCGCCGGCGGGGTCGAGCCCGGTGGCCGGGGCGACGGTGACGGATGCGGGGGCGGGCGCGCCGACGGCGGTGACCGTCACGCTCACGGCCGAGGCGGTGGATGCGGCGAAGGCGGTGGAGTCGGACGGGGCGAACGATGCGGCGATCGCGTGCGAGCCGACCGCGAGACCGCTCGTCGTGAGAGCCGCGGTGGCGCCGGAGACGTTCGCCGTCCCGAGCGTCGTCGCACCATCGGTGAAGGTGACGACACCCGCGGCGGCCGGGCTGACCGTCGCCGTGACGGTCACGGGCGAGCCGTCCGTGACGCTGGCGGCGCTCGATGCCAGCGCCAGCGTGGTGGAGGCGGGCGGGGCGGGAGCGTAGACCAGCGGGGTGGTCGAGTTCTGGCTGGTGTCGCTCATCCCCTGGCCGTGGCCCTTGGAGGTGTAGACCGCGTACGCCGCGATGGATGCGCTGGCGGCGGGGACGGTGACCGTGACGGAGAACGTGCCGTCCGCGTTCATCGGCGCCGTGCGGCCGGACGGGCTGGTGCCGTCGACGTTGCCCGGCGCGATCCAGACCGTCTCGCTGCTGATCAGGCTGCTCGCTCCGAGGTAGAAGCCGGGCAGTCCGGCCGGGCCGACGCCCAGGTAGATACCCTGCGTGCTCGGGGTGAAGCCGCTGCCGCTGAGCGTGATCGTGCCGCCCGCTGCCGGGACCTGCTGGGCGGAGACCGCCGGCCCGGCCGCGTGGGCCGGGGTGGCGACGGCGGTGACGCCGAGCGCCGCCAGGGCGGTCGCGACCAGGGCGGCGAGCAGGCGCGTGCCGCGTGGTCTGGCCGGTGCCGTGGCGGCTGTGGGCGGGGAACTCATCGATCTCATGGCGCTCCTGTGAGCGGGTCGGCGCACCGCCGACCCGCTGGACTCTGAATGGTGTGGTTAGGTAAGGCTTAGCTAACTAAGCTTTGCCTAACCTAACAAGATCGCCGCTCCGAACGCAATCAAGCCCAGGGTTTTTCCTCGCAAGACGACGACGAAAAAGCCTGGGCTCGATGGATGCGCGGGGCGCGAGAGGACTACGGCACGCGGTACAGCCACTCCGGGGTGCCGAACTTCTCGGCGACCAGCTTCTCGGCGGCGGCATACTCCTCCGGAGTGATGTCGCCGGGGGTGGCGCCGTAGAGCTGCGTGAAGGTCTGCTTCATGCGCTCGATGATCTCGGCACGGGTCATGCCCGTCTGGCTGCGCAGGGGGTCGACGCGCTTCGCGGCGCTGGTGATGCCCTTGTCGCTGATCTTCTCGCGGCCGATGCGCAGCACCTCGGTCATCTTCTGGCCGTCCATGTCGTAGCTCATGGTCACGTGGTGCAGCACGGCGCCGGAGCCGAGACGCTTCTGCGCCGCCCCGCCGATCTTGCCCTTCGGGCTGGTGATGTCGTTGAGCGGCTGGTAGAACGCGTCGATGCCGAGCGACTTGAGGGCGACGATCGCCCACTCGTCGAGGAACGCGTAGCTGTCGGCGAAGCTCATCCCCTGCACCAGGTCGGCGGGCGCGTAGATCGAATAGGTGACCACCGAGCCGGCCTCCATGAACATCGCGCCCCCGCCGGAGATGCGGCGCACCACGTCGAAGCCGTACTTCTCGGCGTTCTCCGCATCCACTTCGTTCTTGACGGACTGGAAGCTGCCGATGACCACGGCGGGCTCGTCCCACTCCCAGATACGGAGGGTCGGACCG
Organism: Leifsonia sp. GW821-FHT13C05; assembly: GCF_058806515.1. Taxonomy (NCBI): domain Bacteria; kingdom Bacillati; phylum Actinomycetota; class Actinomycetes; order Micrococcales; family Microbacteriaceae; genus Leifsonia; species Leifsonia sp. GW821-FHT13C05. The sequence continues at coordinate 52,078 of NZ_JBXAPT010000010.1, read as the reverse complement.
CGGCGGCCCTCCCCCACCTCGGTGGCGAGAACCTCGTCGAGCGCCATCTGCATCACAGGAGGCACGGCCTTGGAGTGCACGATCTGCCAGTCGTAGTCGCGCCAGCTGGTCGCGCGGGCGAGCGAACGGCGCACGGCGACGGCGACACCCTCCGGCGAGAACCCGAGCAGCGTGGCACCCTCGGGCAGCGCACCGCGGACGGCGGCGGCGATGGTCGCGGCGTCCGCCTCGGCGGGGAGGCCGTTCACCGCGTTGTCGATCGCCTCCAGCGCGGTGTCCGGTTCGAGGAAGAAGTCACCGGCCAGGCGGAAGTTCGCGAGTCTGCCGTCGATCACATCCAGGTCGACGACGACGAGCTTGCCACCAGGAACCTTGTATTCACCGTGCATGACTACAGCCTAGATCGCCGCAGCGCCGATCGAGCGGCTACACCCGGGACGGGATGCGCGCATCCAGCCAGGCGGTCAGGTCGGCCATGACCTCCGCCTTGTTCGTCTCGTTGTAGATCTCGTGCCGGGCGCCCGGGTAGACGATGGTGGTCACGTCGGTGAGCCCCGACCGCTTCCGGTATGCCTGCTCGAGCCTGCGGGCGCTCGCCTCGCCGCCGAGCGGGTCGTCTCCACCCACCTGGATGAGCAGCGGCAGGTCGCGCGGGAACGAGCGGGCCGGGCGGCCGAGCAGCCGGGAGGCGTCGAGCAGGCCGAACAGCTTGGCCAGCGGGACGGACGTGGTCAGCGGGTCGTCGACGAAGGCCTGGGCGACCGCGGGGTCACGGCTCAGCCACTCGACGCCGGTGGTGCCGAGGTGGGCGTGCCGCTTGTTCAGGTCGCCGCTGTTCATCGAGCCGAGCACCCGGTATGCGGTGCCGGAGAGCACGGCGGCGTCGTAGTCGCTGCTGTGTTTGTTGAGGATCATCTGACCCATCAGCGAGCCCCAGCTGTGGCCGAAGAACACGAGTGGGAGGTCCGGGTTCTGGTCGCGGATGATCCCGGAGAAGTCGTGCAGCGCATCCACGGCGGCCCGCAGACCGCCGACCCCCAGGTGACCGAGCTTCTCCGGGTCGTTCCACTGGGCCATGCCGGTGCGGCCGTGGCCGCGGTGGTCGTCGGCGTAGACGGTGTACCCGTCGGCGTTAAGTTGCGCGGCGAGCTCCCGGTATCGACCGGCGTGCTCGCCGACCCCGTGGGCGACCTGGACCACCGCACGGGGGGAGTCGACCGGATACACGTCGTAGGTGATCGGGATGCCGGCGGCGTCGTCGTAGGTGGGCACGTCGCCATTCTGGCGCACGCCGCAGGCGAACGGGATTTATTTAGCGAGACTAATTTGTTAGGCTAACGATGTATGGCTCAGCGACTCTCCACCCACGACCTCAGCACCGCCGTCCGCATCGCGGTGGCGCGCCTGTCCCGTCGGCTGCGCGCGGAGAAGGCGGACGACGAGCTGAGCGACACGCAGACCTCGGCGCTCGCGTTCCTGGTGCGCGAAGGTTCGGGCACGATCGGGCAGCTCAGCGACCACGAGCGGGTCAAGCCGCCGTCGATGAACCGCACCATCAACTGCCTCGAAGAGGCGGGCTACGTGCGCCGCACCCCGGATGCCGACGACGGCCGCAAGGTGGTCGTCGTGCCCACGGAGCAGGGCCTCGCCCTCGTGGCGGAGACCAGGCGGCGACGGGATGCGTGGCTGCACAAGCGACTCCGCACCCTCACGCCGGAGCAGCGCGCGACACTGGCGGAAGCCGCATCCATCCTGCGTGAGCTGGCCGATTCGTGAGTGCGATGTTCCGCTCGCTCTCCGGAGTGAACTATCGCATCTGGGCCGGCGGCGCGATCGTCTCCAACGTCGGCACCTGGATGCAGCGCACGGCCCAGGACTGGATCGTCCTCACCCAGCTCACCCACAACAACGCGGCCGCCGTCGGCTTCGTCATGGCGCTGCAATTCGGGCCGCAGCTGCTTCTCCTGCCCGTCACGGGATGGGCGGCCGACCACCTCGACCGCCGCAAGCTGCTCATGGCCACACAGGGGATGATGGGCACGCTCGGCCTCGGGCTGGGCATCCTGACCGTGACCGGGGTGGTGCAGCTGTGGCACGTCTACGTCTTCGCGCTGCTGCTCGGCTGCGTCGCCGCCTTCGATGCGCCGGCCAGGCAGACGTTCGTGTCCGAACTGGTGGCAGGGCCGAACCTGTCCAATGCGGTGGCCCTCAACTCGGCGTCGTTCAACATGGCGCGACTGCTCGGTCCGGCCGTCGCCGGCCTGCTGGTGGCGGTGGTCGGCGCTGGATGGGTGTTCCTCATCAACGCGGCGACGTTCGGAGCCGTACTGCTGTCGCTGAAATTCCTGCGGGTGGAGGAGCTGTACCGGTCCGAGCGTGCGAAGAAGCAGCGCGGCGGCCTGGTCGAGGGCTTCCGGTACGTGCGCCGCCGCCCGGACATCATGGTGATCCTGGTGATGGTGTTCCTGATCGGCACTTTCGGCCTCAACTTCCCGATCTTCATCTCGACGATGTCGGTGTCGGTGTTCCATGCCGGGGCGGGCGAGTACGGCCTGCTGTCGTCGATCATGGCGATCGGCTCCGTGGTGGGTGCGCTGCTTTCCGCCCGCCGCGAGCGTCCCCGCGTCGCCCTGCTCTTCGCCGGGGCAGCGTTCTTCGGCTTCGGCTGCGCCCTCGCCGCCGTGATGCCCGACTTCTGGCTGTTCGCCGCGGCGCTCATCGTCATCGGCGTCTCCTCGCAGACCCTGATGACCACGGCCAACGGCGTGGTGCAGATGACCACGGACCCGAAACTCCGCGGCCGCGTGATGGCGATCTACATGGCGATCTTCATGGGCGGCACCCCGGTCGGCGCCCCGATCGTCGGCTGGGTGGCCGACACGCTCGGCCCGCGCTGGGCGATGGGCGTCGGTGCAGCATCCGGTTTCGCGGCGGCCATCGTCGGCGTGTTCTACCTGGTCAAGTACCGCCACCTGCGCCTCCGCTTCGCGGCCTGGCGCCCCCGCTTCACCCTCTCGCCCCGCGAGGTCGCCCGCGAGGACCTCGCCGACACCGAGGCCACCGCCGCCCGCGCCTCCTGACCCCCGGCGCCCGCCGCGAGATGCCAGTAACTGCTGCGCATCCCGGGCGTTTCGCGACAGTTAGTGGTGTCTCGCGAAGGCAGGCGCGTACTCGACCGGCGCGTGCGTGCGCAGCACGAGGGCGCGCAGCGCCTCCAGCGAGCCGCTGACCAGGCCGTGCGCCCGCGCCTGCACCAGCACGTTGCCGATGGCGGTCGCCTCGACCGGACCGGCGAGCACCGGCACGCCGCAGCGGTCGGCGACCAGCTGGCAGAGCAGCCGGTTCCGTGCCCCTCCGCCCACGATGTGCACCACGTCGACCCGACGACCGGACAGCTCGGCGGCCGACCGCACCGCCGCCGCGAACGCCTCGGCCAGGCTCTCCACGATGCTCCGCACGTATTCGACCGGCCCGGCCGGTGCGGCCACGCCGTGCTCCGTGCACCACTCCGCGATCCGCGCCGGCAGGTCTCCCGGCGCCAGGAACCGTGGGTCGTTCGCATCGAAGACCGTCACCGGCACACCGGCACCCAACGCCTCGGCACGCTCCAGCAGCTCCACCAGGTCCACGTCCAACCCGGCGTCGCGCCAGCTCCGGATGCTCTCGCTCAGCAACCACAGGCCCATCACGTTGTGCAGGAACCTGACGCGCCCATCCACCCCGCCCTCGTTGGTGAAGTTGGCGTCGCGCGCAGCAGCAGTCAGCACCGGATGCTCCAGCTCCACGCCCACGAGCCCCCAGGTCCCGCAGGAGATGTACGCCGCGTTCGAGCTCCGCATGGGCACCGCCACCACCGCGGACGCCGTGTCGTGCGAGCCGACCGCGGTCACCACCGGGCCGCCACCGCCACGAGCACCGCCATCACCACCATCCGGGATGCGCACCTCGCCCCGCACACTCGGCAGCAGCGGACCGAGCACGGTCCCCGCATCCACCACCGGCCGGAACACTCCCCGCGCAATCCCCAGCGTCTCGATCAGCGCCGCGTTCCACGCGCCATCCACCCCCAGCAACCCGGTCGTCGACGCGTTCGTGCGCTCGGCGACGCGTTCTCCGCTCAGCCAGTACGCGATCAGGTCCGGGATGAGCAGCATCGTGTCGACCCCGTCGAGCCGCCCGTCCGCGCGGTCGACCGCCAGCTGGTACAGCGTGTTGAACGGCAGGTACTGCAGCCCGTTCTGCCGATACAGCTCGTCGGAGGGCACGCGCGCGTGCACCGCTGCCACCCCCGCCGCCGTCCGCTCGTCGCGGTAGTGGTACGGGATGCCCTGCAGCACTCCGCCGCGCAGCAGCCCGTAGTCGACGGCCCACGCATCCACGCCGACGCTGACGATGCCCGGCTCGGCGTGCAGCGCATCCCGCAGCCCGCCGATCACGTTGCGGTACAGCTCGGGGATGTTCCAGTGCAGCGCCGCCCGCTCGCCCTCCCAGATTCTGACGGGCGTGTTCGGGAACCGTGCGGCCTCGGTCAGGTCGAGCGTGTCCTGCCCGACCCTCCCGATCATGACCCGCCCGCTGGTCGCGCCGAGGTCGACGGCCGCGACGGTCCCCGTTCCGTTCATCGCAGGAACGCCGCCGCCACGCCGGCATCCACCGGGATGTGCAGTCCCGTCGTGTGATCGAGGTCGGACGAGCACAGCACGAACACCGCGTTCGCGACGTGCTCCGGCAGCACCTCCCGCTTGAGCAGGGTGCGCTGCGCGTAGTACTGCCCGAGCTCCTCCTCCGGCACCCCGTACACCGCGGCGCGTTTGGCGCCCCAGCCGCCCGCGAAGATCCCGGAGCCGCGCACGACGCCGTCCGGGTTGATCCCGTTGACGCGCACCCCGTGCTCGCCGAGCTCGGCCGCCAGCAGCCGCACCTGGTGCGCCTGGTCGGCCTTCGTCGCCGAGTACGCGATGTTGTTCGGTCCCGCGAAGATCGAATTCTTGGACGAGATGTAGACGATGTCCCCGCCGAGCTTCTGGTCGATCAGCACCCGCGCGGCGGCGCGGGACACCAGGAAGGAGCCCTTCGCCATCACGTCGTGCTGCAGCTCCCAGTCGGCCACGGTGGTTTCCAGCAGCGACTTCGACAGCGACAGCCCGGCATTGTTGACCACCAGGTCGAGCCCGCCGAACGCCAGCAGGGACGCATCCACTGCCGCCTGCACCGCGCGCTCGTCCGTGACGTCCGCCTGCACCCCGACGGCCACGTCCGTCCCGCCGATCGACGCGGCGGCAGCCTGCGCCTTCGCGAGGTCGAGGTCGGCGATGACGACGCACGCACCCTCCGCCGCGAGGCGGGTGGCGATGGCCTTGCCGATTCCGGATGCCGCACCCGTCACGAGCGCGATCCGTCCGGCGAGCGGTTTCGGCTTCGGCATCCGCGCCAGCTTCGCCTCCTCCAGCGCCCAGTACTCGATGCGGAACTTCTCCGCCTCGTCGATCGGCGCGTACGTCGACAGCGCCTCCGCTCCGCGCATCACGTTGATGGCGTTCAGGTAGAACTCGCCGGCCACCCGCGCCGTCTGCTTGTTCGCGCCGTAGCTGAACATCCCGACGCCGGGGACGAGCACGATCGCCGGGTCGGCGCCACGGATCGCAGGCGAATCCGCGGTGGCGTGCCTGTCGTAGTAGCCCTGGTAGTCGGCCCGGTACGCCTCGTGCAGCTCTTCCAGCCGCGCCACCGAGTCCTCCACGGACGCGTCGGCGGGCAGGTCGAGCACCAGCGGCTTGACCTTCGTGCGCAGGAAGTGGTCGGGGCAGGAGGTGCCGAGCGCCGCCAGCCGTGGATGCTCGGAGCGCGCCAGGAAGTCGAGCACCGTCTCCGAGTCGGTGAAGTGCCCGACCTGCACCCTGTCCGTCGACGCCAGCGCCCGCAGGTGCGGCGCGAGCGCCGCCGCCTTCGCGCGGCGCTCCGCCTCCGGCAGTGCGCTGTAACCGTCCAGGACGGTTCCGAACGGCTCGTCCCTCCCGTGCTCCGCGATGTACGCGGCGGCGGTCTCGATGATCCACAGCGAGTTCGCCTCCGCCTCCCCCGAGGTCGCGCCCCACGCGGTGATGCCGTGACCGCCCAGGATGCAGCCGATCGCCTCCGGATGCGCCGCCTTCAGCTCCGCGATGTCGAGCCCGAGCTGGAAGCCGGGACGCCGCCACGGCACCCACAGCACCCGTCCTCCGAACGCCTCAGCGGTCAGCCGCTCACCATCGGCAGCCGTCGCGAACGCGATCCCGGAATCGGGATGCAGGTGGTCGACATGCGCCGCATCCACCAGCCCGTGCATGGCCGTGTCGATCGACGGCGCTGCGCCGCCCTTTCCGTGGAGCGTGTAGTCGAACGCCGCGACCATCTCGTCCTCGCGCTCGACACCGGGATACACGCCCACCAGCGCGCGCAGCCGGTCGAGCCGCAGCACGGCCAGCCCCGCCTCGGTCAGTGTGCCCAGGTCTCCTCCCGAGCCTTTCACCCAGAGCAGTTCGACCGGTTCACCCGTGACGGGATCGGTGTCCGTGCCCTTCGCCGACGTGTTGCCGCCCGCGTAGTTGGTGTTGCGCGGGTCTGCGCCCAGCCGGTTCGACCGGGCGATCAGCGCCTCCGCCGCCTCGGTGGCCATCAGGCGCCCCATCCTGCCTGCACGCCGCCGACCCTGTCCGCCTCGATTCTCTCCTGGTATCCGGATCCTGCGTACGCCTTCATCGGATCGGCGGGCAGCCCGCGGGACTCGCGCCACTCGGCGAGCGCCGGGCGCACATCCGTGTAGAACGCGTCCATCAGGATGCCGTTGGCGCCGAGCACGTCGCCGGCGGCCTGGGCGGCGGAGAGCGCCTCCCTGTCGATCAGCAGCGCGCGGGCGGTCATCTCCTGCACGTTGAGCACCGACCGGATCTGGCCGGGGATCTTCTTCTCGATGTTGTGGCACTGGTCGAGCATGAACGCCACATCCGGGTTGTTGAGCCCGCCGCCACGCACCACCTCGGCGATGATGCGGAACAGCTGGAACGGGTCGGCGGCGCCCACGATCAGATCGTCGTCGGCGTAGAACCGCGAGTTGAAGTCGAACGAGCCGAGCTTCCCGAGCCGCAGCAGCTGCGCCACGATGAACTCGATGTTCGTGCCGGGCGCGTGGTGCCCGGTGTCGAGGCAGACGTACGCCTTGTCGCCGAGCGCGACGGTGTGCGCGTAGCTGGTCCCCCAGTCCGGAACGTCGGTGTGATAAAACGCCGGCTCGAAGAACTTGTACTCGAGCACGAGCCTCTGGTCATCGCCGAGCCGCGCGTAGATCGCGGCCAGCGACTCGGCGAGACGGTCCTGCCTGGCCCGGATGTCGTCCTGGCCCGGATAGTTCGTGCCGTCCGCGAGCCAGATCTTCAGATCGCGGCTACCGGTCTGGTCCATCACGTCGATGCAGCGGAAGTGGTGGTCGATCGCCTTCTGCCTGATCGCCGGATCGCTGTGGGTCACCGAGCCGAGCTTGTACGCGTCGTCCTGGAACGTGTTCGAGTTCACCGTGCCGAGCGACACCCCGTTGTCCTCCGCGTGCTTGCGCAGGTCGGAGTACGAATCGACCACATCCCACGGGATGTGCAGCGCCACCTTCGGGGCGAGCCCGGTGTGCTTGTGCACCTGCGCGGCGTCCGAGACCTTCTCGAACGGGTCGCGCGGGGTGCCTGGCGATCCGAACACCTTGAACCGGGTGCCCGAGTTGCCGAACGCCCAGGATGGGAGCTCGATCGCCTGGTCGGCGAGGTCCGCTGCGATGGCGGTGAGGTCAGTCATGGTGCCTGGTCATTTCTCTGAAGCGGTGGCTGCGGCGAGCGCAGGAGCAGCGAAGGGGACGGTCACGGAGACGGGGCCTCCGCTGAGCTGCCGGTCGTCCTGGCCGGGCAGGCGGAGCACGCCGTCCACTCCGGCCGGGAGCTCGGCGTCGACGGTGAGCTCGTCGCCGTCGACGGTCCAGTGCACGGCAACGCGGCCGTGTGGGGTGTCGAGCGTCGTCTCCGCCTCGGTGATGCCGCCTCCGGGCTGCGGGGCGACGAGCACCTTCGCGTATCCGGGGGCGAGCGGGGCGAGACCGCCGACGACCCTGTGCATCCAGTCGGCGACCGCGCCGAGCGCGTAGTGGTTGAACGAGGTCATCTCGCCCGGGTTGATGGTGCCGTCCGGCAGCATCGAGTCCCAGCGCTCCCAGATCGTGGTCGCGCCCATCGTCACCGGGTAGAGCCACGACGGGCACTCGCGTTCGAGCAGGAGCCGGTACGCCGCATCCAGGTGCCCGGTCTTCGTGAGCGCGTCGGTGATGAACGGCGTTCCGGCGAACCCGGTGGAGATGCGGTATCCGGCCTCGGCGCTGAGCTCGGCGAGCCGGGCGCCGGCGGCGGCCTCGTCGGCGGCGTCGAGCAGTCCGAACACGATGGCCAGCGCGTACACCGTGGTGCAGTCGCTCTTCACGACGCCGTCGTTCACGTATTCACGGTTGAACGCCTCGCGCAGGCCGGTCGCGATCCGCTCGAACTCCGCCTGCTCCTCCGTGCGGCCGAGCAGCGCCGCCGTCTCTGCGACGATCCGCGCAGAGTGGTACGCGCACGCGGTGGCCACCACGCCCTTGTCCGCCTTGGCCTTCGCGGGGTCCTCCGGCGGAGCATCCGGGTCGAGCCAGTCGCCGAACTGGAAGTTGCCGTCCCAGACGCCTGCGGGAGACAGGAGCGACTTCACCCGGCGCACGTGACTGGCCATCGAGTCGAACTGGCGGCCGAGCACATCCTGGTCGCCGTATGCCTGGTAGAGCGTCCAGGGCACCCAGACGGCCGCGTCGCTCCAGATCGCCGTAGAGTCCGCAGGGCCGAACTCGGTCGGGATCTCGCGGTCGGTGTACTTGAGCACATCCGGGATGACGAACCCGACGATGCCGTCGTGATGGCGCTGCTCCGCGTCGAGATCGATCAGCCAGTCCGAGAGGAAGGAGTCCACGTCGAAGAGGAAGGCGGCCGTCGGCGCGAACGCGGCGATGTCGCCTGTCCAGCCGAGGCGTTCGTCGCGCTGCGGGCAGTCGGTCGGCACGTCGACGAAGTTGCCGCGCATCCCCCAGACCACGTTCTCGTGGAACTGGTTCAGCATCGGGTCGGAGCTGCGGAAGGTCCCGATGCGCTCCAGGTCGGAGCCGATGGCGACGGCGGTCAGGTCGTCCGCCGTCAGCTCGCCCGGCCATCCGGAGACCTCGGCGTAGCGGAAGCCGTGGAAGGTGAACGTGGGTTCGAACACGTCGTCGCCGCCGCTCAGGATGTAGCGGTCGGTGGCGAGCGCGGAGCGCAGCGGCCGGGTGCCCAGCTCGCCGTGCTCGAGCACCTCCGCGTGCCGGATGGTGACCTCGGCGCCCTCGTCGCCCCGGACCGAGACGCGCACCCAGCCGACGAGGTTCTGCCCGAAGTCCACGAGCGTCTTGCCCGACGGCGATGTGCTGATCTCCACGACCGGCAGCTCGTTCCAGCGGTGGACGCGCGGCCCGACGTACGGGGTCAGAATGGCCGTGTCGAAGTCCAGCGCGTGAACACCCACCCAGCCGTCGCCCGCGAATCCGGCGGAGAGCCAGGAGTCGTCCCTGCGGCGGGCGTCGATGGTCTCTCCGTCGTAGAGGTCGTTCGCGAGCACCGGGCTCGGCCCTGCGGTCCATGCGCCGTCGGCGTCCGTCACGACCGTCTGCGTCGAGCCGTCGGCGAAGGTGACCTCCAGCTGCGCGAACGCGCCGAGCTCCGAGCCGTAGAAGCCGGAGCGTCCCGTCCAGCCGAGCCTGCCGCGGTACCAGCCGTTTCCGAGGGCGATACCGAGCACGCCGACCGCGCCCTCCGCACTCCCCGCGTCGCCGGCCAGCAGGTCCGTCACGTCGTACTCCGCGTAGCGCAGGCGCCACTCGTAGCTGCTCCATCCGGGAGTCAGCAGGTCGTCGGAGACGGGGCGGCCGTTCAGCCACGCCTCCACCACGCCGAGCGCGCTCAGGGTGAGGGTCGCGTTCGTCACGGCGCCGTGGCCGCCGTCGATGCCGAACTCGCGGCGGAGCAGCGGTGCCCCGTCGAAGTCGTCGTCTGCGGCGATCATGCGAGCTTGCCAGTTCATTGATGTCACTCCAGTGTTCTCGTTCGTGGTCACGGTGATGTCAGCCCTTGACGGCGCCGCTGGTGATGCCGGCGACGATCTGCCTGTTGAAGAAGATGTATGCGATGAGCGGGGGGATGGTGATGAGGAAGATGGCCATGAAGAGCAGGTTGTAGAAGCTCAGGTTCTGGCCGGAGAAGGTGTACAGCGCGAGCTGCACCGTCACGTTCTGGTCGCCGGGGAGGAAGTAGAGCGGTCCGGCGAAGTCGTTGAAGACGAACACCGACTGCACGACGATCACGGTCACCACGACCGGGCGCAGCAGCGGGAGCACCACCCGGAAGAAGAGCCGGATCGGGCCGGAGCCGTCGAGCACCGCCGCCTCGTCCAGCTCCCGCGGGATGTTCCCGACGAACGCCCGGAACAGCAGGATGCAGAACGAGAGCCCGAAGGTCGCCTCGACCAGGATCATCCCGGGCATCGTGCCGAACAGCTGCAGCCCCTGCAGCACCCAGATGGTCGGGACGACGGCGGGCGGCACGATCAGCCCGGCGAGCACGAAGAAGTTGACGACGGGGCCCCACTTGCTCTTCTTGCGGGCGAGCACGTACCCGGCCATCGCCGACAGCACCACCATGATCGCGACAGCGCCGATGGTGAGGATCGCGCTGTTGATGATGGCGCGCCAGATGACGCCGTCGTTCGAGTTCAGCGTCTCCCAGAAGTTCTGGAAGAACAGGAACTCCTTCGGCCAGGAGAACGCGAGGTTCGATGCCTCCGCAGGGGACTTCGCCGCCTGCAGCAGCACGAAGACGAACGGGACGAGGAAGACGACGACGGAGACGACGATCGCGATGATGCCGACGATCCAGGCCCTGGTGCGCTCGCGGCTCACAGCTCCACCTGCTTTCTGTTGAGGAAGTACGAGAGCGGCACCATGATCACCGTGACGACGAGGAAGAGGACGACGTTGCCGGCGGTCGACAGACCGTAGAAGCCCGCCTGGTACTGCTTGTAGATCACGGAGGCGATCACGTCGCTGGTGAAGCCCGGGCCGCCCCCCGTGGTGGCCCAGATGATGTCGAACGACCGCAGGCCGCCGATCAGCGACAGGATGATGACGGTCGCCGTCGCTCCGCGGGTCAGCGGCATCGTGATCTGGCGCAGGATCTTCCAGGAGCTCGCCCCGTCGATCTTGGCCGCCTCGAAGTACTCGTTCGGGATGGCGACGATGCCCGCCATGAAGATCAGGGTCGCGATGCCGACGCCCTTCCAGATGTCGACGCCGGCGATGGAGTAGAGCGCGAGGTTCGGGTCGGTGAACCAGCCGGGCTGCGGGAGCCCGAAGAACCCGAGGACGGCGTTGACCATCCCGTGGAAGGGGTCGAGCAGAGACTTCCACATGATGCCGACGCCGATGGTGGAGAGCAGCACGGGGAAGAAGACGACGGCCCTGAGGTAGCCGCGGCCGACGATCGGCCCGGTGAGCAGGATCGCGAGGAAGAAACCGATGATGACCTTCGCACCCGACGTGATCACCGCGTAGATCAGGGTGTGGATGAAGCTCGTGTACAGCTGAGGGTCACGGAAGAACTGGACGAAGTTGTCGAAGCCGATGAACTGCGAGTCGAACAGCGACCAGCGGGTCAGCGAGAAATAGAACGACGAGAACGTCGGGATGGCGAAGAACACGACGTAGAGCGCGACCGCCGGGATGAAGAACCAGGTCGGGTAGTACGACTTGATCGGTCGCCGCTTCTTCGGTGGCGGCGCGATGTCCGCGATGATGTCGGCCGCTTGGATGGCGGTCGCTGGGTTGGCCGTCGACATGTTTTACTCCTCGTCGAGTTCAGTGCGATGGTGCTGTGGTGCTGTGCGGGGCCGACGGCCGTGGCCATCGGCCCCGCGGTGCTGCGCAGTGCTGCGTCGTCCCGGGTTACCAGCCCTTGAGGCCGAGCTGCTGCGCCTGCGCCTTCACATCGTTGTCGTAGAGCGCAGCGCCCGCCTTGGCATCCGTGATGCCGGAGCCGACCTGGATGAGGATCTTCTCGAGGTTCGGTCCCTTGATCGGGGAGAGGAACTCGAGCGCCAGCCCGGTCTGCTTGGCCTCCTGGTACTTCAGCTCGTCCGCGACGAGGGCGGGAGCGTCATCCGGGAGCTTGCAGCTGCTGATCGCGAACGGCCCGGCGGGGACACCGGCCGAGTTCTGCACGTCGCAGCCCTTCGGCGAGTTGATGAACGCCACCAGCTTCTTGGCCGCGGTCAGCTTGTCGCCCGTCGTCGACTTCGGGATGTACGCGCCGTTCGCCTCCCAGACCGTCGCCTGGCCTTCGCCGGAGTCGGCGGGCATCGCGAAGTAGCCGATGTCGTTGACCTGGTCGGGGTTGCTCTGCACCACGTTGCTGATCACCGCGGTGATCATCGGGTACTGCGCCGCTTCGCCGGTGGCGAGCAGCTTGAGCGCGTTCACGTTGGTCAGGGACGCGTAGTCCTTGTTCATCAGACCCTTGTCGAAGACCTCCTGCGTGTGCGTGAAGCCGGCGAGCGCGGGCGGGTCGACGTACTTGGCCTTGTTCTCGGTGTACTTCGTCGCCCACTCGGGATCCTGCTTGCTGATGTTGGCGAAGTCGGCGAGGACGAAGAGCTGGCTGGTCCAGGTGTCCCCGTACGACTGGAGCACCGGGATGATGCCCGCCGCCTTGATCTTCTCGCTGTTGCTGATGAACTCGGCCCAGGTCTTCGGCACGGTCAGACCGAGCTTCTCGTAGACCTTCTTGTTGTACATGATGCCGCCGTTGAAGGTCGTGCCCCACGGTGCGCCGTACGTCGCCTTCGACGTGCTGACGGTCTTCTTGAAGTCGGGGGTCAGTTCCTTCACCCATGCCTCGTCGGTGAGGGGCTGAAGCTGCGTGTCCGGGTTGAGCGCCTGGAACAGCGATCCGGAGTTGTAGAGGAAGACGTCGTCCATCGTGCGGGTGGAGAGCCTGGTCTTGATCAGGTTGTCGCCGTCCGTGCCGCCCGGGCGCGTGTTCACCTTGACCTTGATCGACGGGTTCTCCTTCATGAATCCGTCGGCGATCGACTTGGCGAACTTGGTCGCAGCTGGGTCGTTTCCGCCGGCCATGAGGGTGATGGACGATCCGCCGCCGCCACTCGATGAGCAGGCGACGAGGGTGGCGGCCAGCACGGCTGTGCTGGCGACTGTGGCGGCAACGCGAGCTGCCGTCCTTCGAGAGAACATGAATACCTCCTTGTATTGGCGCTGCAGGTCCCAGAGTGCGCGCTGGGTTCGCATTGAAACGCTTCATTTGAAGATAGGGGGCGGGTGGAGGGACGTCAACACGCGATTGTAACGATTCAGTAACGAGCCATTGTTTGTTGTCTTCCCCGGCAATTCACACGGGATGCGGGGAAGGACTATCGTTCAACCCATCGGCAGCCCGCGCCGCCAGCGATTCGTCGCAGGGGCGACGCGCGTTAACGATTCAATGTCCTAAACTGCGATCGGGAGGGCGATCATGGCATCGGCGAGCGTGAAGGATGTGGCCGCACTGGCCCGCGTCTCCATCGGCACCGTCTCGAACGTGCTGAACCGCCCGGAGATCGTCTCCCCGGAGACGGTGGAGCGGGTCACCCTGGCGATGGAGAAGTTGTCGTACGTGCGCAACGAGGCGGCCAGGCAGCTCCGCGTGGGCCACAGCAACGCGCTCGGCCTGATCACCCTGAGCGGCAGCAACCCGTTCTTCACCGAGCTGACCACCGCCGCAGAAGACGGCGCAGCCCTGGCCGGATACTCGGTCATCGCGGGCAACAGCGACGAGAAGAAGGAACGCGAGTCCGGCTACCTCACCCTGTTCGAGGAGCTGCGCGTCCGCGGCGTGCTCATCTCCCCGGTGGGCAACGTGGCGCCCAGGCTGCGCCGGATGCGCGACCGCGGCATCCCGTCGGTGCTCGTCGACCGGGTGAGCAAGGACGTGTCGATCAGCTCGGTCTCGGTGGACGACATCGCCGGCGGAGCGCTGGCCGCCCAGCACCTGATCGACACGGGCAGGCGACGGATCGCGTTCGTCGGGGGCCCGCTCGAGATCCGGCAGGTGAGCGACCGTCTGCAGGGCGCCCGGCAGGCCGTCGCCGCGCATCCGGGTGTCACCATCGAGGCGATCACACTCCCCGCGCTGACCGTGCAGGAGGGCCGCCGGGCGGGCGACGCCATCGTGGACCGCTCCCCCGCCGAGCGCCCGGACGCCGTCTTCGCGGCGAACGATCTTCTCGCGATCGGGCTGCTGCAGGCCCTGTTCATGCAGGGCAAGATCGCCATCCCGGACGAGATCGCACTGGTCGGCTACGACGACATCCTGTTCGCGAGCGCATCGGTGGTCCCGCTCACCTCGATCCGTCAGCCCAGCCGCCTCATCGGAGAGACCGCCGTCGACATCCTGCTCGAAGAGGCGGACGACCCCGACCTCGAACCCCGTCAGATCCTGTACCAGCCGGAGCTGGTCGTCCGGGCGAGCAGCTCGGACTGACCCCGGCCGTCGCCGCCCCGGGCGCCACCACCGTCGTCCGCGCATTGAAGCGATTCACCCCGAATGGAGACCCACCGTTGCTGCACCATGACCAGGCCATCGAACGCTACCTCGCCCGCGAGACGGCACGGCCGGACACCGTCGCCGTCATCCTCACCGGCTCCGTCGCCCGCGGCACGGAGCGCGTCGACTCGGACGTCGACCTCTACCTCGTCGTGACCGAGGAGCGCTGGGCGGACGCCGACGCCGCCGACCTCCTGATGTACACCGAGGACGACGACATCGGCTACGACGGCGGCTACTTCGACATCAAGCTCGCCACCCTGTCCTACCTCGACGATGCCGCCGACCGCGGCGACGACCC
Organism: Leifsonia sp. GW821-FHT13C05; assembly: GCF_058806515.1. Classification (NCBI taxonomy): domain Bacteria; kingdom Bacillati; phylum Actinomycetota; class Actinomycetes; order Micrococcales; family Microbacteriaceae; genus Leifsonia; species Leifsonia sp. GW821-FHT13C05. The sequence goes on along the minus strand of NZ_JBXAPT010000010.1, from coordinate 37,060 downwards.
GGTGCGCGACTCCTTCGCCGCATCCCGGGTCGTCTTCAGCCGCGTCGACGACCTGGATGCACGCATCGCCCGCATCCACCCGTCGTCCCTCCCTGAGGCCGAGTGGGACGCCAAGGTGGCGTCGTTCCTCGCGCAGGCCAGGCTGTACGGCGGTTACTTCCTGCAGCAGGCGGCCGCGAGCGGCGACCAGCTGCTGCTGCGGCACGCGTCCGTGCACCTCGTCACCTCGGCCGCGCGGGCGCTGCTCGCGGCCAACCGCGTCGCGTTCCCCGGCCCCAAATACCTGACGAAGCTCGTCGCCGGGCTGGACAGCAAGCCCGACGGTTTCGACGCCCTGCTCACGGCCGTACTCGCCGATCCGACCCCCGCCACCGCCGACGCGCTCCTCGCCTCGCTGGAAGCCTTCACCGGAGACCTGCTCCCGCCCGCGCACACGCTCTCCCGTTTCGCCCGGGACAACGAGCTCGCCTGGCGCTACCGCACCGCTCCGCCCGAGTACTCCTGACGTGCACGCACGCGCTCGCGCACCGCGCACCACACCCTGGCCTCGATGCCCGAGAATGAGGGGATGAGCGAAGCCGGGGCAGCACGGGCGGAAGAGCTGCTGCTGGCAGCGCGAGGCGGGCGCGTGCTGCTCGGGATCGCCGGCAGCCCCGGCTCGGGCAAGACCACGCTGGCCCGCACCATCGTCGAGCGGGTGAACGAGCGCGCGGGCGGCCGCCCGCTCGCCGCGCACCTCCCGATGGACGGCTTCCACCTGGCCAACACGACACTGGATGCGCTGGGCCGCCACGACCGCAAGGGCGCGATCGACACGTTCGACGCCTGGGGTTTCGTCGCCACCCTCCGCCGGGTCGTCGCCGAGCAGGCCCACACCGTCTATGTCCCTGCGTTCGAGCGCACCGTTGACGAGCCGGTCGCCGCCTCCATCGCCATCGAGCCGGAGACGCGGCTGGTGGTGGTGGAGGGCAATTACCTGCTGGCCGACGCCGAGCCGTGGTCGCGCATCCCGAGCCTGCTGGCGGAGAGCTGGTTCGTGTCGACGCCGGAGCACGTGCGCCTGGCACGGCTGATCGACAGGCACACCCGCCACGGCCGCACCCCGGAGGCGGCGGAGGCGTGGGCCCGCGAGGTCGACGGCGCCAACGCCGCCATCATCGAGCCCAGCCGGATGCGCGCGACCCGCCTCGTGGACGGCTCCCAGCCGGAAGCGCTTAGGCTCGATGAATGACTTCCGCTGAAACCTACGACAAAGTGACCATGTTCGGCGCGGACTGGTGCCGCGACTGCATCCGCTCGAAGGCCCTCCTCGACCGCCTCGGCGCCGACTACGACTACGTCGACCTGGTCGCGACCCCGGAGAAGGCCGACGTGGCCCTCTCGATCAGCGGTCGCACGAACATCCCGGTCATCGCCTTCCCCGACGGCTCCTACCTGGTGGAGCCGACGGACCCGGAGCTGGAGGCGGCGCTCAGCCGCTAGGCCAACCGGTCCGGGGCTCCGTGCCCCGGGCACACCAGCCGCGGGCGACGGGATGCGATCAGCTCGGTCGTCGCCAGCGCCTGCGCTTTGTCGCTGATCAGCAGCCGCGGCATCTGCACGAGCCTGCCCTTCGAGACGCGCACGGCATCCCCGGCGAAGATCACGCCCCGCCACTCCACGACGACGTGGCCGTCGGTGTGCCCGGGAGCGGGGATGGCGACAAGGCCGGGCAGGATCTCCGTCTCGGCAGCATCCGGGAGTTCGTGCAGGTCGGCCGGCACCTCGGTCTTCGGGTAGACGCGGCCGAGGAACCTCCGGAAGCCGGTCGACGGCGGCGTCTCTCCGCGCAGCACGGCGGCGTCGGCGCGGCCGATCCAGACCCGGGCGCCCGTCTCGCGCTGCAGCGCGGCGGCCGATCCGGCGTGGTCGGGGTCGTAGTGCGTGAGGACGATGTCCGTCACCGGCGGCAGGCCGCGCGCCTCCCGGAGCTCGGCGGCCAGCTTCGCCGCACCGCCCGGGGTTCCGGTGTCGATGACGACAGCGGCGTCTCCGGTGTCGACGAGGTACGCGTTGGCGCCGGTGGCCTTCTGCAGGCGGTAGACGCCGTCGGTGAGGAGCTGCATGCGCTCAGCTTCGCACCGTCGCCCGGGAGGCGCATCCATTCAGTTGCCACCCTGCACAATGTCATCCACATCTCCTGTTGGACAGCTGACTCGGGCGGGCGGATGCTGACGGTATGGAGTACACACATCTGGGCCGGTCCGGCCTGAAAGTCTCTCGACTCGCACTCGGCACGATGAACTTCGGTCCGCAGACCAGCGAGGACGACTCGTTCGCCATCATGGATGCGGCGCACGGGTACGGCATCAACTATTTCGACACGGCCAACGTCTACGGGCAGCACCGCGGCAAGGGCGCGACGGAGTCGATCATCGGCGACTGGTTCGCGAAAGGTGACGGCCGCCGCGAGCGCACGGTGCTCGCCACCAAGCTCTACGGCGACATGGGCGACTGGCCCAACGACGGCAAGCTGTCCGCCCTGAACATCCGGCGCGCACTCGACGCCAGCCTCAGCAGGCTGAAGACCGACTACATCGACATCTACCAGTTCCACCACGTCGACAGGGACACCCCGTGGGACGAGATCTGGCAGGCGATGGAGGTCGCCGTCGCGCAGGGCAAGATCCTGTACGCGGGTTCGAGCAACTTCGCCGGCTGGCACATCGCCACCGCGCAGGCGGAGGCCCGCAAGCGCAACTACACCGGCCTGGTCAGCGAGCAGTCGATCTACAACCTCCTGACCCGTCAGGTGGAGCTCGAAGTGCTGCCGGCCGCTCAGGCGAACGGCGTGGGCGTCATCGCCTGGTCGCCGCTGCACGGTGGCCTCCTCGGCGGGGTCGTGCGCAAGCAGAACGAGGGCAAACGTCGCCTGGAAGGGCGCGCCGCGGAGACCCTCGAGAAGCACCGGGATGCTGTGGAGGCGTACGAGGCCTTCGCCGACGAGCTCGGGCACGAGCCGGGAGACATCGCGCTCGCCTGGCTGCTCGCGCAGCCGGCCGTGACGGCGCCGATCATCGGGCCGCGCACGATGGAGCAACTGGATGCGGCGGTCCGTGCCGTCGACGTCACCCTCGACGAGGCCGCACTTGCGCGCCTCGACGAGATCTTCCCTGGCCACAAGACAGCACCGGAGGACTACGCCTGGTGAGAACACGCAGAATCGCCGACGTCGAGGTGAGCGCGATCGGCCTGGGCGGCATGCCCATGTCGATCGAGGGCCGCCCGGACGAGGACCGCTCCATCGCCACCATCCACGCCGCGCTCGACGCGGGCGTCACCTTCATCGACACGGCGGACGCCTACCATCTGCACGCCGACGAGGTCGGTCACAACGAGTCGCTGATCGCCGGTGCCGTGCGCAGCTGGGGCGGCGACGCATCCACTGTTCTGATCGCCACGAAGGGCGGCCACCTCCGCCCCGGCGACGGAAGCTGGTACGTCGACGGCCGCCCGGAGTACATCAAGGAGGCCGCGAAGGCGTCGCTCGCGCGGCTCGGCGGCGACGCGATCGGGCTGTACCAGTTCCACCGTCCGGACCCCGAGGTGCCGTACGAGGACTCGGTCGGCGCGATCCGCGACCTGCTCGACGACGGCGTGATCCGCCTCGCCGGGATCTCGAACGCGAACCCCGAGCAGATCCGTCAGGCGCAGGAGATCCTCGGCGGCCGTCTCGCGTCGGTGCAGAACCAGTTCTCGCCGGCCTTCCGGTCGAGCGAGCCCGAGCTGGAGCTGGCCGACGAGCTGGGCATCGCGTTCCTGCCGTGGAGCCCGCTCGGCGGCATCACGTCCGCCGCGTCGCTCGGCGACAGGTTCGCGCCGTTCCAGCAGGTCGCGGATGCGCGTGGCGTCAGCCCGCAGGTCGTCGCGCTCGCCTGGCACCTCGCCAAGAGCCCGCACGTCATCCCGATCCCCGGAGCATCCCGCCCAGAGTCGATCCGTGACTCGGCGACGGCGGCCGACCTGACCCTCACCCCCGAGGAGCTGGCGGCGCTCGACGCGGCCTGACCCGCGCCGCCTGATCCGCGCCGGGTGATCCGCGCGGCACATTCGGGTCCGGCGTCATTCGCGACACCTCGGTGTCACCGGCGAGTGGCGTCGGGCTCGAGTGCTGCGTTTACGCGGCGGCTCCGACGGGCTGCAACTGCCGCAGGAAAGCGCCGGCCGCCGGGCTGGGCTCCTCGGCCACCGCCACCGCCACATTCCACGCCGGCACGTCGCCGCGCAGCCCGACCGCCTTCAGCTGCTCCGGGCGCTTGCGGGCGAAGCTCGCCGGCACGATCGCGACGCCGAGGTTGTAGCCGACCAGGTCGAGCAGCGGATGCACGTCATTGACCTCCATCGCCGCCCGGTAGTCGAACCCGGCCGCCGCGAACGCCCGCCGCGCGAGCGCCTGCGCACCCCACCCCTCCTGAAAACCGATCAGCGCCTCACCGCGCAGACTCTCCAACGGGATGCTCGACTCAGCCGCGAACCGGTGGTCGGGGTGGCAGAGCACCAGCATCTCCTGCGTGCTCAGCTGTCGCAGCTGCACCCCGGCGGGCGTGTGGCCGGTGTCGACGACCAGGGCGACGTCGACGCGGCCCCCGGCGACCGCATCCACCAGCTCGACGGATCCGGAGTAGCGCAGCCGCACCTCCACGCCGGGGTTGGCCGTGCGGAACGACGCGAGCTCGGCGGGGAGGTCGACCGAGCCGAGGCACGGCTCAGCTCCGATGGTGAGGCGGCCGCGCACCAGGCCGCGCACGGCGGCGACGGCGTTGCGGGCCGCTGCCGCGCTGGCGAGCGTGCGCACGGAGTCGGCGAGCAGCGCTTGTCCTGCGGTGGTCAGCTCCACGCGACGCGTGCTGCGGATGAACAGGGAGGTGCCGAGCTCCTGCTCAAGCGACCGGATGGACGCGGACAGTCCGGACTGCGAGATCTGCAGCAGTTCCGCCGCGCGTGTGAAGTGTCGTTCCTCCGCCACCGTGACGAAGTGCTCGAGCTGCCGGAGTTCCATTCAGCAATGGTACGACTGAATCGGGGGCGGCTTGACCGCATCCACTGATGGTTGCCGCCGCGCGGGACGATCGGCTAGGAATGACCCATGCTTACTGGCAGCACGGTGGGACTGAGGGCCCGGCACGAAGAGGACATCCCGATCCTGCTGAAGGAGATGTGGGACGACGTCGTCGTCGGCTCCCGCGCGGAGGGCAGCCCGTGGCGTCCGATCTCTCCCGGTTCGGACGACCCCCGACTGAAGGTGGGCACGTCCGACGACGATGTGGTGCGGTTCTCGATCGTCGAATTGGCCGGAGGAACGCTGATCGGCGCTGCCACCCTCTGGGGCATCGACACGCACAACCGGTTCGCCCACATCGGGCTGGGCCTGACCCCCGCGGCGCGCGGGCACGGCTACGGCACAGACGTGGTGGCGGTGCTCACGCACTACGGTTTCGTGGTGCGCGGACTGCACCGGCTGCAGATCGAGACGCTGGCGGACAACACGGCCATGCTGCGGGCGGCGGAGAGCAACGGCTACGTCCGTGAGGGGACGACCCGCGCGTCAGCGTGGGTGCTCGGCGAGTTCATCGACGAGGTCATCCTGGGGCTGCTCGCGGCGGAGTACGCGCCGCGAGCCTGAGCGCGCCGCGGGTGCGCGATTGGTGAGACGCGCGCGGTCGGTGAGACGCCGTCAGCCTGCGCCGGTCAGGCGTGCGCCGCGTGCGCCGCGTGCACGTGGGACGCGAAGGCGGCGATCTCGTCGGCGCGCGCCGCGTCGTAGAAGAAGCTGAGCTTGCCGCCGTGGGTCGGTGTGATGGACACCATCTTCTTGCCGACCGTGATCGTCGGACGGTACGCGATGTGCATCCTCTGAACATCCGCGAAGCCGAACACCTCCAGGATGCGCCCGTCGAACCCCAGCAGCGTCGACTCGCTCGCCCACACCTCGACCACCCCGCTCACGCGCTCACCCGCGCAGCGATCTTCCGCATCGCCACCACCATCTCGGGCACGAGCGTCACGCTCCCCGCGCGCTCTGCCGCTTCGAGCGCATCCACCTGGTCGGCGTCGGGGGAGGTGAACCAGGAGGCGACGGTCACTCCGTGCCCCGGCCTCGACACGACCTCGATGCTGTCGCCGGCTCCGATACTCCCGGACTTGACGATGCCCAGGTATGCGCCGGGCAGCCCCACCTCGGTGAAGCGCTTGACCCACTGCCGCTCCCCCATGCGCCGTTGGAACGTCGCACACGGCTCGCGCGGACAGGTCACCTCGACCACTAGCTCGTCGCCGATCCTCCACCGCTCGCCGATCTCTGCACCGTTGACGTCAAGTCCCGCCGTGCGCAGGTTCTCGCCGAACAGCCCGGCAGGGATGTCGCGCCCGAGCGCATCCGCCCAGTACTCCGCGTCCTCCTGCGCATACGCGTACAGCGCCTTGCTGAGGCCGCCATGATGCTTGCGGTCGGCCTGCACGTCTCCGTAGAGCCCGTACGGTCGCACCCTGAGCGGACCGGCGACGGGTCGCTTGTCGATCGCGGTCACCCCGATGCTGCCCGAATCCGGGATCAGCTTGTCCACCCTGCACAGTTCGAGCAACTCGGCCATGCGACCAGTCTGCTGCCTCACCGAGCGGCACGCACGGGCGGCGCGATCAGCATGGGTACCAAACCGTAGGCCCACGACGCGAAGTGCACCAGAATCCACGCGCCGAGAACGGCATCAGACCAGTGTCCGGCCACCATTGTGAGATGTGTCGGGATGAGCCACTGAGTGGCCGCGCCCGCCGCGACGCCTCCGAGCGCGAGAAGCGCGATCCGCGTGACCATCGCGCTCAGTGCGGGCACGGCGAGGATCACGCAGCCAGCGACGAGTGCGCAAGTCATCACGGCGAGCGCGCCCACGAAGACCTCCGATTCCTCGCTCGACCGGTCTGCGCCACCGGGAGATGACCAGTGCGTGCCGAGCTGGCGAGGGATCTCGGAACCCCACGCCCAGCGCGCCACCACTGTTGCTCCAAGCGGGAGGGCGAGCGAGACGGCACTGAAGGCGAGCCGAGTGCGGGATGGCCGCGACGGCGGCGTCATTCGTGGTTCTTCAGGATTGTGAAACCGAGCGCTATCGCCCGACCGATGACCGTGGCGAATGCACCACGAGCGCAGCGATCGCGACCACTCCCGTCAACGCGATCGAAACGACACTCTTATTCTTCACAATTCAACTCCCAGCACTTCGACGTACCGGGATAGCGTATCAAAACTCTTAGGTGCTAAATACTAAATACATACAATTGCCTCACCGCACGCCGCGCATTATCTTCAGCACCCACGGGCTCATCACGGCCAGGACCACGCCGATCGCGATGGCCACCGCGCCGATGATCCCGAAGTAGACGCCCTCCGTCGCCGGCGAGTACAGCTTCGCGAGCTGGCCGGCCATCGCGGTGCCGAGTGCGACGGACAGGAAGTAGAGAGCCACCATCTGCGCACCGAACGCGTGCGGCGCCAGCTTCGTGGAGGCGGACAGCCCGACCGGCGAGATCAGCAACTCCGCGACCGTGAACACGAGCAGGATGCCCACCACGGCCAGCAGCGGCGTGCTGTTCTCTCCGCCGCCCGCCCAGAAGAGGAACAGCCAGAACGCCAGCCCCATCACCACCGTGCCCGCCGCGAACTTGAGCGGCGTCGACGGCTGCTTGTCTCCCCACTTCGTCCAGATCGCCGCGAAGACACCGGACAGGACGATGACGAAGATCGGGTTGATCGACTGCACCCAGGAGACCGGGAAGTCCCAGCCGAACAGGTTGCGGTCGAGTCGCTTGTCCGAGTAGATCGTGATCACCGTGAACTGCTGCTGGTACAGAGACCAGAACGCCGCGTTCGTGATGAACAGCGGGATGAACGCCACGATCCTGCTGCGCTCCTCCGCGTTCACCAGCTTCGACGTGAGCAGCAGCGTGAAGTACGCGATGGCGGCGACGATCACCACGCCGATCACGATGAGCGCCAGGTTCTGCGCCGTGATCACGCCGAGGAGCACCAGCGCGACCACCACGATCACCCCGGCCACCGCGATCCCGATGACGAGCGGGCGACGGGATGCCGGCAGCGGGTTGGGCACGTCGTGCGCCTCCTCCGGCAGCCGCTTGCGCCCGAAGGAGTACTGGATGAGCCCGATCGCCATGCCGACCGCCGCCAGCCCGAAGCCCCAGTGGAAGCCCAGCTCGGTCTGCAGCAGCCCGGTGAGGAGCGGCCCGAAGAACGCGCCGAGGTTGATGCCGAGGTAGAAGATCGAGAACCCGGCGTCCCTGCGCGAGTCGTGCTCCGAGTAGAGCGTGCCGACGATGCGGGTGGCGTTCGCCTTCAGCCCGCCACTGCCGAGCGCCACCAGCAGGAGGCCCACGATCACGCCGGACACCCCGGGCAGCAGGGCGAGCGAGATGTGCCCGGCCATGATGACCACGGCACTCCAGAACAGCACGCGTTCCGACCCGAACATCCGGTCGGCGAGCCACGCGCCGAGGATCGTCGAGAGGTACACCGCCCCTCCGTACGCGCCGACGATGCCGGCGGCCGTGGCCTGGTCGATGCCGAGGCCGCCGTCGGCGACCGAGTGATAGAGGTAGATGAGCAGGATGCCCTGCATCCCGTAGAACGAGAAGCGCTCCCACATCTCGACGCCGAAGATGTTCGCGAGCGAGCGGGGTTGCCCGAAGAACGTCTTGCCGCCGTCTGGCCGTTCGGGCGCCGTCGCCTGTGTGCTCGGATCACTCATGGCGCCCATGCTTCCACTCGGGAGCACCCGGCGCGACGAAAAAACCCGAAGCTGTGGATAACTCCTGCGCTCACAGGCGAAAGCCGTCAGCGGGTGGACAACTCCTGCAGCACCGCATCGAGCTGGTCGACCGCCCAGTCCAGGTCGGCGGGATCCACCACGATCGGGGGCGCCAACCGGATGGTCGACCCGTGCGTGTCCTTCGCCAGCAGCCCGCGCTCCATCAGCAGTTCGCAGACCTCCCTGCCCGTCGCGAGCGCCGGATCGATGTCGATCCCGGCCCACAGCCCAGCCCCGCGCACCGCGAGCACGCCGTGCCCGACCAGCCGCGAGAGCCCGGCGTGCAGGCGCCTGCCGAGCAGCGCGGCGCGCTCCTGCGGCTCGCCGGTCGCGAGCATCCCGACCACGGCCCGCCCGACGGCGGCAGCGAGCGGGTTCCCACCGAACGTCGACCCGTGCTCCCCGGGGTTCAGCACCCCGAGCACATCACGGTTGCCGACGACAGCGGAGACCGGCACGATACCGCCGCCGAGCGCCTTGCCCAGGAGGTAGAGGTCGGGTACCACTCCCACCAGGTCGCACGCGAACGTCGCACCGGTGCGGCCGAGGCCGGACTGGATCTCGTCCGCGATCAGGAGCACGCGTCGTTCGTCGCAGAGCGCGCGCAGTTCGGGAAGGAAGGAGGCGGGCGGCACGACGATGCCGGCCTCGCCCTGGATCGGTTCGACGAGCACGGCGACGGTGTCGTCGTCGATGGCCTCCGCGGCCGCGGCGGCGTCGCCGTACGGCACCGTGCGGAATCCCGGCGTGTACGGGCCGAACCCGTCACGCGCATCCGGATCGTCGGAGAAGCTGATGATCGTGGTCGTGCGCCCGTGGAAGTTGCCGGCCATCACGATGATGTTCGCCCGCCCGTCCTGCACACCCTTCACGCGGTACCCCCACGCGCGCGCCACCTTGATGCCGGACTCGACGGCCTCGGCTCCCGTGTTCATCGGCAGCACCATGTCTTTGCCCGCGAGCGCGGCGAGCGCCTCCACGAACGGGCCGAGTTGGTCGTTGTGGAACGCGCGGCTCGTCAGCGTGATGCGGTCGAGCTGGGCCCGCGCCGCATCCAGAAGCACGGGGTTGGAGTGGCCGAAGTTCACGGCCGAGTATGCGGCGAGGCAGTCCAGGTAGCGCCGGCCGTCCACATCCGTGACCCAGGCGCCGTCCCCCTCCGCGACCACGACGGGCAGTGGATGGTAGTTGTGCGCCATGTGCTCCTCTTCCCGCTCGATCGCCTCGGCCTGGCGCTCGGTCGGGGCGACGGTGCTGGGGTGGATGCGGTGGGCGACGGTGTCAGCACCGGCGACCGTGTCAGCGTCGGTCGTGCCCGCGGGGGCGACCGTGTCTGTGTCGTTCATGCGCTGTCCTTTCAGCGTCGCAGTTCGAGGGTGCAGCACTTGACGCCGCCGCCGCCGAGCAGCAGCTCGGAGAGGTCGACGCCGATCGGGTTGTATCCGTGCTCGCGCAGCTGCCGCTCGAAGTCGACAGCCCTGGATGCGATCACCACGTTGTATCCGTCGGAGAACGAGTTGAGTCCGAGCACGGCGGCGTCCTCGTCGTTGACGACGATCGCGTCGGGGAACCGCTCGGCGATGACGGCCCTGCTGGCGTCGTCGAACGCGGACGGCAGGTAGGCGATGTGCTCCTGCCCGGGCGTGCCGTCGAGCACCGAGAGCGCCGTGTCCAGGTGGTAGAAGTTCGGGTCGATCAGCCGCAGCGAGACCACCTCGCGGCCGTACAGCTCGGCGAGCTCGCCGTGACTGGCGTCGGTGCTGCGGAAGCCGGTGCCCGCGAGGATCGTGTCCCCGACGAGGAGGAAGTCGCCCTCTCCCTCGTTCACGCTGCGCGGCTCAGCGACCTCGAACCCGTGGCTGCGGAACCAGTCCATGTATGCCGGGCCTTCCGGCTGCCGCTCCGGGTATGTGAAGCTCGCGCCGTACGCCACGTTGTCGACCACGAACCCGCCGTTGGCCGCGTAGACCATGTCCGGCAGCCCTTCGATGGGCTCGATCAGCTGCACGTCGTAGCCGAGCTCGACGTAGGTGCGGTAGAGCACATCCCACTGCTGCACGGCCAGCGACGTATCGGTCGGCAGGGCGGGGTCCATCCACGGGTTGATCCGGTAGACGACCACGAAATGCTCGGGACGGCACATCAGCACCGACCGCCGCGTCGGGATCCGCGCCGGCCGGTCCGTCCGCGGCTCAGCGTCTTCGTGGGTGATCGACATGGGGATAGTGTCACACACGATTGTCGGCGAATGGATGCGTCCGGGCGCACGTAATCGCCAGGATCCGGCCTCGCCGCGCAGAATGTTTGCGTGCCTGTGCGGCGAGAGCAGATCGTTATACAGCCCGCGCAACGATTCCGCGTAACACCAGGCGCTCACGCAACGATCCACCGTATGCTAGCGCTCGTGGACAACCTTGATCGCAGCATCCTCGACCTGCTCCGCCAGAATGCCCGCGCCGGATACGGAGATATCGGCTCCGTGGTCGGGCTGTCCGCGTCCGCGGTGAAGCGCAGGGTCGACCGCCTGGTCGCCGACGGCGTCATCCGCGGATTCACCATCCAGGTCGACCCGGCGATCGACGGGATGAGCACCGAGGCGTACGTCGAGCTGTTCTGCCGGGGGACGGTCGCGCCCGACGAGCTGCTGCGCATCCTGTCCGCCGTGCCGGAGGTGGTGGATGCGGGAACCGTCACGGGCAGCGCGGACGCCATCGTGCACATCCGGTCGCGGGACATCCCGAGCCTGGAGGCGGCGCTCGAAAAAGTGCGACTTGCGCCGAACGTGGACCATACGCGCTCCGCGATCGTGCTCTCGCGCCTGATCAGCCGCGGCAACGCCTGACCGGCACGCGTCGCATTTCTTCAAGCCATCCGCGCCCTCGAAGCGCACGATGGTGAGATGAGCGAGACAGCAGAGGCCACCATCCTCATCCACGCCGACCGGGATGCGGTCTGGCGCGCCATCACCGACCCCGACCTCATCGCGCAGTACCTCTACGGCACGCGCGTCGAGTCAGAGTGGACGGTCGGCAGCCCCATCGTCTACCGCGGGGAGTGGGAGGGGAAACCGTACGAGGATCACGGCACCATCCTGGAATTCGTGCCGGGCGAACGCCTGGTGAGCAGCTATTACAGCCCGCTCAGCGGCAAACCGGACGTGCCGGAGAGCTACCAGGACGTCGCGTACACCCTGCGCCCCGACGGCGACGGCACCCGCGTCACCATCACCCAGAGTGGATGCGCCGACCGCGCGGAAGCCGACCGCATGAGCACCAACTGGGCCTCCACCCTGGAGGGGCTTCGCGCCGTCGTCGAGCGCTGATGCGCATCCGGATTTCCGTGACGACCTGCGAGAACCTACAGGAAACGCCACACCCGATCCGCCGCCATCGGAGCACGACCACGGGAATCGGTGGCACGATGTCAGCATGAAGCTGCTCGTTGTCGAAGACGATCCCGACATGGGAGGCCTCGTCGAACGCGGTCTCACGGCCGAAGGCTACGACGTGACCCTGGTCACGAACGGCGTCGACGCGCTCATCGCCCTGCGCGCCGAAGGCTATTCCGCCGCCGCGATCGACGTGATGCTGCCGGGGATGAGCGGCTTCGAGCTGTGCCGCCACATCCGCGAGGCCGCCAACCCGATGCCGATCCTGCTGCTCACCGCACGAGACGCTATCGAGGACCGCGTTCACGGCCTGGATTCGGGAGCGGACGACTACCTCACCAAGCCGTTCGCCTTCGCCGAGCTCGCCGCGCGGGTGCGCGCCCTGCTGCGCCGCGAGCCGTCCGGGATGCGCCCCCAGGTGACGGTCGGACGCCTCACCATCGACTCGCACGAGCACCGCGCCCTGGTGTCCGGCCACGAGATGCCGCTCAGCCGCCGCGAGTTCACGCTGCTGCGCCTGTTCGCCACGAACCCGGACAAGACGCTCGCCCGCTCCGACATCCTCGAGACGGTGTGGGGCACGACGGAGAACATCGGCACGAACGTCATCGACCAGTACGTGTCGTACCTGCGCAAGAAGCTGGAACTCGCCGGCGCCGGGCTCGCCATCGTCACCGAGCGCGGCCGCGGATACCGGCTGGACGCCAAGAACGCCGAGGTCCCGACCCCGTGACGCGCGCGGCGGTCGGCGCTGTTCCGGGCTCCGGCTCCGGCTCCGGCTCCGGATGCGCGGATCGCGCGTGACCAGCCCATGAACCGTCTCAGGCGCCTCTCGATCACTGCCCGCATCACCATCGGCAGTCTCATCGTGGCGACCCTGTTCGGCCTGGTCGCTGTCGAGGTGGTGCGCTTCGGCGTCGCCTCCATCCTGCACAACGCCACGGTCACCCTCCTCGACAACGACGTCGCCGCGCCCGCCGCGGCTCTCGGCAACAACCCGTCCGGCCCGTTCGATCTGCCGGGAGGCGGCCAGGAGCTCGCGATCGTCGACGCGTCGGGCGCGGTGCTCGCATCCACTCTCCCCGGCTCGCTGGAGGCCGACATCGGCGGGCTGCTGCGGCTGGGCGAGCAGGCGACGAGCGTCAAAGTCGGCGACGACCAGTATCTGGTGCTGGTGCGCGCGGTCTCCACCAGGAACGGCGTGATGCACGTGGTCGCCGCCCGCAACAACGAGACCACCGACCTCATCCTGGACAGGCTCACCGGCGCCCTCGCGATCGGCGCCGTGCTGCTGGTGATCGGCTTCGGCGCGGCATCCTGGCTGCTGACGCGTGCAGCACTGCGCCCGGTGAGCCGGATGCGGGAGCAGGCGGAACGCATCGCCGATGTGCAGTCGACGGGCCTGCTGACGGTGAACCCGGCTCGCGACGAGCTGGCCGAACTCGCCGGGACGCTGAACGAACTCATCCGCAGGCTGCGCGCGTCGGCGGAACGCGAACGCCAGATGGTGTCCGACGCCAGCCACGAGCTGCGAACGCCACTTGCTGTCCTCCGCGGCCAGCTGGAACTCGCGGAGCTGGATGCCGGAGACGCGGAGGCACTGCTCGCGGACATCCGCTCCTCCCGCAGCACCGCCCTCCGCCTCGGCCAGCTGGCGAACAACCTGCTCGAACTGTCGCGCATCGAGGCGGGCCCGGCGAGCGGCCGCACCGACTGGCGCACCCTCACGGACGAACTGGCCGACGCCATCGACCGCGCCCGCCTCCTGGCCGCGAGCCCGGAAGAGAACACCCCGCCGATCTCGATCGACTTCGACTACAACCCGCGCAAGACCCCACCGGGCGACGGCCTGGTCGGCCTCTCCCCCACCGACTTCGGCCGCATCCTGGACAACCTGATCGGCAACGCGATCACCGCGATCGCGGGCGCGAGTGGGGGCGCGGGTGACGCGCCAGCGGGCGCGGGTGACGCGCCAGCGGACGCGGGTGACGCGGCGGCCGACGCGGCGACGGAAGCCGAGACAGGCGCCACCACCCCACCCGACCCCACCACCCCCGACGCTCTCACCCCCCGGGATGCGACGGTCACCGCCGAGCTGACGGCCACCGATGCCGAGGTCATCCTCACGGTCCGCGACACCGGCCCCGGGATGCCCGCGGACTTCATCCCCGTCGCTCTCGACCGCTTCACCCGGGCCGACGGCGCCCGCACCGCTCACTCGGGCGGCGGGCTCGGTCTCGCGATCGTCGGCGCGCTGGCGGGCTCGGCGGGCGGTAGCGTCGTACTGGCGAACGCCGAAGGCGGCGGACTCGTCGTCACCGTGGTGCTCCCACTCGTCGGCGCACCCTCACCGGCGAAGGCGGAACAGTGAAGGCGGAACAGTTGTGAGCGAATCCTCCGGCACGAACGGCGCCCCTGGCTTCTTGTCCGCCCCCATCGACGCCTCGGCGACGACCCCACCGTTCGAGCAGCTGAAGGCCCACATCCTCGCCGCCGTCAGCACCGGCGACGCTCCCGTCGGCACCCGTCTCCCTCCGGTACGGGCGCTGGCGGACTCCCTCGGTCTCGCCCCGAACACCATCGCTCGCGCCTACCGCGAACTGGAGCACGTCGGCGTCCTGGAGACCCGCGGCCGCGCAGGAACGTTCGTCGCCGCCGCCGACGCCACCCAGCGCGAGGCCGCCACCGCGGCCGCAGCCTTCGCCGAGCGCGCCGCCGACCTGGGCCTCACCGCGGACGAAGCCCTCACCCTCGCCCGAGCAGCCCTCGAGTCGCGCCTGCGCCCCTGACCGAAGGTCTCGCCCGTCTACCTCGGTCCGCGCCCCTGACCTCAGTGCCCGCTGCGGTCCGAGTCCACTCCGGCATCCGGACCCTCGTCGAGCGTGTCGATCCCGGTCAGGTCGGCGGCGTCCAGTTCGAACCCGAACACGTCGAAGTTCTCGGCGAGGCGTTGTGCGTTGCTGGATTTCGGGATCACGACGAGCCCGTTCTGAATGTGCCAGCGCAGCACCACCTGGCCCGGCGTCTTGTCGTGCTTCTCGGCGATCTCCGCGAGAACCGGCGACCGCAGGAGGTCGCCCCCAGCGCCGAGCGGACTCCACGATTCGGTGACGATGCCGTGCTCGCTGTCGTACGCCCGCTGCTCGCGCCGCTGGATGGCCGGGCTGAGCTGGATCTGGTTGACCGCCGGCACCACGCCGGTCTCCGCGATCAGCCTGTCGATGTGCGCCGGCTTGAAGTTGGAGACGCCGATCGCGCGCGCCTTGCCCGCTTCCCGCAGCCGGATGAACGTCTCCCAGGTGGACACGTACTCATCCCGGGCGGGCAGCGGCCAGTGGATGAGAAGCAGGTCCACATAGTCGAGCCCGAGCCGGGCGAGGGAGGCGTCGAGCCCGTCGAGCGCGCGGTCTTCGCCTTGGTACGTGCCGTCGAGCTTCGTCGTGACGAACAGCTCGTCCCTGTCGACGCCGCTGTGCTTCACGCCGAGCCCCACGCCGACCTCGTTGCCGTACTTCACCGCCGTGTCGATGTGACGGTATCCGATGGCCGCCGCCTCGATGATCGTGCGTTCGACCTCCTGGTCGTCGAGGGGCCACGTGCCGAGGCCGAGCTGCGGGATGGTGGTTCCGGAGTTGAGCGGGAGCGTGGGTGTCGTCATGGTGTCAGGCTACGCCGCGCCTGCCTCCTGTCAGATGACTGTTTCGGAAAGCTGCGTGGGGTTTCCGAACCGGTGGTTGGTGATCGAGATGGCTTGCTCGTGCAGGAACGGCAGCACCTCGATGCGTCCGGACGGCGTGACCTCGTTGGCGTAGACGGCCACATCCGGGCTCCCGCCGAGCGCGGCGGCCAGGGCGGATGCGTCGCCTCCGATCAGCCGGATGCGGTGCGGCCACGTCGCGTGCGACCGGATGCGCGACAGCCAGTGGGCGTCCGACTCCACGACCACCTCGAGCTCACGTTCGCGCAACAGCTGGTGCATCGCCCGCGGCAGCTTCACGGCGGTGCTCACCGTGAACGGCGAGTTGGCGACCGTTCCTGCCGCCATCACCCGCAGCAGCTCGGGCAGCCCCGAGCCTTCCGAGAGCCGGATGGTCACCGGCACGGGACGGTAGCGGAACAGGTTGCGCTCCACCTTGATGTCTGACACGTCTTTGACCGTGTGGTACTCCGTCGCCGCCGCGATGGCGTCGCTGAGCGCCGACCGCCGCACGACGTCGAACGCCGCGTAGTCCATCGACGACTGCCCGGACTCGATGAGGTCGGACACACGCTTGTCCAGCCCGCGCAGGTGGAGGCTGGCGCTGGAGTTGCCCGCATCCGGCACCCACGACCCGAGCCCGATCAGGTAGTTCGGTCCGCCCGCCTTCGTGCCTGCGCCGACCGACGAGCGCTTCCACCCGCCGAACGGCTGCCGCTGCACGATGGCGCCGGTGATCCCACGGTTCACGTAGAGGTTTCCCGCTTCGACGGTGTCGAGCCAGAGAGTGAGTTCGTCGGAGTCGAGCGAGTGCAGCCCCGCGGTGAGCCCGTACTCGATGGCGTTCTGGTAGCGGATGGCCTCGTCGAGGTTCTTCGCGGTCATGATCCCGAGCACAGGACCGAAGAACTCGGTGAGGTGGAAGTACGACCCCGGCTGCACCCCGGCCCGGATGCCCGGCGACCAGAGCTTCCCCGTCTCGTCCAGCTGCTTCGGCTTCACCAGCCATTCCTCGGATGCGCCGAGCGTGGTGAGCGCGTGCAGCAGCTTGCCGGAGGCCGGCTCGATCAGCGGACCCATCTGGCTCGTCGGGTCTTGCGGATAGCCGACGCGCATGCTCGTCACCGCGTCCACCAGCTGGTGACGGAAGCGGTCGGAGTTCGCGACGGACCCGACCAGGATGACCAGGCTGGCCGCCGAGCACTTCTGGCCGGCGTGCCCGAACGCGCTCTTCACGATGTCCGCGACGGCGAGGTCGTAGTCGGCGCTCGGCGTGACGATGATCGCGTTCTTGCCGCTCGTCTCGGCGAGCAGCGGCAGGTCCTGCCGCCACGACCGGAACAACTTGGCCGTCTCGTACGCTCCCGTGAGGATCACCCGATCCACTCGGGGGTCGGAGATGAGCGACTGGCCCAGGTCGTTCTCGGCCACGTCGGCGAGCGCCAGAAGTTCGCGCGGGATGCCCGCCTCCCAGAGCGCTTCGACCATGACGGCTCCCGAGCGCTTGGCCTGGGGAGCCGGCTTGATGATGACGCCGCTGCCCGCGGCGAGCGCGGACAGGACGGAACCGGCGGGGATGGCGACGGGGAAGTTCCACGGCGGGGTGACCACCGTGAGCTTCGACGGCACGAAGCGTGCACCCTGGACAGCATCCAGTTCTCGCGCCCTGCTGGCGTAGTAGTGGGCGAAGTCGATGGCCTCGCTCACCTCCGGATCGGCCTCGGCGATGGTCTTGCCCGTCTCGGCCGCCATGACCTCGATGAGCCGGTCGCGGTTGGCCGCGAGGGCGATCCCGGCCCGGTCGAGCACCGTGGCGCGGTCGAAGCCGCTGCGCGCGCCCCAGGCCTCTCCGTTGATCCGGACGGTCTGGATGAGCGTCTCCAGCTGGGCGGCGTCGGTGACCGCTGCTGCCGCAATGGTGTCGGCCCCGAGCGACGAGGTGGCCGACCTGGCCAGGATCTTCCGACCCCACGACCGGTTCGCGGCCAGCGACGGGTCGGTGTCCGGCGCGTTGTGGAACCCGCGAGTCACCTCGACGGGCACGGGCTCGCCGGCGACGATCCCGTCCCCGCTCGACCCGCGACGCAGCCCGAGCACCACGCTCGTCAGCCCCTCGTCGCTGCCGGCGACCGGCTCGGGCGCCGCCGGGCGCGTGAACTCGTCCGCGCTCGCCTGGTCCCACTCGCGCGAGCGGTCCTGCTGACGGTTCGGCAGCGGGGCCACTCCCCACGGCTGCTTGTCGGCTTCGAGGTCGGCGATCGACGCGAGGAAGCGCTGTTTCTCCCGCTCGAACAGTCCCGCATCGGAGTCCAGTTCGAACACCGCGGACATGAAGTTCTCCTGGCTCGCGTTCTCTTCGAGCCGGCGGATCAGGTAGGAGATGGCCACGTCGAACTCGCTCGGGTTCACGACCGGCGTGTAAAGGAGCAGGCTGCCGACGGTCTTCTTGACCGCCTCGGCCTGGGCGGTGGCCATGCCGAGCAGCATCTCGAAGTCGATGCCGTCGGTGACCCCGCGGCGCGAGGCGAGCAGCCACGCGTATGCCACATCGAAGAGGTTGTGACCGGCGACCCCGATCTTCACCGCGTCCGTGTGCTCCGGGGTGAGCGCCCAGTCGAGCACCCGCTTGTAGTTGGTGTCCGTTGCCTGCTTGCTGCCGTAGGTGGCCAGCGGCCAGTCGTGGATGGCGGCGTCCACGCGCTCCATGGCCAGGTTGGCACCCTTGACCACGCGGACCTTGATGGGCGCTCCGCCGACCACGCGGCGCTGGCTCGACCACTCGGTGAGCGTCTGCAGCGCATCCAGAGCATCCGGCAGGTAGGCCTGCAGCACGATGCCCGCTTCGAGCTTCACGAACTCCGGCTTGCTCAGGATGCCCGTGAAGACCGCCATCGTCAGGTTGAGGTCGCGGTACTCCTCCATGTCGAGGTTGATGAACTTCGGCGTGGGCGACGACGCGGCCAGCTGGTACAGCGGCGTGAGCCGCTCGACGACGCGCTCGACCGTCTCGTCGAACGACCACATCGACAGCTGGGACGCGATCGACGACACCTTGATCGAGACGTAGTCGACATCGTCGCGGGCGAGCAGCGCACGCGTGCCCTCCAGTCGCCGCGCGGCCTCCTTCTCGCCGAGCACGGCCTCGCCGAGCAGGTTGAGGTTGAGCCGGGCGCCGTGACCGTTCGGGTCGTCTGGGTTGCGCAGGTGCGCGATGGCGGGGCCGAGCTTCTCCGGCGTCGCGTCCACGACGAGGTGGCCGACCATCCCGCGCAGCACCCGGCGTGCGATCGGGATGACGATCCACGGCAGCACGGGACCGAACACACCGCCCAGCCAGATGGCGAACCGCATGTACCAGGGCAGGAACGACGGGATGTTCTTGGCGACCTTCTGCAGGTTGTAACCGGCGACGAACAGGTCTTGCGGCCGGGCGACCCCGTCCACGAATCCCACGGCGAAATCGAGCCCGTGCGGGTCTTTCAGCACACCGGCGAGACGCTCGGCCGCCGGGTCTTGCTTCGGCGTGGCGCCGTCGACTGTCGCGGTGCTCTGGGCGAGCCAGGTGCGCACGAGTTCGACCGCGTCTCCCGCGATCTGCGACGGGCGCGTCTCGTTGCCATCCGTGTGATTGACCATGTCCACGACTGTATTCCTCGCTGCTCGGGTGATCGCTGAGGCCCGTGAAATCTGTGCAGAAGTGACCCCTGTGGAAACAGTGTGCGGCCCAAGTATCATCAGGAAAAGCGAATGTTTTCGAACGATATCGTTCGACTGAACCGAATGAAGGCACCGGATGCTCGACGTGCGCAAACTCCGCCTGCTCCAGGAACTCAAGGTGCGCGGCACCGTCACTGGCGTCGCCGAGGCGCTCTCCTACTCTCCGTCCTCGGTTTCCCAGCAGCTCTCCGCCCTGGAGAAGGAGTCCGGCGTCACCCTCCTCGCCAAGGCCGGCCGCCGCGTCCAGCTCACCGCCCAGGCGGAGATCCTGGTGCGGCACACCGCGGAGATCCTCGACCTGCTCGACCGTGCGGAGGCCGAGTTGACCGCATCCCTCACCACCGTGGCCGGGGTCGTGCGCGTCGCCGTCTTCCAGTCCGCGGCGCACGCCATCCTGCCGCACGCCCTCTCCACACTTGCCTCCGAGTACCCGGAACTCCGCGTCGAGGTCACCGAGCGAGAGCCGGAGCAGGGCCTCTTCGAAGTGTCCGCCCGCGACTTCGACCTCGTCATCGCCGAGCAGTATCCGGGCAGCACCCGCGGTCTCCGCGCCGACCTCGACCGCGTCGAGCTCGCGACGGACGCCATCCACCTGGCGAGCAGTCCCGACCCGGATGCGCGGGTCGCCACTGCGAGCCTCGCCGGAGCCGCCTCCCTCCCCTGGGTGATGGAGCCGCAGGGCACGGCCGCGCGCACGTGGGCGGTGCAGCTGTGCCGCGCCGCCGGTTTCGAGCCGGATGTGCGCTACGAGACGGCCGACCTCATCGCACACATCCGCCTGATCCGTTCCGGGAACGCCGTCGGCATCCTCCCGGATCTGGTGTGGGCGGGCGACGCCCCGAGCGTCCGCCTGATCGACCTTCCCGGCTCTCCGCGCCGCACCGTCTTCACCTCGGCCAGGCGCTCGTCGGCCGAGCGGCCAGGCGTGGTCGCGTGCCGCGACGCCCTCGCCCGCGCCGTGCCGTCCTGACAGCCGACGGGGTTCAGACGCGGACGGAGCGCCATCTCCGGTAACGCATCGCCTGAGCGCTTCCGTTCGCTCGGAGGTCAGGCGAAGGCGGAGCAGCCAGCGTCCGGTCCGAGTGTCGTTCCTTTGCTTCTATGTTTCTGTTCAAGGTGAAGGCGTTGAGGCACTTCTTGCAGCCCTCTCGGCAATCACGCCCGCGCAGATCAGGACTGTGATGAGCGCAGCGAAACCCGACAGCATGACCAGGGCGACAACGCCCTCCGAGGGACTCTGTGAAATGAGTGCCACAGCTCCGCACACGACGCTCGCTGTGTACGCAGTCAATGCAGAGCTCCTGAGCCACGGCCTAGCGGCATCGTGCCCGGCACGCCAAGCCTCATCCGAAGCCAACGTCGCGCGAGTCTTGATCCCGAGCGAACGATTCCGCGGCAGGCCTCTCCGAATGGAGGCGTGCACAACGCTGAAAGCAGCACCAGCCACACCGAAGAGAGCCGCTCCGACTATCAAGACCAGCACGTTCCTCAACACCTCCGCTTCTGTTAAATATTGAATTTCTAAGATTAGACGGTACTATCATCGCTGTCCGGAGCGCAACCCGGCCCGTTTGTCCTGACCCGATGACACCCCGCGTTGAAGCCGGATCGGCCGTCCGAATAGGCTCAGACGCATGACCGCCACTTCCTCCCCCACCACTGCGCCAGAGCAGGCGCCGACGCACGATGTCGTGATCGTCGGCGGTGGCCACAACGGACTCACCGCCGCCGCCTATCTGGCACGAGCAGGCAAGAGCGTCATCCTTCTGGAACGCCTCCAAGCGGTGGGCGGCGCGGCGGTCAGTGCCCAGGCGTTCTCCGGCGTCGACGCCTGGTTGTCGCGCTATTCGTACCTGGTCAGCCTGTTGCCGCAGCGCATCATCGACGACCTGGGGCTGCGCATCCGGTTGGCGCGCCGGCGGTACTCCTCCTATACGCCCGTCCCCGGCGACGAGTCGGGGGCGGCGCTCCTCATCGACAACACGGACGCCGACGCGACCGCCGCCTCGTTTGCCCACATCGGCGCGGCCGACGACGCCGCCGCGTTCTCCGAGTTCTACGAGACCACCGGCGCCCTCGCGCAGTCCCTCTGGCCGACGGTCACCGAACCGCTCCTCACCCGGAGCGAGGCGAAGGCTCTGGTCGGCGACGACGAACTGTGGCAGAGCGTCTTCGAGCGCCCGATCGGCGAACTCATCGAGTCGAGGATCTCCAACGACCTCGTCCGCGGTGTCGTGGCGACGGATGCGCTGATCGGCACTTTCGCGAGCGTGAGCGACCCGTCGCTCGCGCAGAACCGCTGCTTCCTCTATCACGTCATCGGCCAGGGCACCGGGCAATGGGATGTGCCGGTCGGAGGCATGGGCACGGTCACCGGAGAACTGGCCAGGGCGGCACGCGAGGCGGGCGCCCGCATCGTGACCGACGCCGAGGTCACCTCGATCAGCCCGGACGGCGCCGTCCGCTACGACCGCCACGGCCACGAGCGCCGCGTGGTGGGGCGGCACGTGCTCGTCAACGTGGCCCCGGATGTGCTGGACGCCCTCCTGAGCGAAGGCGAAGCCGACACCGAAACCAAAACCGACACCGACACCGACACCACCCCACCCCGCCCCCGCGCGGAGGGCGCCCAGGTGAAGGTCAACCTCCTCCTCTCCCGTCTCCCCCGCCTCCGCGACGAGGCCGTCGATCCCGCAGCGGCGTTCGGCGGCACCTTCCACATCAACGAGACGTACACGCAGCTGGAGGAGGCGTTCGCCGGGGCGGTCCGCGGCGTCATGCCCGACCTCATCCCGTGCGAGATCTACTGCCATTCGCTCACCGATCCGAGCATCCTGGATCCGGAGCTGGCCGCATCCGGAGCCCAGACGATCACGGTCTTCGGCCTGCACACCCCGGACCGCTGGCTCACCGACGACAACAACGATGCCACCAGGCAGCGGCTTCAGGATGCGGTGGTCGCCTCGCTCAACTCCGTCCTGGCCGAGCCCATCGAGAGCCTGCTGCTCACCGATGCCGACGGCAACCCGTGCATCGAGACGAAGACCACGCGCGACATCGAGCACGCCCTCAACATGCCGGGCGGCAACATCTTCCACGGCCCGCTCTCCTGGCCGTTCGCCGAGGACGACGACCCGCTCGACACCCCCGCCCGGCGGTGGGGCGTCGCGACCAGGCATCCGCGCATCCTGATGTGCGGTTCCGGTGCGCGCCGGGGCGGAGCGGTCAGCGGTCTCGGCGGCCACAACGCCGCGATGGCCGTGCTCGAGGGCTGACACCCGACGCCCGAGCGCGCCTCGACGTGTGAGGACTCACACCGCACGCACTGCCGGAAACGGCGCAACGTGACTAGTGTGAGGATTCAGCGGGAGGTGCACCATGATGCCGCAACCAACGGGTCGACTCGTTCGCAAAGACGACGGGGTCTACGTGGTCCTGGACAGGATCTTCAAGGCGCCGATCGAGGATGTCTGGTCGTATTTCTCCCGATCTCCGCGCCTCAGCGAGTGGATCGGGCAACTCACCGGAACACCGTCCACCGGCGCAGCCCGGTTCCGGATGAACGCGGCGGGTGACGACGCCGACTGGGAGAACGTCACCATCCTGGAATGCGACGCCCCGCACCGTTTCGCCGCAGACATCGGGCCGTCGAACACGTCGCGGCGGGTGTACGTGCACCTCACCGAGGCCAGCGGTCACACGACCGTCACCCTCGGCCAGCGCCTCCGGTCGCTGAGAGAGGAGGCGGACATCGGCGTGAGCTGGGACTACTACCTGGACCGCCTGCTCGCGGCCCGCACCGGCAAGCCGATGCCGGACTGGAACGACTACGACCCGGCGATGCTGGAGCACTACGAGAACCTGTGCAGGGAGCTCGACCACGACATCAAGGCCGAGCACGCGACCCTGCACGCGGTGGACAGGGCGAACGGCACGGACGGCTAACGCAGCCCAGCTCAATGCCAGCGGTGGTCCTGCAGCGTGATGCGCGGGCCGCGCCGTTCGAATCGGTGCCCGCTGGCCAGGATGAGCCGGATGACCCTCTGACGGTGTCCGGCCCACGGGGCGAGCAGTTCGAGCATCCCGTCGTCGTCGACGCGCTGCCCGGTGAGCGCCTCGCCGACGTAGTGCGCGAGGTGGTAGTCGCCGACGCTGACGATGTCCGGGTCGCCCGTCGCCCGCTGCAGGGTCTCCGCCGCCGTCCACGGGCCGATGCCCGGGATGGTCTGCAGAGCGCGGGCGGCCGCATCCCGCGTCTCGGCCCGCTCGACAGCGCGTTCGAGGGACGCGGCGACGGCGAGCGCCGCCTGCGCCGTGCGAGCCCTGCCGGGGTCGACTCCCGCGCGGTGCCAGTCCCACGACGGGATGCCCCGCCACTGGATCACGGTCGGAACGACGCGCATCCCGTCCGGTGCCGGTCCCGGCGCGACCTCGCCGAACCACCGGAGCAGCCTCGCCCACGAGCGGTACGCCTCCAGGCTGGTCACGCGCTGTTCGATGATGGCGGGCAGCAGCGCTTCGATCAGCCGGTTGGTGCTGGACAGCCGCATCCCGGAATTGCGTCGCCGGCTGTCGTGCAGCAGAGGCGTGCCGCTCACGTCCAGGCCGTCCCAGTCGTCGTCGCGGCCGAGCAGCGCGGGCACGGCAGTGATCGCCCAGTCCGCCCCCGGTCCCCAGGCCGTCGCGCGGACGCTCCCGTCCGCCCCGGGATACCGGATGCGCACGGTCGCCGCCCCGACCGGCGTGCGGAACGTGCGCCACACGCCTCCCGCATCCCACCTGGTCGTCGGGTCGTGCGGGCCGCGGCCGAGGACGGAGAGCGTGCTCCGCACATCCACCGGCGACGCCGGCCGGTACACCGTCTCGACAGCGCCACCTGCGGCGGCCGGCGCTGTCGGAAGGGCGGTGCTCATGCAGGGAATGCTACGTCAGCCCGCTGACGATATCGGCTGTGATTCCTTCTGTCGGCGGTCTCCCATACATTCTCGTCATGGGAATCGAAATCAACGACGATGCCGTCGCGGCACTCCGCGGCGCCATCGCAGGAACTGTCTACCTCCGGGGAGAAGAGGGGCTCGCGGCCGAGGTCGCGTGCTTCAACCCGGTGGTCGTCCACGATCCGGACATCGTGGTCGCCGTCACCGACGAGAACGACGTCGCCGAGGCCGTCCGCTTCGCGCGCGACGCCGGCATCCCGGTGCGGCTGCAGGCAACCGGTCACGGCTCGGAGACTCCGATCGTCGGCGGCATGATCATCTCCACCCGTGCGCTCGACACCATCGCCATCGATCCGGATGCGCGGCTCGCCGCCCTCGGCGCCGGCGTGCGCTGGGCGCCGGTGATCGTGGCGACGGCGGAGCACGGTCTCGCGCCGGTCACCGGTTCGTCCACCAGCGTCGGCGCCGTCGGATACACGCTCGGCGGCGGCGTCGGCCCGCTCGCCAGGAGCCACGGCTTCACGTCGGACTGGGTGCGCAGCTTCCGCGTGGTCACGGCCGACGGAGAGACGGTCGTCGCCGACGCGGAGACCAACCCGGAACTGTTCTGGGCCCTCCGCGGCGGCAAGGGCGGCCTCGGCGTCGTCACCGAGATGACGCTCGAACTGGTTCCGCTGCGCACCCTGTACGGCGGCAGCGTCTTCTTCGAGGGCGACGCCATCGTCCCGGCGTTCCAGGCCTGGGTGGACTGGTCATCCGCGCTGTCCGAGGAGGCGACCACCTCGGTGGTCTTCCTGCAGATCCCGGACATGGAGGGCCCTCCTCCCCCACTCCGTGGCCGCTCCGTGCTCAGCGTGCGCTTCGCGTACCCCGGCGACGCCGCGGAGGGCGAGAAGCTGTTCGCCCCGATGCGCGCCGCCGCCCCGGTCTACCTCGACGTCGTCGCCGAGATGCCCACCACCGCGGTCGCCACGATCCACAACGATCCGGAGCAGGGTGCGCCGAGCTGGATCCGCGGCCTGATGCTCGACACGTTCGACCGGGATGCGGCAGACGCCCTGATGGCGGCGGCCGGCCCCGGAACGGACTCACCGTTCCTCGCGCTCGAGATCCGCCAGCTCGGCGGAGCGACAGCTCGGGATGTGCCGGGCGGCTCAGCCGTCGGCGGCCGAGACAGCAGGTACACGGTGTCGACCCTCGCGGCGAACCCGGCCACCTTCGCCGAACTCGCGCCCGCCCGCGCCGCAGCCGTGACGGCCGCCCTCGCCGGTCACGTCTCCACGATCACCAACGTGAACTGGTCCGCCGGACTCAGCGACGAGGTGGCGTTCGAGCACACCTGGCCCCCGGCGATCTTCGACCGCCTCGCCGCCGCACGCGCCACCTGGGACCCCCGCGGCGTCTTCGCCTTCGGCCCCACCCCGGCTCCGGCCTCCGCCCCGACCCCTTGATAATCGAGTCCGAACCTGTTCACGCGACACGCCGTACGGCCGCGTGAACAGGTTCGGACTCGTTCAGCGCCCCTAGCGCGAACGGGCCGCCCGGCTTCCGCCCGGCCCGCCCGGCTCACTCGGCCCAGACGCTCGGCGCTTCGGCCTTGGTCGACGGGAGCGCCGCATCTGCGCCCCACTGCACCAGCCACTCCGGCACAGACACGTCGGAGGGTGCGACGCCCACCGCATCCAGCAGCTCGTCGTTGGTCACGATCCCGCCGCTGCGCTTCAGGAACCGCCCCCGGATGAACGCCTGCGTGTAGATCTCGCCCTTCACGGTGAACCGCTGCTCCACATACACGGCCCGCTCGTCGAAGCCCAGGATGCGCGACTCCACCACGAACGGCTGCCACAGTTCCAGCGACTTCCGGAACGAGATGGTCTCCGACGCGACCACCGGATACCAGCCACGCTCTTTGAAGATCGCCCACACCCCGCTCCGCGTCAGCAGGTCGAACCGCCCGATGTCCGCGATCGACAGATACACACCGTTGTTCATGTGCTTCAGAATGTCGAGGTCGGTCGGCAGCACACGGAACCGGGTGCGGGCAACATCCCAGTGCCCCAGCCGGGCGCCGAACCGCGAGATCAGAGCATGAAGCATCGTCCGAAAGATCATGTGCACCCGACGATGCTAGCCAAGCGCCAACGCCCGCTCACTTTCGTTGTCGACGGCCTCCAAAACCCGGGCACGTGGTGCGGCGGTGGGTTGTGCGATCCGTCGCGACGGCGCGCGGCCGCTCCCCGAGCGACCGGCCCGACCAGGGCCCTACCCGGCTCACCGCTCCAGCGGCACCTCGACGATGCTCACGCCGGCGGGCGGTGCGGACAGCGCCTGGTCGAGCTCGCCCTTCGTCCGCACGACGCTGTACGCCCACCCGTACGCCTGCGCCAGCAGCGCCAGGTCGATCTTCTGCGGCGTGTACAGCACGCGGTCGAACGCGTTCGCGGGGGCGCTCGACGCCACCTCGAGTCCGTCGAAGATGGTCCCGCCGCCGTCGTTGCCGACGATCACCTGCAGGTGCGGTCGCCGCTCGCCTTCGCCGAACAGCAGGGACCCCACGTCGTGCAGCAGGGTGATGTCACCGAGCAGCACGCGGGTCACCCCCGTGGGCGCTCCTGCCGCTTCTGCGGCCGCCTGGCTTTCCAGGGCGATGCCGATAGCCGTGGCGACGGTGCCGTCGATCCCGGCGAGTCCGCGGTTGGCGTGCACGCGCAGCTTCTTCCCCGGCACGATGCGGTCCGCATCCCGCACCAACCGGGATGCGCCGAACAGCAGCCGGTCGTGCGGCCAGGTGTAGCGCCACAGCGCCTCGGCCAGCAGCGGCCGCGTGATGGGTGCGCGCACTGCAGCGAGTTCCGCTTTCGCGAAGGCGAGCGCGTCGGCGCGGTCGTATGAGCGCGCCTTGTCGACGTCGGGCGCCGTCGCGGCCGGGTCGGCCGCCTGCTCCGCCGCCTCGATGAGCCGCCTGCTGCCGAACACCCAGCTGCCCACCCATGCGCGCACCTCCGGCGCACGCAGATCGATGGATGCTGCCGGCAGCACGCGCCCGACGATCCGCGCCCGATGGCCGGGGTTGTACGCCTGCTTCCCGCGCGGTGCCACGACGATCACCTCGACGTCGGCGCGCGTGAGCAGGGCGGGAATCTCGCGGCTGAGCGTCGGGTGCCCGAACACGACAGCGCGCTCGACGCGCCCGCCGAACGTGTCCTCGTGCAGCAGCTCGCGGTATGCGACGACGAGGTTCGGCCCGAACCGCGACCCGCTCGACACCTCCGCGAGCAGTGGTGCCCCGGATGCGCGAGCGAACTCCTCGGCGTCTGGTCCGGCGTCCGCTCCCGCGATCACGACGGTGCGCGGCCCATCGGCGAGCTCGATGGTCTCGCGGCCGAGCGCATCCGGCCCTGCGGTTGCAGGATGCTCGCCGGTCTCGATCCGCCCCAGCTCGGGGACCGCCACCGACAGTGGCTCGCGGAACGCGACGTTGAGGTGCACCGGGCCGGGGTCTCCGCTGTCGGCACCGACCGCCTCGCGCACGGCGGCGAGCGCGGTCGCGGCGGCGGCATCGAGTTCGCCGGCTGCGCCGTCCGGCGCGGGGATGTCGCGCGTGGAGCGCACGGCCACGTCGTAGAGGCCGTCCTGCTGGGTGGTCTGGTTGGCGCGGATCCCGCGCAGTTCGTCCGGCCGGTCGGCGGTGAGCACGATCATCGGGATGCCGGATTCGTGCGCTTCGAGGACGGCCGGGTGCAGGTTGGCCGTTGCGGTGCCGCTGGTGGTGATGACGACGGCGGGTGCCCCGCCTTCACGTGCGAGGCCGAGCGCCAGGAATCCGGACACGCGCTCGTCGATGCGCACGTGGAGCCGGGCGGAGCCGGAGCGTTCGAGTTCGGCGGCGACGAGCGCGAGGGCCTGCGAGCGTGAGCCCGGGCTGACGATCAGGTCGCGGACGCCGGCGCTGACGAGCCCGGTGAGGAGTGCGATGGAGTAGTCGGTGGCGGGGTTTCCCGTGGGTGCGGGTCTGGTGAGGGGTTCACCCATCCCGGCGGCCGGTTTGGTCGTTGTCTGGTCCGTTGTCATCGAGTTCGGCGAGTTCCTTCTCCAGCTGCCGGATGCGCTCCTCCTGGTCGTGGTCGACGCGGAGGCGCTTGAGGAATTCGGGGTCGTCGTCCGGTGCGACGGTGCGGCGTCCGATGCCGCTCTTGCGTCGACCGCGTCCGATGAGGAACCAGAGCACCCCGCCGATGACCGGGAACAGGATGATGACGAGAAGCCAGACGGGCTTGGGAAGGCCGCGCACTCGCGAACGGTCGAACAGGGCGCAGTCTGCCACGGAATAGATGTAGAAAACCGCGGCAGCGACGCCGAGGACTATCCAGAGGCGAACCATGTGTCAATCGTAACTCTCAGAGAGTGTCTCTAAGCTGGGAGGGTGAAACGCATTCCCTCGTGGGTCACCTATACGGTGCTCAGACTGCTGTTGTTCGCGATCCCGCTCGCGATCCTGCTGGTGCTGCGCATCGAATGGTGGATCGCGGTCATCGCGGCAGCCCTCATCGGGCTCTGCCTGTCGTACATCTTCCTGAGCAAGCCGCGCAACGCGGTCTCGAGCGACCTCTACGCCGCCCGCCACCGCGATAAGCCGGCCACCACGGTCGACGACGACGCGGAAGACGCGGTCGTCGACGCGGTCGACCACCCGGACAAGTCCGCCTGATCAGTCCCGTCCAGGCGCGACCGCGCCTGCGCCAGTGCGTGCGTCTGCGTCTGCAGGAATCCCCGCGCCTGCGTTAGAACGCGTACGCCGCCCCGAGCGCCAGCGCGACCAGCAGCCCGGTGAAGCTGGTGAGCTGCAGCGCGGTGACCAGCTCTCGCGGAGTCTTCGCGAACAGTGTGATCGCACACGCGGGCAGCGCGGCCAGCAGGGCGAACATCCCGAACCAGGCGAACGGGTACAGCAGCGCGAGCACCGCCAGGATGCCGAACGGCACCAGCAGGAACACGCAGAAGACGATCCGGGATGCGACGTTGCCGAGAAGCACGGCGAGCGTCCGCTTGCCCGCCTGCTTGTCCGGCCCGATGTCCCGGATGTTGTTCACCATCAGCACGGCGCACGCGATGAGCCCCGCGATGACCGCGCCGAACCAGGCTTCCTGGTTGACGGCGCCGGACAGCATGTAGGTGGTACCCGCCGTCGCGACGAGACCGAAGAACACGAAGACGAACACTTCACCGAGCCCGAAGTAGCCGTACGGCCGCTTTCCTCCGGTGTAGAACCACGCCGCGACGATGGCGGCCGCGCCCACGAGGATGACCCACCAGTGCTGGGTCAGCAGCACGAGCGCCAGCCCGGCGACCGCCCCGAGCGCGAAGAAGACGAGCGCAACGGTGAGCACCCGCTTGGGCGCCGCCCGTCCAGAACCGGTCAGCCGGCTCGGCCCCACCCGGAACTGGTCCGTGCCCCGGATGCCGTCGGAGTAGTCGTTCGCGTAGTTGACGCCGATCTGCAGGAACACCGCGACCGCGAGGCAGAGAAGCGCACGAACCGGATGCCAGATGCCCGCTCCGTCAGCGACCTTGGCGGCCCCGACACCGATGATGACGGGCGCGATGGCCAGCGGAAGCGTGCGCAGGCGCGCCCCGGCGATCCAGTCGGATGCGGTCGCGGGCTTGACCTTGACCTTCGCCGCCCCCGGCCGACCGCTCTTGCCGCCGTTGCCGCGCTGAGCGGGCGTCATCCGTTGCATCCGTGGCTTGTTCTGACTCATCACAGAGCGAATCGTAACAACAACCGCTATGCCGTTTCGTCCGCCCCCGTCGCTCGTCGCATCGCGCGCACCGTGCCGCGCCTCACCCCCGCCTCGCCCGCTCGCCCCGCGCGCTCTCCGCGATCCGCCGCGCAGCCACCCGGTCCGGCTTGCCGCTGCTGAGGTGCGGAAGCACATCCACCTCCACGACCTCCGCAGGCGCCGCCGCCCTCCCGACCTGTTCCGCCACATGAGCGCGCACTGCGGCGAGCTCGGTGGCCGCTGCAGCCCCGCCACTCTCGACGACCACAACCGGCACCTGACCCCACTCGGCATCGTCCGCCGCCACGACGACCGCGCCGCCGAACCCGTCCAGAGCCCGAACCGCCCCCTCGACAGCGTCGAGCAGCACCTTCTCCCCACCGGAGATGATCACGTTGTCCGCACGCCCGAACACCCTCACCAGCCCGCCGTCCACCGCGCCGAGGTCTCCCGTGCGATACCACTTCTGCCCATCCGCCTCATGGAACGCGGCCGCCGTCCTATCCGGGTCGCCAAGGTAGCCTTCCGCAAGCACCGGCCCCGCGATCTCGAGCAACCCGTCCACCGACCGCACCGCGGTCGTGCCGATCGGACGCCCGTCGTACACGCACCCGCCCGCCGTCTCACTCGACCCGTAGGTGCTCAGGATGCGCGCCCCCGCGTCCAGCGCGCGCTCGCGCAGCTCCGTGGTCAGCGCCTGACCGCCCACGAGGATCCCGTCGAATCGCCGCAGAGCGTCCGCCACCACCCTGTCGCCGGCCTCCGTCGCCGCGACCAACCGCGCCAGCTGCACCGGCACGAGCGAGACGAACCGCAGGTCGTGGGTGAGATCTCGCGCCACCTCGGCGAACCGCCCGGGGTCGAAGTGGCCATCGCCATAGAGCACCGGCTCCGTCTCGGCCGCAATCGACCGCACCAGCACCTGCGCTCCCGCGACGTAGTGCGCCGGCAGGGCGAGCATCCACTGTCCCTGCCCGCCCATCGCGCCCGCCGAGGCCGCCGCACTGGCCAGCAGCGCGTCCGCGGACAGCGCCACCCGCTTCGGCACTCCCGTCGACCCGGAGGTCTCGATCACGAGCGCGACGTTCTGCCCCACCCGCTCGCTCTCGCCCGGCCACACCCGATCGACCCGCCCATCGTCGAGCCGTCCACCATCGAACCGCCCACCGTCGACTCGCCCACCGACGCGCCGACCGCCCCCGCCTTCCCGCGGCACCACCGCCGGCCCTCCGCCGCCGAGCGCATCCCGCAGCGCCTCGAACACCTCATCCACCCGCGCCGAGTCCACCACCCTCAACGCCCTGGTCACCGCGTCCTCCGCCTGCACACCACGCTCACCCTGCCGCGCTCAGAACTGCCATGGGAACGGCGACCAGTCCGGCGCCCGCTTCTCCAGGAACGAGTCGCGTCCTTCGACGGCCTCGTCGGTGCCGTACGCCAGCCGCGTGGCCTCACCGGCGAACACCTGCTGCCCCACGAGTCCGTCGTCCACAGCGTTGAACGCGAATTTCAGCATCCGGATCGCCGTCGGCGACTTGGTCAGGATGTCGTTCGCCCACTCCAGAGCGGTCGTCTCGAGTTCCGCGTGCGGCACGACCGCGTTGACCGCGCCCATCTCGTACGCACGCTGCGACGAGTACTCCCTGGCGAGGAAGAACACCTCGCGCGCGTTCTTCTGCCCGATCTGCCTGGCGAAGTACGCGCTGCCGTATCCGGCGTCGAACGAACCCACATCCGCATCCGTCTGCTTGAACCGTCCGTGCTCGGCGCTCGCGATGGTGAGGTCGCAGACCACGTGCAGCGAGTGCCCGCCTCCGGCCGCCCACCCGGGAACGACGGCGATCACCACCTTCGGCATGAACCGGATGAGCCTCTGGACCTCGAGGATGTGCAGCCGCCCACTGCGCGCAGCGTCGATGCCCGTCGCCGTCTCCCCGTCCGCATACTTGTAGCCGTCTCGCCCCCGGATGCGCTGATCGCCTCCCGAGCAGAACGCCCACCCACCGTCTTTCGGACTCGGCCCGTTGCCGGTGAGCAGCACGACGCCGATGTGCGGGTTCGTGCGCGCATCCTCCAGCGCGGCGTAGAGCTCGTCGACCGTGTGAGGTCGGAACGCATTGCGCACTTCTGGCCGGTTGAACGCCACGCGCGCCACCCGTCCGGCGACATCGTGGTGATAGGTGATGTCGGTCAGCTCCTCGAAGCCGGCGACCTCGTTCCACGCGCTCTGGTCGAAGATCTCTGAGACTGCTTTTGCCATGAACCCAGCCTACGGTTCACCATCCCGCCGCGGACCGGTCGTGCCAGACTTGTGGAATGTTGCCCGAGCTCGCCGACCTGTTGAAAACTGCACGCGTCGTCGCGCTGCCGATGACGGCGAAGTTCCGCGGCATCACGGTTCGTGAGGCGGTGCTGTTCGAGGGCCCGGAGGGCTGGACCGAGTTCTCCCCGTTCGTCGAGTACGACGACGCGGAGGCCGCGCACTGGCTGCACGCCGCGATCGATTTCGGCTGGCACGCCGCCCCACCCCTGCTCCGCGACCGCATCCCGGTCAACGCGACCATCCCGGCTGTCGCCGCGGATTCCGTGGCCGAGATCCTCACCCGCTATCCCGGCGCGCGCACGGCCAAGGTCAAGGTGGCCGAGCCCGGCCAGACCCTCGCCGACGACGTCGCTCGCGTCCGCGCGGTCCGCGACCTTCTGGGGCCGGAGGGGCGCATCCGGATCGACGCGAACACCCTGTGGAACGTCGACGAGGCCGAGCACGCCATCCACGCGCTCGCGCCGTTCGACCTCGAGTACGTCGAGCAGCCCTGCGCGACCGTCGACGAGCTCGCCGAGATCCGCCGCCGGACGAAATACATGGATGTTCCGATCGCCGCCGACGAGAGCGTGCGCAAGGCGTCCGACCCGCTCGCGGTCGCGCGCGCCGGCGCAGCGGACCTCCTGATCGTCAAAGCACAGCCGCTCGGCGGCATCCACTCCGCCCTGCGCATCGTCGCGGAGGCCGGCCTGCCGATCGTCGTCTCGAGCGCGATCGACACCTCGGTCGGCATTGCGATGGGCGCCCACCTCGCCGCGGCCGTTCCGCGTCTCGACTTCGACTGCGGTCTCGGCACGGCCGCGATGTTCGTCGAGGACGTGACGGACGAGCCGCTCCTCCCGGTCGACGGCAGCATCCCCGTCGTCCGTCCGTCGGTGTCCGGCGCGCGACTCGACGCCCTCGCGGCCGACGACGACCGCCGCGACTGGTGGCTCGACCGCGTTCGCCGCTGCTACCGCCTGGTCGAGCGCGCCGCAGCGCTCTGACCGCTCAGCTGTACAGCTTCTCCGGGACTTCGAGTCCGTAGATCGCCCGCCCAGAACCCCAGATCACCGCGCACGCCGCCCGCAGCAGGTTCAGCTCGTCGCCGCCCTCGCTCAGGATGCGCACGTCGTTGCCCTCGATCGCCACCGAGGCGTCGCCGACCGTGGCCGTCCGCCCGTCCTTGCTGAACTCGGTGACCGGATACGGTTCGCTCAGCCCGCGCAGGTCGGCGAGGATGTATGTCGGCCGCGAGTTCGCATCCGCAGCGATCAGCTGCTTGGCCCGATCCACCCCGGTCAGCACGAGCACCGAGTCGATCCCCGCGCGATTCGCGCCCAGGATGTCGGTATCCAGCCGATCGCCGATGAACAGTGCTTTCGACGAACCGAACCGCGTGACTGCCTCCTCGAAGATGGCGACCTCGGGTTTGCCCGCCACGATCGGAAGGCGGCCGGCGGCCGTGTGCACAGCAGACACGAGCGTCCCGTTGCCCGGGGCGATCCCGCGCGCGACCGGGATGGTCCAGTCGGTGTTTGTCGCGACCCACGGCCGCTCCTCGTCCGTCCGACCCTGCAGCGCGAAGGCGGCTTCAGCGAGCTGGGTCCAGCCGATCTCCGGCGCGAAGCCCTGGATCACGGCGGCCGGGTCGTCGTCGGCGGAACGGGTCACGGAGAACCCGCCCTTCTGCACCTCGTCGACCAGCCCGTCCCCGCCGATGACCAGGATGGTCGCGCCGGCAGGGACATGCTGGGCCAGCAACCGCACGGCGGCCTGCGGCGAGGTCACCACATCGCTCGGCGCCACCGTCAGGCCGAGGTCGGTGAGGTGTCCCGCGACGGATGCGTCGGTCCGGGATGCGTTGTTCGTGATGTAACCGACTCGCACGGTTTCGGCGGCCTGGTTGAGGCTCTCCACGGCGTGCGGGATCGCGTCGGCGCCCTTGTAGACGACCCCGTCGAGGTCGGCCAGCACCAGATCGACTCCGTCGAGCGGGGTCACGGTCTTAGCGCTCCGTCGAAACAGGGCCATCGGTCGCGTCATCCTCCGTGTCGTCGCGGTCATCGTCGCCGGCGCTCACGGGCATGGCGTCGGTCGAGTCGTCTTCGTCTTCGTCGGCGCCGTTGTCATCGGCCTCAGCGTCGGAATCGTCGTCATCGTCATCGGAGTCATAATCGTCGTCGTCCTCGTCCTCGTCGTCCGAGTCCTCATCCAGGTCCTCGTCGTCCGCCTCGTCGAGCTCGACGTCGTCCTCGATCTCGATGACCACATCCGCATCGTCATCGAACGTTCCGGCGTCACCGATGGCGATACTGTCCTCACCGTCGATGTCGAACTCGTACTCTTCCTCGACGACGTCGACAGTCTCGTGTTCGTCCATCGAGAGCGCCTCGCCGATCGCCTCCTCGGCACGGGTCGCACGTTCCCGCCAGGCCTCGGATTCCTCGGTGCGTCCGACTTCGCCGAGCACGTCCGCGTAGGCGTGGAACAGGTCGGGACTCCAGCTGTACGCCCGGTTGGGGTCGAGCTGCGGAATCTCGAGCTCGGCCAGTGCGGCATCCGGCTGCTCAAGGTCGAGGCGGGCACCGGACATCGCAATCGCCAGGGACACCTGCACGTCGTTCGGCAGTGTGGAACGGTCGACAGAACGACCCAGCTCAAGCGCGCGATCGGGGCGTCCTACGCCACGCTCGCTGTCCACCATCAGCGGCAGCTGCTCGTTGGATCCGGAGATCCGGCGATACGTGCGCAGCTCCCGCAGCGCGAGGGCGAAGTCGCCCGTCGCGTACGCGGTGATCGCGAGCGTCTCCCGCACGACGGCGATACGACCCGCCCGCCGAGCGGCCGAAAGCGCGTGCCGGTGTGCGAGTTCCGGGTCCTCTTCGATCAGTTGCGCGGCCATCACCAGGTGACGCGCGACCCAGTCGGCGTTGTCCTTGCTCAGGGTCTTCAGTTCGACGCGGGCACCCTTGTCGAGGTCGCGCGCCTGCACGCTCTCCGGGATCTCCGGGTCGTCATGGCGCGGACGAACCGATCGCAGTTCGCGCGCCATGCGCTCTTCTTCGGTGAGCTCGCGCTCGTAGTCGCGCGCATCGCGGTCGCCACGAGCCGGCCGTCCGTCCCTGGTCCACAGCTTGTCGCCGTGTCCGCCGCCGTCGCGTCCAGCTCCGCGTCCGCCGCCATCGCGGTCGTAGCCACGGGATGCGCCCCCACGGCTACCCGCCGGAGCCCCGCCGCGCTGCCCGTCGCGCCCACCGCGATAGCCATCGCGCGGAGCACCCTCACGGGGTGCGCGGTCATTGCGGTAGCCATCACGGGGAGCACCCTCACGCGGCGCCCGCTCACTGCGGTAACCATCACGAGGAGCGCCCTCACGCGGCGCGCGGTCGTTGCGGTAGCCATCGCGCGGACCACCCTCGCGAGGTCCGCGATCACTGCGATACCCATCACGCGGCGCACCGTCGCTGGGGCGCCGATCGTTGCGGTAGCCATCGCGCGGAGCACCCTCGCGAGGTCCGCGATCACTGCGATACCCGTCACGCGGAGCACCATCGCTGGGGCGCCGATCGTTGCGATACCCGTCGCGAGGAGCACCATCACGCGCGCCCCGGTCACTCCGGTATCCGTCCCGCTTCTCGCCATCACGCGGAGCACGGTCATTTCGATATCCGTCTCGTGACCCACCGCTGCGCGGAGCACCGGCAGCACTGCCGTTCCCGCGGTAGCCACCCGAACGCTCGCCGTCCCGGCCACCGCCTGCTCGGTATCCACCCTCGCGGGGAGCGCGGTCGCTGCGATATCCATCCCGTGGTGCACCCTGACGCGGGGCCCGGTCACCGCCGCGCCCACCGTCGTTCGCGTCGCCACTCCTGCCGCGGTAGCCGTCGCGCGGACCGCCGTCCCGCGAGGCAGGATAGCCGCCGGAACGCTCGCCGTCGCGCGGCGCACGATCATTGCGGTACCCGCCGGAACGCTCACCATCCCGCGGCGCACGATCATTGCGGTACCCACCCGAGCGCTGACCGTCGCGGCCGCCCTCTCGGGGTGCGCGATCGCCACGATAGCCGCCATCGGAGCGCTGGCCGTCGCGCGAGTTGCCGCCGCGTCCACCCTGGTTCGGGCGACCCGATCCGCTGTCGGATCGGCGCGGTCCGTTGCCTCGGTCACCATCGGAGCGTGCACCGGATGCGCCGCCCCGATTGTCGGCGCTGCGCGCGTCTCGCTGGTCGTCTGCCGGTGTATCGCTCACGACTTCTCCTGTTGGGTGGCGGGCCTGTCGCCCAGCCTATGTCGTTGGTGGTGTGGTCTGTGTGGTGTTGTGGTGGTGTTAAATGCGAAAGAGCCACCCGGTGTGGGGTGGCTCTTTCTAAAAGGAGTCCGG
>NZ_JBXAPT010000009.1:0-116850 GCF_058806515.1 Leifsonia sp. GW821-FHT13C05 | reverse complement strand
GGAGACGACGAACGAGGCTGTTGGCGCCCCCCCCCCCCCCCCCCCCCCCCCCCCCCACAACATCAAGCCGATCTGACCGGTACCTGCACCGCCACCGACGTGCCGGCCACCCAGGTGCGGTAGCCCCCGTCGAGGTTGACGACGTCGAACCCATGCTGGTCGAGGATGCGCGCGGCGGTGTGACCGCGCTGGCCCACCTGGCAGTGCACCACGATCGGGCCGGCCGGCAGCTCGCCGAGCCGATCGCGCAGCTCGTCGACCGGGATGTTCACAGCGCCGGGGATCGAGCCGGCCGCGTGCTCACCGGCCGTGCGCACATCGACCAGGGTGGCGCCCGCGTCCAGCGCGGCGCCGAGCTCGTGCCACTGCAGCGAACGGGTGGCACCGCTGCGGAGGTTGTCGGCGACGTAGCCGAGCTGGTTGATCGGGTCCTTCGCCGACCCGAACTGAGGAGCATACGCCAACTCGAGACGCATCAGACCGGAGGCGGTGATCCCGCCCGCCATGGCGACCGCGATCACGTCGATACGCTTGTCGACACCCTCGCCGCCGACGATCTGCGCACCCAGGATCGCATCCGTCGCCGGGTCCACGAGCAACTTCATCGACATGGACTGGGCACCCGGGTAGTAGGTGGCGTGCGAGGCAGGATGCGTGTGGATGACTCGGTGCGCCCGCCCGGCAGCGGTGAGCTGCCGTTCCCCCCAGCCGACCTTCGCCGCGACGGTGTCGAAGACCTTCACGATCGCGGTGCCGAGGGCGGGCGTGTTCTGCTCCTTGCTGCCGGCGATGACGTCGGCGACGGAGCGGCCGTGCCTGTTTGCGAGCCCGGCCATGGTGACGAGCGTCTCTGCGCCGCTGAGCGCATCCACTTTCTCGACGCCATCGCCGACGGCGAAGATGTGCGCGTCGCTGGTGCGGTTGCGGGCATCGACCGCGATCCCGCCGGTCGGCCCCAGCCGGAGCCCGGCCGAGCGCGCGAGGTCCACGCTCGGCACGACACCCGACGCGTCGATGATGAAGTCCGGCCGAACCGTCGCGCCGTCGCTGAGCAGCACCGCCCCCGCCTCGACCGTGTCGACAGTGACGGAGGTGCGCACGTCGACGCCGTGACTGCGCAGCTGCGCCGCCAACGGAGCCACCATCTCCGGATCCAGTGGAGTGAGGATCTGCGCCGACCGTTGGATGAGGGTCACGTGGATGCCGCGCCGCACCAGGTTCTCGACCGCCTCGAGGCCGATGAAGCCGGCGCCGAGGACGAGGGCGGAAGGGTTGTCCGCTGCCGCGTCCACCAGCACGCTGATCGCGTCCACGTCCTCCACCGTGCGGAGGGTGTGCGTCGGGATGCCGGGATGCCCCGCGGCCTCCCTCGCGGTAGCACCGACCGCGAGGATCAGCTCGTCATAACTCTCGGTCATGGTCTCGCCCGCGGCGAGGTCGAACACCGAGACAGTGCGCGCAACCGGATTGATCCCAAGGACCTCGTGGCCGGTGCGCACATCGAGCCGGAACCTGGCCGCCAACGACTGCGGGGTCTGCAGAAGGAGTGATGACCGATCGGTGATCACGCCGCCGACGTAATAGGGCAGCCCGCAGTTCGCATACGAGACGTACGGGCCGCGCTCGAACACCACGATCTCCGCTGTCTCGTCGAGCCGGCGCAATCGTGTCGCGGCAGACATTCCTCCGGCGACTCCGCCGACGATCACGGTCTTCATCCTGTGCACCTCCCGAGGGCGGTTTGGTTATACCCTCCCCGGTATCGTACTATACGGAGGGGGGTATACAGAACCACCCCTACCGGACCCGAGAAAGAGAGTTCCAGCCCATGTGCTACCCCGCCACCTGCAAAGTCTGCGGCAAGACGACCTGGAGCGGCTGCGGTCAGCACGTCGCCGACGTGCGCCGGCGCGTGCCCGCAAACCAGTGGTGCAACGGCAACCACACCGACGCCGAGAAGGCTGCCGCCTCCGGTGGCGGGTTCTTCGGCCGGCTCTTCGGACGCGGCTGACCGTGAGCACCGTCACCCTCACCGCCGACACGCTCAAGGGTCAGATCGAGCAGAACGACATCGTCCTGATCGACTTCTGGGCGGCCTGGTGCGGCCCCTGCCGCATGTTCGCCCCCGTCTTCGAGACCGCATCCGAACAGCACCCGGACATCGTGTTCGGCAAAGTCGACACCGAGACCGAGCAGGAGCTCGCCGCGGCCGCCGGGATCACCTCGATCCCCACCCTCATGGCTTTCCGCGACGGGATCCTCGTGTTCTCACAGCCCGGAGCCCTCGCCGCTCGGGACCTCGAGGATCTGATCGGTCAGATCCGCGCCATCGATCGGGCGGAGCTCACCGCCGCCAAGGCCCGCACCTGAGCCGAAGAGATACCCTGGCGGGTACCGCAACGCCCCCTTCGGCGCCATCGAGAAAGTAGAACATACCGTGGCCATCACCACCGCCTCTGACATCAAGCCCGTGCTCAATCGGCTCCGCCGCGCGCAGGGTCAGCTCAGCGCCGTCATCGCGGCCGTCGAGAACGGCGGCAAATGCCGCGACGTCGTAATCCAACTCGCCGCAGTATCGAGTGCGCTCGACAAGGCCGGCTTCCAGATCATCTCCACCGCCATGCAGAAATGCCTGACCGACCCCGACGACACCTCCGACCCGATGACGGTCGAAGAGCTGCAAAAACTCTTTCTGACTTTGGCATGAAGACAGTGAACGAGGCACCGACGGCTGGTGTGGTCATCCACCTAAACGAGGCCGATCCGATCAAGCACGGCGCTGTCCTGCGGAACATCCGCAACCTCATGGACGCGCTCGGAGCGGGAACCGATCTTGAACTCGTCGTCCACGGGCCGGGAATCAGCATCGTCCTACCGGATAGCCCGCACCGCGAGACCCTCCGCGCCCTCCAACACGGCGGGCTCATCGTCGACGCCTGCCAGAACACCCTTCGAAGTATGGAAATCGGCCCTGAACAACTCGTGCCGGACTCCGTTATCGTTCCGTCGGGAATCGCTCATCTCGTGATCCGACAGCGAAATGGCTGGGCGTACTTGCGGCCGTAATGCCGTCGCGTCCATTCCTCACGAGCGTTTCGCAGGCTATTCAGGTGGCACGACTCGCTTGGCGCTGCGGCGATGCCCGGGTAGTAGCGCTGACCACCGAGTGAAGCCTTCCGAAAACGATCGTTTTCCGCACCGTGGGCGCCCCTCGTCGAGCACGGCCGGTTTGGGCTAGTGGCCCATGTCAACAGCAGCCAGTGCGAAAGCCGGCTCGGCAGCAAGCTCGATCTTAATTAGATGCGCGCTCAGCCTTTCGGGGGTTATCCAGTCGTTTTCGGGCTTCCTCGTGACGATCGACTGGAGTGGCGTCAATGACTCTCCGCACCATGAGCTCTAGAAATCGCGACGGTTGGAGTGCCGGCGGCACCTCGTCGTGACGGATGGTCACGCGCGGCAGGTTATCGAGCGCTTCGTCAATAGCCGAGGCGGGAACTTCCTCCACCTCGTCTTCGTTCTCGACTTCGTTCTCGTCCGGTTCGAGGCCGGCGGCCGCGAGAGGGTTCTCGGTATCGTCCTGATCCACGTCGCTCTCGGCGGGCACTTCAGAGCCGTACTCGATCATGATGAGAGCGACTGCGTGATAGGCGTCGTCTTCCCGACCGAGCTTTTGAAGGAGGTCGATCAGCCACCTCGCCTTTTTCGCTTCCTCAGTCAGGATTGTTGAACGCAGACCGTAGACGAAGCCGAGAGCAGCGAGGGGGTGCCTGAGCCGGAGGTTCTTCGCGTCGCCGTAGCTTTCCTCTACCCGGTTCGCAGCGTTCTTGCCGAAGCTGGAGTCCATGCGCTTAGTACTGATCAGCAGCTCGGGCCCGGTGTCCCAGTCCGACATCACGACGTCGACCTGCTTGAGGTAGTTCTTCCCCAGGATGTTCGCTGAAGCCGAGACAACACCCTTCATCGGTGTGGGCTTTGCGAGGCGGGCGACGAGCTGCGCGCGTTCCTTACCTTTCAGACTTTGAAGCAGGTTCGCGATCGCCGTCGGCAGGATTCGAGGATGTTCGGCGCGTGGCCACGTTGCATTCCGATCGAAACCGGCACGGCGCAGCTCGTAAGAGACCCACACGTCCAGAGCCAGAGCAGGGACACCGGAGGTTGTCGGTGCCTCCAAGTACAGAGGGACCCCGAGAAGCTTTTCAAGGACGTCATAGTCGGGGTCGTAGCGGACTTCACCGTCGGCCCCTTGAGCCCAAGGATTGGTGTGGATGCCGCCAGGAGCCGCGTCGGAGCAGATCCGGTCAAAGACCGCCCATGCCTTGGACCGGGCGGATTGTTCAGCGGCCACTTTCTGCCCTTGCTACTCGTCGTGAGGTCATCGTCTGGTGTGCCCGGCGCACGACGTCGACGTCATGATCCGTCAGCTCTGCGGAGTCCAATAGGAGGGCCTGGTCGACAACTTGGACGGCTTCGAGCAGTTCACCCGTGCGTAGAAGTCGGGCCACACGCGGCTTGATGGCGCGAAGCGCGTCCGCGCGTGCTGTCACAAGGCTGGGCGAGGGCATGGCCCAGGCGTCTGCTTCCCGGGGTTCGATCTTCAGAATGCCGCCGCCGTAGGAGCGGCCCACCATTTCCGCGTTCAGCAGAGTCACCGAGTTCAGGCTGGCGAGCGGCAGTAACTCTCGGCCGAGCTCCCTGTGCTCGGCCGAGAGGTAGACACCGTGTACTGAATTGAGGTGCAGCGCGCCCGCCTCATTGGTCGTCAGTCGAGGCGTGTCGGCGTTCATGCACGTCAGGAGCAAGTCAGCCGGCGGAAGGAGTGGCACTTGGTACCAAGTGCGTCGGACGCGGCACTTGTACGCCTGGTCGACGCCAGCGGTGTGGCCAGCCTTGATGTACTCCTCAGCAGCCGCAGAGGGGGTATCCCCGGGGCGGAACAGCCAGGTCGCCTTGCCTGCGTTGCCCAGGTCGGTCATGTTGTGCCGAGTGAGGGAAAGCCCACGAAGATGTGAGCTGCCCGGAGGAGACAACCGCAAAAGATCTGCTCGGCTCAGGCCGAGTTCTTTCACGCGGGCAGGTGACAGGGCGAAGTATCCGTTGTTACCCGTCACCATCCCCAAGGTCGTGTCGCCCCATTCTTCGAGCACATTGAATGCCCCCGACTCACGCAGCTCCCGCAGAGGCCGAAGTGCTTCCGCACCGATCAGGAGGCCAGTCCATTTGTCCGCCGGTGTCTTAGGCGACCAGGTGAGGGGCACACCAAGCGTTTCGAGGGCTTCAGCGTCGCGGGCTTCGTGGATGGTGGCGTGATCCGTGGGGCCCTCATCGAAGCCGTCCGCGAGAAGGAGGACGACGTCCGCCTCAGCTTCGGGAAAGACGCGCTCAGTGAACAGCACCAACTCGACACTTCTGAACCGGTCGAAGAGGAACTGCCGGACTGGGGCTGCGTAGTTCACGCTCAATAGCTCTGCAGGTAGCACCAACCCCATGCGGCCCCCGGGGCGCAGAAACAGGGCCGACTGAATGGTGAATGCGGCCCAGCTCGACGCGAGCCCGCTCAGAGCCACCCCGGCTTTGAGCGCTGCTGCGCGTGAACGGCTGCGGGCTTCACCGGTGAAGTCTTGGTACCGGATATAGGGAGGGTTCCCGATTACCGCGTCGTACCGAGGAGCAGGATCGACCAAGAAAAAGTCGCTGTGGGTGATGTTGGGAGCACCGCCAGCGTCGGTGATGCGTTCGCGCGCGACGCGAGCGCTGTGCTCATGGATCTCGACACCGGCAACGGTGGGACCCGCCACACCCAGTTCGACCAGCCGACGTACCGCCTCGACGAGGAATGCAGCATCACCCGCCGAGGGCTCCATCACCTGATCGGCAGGCGTGCGGATCGCCCACTCGGCGATGAACCGGGTTAACGGCTGCGGGGTGAAGAATGCGCCCCGCGCTTTGCGCAGCTCCGACGTGTCAGAGGCATCAAGCAGGGACACGGAACTCACCCTGCCATTCTTTAGCATCCCAATGACAACCGCCGACGACTCTCCCAAGTCAACTGGTTAACCCGCCCCGCGGGCGGTATCGGCGACCATTGCACTACGGCTGCGGCCGGTTCGCGGGTCGAGACCGGCCCGCCATCGTTCGCGCTGCTCTTCAGGAGTGATGATCGTGCCATCCGGGGCCGTCGCAGGCGCGAGGAAGTTAGGCATGCCAAGCGCCAGCGCACACGCATCGAGCGCCGTACGCAGCTCGTCGTAGTAGCCCAGCGGCCACCGGTCGCTGCGCTTGAGAACCCAGTGGTCGACGCGGTACATCATCAGCGTCTCGTGGGTGGCGGAGCGGGTTGCCGGCGCGTACTCGATCTGGAACTCGATACGGTTCACAGCGTCGTCGAGGACAAGCCAGACCTTCTCCCCCGCGTGCAGCGTTTTCACGTTTCCAACCTCCCACAACATTCGAACATATCTTCGAATTATGATGCAATGGGGTGACACCGAGCATCTGGAGGTTCTGGTCATGAGCATCGCGCCCGCGGCAGACATTGTTCACCTCTGGATGGAGCAGGGAGCCCCGGTCCGCCTGGTGTGGGCCGGCCACCGGTACCGAGCTGTCAGCGCTGAAACTATCCGCTCGAGGGTTGACCACGACGCGCTCACTCACCCCGCGGAGCGCCTGGTCGGCTGGTCCGTGATCGGTCGGAGCGAGCGGGATCCCGCGGACGTGCGCCTGTTCCAGCTGCAGCGCCAGGGCGCCGGCTGGATCCTGGTTGACGTCGACCCGGCCTGAACTCGTGGGCACGAACAAACGCCACGA
The DNA here is from genome assembly GCF_058806515.1 of Leifsonia sp. GW821-FHT13C05. NCBI lineage: Bacteria > Bacillati > Actinomycetota > Actinomycetes > Micrococcales > Microbacteriaceae > Leifsonia > Leifsonia sp. GW821-FHT13C05. Next base: position 110,046 of record NZ_JBXAPT010000009.1, on the reverse strand, counting down.
CGTCTATTCGGCGCCGCTGGCGGAGATTGCCAAGGCCGCGGAGCGGCAGCCGCGGCCAATCAGCCTTCCAGACGAGATGGTGCGCGCGAGCGGCCGCCGGCGAGACGAACCCCAGCCGGTCCCGGTCAAGGCTCACGTGCCGGTCCAAGTTGCCTACACCGATGTGCAGCTCGTCGACGCGGAAGCGATCGCCTGGACCACTGGCGGGCTGGTGCTGATCCGTTACGTCCCCGAAGGCGCTCGCACTCCCGTCTATGTCTGGGTAGCGGGGAACTTCGTTCACCGGAAGTGACCCACCTGGGAGACAAGAAAGCCCCGGCCGGGAGAGAGAGCGGCCGGGGCTTGGTTCTTGTGGGACGTGGCGTCGGGAGAGTCGGCGTCGATTGCCCCTATTCGCGGTCCTGCAGCGGCGGCAGGTAGTCGCCGGTGCCGGGTTGCCGGATCGGCACGTCCCATGGGGCGAGCGACGCCGGCTGGTGTTCGTTCTTCGTGCGGTGCTCGAGCACGGCCATGTAGTGCAGGTGGCGGTCGACAATGTGGACGATTGTGCCGTCCATCGCGATCAGCATGCGCTCCATGTCGTGCTCGGCGTCTTCAATCTGGCGCAGGAGCTCGTCTCGTTCCCGCAGTGCAGCGCGAACGCCGTGCACGTACAGCGCAAGGCCCTTCTGGGTGAGGCGGTCCATTCGGACTCGCCGTGCTGGCCGTTCGAGATCCTTGCCACCGAACTCCGGTGGTGCGGGATGGAAGTCCATCACACCCTCCTGCTGTGGTTCGGGCCCGTCGTCGACGAAGGCGCGGTGGTAGTAGTACGCCGCTTCTTGGCGGAGCTCGTGCAGCTCGACGTACAGGTTCGCGAAGCTCTCGCGTGTGTCCTGGATACCTCCGGCGATGATTTCTGCCGGCGTGAACGCGGTCATGGGGATGCCCCGCTCAGGCACATCGAAGGGGGCGCACGCAACGCGTGCGTCCCTGCGTCTTGTCTGCCGTCACTGGCAGGAGTCGCATTGAAGGTCCTCCATCGGGTCGATCGGGACGATGCAGGGCTCGGGTGCAGCCTGGTAGTGCTGGTCCCCCGGCTCGTCACCGTGTGCGTGTGCGTCCAGCCACATATCGGCTGCTGCAGGCTCTCCCAACGCCCGGAGGATCCCGGCCAGCGCTTCGGCCTCTCGGCATCCCAGCATCGTGGCGACGTCGTGTGCGAGGGTCACGTCGGAAAAGACCCCACAGAACCGGGTGACGTCATCGGTGTCCGTGATGAGTGTGCTCATCGTCCTCTTCTCTCTCTCAACCAACCGTTTTTCTTTGCCTTCCGGCGAGAGAAATCGATAGTGAGCGGGAGCACCGAGAGTGCCGGGTCGTGGAATACCGGAGGGAGCGCAGCGAGTGAGGATATGCCGCGAAAGCCCGGAACGGCAGGCGCGGAGCGAGCTACGATGATCGGCCGGAAAGGTCAAAGAAAACAGAGCACTTTCAGCGCCGCGCAGCGGCTCCGTCGGCGGGCGGCCTCCGTGCCGTCGCGCCCCGCTGTAGACCGCTCCCCCGTGCATACAGTCCCCCGAACGGTCACTATATGCAAAACGGATCCGCGACGCGGCCTACACCGCAGTGCCCGGGTGACGTCTTCGGCATGGGGCCGCCCCGCCAAGGCACGGATCGCATACAGTGCATAAATAGCACTATTGCCGCCATTAGCGCCAATGCTTCTAATAGTGGCAATCGCACCATTAGGGCCATCCGCTCTATTAGTGCTATTGGAGCCAATCGTTCTATTGGCTCCAGGCGTGTCATTGCCGCCAATGGAGCTATTTTGCCCGAGACTTGTCATGTGAACGGGAGAGTGAAGATGCCTGCAGGACCTCTAAGCGCCAACGAGCGCGCTGCGCTTAACCGCACCATCGCAGTAATCAACAGCAAAGGTGGCGTATTGAAAACGTCGATCTCTGCGAACGTCGCCGGCTATCTGGCTTCCAGCGGCTTCCGTGTGCTTCTTGTCGATCTTGACCCTCAGGGGAACTTGGCCGAAGACCTGGGATACACGGGCCAGGAAACCGACGATGAGGGGGAGTCGTTCGCTCGAGCGCTCATGCTTGGCGAGCAGGTTGGTCCCGTGACCGCCGTCAGGCAGAACCTTGATGTGCTTGTCGGGGGACCTCGCCTGGACGAGGCAGTCGCGGTTCTCGGGGTAAAAGCGAGCAAAGACCCCGATGGTGCAAAGCTCTCACTGGCTCGCCTCTTGGCTCCTATCGCGCCGAACTACGACATCATCTTGTTGGACTGTCCGCCAGGGGATGAGACGCTCCAGTCCGCTGCCGTTGCGGCCGCGCGGTACGCGCTGGTGCCGATCAAGTCGGATGCGTCTAGCCGGAAGGGTATGGCTGGTGTCGCCGCTCGCCTTGAGGGCGTTCTGACGTTGAACCCCAGCATTGATCTCCTTGGGGTTGTGCTTGTTGCCACGGGTAAGGGCGCCACAGCGATTCAGGCTGAGGCCCGCACCCATGTGAGCAACCTCTTCAACAGCGATCCTGACGTTCTTTTCAGCAGCACGATTCGTCATTCTGAGGCCGTCGCCCAGGCAACGCGCGAGCGCGGACTTCTGGTCTATGAACTCGATGAGAGTGTCAAGCGGGCACCGAAGTGGTACCAGGTGCTTCGCGGCGAAGCGACAGCGTCGCAGCTCGCACCGCGCACAGCAGGCTCAGTCGCTGACGACTACTTCAACTTGAGCCAAGAGATCGTTTCGCGGATCACCGCGGCCGAACAGGAGGAGGCGCAGTCCGCATGAGCGACGTTGACAGCCCACGCCGAATTGAGGGCCTTACTCCTCGACGTCAGTTGGATCTCAGCCTGCTCCAGCGGAAGAATCGCGAACAGCCCGCGGTGGACGAGCCCGCGGTCGAGGTGTCGAAGCAAACGACCAAAGGGCAGGAGGGGAGCTCGGATTCGGGAGTGAGCAGCTCGAAATCCCGTCCTCGTGCCACCCGTCATAGCGCTCAAGGCCGCACGTCAACATCCTTAGAGGCGGCTGCTCAGGCGAGCTCGAAGGATACGGCCCGGATCTCGTTCTATGTTCCTGATGAGTTGAGTCGACGAGCTAAAGCCGCCTTCCGCGCGACCGCATTCCAGGCAGGCGATCGCACATGGTCAGCATTCCTCGTGCGAGCGCTGGAGTCTGAAGTGAATCGCCGTGAGTCGGAGTACAACGCGGGTGAGCGTTTCGAGGATTCAGGCAAAAACCTGCCTGCCGGCCGGCCGTTGGCGTAGCACCTTCAGGCAGCGACGAAGTTCAGCCGGCGGCTCGCTCGAAAAGACCGGCGAAGAGGATCCTGTCGGGTTAGCCTCCGCGCCGACTGCGGGTGCGGGTGCGGGTGCGGGGGAGTGTGAGGGGCGCCGGCTCCCTCACGACCGGCGGCGCACCATTCGGCTGGAGGTTGTGGTGGCTGTCACGTCGTCGTGGTCGCCTTCCCAGAAGTGATCCAGGGCGGCGCGGATCATGCTGGCCGCGACACTTTCGGTATCGATGCCCCGTCCCGCTCGCTCGGGATAGCGCAGTGTGACGGTGAGGGAATGTGTCGGCGCGGCGTGGTCGATTCCGTCGCTCGGCTCGTCGTCGGCGTATTGGTAGGTCCACGCGAATCCGACTGCACCCTCGGGGCCCTCACCGTTGCGCTCGAATGCGGCGCGGTGCTCGTCGTCTCCCGGGTGCGGAGCGCGCGTGCAGTGCCATTCGAGGCCGCCGACGTCGTAGGTGGTGTTTCCGCATTGCTGGCCGGTGGGGCTGAGGCCCGCGTCGGGCGCGGCGGGGTCGAGCTGCTGTGAGTTGAGAGCGGCGGGCCGCTCGTACGTGATGATCATGGGGTTTCCTTCTGGGTTGGTGGGGGAGGGCCGCTCGAGAGCGGCCCTCCCAGGTGTCAGGCGGCGTCTTCGGTGTCGTCGCCCTCATCGGCGGGGTCGAGGATTCCGGCGATTTGGTGAGCGGCGCGGAGGACGCGGGCAGCGGTGGACTTGATCAGGTCGGTATCCGCGCCCGACCATCCGGCGATGTAACCGACGCTGTAGGCGCTGGTGTCGAATCCGATCAGGCCGGCGACGACGTAGGCGACGCTCTCGGCCTCGGTCTCCATCAGTCCGCGGTGCTCGACGTACTCGGCCAAGTCCTCGGTGTGGCCCAGGATGACGTGCGCGGTCTCGTGAATCAGGGTCTTAGCCATGTGCTCGGGGCTGAGGTCGGCGTGGACAACGACGACCATTTCCTCAGGGTCGGTGTAGCCGTTCCTGGGGCCCTGGATCGGTCGGAGCTCGACGGTCCAACCTTCCTCGACGAGGTAGGCGGAAAGGGCGTCGACGATGCCGAAATCATCCCCTCCGGTGAGCTGTGCCGTGAGGGTTCCCGCGTCCTGGGCGCCGTCCACCAGGTCGGTCTGTCCGATATCGAACACGGAGAGGATGGGGAAGCGGGCGACCCGCATTTCTACCTCGTCGCCGTTCTCGTCCTCCGCGGTGATCTTCTTCGTGCTGTAGCCGAAGATCCGGATAGCCTTCTCGCCCTTGCGCACCTGGCGGCCGAGCGACTGCCATTTCCGGAAGCCTGCGACCTGGGATGCCTCGGGCATCTGGGAGAGGATCAGCAGGAGGTTGTTCAGCGAATAGGCATGGAACGCTTTCGCGAAGTCGAGGAACGCCCGCCACTGGTCGGAGTCGCGCAGCTGCTTCACCTGGTCGCTGATCGAGTTGTGTAGGGCTTCTGCCTGAGCCTTCTTCTCTTCACTGGTCTTGCCGGGTCGACGGGTCTTGGTCACGATTCTCTCCCTGCGTGGACAACTGTTCTTTGTGCCTTCCGGCGAGAGAAATCGATAGAGAGCGGGAGTGCCGGAGCCCCGGGTCGTGGAATACCGCAGGCGAGCGCAGCGAGCGAGGATATGCCGCGAAAGCCCGGGGCGCAGGCGCGGAGCGAACTACGATGACCAGCCGGAAAGGTCACAAAAGACGTCCAAATAGAGGAGTGCCGCGTAGCGGCTCCGCTGCGACCAGTCAGGGCGGCGGCTGCGTCGCCGCGCAATTTTGTGCCCCTCGGGCGCTGCCCCACATCACTTTCAGTCCGATACCAGAGTGATATCACTTCAGGTGCAGGGCCGGCCTCCGTGCCGGGCCGGGAGGGAGCGGCCCCGGGCAGCAGCCGGGGGAGCGACCCGGGCCGTGTGAGCGGCGGGTGTGGGGGACACCCGCCGCTCGTTCACTCACTAGCCGTCGAGGTCAGGGTCGTCCTCGCTGTCAGCGAGGGGCGCGTTATTCGTCCCTGCGTGGTCGATGACGATCTGCTCGACTTCTGAGAGAGCGTATCCCCAGGCGGCGAGCTGGGAAAGGTACGCGGCTTTGGTCGCTTCGGGGTATCGCCATGTGTTCTTGCTGGTTGCGGATTCGATGCCGCCGAGCACCACGGCGAGGCTGACATGCTGCGCCTTGGTGGGGGACTGCTCGACGTGAGCGGCGAGCTTGTCGTCGTAGTAGCCTCCGCGCTCGATGCCGAGCAGCAGGTGGGCCAGCTCGTTTCCCGATGCGGCAGCGGCCCCCACGTCGCGGCGGTGGGTTGTGAGGCCCTGGGCGATCACCTTCGCGGCGTCCTTCGGCAGCGACTTGCGGGTCAGGAGCTCCGTGAGCCATTCGCGGCGCACAGTTTCCACGGATGCCCACGCCTTGTTGTTGGCGATCAGCGTGCGCCGTTCGGCTTTCTGCTCGTCGGACATTGGGCCGCTGGTGGATCCCTGGCTGCTGGCCCTATTGAAGCCTGCGGCCTTCGGGTCGCTGAGGAAGTAGCTGACGTTCGGTTCGCCATCGAAGTAGACGCGGACGAAGACAGCACGGCCTTCGGCGTTCTCGATGTGATCCGGGGTGACCCGCTCGCCTTCGGCGGTGGTCAGCTCGCGGATGCTGATGTAGTCGGTGTCGTAGTAGCCACGGTCACGGTCGAGAATTTCGTAGCCGCGGCCGCGCAGCTCGTCCTCGGCCTGCGCCTTGACCTGTCCCCGGGCGCGGTCGTCGCGAGCACGCTGGGCCGCGTGGGCGAACTGGCCGGGGTCGTCGATTGCGATCTTGATCAGCTCGGCGCGAGTGGCCTCGTCGTCCTCAAACTCGATCAGCGTTGCGGCCTGGTCTAGGGTCAGCTGGTGCTCCTGGATCGCAGAGGCGGCGACGGCATTCTCCGCGACGGCCAGCCCGTTCTTGACCACGGCCTGCTTGGTCCCGGTGCGCTTGGCGATCGCCGTCGCGCTGAGTCCTTCGAAGGCGAGCTGCTGGAACGCTGCAGCCCGGTCGCCGTCAGTGAGGGCTTCGCGCTGGTCGTTCTCGACCATCTGCTGCACAATGCGCTCCACGGTGGCCTCGTCCGCCTCGACGATGTAGGCGGGGATGCTGGTCACTCCGGCCTCGCGGGCTGCGAGGGTGCGTCGCTGGCCTGCCCGGACCAGAACGTTGCCCTGGGCGTCGCGCCTGGCAAGAACGGGCGTCAGAACGCCGTTCTCGCGGATGCTGGCCACGAACTCCTTGGTCAGCGGGGCGCTGGGGCGCACGTTGGCTTCGATGATGATCGCGTTGGGGTCGATGTGCTCGATGGTTCCCTGGCTTGCGGTAGTGGTGTTCACGGTTCTCTCTCCCGATCAACTGATTTTTTTGCCTGTCTGGCGAGAGAAATCGATAGAGAGCGGGAGCGCCGCAGTACCGGGTCGTGGAATACCGGAGCGCAGCGAGGATATGCCGCGAAAGCCCGGCCCTTAGGCGCGGAGCGAACTACGATGAACGGCCAGACAGACGAAAAAGCGCAGCAAGAACAGTGCCGCGCAGCGGCTCGAATTGAGCTCGTCACGCTCCCGCCGGCCGGGCATGCCGGACGAATGGATCTAGCGCGCAGACTTCTTCTGCGCGGCGATACCGGCACCGATCAGCCCACCGGCAGACACCAACAGCAGTAAGGCTCCTGCGATCATGCCGACCTCGACGGGCGTCGGCAATTTCATGGCGACCGCCAAGCTGCAGAGGACGACAGCGAGAACGGCAACACACGCCCCGAGAGCACCGAAAGCCTTTGTATCCACGCGTCCACCATAGCCACGCCGGCTCGGGCAATTCGCGATCGGCGCTAGGCGGCGTCTCCGAGGTATTGCCAGCGGCTTTCGGGGCTGAGGGCGCCGACTGTGACGAGTTCTCGGGCGCTTCGGTGGTCAGCTCGACGGTCAGCGGATCGCGGGTAGCGAGGCCAGATCCTCTCGCCTGGCGCGTCGGCCTCGAACAGTGGCCGGCTCGATGCATTTCGGCGTTTTGGACGCATCCTGGGGGAGGCATTCATGGTGGTCAGCTCGGCTTGCCACCATGCCCATACTTCGCGTTCGGCTCGATATCGTTCGGCTCGATCGAGAAGCGTTCCGTCGAGACCAAGCATGCGAGCTGCCTGGTCTCGGAGATCTCGCTTGGCTCTCGCCCATCCTTCCCGGTGTTTGACGATGAGGCGATGACGGCGGAGACGGCTGAGGATCCTCGTGGTGTGGCGGGTGCCAGTACCGAGGATGCGTGATGCGGTCTCAATGGTGAGTGCCGGGTGTTGACGGAGGGCGGCGTAGAGCTTTCCGGCGAGATGACCGAGGCCGGCGCGGGTGAAGAGGTCGTGTCGGCTGTCTGTTAGTTCGTCCTCGAGCTGGGCTACTTGCACAGCGCGAGCGTTGAAGAGATCAGCCGGGGGGCGGGGGTTATCTAGAGGTTGTGACCGGACTGTGCCGGAGGTTGTGGAAAGTGTGAGGGTCAAGCGCCATTCGGCGGCGTTGCCGCCGTCGGTGGTGGTGACCTTCTGCACGTATCCGTCGCGTGCGAGCCGCTGGAGGGCGTCTGCGGCCGTGGTGCGGCCGAGCCCGACCATCAGGGCGAGGTCACGGATGGAGGCCGCTACGACCCGTTTTCCGGTCTGCAGGGTGAGGTAGGCCAGGGCGGTCAGGATGGAGCGCTCGGAGAGCGCGGCTTCTGTCCGTCCCCAGCGGCCGGGGGCGACGCGGAATCGCGTCAGGAGGTCGTCGACGTCTCGCACGATGGCGTCGAGCTCTGTTAGGTCGCGGGGCTCGCGTGCGGCCGGGAGCGGCCGTTGTACAGCCGCGTACTGCTGGGCCTTGGCCCATTGCCGTTCGAGCCGTTCGCGCGCCTCGGCGGGCGAACGGCGCCGGCGCGTGCCGCGGCCGGTGTTCTTGGTGCGATAGTGCTCCATCCCGGGGGCGGTCTTGGCGGCGTGCTCGACGTCGGCCTCGGACCACCCGGCGTTAGCGGCTGCCAGGAGGCACATGAACCCGGTCCAGGACGGGTTGCTGCCGCCGTCGATCGTGGCCATGTGGGCGGCGCCGGCGGCGGTGAGCTGCCGGTGCGCGCGGTGTGAGCGGTCGACGGGGCCGGATGGTGCGCTCTCAGCGGCTCTAAGAGCGGGTTTCCGCTCGTCGAGGACCGCTGCGAGGGCGAGAAGTTCGTCAGGAACGATCCTGCTGGCCGTAAGCGCGTCGAGGCTGCCTCGGATGATGGTCGACGAGGAGCCGTCGCGGTGGGGTGAAAGCGGCGGCCGGGCGGCGCCCTCGCGCACGTTCAGGAGCATGCCGTGGTCGAGGGTGCGATAGTTCGCGCGGGCGGCGCGGGCGAGTGACGCCACGACGCCGGCCGGAGCGCCGCCCGGTACGGCGATCCAGATGTGGCGGCCCCCGGTGCCGGAGGACTGACACAGCACATAGGCGATGGAGAGTTCGTCGAGGATAACAGCGAGGGCGTCGGCTTCGTCCACGGCGCGCTCCATGAGCTCGGCGTCGACGCCGTGCTTGTCCTTGCCGTCGAAGTCGAAACAGAGCAGCCGGAACAGGCCAGCATCGTCGGCCAGGCGGATGCACCACGGCGTTGCGGGTGCGCTCGGTCCGACGCGGTAGAAGCTGGGATAGCTGTTCTCGTCGAGGCGGCCGTAGGCGTCTCGCTTCATCACGCGCACGCGATCGCGCGGGCTGATTCGGCGGGTCAGCTCCCAAGCTGCATCAACATCGCCAGCAGACTGGCGCACGTTGAAGCCGGCCAAATCGTCGTATTTGGGACTATTTGTGCCTATCATGGTCTCACCTCCAGGTCCTGGATCTGGGCGTAACAAATCCCCCGGTCCTTCCGGGTCTTCTGAACATCACCTTGCGTCTGGTCCCTGGCCAAAGTTCTCAGACGCAAAGGCATCGGCTTTGGCCCGCCATCTCGATGGCGGGCCACCTTTGTTTAACCGGTTGCTATGGGGCGGCTCCTGAGGAGATAGGCGCGCTGGTTGCGCGGCCGTGAACCTCTGCGGGATGACAGAGGGAGTCTGGGGGCGACCGTGGAGGAGAGCCCGGAAAGGGGCGCGAGCGACAGGTGCCGACACGCCGAAGTGACACCACAATGTGTCGCCGTCGAGGCATGAGGGGTTACCATGTCGTCACTCCTAGTTCTTCCCGGTTCTAGGTAAAACAAAGCCCCGGGCTTGTCCCGGATCTTTCAAACAGCCCCTCATCGTCCCGGTCGCCAAACTAGTCAGATGAGCGGCATCAAGCTTCGGCCCGTCACCTAGGTGGCGGGCCATTTGATTTAAGCGGCTGGGATAGGCAGCTCCAGTCGCGTTCGATCGGCTTGAACAGGCGCCAGCTCCGGCATGCCCGCTTCGCGGGCAAGGATCGACGCGATGTAATCTCCGACGTACTGATAGCCGGCCGCGGCGGCCTGCTCTTCGATCTTTTCGCCGACGGGGACTGCAACTCGGGACATAAGAGCCTTGCGCTGTCCCTTGCTTGGACGACCGCCGGTAGCAGTGCGCTTGTTCATGTGCCGATTCAATCCAGTTTCTGTAACTGAAACAGTGAGGCGCGCCGGTATGGCGCGATCCGAAGTTGACATGTCGGGTCATTGGTAGTTGCGCTCCCGCAGCGATGCAGGGCCTGCTTCGACGTCGTGTGGAGACTTGACGCCGCAGAAGGTGCAGTAGTTGTTGCGGAGGGACTGCGGCTTGCTGCAGTGCCGGCAGGGAGAGTCTCCGATGATGCGCTGTGCGCTCTCGGGAGCGTCGTCGACGGTGCCGTCCGGGTTGAGGATCTGCACGAAGGCGTCGGGGTGGATGCCGAGTTGGTAGGTGCCGTCGACGTCGGCGACGGTCAGCCTCACGGGGCGGCCCACCTGCCGGCCGATCGCCGCGCAGCGGGCGATGATGCCGGCCCGCATGCGGGCGGTGTCGGCTGCGATCAGGGCGCGAGGTTCCGCTGATCGTGAGTTCACCGGATGCGTCGGCGCGCACGATCGCGCTCAGACGGGGTTGGGCGGGGATGAAGGTCGGCATCAGTAGTTCCTGTGGCAGGTGTCGTTGCAGAGGGACATGCCGAAGAGTTCGTAGAACTTCTCGGGGTCGACCCAGCCGGGCACGGCCGGGTCGAGGGGGAGTGTGGCGACTTGCGGGTTGATGTTGCCTACGACGTTGATGCGGAGGTCGAGGTGGCATCCGGTGGCCGGTGCTTCATCGCCCACGAGGGAGATCTCCTGGCCGGTTTGCACGGTGTCTCCGACTTTCACGAGTCGGTCGGACTGGTGGCTGTGCAGGTAGGAGATTGTGTAGCCGTCCGGGCTCTTGATCGAAAGGTAGAGGCGGTCGGAGAGAACGACGGTGCCGGGCTGGATTGCGTAGATGGGTTTGCCGCACGGGTTCGGCCAGTTCTGCAGGTCATCGGCTGGGTGGTAGCTGCTTGCCCCTTCGGTGGGCGAGTTGCGCGGGCCGAACTTGTCGGTCATGTTGAACGGCATATCCAGCGGCATTCCGAGGGCGCCGCTGCCGCATCCGGTGGCCGGGGCGGCGGTGACGCCGCTGAGTGCGGCGGCGACCTGTCCGGCGGCGTCCCAGTATTTGGCGTAGTAGTACGGGTCGGCGTTGACCTGCACCTTGTGCGCGGCGATGGTGGGCTCGAGCGTCTCCCAGTTGGGGACGTTCTTCAAGCGCTCGAAGAAGAGCGTCGCGGATTTGAAGGGGTCCATCCGGTCTGCGAGGCTGCCCCAGCTGTCGCGCTGCTGAAACAGACCGCGCGAGTCGGGTCCGGCCTGGTCGCCGTAGTTGAGCACCCGGAGGCCGGATTCGCCCATCGCGGTCATGACGCCGATCTGCTGGGCTTGGGCGCTGAGCCCGAGGGCTTCGGCGGCGTTCATGATGTAGGCGGCGTTCACGAGCTGATCGTGGCCGTAGCCGGCGACTGCGGCGGACGGGACCGTGTTCTCGTCGACCTTGACGCCGGCACCGGTGGGCCCGCACGCGGCTGCGGCGGCGTTGCTGCCGCCGAGGAGCAGGATGAAGCCGAACAGGAGTCCGACGAAGAGAACGGGGACGAGCAGTAACGCGAGCACCCCCTTGCCGCCTTGCTGCATGTGCCTACCTCCCCGGTGGCGTGATTCTGTCGACGAGCCAGGGGTCGGTCGGTGCCTTCCGGGTGAGCGAGACCGCGTAGGTACCGATATCGGTCGGGACGGTCACGACCAGCGCATAGAGGGTGGCTCCGTCGACGGCCGTCCCGCTGCCCGTGACGCGGTGGACCGGGACGTTCGATGGGTCGGTGCCCTCGTACGCGGCTGCGCCCTGCTGGGTCAGCATCGGGTACAGGGCGTTAATCCATGTCGTCGCGTCCAGCTGCGGCCGCGCGAAGGCCGTCATGAACTTCTCTGCAAGCTTCACGGCCGCCGCCTGGCTGCTGGAGTCGGCTGCAGCGGGAGTTGGGGCGTTCAGCCCGTCATCGAGCCCATCGGTGGGCGTCGAGCGCGGGGTCTTGGTCGTCCCATCGGGAAAGGTCGCGACCGGCGTTGAGACCGGTGACAGTTGCGGTGCACACCCGGTCAGCACGAGAGCCGCGAGGGCGACGCCGACAACGCCGGCGGCGCGCCTCACAGGCCCTCCGCTACTGCGGCCGCAGCGGCGAGCCACGCGCGGCGCGTGATCGGGTTGAGGGCGTCGTAACGGATCTTGCCGCTGTGTAGGGCCTCATCGAACGGGATGGTGACCACTCGGCGCGCGATCGCCGCGAAGCCGTTCGCGATCTGCTGCGCGTCGCCCTTGTCGGCGCTCTTCTCCGACTGGGAGACGATGACAACGGCGTTGTCGGCCAGGGCTGCGGAGCGTTCGTCCCGCTGTGCCAGACCGTCGAGCAGGAGCGCGCCGGCTTCCGCGTGCTCTCCGAGCGCCGTGGTGGCGATGACGAGCTGGTCGCTGCGGTCGATCATCTGCTGCCACCGCTCGGCGGATTCGTCGTTGCCGGAGTCGATGAAGATCAGCCGGAAGTATTTGCTGGCGACCTGGTGGAGCGCGTCGAACTCGACGCGGCTGATCCGCTGGTCAGCGGAGAGCGCCTGCGGGTTGGAGCGCAGTACGTCGTACTTGTCGCCGGTCTGGTGGTGCACGAAATGTGCCAGGTCCGATGACTGTGCTGCGGGGGAGAGCAGCCGCTCGGTTTGCGGGAGGAGGTTGTGCACGGTGGCCTCGTGCGGGCCTTGCTCGGTGCGCCAGCCCAGCGTGCCGCGTGTCTCGTTGTTGTCCCAGGCGAGCACGCCCGAGCCGCCGTAGCGGGCGAACACCGCGGACAGGAGCGCCGTTGTCGGGGTCTTGTTCGCCCCGCCCTTGCCGTTGACGATCGCGATCGTGCGCGGGCCGGGCCAATGCTGGCTCACGGCGTGCACGTCGCGGCGTTCGGCCAGTTCCGACTCGGAGGGTGCGATCTGGACGCCGACGCGGGCGAGCACACCGCGCCATCCCTGCGTGGCGGGCTGCTCGGGTTCCTCCTTCTCGAGGAAGGATGCGCGGGCCGCGCGCCGCTCGCTGATCGTCGCCTGCTGCGGCACGGAGGTCTGCCCAGATGCAGCTCGCGGCGCAGCGACCGCGGCAGGGGGCGGAGGTACGCGCTCGACGTCGTAGGCCGGCGGCACCTCCACCCGCTGCACGATGTCTTCTGCGGTCACCGGTAGCTCAGCAGGGATGAATTCTCCGGCCGCCTCCACACTGCCGTCCGGGGACACGATCAGCTGCCCTTGCCCCATCACGTCCTGCGTGATGAGCATCACCGGTCGGCCGTACATGCGGGCGCGGCCGGTGACTTGGGTGAGGATCTGTTCGCGGACGTGGGTGTCGTTGTTGCCGGCGACCTCGTGGTGAGTCCCCTCGATCACCAGTAGCCCGGTCGCGTCCGGGTTCACGATCGCCCGAATGGTGGGGTGGGAGGATTCCTGCTGAGCCATGTGGCCGCCTTCCTAGTCGTCGCTGTGGCCGGTGTAGCGCCGTAGCGCCCACTTCTTGAAGTCCGCGGTGAGGATTGTGTATCCGCGGCCCAAGTTCAGGGCTGGGAGCTTTTCTTCGGGGTCGGCTGAGCCGATTGCGGCACGGATGATGTGCTCGCTCACGTTGAACACTTTCGCGGCTTCGCTCACGCTGAGAGTCGTCGGGAGACCCTCGAAGAGATCGTCGAGCGCCCCCATGTCAACCGAAAACCATTGCATGTTGTGTAAGAATGCCACTATTTAAGTGAAATGGCATTATTTGCCATTGTTCGGGTCTATTTGCATTCATTCGGGGTAAGCTTCCTTCCGGGGGTTGAAGTAACCATGTTGACAGTATGTCGATAGTCGTCCCCCGTTCGGGTGATACTTGGCGGTAGACAAGATAGTCGACTCCGAGAAGGGGGATCTTCGGTGACGGACTCTCAACATCCGTGGCTTGCCGGACCGGCCGTGTCTCAACAGGCACCGCCCCCCGTCCGGGCTCGCCGCGAACTCCCACGCCCGGCCGCTCCTCAGCCGGGCGTTCCCGCGCCTGATCACGCTGACCGGCTTCCGCGGCGAGACGTCAACCGTCCCGCACCGCTGTGGTGGCTCGGCGTCCATGGCGGCGCGGGGGAGTCCACCCTGGCCAACCTGGTCGCGGGATCTCGCACCGCCGGCCATGCCTGGCCGATCGGCTACGACGGTGCGACGACGAACGTCGTCCTTGTAGCCCGGTCGAATGCATCGGGCCTCGCGGCCGCGCAGCGCGCCGCGATCGAGTGGGCATCCGGTGTGCTGCCCTCGGTGAACCTCCTCGGCCTCGTGATCGTCGCTGACGCGCCCGGCAAGCTGCCCAAGCCCCTGAGGGAGCTCGCACACCTGGTCTCCGGGGGAGTACCGCACACCTGGCACATCCCGTGGGTAGAGGCATGGCGGCTCGGAGAGACGCCCGACCTCGAGCACGCACCCAAAGACGTTCGGACGCTCATCTCCACGGTGAGCGCACTGACCAACGCGACCAGCGCCTAACCGGCCTGAACGAAAGGAAGCACAATGCACACCCTCCACACCGTTCTCGACACCGTGAACTCCTTCGTCCCGCTGGACGTTCCCGACCCCGGGAACGGCTCAGCCCCTCCTGGATCGGAGAAGTTCATCGCCGTCATGGGCTGGGTGAAGTGGCTCGCCCTCGGCGTCGTGATCATCGGCCTCATGATCATCGGCGCGAAGCTCGCGATCGAGAGCCGCCGCGGCGAGGGCGGAGCCCACCTCGGCTCACTCGGAATGGCGATGGCCGGCGTGATCGTCATCGCCGGCGCTGCCAGCCTCGTCGGCTTCCTCGTCAGCTGACCGAAGGGAACACACGCATGTCCGACAACCAGCCATCCGAGCCGAACCCCTTCACCACTCGGCGATTCATCGTCGCCGCGGTCATCGTCGGGGTCGTCTTGCTGTGCGCGGTCGTCCTCGTCGTTAGTTCAGTGATCGGCGGGCAGGCCAAGCCGAGTGCGAACTCATCAGGCGCTCCCACTAGCACCCCCACGCAGACGAGCGTGAGCGCGACCGATCGGAGCACCTGCGGGCTCCCCGGCTTCGAGAAGTCGGGGACCCTCACTCAAGCACCGAACAGCAAGTGGCAGCTGGTGGGAACCGTCGCCGCCCCCACGGACCCCAAGGGGGCGGGCCCCGGCAACGTGGAGTCCTCGGGATTCCGTAGCTGCTTTGCACACACCACGACCGGCGCTGTCTACGCCGCGGCCAACATCATCGCGATGGGCTCCGATTCAAGCCTTCGCCATGAAGTAAGCGACAAACTGGTTGTCCCCGGGCCCGGTCGTGACGCGGCCCTGGCCTCGGCCGGCAGCACGAGCGACACCACCGTCCGTTACCAGATCGCCGGCTTCCGCCTTCTGTCGTATGACGGTTCTCACGCGAAAGTGGATATCGCCGTCAACGCAGCGACGGGACAACTCGTCAGTTTCGTCGAAAGCCTCGAATGGAACGACGGCGACTGGAAGGTCGCCCTCGACAAGACCGGCAACATGCCGATCCCACCGTCTCCGCTGCAGAGCCTCGGCGGCTACATCCCGTGGTCGGGGGCCTAAATGGCTGGCTGCGACTGGCTTGACGTCGGGTGCCAACTCGGCGGGGTTGTTTCTAAGGCCACGAACGACAGCCTGCAGCAGCTCGTCAACAACGTGCTGGAGGGCGTCGGCAAGGCCTTCGCCGCACTTGGCTCGGTCTGGGTACTGGTCCCGACCCCGAACCTCACGGGGGGCGGATCTACCGCAGCCAATCACTCTGCGGAGGGCGCCGCAGGGGCGTCGGGATTCCTGACGATTCTGCAGTGGTCGGTGTGGATCTCGCTCGCGATCTGCGTTCTTTCACTGATCGCTGGAGGCGCACTCCTGGCGGTGAACCGCCGTCGGGGCGACGGTGAGCGGCATCTCGGGCGTCTGGGTGTGATCCTCGGCGCGGTGATACTCATTTCCGGAGCGTCCGCGATTGTCGCGGCACTTCTGCCTGGCATGGGGTCCTCGAACGCCTCTGATGCGGTCGGCTACATCCAGGACTCGCTTTGGTGGTACACAGGCGGCCTCGCAGTGCTCTCCGTCATCATCGCTGGTGCTCGGATGGCGTGGACGCAGCGGGCTCAGGCGGGCAAGGACCTGCTGCAGTCGCTCTTCACTCTGGTGGTGGTCTCAGCGGTCGGTCTGACAGGCATCGGTCTCGCGGTGGCGGCGGCTGACGGCTTCTCGACCTGGATCCTTGACGGGGCGACGGGCAAGGATTTTGGTCAGAACATCACTGCCATGATCGGCATCAGCTCGACAAGCGGAATCGGCCTCATCGCTCTCCTCATCGTCGGAATCGTCGCGACGTTCTTTACCTATATCCAGGTAATCTTGATGGTGATTCGCGGGGGCATGCTGGTGCTCCTAGCCGGGATCTTCCCCATATCCGCCGCGTTCACGAACACGGAGACGGGCCGGTCGTGGTTCAAGAAGTGCACCGGCTGGCTGATCGCGTTCATTCTCTATAAGCCCGCTGCGGCGATCGTGTACGCGGCCGCGTTCAAGCTAACCGGGGCTGACCTGTTCAAGGATGACGGCACCGGCCTGATCAAGATCCTCACTGGCCTCGCGCTGATGGCGATGGCACTGGTGGCACTGCCTGCGTTGATGCGTTTCGTCGCCCCGATGGTGTCACAGGTCGGCGGCGGAGGCGGCGCGGGCATGGCCCTCGCCGCAGGAGCGGGAGCGGGAGCCGCCGAGCTGGCTACCGGCGCGATCCGCAAAGCGAACACCGGCGGCGGCTCCGGCGGTGGCGGTGGCGGCACCCCGAATCCGAAAGCCACGGGTGCGTCCAACACGCCTGCTACCAAGCCTGCGCCCGCACCGACAGGCACAGCCTCGACCGGCACGGCCGCTACCGCGGGTAAAGCTGCGGGCGCCGGTGCCGGTTCCGGCGCTGCAGCGGCCGGTCCCGTGGGCATCGGCGTGATGGCCGCTCAGAAGGGCCTCGAAGGCGGACAGAAGGCGGTCGGTGCTATGCGCACCGCTGCAGCAGACGCGGCCGGTGACGGCGCGTCAGGAAGTAACTAGGAGCGAGCATGGCGAACACGCAATCGCAGGTCCGTACATACGGGAACTGGCGTCGTCCGACGACACCCGGCCTCCTGGGACTGGGGATGGTGGGAACGATCGTGCTCCTGGCGGGTCTGGTCGCGACAGTCATAACCGTCATGTTCGGCGGCCTCATCAACGGTGTGATCGTGTTCGCGATCATGGCCGGCTTCCTGCTCACCGTCGCGGTGAAGGACAAGCACGGTCAGAGCGCGCTCACGCGCACCACGAACCGCCTGAACTGGACGCGCGCCCGCTCGTCCGGCTCCAACCTGTACCGTTCGGGCCCTCTCGGGCGGACCGACTGGGGCACCGCTCAGCTGCCGGGCCTGGCGGCGCAGTCCCGGCTCAGCGAGTACACCGACTCCTACGGGCGACCGTTCGCGATGATCTATGTGCCCTCTGCCGGTGACTACACCGTCGTGATCGGCACGGAACCCGATGGTGCCGCGCTGGTCGATCAGGAACAGATCGACAGCTGGGTAGCCGACTGGGGGCACTGGCTGGCGAACCTGGGCGATGAGGCCGGCATCGTCGCGGCCGCCGTCACCATCGAGACCGCCCCCGACACCGGGCGGCGTCTGCGTGGTGAGGTCAATCTGAACATCGACCCGGAGGCACCCGCGTTCGCTCAGGCGATGCTCCGCGAGGTCGTCGCCAGCTACCCGTCCGGATCTGCCACGGTTCGGGCGTACGTGTCGATCACGTTCGCTGCGGCCACCCGCACGAATGGTCGACGGCGTGACGCCGACGAGATGGGCCGTGAACTCGCGGCACGCCTTCCCGGCCTGACTCAGGCGCTCTCAGCGACCGGTGCTGGTGCGGCCCGCCCTCTGGGCGCGCAGCAGTTGTGTGAGGTCATCCGGATCGCCTACGACCCGGAGATTGCCGAGCTGATCGACGATGCGCATCAGTCGGGCGAACCGTTCGAGCTGCGCTGGTCCGACGTCGGCCCTTCCGGAGCTCAGGCGAACTGGGACAGCTACCGGCACGACTCGGCGCTGTCGGTGACCTGGCAGATGACGGAGGCTCCCCGCGGGATTGTCCAGGCCAACATCCTTACCCGATTCCTGGCCCCGCACCGGGATATCGCGCGCAAGCGCGTGACCTGGCTGTACCGGCCGATCGACGTCGCCAGGGCTGCGGCGATCGTCCAGTCAGACCTTCGAGCGGCCAGCTTCAACATGACCTCCAGCGACCGGCCCACCGCCCGCGACGTGGTGGGAACCCGCGCCGCGATGGCCACCGCGGAAGAGGAAGCGAACGGCGCTGGCCTGGTGAACTTCGGCATGGTCGTCACCGCCACCGTGACCGACCCGACCCGAGCCGCTGACGCGAAAGCGGCGATTGAGAACCTGTCAGCAACGGCCCGTCTTCGTCTGCGGGTTGTGACAGGCGCTCAGGACTCCGCGTTTGCTGCGGCCCTCCCGCTGGGGATCGTTGTTCCCAAACACTTGAAACTGCCGGCCGAGCTGAGAGGGGCACTCTGATGACCAGCTGGTTCAAGAAGCTCTCCCGCTCGAGCAACCGCATCGAGCAGGCCGCTGCCCAAGCTGCAGCACCGTCTCCGGCAACGCCGCGGCGCGTTCCGGCGCGTGGCTACCCGGGACGCGGCCGCGGCGAGATGATGGTGCTCTCCGCCGCTCCCGAGTGGCGCGGCACCACCGTTCAGGTGTGCGGGCTCTGGCCGTTCGGTGTCGGTACCGGTGCGCCGATGATCGGTGTGCCGCTTGGCCGGCACCTGGTCAATCGGGGGACGGTTTGCTGCGACCCGATTTCGTGGTTCCAGCGCGCAAACCTGATCTCCAACCCGTCCGCGTTCGTGCTCGGCAAGCCGGGCTTGGGGAAGTCGACCATCGTTCGCCGGATGGCGACCGGCCTCGCCGGATACGGCGTCCAGCCGCTTGTACTGGGCGACTTGAAGCCGGACTACGTAGATCTGATCGAAGCCCTCGGCGGCCAGGTAATCCGCCTCGGCCGCGGCCGCGGCTTCTTGAACATCCTCGACCCGGGCGAGGCGAAGGAGGCGGCGCAACTGCTCCGCGACGCCGGCCAGGCCGAACGGGAGGCAGCCGCGGCGGAAGAAGCCGAGCTGGCGCAGTTGCGTTCGCTCGAGGTGCCGGAGGATCCCGACCGGGCGCAGCTGATCCGTGAGCGGATCGCCGCGCTTGTCGGCTCCGTCACGACCCGGGCCGAGCGGGCTAAGCGCGACGACGAACTGGCCGCGGAAGTGCTGCAGGATGCGCACGGCCGCCGCCTCACGATGGTGTCAGCGCTGCTGACGATCATGCGGAAATCGCCTCCGACCGATCGGGAAGAGACGATCGTCGATCGGGCGTTGAAGCTGCTCGACGAGCAGCATGAGGGCGTGCCGGTACTGAAGGATCTCCTCGATCTGATCCGTGAGGCGCCGCCGGAGCTGCGCGCCGTCGCGTTGGATCGCGGCGACCGCGCCCGGTACGACGCGATCACCGAGAATCTGGAAGCATCCCTCATCGGCCTCACCACCGGAGGCCGGTTGGGCGAGCTGTTCTCCAAGCAGACCTCCACGCCGATGCGTCGCGACCGACCCGTCGTCTACGACGTCTCCACCATCGACGACTCCGAGACGGACCTACAGGCCGCCGTGCTGCTGGCGTGCTGGTCGGCTGGGTTCGGCACGGTCAACGTGTCGAACGCTCTTGCGGATGCTGGCTTGGAGCCTCGCCGCCACTACTTCGTGATCCTCGACGAGCTGTGGCGGGCGCTCCGCGCAGGCCGCGGGATGGTCGACCGGGTGGACGCGCTCACTCGGCTGAACCGGCAGCGCGGCGTCGGCATGGCGATGATCTCCCACACGATGAGCGACCTCATGTCGCTTCCCACCGAAGAGGACCGGATGAAAGCGGCCGGCTTCGTCGAGCGCTCTGGCATGGTCATCTGCGGCGGCCTCCCGTCCAAGGAGATGCCGCTGTTGAACAGCGCCATCAGCATGTCCCGCGCCGAGCAAGAAATGCTCCAGGGCTGGCAGGACCCACCCGCGTGGGACCCGATCACCGGCCAGGAGGCCGACCCTCCCGGCCGCGGCAAGTTCCTGATCAAGGTCGGCGGTCGCCCGGGGATCCCGCTCACCGTGGAGCTCACGGACGCCGAGCTGCACATCAATGACACGAACAAGCTGTGGCATGCCGTCTCCCGGACCGGAACGGTCGGCCGCGCCGAGGTTCCGGCATGAGCCCCACGAACCGCATCAAGGAGCCCGCCTCCGGCGGCGACGGTGCCCTGGTCTGGGTGTTCGTCGGCATCGTCGTCGTCCTCGTCGGCGGTCTGTGGGTCGCCGTTACCCTCGGCTCCAAGCTCGACGGGGTAAACCCCGGCCTGCCTCGTAACCCGTTCACGGTGTTCTTCGGCACGCTGAAAGGCACCTACGTGTGGCCGCCATCTGCCACGTGGATCATCGTCGTTGCCGCGGCGATCGTCGTTGCCCTTGCGATCCTGATCATGGTCGCGATCGCCAAGCGGGCGCGGCGCCGTTCGCGCGTGGACCACGCGGCCGGACACATGGGCCGCGGCCGCGACCTGGCCGCGCTCTCGACCAAGGGCGCGAAGAGCACGGCGCAGCGGCTCGGAGTCGCTGGCTGGCTCGGTGTGCCGATCGGCATCACCGTCGCCGGCCGTAGGTGGCTCTACGGCTCCCCGGAGGACATGCACGTCGACGTGTGGGGCCCGCGGACCGGTAAGACGACCTCCCGCGCGATCCCTGCGATCCTCAGCGCCCCGGGCGCTGTCATCGTCACCTCCAACAAGCGTGACGTGCTCGACGCGACCCGCGACGTGCGGGCGCAGAAGGGCACGGTGTGGGCGTTCGATCCTCAGGGGATCGCCTTGGAAGCGCCGTCATGGTGGTGGAATCCGCTCTCCTACGTCACCGACGAGGAGCAGGCGGCGAAGCTCGCCAATCACTTCGCTTCCGGCTCGCGCGCGGGCGATGCCCGCGCGGATGCGTACTTCGACCCTGCCGGGCAGGATCTCCTTGCCGGGCTACTCCTAGCGGCCGCTCTCGACAATCTGCCGATCACTCAGGTGTTCACCTGGACCACCCGACCCAGCGACGAGAAAGCGATCGATATCCTGCGCGACCACGGCTACGACCAGGTGGCCGATGCCGTCGCCGGCTACGTATTCGCCGCTCCCGATCAGCGCTCCGGCGTATTCGGCACCGCGCAGCAGATGGCCTCCTGCTTGAAGAGTCGGAAGATCGCCGCCTGGGTCACCCCCACTGGCGGCAACATCGCCGGCGACCGGCGACCGCACTTCGAACCGCACGTGTTCGTGCGCAGCTCCGACACTCTCTACAGCCTCTCCAAGGAGGGCAAAGGCACCGCCGGCCCTCTCGTCACAGCGCTCACCGCCGCGACGATCGAGGCCGCCGAGCAGCTGGCCACCACGCAAGCCGGCGGCCGCCTCGCCACACCGATGCTCGGGGTGCTCGACGAAGCGGCCAACGTCTGCCGATGGGAGGCGTTGCCCGACCTGTACTCGCACTACGGCTCCCGCGGCATCGTCCTGATGACCATCCTGCAGTCCTGGTCCCAGGGCGTCGAAGTCTGGGGCCGCAACGGCATGCGCAAGCTCTGGTCCGCCTCGAACGTCAAGGTCTACGGCGGCGGCGTCGCCGAGACCGAGTTCCTGAGCGAAATGTCGCAGCTGATCGGTGACCACGACAAACGCACCGCCTCAGTAAGTGTGGGACGCGGGGGCCGGTCGACGTCGACCCAGGTGCGTCGCGAGCGCACGATGGACATTGCCGACCTAGCCGCGCTCCCGCGCGGCCGCGCCGTCGTGTTCGCCTCCGGCGCTCCGGCGACGCTGGTCGCGACGGTTCCTTGGATGCGCGGCGACCAAGCCAACGCGGTGCGCGCGTCGATCGCAGCCCACGACCCCGCCAACTCGAACCACGCCACGGCTGGTGCACAGGCGTGGCTCGACGCGACTGCGTCGCGAGAGGACTAGACGTGAGCTACGAGGACGAGATGCGCGACGACGAATTCGACGAGCAGGGCACGGCGGCCGACGAGATCACTGAAACGCCGGAAGCGATCTTGTTCTACGGCTCGGTCGACGAGTTCGTGCGTGAGTATCTGATCAAGGTTTACCGGCGCCCTGTTGGCGCTCAGGGTGGAATGAAATGGGCGGCGCGGTGGTGGGAGTATCCCGAAGCGTTGAGCCGTCTGGACGCGCTCTGGCGCGCCTGGGAACACCTGCGCCTCGACCCGGCAACTGGGATGAGCGTCTGGTGGCGCGACCACGCCGACCACCACATGCCTGCACTCCTCAGCCCAAACGGCCCCTTCGCTGCCTCCGACGATCAGAACAAACGCGGTGAGCCGCTGCCCTACACAGCTCCGCCGGAAGACCTGTTTCCCGACATGCGGTAGTACCGCAGGTAGTATCGGTCCGGATCCGCGGCCGACGCACTTGCCTGCCTAATATGCCGTAGCTCGGCGTTCCCGCGGGATTGGTAGTCTGTCTACGTTGTCGGCGCAGGAAGGATCGCGGGTATGATCAACGCCTCCTTTGCGCCACGGCTGCGGGCGATTGTGCTCATCGTGACAGCATTCTGCGCGCTGGTTTTTGGCCACAATCTTGACCTACAACATCAGCCGACTCTGTCCTATAGTCCCGCCCTCGCGGCTGCCTCTTCGAGCGTCGCGGTTGCAGCCTCTGACGAGGGCACAGGCAGCCACACGATCGCATGCGACGCGTTGTGTGTTGGCGGGGCGTCCGCGGTGGTCGGCTTGCTTGCATCGGTCGGTGCCCAAGCCTCAACAAGGGTGCATTCGCTCGTTCGTTTGAACCTGCTCCCCTCCGTTCAGCGCGCCATTCTACGTCGTCGTGAACCCTTCTCCGCTCCGGAACTTGGCATAGCTCGAATCTGATCGAGCCAGCTTTGCCGCCCGAGCGGCACTGCTCCATTGTTTCCGCGACGAAGTCAACACGAGCTTCGCGCATCTGATCGGATGTTGGGACTTTCTGAATGGACAACTACTGGGTGA
Organism: Leifsonia sp. GW821-FHT13C05; assembly: GCF_058806515.1. Taxonomy (NCBI): domain Bacteria; kingdom Bacillati; phylum Actinomycetota; class Actinomycetes; order Micrococcales; family Microbacteriaceae; genus Leifsonia; species Leifsonia sp. GW821-FHT13C05. Next base: position 87,086 of record NZ_JBXAPT010000009.1, on the reverse strand, counting down.
ATGCCCTGTGGTCGATGACCCCGACGGTTCTCGTCGGACTGATCTTTTGGCTGGTGTTGCGCGCGATCCTCCGAGCCGACCAGAAGGAGCGTGACGCCTACGCTCGCGCCGAGCGTGAAGAACGCGCACGGCGGGCGCAACAACTCGCAGTACCCGATGAGAGCAGGTCCGAAGAATGACGGTGAAACGACTTTCCTACTCACGGATGTTCCCCGCATTGGCTTCGCTTGCCGTCTTTGCGATCGGCGCGGCACTTGGGTTTGGGCTCCTTGCGGTCGGCGAAGACACCACAGTGTTCGACCCGGGACCTCTTGTCACCTACGGGCTTCCCGTGGCAAAGACCGTCGTCAATTTGACTGCCGCCGGAGCAGTCGGCGGGTTGGTCCTTACGTTGGTGGCTCTACCGGTGGGATCTGCGGCTTGGGAACGCAGCCTGGACGTCGCGTCTTGGTGTGCGATGGGCTGGACCGTTGCGAGTTTCGGGACCGCGACGTTGGCCTCACTGACTTTGACGGGACCGGTTCCGGTCCACATGCTCGGTCCGAGCTTGTTTCAATTTTTCACGGAAATCAGTAATGGTCAGGCATGGCTCGCAACGATTCTTGGCGCAGGGGTCCTGGCCGTGTTGTGCTTCGCGACACGCTCTCCTGGTGGGGTCGCCGCGGTAGCTGTTATCGGGTTTGCCACCCTCGTGCCATTGGCGCTTCAAGGCCACGCCGCAGGATCCGGCAGCCATGCGGCAGCCACCAGCGCTCTATGGCTGCACCTGAGTGCGGCAAGTGTCTGGGTCGGCGGCCTGGCGGTACTGGTCGTCGTCTTTTGTAGAGCTGATCGCGAAGACACGCTTCGGGCCTTGGGACGGTTTTCGGTGATTGCGCTGATCGCATTTGTCGTGGTCGGTCTGTCGGGGGTGATCAGTGCGGCTCTCCGGTTCGAACGGGTAGACCAGGTCTTCAGCACCATGTACGGCGCTCTTGTTCTCGTGAAGCTGTTCGCGATTGTCGCGTTGGGCTTAGCGGGCTTTGCGCAGCGGCGATGGATTCTGGGTCGGCTTCCGACGGCGAATGCAGGGTCATGGCGTGCTCTGCTGCTCGTGCTTCTGGTTTCCGAGTTCGCGTTGATGGGCATCGCAGCCGGGGCTGGATCTGTGCTTGCCCGGACACCGACTCCCCTCCCACCGGCCATCGCCGATTCGGCCGTTCAGCAGCTCACGGGCAACGTGCTGCCGGCGGTGCCGGCGGGATCCCGGTTGCTTGACACGTGGACGCTGGACCCGGCCGCTGTCGTGGCCGCCTGCTTGGGGATCGCGTTTTACGCACTTGGTGTGGTGCGTGCACGTCGGGAATTGAAGTGGTGGCCGGCCCGCCGCTCGGTGTTCTGGCTCGCTGGCTGGTTTGGCCTGGTCTACGTAATGTGCGGGGCGGCAGGCGTGTATTCGACGTTCAGTTTCACCGGGTTCGCCATCATGCAGATGACCGTCACGGTTCTTCTTCCGGTCCTGTTCGTGTTGGGTCGGCCGGTCCGTCTTGTCGAACTGACGGTGGAGTATCGGTCGGACGGCAGCCGTGGGTTGCGTGAGTGGCTACTCGCAGCCCGTGGCTCTCGTGTCGCTGCTTGGTGGCGGATCCCCGCGATCAGCGGTGGTGCGCTTCTCGCCGCGCTGACTCTGCTCTATCTCACACCGTGGTTGGCGTGGGCTGTTGAGGATCCGCTCGGTCGTGGCGTTACCGTCGCCGTGTTTCTCGTGCTGGGACTCGGGTTCTCGACGTCGCTGCGCGAAAGTGTTTCGCGAGGGGGGCGAAATGCTGCCCCAGGAGTTATTGCTCTCATCCTCGGCTTTGTCCTGGCCGCGGCCTGCGTGGGAGTGTTTGTTGCCTTCCAGCCTGGGGGAGTACTGCCCGGCTGGTATGGGGTGACAGTCTCGGCGTGGGGGCTTGATCCGATCGTGGATCAGTTGTCGGGTGCTGTCACGATCTGGGTCACCGCTATTCTCGCGGCCATTGCGCAGATCGCGCTTGTGAGCGTGGAGCTCGTCCGGGCGAGCAAGGATGTGTCCATTGACTCGGTGCCCTCATCGACGACCCAGCGGTGAGCAGGTTGTTCTGTTGCCGAGCCTGCCGCGAATGCGGAAGAACCGATCGGTCTCATCCCGCAGCCCCGAACGGCATGGCTGCTACTCCATCCCAGTTTCGCGACGCCGAATCGAAGGCATACATTTCGCGTCTGCAGTTGATCTATGAAGCCGACGTGCAGCGCTGGCCCGGGTAGGCGACTAGTTCCGGTTGGCCCTCTTGCGGACACGGACCGCGAAGATCGCTGTCAGAACTAGAGCGGTCGCGATCGTGGCAACAACGCTGACAATAGGCCAGTCCGGTCCCGGCGATACGGAGTTGTTCCCGGTTGCCGCGGCCGTGGAAGGTGTCGGGGCGGGCTCTGCCGTCAGTTTCGCGAGGGGGGTTGCAGTGAGCGTGGGCGTTGCTGCGAGTGGGCCGGCGTAGGCGAATTCGTATTGTCCCGAGATGGGATGGCCGTCGGCGGAGACGGTGCGCCATGCCACCTGGTATTGCCCCTTGGTGGAGGGGGTGACAGCTTTGGATAGGACTCGGTCATTGACCTGGACGTCACCCATGGAGACGTCCGTGCCTGAGGGGTCGATGACCTGGATGATCACCCCGGATTGGAGCCCACCGAGCGGCGCTTCGTTGAAGGTGAGGGCAATCGATGTCAGTTCGCTGCTGCTGGTCGAGTCCGCAGCTGGGTCGGCCGAAGCGAGAGCGTCATGCGCTAAAGCAGCGCTCGGTGTTGCCAACACAATCCCGGTGGCGGTTATGGCAGCTAACCCCATCGCCGCGAACCAGAGGGCTACCGTACCGGGTCGCGTGGACTGGATGGCGGGGGAAGTCATGTTGTTGCGCACTCCGGGTGGTCGATCAGTTGTGGGCGGTGTGTTCGTGTCGGACGTGGCTCGGCGGCTCGAACTGGAACGTTGAGTGCTCGATGCTCACGTCGAAGTGTTCGGCTACACAGTTCTGCAGCTTATCGAGCAGCTCCGGCAGACGACCGTTCTCGAACGTTTCTGGGTCGACGATGACGTGAGCGGTCAAGACCGGCAGGCCCGTCGCGATCTGCGACGCGTGAAGGTCATGAACTTCTTGAACCTCGGGCACGTCGAGAATGTGCTGTCGCACCTTGTCCAGGTCAAGCCCCGGAGGGGTGGACTCGAGCAGGACACTGGTGGTCTCCTTCAGCAGCTTGAATGCGCGGGGGAGGATGAGAACACCGATCAGCATGGCGGCTACCGCATCGGCGCCACCCCACCCGGTTGTCGCGATCAGGATCGCGGCCACGATCACCGCAACCGAGCCCAGTGCGTCGTTCATGACCTCAAGGAAGGCAGCACGGAGGTTGAAGTTCTCGGCACGGCTGGAGGACAACACGATTAGGGACGCGATGTTTCCGACAAGGCCGATGACGCCGAAGATGAGCAACGCGGTGGAGGGAATTTCTGGCGGCTCTAGCAGCCGCCGGACGCCCTCGACGATGACAAAGATGCCGACGGCCAGCAGCACAGCCGACTGGGCCGTGGCCGCGAGGACTTCCGCGCGGCGGTATCCCCAGGTGCGTTTGGCTGTCGCCGGGCGCGTGCTCAGGAACGAAGCCACCAACGCCATCGCTAAGCCTCCAGCGTCGGTGAGCATGTGACCCGCGTCCACAAGCAGGGCGAGCGAACCGGTCAGGATGGTGCCGAACACTTCTGCCAACAGAATCGTGAAGGTGATTCCGAACGCGATGCTGATGCGCACTCGGTGCCGTTTCGCGGATTCCCCGAAGGCCTCAATGGACGACGTGTGGTCGTGTCCGCTCATCTTCACCTCGTTCGCTGGTCGCGCCGGTGCGCGCTTCGCACTCACAATACATCATCACATTTACATGTTTGAATATTTACGGCAATCGATAAGCGTTATGAGAAGCATTCTCGGCTCGTCTGGTTGAATTGGAGCATGACGACCGAGATTGCCCTGGATGCTGCGGCCGCCGCCGCCCTCGCGGAAGTTCTGCAAGGGCTCGCCTCACCGACCCGATTACTGATCGTCGCACGGCTACGGCGCGGACCAATCGGGGTGACTGCGCTCGCTCAGGATCTCGGGCTCAGCCAGGCAACGGTGTCCAACCATCTCCGGGTTTTGCGTCACGCAAAGCTGGTCGACGGCAACCGTGATGGTCGGTCGGTGATCTATTCGCTGTACGACGACCACGTGGCGTCTTTCATTGATCAGGCGATCAGCCACCTCAGCCACACGCATCCGTGATTGGTTAGTCGCCGAAGAGTTCGCCCAGCCAGCCGCCGCGACGCTTGCTGTTGCCGTACTGCTGTTGGGAACCGTGGCCACCGCGCGAGCCGTGCCCGGATGAGTCGTGCCCGGCCCCGTGCTTGTCGTATCCGCCTTGGGGATAAGGCTGTTGTGGGAGTGGAACAGGGCCGTACGCTTCGGGCGCCTGACCGAGTGATCGGTCGATGATTTTGTCGAGTTCGCCGCGGTCGAGCCAGACTCCGCGGCAGTCGGGGCAATAGTCGATTTCGATGCCGGAACGATCGGCAAGTACCAGTGTTGCGCCGTCAACGGGGCATTTCATGATGCTGTCTCCTTCGGTTGGCGAGCGAGCGTAAGGAGGGTGTCTGGGAGACTGCTGATCGTGAGAACTTTCTCAGCCGACCACAGAACCGCCTGCTAACCTGCAGTGGAAACTGCGTCATATGGGGCGCTTACTCGGTGCCAGGAGGTGAAGGTGAACACGACAGCGGTTGCTTCGCGTCGTGACCTTCGTCGCTGGCTGATCGTCCTCGTGACCGTGTTGACCGCCGCCGTATCCCTGCTTCTCGCGCACACCTACGAATCGCAGCACAGCGGAGTCGGGTCCACCGTGAGCGCGACACCTGCCACAGCTGATCCGCAAGCCCCCGCGACTGCCCAACAGGACCTGATGACACCTGCCGAGGACGGCACGCCGGGCGTCAGCCTCCTCGACGTGGGCTGCATCCTGGCTGTGCTCGTGGCGGCGGTCGCGATGGCAATCGGTGGCCCGGTTCTCTTGCGCACCTTTGCAGCACCCGGGCCCCGAGTATTTGCATTCCTGCGCGCTCTCGCGGCCCGCCCGACGGATGGGCCATCGTTGATTTCTTTGTCGGTCAGCCGGACGTAGGGGGCCGGTCTTCGGAGACCCGCGAGACACGGGTTGCCAGACACACCGCTTCCCCTCAACCCTCCCGATCGACCTGGACGCCCTCCGGCGCAGCCGATTCGACTGACCCCCCCCCTTTTCTCACATGCGCAAACACTCTCGGCGCGCGCTGACCCGGCGCGCATCCTACGTTCCCTCTACCCCCACCGCCGGAACCCGTCAGACCGCGCGTCCCGGCGGCGCACGCCGCACCGCGATCCTCGCGGAGCGGAACCGAACTTGGCGGACACCCCGACGGCGCCACGCTGCGACCAACTTCGGCCGCGTGCTGACGGCGGCTGCATTCGCTCTGTCCTTGTTCGTCGCGACCACGTTCCCGGCAAACGCTTTCGGCACTGACGTGGCGCAGATGACGTTCACCTCGACAAGAGCACCCGGATCACAAGAACTGACGTCCGCCGGCGCTGGAGTAGTCACCGTCGCTCGGGACACGGCGACCGCCACAAGCGAAGACGAGCTTCGGAAACAGGCTCAGCTTGACCCTGCCGGCGTGCGTGTTTCCAATTCCACCGGGCCCATCCAATGGCCATTCCCCGGCGACACCCCGATTAGCGATGACTTCGGCGCCCGATCGGCACCGTGTTCGGGGTGTTCGAGCAACCACAAGGGGCTCGATATGACACCGGGCGGCGGGACCCCGATCGGCGCGATCGCGGACGGGATAGTGCGCTCCGCCGAGGAGTCGGATGTCGGATTCGGAGTGAACGTTGTCGTCGACCACCGGGTGAACGGGGAACGATTTACCAGCCTGTACGCGCACATGCAGTTCGGTTCGCTCGCGGTAACGGCAGGGCAGCCCATCAAGGTCGGACAGCTGATTGGGCGGGTCGGCACCACGGGGGCGAGTACCGGCAACCATCTCCACTTGGAAATTTGGGGGCCCAACGACGAACCATTCGATCCCTTCTCGTGGCTCCGTGCCCGAGTCAAATGACCTGGAGAACCGACGTGCCTACTCGCCAGACGTCCGAGAAGATTCCCGGTGAACGTCGCCGTGTTTGGATCAACCTGATCGTGATCGGTCTGGTCATCGTCATCGGGTTGATCGTCGTCTTCGTCGCACGCGCCCAAAGCGCTGCCGAACAAGCCCGCGAACCGCAAATGGTCAGATCTGACAGCCATCGTCTGCAAGAGGCGCCAAACGCGAAAGTCACCATCGTCGAATTCCTTGACTTCGAGTGCGAAGCCTGCGGGGCGGCGTACCCATTCGTGGAACAACTGCGCAAGCAGTACAACGGCCGCGTCACCTTTATCACCCGGTACTTCCCAATCCCCAGCCACACCAACGCGATGAACGCCGCGCTGACCGCCGAAGCCGCTGCACGTCAGGGAAGATTCGAGCAGATGTACAACGAGCTGTTCCAAAGTCAGAAGACCTGGGCAGAGAAGCAGGACTCCCAGGCCCCGTATTTGCGAACCCTCGCCAAACGGATCGGGCTCGACATGGCCAAGTACGACCGCGACATCACTGACCCAGCCGTTCGGCAACGGGTCGAAAAGGACCAGAAGGACGGCACCGACCTTGGGGTCGCTGGCACCCCGACGTTCTTCCTCAACGGCAAGAAACTTGCCCTTACCTCAGGACAGGACTTCATCAACGCAATCGACTCGGCGCTGCGAAAATGAAAACTCGTACAGCACGGTTCGCCAGTACAGTCGTGGCTGGCCTGGCGCTCGGCGTGATGGTGTCGCTCCTGGCCGGGTGTGCCGTAGGAAGCGGAACCGATGAAGCGGCAAAGTCCGGTGCCGGCTACATTTCCGGCAACGGCACCATCACCGAATGGCCGCCCACCGCGCGCGGAAAACCTGCCACCTTCGTGGCGGAGAAGACGACCACTGGTGAGGCAATCCGCGCCGACACGTACCGAGGGCAAGTGCTCGTCCTCAACTTCTGGTACGCCGGCTGCCCGCCGTGTCGCGCCGAAGCCCGCGACCTCGAAGCAGTCCGTCAGACCTACTTCGGAAAAGGTGTCTCCTTCCTGGGCGTGAACCTCTACGACACAGCGGCGACGATCAACTCGTTCAACACGAAATACGGCGTCACCTACCCGTCACTCATGGACACAGATGGGGGAGTAATGCTCGACTTTGCTGGCAATTTCTCGCCCCGTTCGGTCCCCACCACCCTCGTACTCGACCCCCAAGGTCGAGTGGCCGCCCGAATCCTGGGCAGGATCGAGAGCCAGACCACGTTAGAAGCCCTGATCGAGGCGGCACAAGCTGGGCCCACCATCAGCGAGCTGGAACAACAGGTTACGGGTCGATCGCGATGAACGGGACCGTCTGGGCCGAGCTCACCCAATTCACACTGTGGGGCGCCCAGTTCGTACTGGCGGTCTGCTACGGCTACCTCGGCCTCAGCAGACTGTTCGCCCCAAACGAACGACTGCGGGATGGCGAACGAACCCCGTTGCCTGCACGCCTGCTCGGCGGTGCGGAATTGGTCGGTGCGATCGCGCTGATCTTCCCGGTGCTGTTCGAGACCGGGGAGGCGCTGGTGCCCATCGCCGCCGGCTGCCTGGCAGCGGCGACAATCCTGGATCTGACGTTTCGATGGCGGAGGCAACGAGCGTGGGTGGCCATCGGAACACTGCTGCTCGCGGCGGTATCCGTATTGATCGTCATCCTCCGGGCGGGCGTGGCACCCCGATGAGTCGCCCGGTGTTTGCTCGTGCGGCCAACCGTCCTCACCGCGACCACAAACCGCAGTCCTCGCCCAGCTGGGTTGCGGCCACGGTCGTCGCCACTCAAATCACCCTGGGGTGTATCGGGGTCCTTGCGGCAACGACCTGCGCGAGCTTGCTCGTAGTGCTAACACAGTCCGACAGTTTCACTAAGGTCTTTGTCGCCACAACTGCCGTACTCGTTCCTGCCCTCCTAGCAGGAACGATCGCGCTGTACCTTTCCGCGGTATTGGGTTTTATTACCGCCCGGTTGCTGATTCGTCTGGCGCGCCAGACCCGGGCGGATGAACGTGCGTTCATCCGCCGCGCAAGACACCAGTTGCGTACTCCACTGACCGGGCTCAACACGCGGCTCCAACTGCTCGAGCGTGCCGACGGGATGGGCGCGGTAGTGGCAGAACTCCGGCACGACACTGACCTTCTGATTGAAGCGGTGGACGAAGTCCTCCGTGATAGCGACCCCCGACCGCCCCGCACTCACTTCAAACCCTGATGGAGAAACTCACATGACTTTGAGACCACGACACCACCGTCTGACGTCAGCCCTCGCCTTGTCCCTCGCCGCTGGGATCGCCCTCTCTGGGTGCTCGGTCGGCAACGTTGTCAGGCAACAGGCGGCCACGGCTGCTTGCTCGCTTATCACCCCAGTCATCGACCAGGTCACTACCGACGTGCAGGACGCGGTGGGCACCAGCGGCGTCGACCCGGCACAAGCTGTGGCGAAGCTGAAAGCAGCGCGGACTGTGTTGCAGGGCATCAGTACCCAGGTCACCGAAGGTGCCCAGCTAGGCGACGTGCAGGCCGCCGTAAGCACGCTGGACAAACTCATTCCGCTGGTCGAGTCCGCGGCTACAGGCTCTGCGGATACTGCCGCAATCGCGAAGTTGCAGAAGCAGCTCACCGCCGAGATCACCACACTGACGAAGGTGTGCTGACCCGTGAACACACAGACCAGCATGCAATCCTCGATCCCTCTGCCCAAGCACGATTCGCCGCCGATGACGAGCCGGTGGCGGATGGCACGATGGGCGATGATCGTGTTCATAGCGGCCATCTCGATCGATCAGGCGTCGAAATTGTGGGCGCTGGACACCCTGGCCTACGGCGCAACCGTGCCGCTGTTCCTGCCGACCCTTTCCTTGCGTTTAGCGTTGAATCCCGGGGTTGCGTTCAGCTTGGGCGCCTCGTCCGGACCCCTGCTCGCCGCGGGAATCTTCGTCCTCCTGGTCGCACTCACCGGATGGGTCACCTGGAAGATCCGCCGCCACGACCGGCTGCTCGGAGTGATTCTGCTTTCTGTGGTAGCGGCTGGCGGCTGGGGTAACATGATCGACCGGATCTTCCGCGCCCAGAACGGCTTGCTCTCCGGCCATGTTGTGGATTTCATCGCCGTCGACTGGTTCGCGGTGTTCAATCTCGCCGACGTACTTGCAGTCGGCGGGATCGGCGTCTGGATCCTGACCACTCTTCTCGAGCGGCCTGCCGACCGCGCCATCGCGACCCATGGATAAGAGCGCCACCTTCACCTGCTGGGCGCGGCACACCCGTCAGACAGTCACCCACCGATGGGCGTGATTTTCCCCGAGATTGTTTTCAGCGGTCAGTTACTTCTGGCCATTCCGGTCGCCGTGCTCGCCGGGTTGATCTCCTTTGCATCACCGTGCGTGCTGCCCCTTGTTCCCGGGTACCTCGCCTACGTTGGTGGCGTCTCCACCGCCGACCGCACCCATCGGAGCCGACGCACCGTGCTCGGCGTCAGCCTCTTCGTGCTGGGATTCGCGGCCGTGTTCGTCGCCTATGGTGCCCTGTTCGGCGCGTTGGGGGCCTGGCTGACCCGATGGCAGGATCTCCTCATCCGGGTCCTGGGTGTCGTGGTCATCCTGATGGGCTTCATTTTCACCGGCGTGTTCCGTCGCTTCCAACAAACGTGGAAACTTCCGATTCGTCCCCTCACCGGTCTTGGCGGGGCACCGGTCCTCGGTGTCGTGTTTGGTTTGGGTTGGACTCCCTGTATGGGTCCAACTCTCGCTGCAGTGCTCTCGCTCAGTTTGTCCAGCGAGTCGGCGCTGCGGGGGGCCGTCCTGACCGGGTTCTACGCGCTCGGGCTCGGGATTCCCTTCGTATTGGTGGCGCTCGGTTTGGGGTGGATCTCAACCGGGGTCGGGTTTCTGCGTCGACACGTTCGCGCGATCAACGTGGCCGGCGGTGTGGCAATGATCGGCATTGGGGGGCTGATGGTCACCGGAATGTGGACGGCCATCATCTACCAGTTGCAGTTCCTCATCGGGGGCGTTCAGCTGCCGGTCTAACCTGACGAATTTCGGCACGGTGCTGCGTGTCAAAGACCGTGGGTTCTGTCATGGTTGAAGCCCGCAGCCGGTCAGTAGGAATGGGGGGAGGTTCAATGGTCAACACTGTGGGTGCGGTCGGACAAGCGGCCATGTTAGTGGCGATCCCGGTCGCTGCCGCGATCGTTGGTTCGATCGTTGCAGTCGTGCGGCCGCCCGGTCCTAAGCTGACTAGCGCCATCCAGCATTTCGCCGCCGGTGTCGTTCTTTCAGCGCTAGCTGGTGAAGTGTTGCCAGACCTGCGGACCGAGGGAAACCTACCGTGGGCGATCGCCGGGTTTGTGGTCGGAACAGCGGTTATGCTCGCCCTCGGATCCCTTAGCCGCACAATCGAACGCAAGCAATCCGCCGGACCCACTCTGCCGGTGGCGTTCCTGATCGTGATCGGAATCGATCTGCTTCTGGACGGACTGCTGGTCGGGCTGGGGTCCAGCCTCGGTGCTAGGCAAGGACTCATCCTCACCATCGCGCTCACGATTGAAATCCTCTTTATCGGCCTCTCGGTCACGATTGCGCTCACCCAAACCGGCCTCAGCAAGATACGGGCCGTCGTGATAACGGCCGGCCTCGGACTGACAACTGCGGTCGGTGCGATTGGAGGGGCTGCGATCCTAGGCGGGGCAACCCGGGCAGTCCTAGCGTTCGTCCTCGCGTTCGGAGCCTCAGCGCTCCTCTACCTTGTCGTCGAGGAGCTCCTCACCGAAGCGCACGAGCAGGCTGAGACGGTCGGACTGGCCGCAATGTTCTTCCTCGGCTTCCTGACGATCTACATTCTCGCCGCCATTTAACCTTCCTAGCGCTGGGCACAATGGTCGCCTGTTAGTTCACCTGTCGGTTCGCGGGTCCGTGACCCACGGGAAGGCTGCCGACCGACGTCGGGCGGCGGCGAGGACGCCGACGATCGTGAACATCCAGATAGTCCAGAGCCGATGGAGAACGCGGCTCCGGGGTTGTTGACAAACGACAGAGACAGCAAGCCCCCGATCAGCGAGACGCGGCCGCCGGGCTGCAGCTGGGCCGTCACGAGTACCCGTGTGCCCCTGGTCGAAGATCAGGGCACAGCCTAGCGACGGCAACGGCGATGCCAAAGGCATGCGGACGCGTCCTGCTCCTCCGGACGGGAGACAACTCATCGAGCGCGTACACAGCTTCCACGGTGCGCTGCCCGATGCCCAGCGGTCACGAGGTTGCCTTCCGGGTGCGCGCCGCACGGAGGCCGTTGAGGATCACGATGACCTCCGCCATCTCGTGGACCAGGACGACGGCGGCGAGCCCGAGGACGCCGAACAGCGCCAGCGGGAGCAGGGCGGTGATGATCAGCAAGGACAGGATGATGTTTTGGTTGATGATGCGGCGTCCGCGGCGGGCGTGGTCGAACGCGCGCGGGATGAGCCGCAGATCATGCCCGGTGAAGGCGACATCGGCTGACTCGATCGCGGCGTCGGAGCCGGTCGCTCCCATCGCGATGCCGATATCGGCGGCGGCGAGAGCGGGGGCGTCGTTGATGCCGTCGCCGATCATCGCGACCGATCCTGCCTGGGACAGCTCGCCGATCGCCGCGGCCTTGTCCTCGGGGCGGAGCTCTGCGCGCACGTCGCCGATACCGGCTTGCGCGGCGAGAGCGCGCGCGGTGCGGGCGTTGTCGCCGGTCAGCATGGTCACGCCGGCACCCTGGGCCGCGAGGGTGCGCACGACCTCCGGTATCTCGGGGCGCAGCTCGTCTCGGACGCCGATCGCGGCGACCGATGTCCCGTCACAGTGCACGATCACGACGGTCATACCCTGCTCCTCTAGGCTCGTGACCTGGCTCCCGAGGCTCTCGGCGTTGATCCAGCGGGGGCTGCCAACGGTGATCCGTGCGCCGTCGACGGTGCCTTCGATGCCGTGCCCGGCCTGCTCGGTCACATCGAGGGCCGCAGGGACACCGGGGGCGGCTGCGGTGATCGCAGCGGCGAGCGGATGGGTGCTGTGCTGCTCCAGCGCAGCCGCCCACTCCAACGCCTGGCGTTCGGTGACGCCGTCGGCCGTGAGGACCGCCGTAACGGCCGGCTGGTTGCGGGTGAGGGTGCCGGTCTTGTCGACGGCGACGTACCGGATCGTCCCGAAACGTTCGAAGGCTGCGCCGGATTTGATGATCACGCCAAATTTGCTGGCCGCGCCGATCGCGGCGACGACCGTGAGCGGTACTGAGATCGCCAGGGCACACGGCGACGCGGCGACGAGCACGACCAGAGCCCGGGTGATCCATAGCTCCGGGTGACCGAGCAGGGAGCCGATCAGCGCGACCAGGGCCGCGAGGATCAGCACGCCGGGGACCAGGGGGCGGGCGATCCGGTCCGCGAGACGCGCGCGGTCGCCCTTCTCGGCCTGGGCCTGCTCGACCAGCTCCACGATCGTGGTCAGCGAGTTGTCTGTCCCCGCCGCAGAGACCTGAACTTCGAGCGCCCCGGCGGTGTTGATCGCACCGGCGGAGACCGCGTCTCCGGGTTCGACCTCGACCGGGATCGACTCGCCGGTGATCGCGGAGGTGTCCAGGCTGGAACGGCCCGAGCGGACGATCCCGTCGGTCGCGATCCGCTCCCCGGGGCGGACAAGCATAATCTGGCCGACGGTGAGGTCCTTCGCCGCGATCTCGACCGAGGCCCCGTCGCGTCGCACCGTCGCCGTCTCCGGGACGAGCTTCAACAGTGCGCGCAGGCCGCCGCGGGCGCGGTCCATCGCCTTGTCTTCGAGTGCTTCGGCGATCGAGTACAGGAACGCTAGCGCAGCCGCTTCCTCGACGTAACCGAGGATCACTGCGCCGACCGCGCTGATCGTCATCAGCAGACCAATGCCGAGCTTGCCCTTGAACAGCTTCCGGATCGCCCCAGGGGTGAATGTCGACGCGCCGAGCAGTAGGCCTGCCCAGAACAACACCAGAGCTGTGAGTTCCGCGCCGGACCACTCGCAGATCAGCCCGGCGATGAATGCGATACCGGAGAAGACCGGGGCCAGGATCTCGCGATCCTTCCACCACGCCCGGCCTTGGTCCTCGTCATCGTCGATGTCGACCGCATCCACCTGAGACCCCGACACGGCGCTCACGCGCTCTCCCCAGTTCCGCAGCAACCCGACACCGTACACAAAACGTCCATGCACGGTGCGTTCTCGTCCACCGCCAGCGTCACATCCACAAGGGTCGTGAGCGCCGCAGCCAAATGCGGGTCTGCGATCTCGTACCGGGTCTGCCTGCCTTCGGGTTCGGCGACTACGATCCCGCAATCGCGCAAGCAGCTCAAATGGTTCGAGACATTGGAACGGGTCAGCCCCAGCTCGCGCGAAAGCACGGCCGGGTAGCTCGGGCCATTGAGCAGAGACATCAGAATCCGGGATCGCGTCGGATCCGCCATGGCCCGGCCCAACCGGTTCATCACGTCGAGGCGCGAGGCAATAGTCAGCATGCGATGACTATACAGTGAATGATGACCTATTTTCGAAGCGGGAGGCCGCAATGGGGGTCGACTCGATTTTCGCGGCTACCGTTGTCGTGGTCACCATCGTTGGGTTTGGCCAGTGAGCTTCGAGAGCTCGGGCTCGCTATCGATCGGAGTGGCCGCTCCCGGCTTCGGTCGTCCCGGATACCGATCACCCTCCAGCAGCTGCTCCGCATGTTAAACATTGATGATTCGCGGCCGATTGCTCGTCAGATCTAGCTACTGATTCATATCCTCGCCGCAGTCATCAGACTGCTCTAGTCCTCTCGGCTGTTGCGCATTCCCGATCCGAAACCCCCAGGCAGGGCGCTGAGACGGTCGTAGGGTGAGCATCATGGGTTCGCGTACCGAAATCATCACTGAGGAATCGGTCTATGGCACCGTCCTCGTCAGCGGTCTCGTCGTCGCCTCGGGAACCCAACAGGCAAGCGCCTGGACTACGTTCTCAACTGTCGCCGCAACCGTCGTGATCTTTTGGGGGGCTCACGTCTACGCCGGCACCGTTGCGGGTCACGGGGTCGCCGAGGGGGACAAAACGACACTGGGAACCGCGTTGCGGCAGTCACTGCGCCGCTCGGTCGGGTTCCTCATTTCTGCCGTGCCGCCGTTGATCGTACTGCTCTTAGGGGCGCTTCGTATCGTGCCCGACCAGGCCGCCCTCTGGGCTGCGCTCTGGCTCGGGGTGGTCATCCTCGGAGTGCTCGGCTACTCAGCGTTCGCTTTGCGACGCAGCAGCTGGCCGATCCGCATTTTCGGCTGCTTGGGGACCGCAGCGTTCGGTGTCGTCATGATCGTGCTTAAGGCGGTCATCCACTAGTACCGCCCAACACCCGGCCTACTCGCATCTGACGGAACACACGGTACCTGACTGGATAACGGGGTGTATCGCATCCCTGTCAGCTTGCTGTTTCACCGGTATAGCGGCGCGCCCGACGACTGCGCGTGGGGCAGGGTTCGAATCGTCCGAACCTCGCAGAGCGACTTTGATCAGGAGCGACGACGTTCGATCAGCACTGTGTCTCTCCACTTGCCGGCCCAAGGTCCATAGGGCATAAGGGCGATGCGTTCCCGGGTGCCGATGCGCCGAAACCCCGCCCGGTCATGGAGAGCGAGACTTGCAGCGTTCTCCGGAAAGATGCTCGACTGGATTGTCCAGATATCAGCAGCGTCGCACGCGTCGATGAGCGAGGCGAGGAGTGCGCGGCCTACGCCTTTTCCCTGCGCCGCACCAGCGACATAGACGGAGTGCTCGACGACGCCGCGATAGACCGGCCGTGCGGATGTGGGAGAGACGGCAGCCCACCCCAGAACGGTGGGGCTGTTGTCGACGGCGACGAGGCGAGCGACGGCGAGCTTGCTGGCGTCGAAGTTCTCCCAGCTCGGAGGCTGGGCCTCGAACGTGGCGTTGCCGGTGGCGATGCCTTCACGGTAGATGGTCTCGACTGCTGGCCAATCAGCGTGAGCAAGGGGCCGGATCGTGATCAGGGTCATGGTGTCCAGGTCCTAGGTTGCGCGGGCGATGAGGAGCGGGATGAGTGCGACGCCGGCCGTTGCCAACACCATCATCGAATACGAGCCGAGGCCGGCGGCGATGGTGGGCCCCAGTGCAGGTGAGAGGGCCGTCAGGATGGTGATGGGCGCTGCAAATACGCCGTTGATCGAGCCGTAATTGCGGGTGCCCCACCGGTCTGCCACCGCGGATGCCTGAACGAGGGTATGTGCGCCACGTACTGCACCGGTGGCGATCGCCACGACAATCAGCAACCACAGCGGACCGGGAACGAGCGCGAGTGCGGCCAGGAGGAGCGCCGAGCTGGCGGCGATGACTGCGATCGGAACCCACGGGCTGTGACCGTGTGGCGTGACGAAGAACAGGAGTCGGCCGATGACTTGCCCGGCCCCGACGAGTCCGAGCGTGATGGCGGCCGCCCCATAGCTGATTCCTTTTTCGGTGAGGAGGGGGATCAGGGAGAGCGTGACGGTGTAGAGGCTGGCGGTGAGCAGCCCCATCGCGACTACCAGAAACCAGAATCGGCGGGTGCGGATCACAGTGGAGACGGTGCGCTCCGCGGCCTTCTCATTGATGGGCTGCAGCGGCCAGGAGCGTTCGACGGTGAACCAGTGCAACGGCAGTGTGACGACCAGCAGCACCCCCGCGAGGATCAGCAACGTCGTCTGCCAGTTCCAGACTGCCAGCAGAGCCGCGGTGATCGGGGCGAACACGGTCGAGGCCAGTCCGCCGGCGAGGGTCAGGACGGTGAGTGCGCGTTGCCGTGTATCGCTGTAACGCCGAGTGATGACGGCGAACGCAGCTTGATATAGCACCGCCGACTGGGCAACTCCGACGACCAGCCACGCGGTAAAGAACCACAGCAGACCCGGTGCGAACGCTGCAGCGACGAGGCCGCCGGTTCCCACGACGGCGCCAAGCGACATGACCAGTCGCGGATTCGACCCATCGATCAGTCGACCGACGACGATTCCGGATACGGCAGAGATGACGAGCCCCGCCGAAATAGCGCCGGTCACCGCCGGCAGGCTCCACCCGGTGTCGTGCGCGATGACAGGTGCGGCCACGATGGGGGCGTAGTAGAGGATGCCCCAGCTGACGACTTGTCCGATCGAGAGCGCCGCGAGGCTCCAACCCGATCGCACGATGCTGGCAGCATCGGTCTGAGGGCCGGAACTTGTCATCAGGCGTCCTGGGAGACGGTGAGCCGACCTTCCGCGCTGGCGACCCGGATGGCAGGGAAGAACGCCTTGACCGCGACGAGCCCGACGACCCCGCCGAGGAGCTGGGCCGCGATGTAGCCGAGCGATGAGCTCGGTGCGATGCCGGCGAAGGTGTCTGTGAACATGCGTCCCACCGTGATCGCTGGATTTGCAAAGCTAGCCGAGCTGGTGAAGAAGTAGGCGGCACCGATGTAGGCGCCGACCGCGGGCGCGGCCAGCTGCGCGCGTCCCGTCCGGGCCAGAGCGAAGATCACCAGCACCAGGCCCGCTGTGGCGACAATCTCGGCCAGGAAGTGGGCCGGGGTGAGGCGGTCGGTGGTGCTCCATTGGACGGCGGCCTTCGCGAACATCAGGTTGGCGAGGATCGCCCCAGCGATGCAGCCGACGACTTGTGCGGGGACGTACCGGGCGACGTCATCCCAGCGCCGGTAGCCCAGAGCGGCATCCACTGCGGAGACGATCGGGTTGAAGTGTGCGCCGCTGACGGTAGCGAAAACGAGGATCAGGACGGTGAGGCCAAACGCTGTGGCGATCGCGTTCTCCAGCAGCTGCAGACCGGTGTCCGTGGGGGAGAGCTGCTGGGCAGCGATACCGGAGCCGACGACCAGTGCGGTGAGCATGGCGCTGCCGACGAACTCGCCGGCGACGCGACGGAGGGCGCTCACGCGGTGGTCAGCAGCTGCGACACGCGGTCGAGCGCTCCGGGAACCAGCTTGTAGTACGCCCACGTGCCCCGCTTGGACCGGGTGAGGTAGCCGGCGTCCATCAGGATCTTCAGATGGTGCGACACGGTGGGCTGGCTGAGGCCGATCGGGTCGGTGAGGTCGCAGACGCAGGCTTCCTCGCCCTCGGACGCCGCGACGATCGAGATGAGCCGCAGCCGGGTCGGGTCGGACAGTGCCTTGAAGGCGACGGCCATCGACTCGGCGTCTTGCAGGCTCAGCGTCTCCTTGGTCAGGGGAGTGCAGCAGGAGCCTGCCACGCTGATGGGCAGCAGTTCGACGTTCGTCATGAACGTCACTCTAACTGAATATTGACAAACTTCGATAGATGCATCAAGCTCTGCGTATCGACAAACTTCGATGTACCGGAGGAAGCATGACTCTCATCGACCTGACCGCCCCCGTGGTGCGCAGCAGCCGTCTCGACAACCTGCCGGTGGCGATCATCGGCGCCGGACCGATCGGCCTGGCCGCCGCTGCGAATCTTGTGGAGCGCGGGATCGACTTCGTCATCTACGAAGCCGGCGAGAACGTCGCTGGCAGCGTCGACCAATGGGCGCACATCCGGTTCTTCTCCCCGTGGCGTCACGCCATCGACCCGGCCTCGCGCCGACTGCTCGAGGCAACCGGATGGACGGCTCCTGATCCGAAGGTGCTGCCGACCGGCGCTGACCTGATCGAGAGCTACCTGCGCCCGCTGTCCCAGTTGCCGGCGATTGCCTCGCGTATTCGTACTGGGGTGACGGTCTCGGCGGTGAGCCGGGAGGGCATGGACCGCACACGCACGGCCAACCGTGCCGATACCCCGTTCCTGCTTCGCCTGAGGGATGCGTCAGGTGTGGTCGAGGAAGTCACCGCTCGCGCGGTGATCGATGCCTCGGGCACCTATCTGAGCCCTAACAGCCTGGCCTCCACGGGTCTCGAACCGCTCGGCTTGTGCGAGGTCGCTGACCGGGTGACGCACGCGCTGCCGGACGTGCTGGGGCGTGAGCGCGCCCGGTTCGCCGGCAAGCACACCACCGTCGTGGGAGCCGGGCACTCCGCCGCGAACACGCTTTTGAACCTCGCCGCACTGGCCCGCGAGGAACCCGGGACGCGGATCACGTGGCTGATCCGTAACGCCAGCGCCGTGCGCGTTACGACGTCCGAGGACGATGAGCTGGCCGCCCGCGCCGCGATCGGCTCTCGAGTCGAGCGGCTGCTCGCCGCTGGCATTGTCGAGCAACTCGACCGATTCGAGATCGTCCGCCTCGCGCCTGCCGGCGACGGCGTGCGTCTGATCGGCCACCGCGCCGGTGAGCTGGTCGAGCACGAGACCGACGTCGTGGTGAATGCGACCGGTTTCCGCCCGAACCTGGACATGCTGCGCGAGGTCCGGCTGGAAGTGGACGAGATCGTGGAGGCGCCCAAGCGTCTGGCGCCGCTGATCGACCCGAACCTGCACAGCTGCGGAACGGTCGCCCCGCACGGGTTCGCCGAGCTGCAGCAGCCGGAGCCGAACTTCTTCCTTGCGGGCATGAAGTCCTACGGCCGTGCCCCGACCTTCCTGCTCGCCACCGGCTATGAGCAGGTGCGCTCGATCACCGCCTGGATCGCGGGCGATGTCGCCGCTGCAACCAACGTCGAGCTGGTGCTACCGGCTACTGGCGTCTGCTCGAGCGGTCCGGCGGCTGCCGGCGGATCGTGCTGCTCTTAGCCGAACCGGACACGGCGCCGCATAGACTCGCGTCTATGGGTGCTGTGCCATCGGGCGGCGAGACGCTGCGGAGCCTGAAGCGAATCAGCGATCCCACGCGCGCCCGCATCTTGTCCCTCATCCTGGACAGCGCCGACGGCCGTGCATCGGTCACCCGGTTGGCAGACGCTCTGGGGCTGCGCCAGCCAACCGTGTCGCATCACTTGAAAGTGCTGCACGAGGACGGTCTGGTGCGGCGGTCGCCGGAGGGTCGACAGGTCTGGTACTCGATCGAGCCCGACAAAATCGACCGCGTCTCCGAACTCATCGGAGAGCCCGCGCCCGCGCAGGCTGACGACGTGCTGGACCGGATCAGCAGCGACCTCAGCGCCCGCTTCGCCGGCGTCTTCGCGCCCGAGACAGTTGACCGCTACGTCCGGGAGAGCCACCAGCTGCTCGCGAACGATGCGCACATCACCAGGCAGCTGACCTCGCTGACGTCCCGGTTCGCGGCCGACCGGCTTGACGCGCTCGCGCGCGAGCAAGGCGTCTCCACGCGGACGCCGGAAGTCTTGTTCGTCTGTGTGCAGAACGCCGGTCGGTCGCAAATCGCGGCTGCGATCCTTAAGCATCTGGCGGGCGATCGTGTGCGGGTGCGCACTGCCGGCTCAGAGCCGGCGGATGCGGTGCGGCCCACGGTTGTCACGGCGCTGGACGAGATCGGTGTCTCTCTGGCGGGGGAGTATCCGAAGCCGCTGACCGATGAGGTGGTGCGTGCTGCGGATGTGGTGATCACGATGGGCTGCGGTGATGCCTGCCCCATCTACCCGGGCCGTCGCTACCTCGACTGGGAACTCGATGACCCGGCCGGCCTCCCGCTCGCCCGCGTGCGCGAGATCCGCGACGACATCGAAGCCCGTGTTCGGGACCTCCTCGACACGCTCTGATGTGAACGCAGGCTGAACTTTCCCGCCTACCCGTTCCCTTAACCATAGATGCGCGTCTATGCTTTTCGTAGACCCACGAAAGCGAGGAACACCATGTCCGAGAAACCCACCGTCCTGTTCGTCTGCGTCCACAACGCCGGCCGTTCCCAGATGGCCGCCGGCTTCATGAAGGAGCTGTCCGGGGGAGCGGTCGACGTGCTCTCCGCCGGCTCCGAGCCGAAGGACCAGATCAACCCCATCGCCATCCAAGTCATGGCCGAAGAGGGCATCGACATCGCCAACGAAGTCCCGAAGATCCTCACCACCGACGCCGTGAAGGAATCGGATGTGGTGATCACGATGGGCTGCGGCGACACCTGCCCGATCTTCCCCGGCAAGCGCTACGAGGACTGGGAGCTCACCGACCCGGCCGGCCGTCCCGTCGACGAAGTTCGCCCGATCCGCGACGAGATCAAGCAGCGAGTGCAGAACCTGCTCGCTGAGATCCTTCCCGCCAAGGTCTGAACCATGACCCTCGACGTGGACGATCGCCGCGGCCTCCCCGGGCTCAGCTACCCGGAGGAGTACCTGCGGCGTCTGGCAGATGAGCTAACCGAGAAGTTCACCGGCATCTTCAACCGCGAGACGGTGGAGCGCTACGTGCTCGAGTCCTACACGGCACTCCTGCGTACCGCCAGCGTGAAAGCGCACCTGGCCACCCGCACCATCCACTTCGCCACCGAACGCCTCACCGCGCTCGCCCAGGCCAAGGGAGCGCTCAACGTCGGCGTGCCGGAGGTGCTGTTCGTGTGCGAGCAGAACGCCGGCCGCTCCCAGATGGCCGCCGTGCTCACCGAACACCTCTCCGGCGGCCGCGTCCACGTCCGATCCGCCGGCTCCGCCCCCGCGGACCAACTGAACCCCGCCGTGGTCGAGGCCATGAGCGAGATCGGGTTGGACCTCAGCCGCGAGTTCCCCAAGCCCCTCACCGACGACGTGGTGCAAGCCGCCGACGTCGTGGTGACGATGGGCTGCGGCGACGCCTGCCCGATCTACCCGGGCAAGCGCTACCAGGACTGGGAACTCACCGACCCCGCCGACCTGCCCATCGACCAGGTACGGCAGATCCGCGACACCATCACCGAGCACGTCCGCGCGCTCCTGACCAGCCTGGAAGCAGCCCCCGCATGAGCATCGAGAACGTCGTCGTCATCGGCTCCGGCCCCGCCGGATACACCGCCGCCAACTACCTCGCCCGCGCGGGTCTCGCACCGATCGTGCTGACCAGCTCCGTCGAGATCGGCGGCGCCCTGGTCAACACCACCGAGGTCGAGAACTTCCCCGGCTTCGTCGACGGCATCCAGGGCCCTGACCTGATGGACAAGCTGCGCCAGCAGGCCGAGAAGTTCGGGGCCCGCCTCGTCTACGACGACGCCACCGCCCTCGACCTCACCGGTGACGTCAAGACCATCACCACCGGCAGTGGCACCGTCTACCAGGCACACGCGGTCGTCCTCGCAATGGGCTCCGCCTACCGCAAACTCGGCGTCGACGGCGAAGAGCGACTTTCCGGCTACGGAGTGTCTTGGTGCGCTGTGTGCGACGGGGCGTTCTTCCGCAACCAGAACATCGCCGTCGCTGGCGGCGGAGACTCCGCCGTTGAAGAGGCGATGTTCCTGACCCGGTTCGCGGACTCGGTCACCCTCATCCACCGCCGCGACCAGCTTCGGGCCTCCAAGATCATGCAGGACCGCGCACTCGCGAACCCGAAGATCACGATGCGGTGGAACACTCAGATCGTCGAAGCCCACGGAGAGGACAAGCTCAGCCGGCTCAGCCTCCGCGACACCATCACCGGCGAGGACGGCGTCCTCGACGCGACCGGGCTGTTCATCGCTATCGGCCATGACCCGCGCAGCGCTCTCGTAGCGGGACAGGTTGATCTCGACCCGGACGGCTACGTGAAGGTCCAGCACCCCACCACCGAGACCAACCTGCCCGGCGTGTTCGCCTGCGGCGACCTCGTGGACCGCCGCTACCGGCAAGCCATCACTGCCGCCGGCACCGGCTGCTCCGCCGCCCTGGACGCCGAGCACTATCTGGCGGCACAAGGCCTAGGAACGCACACCGGGGCGGGTACTTCCGTCGCGGTGTCTGCCTAGGTGGCGGCGGTCGTCAGCCGCTTTCGTCTGAGAACCGCGCGAACCATCAGGGGCACGCCGACCACACTGGGAAGCACCCAGAACGTCCAGACTGGTAGCAGCTGCCAGACCGGCAAATGCGGACCGTTGTCTACGTAGAAGGCGGTCAGCATGGCGATGTACGAGACACCCATCGCCAGAATGTGCGGGACATCGCCTGGCCGGTGAAGGCGGCGGAAGATGAACCCATAGAGCCCTCCCACCACGCTGATGCCGCCAGCAAGGACGAGCGGCAGATCGGCCGGCCAGCGGAACCCGGCGAGAACGCAGGCAGTAGCAAAGACCACCAGAAGTGCCCCGAGATACCAGCGCCCAACACGGGGATGCCGTCCTGGACCCTTATGGGCGAGCATCGCAACAATCCCAGTAACGATCGCGACCAGCGCCGCCGCCACATGCACACTCAGGAAGGTCAAGAAGACCGCAGTCGTCGAGGCAACATCTAAACCTAAGAACGGTTCAAACTCGACCATGCTGCCCTCGCCTCAGCTCTAATCGCAACGATACGCGGCCAGGCAGCCAGCCGGCCCTGCAGGTCACTGTTGCGGACAGCGCAGGTCTTTCAAGGTTTGGACCTGCGCAACATAGGCAAGCTCCTCCACACATGCATTAGGTCAGTGCCCACTGTATAGTCATCGGATGCTGACTATTGCTTCCCGACTCGACGTAATGAACCGGCTAGGCCGTGCAATGGCAGATCCGACACGATCGCGGATCCTGATGACGTTGCTGGATGGCCCAAACTACCCCGCCCTCCTCGCCCGGCAACTGGAACTGACCCGCTCGAACGTGTCGAATCACCTCACCTGCCTCCGCGACTGCGGCATCATTGTGGCCGAGCCCGAAGGCCGTCAAACCCGATACGAACTCGCAGACCCGCACCTGGCGAAAGCATTGACCGCTTTGGTGGATGTAACGCTGGCGGTGGACGAAAACGCCCTATGCATGGACGAGACCTGCACCGTCCCCGGCTGCTGTGGGGGAGCGGTTCGATGACCGCGGCCGGCACCCTCAGTCAGGAACGGCGGGAACGTCTGCATCGTCGGGTGCGGTTCATCGTCGCCTTCACGATCAGCTACAACGTCATCGAGGCCATCGTCGCCGTGTGGGCTGGCACCGTGGCCGGGTCGGCCGCCTTGATCGGGTTCGGGCTGGACTCGGTGATCGAGGTCCTTTCGGCCCTCGCGATCACCTGGCAGTTCACAAGGAAAGACCCCGAGCGGTGGGAGAAGGCGACCGTGCGGGCGATCGGGATCGCGTTCTTCGCTCTCGCTGCGTACGTCCTGATCGATTCAGTACTGAGCTTGACGGGCGTTCAGGAGGTTGATCACAGCCCCGTTGGCATCGCGCTGACCGCGCTGAGCCTGATCATTATGCCGGTGCTTGCCTGGTTCGAGGTTCGCACCGGACGAGAGCTCGACTCCAAGAGCGTGCAGGCCGACGCGAAGCAGCTCATCCTGTGCATTTACCTTTCTGGGACTGTGTTCATCGGTCTGGTCCTCAACAGCCTGTTCAGCTGGTGGTGGGCCGATTCGGTGGCGGCACTGGTTGTGGCGGTTCTGGCGATCCGGGAAGGGATCGAAGCATGGCGGGGCGATATCGAATCGCCCTTCGACGTCCTCTCAGACATGGGTGAAGAGTAGACACGTCGCGTTGCCCGGCAGGGGCAGAAAGAGAAGATGTGTATGCAGATCGAGGTTCTCCACATCGATGAATGTCCGAACTGGGAAGCGGCGGGCGACCGGGTCAAGGAGGCGCTCGCCCAACTCGGGAAGACCGCGACAGTCGAGTTCCGACTGCTCAGCACGCCCGAAGAGGCTGCCCGAGTTCCGTTTGCTGGATCGCCGACCATCACTGCTGACGGCGAAGATCTCTTCCCCAGCGACGGAGGCACCCCGGATCTCGCCTGCCGGATCTACTTCACCCCGGACGGCGTTGCCGGCCTACCCACCGTCGAACAGCTGAGCCAGGCGATCGGCCACCATGAGCGCTGAGGAGACGGTGGTCTGTTCCTGCTGTGGCCGCGAGCGATTACGACGCAACGTGCACATGCTCGACGGTGGCGCCGCATACATCTGTCGACGCTGCGGACTCTGGGTCGCACTGCGATGGCGTCGAGATAAGACGTAGCCAGACCCAGCCCCGCTGGTCAGGGCATCAAGAGGACGTATGGAAGCAGGGGTACGGGAGCGCGAAAACCGCGCAGCCAACGTGCAGGAGACGCGCAATCTGACATAACGTACATTATCGGAAGGTGAATGTAGGTATGTCTAGCAAAGTATAGGCCTTTCCTATACTTCAACATACTTCGCTAGGCTTGGAGTCATGGATCCAGTTCGAAATCCCTACCAACCCGGCGCAGGACGTAAGCCTGCAGCGCTTGTCGGTCGCGACGATACTTTGCAGGACTGGCACAACGACCTACAGCGCGCTGAAGGCGGCCGTTCCATCCAGCCCACAGTTCTGTATGGACTTCGGGGCGTTGGAAAGACCGTGCTGCTCTCAGAACTCCGACGCAACGCGAGCCGACGCGAATGGATCGTCGCGCAGGTTGAGGGAGGCGGAGACAAAGGCGTGCGTGAACTCATCGGCGAAGCGCTCTACGCGCCGCTGGCGGACCTTGCCCGTCCGAGCGCCGGTCGACGACTCCTAAAAGCGCTCAAGACGGCAATCAGCTTCAAGGCTTCGTATGACACGAACGGAGTTTGGACGTTCGGGTTGGATCTCACGGAGGTCAGCGGTGGTGGTGCCAACACGGGCGTTCTCGAGACGGACCTACGCAAGCTAATTTCTGACCTTGCCGGCGCAGCTCAGGAAGAGAATGTTGGTCTGGCGATCCTGATTGACGAGGCTCAGGACCTCGACCAGCAGGAACTCACCACACTCTGCGTGATAGCGCACGCGGCCGCTCAGGACGATTGGCCTGTTGCTTTCGCATTCGCAGGGCTTCCTAGCCTTCCGCGGATTCTGGCCGAGGCGCGCTCATACGCCGAACGATTTCGGTACGTAAACGTGCGCGAGCTCACTGAGGGTTCAGCCGCGGAGGCTTTGACGATTCCGGCGGCTTCCGAGCACGCCCGATGGGATGACGATGCTATCGATGTTGTGATTGAAGCGTCTGGCCGATATCCGTATTTCCTTCAGCAGTTCGGCCAGGACTCATGGAATGCGGCATCCGGACCTGTTATCTCCGCTCAGGACGCGCTCCTGGGCGTCGCCCGAGGCAATTTGCAGCTCGATACCGGGTTCTTCCGCGTGCGCTGGGATCGTGCTACTCGCGGCGAGCAAGACTATCTCCGGGCGATGGCTGAGGACGGAGACGAAGGCAGCCAGTCGGGAGAAGTCGCAGCGCGACTGGGCCGTTCTGGAGCCAGTCTCGGCCCTGTCCGCGCGAACCTGATCAACAAGGGCCTTGTATACGCTCCCGAGCACGGCGTGGTCGCGTTCACAGTGCCGGGTATGGCTGCATTCGTCCTGCGCCAACAGAAAGCCTAGGGCGCGTAGAGGGTGCGGAATTGGCCGAGCAGGTCATCCTAGCGCCCGTCGAAAAGGCCGGAGTCCGTGGCGTATACCACAGCGTCCACGCCCACATGTCTGGCTCGAACCCAACCCGCCACACCAGCCCGGGGGTGGCCCGTGATTTCAAGATCCGGCACGCTCATCCGACGTATGCGAATGACTTCGCAGCAGCGATAAACATCGCCAGCAACAGCCAGCGGCTCACGTTCGCGAAGCGGTCGCGCCGGCGCCTGATCACCCAGCGAGGGGTTCATTCCCTTAAACCAGGACTGCACGGTGGTCGCGTCGTACCGCTCACGCAACAGCGCAGCCGCATGGTAGGGGTGCCGCAGCCGATCACGATCGGCTTCCCAGGGCTCACCCAAGGCATCGGCCCAGGCGGTCACCGAGCGGGCGGGCGGACTTCACCCCACCGATATACGCCACGAGGCGCACACCGAGGATGTCGCGCAACCGCGTCGCGAGATCAGCAAATGGAAGATGTAACAACTCACATTCCGGGGCACGCTCCCTGCCGCAGGACCCTCCTCGACGGCCGAGCTCACCAACGGCGTGTTGTTGGACCACTGCCGCCAGCCGGGGGTTAGCGTCGGGAGCCAGCGATCGAGCACGTTCGACGCCCAAAATCAGATTCCAACTGTTCGGAAGCGAAATGCGACCTCCTCTCGGCTCAACGCCTACCCGCAGGCCCTCTTGGTCACGGGTGGGGGTGATCCTTGTGGTCGTGGCGGTTCTCACCGCCTGGAATGGGGTCGCAGTCCCTCAAGCGTTCGCTGACAACTATCCATCGTGGGGCGACGTACAGGCCGCTCGGTCCGGTGAGGCTGCCAAGCAGGCCCAGGTCACTGCGATCTCCGCGCTGATTGCAGGGCTCAAAACACAAGCGAAAGCGGCCGAGGATGCCGCCGCCGCCCGGGAAAAGGACAACGAGGCGGCCCAGTTCGCCCTGACCGCCGGCCAGAACAAGTCGGACTTGCTAGCCGCCGAGGCTGCGCGACTGAAAGAGAAGTCCGAGACCTCACACCGGCAGTCGGCAGCGGTGATGGCAAAGTTGGCCCGCACGGGAAACCAGAACCTCACCGGGACCCTGCTGCTCAGCAAGTCGACCGACGCAGCCGGACTGCTATATCGACTGAGCAGCCTGGGAAAACTCACTTCAACGATCAACGGCCTGTACTCGCAAGCGGCTCAGGACAGCAACAATGCCAAAGCAGCCAGCGACCAGGCTGCCGCGGCAAAGGATGCCCTTGCTGCCCTTGCTACCGCGGCGAAGGCAGCGCTTGCAAAGGCCGTGCAGGCGCAAAGAGAGATGATCGCCGCCCTGTCGGCACAGACTGCCCACGAGAATGAACTCCAGGCCCAGCTGGCGTCGCTCACGAGCGCGACAGCGGTGACGGAACAGCAGTATCAAGCCGGAGTTGCGGCGCGCGCGGCTGCCGCAGCCGCAGCAGCAGCCGCCGCCGCCGCAGCCGCTCGTGCCGCGGGTCCCAGCGCGCCAGTAGCCACCGATGCGCGCGCGCTCGCCCAAGAGCTAATGGGATACGTCTCTGCCGGACAGCTATCCGGTTCCTACCCCGACCACATTATGGAGATCCAGTGGATCGCGGACGGCCGCTCGGTGCCAAACTGCGGGATCGACACCCAGATTCTCCAAGTAATGGTGATTGCTCTGCACACCTTTTCAAGCGTCGGCGTCAGCGACATCAACCGTCGCTGTACAGGCCAAATCGAAGGCGCCGGAATCAATTCACAGCACTACGCCGGAGGTGGCGGCCATGCGGTGGACTTCTACAGCCTGGGTGGCCGCTCCGCGACCGGCGCCGACGGCAACTCCTTGGCCCTGATCCGGGTCCTCGACCCGAGGATGCCATACGGTTCGGGCCTAGGTCAGAGCACCTGCCGACGAAACGCAGGAAACGAGCCCTCCCTGCACAACTTCCAAGACTTCGACGACACCTGCAACCACCTCCACATCAACGATCCGATGTAGCTCCGCGCAACCCGCTGCCAGGACGACCAGCACCAGCTCGGACGCCGGAATGTGACAATTCGGTAACGAACACATACCATTACGGGGTATTCCGATCTGCTCCCCCGGCGAAAGGCACTGTGTGACACGCTCGAGCACACTTGCTGGTTCATCATCGACCCCCCACCTCGCGCCGGCACACAATGGCGGTCCACCGCATCGGCGAGAGCGCGGAGCCGACCGGGGAAGTCCAGGGCAGGCGTTCTCGTCCCGCCGCGAGAGGCATACTTTCGAGCGCTCATCCGGGCCTGGAGCCCGTGTCGCTTCCATTTCGCAGACAGCTCTCACGGGTGGGGATAGGTCTGACGGGCTCCAGAGGCCCGCGCCAACGAACGACACATTCGGGGGAGACCCGCCTGACCGAGAGAAGGCGCTGGCTGCCCTTGATGCCCTTTCCGCCCAACACTTCCGGGAACTGAGAAGGCCACCACTCCTACAGACCAAAGCGGCCGATCATAGATCGGAAGCCGACCGGTCCAGCGCTAGCAGAACCCGGAGGGGATGGTCGGCGAAGGCCATCGTGATCCTGGCCGCGAGTGGCCTTGTTGGTACCACTGCGCTGCCGGCGTATGCCTCGATGGCGGATGGCTCGTCCGGACCGTCCCGCGCCAGCGTTGCAGTACAGACCCTCACTGGTAGCGGGGAAGCGGTGTCAACGGCGAGCCGAGAGGGCTTCTCGATTACCGAGAACAGCGCGAAACTCGATTCAACGGTCGAGTCGACAGTGTCGCCAACGGTGCAGCGGTTGGCGCAATCTCTTATGGTTGCTGTCGGCCAGGGCCGCTTGACCGGCTACGCCCCGGACCACATTCCGGAGATCCGAAACCTTGCGGAGGGTCGCGCCGTTCCCGGTTGCGGCGTCGACTACCGGGTACTGCAAACGATCGAGGTGGCGTTGGCGAACTTCGCCACGGTTGGCGTCAGTGACATCAACAGGCAGTGCACCGGCCAAATCGAGGGTGCCGGTAGTGCGTCATCACACTATGCCAACGGGGGAGGCCACGCGGTTGACTTCTATCTCCTGAACGGTCACCCACTTACCGGTGGCGACCCGGAATCGTTGAAGCTCATCCGCGCGCTCGACCCCGTAATGCCACCAACCACGAACCTCGGTCAGGTGGGATGCCGCAGCGCCATTAGCGTGACCAACTTCCTCCCGTTCGACGATACGTGCGATCACCTGCACATTGACTTCCGCCAAGCGCAAGGAACCACTCTCACGATTTAGACCCGACCGTACGAGGCGAGGCGAGGCCTATTTGCCTGCCTCGCCCTCAACCCCATTCGCTAAGATGCGGTGCTAATACCCGCCACCTCTAGGACACTGCCGACATGACGACCACGTACGATCACGACCCGAGCCGGGCGGCTCGTGCGCGTGCGCGCCGGGTTGTCGTGACAATGTTGTCGTTGCTGGCATTGGCGCTCGGTATGTTCGTGATGACATCGATGAGCACGGCCCACGCACACGATTCCGTGGCAGCTTCTTCGGCAGGCACGCATTCGGGCGGCCACCAGTTTGAAGTCCACCCTGTGGCGGGGCCGCTTGCGGGCGTGGGGTCTGAGCAGGCCGCCTTGTCGAGCACACCGGCACAGCAGTGCGACAGCGTTTGCGAACTCGGCTGCGCACTTGCCGGCGCTGCCTGTGTCCTTGTGGTGATTGCGGTGGCGGTCTCGCTATTGGCGATCCATCGAGGGCTGGCGTTGCTCGACGTAGCCCAACGGGGCGCGCCTGTTGTGCTGTTCTCAGCCGCCCGTACCTTGGTTCAGGCCCCCTCCCTGCTCGCGCTTTCGATCAGCCGTACCTAAACCGGCTCCCAACAGCGCAACAGCGCCTCGGCGCTAATCGCGCAGCGCCTCGCGCAGCGAACAGCGACCATTCGCAGACATCTGCGCCCTCTTGGTTTCTGGCCGCCTGTGATGACCGCCCATCGACCGATGCCTACCGCATCCGTCACCGAACCGATCCCTTATCTGGTCTCATAAGCGCAGCTTTTCACCTGTATTCCAGACCGTCCTAAACACCGAGCCGACCCGTCTCTCGTCCTCGCGTGTTGACCCGTCGGAGCCCCATTCACGATGCACACACATACTTCCTCTCTGACTTCGAGCGCTAATGTTTCGTCGGCAGCCCAGTACGGATCCCGTCGCGCCCGACACAATGCCGAGCGACGACCGCCCACCGCAACTTCAGCGACCTCTCGCCGGCAAGTGACACCTCGCAAGAGGTGGGCGCCATTGGCGGCCCTATCGCTAGCGGGGACCCTGTTCGGAACGTACGCGCTTCCGGCCTACGCGATCGTGCCCGGCGAGACACAGCAAGTGGCGACCGCCCGGCCCGGTGACCTGCAGACGATGACCACGGTGTCCGCGCAGTCGGCTGTTGTCACGCGCGATGTCGTGTCGGTTAGCGCGCCCCCACCAAAGCCGGTGCCTGTCACGAAACTGAAAGCCGCCGGGTTCACGTCGACCGCCAACACCTTCACGAACAATCCGGCGTCGCCAATTCAATGGCCGTTCGATGTCGGCGTACCGATCAGTGACGGGTTCGGATATCGAGTCTCTCCGTGCTCAGGCTGCTCCTCCTACCACGAGGGAATTGACATGAACCCCGGGGCCGCAACGCCGATCCAGGCGATCGCAGACGGGGTCGTCAGGGAGGTCGGGAACCCAGCGGGCAGCCTCGGCGTCTACGCGATCATTGACCATCAAATCGATGGGCAGACCGTCAGCAGCCTCTACGCGCACATGGCCTACGGCTCCCTGAACCTCAGCGTCGGAGAAACGGTCAAAGTCCGCCAACTAGTCGGCCTCGTCGGAAGCACCGGCGCAAGCACCGGCGCCCACCTCCACCTCGGCATCTCCGTCAACGGAACCCCTGTCGATCCATACGCGTGGCTCACGCAGAGAGTGAAGTAACCATGCGAACACACCGGATAACACGCTCATGGACCGTCGCTGCCACCGCCGCCCTCGCCGCCGTGGCGCTCAGTGGGTGCACCGCAGCCGGCGCGGCCACCGCAACGATGAACGACCTCGGCCACGTACACGGGCTGGACTCCACCGGAGGCCGCATCTTCGCCGCCACCCACCAGGGTGTGTGGGCGCTCGATGCTGCGCAACTCAATGATGGCTTCGCATCGGAAAAGACCGCCCGGGTCGGAGACGGAACCCAGGACACAATGGGATTCACTGTTGCCCGTTCCGGGGTCATGTTCGCCTCGGGGCATCCGGACCCTGCCAATAACGCGCACCAGGACCCAGCCAATCTCGGACTGATCGAAAGCACCGACGCCGCTCGAACTTGGTCGACCGTTTCGCTCGCCGGTCAAACCGACTTCCACGACATCACCACCGCCACCACCGGTGATGCCCAGGTGCGTGTCTACGGATACGATGCGGCCCGCCAAATTGTCCGGATTAGCGATGACAGCGGCCGGAACTGGCACGACGGTGCCACCGTCGCCCTCCGCAAGCTTTCGGTCAACCAGAATGCGCCGGACACCGTCCTTGCCACCACGCAGACAGGCGTGCAGATCAGTCGCGACGCCGGTGCAACGTTCGCGCCCCTACCTGGCACCCCTGCGCTCTTTCTGCTTTCGCCGATCGACTCCACGGCGGGAAGCTTCGTCGGCGTCGACACGGACAAGAAGATCTGGACCTCCGTCGACGACGCTGCGACGTGGACCCCGAAGGGGACCTTCCAGTCACTTCCCGGGTCACTGGCAACGGTGAAGGGCTCCTCCAAGCTGTGGATTCTCGGCACCGATAGCCGCGGGATCGTGGCAACACCGGATGACGGCATCACTTGGACGGTACTCGTCGGAGGCACCCCTTGACTAGAACGCGGGATCACTTGTGAACGGCTCAGCTCGGCGAGGACGGCTGTGGCGGCGTCCGCTGCTGGGGCTGCTGGTGGCGTCGGTCGTCACCAGTGCGCTCATCACCGCCGGCCCGGCGCAGGCGGTCAGCTATCCTTCCTGGCCAGACGTTGAAGCGGCACGCTCGAGTGAAGCGTCGAAGAAGGCAGAAATCGACCGGATCAACGGACTGCTGAGCACTCTCGATACGAGCGTGCGCAGGTCGCGGGAGGCCGCCGTCCAACGCGGAGTGGAGTACGAGAAAGCGCAATCGAAACTCGATTTCGCAACCTACCGGGCGAACACATTGCGCGGTCAGGCGGGGGAAGCCCGAGGCCGAGCCGATGTGTCACGTGCGCGGGTCGGCAGGCTGGTTGCCCAACTGGCACGGTTCGGCAACGCAGACCCCACCACCCAGCTGCTTGTAAACGGGGAACGGGCAGACGCGTTGCTCTTCCAGCTCGGCACAATGAGCAAACTCAGCCAGAACTCCAACAAGGCTTTCGCCGCCGCCAGCACCGACGCGAACACGGCCAAGGCACTGACCGACCAGGCGACCGTCGCCCAAGCAGCGCTTGCCGACCTCAACCGGGAAGCCGAGAAGGCGCTCCAGAACGCAGTCGCGGATGCGACCGCCGCCCAAACCCAGTTGGTTGAACAGCAACAGGTGCAAGGAACCCTCCAAGCCCAACTCTCGGTGCTGGTTGAAAACCGGAAAGCGACCGAAGCCGACTTCAGCAAGGGCGAAGCAATACGGCGGCAGCAGCAGGCCGCCGCCGCCGCCGCCGCCGCCGCAGCAGCGGCAGCGGCAGCAGCAGCAGGCGGGGCAGGATCATCTGCCGACGGTGGACAACTCAGCGGACAAGGGTGGACAAAACCTGTCACCGGCTGGATCAGCGACCGGTTCGGACCGCGCCCGAACAGACCGACGGCTAGCTC
The DNA here is from genome assembly GCF_058806515.1 of Leifsonia sp. GW821-FHT13C05. Classification (NCBI taxonomy): domain Bacteria; kingdom Bacillati; phylum Actinomycetota; class Actinomycetes; order Micrococcales; family Microbacteriaceae; genus Leifsonia; species Leifsonia sp. GW821-FHT13C05. Next base: position 54,736 of record NZ_JBXAPT010000009.1, on the reverse strand, counting down.
AGGTGCATTCCACTATGGCACCGACCTCGCAGCCGGCTGCGGCACCCCGATCTACGCCGCCACCGCGGGCCGTGTCGTCTACGCAGGCTGGCTGGGAACGTACGGAAACTGGGTTCTCCTCGACCACGGATCCGATGTGATGACCGGATACGCCCACATTCGAGAGGGCGGCGTCCTGGTCAACGTCGGCCAGACCGTGCAGGCCGGACAGAACATCGCCCAGGTCGGAACCACCGGCGCATCCTCTGGCTGCCACCTGCACTTCGAGGTGCGTGTCGGTGGCAACCGCGTCGACCCGCAACCCTTCATGGGCGCGAGAGGAGTCACCCTTGGCTAGGATCAGCGCTCGAGCCAGAAGGATCCGGACTGCGATCCTCGCTGCGGCAGCCGCCGTCACGCTCGCCGTGACCATTTCCGGATGCAGCAGCAACGATGCTCTCGCGCAGCAATTCAAAGACGGCTCCGGCAAGAACTTTGTGGCCGGCGACGGCACCATCACCGAAATCCAACCCAAGAACCGGACCGCAGCGGTCCGGTTCGCCGGAAAGCTGGAAGACGGAAACGTGGTCTCCTCCGCCGCCTACGCCGGCAAAGTGCTGGTCCTCAACTTCTGGTACGCCGGCTGTGCCCCTTGCCGGGCGGAGGCGCCTGATCTGGAAAAGAATAACAGCAAGTTCAGCGGTCGCGGAGTCGAGTTCCTGGGTGTGAATGTGCGCGATCAGGCCGACACGGCGCTCGCTTTCGCACGCACCTACGGCATCACCTATCCGTCCGTCCTGGACGCTTCGGACGGTGCCATGCAGCTCGCGTTCAGCGGGGTGGTGGCCCCGAACGCGGTACCCACCACGTTGGTCGTCGACAGGCAAGGGCGGGTCGCAGCCCGTGTACTCGGGCAGCTTCCCGACGCGTCCGTACTCACCGCACTGATCAGCAGGGTCCTCAGCGAGCAAGGACCTTAACAGCGAACCCCGCCGTCATCGACGGCCGGATGAGCCCACAATTCCCTCTTGAGTGAAAGACAGATCATGCTCCACCGGTTCAGTATCCCCAGCCCCGACCCCGCGTTCGCGCAATTCCAGATCGGCCCGCTCACGATCCACACCTACGCCCTCTGCATCCTCGCCGGGATCGTCGCAGCAACACTCATCACCTCCAACCGGCTGTCCACCCGCGGCGCCGAACGTGGCGTTGTCCTCGACATCATTCTCTGGGCGGTCCCGCTCGGAATCGTCGGCGCACGGTTCTACCACGTGTTCACCCACACCGGCGACTACTTCTATCCAGGCGCGAACCTGTGGAACATATTCGCCATCTGGGATGGCGGCAACGCCCTCTACGGGTCGCTACTCGGCGGCGCGGTCGGCGCCTACATCGGCTGCCGCCGCACCGGGATCCGGTTCTGGTCATTCGCCGATGCCCTCGCTCCCGCCCTGCTTGTCGCGCAAGCGTTGGGACGGTTCGGGAACTATTTCAACCACGAACTCTTTGGCCTTCCCACCACCTTGCCATGGGGGTTGCAAATCGAAGCCAGCAATCCGAAGTTCCCGGCCGGCCTGCCCGCCGCCACCCTCTTTCACCCACTGTTTCTGTACGAGATCATCTGGAACCTGATCGGCGTCGGAATCATCCTGCTCCTAGAGCGTCGCGTCGCCCTGCGCTGGGGGAAAGCGTTCGCCCTCTACCTGATCTGGTACGGACTCGGCCGCAGCTGGTTGGAAGCCATCCGGATCGACCCCACCAGTGATGGGTTCTTGAGCATCCCGGCCAACGTCTGGGCGTCCTTCGCCGCCGTCGCACTCGGCATCGTGCTCTTCGTCGTCCAAACCAAACGTCATCCGGAACCAGAATCGTCACCATATCGCGACGGCCGCGAACCAACGCAGGGGTCCGACGAGGGCGAACGGATTCAAACCGAAAGCACAACCTCCTCTCGGGGTGGCCGCGATGACAACCACAACTAGCCGCAAATCGTCGTGTCGAAGGGTCAGTCATGTCGCGACCGCTTGACCACATCGACACGCCACCCCAGCGCACCCCTGGCGGATCCGACTACAACCAGCCGCGACTGACTCTGACCGGTTGGCTGCGTTGGATGTGGCGGCAGCTGACCAGCATGCGCGTCGCCCTGTTCCTGTTGCTGCTTCTCGCTCTCGCGGCCGTCCCGGGGTCGCTGGTGCCACAACGCAGCTCGGATCCCAACGGAGTCGTCCAATACTTCAAGGACAACCCGTCACTGGCACCAATCCTCGACAAGCTGCAAGCATTCGACGCATACACCTCATTCTGGTTCTCCAGCATCTACCTGCTGCTGTTCATCTCGCTGATCGGCTGCGTCCTGCCACGCACGGTTCATCACCTTCGAGCCTTGCGCGCCGCCCCACCGAAAACGCCCGCCCGGCTGTCCCGGATGAGCGGCTACCGTGCCGTTCAGATCCCCACCGACCTGCGTGATGCGACGGGTGTACCGGTCACCGTTCCGGCAGCCGTTGAGACCGCAAAGGACCTGCTGCGCAAACGCGGCTACCGGGTCGCGCTTTACGAAGGAAGACGAACACCGGACGGGTTCGAGATGTCGGTCAGCGCCGAGCGCGGCTACCTCCGGGAGGCCGGAAACCTTCTCTTTCACATTGCGCTGGTGGGAGTCCTGGTGGCCGTCGGTGTCGGTGGCGGGTTCGGGTTCAATGGCAACCGAGTCGTCGTGGAGGGCCAGTCGATGATCAACACTCTCGCCGCCTACGACTCCTTCAACCCGGGCCGGTTCTTCAACAGCAACAGGCTCACCCCGTATTCCCTCACTCTCGACAAACTCGCCGTCACCTACGAAACCGAAAACAAGAGCGCCCGCGGATTGCCAACCGACTACACCGCGACGGTCACCACGCAACAGCAAGGGTCACCGGTCAAGGACAAGGCGACGATCAAAGTAAACGAACCACTCAACATCGGCGGCACCGACGTCTACCTGCTCGGCAACGGTTACGCACCCCGGATCACCGTCCGCGACCCGGCTGGCCGCGCCGTGTTCAGCGACCTCGTGCCCTTCCTCCCACAGGATGCCAATCTCACCTCGCTCGGTGTGGTGAAAGTCCCCGACGGGTTGGGAAAGCAGGTCGGACTGATCGGGTTCTTTTACCCCACCAAGGCGACCTCGAGCACTGGCGCGTTCTTCTCCGCTTACCCGGACCTGAAAGATCCAGTCCTCACCCTGAATGCCTACGCCGGGGACCTCGGCCTCAATACCGGGCAACCCAAATCGGTGTATGCGCTCAACACGTCCACCCTTACCCAACTCACTGGCGGGAAAACCGGGGTCCAATCCCTGGAGCTCAAACCCGACCAAACACAGCAGCTACCCGGCGGGCTGGGCTCGGTGACCTTCGACGGCGTCTCCCGGTTCGCCTCCTTCGAAGTTCACCACGACCCCGCCCAAGGCTGGGTGCTGCTGTTCGCCATCGGCGCGCTCGGCGGCCTCTTCACTTCCCTCTTCGTCCCGCGACGACGGTTGTGGGTGAAGGTCATCGGACGCGCCGGCGACCCACTCCGCGTCGAGTATGCCGGCCTTGCCCGTGGTGACGACCCCCAATTGGAGGCAACCGTCGCTGCCCTCACTGCGGCCCACTCCGCCACGCTCCGTGACGTGGCGAGCGGGTCACCGGAGAACACCGATCCGAAGGAACCCTCATGACTCAATCCCTGTCGCAACTCTCTGTCCTGCTCCTCATCTGTGCGATGGCCGTTTATGCTGCCGCGTTCATCGCGTTCGCGATCGATCTGGCACGCCGTGGAGCTCAGGTAACCGCCACCGTGCCAAGCGCAGTCGCACGACGAACCCAGACAGCTGCGGCTACCACCAGTGACAGCCGTCCCATCGGCGGCGTGACCGCGACCCTCACCCGGCTCAGCGGCCGCCTCGAGAACGGACCGACGCAGAGGGGTTCCACCCCAAGAAGTCTCCAGGTCGGCTATATCCTCACGATCAACGGGTTCGTACTCCATCTCGGCGCTGACATCCTCCGTGGGATCGCCGCCAGCCGGGTGCCCTGGGCGAACATGTACGAATTTTCGATGACCGGCACCCTGATCATCGTCGGTGTGTTCCTGTTGGTGACCCTCCGATATGACCTCCGCTTTCTCGGCTCGTTCGTCACCGGGCTGGTGCTCGTGCTGCTGGGCATTTCAAGCATGCGCTACTACGTCGAGGTTGCCCCGCTCCCGCCGGCCCTGCAGTCGTACTGGCTCGTCATCCACGTGATGGTGGCCATCATCGCTACCGGATTTTTCGCTCTGGGATTCGCCCTGTCAGGGGTGCAGCTCGTGCAATCGCGAAGGGAACACCAAATCGCCGAGGGCGCACCAGCGCCAATGCACTTCCTCAGCACTCTGCCGAACGCGTCAACGCTCGAGAACCTCGCTTACCGAGTCAACATCGTCGGCTTTCTCCTCTGGACCTTCACTCTCATCGCCGGATCGATCTGGGCGGAAAAAGCCTGGGGTCGGTACTGGGGCTGGGACACCAAAGAAGTGTGGACCTTCATCATCTGGGTGACCTACGCCGGCTACATCCACGCCCGAGCCACCCGCGGCTGGCGCGGCTCGCGGTCGGCCTGGTTAGCCATCATCGGCTTCTGCGCCGTGATGTTCAACTTCGGCATCGTGAATGTCTTCTTCAAGGGCCTGCACTCCTACAGCGGTCTTTGACCCCAGTCCCATTTCCCAACGACACTCCCCACCCGAAAGGCACATCATGGTACGAAAGAACAAGGAGGAGCCGCCCCGCCGGCGCTCCACCCACGAAGACGTCAAACCCACCCCGGAACAACTCCGCGCCCGCTACCTCCGCAAACGCCGATTCCTGCGCATCGGCCAAGGCCTCATGGCAATCGGTCTGATCGTCGGTCTGCAGCATTGGCTCGCCCACCTCGGCGTTTTTGGCGCCCAGCCGCCTGGCTGGGTCGACCTCGCCGCCGGCTACCCGCTGGCCGCCGTTCTGCTCGTCGGCGGCGCCATCACGGCCGGCCAAAAGTGAACCTCCCGGCGCGGACACCAATGCGGGCGGAACGGTAATGGGAAACGGTTTCGCTGCGATCGCTGCTAACGGCGGCCTACTGCTGGCCATTCCAGTGGCCGTGCTTGCCGGATTGGTATCCTTCGCCTCTCCCTGCGTTCTACCGCTCGTCCCCGGCTACCTGGCCTACGTTGGCGGCGTCTCTGGGCCAGATGCCCGCAAAGGCCGCCGACGGACGGTTACCGGTGTGGCACTATTCGTGCTCGGCTTCGCAATCGTCTTCATCGCCTACGGAGCCCTCTTCGGTGCGTTCGGATCGTGGATGATCCGCTGGCAGGACCTCATCACCCGCATCCTCGGCCTCCTGGTGATCGTGATGGGTCTCGCCTTCATCGGCACGTTCTCGATCTTCCAACGCACCCTCAAATTGCCGATCCGGCCAGCAACCGGCCTCACCGGCGCACCCCTCCTCGGACTGGTCTTCGGGTTGGGCTGGACACCCTGCATGGGCCCGACCCTCGCCGCGGTTCTCTCCCTCAGCCTCTCCAGCCAATCCGCGCTGCGCGGTGCGGTTTTGACCGGCTTCTACGCACTCGGGCTGGGCATCCCCTTCATACTGCTCGCGCTCGGATTCGCATGGATGGCCGGAACCATCGGCTTCCTCCGACGCCACATTCGCACGATCAACATCGCCGGCGGAACACTCCTAATCCTGATCGGTGTCCTGATGGTCACCGGCGTCTGGTCCGCCTGGATCTACAGCCTTCAGGCGCTGATCGGCGGCGTCACCCTGCCGATCTAGCCACAAATCCATCAGCCAACCAAAGGAAGCGTCAAACACACGAGGAACCTATGGAACCCCATACCGCGCGGAAACCCTCAGACCACCGGCCGGTCCGCCTCCACCTGGTCTACACGAGCGTCTGGTCGGTCGCGAAAGTGTCCCTCCTCGCCGGGCTGATCTTGGCGGTCGTGACAGCCGTGTCCGGCCTCATTCTGTGGACAGTATTGGACCAGAGTGGCGTGCTTAATCAGCTGGATTCCATCCTGTCCGGCCCCGCCCCAGCCGACGCCGCGAGCACAGCCAGTGTGAAGAAGATCGTCAACCCTGGCACCGTCATACTCATGTCATCCGCGCTCGGTCTTCTCGGAGCCATCTTCACCATGGTTGTCGGCGCAATCGTTGCGCTCCTGTACAACGTCAGCGCACGATTCACCGGTGGTCTCTTCGTCGGTTTCCAACGCGATTGACCGGAGCCTCTCCCAATCACCACTAGACGGCGCACCGGTTGGTTAGGCACGGCGGGGTTTCGATCGTCACATGTGCATTGCGAAAACCCTGACAAAGGACCCCACCAACGCGAGGAAGACCCCGCACGCTGCGGTGATGAGGAGTGTCCGGTGTTTGCGGAAGTTGGGGGAGAGGGCCGGCTCTGATGGGGCTCCCGTCTCCCACCAGGGCTGGTCGCGTTCTTCGTCCTGCACTTCTTTGCCTGCTTCGGTCTTCTATGGGGTGACGTCGATGACCATGGTGAGGCCGCCGGCGCCGTCCTGCTCGACGTTGTTGTTCGTCGTGTGGTGATTGATGTGGCAATGGATCAGCCATTTGCCGGGCGCACGGGCCTTCCACAGTACGTCGTAGCGTTGCCCGGGGCCAACGTTGACGGTATCGGCCTGGAACCGGGCCGACGGGGCGAGCGTGACCCCGTCCCGGGCGACCACTTCGAACGGTCCACCGTGGATGTGCATTGGGTGGATATCGACCGAGTTCGTTCCGATGAACCGAACTTTGAGCGTCTGTCCAACGTTCATCCGAATCGTCTCCGTCGCCGGATAGGCCTTCCCGTTAATCGTGAAGTAGTTCGCCAGAACGCCCTCCATCGGCATGGCCGGCCAGGTCAGCCCATTCCGGCTCAGCCATTCGCCAAGCTGGATGGTGTAGTCCACATCCGCGCGAACCGCGTCGGACGAATTCGCTGGCGCGATGATCAATGCCCCATAGAGCCCCAGCGACTCCTGTCGGTCGGCGTGGTCGTGCGAGTGGTAGAAGAACGTGCCAGCCTGCTTGACCGTGAATTCGTAAGTGAAGGCTGTGCCGGGATCGATGGGATGCTGGGTGATCTGGGCAGGTCCGTCCATGTTGTTGGGGATGTCGAGGCCGTGCCAATGCACCGTTGTCGATTCTGGCAGCTTGTTGGTGACATTGATGCGCACGCGATCGCCTTGCACCATGTTCAGCCGCGGGCCGGGAACCTGCCCGTTGTAGGCGTACGCGTCCACCCAGAGGCCTGGGAGGATCTGCCACTTAATGAGCGATGCAGTGAGGTCGAACTCTTTCACCCCGCCGACCATGTGCGCCTCGAGCGGTCGGTCACCGCGCGCGTCAGCCGTTGCTGTCTCGGTCACGTCCCGGGGGTCGACTGCTGCCATGTCGCGCATTGCCGCGCCCGGAGTGTCGCGGGTCATGATCATCCCGGGCGGCATGATCGCCCCACCGACGTCCTGAGCGCTCAGCGACATGTTCACCGCGTTCGACGGTGCGGAGATCCCCGCAACCAAGGCGATCACGCCAACGAAGGCGACTGCCGCCACCTGTGGCCGAGTTGGTTGGCGCGCCCCGCGCTCGCCTCTACCCGCCATACCCGGCATGGCCTTCTGGTCGTGACTACGGTCCCCATCATTGTGCGTGCCGGCGTGGCGTGTGGTCATCAGACCGTGCTTCAACCCCTTGTAGACCAGCCACACGTTTGCCGGATACGCGAACGCAAAACCTGCGGCGACGCCCACCGACATCACTCCCCAGAACAGAAGCTCGGTTGGTTCCATCGCCCGCATATCCGTACCCATCATCAGCAGCGTCATCACGGGCGCCATCCCCGCCATCATGAAGTCATGCTGATGAATTCCGGCAGGAACGTGCTCCGCACGTTCTGCAGATACGTCCCACCCATCAGGCTCTTCATGAAAAGGGACTGGAAGATCAGCAGCCCAAACGCGAACCCAGCCAGGTACTCAATGATCAGGTCCAACCACATCGGAAGGCCGAGGACGGCGGTGATTGCCGCCGCTGCGATGATGCCGGTGGCGTCACCGGCCACGCAGTGGATCGTTGAACCAACGCCCTGCTTCCACAACGGTTTGGTGAACTCTTCATGCTCGCCGGGATGCGGTTCCTTGTCGACCAGCACGTAGAGCAGCAATCCAATCGGACCGAGGTAGAGCGTGACGAGGATGAAACCCCATTTCATCACTGTCGGCTCCGGGTTCTTCCGGAACTGATCGACGGCGACGTACAACGTGGAAATCCCGGCCAGCAGGAACCAGACGACCAGGAAATAGTCGATCGGTTGGATAAGCACAGCGCACCCTTTCCAGGGCATGGACGCGCATACCCCCGCGGGGTAGAAATTACGCCACAGACAACCTCGCTGCAACGAGAGCTGTCAGATTCGCCGGTAAGAGTGCGCAGAACTGAGAATGCGCCGGGTGCGTTTCTCTCCGTATACCGCTGGCGGGTATCTTCGAAGGGTGGCAACGAGCAAGTCGCGAGTACAGACCGGGATGACGAGACTTCTCGCCCGGCTCTCTATCGTGTTCGCGTTGATCGCCGGAATCGCGGCCATGCACTCGGCGATCGATATGCCGATGGCGTCCCTACGCCCGACCGCTCCGGTAACAGCCGAGCAGGCTGAGCTGCCTTCGTCGGGGACGGAGTTGGTTGCCCACACGATGCCGCTCACCTCGATGCCGACGGTCGGCACAGCCAACCTCTCAGCGGTCGAGAAACTGATGGGCTCGATGACCCATGACGCCATGCACGCCTGCCTGTTCCTCGTGATCGCGGCGGCTCTGCTTCTTCTTTGCTTTCCCTCCGTGGGCGACAAACTTCCAGTCAGCCACCCGCGTCTCACGCTCCACCGGCGGCCGGGCACTGCGATGCGCGGAACCGACCGGACTCTGGCTCTCCAGGTACTACGGATTTAGAGGCTCGTGGGAGAACTCTGCGCTGAGTTCCTTTCCATGAACGCAACCTCAACAATTCACCCACCATTCTTTGGAGTACCCATGAAAATCGCAACCCGTCTCGCCCTCGCCGGCGTCGTCATTGCCGCCGGCGGGCTCCTCGCCGGCTGCACCAGTTCCGGCATGGGCGACATGTCCGGCATGTCCCATTCGTCCTCGACGGCCGCCGCGTCCCACAACACCCAAGACGTCACCTTCGCCCAGATGATGATCGTGCATCACGAAGGCGCAATCCAGATGGCTGACCTCGCTCCCACACGGGCGACTTCCACCCAGGTGAAGGACCTGGCCGCGAAGATCAAGGCCGCCCAGCAGCCCGAAATCGACCTGATGAAATCGTGGCTGAAGTCGTGGGGAGAACCGACCACCATGGCCGGCATGGAGATGTCCACTCCGATGCCGACCGACACGTCCAGTATGGGCTCGATGCCGGGAATGACAGCGCAAGATATGGCTGGTCTGAAAGCAGCAACCGGTGCCGCGTTCGACAAGCAGTTCCTTACCCTGATGATCCAGCACCACCAGGGCGCGATCACCATGGCTGAACAAGAGCAGTCCGGCGGCAAAGATAGCGCCGCGAAGAAACTCGCCGACAACATCGTCAAAGCGCAGACTCAGGAGATCGCCGACATGAAGGCCATGCTGGCCGCGCTCGGCTAGGCGTTTCGGCCTCGGTCTGATTCGACCCCGGTGGGGTGGACCACGCATTCCCCCTGCGCCACCTCACCGGGCCCCTTCTTCTGCTTGCTTCACTCTGCGAGGTTCCTTCATGCCCACTTCTCCGATCCCTTCGGGCCCGCTGTCTCGACGCGCCCTTCTTGGTGCGAGCCTCGGCGCGGCCACTCTTGCGGCATTGGCCGCCTGCACGCCGGCGACCCCGACTTTGATCTCACCGACGTCCGCTGCTGTCGTTGCGGCCGAGAAAGCGCGCCGCCGCACGGGACGCGTCGCCACCGTCGGGTTGGACGCGAAACCAGCCCAGCTCGACCTCGCCGGTCGGGTCGCGAACACCTGGACGTTTGGCTCGACACCGGCGCCAACCATCCGGATCCGTGCCGGCGACACCGTTCACGCTCGGGTATCCAATGGGCTAGCGCAGCCGACCTCGGTGCATTGGCACGGCATCGCCCTGCGCAACGACATGGACGGTGTGCCCCCACTGACCCAATCCGCGATCGCCGCCGGTGACGCATTCACTTACAACTTCACCGCCGAGCACCCCGGCACCTACTGGTTCCACCCGCATGTGGGCGTCCAGATCGACCGTGGCCTCTACGGGGCATTGATCGTCGATGACCCGCGGGAACCCCTGGCGTATGACGAAGAGTGGGTTGTCATTCTTGATGATTGGCTCGACGGAGTCACCGCCACGCCCGACCAAGTCCTGGCCGATCTCTCCAAAGGGATGGGATCGATGGGGATGGACGGCATGCTCATGCGGATGGGGAACATGCTTATGGGCACCAATTCGGCGCTGCTCGGCGGCGACACCGGCGACGTCTACTACCCGCTGTATCTGATCAACGGCCGGTCGGCGGCCGATCCGGAGACGTTCACCACAAAACCTGGCTCCCGGGTGCGCATCCGGTTCATCAACGCCGGTGCTGACACTGCCTTCCGGGTCGCCCTCAGCGGCCACACCCTCACCATCACGCACACCGACGGCTACCCGGTCCAGCCCAAAGAAGTCGACAGTGTCCTGATCGGGATGGGGGAGCGGTACGACGTGATCGTCACCGCCGCAGACGGGGTTTTCCCGCTTGTCGCCGCCGCCGAGGGCAAGGACGCGGCCGCGTACGCCGTCCTCCGCTCTGGCGGCGGGACCGCACCGGCTGCGTTGAAGACGCTACCCGAACTCAACTCCACCCGAATAGGCGTCGCCAGCGACCTGACCGCAGCCGATGCCGTACAGCTGAAAACCCGCGGCATCGACCGAACGGTCACGATGAAGCTATCCGGCGACATGAACTCCTACAGGTGGGCTATCAACGGCCGCCGATTCGACCCGAACCGGCCATTGCAGGACTCACTCATTGTCCGCGAAGGGGAGCGGGTGAGACTGAAATTCGTGAATTCCACCACCATGTGGCACCCGATGCATCTCCACGGCCACACGTACCAGCACCCGAACGCGGGGCCACGCAAAGACACCTCGATCATCCTCCCGGGCAAGAGCCTGGAGGTCGACTTCGACGCGAATAACCCGGGACAGTGGCTGAGCCACTGCCACAACATCTATCACGGCGAATCCGGCATGATGACTGTTCTCGCCTACCAGAAATAGCGACAGCCTCTGCCCGGACGGCACGAGTCACAAGATTTTTGGTCGGGATGGCCCACGCCTTTGTGGGAATACCGGCAGGGGGTATCATGTTGTTGGTGGCGAGATACCCCTTGCCCGTATTTTCGGAGGAAGAACGAATGTCGACGACTGAATACCAAGTATCCGGGATGACCTGCGGACACTGCGAGATGTCCGTGCGTGAAGAAGTGGAACAGATCGCCGGGGTGGAGAACATCGACGTGTCGGCGGCAAGCGGAAAGCTTTTGGTCACGAGCGCCGACGCCCTCGACGACGGACAGGTGTTTGCAGCTGTCAAGGAGGCTGGCTACTCAGCCGTGCGGGCTTGAGGTGAACGCTCCGACCAAGTTGGGCTTGTACGGGGTGGGGCTGGCGGCCGTCTTTGTAGCCAGCTTCACCCTCGGCCGATTGCTGATTCCGGCGGATGTATCCGCTGCCATGTCGCACGCTGGCGAGCAATCGATCACGACCCGCAGCAGCAGTCCGGCCGGACACTAAATCAGTCAACCGCGCCTGTCGGCGCCCCCGGATCCGGGAGGACCAGATGACCACACCCGAAGCGCTCACTCCGCTCTCCGCCGCGAACATCGAGCTCGAAATCGGCGGGATGACCTGCGCCTCGTGCGCGATGCGGATCGAGAAGAAACTGAACAAGCTCGACGGAGTCAGCGCCACGGTGAACTACGCCACCGAGAAGGCGCGAGTGACCGCTCCGGCCGGGTTCGATCCGCAATCGTTGATCGCGGAGGTGGAGAAGACGGGCTACACCGCCATGATCCCCGTCACGAAGGAACCGAGAGCGAACTCCGACGACGGCGCACCGGATGCCGAACTCACGTCACTGAAACAACGACTGATCGGCAGCATCGTGCTCTCCGTTCCGGTGATCGTGCTCGCCATGGTTCCGGCGTTCCAGTTCACCTACTGGCAATGGTTGTCGCTGACGCTCGCGGTCCCGGTGATCGTATGGGCTGGTTGGCCGTTTCACAAGGCAGCACTCACCAACCTTCGGCACGGTGCGGCGACGATGGACACCCTCGTCTCGGTCGGCACGCTCGCGGCCCTGTTGTGGTCGCTGTACGCGCTCTTCTTCGGGACCGCCGGGATGCCGGGAATGACACACGGGTTCGAGTTCTCGATCGCCCCCAGCAGCGGGGCCGGGGACATCTACCTCGAAGTCGCCGCCGGGGTGACGATGTTCGTCCTCGCCGGTCGCTACTTCGAGAAGCGCTCGAAGCGGCAGGCCGGTGCGGCCCTGCGCGCCCTGTTGGAGCTCGGCGCGAAAGAGGTCGCCGTACTCCGCGGCGGCGTCGAGACCCGAATCCCCACCGACCAGCTCGCTGTCGGCGACCAGTTCGTGGTCCGTCCCGGTGAGAAGATCGCCACCGATGGCACGATCGTCGACGGCACGAGTGCGGTGGACGCCTCCATGCTTACCGGCGAGTCGGTGCCCGTCGAAGTTGCCGAAGGGGACGCCGTTGTCGGAGCCACCGTCAACGCCGGCGGACGCCTCATCATCCGTGCGACCCGGGTCGGGACAGACACCCAGTTGGCGCAGATGGCCAAGCTGGTCGAGGACGCCCAATCCGGCAAAGCGGAAGTGCAACGATTGGCGGACAAGATCTCTGGGGTGTTCGTGCCGATTGTGATCGTGATCGCTGTCGCAACGCTTGGCGTGTGGCTGGGCGGCGGATTCCCCGTCGAGGCGGCGTTCACCGCCGCGGTCGCTGTGCTGATCATCGCCTGCCCGTGCGCGCTGGGCCTCGCAACACCGACCGCCCTGCTGGTCGGTACCGGCCGGGGAGCCCAGCTCGGCATCCTCATCAAGGGTCCCGAGGTCCTCGAGTCGACTCGGAAAGTGGACACCATCGTGCTCGACAAGACCGGAACCGTCACCACCGGGAAGATGACCCTCCTCGGCATCCACACGGCGTCCGCCGTCGACGAAGCTGACTTGCTCCGTCTCGCTGGAGCGGTCGAGGACGCCTCCGAGCACCCCATCGCGCAAGCGATCGCGAAGGGCGCCACGCAACGCGTCGGCGACCTGCCGACCGCTGAGTCGTTCGTCAACATCGAAGGTAAGGGTGTCCAGGGCGTCATCGACGGGCACCTCGTCCTTGTTGGCCGGGACTCGCTCCTCGCCGATTGGTCGGTGCCGAGCGACCCGGCGCTCGTTGCGGCCAAGAAGCAGGCCGAGGCCGCTGGGCAGAGTGCGGTGATGGTCGCCTGGGATGGAGTCGCTCGCGGCGTGCTCGTCGTGGCGGATGCGGTCAAAGACACGAGCGCCGAAGCGATCACCCAGTTCAAGAAACTCGGGCTCACCCCGGTGCTGCTCACCGGCGACAACGCGACCGTGGCCCGTCGGGTCGCCGCTCAGGTCGGAATCGACCAGGTCATCGCCGAGGTTCTCCCGAAAGACAAGGTGGACGTCATCACGCGCCTGCAGGCTGAAGGCAAGGTCGTCGCGATGGTCGGCGACGGTGTCAACGACGCCGCAGCGCTCGCGCAGGCCGACCTTGGGCTGGCGATGGGAACCGGCACCGATGTCGCGATCGAAGCCGCCGACCTCACCCTGGTGCGTGGCGATCTGCGCTCGGCCGCCGACGCGATCCGTCTGGCACGCAGAACGCTCGGCACGATCAAGGTCAACCTGTTCTGGGCTTTCGCCTACAACGTGGCTGCGATCCCGCTGGCCGCTCTCGGCCTACTCAACCCCATGCTGGCCGGCGCCGCCATGGCGTTCTCCAGTGTCTTCGTCGTCAGCAACAGCCTGCGTCTGCGATCGTTCCGATCCGACGCAAACGACGTCGGACGTCTCCCGCAGAGCACAACCGCTTCGCTGGCCCCTCAGAACATCTGAGCACAAGCAACCCACCGCACCGAAAGGATCACAACCATGACCGACAGCCACGACCACAGCATGGCACACGAGCACCACCATGGCACGACCGACGTACACGAACACCACGATGGGGCACCTGCCGGCGCCCAGAATCTCCTCGGCCCGACCGCTGCCGACCTGGCAGAATGCCCGGTCATGAAGGGCAGCATCGTCGTCAAGGCGGACGCAGAAGCCGCCGGTCTCTTCCGCGACTACGAGGGCAACAGGTACTACCTCTGTTGCGCCGGATGTGGACCCAAGTTCGACGCCGCCCCGGCCCAATACGCAACCGCTTGACCGACTCAAGACGGGTGACCCGCTCGGCCACCCGTGCCACCATCCAGAACCGATCTCGACAGAAACCTCCAACCGTTACAAGGTAGGAACCATGACCAACCACTCCGGACACGAGGACCACCGTGTCCCCACCGACACCATGCAGGCAGGGTCAACGGCTTCGGAAACGCCCGCGGGACACGACATGGCCGGCCCGGGCGAGCACGACAAGTCCGCGCACGCCGGTCACGAGATGCCCGGTCACGCCGGTCATGACATGTCCGGGCACGGTAGACACGGCGATCACGTCGGGCAGTTCCGCCGACTTTTCTGGATCATGCTGGTGATCGCCGTTCCGGTCGTCGTCTTCTCGTCGATGTTCGCGATGATCCTGGGTTATCACCTGCCCGATGCCGCCTGGGTCGCCTGGATCTCGCCGGTCCTCGGCACGATCATGTACGTCTGGGGCGGCAAGCCGTTCCTCACCGGCGCCGTCAGCGAACTCCGCTCCCGGAAACCAGGGATGATGCTCCTGATCGCTCTCGCGATCACGGTCGCATTCCTCGCATCCTGGGGGGCAAGCCTCGGCATCCTCGATCACCAGCTCGACTTCTGGTGGGAGCTTGCCCTTCTGATCGTGATCATGTTGCTCGGACACTGGATCGAGATGCGCTCCCTCGCCCAGACCACCTCCGCACTCGACTCCCTGGCCGCCCTCCTCCCGGACGAAGCCGAACGAGTCGAAGGCGACCAGACCATCTCGGTGCCGCCGTCCGAACTGCGGGTCGGCGACGTCGTCGTTGTTCGGCCTGGTGGTCGCGTGCCGGCTGACGGAAGGGTCGTCGACGGCTCGGCCAGCATGGACGAGTCCATGATCACCGGCGAATCCCGCACCGTCCGTCGCGGGTCAGACGACAAGGTTATCGCCGGAACGGTCGCAACCGACTCCGGCCTTCGCGTCGAGATCACCGCCGTCGGCGACGACACTGCCCTGGCCGGCATTCAACGACTCGTCACCGAAGCGCAGAACTCCTCCTCCCGCGCTCAAAGGATCGCCGATACCGCTGCCGGCTGGTTGTTCTGGTTCGCGCTGGGATCCGGTGTGATCACCGCAATCGTGTGGACCTTGATCGGGCTACCGGATGACGCTGTCGTCCGCACGATCACCGTCTTGGTGATCGCCTGCCCCCACGCCCTCGGCCTCGCGATTCCGCTCGTTGTGTCGATCGCGACCGAAAGAGCAGCCCGTGGCGGGGTTCTGATCAAAGACAGACTGGCGCTGGAAAGCATGCGCACCGTCAACACTGTCCTGTTCGACAAGACCGGCACCCTCACCAAGGGCGAACCGACCGTATCCGCCATCGAGGCGACCCCCAACCACGACGAGGACCGCGTGCTCGCCCTCGCCGCCGCCGCGGAAACCGACTCCGAGCACCCGCTTGCCCGCGCGATCGTCACCGCCGCGAAGGAACGGCAGCTCACGGTGCCGAAGGCGACCGGGTTCGATTCGTCGCCGGCAGTCGGCGTCACCGCGACAGTGGACGGCACCCGAGTCCAGGTCGGCGGCCCGCACCTCCTCGAACAGGAAAACGGCTACGAACTCGACATCGCCTATGACTGGCGCGAAGAAGGCGCGATCATCCTGCACGTGCTCGTCGACGGGCAGGTCATCGGCGCGCTCAAACTCGCCGACGAGGTGCGTGAGGAATCCCGGCAAGCCATCGAAGCTCTCCATGCTCAAGGCGTCCACGTCGTCATGATCACTGGCGACGCCGAAGCCGTCGCCAAGTCGGTCGCCACCGAACTCGGCATCGACCGCTACTTCGCCGGCGTGCGACCGGAAGACAAGTCGGCGAAGGTCAAGGAGTTGCAGGCCGAGGGCCGCAAGGTCGCCATGGTCGGCGACGGCGTTAACGACGCCCCCGCGCTCGCCCAGGCCGATGTCGGCATCGCCATCGGCGCCGGCACCGACGTGGCAATCGCCTCCGCCGGGGTCATCCTCGCCAGCGACGACCCACGCTCCGTCCTTTCGGTGATCCAGCTGTCCCGCGCCAGCTACCGAAAGATGAAGCAAAACCTCTGGTGGGCAGCCGGCTACAACCTGATCTCCGTCCCATTGGCAGCGGGTGTGCTGGCTCCCATAGGATTCGTGCTGCCGATGTCGGTCGGCGCAATCCTGATGTCACTCTCAACAATCGTCGTCGCCCTGAACGCGCAACTGTTGCGCCGACTTGACTTGCGCCCTGAGATCAGCACTCGTGCCATGCTCGATCCTGCAGGCCACACCTCGGTGCCAGAGCCAGCACGCCAGGCATAGTCGAGACTCAATAGAAAGTAGAACAAACGATGGACACCGCAACTGACTCGGCGCATGGCTACATCACCGACAAGGATAAGTACCTGAACCGGCTGAAGCGGATCGAAGGGCAGGCTCGCGGCGTTTACCGGATGGTCGATGAGGAGAAGTACTGCATCGACATCCTGACCCAGATCTCCGCGCTCACCTCAGCCTTACAATCGGTCGCACTCGGGCTCATGGACGATCACCTCAAACACTGCGTCACCGACGCGGTTAAACTTGGCGGCGGCGAGGCCGACGCCAAGATCAAAGAAGCCTCCGACGCTATCGCCAGGCTCGTTCGCTCCTAAATACCGCCGCAACAGCGGATTGCGATCGGTGCGAGGCGAGCCCGTGGTCGAGTCTGTGGCGGCCCTGCTCGTACCACTGCTCGCCATCGCCATGTCCACCTAAGAGCCGCCCGGGCGCAGCTGGTGGCGCACCAGCTATGGACAACGCAAACCCCCCAGTTCGTGCGGCACGAGAGGTGTTGAGTAACGTCCTCCCGAAGTTTGAAATGGGTCTGGCCGTCGCCCGCGTCTCGGCGGACCGATTGCCTCCGTCTGGCCGCCCCACCTTATTCAGTGAGGGAGCCGGGAGGTGTCATGAGTTGTTCGAAACCGTCATCTCCTGCGCGACCGAGGCAAGCGAACGAGAGCCGTTGCTAGCCATGCAACGAGTCCGGCGGCTGTACCTAGAAGCAGTCCGGCGAGGAGAAACTGCCCGAAGATCCACGGCTTTGATCCCGCCGGTTGGTAGAGCGTCCGGGCCTCTGTTAGGGATCCCGAGAGGTCATTTTCAACAGGCATCCACGCTTCGAGCGTCCCATAGGACGACGAGATCTCCGCGTAAACGAACCATCGACCAGAACTCGGCACCCTAATCGATCCCGCAAGGTCGGTAGCGTCATTCGTCCCAACGAAGCGCAAAGGTGCGGTGATGGTCACGCCGGCTCTGCGCGCAATCAGATGCGCCGGCTCCGACAGGGCCGGAGCCATCCGGATATCAGTGACCTGGACCTCGAGCCCACCGGTCCCATTCCCCAGAATCGACAACGTGACGGTTCCGAACGGGGCTCCCTGGCCCGGGTCGTGAGCTGATGCGGGCGACGGAGTAGTCAGCGCAAAGCCGATTGAGCAAACCAGGACGACAACAACTGCCATGGATATTCGACTCCGAAATCGTGCGGTGACGACCACCATGAGGGCGAGACCCGCAATGGCGATTGCTGCTGGAATCGTGTTCGAGATTGCGACGCTGCTGAAGCCCGTAGCAGCCAGCAGTGTCTGAAGAATCGCGACCGCCGCGGCCGCGACCGCCCATCGCAATCGTGGCAGCTGGGGAAGAACATCGACCGCGACCAAACCCAGCAGCGCAAGGGGAAGATCCGGCGGCAACCACCCCGCAGCAGTCAAACCCACAGTAAGCGCAGCGCGGAACGCGAGGAAAACGATCACGGCTGCGGTCAGTGCAAACCGGAATTCTGTTGTTCGGGTTATCACCCATGCGGCGGCCACCGCCGCGAACAACATAATCGGTAGATACACCAGTTCCGTGAACTGTGGAACATCGGTTTCGTATTCCATAACGACGATTTGCGACGCAGCTAGAAGCACCGCAGACACGCCGATGTGAAGTCGCGGCCACGGCCGATCCGCAATGCTCACCAGTATCGCGGCCAGCAGAACGGTTGTCGCAATCACCGATAGCAAGTGCGGGGGAGACCACAGGACGGCGTCACGGCCAAACGCGGTGTGCCAATACGCGTCCACCGGTGCGGCGGCGACAGTTGCGGCCGCACTTGCGGCCGCAAGCAGGAAGCCGGGCTCCCTGGCGAGGGCTCGAATCGACCCGCTCCGGCTGAGTAGCCGTATTCCCCAGAACCCCAACACAGTTCCGACGGACGCGAACGAGAGGTACAGCAACGAATGAGGCGGGATGAAGACACTGTCACGACCAAGAGTGGTGTGCCAGGAGTCATCCCAGTAGGCGGAACCTAGACCCGCGATGCTGGCAATTACGACGATCCACGCACTCCACTGGCCGATGCCGCGAACCCGGACCGAAGGACTCATATACGAATGCTACTACCCCCAGGGGGTATTCTTCTAGTCTTTGGGTTCCGATCGGCGTACCGTCACTTCCGTAGGGGGACTGCCAATCCATGAGGAGAAACCGATGTCCACCGTTCAGCAAATGCTCGAGAGCTACCCAGCCGATCTCAGCGGCGTCGACCAGGAGAAACTCGTCGCCTGCATCCAAGCGTGCGGCGAATGCGGGCAAGCGTGTACCGCCTGCGCCGATGCATGCCTCAGCGAAGAAATGGTCGCCGAACTCGTCAAATGCATCCGCACGGACCTCGACTGCGCTGACATCTGCGCCTCCACCGAAGCCGTGCTTTCCCGTCACACCGGCTATGACGCGAACGTCACCCGAGCGGCGCTCGAAGCCTGCCGTACCGTGTGCGGCGCGTGCGCGGACGAGTGCGAAAAGCACGCCGACATGCACGAGCACTGCCAAATTTGCGCCGAGGTGTGCCGGCGCTGCGAGCAGGCATGCGCCGACCTCATCAGCATTCTCTGAAGACCCGCTACGGGCTTCAGCGTCTTGGCGGCCGCCAGGTGAATGGCGGGCTCAAACCAGCCAAAACACATGCGCCCGTGAGCGTCCGCCCAACGAGCCCGTGACCGCGCGGGTACGCTCACGAGCGTTGATAACGAACTCATCACCGGACCGGAGATGACTTCACAACACGCCATGCACGCCATGCACGCCATGCACGCCATGCTGAGTGCAGTGAACCACTGCTAGCTGGCGGTGCCTTTGGCACCCTTCAGTGTATTCGTGGTCAGCAACAGCCTCCGACTGCGCAGCTTCAAAGGACACCGCACCCTCACACCTGCATTGCCACGGCAAGCTGACGCGGTCACCGCGACCGAGCCCATCGTTCGGTAGGAACATCGGCCGCTTCCTTGTCCTCATTAAGGGGGACATGATAAGAATGTGTGTCCGCACCCGAAGCGGACAGGGGGCTCAGCGCTGGTGACCCGAACACCGCGCATTTCCTTGACTCCCAGAGGGCCCGAGCGATGCTCGGGCCCTCTGTTTTCGTGGCAGCAATCTACTCCGGCCAGACTTAATGCAATAATTTGCGTATGGATGCAGATAACGCGATTTGCGGGCGCTTGCCTGACAGTCAATACGTCGAGTTAGCCGTCGAAGTGTTCGGAATGCTCGCTGACGCCACCCGGGTGCGAATCATCCTCGCCCTGCGCGACCAGGAACTCTCGGTCAACCATCTCGCCGACATTCTGGACAAAACCCCCGCATCCGTCTCCCAGCACCTGGCGAAGCTCCGCCTCGCCCGGATCGTCTCGACCCGCCAGGAAGGCACCCGAGTCTTCTACCAGCTCGCCAACGAGCACGCGCGCCAACTCGTCTCAGACGCCATCTTCCAAGCCGAACACGCCCTCGGCGGAAGCCCCCGCCACCACCACGCGCAACCCGAGAGCGACGAGGCGACCGCGTGACCACCCCGCACCCGACAAGCCAAGACCAAGACCACGACCACGACCATCAGCACGGGCACGACCAAGCCGACGACCACGACCACGGTCACGACCATCAGCACGAGCACGGGCACGGGCATAAGCATGAGCATGAGCATGAGCATGGACATGACCACCCGCACGGTGGCGTCCGCGGGTTCCTCTACGACATGTTCGTGCCGCACACGCACGACTCGGCCGACTCGATCGACGACGCGATGGAGGCCAGCACAGCCGGTGTTCGGGCCCTGAAGATCTCGATGTTCGTGCTGCTGGGCACAACCGTGTTGCAAGCCCTCGTGGTGGTCTTCACCGCCTCGGTCGCGTTGCTGGCCGACACGATCCACAACTTCGCCGATGCCCTGACAGCGGTGCCGTTGTGGATTGCCTTCGTCCTCGCGCGCCGCGTCGTTTCACGCCGCTACACCTACGGGTATGGGCGCGCCGAAGACCTCGCCGGCATGTTCATCGTCTTCGTCGTCGCGCTCTCCGCCGTCGTGGCGGGCTGGGAAGCGATCAGTCGGTTCTTCCACCCGGTCGACATCCGCAACGCGTGGCTGCTGATCCTGGCCGGCCTGATCGGCTTCGCCGGCAACGAAATCGTCGCGATCTACCGGATCCGGGTGGGACGCCGCATCGGCTCCGCCGCTCTGATGGCCGATGGCGTACACGCACGCTTGGACGGCTTCACCTCCCTGTCGGTGGTGCTCGGCGCGATCTTCGTCCTCTTCGGGCTGCCGATCGCGGACCCGATCATCGGCCTGCTCATTGCGGTGTCGATCCTGCTCCTGCTCTGGGGCACGGTGAAGCAGATCGGACGCCGCCTCATGGACGGCATAGACCCACACCTGCTCGACAAGGCCGAGCACGCACTGGAAAACGCCACCGGAGTCACCGGCGTGCGAACCATCCAACTGCGATGGATCGGCCACCGCCTCACCGGCGCCGCCACAATCGAGACCAAAGCCGTCACTCTGCACGAAGCAGGAGAGGTTGCCGAACGCGCCGAGCAGCACGTACGAAAAGAGCTGCGGAACCTCGACAGCTTCACCATCACTCCCGTCCAGGCCGACCACCAACACTGAGTACTCGCGGGCCCAGAGCAGCTGCCGGGAAACGCAGGAAACGAGGCCGCCCGGCACAACGTTCCTGCAAGACGCTCCGCATCAAATGTGCTGTCTGAGGGCTCAGTCGTCGTCGAAATCGACCGGCTTACCCCGTAGGGCTGAGATCGCTTTGACGATCAGCTGGATCGCGGCGATGGCGATCAGGACTGCCACCGCCAGCGCGAGCACGGGGTCGAGCCAGTAGAGGCCGTTCGCAGCCAGGATGACGACGCCGGCCACCGCGATCGCTGCCGCTGCGGCGGCATCCGCAAGGGCATCGATCAGGACAGAGCGCATGTGCAGATCCTCGCCCGCAGCCGAGCGACCGAGAACCAGCGCGCCAGCGAGCATCACGACGAGCGTGACCAAGCTGACGATCACCATCGGCAGGCCCTCAACCGGAGGTGAGCCTTCGCGCAGCCGAGAGATTGCCTCGATCGTCACGGCCACCGTCACGGCAAGCAGAAGCGTCGCGTTTACGAGCGCAGCGATCGCAATCGGCCGCTGCGCGTGCGGGTGGTCAGGGTCCCGATCGCGAAGAGCGATCGCGATGAGCCCAACAACAAGGGCAAAGCAGTCGGCAACCGTGTCGCCGGCGGCGGCGAGCACGCTCACTGAGTGAGCAAGGCACCCCGCGATGACCAAGCCGACGATCAGCGCGAGGTTGAGGCAGAGAACGATCAGGATCCGCCGACGCTGACTCCATCTCGGCGCCTTATCGGTCACCGGGGCGGGATCGATCGGAAGCGTCGGACACACCCCTCCTTGTTTCGCGCTTCCAGGAACGAATCACGCCGAACAATTTGGGGACAGTCTTCGTGGCGGAAAGACACTCCATATCGCCGGTCGACAGCGTCGTCCTGCCGTATAAAAACCTCATGCTTTTAAGCGCTGATAAGCGTGATTATGACAGTCTGAGTGTATGCCGTACGCGTGCTAAGAGCATTCACTTCGCCGCCGTAGTCGATTTGGCGTCTGCCCGTGGCGCGCTAGATGGCGGCTCCCCATGCTCGCGCTTTTCTCTCTTACCCTTAGCGTGCATCCTGCCGAATTTGGAGGACGCACTCCAGGCCATGACATGACGCGCATTTTCAGCGTAATTTTAAGGGTGGTTTTTCGCTCAGAATTTGACCTCACGGTGTCAATCCCACGTAAACTCAAGGTATGGCAACTTTGACGCCGCTGGGCCTGCACCGCAGCACGAACATGACTGACGAGCATGAGATCGTTCGGCAGCTGAATGATGCCCTGGGGGCGACGCTCGTGGCGGCGCTGGCTGGGGTGAAGAGTCGGCAGCAGCCGAACGAGTGGGCGCGGCCTGGCGGCGGCATGCCGCGGCCGGCGGCATGGAACCGGATTCAGTTCGCGCACCAGGTTTGGACGGCGTTGCGGGAAGAAGAAGGGCGAGACGTTGCGCGCCGGTGGTTCATCGGTGGGAATCCTTTGCTCGGTGAGAGCACGCCGATCATGGCGATCCGCGAGGACCGCCACGCCGAGGTTCGGCGGGCGGCGCAGGCGTTCATCGACGGCGACGTCGACGAATGACGGCGGCGGAACCGCGCATCTGTAGTGCCACGGGCTTGCGCCTGGTCCCCGTCGACCAGGCTGCCGGCTTCCACGTCGCCAAGTCGCGTTACGCGCAACCATCCGCACCCTGGCGGACGCCGGATGTGCACCGCCAGGAGTGGGGGCGCTTTGACACCCTCGGACGCACCTACTACGTGGCCGAAACCGCCGAGTGTGCGTACGCCGAAGTTCTCTCCCAGTACAAGCGCAAGGCCGGCGAGGTAGACCCGCTCGCGCCAATCGCGGCGGCCCTCGATCTGACAGTCGATCAGCTGCTCGCTCAAATCTCCGAGGACTGGGGCGAGGAGGACTATCGCGCCGTTGGCGCTATCCCTGCCCGTTGGCGATCAGAGCGGCGCATGTACCAGCTCGCGATCGAAGGCGATGGGTGGCTCGTAGACGTGGCGCACCCGGCCACGATCTCGGCCCTGGAATCCGCCCATGACGGCGTCGTGTCGCGGTTCCTGGCGAACCAGGGCATTCCGGCCTTGAACGTGTCAGTTCTCACCAGCGACAACCGCTACGTGACGACCATGCTCGCCGAGATCATGCGGGACGCTGAACTCGACGACGGCACCACCCCGCGGGGCGTCCATTTCGGCAGCAAGCACGGTGGCGCCTGGTGCCGAGCCATCTGGCTTCCCTACCAGGAAGAGATGCCCACCGGCCTCGCGGTTGTGAACACCGCACGCATCGACGAGGATGATCCCGCCTTAACAACCGTCGCCGGATGGCTCCACCTTCGTTCACACAATGGGTAGCGCCTTCGGTCGGAGCCGGGCTGCCCGGGATGGCAACCCAATCTCAGTCATCGCAACGCACGCGCCGACCGCTCGGACCACGTACGCGGCGTACGTGCGCCGTTGTAGGCAGTTCGACCGCGACTCAGCTCTTCGCTTATTGGCGCAGCAGAGCGCGCGCTGGGATGGCAAGCTTCATGACTCGCGCGGGCAGGTGCAATCCTTCCTGCCTTGGGATGTGGCAGGGGCCGCGGCAACCTTATTGCGCCACGGCCGGTCTCGAAGTCGAGTCGCGACCGTGATGGAACTCTCGCGGTTCGTCGGCGACTTCACGCTGCTAGATCATCCTGTTGACCACAAAGACGGCACCAACGGGATGATCGGGATGGTCTCGCGAGGTGTCTCGTCGCAGTGGTTGTTTCAGCGGTCACCGTTGAACACGCTCGGCCGCACAGTTGCACTCTTCGAGCAAACGCCGTACCCAGAAGACGCGCCGTGCCGGGTCCTTACCAAGGGCTGGCAGGAGCGTTTGCTTGGAGCATCGATCACGGAGTACTGCTCTGCCGCCTTCTTGATGCACTCGCTGGCGGTCCAAGGATTGCCGTATCCGTTCGGCTTGCCGACGCAGGACCTTCCGCTCTTCGCGGATAAAGACGACGAGGAGTCTTTTCACCGGATCGCACACCGGAGCTTCTTGGCCACCATCGAAGAGTTTCAACGCCCGATACCCCGGCTTGCCGAAGCCGCCGAGCAATGGCAGGTACCGGAGTTCGACCTCGAGCCCTGGGGATTCAACGCCCTGCAGGATCGTCCTTTCGTAGGGGGAATGAGCGATGGGCACTGGATCGCTCCGTGCGCGCCTATCGTGCTGCAGAAGGCATCCAGCCCTTCGATCGCGTATGCCGGCCTCGCAAAGTTCAAGAACGACTTCACGTACGAGCTGGGATACCTCTTCCAGGCCTACATCGGTCGACACCTGCGCCTGATCCGGGGGGCCGTCGTCCACCCCGAAATCCACTTCCGCCCCTCAAATCAATCGGTCGACTGGGTCCTGGTCACGCCGACTGCCACATTCCTGATCGAATGCAAGAGCGCCTTCCCGAGTGCTGACGTCCGAGAGGGACGCGCGACTCTCGTCGAGGCCCATCAGAAGGTGATCGGCAGGGGTATCGACCAGATCAACAGGACTGCAGCGCGTATCCGCGAAGCGCGACCAGAATTCGCAGACATTCCAGCCGATCGTCCCCTCATCGGGCTGGTTATAACGCTCGGCGACTATGACCTCGCCAACAACGAGCTTCTACGCTCACAATTGACAGCCGCGCAGGTTCCGACGGCAGGGATCTCGAGCGAATTTCTCGAACGCGCGGTAGGGCATCCCGCTCCCGTCTGGGATCACGTGGCGAAGATTGCCACCTCTTCAGTGAGCGCATCGAATGTCTTTGAGCCCCGGCACTTGCTCGACGCCTACCCGGCTACGCGTCGCAACGCGATCATCGATGCCGCGTACGAGCTACTTCCAATCGTGCAGAGTCTCGGCAGCCGCGGCTTGCCGTCCTAGACCACACTTTCAAGGGCGAGCACGTACAGCCGTCGGTGATCCTCCGGGATCGCTGCCCCGAGTGCAGCGCGGGCGCTGCGGTAGTCCGGATCCTCGCCCGCCTCACCAGTGACGCGCTCTGGCACCGGTCGCTTCGGCTACTAAATGCAATGACCCGCTGACTATCTACCCCTGGCCACGCGGAGCGGGAGGGGCCTTTTCCTCCGTCACGAAATCGACGCCCGACAGACTTGACTTTCGACGTCCCGAGTAGAAAATTTATGGCGACGGATAGAGATTATCTGCGACACACAGTCGGTTGGTGGCCGGGATACCGGCTCTCACCAGCCCAAAAAATCGGCTGGAGGAGAAATAAAACCTGCACCGATGGCGTCAGAAGTAGTACAACAAAGTTGAGTCGAGCTAACTCAAGTCAAGAAAGGAGATTCCTCGTGGCTATGTCGTTTGACCCTTTCAGCCAGCTGGACCGCCTTGCGGCAACCGTGCTTGACACGGCTCGCGCGCCGCGGCTGATGCCGGTGGACCTGTACCGGGTAGGTGACCGTTACGTTCTCACCGCGGACCTTCCGGGAGTAGACCCCGACTCGGTCGATGTTGATGTGGATGGCCAGGTTCTGACGATCCGAGCAGAGCGGAACGCCTCAAGCGTTGAGGGTGCCAAGTGGCTCACCCAGGAGCGCCCCTATGGCTCGTATGTTCGCCAGTTCAGCCTCGGCGACGGCGTCGACCTCGATCAGATCAGCGCGAACTATGAGAACGGTGTTCTGAGCATCGGCATCCCGGTGAACGAGAAGACCAAGCCGCGCAAGATCCAGATCACTGGCAAGCCGGAAAGGAAGAAGCGCCTCCTCGGGGCGTGACCAAGCCGGTGTGGGGAGGGCGGGGGTCCTTCCCCACACCGCCCGGACCGCGGCGGGCTATGCGACCATCGTCGCCCCGCCACGGGCCCGGAATCTCGTTGCCGTTCACACGGCGAAGCTCAAAGAAAGGGGACTTCTGTGACTTCAGCAAACCCGATTAACGCCGTCATCCACGACTTTGCGCTGGACGCACGAAACCTGACCCGGTCTGCGATCAACGGCATTCGCGCTGCGATCGGGGTCAGTGGTCTGCTCGCCCTCGTCCTGGGCATCGTGCTGCTCGTGCAGCCGATCAAGACCCTCGCAGCACTGGCGGTGATCTTGGGCATCTACTTCGTCATCGCCGGCGCGATCCGGCTTGGAATGGGTGTATTCAGTAAGGGGATCAGCGCCGGGATCCGGGCGTTGAACGTGATTCTCGGTGTCCTCTTGGTCGTGGCTGGCATCGTGATCTTCAGAAATTCGGTTGCCGCCGCAGCGACGTTGGTCATTTTCGCGGTGGCCTTCATCGCGGTCGGATGGATCATCGAGGGCGTGATCGCGATCACCGAGTCGGTGCGGACGACCACACCCGCATGGCCGGTCGCCTACGGCATCCTCAGCATCCTCGCCGGCATCATCATGCTCTTCCTTCCCGCGTCTTCGGCCGTCGTACTGGTCGTCTTCGCCGGTATCGCGCTCATCGTCCTTGGTGCTTTCGGCATCGTGCGCGCATTCACATTCGGCCGGAACGAACTGAACGAGCAAACCGAATAATCCGTGAACGAGCAAACCAAGTAATCCGGGGTCGCCCGACAGGGCGGACCGGAACAGGCACCATCGCTTTCACCAGCGAAATCCCTTCCCGTATGAAAGGAGACTCTGATGGCAAAGGCAGTAGGTATCGATCTGGGCACCACGAACTCCGTGATCGCCGTCTGGGAAGCCGGCGAGGAGAAGGTGATCCCGAACGTCGAGGGCGCACGGACCACTCCGTCGGTCGTGGCCTTCACAGAGGATGGGGAACGTCTGGTCGGGCAGCTTGCACGGCGCCAGGCGATCCTGAACCCGAAGGGCACGATCTCCTCCGCCAAGCGTTTCATCGGACGCACATTCGACGAGATTGAGGAGGAGGCGAAGGCGGTCGGCTTCGATGTCGTCGCCGGCCCGAATGGAGAGGCCCGTTTCAATATTCGCGGAAAGCTCTACGCGCCTGAGGAGATCAGCGCGCTCGTTCTCCGCAAGCTCGTCGACGACGCCAGTAAGTTCCTCGGTGAGAAGGTAACCGAGGCGGTTATCACCGTCCCCGCGTACTTCAACGATGCTCAGCGCACCGCGACCAAGGATGCCGGACGAATCGCCGGCCTTGAAGTGCTCCGAATCATCAACGAGCCCACCGCCGCGGCTCTGGCCTACGGCATGGACAAGAAGGAGCACGAGACCGTTCTCGTTTTCGACCTCGGCGGCGGAACGTTCGATGTGAGCCTCCTGGACGTGGGCGACGGCGTGGTGGAGGTGCGCTCGACCGCAGGCGACACCCACCTCGGTGGCGACGATTTCGACCGTCGTGTAGTGGATCACCTCGCCGATGAGTTCCAGAAGGAGAACGGTATCGACCTGCGCAAGGATCCGCAGGCGCTGCAGCGCCTGTTCGAAGCCGCGGAGAAGGCCAAGGTCGAGTTGAGTTCGGTGAGCCAGACCCAGGTGAGCCTGCCGTTTGTCACCGCGGATGCCTCGGGCCCCAAGCACCTGACCACCACGCTTAAGCGGTCCGTGTTCGACAACTTGACCAATGACCTCGTCGAGCGCTGCCTGGGCCCGGTCCGGCAGGCGATGGCCGACGCGAAGGTCACCGAGAACGACATCGACGAGGTCATCCTCGTCGGCGGGTCCACGCGCATCCCTGCCGTGCAGGCTCTGGTTAAGCGCCTCACTGGCGGCAAGGAGCCGAACATGACGGTGAACCCGGATGAGGTCGTCGCCGTTGGCGCGGCCATCCAGGCCGGCGTGCTCAAGGGCGACGTCGACGATGTTCTGCTGTTGGACGTCACCCCGCTGTCGCTGGGTGTGGAGACCCGCGGTGGTGTCATGACGAAGATCATCGAGCGCAACACGACCATCCCCGCACGACGCAGCGAAGTGTTCTCCACCGCCGAGGACAACCAGCCCTCGGTCGAGATCGTGGTTCTGCAGGGCGAACGTGAGCGGGCAGGCGACAACCGTGTCCTCGGGCGTTTCCAGCTCACCGGGATCCGCCCCGCACCTCGCGGTGAAGCGCAGGTCGAGGTGACGTTCGATATCGATGCCAACGGCATTCTCCACGTCACCGCCCGTGATAAGGACACCGGGACCGAGCAGGGCATCACCATCAGCGACACGTCGAACCTTGATCAGAGCGAGATCGACCGCATGGTCAAGGAGGCGGAGCAGCACCGCTCGGAAGACCAGGCCCTGCGCCAGGCGATCGAGGCCCGCAACGAACTGGATTCCGCTGCGTACCAGCTCGAGCGCACGCTCACGGAACTCGGTGATGGCGCACCGCAGCACGAGCGCGCTCGCGCCGAACTGCTGATCGGGCAGGCTCGTGAAGCCGTCCAGAAGGAAGCCTCCGAGCAGGAAGCTAAGGACCTCACAAGCGAGCTGCGGCAGATGGCAGCCTCCCTGGCAGCCGCGCGCGCAACCCAGGGTGAGTCCACCTCGTCCACGGATTCTGCCGACGACACCGATGATGTCGTGGATGCCGAGTTCGACCGGTAGGCAGCTCACGCTGGCCAGACAGACATTGAGGAGAACGACTATCTAGGGAGAGCCGAGAATGAGTGAAGAGGCCGAGGTGACCCGCCAGAGGGAACAGCCCTCAGCGGCAGCAACGCCAGAGGACGGCCTGGACCTGCCAACGCCGGAGGATCTCCGCGCTGCGCAGGAGGTCCTCGCCGCCCAGCTTGCGACCGCTGAAGATCGCTGGCGGCGGGCAGTCGCCGACTTGGACAATCATCGCAAGCGGATGGGTCGGGAGATGGAGGCGGCGCGTGAGCAGGAGCGGCAGCGCGCCGCCCGCGCCCTCCTCCCCGTAGTCGATGGGCTCGAGAGAGCGCTCGAGTTCGCACAGTCCTCCGACGACGGACTGCTCAGCGGAATCACCGCCGTCTACCAGCAAGCCATCGACGCGTTGCGGGAGCTTGGCTATCCGCGGATCGCCGCAGAAGGTGCAGGATTTGATCCGCGCCTGCACGAGGTGGTCTCCGTCACCGACGACCCGAGCGTTGCGCCACGAACCGTGGTCGCGGTCGTCCGCCCCGGTTTCGGATCGATCGGGCGAGTGCTCCGACCTGCCAGCGTTGTCGTGACCCGTGAGGCCGAGGGGAGCTAACCGATGGCTGAGGATCTCTACCAGGTGCTGGGGGTGCCGCGGTCCGCAGATCAGAAAGAGATCCGGCGGGCCTACCGCGAGAAGGCACGCAAATTCCATCCGGACATCAATAAGGACCCCTCCGCCGAGGAGAAGTTCAAGCGGATCAGTGAAGCGAATGACGTCTTGTCCGACCCCGAAACTCGGGCGCAATATGACCGCTTTGGAGAGAACTTCCGTCAATACGCCGGCGCGCCAAGCCCAAGCGGCGCAGGTCACACCGACGCGAACGGTCGGCCCCGCCAATCCGGGTGGGCAAGCTCCCCGGGTGGCGCTACGCGAAACATGAACTGGGACGACCTGTTCGGGGATGTCTTCGTGGGTGACATGTTCGGGGGAAGAAGAGCCAGCCGAGGGGTGGACCACACCGCCGTCCTGGAGCTCACCCTGGAAGAGGCCTACCGGGGAGGCCCGCGCATTATCCGGCTCGAGGATCCTGCCGGAGGCACCCGCGAGTATGAGATCAACATCCCTGCGGGCGCACTGGATGGTCAACGCATCCGGATCCCCGGCGCTGGCGGTGCCGGCGACGGGGGAACCAGTGGTGACCTGATCGTCACCTTGCGACTCAAACCCGACCGCCGGTACGAGTTGATCGGCGCGGACATTGAGATGGAGCTGCCGATCCTGCCATGGGAAGCAGCGCTCGGAGCTGACGTCCATACGCAAACACCCGCCGGCCCGATCACCGTTCACGTCCCGGCCGGATCTTCGAGCGGGCGCAGACTGCGCCTCCGCGGACAAGGGATGCCCCGACGCACCGGGCAGCCGGGTGACCTCTACGCCCGGCTGAAGATCGTGGTACCCAAGCAGCTCAACGAGCAGCAGCGGAAGCTGTTCGAGCAGCTGCGCGACGTGTCGAGTACGGAGTCGAGGAGGGCATCGTAATGAGCATTCGATACCTTCCAGTCCGCGTCGTTCAGTTGGACCTTGAGACCGCGGCTTTCAAGGCAGGAGTGCACCCCGATGTACTCCTCCGCTTTGTGGAACTCGGACTACTCGAGGCCCGCCGGGACGCATCAGGAACCCTGTGGTTTCCACTGTCCACACCCTCACGGGTGCAGACGATCCGCCGGCTCCACGCCGAGCTCTCGCTGAACTACGCGGGCATCGGGCTCGTCCTTGACCTACTGACCCGTATCGAAGCCCTTGAAAATCAGCGATTCATCCAGTTGAAAGGAGAACGCTCATGGATATGAACACCTTGACTCAGAAGTCGCAGGAGGCTCTGACCGAGGCGCAGAGCATCGCCGTCCTCGCCGGTCAGACGGAAACCGACGAAGAGCATCTCCTGCTTGCTCTGCTCACCCAGGAGCAAGGGCTCACCGCGCGGCTGCTGCAGAGTACCGGGGTTGACCTGGACGCGCTCCAGTCGGATCTGAAAGCCGAGATCGCTCGCAAACCGCGCACAACGGGGGGCGCTGCTGCACCTGGGCAGGTGTTTCTCAGCCGCAGTCTCGCCGCGACTTTGGAACGCGCGGAGCGGGAGGCGAAGCGGCTGAAGGACTCCTACGTCTCGGTCGAGCACCTGGTCATCGCCCTCACCGACGACGCATCAGGGCGCGCGGCCGCGCGGCTGCTGCGCAACTACGGCGTCAACCGGGAGTCGTTCCTCTCCGCCCTCACTGCGATCCGCGGCAACCAGCACGTCAACTCGGCCACCCCCGAGCAGACCTACGAAGCGCTGGAGAAGTATGGCCGTGACTTGGTCGCGGATGCTCGAGCCGGCCGGCTAGACCCGGTCATCGGTCGGGACTCGGAGATCCGACGGGACATTCAGATCCTCTCCCGCAAGTCCAAGAACAACCCGGTTCTGATCGGGGAGCCTGGTGTGGGTAAGACAGCGATTGTCGAAGGCCTCGCCCAGCGCATCGTTCGCGCGGACGTTCCGGAGGGGCTGAAGGATAAGACGATCTTCTCCCTCGACCTTGCCTCGCTGATCGCGGGCGCGAAGTTCCGCGGCGAGTTCGAGGAACGCATGAAGGCAGTTCTGGCTGAGGTGACGGCCGCCGAGGGACGCATCCTGCTGTTCATCGACGAGCTGCATACGCTGGTGGGTGCCGGAGCGACCGAAGGTGCGATGGACGCTGGCAACATGCTCAAGCCCATGCTCGCCCGTGGTGAGCTGCACCTGATCGGGGCGACCACCCTGGATGAGTACCGCAAGCACATCGAAAAGGACGCCGCCCTGGAGCGTCGTTTCCAGACGGTCCTTGTTGATGAGCCAAATGTGGAGGACGCGATCTCCATCCTCCGTGGCCTCCGCGAACGACTGGAGGTGTTCCACGGTGTCCGCATCCAGGACAATGCCCTCGTCGCCGCGGCGGTGCTCTCGCACCGGTATATCACCGACCGGTTCCTACCGGACAAGGCAATCGACCTGATCGATGAGGCCTGCGCGCGGCTGAGGACGGAGATCGATTCGATGCCAGCCGAGCTGGACGAGCTGACGCGTCGGGTGACCAGGCTGGAGATCGAGGAGGCGGCACTGGCTAAGGAGACCGACGCAGCAAGCAAAATCCGCCTTGAGGAGCTCCGCCGTGAGCTGACTGATCTGCGCGGAGAGGCCGACGCCAAGCGAGCCCAATGGGAAGCCGAGCGTCAGGCGATCCGTAAGGTGCAGGAGCTGCGCAGCGAGCTGGAGCGGCTGCGCCGGGAGGCGGAGGATGCCGAACGCGCATACGACCTGAATCGTGCGGCGGAGCTTCGCTATGGGCAGCTCGCCGACGCCGAGCGTCGGCTGAAGGCCGAAGAAGAGCGGCTGGCATCCAAGCAGGGAGCGCAGCGGCTGCTCCGTGAGGTCGTCACGGAGCAGGAGGTCGCCGAGATCGTGGCAGCCTGGACGGGCATCCCCGTCGCCCGCCTGCAGGAGGGGGAACGGAACAAGGTTCTGTCGCTGGATCAGACGCTGAAGGAGCGGGTGATCGGCCAGGATGAAGCGATCTCGCTCGTCAGCGACGCGATCATCCGCGCCCGTTCCGGCATCCGCGACCCGCGCCGGCCGATCGGCTCGTTCATCTTCCTCGGGCCGACCGGCGTGGGAAAGACAGAACTGGCTAAGGCCCTCGCCCAGTCGTTGTTCGACAGCGAGTCCGCGATGATCCGACTCGATATGAGCGAGTACCAGGAGCGACACACTGTCAGCCGACTGGTGGGGGCGCCCCCGGGATACGTCGGCTATGACGAGGGCGGCCAGCTCACCGAAGCGGTCCGCCGCCACCCGTACAGTGTGGTGCTGTTCGACGAGATCGAGAAGGCCCACCCGGATGTGTTCAATACGCTGCTGCAGGTGCTGGATGATGGTCGTATCACGGACAGTCAGGGTCGCACCGTCGACTTCCGCAACACGATCGTGATCATGACCTCGAACATCGGCGCGCAGTACCTGCTGGGTGCCGCTAGCGCAGGAAGCATCCCCGAGGACGTGCGAGCGGATGTCCTTGGTGAGCTCCGTTCGCATTTCCGTCCGGAGTTCCTGAACCGGGTTGATGACATCATCGTCTTTGCCCCGCTGCAGCTGGAGCAGATCGAGAACATCGTGGAGCTGCAGTTCACCGACCTGCGTTCCCGGCTAGCGGAGCGGCAAATTTCGATCGAACTCACCAGCGCGGCGCGGCATCTGATCGCGGAGCGCGGGTACGACCCGGTCTACGGGGCACGCCCGCTGCGCCGGTACATCTCGCACGAGATCGAAACCAAGCTGGGCCGAGCACTGCTGGCTGGGCAGGTTACCGACGGTGCAACGGTGCGACTCGACGTCGTCGACTCGGAACTGGTATTCGACATTGAGAACCCGTCCGACGCGGAGGAGGCAGCATGAGAACGACCGTCATAGCGTGCCCCAACTGCGGCAAGCGAAATCGGGTCCCCGCCGCAGCGGCGGGGCACCCCCGGTGCGCCGCATGTCACAAAGACCTTCCCTGGATCGTCGACGCCGGCGACGCCGACTTCGCTGAGGTCGCGGAAAAGGCGTCCCAGCCGGTGCTGGTTGATATGTGGGCGACCTGGTGTGGGCCGTGCCGGATGGTCAGCCCGGTCCTGGAACAGCTCGCCACCGAACGGGCGGGGCAGGTCAAACTCGTGAAGGTCGACGTGGACAAGGCGCCTACGCTATCCAACCGGTTCGCCGTTCAGGCGGTGCCCACCCTGCTCATCCTGCAGGGCGGCAAGGTACTTGCCCGGCAGGCCGGCGCAGCACCCGTGCACGTGCTGCGTGCCTGGTTCGACGAGACGCTCAAGAACCACAAGGAGGCTGAATCGAGCCAGGCGGGGAGCAACACCTGATGCCGTATTACGACCCACACCTGGTGTATGTCCGTCCTATTGCGCCGCGCACGCCCGGAGCCTGCGAGGACTGTCTCGCAGCGGGAACCCCGTGGCTTCACCTACGCATGTGTCGAACCTGCGGCAAGGTAGGTTGCTGCGACTCCTCCCCGATGCGGCACGCCCACGCGCACGCCGTAAGGGAAGGCCACCCAATCGTGCGGTCCTTGGAACCGGGCGAGAACTGGAGCTGGTGCTACATCGACCAGGACTATGTATGAGCGAGGCCGGTCAGGGAACCAACGATTCGGGACATCACGTCCCGGTACGCGCGGAAACCCCCGATTCCGTCGGCGCCTACCCGAGACTGACCGGCGCGCAGCTTGAAAAGCTGGCGTCGCGAGGTCGAACGCGAACTGTCAAGGCTGGGGAGGTGCTCACCCGAAACGGTGAGCACCCTGCCGCCTTCTTCGCCGTGTTGGATGGCCATCTGCTTGCCGCGGATCTCGAACCGGAAGCGACAGAGTCGGCCTCCACCAGCCAACCAACTGTCACCATCCACGGGCCCGGGCGGTTCGTCGGCGACGTTGGGCTCCTCGAAGGCCAACCCTCGTTCGTCACCATTATGGCGATCGATGACGGTGCGGTCCTTGAGGTACCGGTCACGGAACTGAAATCGATCGTGCTCAGCGACCCCAGCGTGGGTGAGACCATCTTGCGCGCCTACCTGATCCGCCGGTCGCTGGCGATCGGGTACGGCAGCGGACTGCGGATCGTCGGCTCGCGGTTTTCTCCCCGTACCCGCGAGCTGTTGGACTTCGTGGCACGCAACCGCCTCCCGCACCGATTGATCGACCTCGACGAGGACCCGAAAGCCGAGGCGTTTGTGCGCCAGTCCGGTCTGACCGCCGCCGACTTCCCCCTCGTTATCCTCGGCGGCAGTAGCCTGGTGAAGAACCCGACACCGGCGAGCCTCGCCGACGAGCTGGGCATGCGCCCACCTGTCCCGCCTAGTAACTGCGACGTCTTGGTCATCGGAGCCGGCCCCGCTGGGTTGGCGGCCGCCGTTTATGCCGCGTCCGACGGACTCTCCGTCTACCTGTGCGACCGAGTCGCCGCTGGTGGCCAGGCGGCCACCTCCGCACACATAGAAAACTACCTCGGCTTCCCATCCGGCATCTCCGGTGCCGAGCTAGCAGAACGCGCGCTTTTGCAGGTACGGAAGTTCGGCGCCACTCTCGACATTCCGGCAACCGTGCAGCGGGTGATTCGGGAGGACGGCCGCTTCCGGGTGGAGTTCACCGACGGACACGAAGTCAGCACTGATGCGGTCGTTGTGGCAACCGGCGTGCAGTATCGACATCTGCCGGCGGCAGGACTGGAACGATTCGAGACTTCCGACGTGTTCTACGCCGCGACCGCGCAAGAGTCGCGCCTCTGCGGTAATGCCCCGGTCGCGGTCGTTGGTGGCGGCAACTCTGCGGGTCAAGCAGCGCTTTTCCTCGCCCGGACCGCTTCACAAGTTCACCTCATCGTCCGCGGACCAGATCTCCTCAACGGAATGTCGCGCTATCTGGTCGACCAAATCGAGCAGAACCCCACAATCGATGTTCTGCTCTCAACGGAGGTTGTCGAAGCGCGCGGAAAGACACAGCTCGAGGAGCTCGTGGTCCAGGACGGGGCCGGTCAACGTCATGCTCTGCAGGCGAGGCACCTGTTCATCTTCGCCGGCGCTTCACCCTCCACGACATGGCTCGACCCATCGGTCGCTCGCGATCAAGCCGGCTACCTCCTCACGGGCGAGGCGGCTCGCTTTCACGACGATGACGTGGCGTTAGCAGATCCCGAACGTCATCCACTGCCGCTGGAGACCAGCGTCCCCGGCATCTTTGCAATAGGCGACGTCCGAAGCGGGTCAGTGAAACGAATGTCGTCAGCAATCGGCGAAGGCGCAAGCGTAGTCCGCCAGTTGCACGACTACCTCAATGGCGGCCGCCACGTTCGAGCCGAGTAGCGTTCGGCCGGCGGCCGGTAGCACCGCACTGGGAACGCTGTCAGCGACCGCTCCTGGAAAACCCATCGCCATGCGACGGTGAGCGTTGGGCGAACTGCTCATCCGGAAGCCCTGCAGCATCCGTAGCTGCGCCATTGCGCTGAACCAGTGCGAGCGGCTCGCCCTAACGGAGACGGGGTGGGGGTGATTAGAGCCACTCTGCGTCCTTGGGCAGGTCGTTCATCCGTGAGCCGATCGGGCGGCGAGGGGCAACGAACGTGCGCCCTGTCCTGGACGGCCGTCAGCGCCTAGACGCTGAGGCCTCCAAGGCTAGGACGCAACGGCCCACCCCTGGGCGCCTATTGTGGGCCCGGCGGGGTAGCTATCGTCCCCCGTCAAGGCCGATGGGGATTACGCATGGTCATCGCGGAGGTGATTGGGGCGCCCGGTGCTGATGAAGTGGCCATCGCGAACGGTTTGCTGAGTCCAGCGGCCACCGTCGCAGGGCCTTATCGACACGCAGCTGCCCTTGTCGGAAGCTATCTTCTCGGAGTGCCGAGGCGAGCGAGGTTGCGTTGCTTCCTCTGCCGAGCAGGAGACGTTGCTGCACAGTGAACTCCTTTGGGCTCCAGCCGCTTAGCTTTCCGGCGCGTCCTCCTGGCTGCGGGTCGGCGCGCTGCCAGCCGTGTCGGCGACTTGCTTACGCAGAGCCTCGTTCTGGTCCTGCAGTTCCAGCACCATACTGATCCCGGTCAAGTTGACGCCGTCCTTTTGTAGATCAGCGACCTGCCGAAGCCTCGTGACTTCGTCATCGCTGTATCGGCGGGTGCCTCCTTCTGTGCGAGCTGGCGTCAATAAGCCCTTCTTCTCGTAGAGACGCAGTGTCGCCTGCGGCAGGCCTGAGAGCTGTGCCGCCACCGCGATGCTATAAACCGGCGTGGACTCAGAACGATCACTCACACTGGAATTTTCCGCCCACCACTTGCGTTTGTCAATGTGACGATGTAGAAAATTGGTACTACAACATGCAGATTATCTCTTCCGGGGCCACCTGCTCATGAACGAGGCGGGGCAGTTCCGGATAGGCAGAAACGCAGGAGGTGAACTGTGATGGGTATGCCCACGGCGGAGGATTCGCCACGGCTAGCGGAAATGTTCGCAGACATTGTCTGTTCAGAAACGGACTGGATGGACGCGGAGTTCGAAGCGATCGTCGCCGAGTTCTGGCAAACGCCGCAGACCGTCATCGCTCCGCCGCGGGCACCCCTCAGTCCGGCTCGCCGCCCGGAGGAGCGTCGGGCGGCCCACACGGCCGCGGCGAGGGAGGCTCTCCCCCCGTCGCCGATCTCACGGGTCCGTTCGCCTCCGTAAGAACGCGCCGCGTTCGCGGCGCGGCAGTCCGGTGTCAACTCAGTTTGTTTGATGTGCAGCTAATGCGGAAAGGAGAACCACATGACCATGTCGTACAGCCCCATCAGCCAGCTCGACAAGATCGCGCAGAGCGTCTTTGACACGAGCCGTCAACCTCGCACGATGCCGGTCGACCTGATCCGCGAGGGTGAGCACTACATGCTGAACGCGGACCTTCCCGGTGCAGACCCCGCCTCGATCGAGGTCGACGTCGACGGGCAACTGCTGACGATCCGTGCTCACCGATCGGCGGACACGCGCGAGAACGCCCGATGGCTTGTACAGGAACGCCCATCAGGCACGTACCAGCGCCAGTTCACCATCAGCGACGAGGTCGACATCGACAAGATCAGCGCGACCTACGACAACGGTGTGCTCAACCTCCTGATCCCCATCTCGGAGCGCGCGAAGCCGCGCAAGATCAAGGTGGAATCGCCGTCCCCGGTCGTGCAAAACGAGTCGTAGACGAACAGTGAACGCCCTAAATCGGATCCGAGGGCGACGCGGGCAGCGCCCGGATGTGCATGCCGGACCGCATGGGGCGGGCGGCGAAGAATGCTTCCCCGGGTGCGCGGGGATGGCCGCAGAACCCATTTCTACGGCCACTCCCCCGCCCGCATCACCGACATCGTATGAGACGTGGGGGGTGGCCGCAGGAATCGGGTTTCCGCGACCACTCCCCACCCGCATAACCGACACCGTATGAAAGGAGAGGCCACGATGCCACGAATCCCCAACATGCTCCGGGCCGCCGGGCACCCCGCCCTTTCAGCATTGGCGGCGCGGCCCCGCTATCCCCTCCTCACGCGCGCGAAGAAGGCCGCTCAGCGCGTGGGCAAAGTTCTTCGCGTGAAGCTCCCGCGATTCAACACGGCGGTCCGAGTGTCGGACCTCACCTTTGAAAACCTCAGCGCTTTCCCTCAGTTTCTCCTCGCCGCTACGATCTGCGCCACCGCACTTGTTCTCCTCATCGCGTCTTTCACCGGGCTGATCGACACAATCTACGGCCCAACCTGGGCCCGAGTATTCAGACCGCTAGCGGGATAACTGACTACTACCAGTTGTAACTACGGTTTGACGTCTGATCGTGTGCCAAAGACAGCCTGGTCTGCTGGCACACGACCGCATCGCCCTGAATAAGGTGCGGCATTTGAGCGCGGCGCAGCGATTGCGCATACGAAGTTCCCGAGTAACGCTGCCCGTGGCGATCTGATGGTAGTCACAGGCGGTTGGGATGTCGGCCGCCGCAATGGGCTGCCCCAGCGAAGAACCCGATTTGCTCGGCTTGTTCGCAGGCGACCGGGGCATCACTGACGAGCCGGTACCCTTTCCGCAGCCGGCCACAGTGCTTAGCAGGTTGGATCACGCCGAATCCAAAACACAGTTCGAACAGCACCGCGGACCGCGGTCCAATTCTTGATGCTCGGCCATTCTCGCCACTCCGCATCAATCGGTCGACTTCGTCGCGAGAGTACCGCACGCTGCGTCCGATCCGAACGAACGCAGGACCTTTGCCGAGTACCTGCCAGTTCGCCAGGGTCTGCGGCGCGCAGCCCGTCCAGCTGCCGTGGTCCACCACTGAGGTCACTCATCGCATCGCAGAACGAAACCGATCGAACGGTAGACGGGCGCACCGTCTACCCAGGCATCAATCTGGAACTCCTCGAACCAGTCGTCATCGATCGGCAGGCGCAGTTGCTTCGGGAGCCGCCCGGCGACGATGAGCAGCGACAGCATCTCGTCGCCTTCCAGGCGTCGCAGGATCGCGTCGCTCCATTCGTCTGGGTTATCCCCGAGCATGCCCAAAACCGTACGCCGATCACGGCCAGGGATGTTGTCAACGGGTTATCGAGATCGAGGCCCAGAGCTCACTATGTGACCATGCGGAGAATCACGTACGCAGGGACCTGGTTCGACACGGGCGACGAGATCGCCGCAGCGATTCTCGAATACGCGCGGGCACTCGCTCGACACAACATCGCAGACACCGTGCTCGTCCCCGGGCGTACAGCCTTCGGAGACGACTCCAACGTTGAGGTCATCATCGGACCAGCCAGTCAGATCGTCACCGCAAGCATCGACCTCGCAGGCAAAGAAATAGAAGACCCGGGACTTGTTGCCATGCTCCGGAACAAGACGGCCGAACTCCGGTAACCGTCCCGCCGTGTCCTGTCAGAAGCCGTGCTCGTTCGTCGTGCCGGTCACGATTTCGCCGTCCTCGTCGGCCACAACAAGCGCGCCATGAGAACTGGCCGCCACCGCCAGGCGATCAACCCACTCGCGATCGATCAACGGCGGCCTGGACCCATCAAAGCGGAAGCGCAACGGAATCGATGAATCGAACCAGAGCGTGCTTCGACCCGACCCCACCGCGCGCGGCTCACGCCACGAAATCGCGAACGATTCCTTACGCCGGAGCTTGGCGATGATCACGACCTCCAAGTGCGCGAGCACACGGTCATCGAACGAGACTCGGGTCGAACTGTCGTATACCAGATAACCCATCGGAATCCCCTCCCTCGCTCACCCTAGCGGCGCTCCCGTCCGCCGTGGATCGGCAATATTTTAGCGCGCATGCCCCACGGCACGGACCGGACAAGCCACTACTCACGAGCTGCGACGAACTGCCGTGTTGCATGCCGTGGTCTCAAGGGTCGTGGAGAACCCCAAGCGGAGCGACTATCTGGATCATCTGGCAGGTGTCGAAGAACTGTCTGTTGAGACGGCGGCGGAGATGTCAGCGGGCGGCGGTGAGGCCTTGGGCCAGTGAGGTCACTACTGCGGCTGGGATGCGAGCGTCTGAGCGCACCCTGCACGGTGATGTCACCCCTGATTCGGACCCCAAGAAATCTACATAACGACGGTTATCGGCGATACGAATATGCCAGGTTAGGACGCTAAAAAGCAAAACTCCCGACCCTCTGGGGCCGGGAGCTTCTTGGTTGTTCAGCGGAGCAAGCCTTGCGCGCGCTCGATGCGCTCGCGAAGGCCGGCCTGGAATTTCTCGTCATTTGAGACGGACTCGATGTGGGTGGCAATCGCTGCGCGGATCACTTCTGATACCGGCTGGTTTTCGACACTCGCCACGGTCTCGAGTTGGTCCGCCTGTTCGGCGGACAGCCTGATCGTCATTGCTTTCTGTTGTCCGGGCATGCACCTAGTTTGACCCCAAACCGTCATGATTGTCAACTGTCGTGGTGACATGGTATCGTGGTATCACCACACCAACATGGGAAGGACCATCGTGGACACCTCAGCAACCCGCCCCGCCCGCATCACCATCTACATCGACACCGAGCCGTACAAGGTCGCCGCTGGGCCGACGCCGGTCACCGAACTGCGCGCGCTGCGCCGACCGCCCGTGCCAGCAGGGAAAGAACTGTGGCTTGACATTGAAGACGCTCAGGACGAGCTGCTTGATGAGGCCAGCACCGTGAACGTGCATGACGGCATGCGCTTCTTCACTGAGATCGACGCCATCAAGATCCGCATCGACCGGATCGAGTACGAGCTGTACAAGCGGAAGATGACCGGGACCGAACTGCGTGCCGTGCCCAGCCCCGACGTCGCCGCCGACCGGGATCTCTGGCTCGACGTGCCAGACAAGCGCGACGTCAAGATCCAGGACGAGGACGTCGTCCGCCTCAAGGATGGGATGCGGTTCTTCACCGCCCCCGGCCGCATCAACCCCGGACGAGAGTCATGAAGCTGCCTGAGCCGGACCGCGAATTCCTCGACCGGTCCGGCATCACCTACCGGGTTTTCGATGACGGCACCGGCATGCTGAACGTCGAGCTGCTCGATTTCCCCCTGCCGCCGGGCCTGAACGCCAACACCGCCAGCGTGCTGTTCCGGCTTTCGGCCAGCTACCCGGACACCCCGCCGGACATGTGGTGGGTAATCCCTCACCTCACCCCCGTCGGCGGCGGCGTGATCCCTGCCACCGAGATCATCGAGACTCACGACGGACGCAGCTGGCAGCGCTGGTCCCGGCACCTGGAACCGTCCGCGTGGCGCTCCGGAATCGACTCCCTGGAGAGCTACGTGCGACTACTACGCAACGAACTGGGGAGCGCCGCCGCATGACCGCCACTCTCCGGCTGAGCAGTCCCCTCCACGACGAGCTGCTGACCATGGCCACCAGCCCGATCGAGACCGGTGCGATCCTCCTCGCCCACCAGCTCACGCTCGACAACGGCAACGTCATCCTTCTCGGGGATGACCTCATCGCCGTGCCCGACGATGCGTACGAGATCCGCACCGATCGTGCCCTGCAGATCACGTCCGACGGATTCGTCCATGCCCTCAAGACCGCCCGCGAACGCGGCATGATCGCTCTCTGGGTGCACAGCCACCCCGGTAACCGGGCCATCCCACGGCCCAGCATCCACGACCATGGCGTGAACGAACAGCTCGAGCCGCTCTTCGGCGACCGCACCGAAACCCACCAGTACGGCTACCTCGTTGTCAGCCACGATGGTGGCGCGCTCACCTTTACCGGCGAACTCAGCGGACGCATTACCACCCCCGTCACGCGCCTGACCGTGAGTGGGGAACGATGGATTTTCCGGCCCGCCTACGACACTGCCGCCGGCGCGGACCGTGCCCTGTTCGACCGGAACATCCGCGCTTTCGGCGACGGAATCCAAGCCACCATCAGCAACCTCACGGTGGCGATCATCGGCGCCGGCGGCACCGGTTCTGCCACCGCCGAACAGCTCACCCGACTCGGCGTGCGTGACTTCATCCTCATCGATCCGGATACCCTCTCCGACTCGAACACCACCCGCGTCTACGGCTCCTCCCCGGCCGACGTCGGACGCCCCAAGGTCGACGTCCTCGGCGACCACCTCGAACGTATCGCGCACGGCGTGCACACCACCCGCATCCAGGGCTCCATCCTTACCGAGCGCATCGCCCGCACCCTCGTCGGCGCGGACGTGGTATTCGGCTGCACCGACGACAACGCCGGCCGGCTGCGCCTGTCTCGACTGCCGTACTACTACCTCACCCCCGTCATCGACTGCGGTGTCCAGATCCCCGCCGACCAGAACGGACTCATCTCCGGCGTCTTCGGCCGAGTCACCACCCTCCACCCCGGTGCAGCATGTCTGACCTGCCGGGATCGCATCGACTTCGCCCTCGCCGAAGCTGAAACCCGCTCCGCCGACGAGCAGCATCGGCTCGAGAAGGAGGGCTACGCGCCCGCACTGCCCGGAGTCGAACCCGCCGTAGTCACCTTCACCACCCTCGTCGCCGCGACCGCCGTCAGCGAACTGCTGGAACGACTCGTCGGCTACGGCGACACCCCCACCCCCTCCGAGCTGATCCTCTACATCCACGACCGGACCCTCCGAGGTAACATCCAGGACGCACGCCCCGGTCACTACTGCGATCTGACCGTCCGCCACATCGGCACCGATAGCGATATGTTCCTGGGGCTAAATTGGGCATCTTGAACCGCATCCGTTACTGGCGCCGCCTCAAAGCCGATCTCAACGCCAGCTCCGCCGCCGACGTCCCCACGCAGCTGCCTACCCATCACGCGGTTATCGTCGGTACCGCGACGCACCCCAAATGGCTGGTATTTGATTGCCCTTGTCGACGGGGGCATCGCGTCATGCTGAACCTCGATACCGGGTACACGCCCCGGTGGCGGGTCAGCTCTACCTATCCGCTCACCCTGCAGCCCAGCGTGGATGAGCGTAGCGCGATCGGGCACTGTCACTACGTTGTACATGAAGGCCGCGTGCGATGGATTGAACGAACGGATCACCGATGACCACCCCCCATGCTGAACCCGATGATCAGACCGGGTACGTCCCTACACCGCCGCCGCGCCCCGCACCCACCCCGGCGCCGAAGGGCCCCACCCGCACGCCCCTCTATGAGGCAATGAACGCGGAACGCTACGCCCGGCAAACCCTCATCAAGGAGATCGAGAAGGTCACCGGCACCACCCTCATCTGTTACGTCGCCTCGAACCCGCAGATCGATCGGACTGACGTAATCGGCATGGTCGACTTACTGCACAACATCACCCCCGGCACTGCGATCGACCTGATGCTGCATTCCCCCGGCGGCAACATCGACGCCGCCGAGAAGCTGATCCTGCTGATCCGCAAGCGCGCCGGCACCGCGCCGGTCCGCGTGGTCGTCCCCGACTACGCCAAGAGCGCTGCCACCCTCATCGCACTCGGCGCGAACACCATCGTCATGTCGGACTCGTCCGAGCTGGGCGCGATCGACCCGCAGGTCGAGCTGCCTGACTCCAATGGCCATCTACAGACGCTGTCCGCGCAGAGCTACCTCGACGCATTCCACCTTCACGCGGAACGCCTCAAGGACAACCCAAAAGACCCGGTCGCCCTGCTCAT
The DNA here is from genome assembly GCF_058806515.1 of Leifsonia sp. GW821-FHT13C05. Lineage (NCBI taxonomy): Bacteria > Bacillati > Actinomycetota > Actinomycetes > Micrococcales > Microbacteriaceae > Leifsonia > Leifsonia sp. GW821-FHT13C05. The sequence continues at coordinate 11,099 of NZ_JBXAPT010000009.1, read as the reverse complement.
GCTCAACAAGATGGAACCCGCCACCGTCCGCAAGCTCGAACGCATGACCAAGCGGTCCCGCGCCATCGCCGAGGCACTACTCGGCCAGGCAATGATCAAAGACGTCGCCCAGGCAACCGATATCGCCAACCAGCTCAGCGACACCAAGAAATGGCATTCTCATGGGCAGATGATCTCCCATGAAACCGCCCGAGGAATCGGACTGAACGTCTCCTACCTCGCCCCGCACGACGACCTGTGGATCATGTACTGGCGACTCTTTTCCATGCAACTCTGGTCCGCTGCGGGAAACGTCAAGCTCTTCGAAAGCTCGTGGGCGTCGCTGGCAGTCTCATAACCATTCAAAGCCTCACACGGTAGTAATCGCCGGCGGTCGTCAGAGTGGACCCGTGCCGCCGGTCGTCATCACGACCCCGAGGCATTCAGGGCCAAAATCAGAGCAACCACAATTGCACCCAGAGAAACGGTGGTACTGAGACGGGAACTGAGCACAACAAACCAATTGACGATGACCCCATCAAGGGCAACCCCCTGAAGCTCCCGCGGCACCACTTTTCGGATGGCCCGCTTGATTCCCTTGCGCCGCCGCCGCTCGCTCATCCGGTAGACGTCCACCACGAGCCATCCGAAGAATAGAACGGCCGCGATTTTCGCCGCCCAGATCCCGACGGCGCCGAGCAAACCACCTACGCCACCAATGATCGTCTGAGCGTCTGATGCTCCCGCCTGGAAGCCTGCCAGAGCTCCAAGGAATGTCGACAGGCACAGCACTGCCGTCGCTGTGCCATACCGCACGAGCCACGACAATCTCAGAAATAGGTGGCTTCGCTCGCTGAGCGCGGCCAGAGGGCGCGCGCCGGCCAAACCCAACATCGTGGCTGAGGCGGTGAGAGCCATCAGTGCCCAAAAGAGCGCGACTGCCCACGTCGCCGAAATGGCCATACCAACCACAATCGCCGTCCAGATCACTCCAAGAACGAACCGCGGCGCGAGGACAAGCGATCCAATCTTCGCCCATACCGACTCGGTGACTTGCGCTACTGCTGTCATGCGCTCACGGTAGCCGGAACAGCGGACACCGGAGGCAGTAGCCCAATGGGCTATGCCAAGGATCTTCTCCCTGAGGCGGTCTACCGAGCGGGCCCGGGAATGGTTGACCAGGTTGATGGGAGCATCTAGGCTTGTGGTTGATCAGGTTGATGGGAGACGAGCGATGAGCGATTCACCAGTGCGTAGCAGCAGCCTCGAGGCTGACCCGCACCGCCCCAACCGGCCGTACGGCGCACTCCATTTTCTACGTACACAGGGAATCGACTGGCCGAACTTAACCGAAGGCGGAGCAGAACAGTTCGAGGTAGTCATCCTTATCGATGGGATGGAGCGAACCATCCCGTGGCGTCTGCTGGAGTCGGCTGCCACCGCTGTGTCTCTTCTTGACGAGGGTCAGCAGGAAGCTCTGGAAGAGATGGAGCCGACCGAGGCCGCAGCGCTGTTCTCGTCGGCACTTCCGACTAAAGCCCGCAGTGTCGTCGACGACCGCCTTGGCCCTTTCTACGAGAGCGAGGCCCTGGCGGGTAAGTGGGGCATCAGCGAGGCGGCCGTTCACAAACGCGTCGTCGCCGGCCACCTCCTCCGCCTCCTCTCACGCGGCCGCGCGTACTATCCGACGTTTCAGTTCGATTCGGCCGGCGGCATGCTGCCCGGCCTTGCTGAGGTGCAACGTGCGCTGGCGCCCGCGCTTAGCAGTCCCGTGTCCGTTGCCTTTTGGCTGCGGAGCCCGCATGGCGACCTTGACGACCGCACTCCGGTGGAAGTGCTCCGGGGCGGCGACGTGAATCAGGTTGTCCAGGCTGCGGCACAGCTCAACGAGCGGCTTTCTGCGTGAACGATCGGCTCGCTGCCCCGCAGCCTGCGCCCGAACTGGATGAGCTTGAGAAATTCCCTCCGCACGTGCTTGACGGCGACCGCTGGATCTTTCGCTTGCACTTGGCAGCGAACGGGGTTTGGTACTTCAGCTCTACCAACAAGGGCCGCTTCAATCTGCCTGAGCCGCGGGGCACCTGCTATGCGGCTGACACGCTTGAAGCAGCGGTAATCGAGACTCTCGGCCCGGACATGCGTGAGCAGGGCGGGATCGCCGCCTCCGACGCCGCCAAGCTACGGGTGACTCCGATTCGCCTGGAGTACAGCCCCACCTTGGCCGACCTCGAGGCGGACAACGCATGGAAGTGGAACGTCAGCCGCGAAATCGCATCGATGCGCGACTATGCCGTCCCCCAGGTATGGGCGGCCGCCTTCGACGCCGCTGGATTCGAGGGCATTCGTTACCTCAGCCGGTACACAACAGGCACGTCCGCGTTCGCTTACGCCCTGTTTGGTGACGCCGGGGCACCTGACCCGGATCTCCCGTCCGACCCGGCGGCCGCGGTCGGTGGCTTGACCGCGATCAGCCGCACCGGAATCCCGGTGATCCCGGATGACGACCTCGGCGCCCTCACCGTGGCCGAGCCGGACTGGCCCGACCCTGCCTGGCGCCCGTCGCCGCAGAATGGTATCGGCGGCACTTGACACTTAAGTCAGCGGCCTAGGTGCCGCTCTCGCTGCTTTCCCTGGCCAGTGGGCGTCCTGCGCGCTTTGGGGGCGCGCTTGGGTGCCGTTGTCACTGCCTCGCGGGGATGCCGTGCTTGGTCGGCTGCGGCCGTCATGCGAGCGTCGATGACCTCACGGTCGGCCTTGCCCTCAAGCGACGATGCGAAGCGTTCCCGCCGCTCGGCGCTGTCGAACACCGAGACAGTGCGCGCGCGATTGTCGTTCGAATCGCCGCGCAGGGCATCGGTGACGTCGCGGTCATTCTCGGCCTCTGAGCGCAGCTGTTCAGCGTCGTACAATCCATCCAGCTCGGACGCTCGCTGGTCACGTTCGTCCGCCTGTCGCTGTCGTTGTTCGGCGGCTCGATCCAGCGTCTCCGCTGCGCTGAGGAAGGCCCCGGCCTCCGCGACGTCGACCGCGCTCTCGCCGCGCGAGGCGGCCGCCTCTGATCGGGTGCGCTCTGCTCGGGCGAGTGCTTCGCGTACGGCTGCAGGGTCGGCGACTAGGTCGCGGACGTCTAGGTCGTAACGGTCGCGGACTTCCTCTGCGATGCGTTCGCCGGCACGGTCGGTCTCCGGGTCGATACCGTGCCAGGCGGTGGCCGTCTCGTGGACGCCAGCGATCTGGTCGACGCTCGCGGCGTCCCACCAGGTGCGGTCGTACACGGGCGCGAGCTCGGCGCGGGCCGCGGCGCGTTCAGCGTCGAACCGGGCTTGCAGCTCACGGTTCTGCCGCTCCGTCTGAGCCTGCCGGGTGCGAGCGAGTTCTTCCCGGATCCGAGCGAATCGTGCGCCCAGCTGGGCCGCCACGGTCAGCGCGATCCGCAGCTGACCGTCTACCGCGTCCGCGATGCCGTCGTTCTCTTCGGCCATGATTGCCACCTTCCGTTATCTTCCGATGCCGCGGTCTTGCTCGGGTCCGGTCGCGGGCTTGTGGGGCTTAGCGGGCTCGATCTTCGTCGGCACGGGCGAGCCGGGACGGGGAGCGCTGAGGCCTGTCTGCGCGATGCGGACCGCCTCGGCCGTGCGCTCGTCGACGTCGACGGGCGCGGGGTTCTGATCCTTCCGGGAAACCTCGGGCAGCCGGGATGCGACGGTAGCCATCTGCGAGTTCAGGGTGCGGGAGATTTCCGCCGCCCGGGCCTCGTCACCGATGGCCTTGTGCATGTCGATGATCGCCACGGTGAGCCGTGCGAGCTGGCGCATCAGGATCGCCTCGGCCATCGTCCCCTGACCCTGGCTAGCGGCCTGCATTAGCAGCATGGCGGCACCGCCGGCGCTGCCCATGCTCACCTTCTTCGGCTTCGAGGTGTGCGCCTTGATCTGCGCCGACCGGGCCAGCTCGCGGGAGGTTGCAGCGAGTGGTCCGGGCGTCGTCTCGACGCGCTGTGACCAGGCAGCGAACGCACCGGCCGTGTCGCGCGCGACGTGCGCCCACGCTGCCCGATCGCCCGGTGGGACGCTGCGCAGCTCGTCGCGCATCCGGCGCATGTCGTCGGAGTATTTCTGCCACAGCTCAGGGGCCGGCTCTGCCTCTTCACGGCCCGGTGCGACCGGCCGGTACTGCCAGGGGTTGCGGCTGGTGGCCTTCCACTCGTCGACCGCGCCCTGCGCCGCCTCGGGACTGTCGGGCCATCCCTCGCGCAGCCTCGGGAGGGTCAAGTCGCGGGCGAGCCGGCCGCCGCCGTACCAAACTGGAGGGGTGCCGTGCTCGGTGCGCAGCGCCACCGAGTAACCGGCGACAACGTCGTCACGGCCGGCTGCGAACCGGGGCCGGATGAGGACGCCGGCGCGACGTACCCGACGTACAAATTCGCCCTCGTCGATCGACGCGGCCGCCGCAGCACGCACGGCCCGTTCGAGCCGGTGCGCGTCGACCTCGACCGCGCCGGTACGGCGCGCGCGCTCCTGCTCCGCGGGCTTGATGCCCCGCTCCCCCAGCCCGTGCTCCCGGCTGCTGAGCTCCTGCAACCCATACTCCCGCTCGAGGTCGCGGCACGTGTCCTGCGCCTTCTTGAAGTCATTGTGGGTGCTCGCTTTGGTGCCGTCCTCGCGCACCAGTGAAACCGCGATGTGGACGTGGTCGTTGCCATTGGTCGAGAGCCCATGACGGACAGCAACCCACCGGCACTCGGCCTTACCGCTCGCCTCAGTGAATCCCATCCGGTCCACGAAGTCTTGCGCGATCGCGCCCCACTTCTCATCGGACAGCTGGCCCTCGTCCGCGCGCAAAGACAGTGAACAGTGCCACACATCCGCGGGCGTCGTGGTCGAGTGAACCTGACCCGTCTCCGGGTCGGTGATGCTCTGTGCGCGCGTCACCTCGACGCCCAGCGCGACGCGCGGCTCGTCGAGGTCCTTCGCGATCGCCAACGCCGTCTCACGATCCAGCACACCGTATCCGTGCATCGTGACGATGGCGGAGTTGCCGGCGACGAGGTGCTGTTCCTCGTGTTCGTTCGAGCGACCGGGGCCGGCGAGGTAGATCATAAGCCCACCCATCCGGCTCCCCCGGGTGATGTTCGGCATCATGAGTCTGCCAGCGTTTCAATCGCTGCGGACAGGCGCGGAACAAGCGACCGGTACTCCGTGACGATCGCCTCCGCCTCGGCCGGAAACGTGCCCTCACTGTTCGCGTACTTCGCAAGCTGGTTCGCATTGTTCGCCAGGTTCGCAAGCAACCGGCGAACCGCGAAAATCTCCACAATCGCAGCCTTACGATCCGTGTCCGTCTGCACATGACCGCTCATCGCGGACTCAAACAACAGACGCGGAACGGTCACCCCACGAACCGCGGCACGAGCACGCAGCTGCGTGTCCTCCTCCGGAGTCACCGAAACCTCGTACCGCTTGACGCGCTTCGCCTCACCGCGGACGTTGGCGCGACGAGAACGACCGAACAGTCGGTTCTCATTCTGCTCCGACATCGCCCCTCCCCCGTCCCTCTGGCCCAGCGCAGCGAACCCGCCTCCTGGCCGGGGACCATACGACAAGTATGCCGGTGCCGGACCAGGCAGTCCAGCACCACAAGCCAATTGCCCCGGGTAACTGTATAGCTTGCTCCGTCTGGGGCTCCCGCCCGAACGATGCGCGAGCAACGGTGAGGCAGCGCCTGGAGGGTGCAACGTTACGCCTAGTGGACCGGTTGCGGTCCTGTTAATCTGTGGCTATGAGCGACGTACAACTGGACCCACAGGAAGCCGCCCGGAAGGCGCGGACCATCATCGAGGCGGAGCAGAACGCGCGCGTGCGCTCCGTTGAAGAACTCGTGTCCGCGACCAACGCGTTCGACGCTGCGGAGCAGGCCGTCAAGGATGCTGCCGCCGCGCACGATAAGGCGTGGAGTGCTGCGCTTGCCGCGGGGTGGACAGAGAAGAACTTGCGCGAGATTGGCGCTCGTGCGCCGGGACAGTCCGCGCCCCGAGCGCGTAAGCGCCGTGCTGCAGCTGCACCTCAGCCACAGAGCATTGAAGGGTGAGCCTGCGGCTCCTCAGCTTCTAGAACAGGCCCCGCCGAGCGTCGCTCGGTGGGGCCTGTTCGTTGGGCAACTCCGTTGCCTTTCGGCTAAGTGATGGTACGCACCGTTCCTCTCTGAGCAAGAGCTTTCGCGGCATATCCTCACTCGCTGCGCTCCCTCCGGTATTCCACGGTCCCTTGCTCATTCACCCCCAGCGCTGTTTCGGCAAAAGCGCCGAAAGGCAAATGGGTTTCAGATGAGAGAGGGAGCGCGCCATGAGCACGAACGTCACCTTGTACGTGGAGTCCGGATCCGCAACAAGCGACAAAACCAAAGCAGCAATGGACAACGCCGGCATCGTCTACGAGCTGGTGTCAGTCAGCACGGACGACTACCCCCTGCAGGCGGTGGGAACTTCCTACGCGATGGCGCCGGTCACGGTCGTCGACGGGAGCAGCTGGGACGGATACCGGCCCGACCTGATCGCACGACTCGCATCCCAGCAGGCGCTCGAGGTGTACCAGGTGCCCGTCGATCCGATGGACGCCCTCTACTGCGAAAACTGCCAGTGATGAGCGCCGAATACCTCCGCCGGCACCGCGTCACCGTGCCCGCCCAGCTGCGCTCCTACACACCAGAAGAGACCGCCGCAGAGACAGGACTGACACTCGACGAGCTGCGCCGGATGCGCCAGCGCGGTCAAGGGCCGGCGTACATCACGATCGGCAAACGAACCGTGCGATACATCCGAGGCGACGTCAACGAGTGGCTGTGCTCCGCTCAGCCGATCGGGGCGGATCTGGCAGCCGCTCGTGCCGCCATCCAGTCGGACGGCTCCACACCGTGACCGTCTGCCCCCAGCCAGGCGCCAGCCACAGGTGATCAATCCCGACCGGGAGGGCGGGATCCTCGGACGGTACCTCGCTGGGTTCGATAAGCGCATAGGCGGCCGCGTTGCTGAGACCCGTCGTCCCGACGATGAGGAACAGGTGCCGCTCGTCGTACGGAGCGGCCAACAGCTTCGCAATGTGGTCGCGGGCGGGATCGACCTGGAGAGCGGCGTCGACACCCTCGGCGATCGCCTCGCCCTCGCTGCTGAATATGGCGGCGGCAACAGGCGGCATCCAATAGACCTTCGGTTTTCCGCTGGGTAGGTATCCCCACATCACCGGGCCCACCTCCCAAGCGAGCCACTCCAGCTCAGGATCACCGTGAATTACGTCAAGCGGCAAGTCTTCCGGGCGGGTTACGTTGTGTCGCTCAGCCAACGCGATCACCCGCTCATAGAGCTTCTCCAGCCGAGCAAGGTCACGCACGCTAGGCGCGTGGATCGTCCACGTTAGGCGTCCAGGTGCCGGCGCACTAGGCCGAGTCTTGAGCTTCGCTCTGAGGTGGTGCTCGGAACTGTCCTCGACACTTGTCACTTCAAGGCCGGCTCTCCTGCCGTCCCCGTAGCGGATCTCACCATCGATCGTTTTCCGCGGTGCGCCAGGCACATCGAGTTGCACCACGCTCGCACCCAACACATGCTCCACCACGGCGGCTGCGTAGAGCTCGTCCCTCCGGAAACCGGACACTACTTCGCGCCCGCGCGCACTTCGGGCTCGCGAGCAGCGTTCTCATCTTCGGTCGCCTGCGCCAAAGCACGTCGAACGGTGGCGGAGCCAACGCGGAGGGTCTTGGCGATCGCGTCCCACGTCGCCGGCGGTGTCTGCGCACGCATCTGCCTCGCGACCTCGATGCGCTCCGACGTCATGACAGTTGGGCGGCCGCCAACCCGCCCCTGGGCGCGTGCATACTCGAGCCCCAGTCGCGTGTTCTCTCTGATGGTGTCCACGCGCAGCTGCGCGAACACGGCGACGATGCCGAACAGCGCGCGGCCCATCGGGCTTGTGGTGTCGATGACGGGTTCAGTCAGGCTCTTGATATCGACACCCTTATCCTCGAGCTCGTGCAACGTTTCGATCAGGATCCGCTCGGTACCCCCGAGGCGATCCAGGCGCCGCACCAGCAGAACGTCACCGGCCCGCATGTAGTCCATGCAGGCGACCCATTGCGGGCGGTCTTTAATCCGGCTGGAGTCGCCGTGGTCGATGAAGACGCGCTCGGCACCAGCCGCTTTCAGCTCAGCTTCCTGCGCTCGTGGGTTCTGCTCCCGCTTCGACACTCGCGCGTATCCGACGACGGTCATCGTCCCCTCCCAAGATCGGAGTCATATCCCTGCGTCTGCGATCGCGTCGGCCGCGCCGAGGCCGACGAGATGCCACGCGACGGCGTGGCGGGGCCGCCCATGCTTGCGAACGTCCGCAGCTGTTCCAGCCGTTCCGGTGTGAGCCGGCCGCCCGGCGTCGCCGGCCGCACGATCCGGTCGAACATCATGTGCAGCCCGGAGAAGTCTCGCCGCTCCATCGCGTCCCGCGACGCCCTGTCGTTCTCGGCGCCGGTGACCTGGCTCCAGTCCAGGTCATAACCGGCGCCTGCGGCGACCTGCGTCCAGAAGATCCGTTGGGCACGCCCGTTGCCCTCCCGGAACGGGTGGAGGTAGTTCACCTGGTCGTAGTGGTGCGCCAGCCGGTCGACGAACCGGTCACGGTCCAGCCCGTGCAGCTGATTGTCATCCGCGAGCTCCGCGAACGCGAACCCTGCCCCCGACTCGAGCCGGGACACCGGCATGAAGAATTCCGCCTCCGCATCCGTGCCCTTGCGGATATCGACGGTGCGCAGCTGGCCGGCCCAGTCGTAGACGTCCTGGAACAACTGACCGTGGATCGCCTGCAGCTGTCGCAGATCCCCGGTGACCTTCACCGGTCGGATGATCATTTGGACGCGGCGCGCCTCAACCAGGTCCGCCTCAGCTGCGTCGAGGGCACGCTGATCGGTGATGCCGAAGTTATTGCGGAGGATGCCCGAGGCGGGCTCGAGGTACGGGTCGACGAACTCAGGCAAGGCCGTAGCGGGCGCGGGTGCGGCGCACCAGCTCGTCGGCGTCGAACTCCCCCTCGACGAACGCTGCAGCGTCCGCACGGTACTCGGCCGTGGAAGACAGACCCTCCATCTCGGAGCTGTGCGCGGCGTCAGCCACCACACGCTCGCGGAGCTCGCGCTCAGCGGCGGAGATAGTGCTCGCGGTCTTGACGCTCATCGCTGCCCCTTTCGACCTCTTCATTCTACCAGACCTGCTCAAAAACCCCCAGATAGCGTTCTGAACAGAAGAGGGTTTCGGCAAGGGTTTTGATCAATACGCGATCCGCGAAGTTTCGCGGCACGCCTCGCCGGTCGAGGAGCTGCTCGCAAACGATCGTTTTCGCACACCCATGCAAGCGGGCCCGCGATCTCGTTCACAGCTCAGAAACCCCGAAGTGGAAGAGAAGGGCCGACCGTGTGAACATTCGCAGCCGCTGCTAGCCTCGGCGCACTACTTACCCCGCGCTGGTCAGGGCCTGTGCTTTAGGGTCGGAGCGTGAGCTGGGACGCCCCGCGGTCGGAACGAGCGAGAAGGCACGAACATCTCGGCACACACACTTACTGCCCGCTGTCCGGCTCCCGCTTTGCGCTTCCGCTCTTCGGCAGAACATGCACTAGCTCACCGTCGGTTGAATACGAGGAGATCCGTGCTCGCCCTGAGCATCCCCAGCCCGCCCCCGCAATTTGCACAGTTCCAGATAGGTCCACTGACTGTGCACGCCTATGCGCTGTGCATTCTCAGCGGCATCATCGCCGCGGCCCTGATCACCGCGCGCCGGCTCGGTCGCCGCGGCGTCGACCGCGGAATCGTGCTCGATGTCGTCCTCTGGGCCGTGCCGCTCGGCATCGTCTGCGCCCGCTTTTACCACGTGTTCACCCACGTCGGCGACTACTTCTACCCCGGCGCGAACCTCTGGAATGTCTTCGCCATCTGGGACGGCGGCAACGCGCTCTACGGGTCGCTCCTCGGCGGAGCACTGGGCGTCTACATCGCTTGCCGACGCGCAGGTCTTCGGTTCTGGGCGTTCGCCGACGCGCTCGCCCCAGCGCTGCTCGTCGCCCAGTCACTCGGGCGGTTCGGCAACTACTTCAACCACGAACTCTTCGGCCTCCCCACTACACTCCCGTGGGGTCTGCAGATCGAGGCCACCAATCCCAAGTTCCCCGCCGGCATGCCGCCCGACACGCTCTTCCACCCGCTCTTCCTCTACGAGATCATCTGGAACCTCGTCGGTGTCGCCCTGATCCTGCTCCTCGAGCGGCGATTCCGCCTGCAGTGGGGTCGCGTGCTCGCGCTCTACCTCATCTGGTACGGACTCGGCCGCAGCTGGCTCGAAGCGATCCGCATCGACCCGACCAGCGACGGGTGGCTGGGAATCCCCGCGAACGTGTGGGCCTCCTTCGCCGCCGTCGCCGTCGGAATCACGCTGTTCATCGTCCAGGCCCGTCGACACCCGGGCGCCGAACCCTCCCCCTATCTGCGGCCGGCACTCACCGACCTGAAACCCCAAGCGGCCGAACGGACGACCGTCGAAGCTCAGCGGAGCTGACCGGCAGCCGCCGCCAAGGGATCGGTGCAACTGCTGACTTCGGCGCCGCCGCGAGAAGCTCGGGCGTCGAGGAGGGATAGCGTGGGCGAGTGCGAAGACTGAGGTGCTCGTGGACATTGCAGGCCTGAGGCTGTTGGTGGCGGTCGCCCGGACGGGTAGCATCTCCTCCGCAGCCCGCGAAGCCGGCGTCACGCAACAGGCGGCCTCGATGCGGCTCGCGGCGCTGGAACTGGATCTGGGCGCTGCTCTGCTCGTTCGCAGCACTCGGGGCGCGCATCCGACCGAGACCGGCGCCCTCATCGTGGAGTGGGCCGCCGACCTCCTGGACGCCACGGAACGGTTCGACGCCTCCGTCGCCTCCCTGCGCCAGACGACGGACGACACGCTGCATATCGCCGCCAGCATGACGATCGCGGAGCATCTCGCGCCGCGCTGGCTCACGGCGCTGAGTACCGGTGTGCGTGGGCCGCGCATCGAGCTGACGGCCGCGAACAGCGAAGCGGTCCTCCTGGCCGTCCGCAGCTCGGCGGCGGCGATCGG
>NZ_JBXAPT010000008.1:85323-233103 GCF_058806515.1 Leifsonia sp. GW821-FHT13C05 | reverse complement strand
GGGGGGGGGGGGGGGGGGGGGGGGGGGGGGGGGGGGGGGGGGGGCGGCCCCCCCCCCCCCCCCCCCGACGGTCCGCTCGCGCGGATCCCCCTCGTTTGACGGACGTTCGGGTCGTCCATCAAACGCACGGCGGAGTGGGCCGAATAAGAGCACTCCGCGCCGGATCGCCGTCCATCGCCGACGGCTTCAGTGGGAGAGACGCACCGCTGTCGCGGTTATGACGCCACTTCCGGCAACTTTTTTCCGCCGGTTCAGCGAGCGGTAACAGGACCGAAATATCAGACTTTTTTCAGCTGTTTCCGCCAGAATGGCGGGATGCCCCCCGTCACCGAACAGTCGGACTCCGACCTCGTCGAGCTGACCAGGGGCGGCAACCGGGAAGCATTCGCCGAACTGTGGAGACGGCACGCCCGCGCGGCCATGACGGTCGCACGCTCTCAGACGTCCACCTTCGACGCCGACGACCTGGTCTCGGAAGCGTATGCCAAGATCTACCGCGCCATCGCGGCGGGCGGCGGCCCCACCACGGCGTTCCGCGCGTACCTCTTCAGCACCGTCCGCAACATCGCCGCGTCGTGGGGGCGGGCCAAGCACGAGACGGCCATCGACGAGATGGAGTCCGTCGAAGACCCCGCCTTCAGCGAGGCTGCGACGATGGAGGCACTCGACCGGTCCCTCACCGCGAAGGCGTTCCACACGCTGCCGAGCCGCTGGCAGGAGGTGCTCTGGTACTGCGAGGTCGAGAGCATGACGCCGCAGCAGGTCGCGCCGCTGTTCGGGATGACGCCCAACGCGGTCGCCGCCCTCGCTTACCGCGCACGCGAGGGGCTGCGTCAGGCCTGGGTGCAGGCGCACCTCGCCTCGACGGCCGAGGGCTCCGAGTGCCGCTGGACCACCGAACGCCTCGGCGCATACGCCCGCCACGGCCTCGGTAAGCGCGACACGGCAGCAGTGGATGCGCACCTCGCCGAGTGCGCGCGCTGCAGCATCGTCGCCTCCGAGGCGTCCGAGGTCGGGTCGCGCCTCTCCCTGGTGCTGCTGCCGCTCACACTCGGCATCGGCGGCGCCTCCGCGTACGCGGCGTGGATGCAGTCGGGGGCGAACGCGGTCAGCTACGCCATCGGAGAGTCGGGCGCGGTGATGCCGGGCTCTGCGGCGCCCGGTGCTGGCGGCGCAGGCTCTGGCGGGGCGGGCGCTGGAAGCGCGGGCGGCTCGGGCTCGGGCGCCGCGACTGCGGCTCCCGCAACCGCCACCGCGGCGGCCGGCACCGGAAGCACCGTCGGCATCGGCCTGACCATCGGCGGCCTGCTCGTCGCCGCGGCTGTCGCCGCCGGGTTCGTCTTCGGCCCCCAGCTGTTCCCGCAGCGGCCCGCGTCGGTCACGGCCAGCCAGCAGCAGCCGGACACCGGCGCAGCGACCGCGCCGCCCGTCCCCGCCCCGGCGGCGCCGCTCGCCGCCGATCCTGCTCCCGCAGCGCCGGCTCCCTCCGTCCCGGCCCCCGCCGTGCCCGTCGTCGCGGCGCCGCAACCCGCCGCCCCATCGACCGGCAACCCGCCATCCACAGCCCCGGTCGCCGTCTCCCCCGGCCAGACCGGGACGACGCCGACAGAGCCCTCCGGCCCCGGCACACCGGGCACCCCCACCCCCACGACGCCGCCGGCCGCCCCCGCCGTCTCCTCCCCCGCCCAGCAGACCGAGACCAACGCCGCCACCCTCGCCGCCTCCGGCACCGCAGCACCGGATGCGCGCATCGTCGTCTCCGCGACACCGGCCACCGCATCGCCGCTCTCCACCGCATCCAGCACAAGCACCGCGTCCACCACCGCCGCGGTCTCCGTCGGCAACACCACCGCCGACCGCACAGGCGCCTGGAGCCTCACGCTCGATCTGTCCTCGCTCACCGACGGCGACTGGTCGCTCGGCTTCGTCCAGGCGACGGCGGGCGGCAGCTCCCCCGCGCAGACCACCACCGTGTCGATCGACCGCACGGCCATCGCCCCGCTGTTCAACGAGCCCGACACCGGCTCCGACACGTACGCCGGGCTCCTCGCACCCATCGTCTCCGGCACCGCAGAGCCCGGGGCGACCGTCGACGTCTACGACCACGGGACGCTGCAGGCCACCGTCACCGCCTCAGCAGACGGCACCTGGGCCACCGATCAGCTCACCGGCGTCCAGCCGGCGTTCGCGATCACCGCGCGGCAGACCGACCGGCTCGGCAACGTGTCAGCAGTGACCGCGCCCCTCACCGGATCCGTGGCCGTGCCCGCCATCCGGATCACGCCGACGCCCGGCCACTCGTTCCTGCTCACCGTGGACGGCGCCCCCGGCGCGACCCTCCGGCTGTCCGCCGACGGCAACCGGATGCAGAACCTCGTGCACCTCGACGCATACGGTCACGCGTCCCAGGGATTCGAATGGGCGCTCGACGACACCCTCCAGCACCGGTTCGGCGTGGCGTACACCGACGGCAGCCGCTACGGCCTGCTCGTCGACCTTCCTGTCACGCTGTTCTGACGCTCTCCGGCTCGGCAGGCGCATCCACCGGCTGCCGCCTCCTGGTCATCCGCCCGATCACGAGCACCAGCACGAGCGCGACGACCAGCAGGCCGATGTAGACGACCGGCAGCACCATCAGGCCGCCCAGGTCGAAGATCATCGCACCGATCAGAGCGCCGCCACCGATGCCGATGTTGAACGACGTCGTGTACAGCGCGCTCGCGGTGTCGCGGAACGCCGCGGACGAGGTGTGGAGCAGCCGCGTCTGCAGCAGGGGAGGCAGCGCGCCGAACGCGAGCCCCCACACGATGAACGCGATCAGGGCGATCACGGGCTGCCCGGCGAACGCCGCGAGCGCTGCGACGGCGACTCCGGTGACCACCAGCGCGAGGATCAACCCGAGCTGCGGGCGCGGCCCGAACAGCGAGCCGGCGAGCACCAGCCCGACCGCGCCGGCGATCCCGTAGAAGAACAGCAAGCCGCCGACGTCGCCGGGTGCGACGCCCATCGGTCCGGTGAGGAACGGGACGACGAACGTGTAGAACGTGTAGTGCCCGATCATCGTGACGGAGGCCACCAGGCACACCATCACGACCGCGACGATGGTCGCGTCCTTCGGGCGGGCCGGGCGTTCGAAGCGCGGCACACCGCGCATCCGGTCGGCGTGGGTGTCGGTCTCACGCTCCACCGTCGGCAGCAGCTTCCACACCAGCAGCGCACCGACCAGCATCAGGACGGCGAGGAAGGCGAACGACAGCCGCCAGCCGAACAGGTGACCGGCGAACGTGCCGAGCGGCACACCGAAGACGAACGCGAGCGTGCCTCCGCCGAGCGTGATCGACACGGCCCTGCCGATCTGCTCCTTCGGCACGAGGTGACCGGCGTACGCGCCGACGATCGACCAGAACAGACCGTGGGCGACACCGCCCAGGATGCGCGAGGCGACCACGAACCCGTAGTCCGGCGCGATGGCCGTCAGCACGTTCGACAGGCCGAGGGCGATCAGGATGCCGACGATCATGGCGTGCCGTGGCCAGCGCTTGGTCAGCGCGGTGAGCGGCGTGCTCGTGATCACCACGGTGAACGCGAAGAACGTGACAAGCAGCCCGATCTGCGCTTCGCTCACGCCGAGCGACGAGCTCATGTCGGGCAGCAGCCCGGTGGGGATCATCTCGCTGGTGACGGACAGGAAGACGGCTGCGGCGAGCGCGAGCAGTCCCGCCCAGGGGAATTTCGGTGAGGTTTTCATTGGCGACGTTGAAGTGGCAGACATGACGAACTGTCCAACGAACGGCGTTCCCCGCCCCATCCGGTCGCCGGTGCGGCAAGACTTCGGATGGCGGGTCGACTACGCGCCCATGTGCGCGCCCAGGGCCGGTGTTCGACCACCGACCAGAAAGGAGTCTACCCGATCGACGCCAGGATGCTCCGGCTGTCCTCGATCTCGATCAGCGGAGCGTACAGCGCCATAGCGTCGAGAGCTCGCCGATGGTCGGCGTCGGTCAGCCCGGCGCATCCATCGGCTGCCACGCGGATGTGCACACCCGCGTCCGCCGCCGGCAGCGCGGTGGAGAGCACGCAGCAGTCGGTGGACACGCCGGTCAGCACGATCTCGGTAGTCCCGCCGAGCGCCGCCTCCAGTCCCGGCCCCCACTTGCCGAACGTGGTCTCGGTGACCACCGCGTCCGCCCGTCCGGCGAACGTCGGCACCAGCTCGTAGAGCCTGTCGTCCTCCGGCACGAGCGCGAACGGCCACTGCTCGTAGTACGGCCCCCAGGCACCGACCGGATGCGCCGGGGCCACGAACCGCGTGAACACCACCCGTTCCCCGAAGGCGGGGAGCATCGACTCGATCACCGCGGCCGCCTCGGCGAACCGCGGGGTGAACCAGTCGCTGTCCTCGTCGCCGAACACGCGCTGCATGTCGACGACGACGAGCGTCGGCTCCGTCACCGCTCCTCCTGGCGGCGGATCGCGCCGCGCGAGAACAGAAGGGTGCCGAGGAAGCCGATCACGAGTGCGACGAGCACGCCGAGGTTGGCGTAGGCCCAGTCGCCCTGCGTGCCGCCGAGCCCGAACGGCCCGAGCAGATAGCCCTGCCAGGTGAGCCAGTTCGCCGAGGCGTTCGTGACGAGACCCCAGCCGATCCCCGTCCCGATCACGATGAGGGCGATGGGCAGCCAGCGCACGCTGCCGTACCGGCCGCGCCTGTCGTAGAGGTCGGCTTCTGCGTAGTCGCGCTTGCGCAGGCTGATGTCGGCCATGAAGATGCCGCACCAGGCAGCGATCGGAACACCGAGGGTGATCAGGAAACCTTGGAACGGCCCGAGGAAGTCGTTGGCGAAGAACACCACGTAGATCGCGCCGGCGGTCATGATCACCCCGTCGATCCCCGCCGCGACGTAGCGCGGCGCCCGGAGCCCGACGCTCAACAGGGCCAGTCCGGACGAGTAGATGTCGAGCACGGCGCCACCGACCAGGCCGAGGACCGCGACGATCACGAACGGCACCAGGAACCAGGTCGGCAGCAGGGAGGCGAGCGCACCGATCGGGTCCGCGGCGATGGCCGTGCTGAGCTTCTCCGACGAGCCGGCCAGCAGGATCCCGAACACCAGCAGGATGACGGGAGCCAGCGACGAGCCGAACGTCGTCCAGCCGACGACGCCGGAACTGCGCGCCGAACGCGGCAGATAGCGGGAGTAGTCCGCGGCGGCGTTCACCCAGCCCAGCCCGAACCCGGTCAGCATGAAGACGAAACCGCCGATCACGTGCGGGAGGTCGCCGGCGGGCAGCGCGGAGACGGCGCCGAGGTCGATGTGGCCGAGCACCAGGATGATGTAGAGCACGGTGAGCACGCCGGTGACGATGGTGATGATCATCTGCATGCGCATGATGAGGTGGAAGCCGATCACACCGCCGGCGATGATGAGCGCGGCCACGACGATGAGCGCCACCACCTTCGTGGCGACACCGCCCTCCCAGCCGAGCTGCGTGAACACCGTCGCCGTCGCCAGCACGGCGAGCGCGGTGAGCACGGTCTCCCAGCCGACCGTGAGCAGCCAGGACAGCACGGACGGCACCCTGTTGCCTTCGACGCCGAACATCGCGCGGCTGAGCACCATCGTCGGCGCAGAGCCGCGCTTGCCTGCGAGCGCGATGAACCCGCAGAACAGGAACGAGATCACGATGCCGACGATCCCGACGATCGTCGCCTGCCAGAACGAGATGCCGAAGCCGAGCAGGAACGAGCCGTAGCTGAGGCCGAACACCGAGACGTTCGCACCGAACCACGGCCAGAACAGATCACGCGGACGGCCCCGGCGTTCGCTCTCCTGGATGGTGTTGAGCCCGTTCAGCTCGACCCCGAGGCCGGTGGCCGGTGTCGTCGGGACGTCCGGGGTGTGCTCGCCCGTAGTGGTCATGCACCGATCCAACTTCACCTCGGTGCGCCGCGTCAATGGCTGTGCACCTCCGCGCGTTCGGCAGCGGCCTGCGCAATCGCTAACCTAACAAGGTGACTCTCTCAGCCCCCGCATCCCCGCAGCCCAACCACTGGGTGCTCACGTTCAGCTGCGCAGACAAGCCGGGCATCGTGCACGCCGTCAGCGGCGCGATCGTCGCCGCGAGAGGCAACATCACCGAGAGCCAGCAGTTCGCGAGCACGGACACCGGCCGCTTCTTCATGCGCCTCCAGGTCGAGTCCGGCGCCGACCGCGCCGAGTTCGAGCGCGCTCTCGCTCCCGTCGTCGAGCAGTTCGGGATGCAGCACCGCGTCGACAACGTCGGCCGTCCGCTGCGTACGCTCGTCCTCGCATCCACTGCGGCGCACTGCCTCAACGACCTGCTGTTCCGCCAGCGCGCTGGCCAGCTGCCGATCGAGATCCCGCTCGTGCTGTCCAACCACGGAACCCTGCGCGACCTGGCCGGTTTCTACGGCGTCCCGTTCGAGTCCCGGCCCGTGGCGGATGCGGAGAGCAAGGCCGCGTTCGAGGCGCGCGTGCTCGAGGCCGTCGAGGAGCACGACATCGAGCTGGTGGTACTGGCCCGCTACATGCAGATCCTCTCCCCCGAGCTGTGCGAGCGCCTGACCGGCCGGGCCATCAACATCCACCACTCCTTCCTCCCCGGCTTCAAGGGCGCGAACCCGTACCGTCAGGCGCACGCCCGCGGTGTGAAACTGATCGGCGCCACGGCGCACTTCGTCACGAGCGACCTCGACGAGGGCCCGATCATCGAGCAGAACGTGGTCAGGGTCGACCACTCGCGCACCGTGCAGGAGCTGGTCGCGATCGGCCAGGACGAGGAGAGCCGCACGCTGACCCAGGCGGTCAAGTGGTTCGCCGAGGACCGCGTCCTCCTCGACGGCGCTCGCACGATCATCTTCCGCTAGGCGGGCACGGGATGCTGCGGCAATAGAATGTATTCCGTGACTTCCACGCAGCACCCGCAGAGCGAGACCAGGGTCGGGCCGAACGACGTCCTCCGGTTCGTTCTGGAACTCTTCGCGATCTTCACCCTCGGCTTCTGGGGCTTCGTTGCCTGGCCGCTGCCGTGGAACATCGTCGTCGGCATCCTCGCTCCGGCCGTCGCCATCGTGCTCTGGGCGCTGTTCCGCTCGCCGAAGGCCGTGCTGCACGTCGACCCGTTCGTCAAGGCGCTGGTCGAAATCGTCGTGTTCGCGTCGGCCGCCCTGGCCTGGTGGGACCTCGGCCAGCCCATCGTCGCCGGAGTGTTCGCGGTCGTCGCGACCGTGAGCGGCATCGTCAACGGACGCAAAGAGTTCTCGTGACCGGCCTCGTCGTCCACAACGCCCGCAAGGTGGATGCGGACGGGCTGGTCGACGACTTCTGGCTCGTCGTCGACGGCGACACCATCACTGCCACCGGCTCGGGCACCGGCTGGCACAGCGCGGCCCAGGGCGGCGGCCGAGAGGTGGTCGACGCCGGAGGGCACTGGCTCACGCCGGGCTTCATCGACCTGCACTGCCATGGCGGCGGCGGCCACCCGTTCGACGACGGTCCGGAGCAGATGCTCGCCGGTCTCGCCACGCACAGAGCGCACGGCACGACACGCTCGCTCGTCTCCCACGTCGCCAACCCACTCGCCTCACTGCGCGAGAGCCTGTCCATCGTCGCCGACCTCGCGGCCGGCGACCCTCTCGTGCTCGGCTCCCACCTGGAGGGCCCGTTCCTGGCGCCGGAGCGCCGGGGTGCGCACGACGCCGCCTTCCTGCGTGAGCCGGGCCCCGAGATGGTCGAGGAGCTGATCGGCGCCGCCCGCGGCACGATGCGCGTCGCGACCATCGCCCCCGAGCTGCCGAACGCGCTGGAGTCGATCGGTGTGCTCATCGAGGCCGGTGTCGTGGTCGGCGTCGGCCACACGGCGGCCGACTACGCCCAGGCCACCCGCGCGTTCGAGGTCGGCGCCCGGCTTCTCACGCACGCGTTCAACGCGATGAACGGCATCCATCACCGCGCGCCCGGCCCCGTCGTGGCCGCGTTCGAGAACCCCGACGTGACCCTGGAGCTCATCCTCGACGGTCTGCACGTGCATCCATCGGTCGCCAGGCTCGCCTTCGACGAGGCGCGTGGACGCGTCGCACTGGTCACCGACGCGATGGCCGCCGCGGGCGCCAGCGACGGTGACTACCGCCTCGGCGGCCTCAACGTCTCCGTGCGCAACGGTCTCGCGGTGCTCTCCGGCACGGAGACCATCGCCGGCTCGACGCTCACCCAGGATGTCGCCCTCCGGAACGCCATCACTCTCGCCGGCCTCGAGCCTGTCAAGGCGGTCGAAGCGGTGACGCTCACCCCCGCGCGGGTGCTGGGCGACGGCCACCGGTTCGGGCGGCTGCGCGCCGGCTACGCGGCGGACGCCGTGATCCTCGACCACGAGTGGACCGTCCGCCGCGTCTTCGCGGCCGGCAGCACCATCGCCGACGGCGCGACCGGCGCCTGAACGCCGAACAGCCCGGCCCTCGGAGGAGGGTCGGGCTGCTGGCGATGTGGATCGGACTACTTGACGAAGTACTCCATGGGGACGGCCGAGACCGTCACGCCTTCGAAGATGTGCACAGCGGTGCCGACATAGCGGCCTGCAACCAAGTCGAAGTCCGCCGTGGCTGTCCAGCGTCCGTTCACGTCGACGATCGCCGTCGCGACGATGGCGCCCGAGCTTCCGACGATCTGGATGGTGGCGCCGTTGTGGCCGTATCCGGTGTAGACGGGCCGCGGACCCGCGGTGTTCGCACCGACGCTCGGGCTGGCCACCGAGTGGGTGCCCACGATCGTGTACTGAAGCACTGCGGGCGTGCTCACGCCGTTGCTGATGTGCGATGCGTGCGTGACGTACCGTCCGACGCCGAGCGGGAACTGCGCGGTCGCGGACCAGTTGCCTGCCGCGTCGACAGTGGTAGACGCGACGAGCCTGCCAGTGTTACCGCGGATCTCCACGGCAGCGCCAGGAGTGCCCACGCCGGAGTAGACCGGGGTCTCGGTGTCGAGGACACCGCCGGCTGCCGGGGACGTCACGCTGAACGGCTTCGCGGTGACGGCGTTGACCACGTACGACAGGCGTGCCTGCGTGGTCGCGCCGCCTGGGATCTCCTGCACGACGGAGCCGATGTAGTAGCCGTTGGCCAGCGGGATCTCCGAGGTGACCGACCAGGTGCCGTCCGCGGCGACCGTGGTCGAGCCCAGGACCGCGCCGCTGCTTCCCCGGACCTGGATGCTGGCGCCGGGCTCACCGGTTCCCGCATACATCGGCTTGTCTGTCGTGACCTGCCCTTCGATCGCCGGAGCTGTGACCACGACAGCGGCCGTGACGGGCACAGCAGCGACGGCGACCGTGAAGTTCGTGGATGCCGCGGTCGTCTCAGACACTCCGGCGACCGTCTGCGTGGCGGTGGCCACCACGGGACCGTTGGCGAGCCCGAACTGCGACTCGACACTCCACGCGCCGTCGTCGCCGACCGTCGTCGAAGCGAGCAGCACGCCGTTTCCGTCGGTGACGACGATGGATGCGCCGGCCTCGCCTGAGCCGGCGAACACGGGCGTCGCCGTGTCGACCGTAGAGCCTGCAACCGGGCCGGTCACTGTGACGGGCACCACAGGAATCGGGACGTTCACCGTGATGAAGTGGTTGAGGGAGGAGACCGGCTTCGTCTGCTCGGTCGGGGTGAAGAAGTCGACCCGGAGCGCGACCGCGCCGTTCGGGAAGTCGGACATTGCCGGCGCCGTCCATCGGCCGTTCGTGTCGATCGCGCCCCCGGCCACGGGCTCGTCTCCGCGGAAGACGACGACGAAGCCGCCGGGGAGGCCGGTTCCAGCGAACTCGGGACGGTTGGTGGTGACCGTCTCACCGAAGCCGGGCGCAGTGACGGACTTCGGATAGGTGGCGGGGTCCGCGATCGCGAAGTTGGACGTCGCTCCCTTGTTGTAGACCGTGACATCGACCATATACGCGCCGTACGCCAGCGGCTTGGTCGGCTTCGGGCACGACCAGTTGCCGGATGCATCCGACTTGAACGTGCAATACGTGTACTTCTTGCCGCCCTCTGGGGTGAGGTAGAGGGTGCCCGCGTAGCTCTTCTTCGACGTCCCGGAGAACACCGGGTACTGGTCGTAGATGATCGACGATGCGGCCGGTGACGTGACGACCGGGATTGTCTGAGCGTCCGTCGCCGCGGAAGCGGGAGCCGCGAACGCGAGCCCTGCCGCCGTAACGAGGAGCGCGGACGCTGCGGCGACACCGGTGCGGGCCGCGCGGAACGCCAGCCCCTTCGGAGCACCGGCGTGCTGTGTGTTTTTACGCATGGGAATGCGGATTTCCTTTCGGCGCCCACACGCGTCCTAGGGAGGCGGCGTGAGCAGTCGGGTAGGGGATCGTTCCCCTGGGTGGGTCAAGCGATTCCAGACCGAGCCCGGTCATCGCTGTCGGAGAGTTCAGAGAAGAGCCCGTCGACATATCGATTCTCACACGCTTTCATTTAGGGTGCAAAATTTCAACGCGGGATAATCAATGTTTTTATGAAAAAAGCCCGGCCCCGTCCATGCCGAGTTCGGCGACAGACGGGACCGGGCTTCCGGTACCGAGAAAGAGTGCGGCTAGAGCTTCTGCCAGGCCGGCTTGTTCGCGTACGCGTACCGGTAGTAGTCGATGTTCTTCAGGCGGGACGCCGCAGCCTCGTCGACCAGGACGGTCACGTGCGGGTGCAGCTGGATCGCCGATCCGGGGTTGCTGGCGGAGACGGGTCCCTCGACGGCTCCGGCGACGGCGTCCGCCTTGCCTTCGCCGAAGGCGAGCAGCAGCAGGTGGCGCGCGCGCAGGATGGTCGACAGCCCCTGCGTGATGCAGTGCATCGGCACGTCCGCCTCGGAGTCGAAGAAGCGCGCGTTGTCTTTGCGCGTCTGCTCGGTGAGCGTCTTCACGCGGGTGATGGAGGCGAACGACGAGCCAGGCTCGTTGAATCCGATGTGGCCGTCCGTGCCGATGCCGAGGATCTGCACATCCACCCCTCCGGATTCGGCGATCGCCTTCTCGTAGTCGGCACCGGCGTGCTCGATCGTGTCGATGTTCCCGTTGGGGACGTGGATGAGCGACGGCGTGAGACCCAGCGGCTCCACGACCTCTCTGCTGATCACCGCGCGGTAGCTCTCCGGGTGGCCGTCCGGGAGCCCGACGTACTCGTCGAGCGCGTACCCGCGGACGTGCGACACGTCGACCCCTGCCGTCTGCACCTTCGCCGCGAGCGCGCGGTAGAGCGCGAGGGGCGTCGATCCTGTCGCCAGGCCGAGCACGGCATCCGGCTTGGTGGAGATCAGGTCGAGGATGCTCTGCGCAGCGAGCTCCCCCGCTGCTGCCTGATCGGGGACGACGACGATTTCAGCCACTGAGTTTCTCTCCTACGAGGGCAGCACCGAGTGCCGCGACGGGTGAATCTTCCGGGACGAGGCGCACGCGGTCCTGCAGCGAGAGCGACGCCAGGAACGGCGAGCTCGTCGACCAGGATTCGAGCACTTCGTGGACGTCGCACAGCAGTCGGTCCCCGAGATGACTGAGGCCGCCGCCGATCACGACGGAGTCGACGTCGACGGTCAGCACGAGAACACGGACAGCTGATGCGATGCCCTCTGCAAGCCTAGCCTTGATCGCCCGCGCGTTCCGGTCGCCGTCCGCCGCGGCGGCGAACAGTGCGCGAACGGGCAGTGGGTCGTCGGTCTTCCACTGCCGGGCGACGCCGGATCCGCTCGCGACCGTCTCCAGGCAGCCGCGCTGGCCGCAGGCGCAGAGCACGCCCTTCGGGTCGACCGGGATGTGCCCGATCTCGCCGGCGATGCCTCCCCTCCCCCGCCACAGCCGTCCGTCGACCACGATCCCCGCCGCCATCCCCGTGCCGAGGTTGAGGTAGGCCATCGTGCCGTCGAGGCCGAGCAGATGATACGCGCCGAGGGCCGCGGCCTTCACGTCGTTCTCGATGCGGACGCCGACGCCGAGCCTGCCGGCGAGCTCCCCGCCGAGCTCGAGTCCCTCCAGCCCCAGATTCACCGCGTGCGCGACGTGACCGGATGCGTTGTCGACCAGCCCGGGGATGCCGATGCCGATCGAGTCGAACCCGGTCGCGGACAGGCCGGTCAGCTCGCCGATCCTGGATACGGCGGCCACCGCGGTCTCGACCACCGCCGTCGACCCGAAGCCGGTGGCCAGCCTGACCCGCTGCGCGAGCGATCCGGAGGCGTCGACGGCGACCGCATCGGTCTTGGTGCCACCGATGTCGATGCCGAGTCTCACGAGCCGGAGCCGAGCAGGTCGAGGAGCGCCCGGCCGACGAGCCTGGATGCGCCGAACGTCGCGATGTCCGCGTACGCCCTGTCGTCGCTCGGCCAGCCCATGTCGACCACGAGCACGCTGTCCCGTTCGGCGCGCAGCCGGTCGATGGCCTCCCGCGCGAACGCGTGCCGGTGATTGTCCTTCCCGATCACCAGCACGGGCGACTGTGCGGCGAGCACCAGCTCGGGATGGTCGCCCTCGGTGAACACGACGGTCGGGTTCGCCGCGAACGCCGCCGCGAACGCGGAGTCCGGGTCGGCCGCCACCTCGGCGAACGGACCCCACGGTGACACGCCGACGGCGATGTTCGCGACCGTGTCGATGCGGACGACGGAGCAGGGGCCCCGGTGGGCGCGCATCCACTCGGCGGCATGCTCGGAGATGTCGAAGGTGCTGATCGCGACGACGACGTCCGTCGGGTCGAGCCGCCCGGCCGGGGCGTCGGCCGGGATGGGCACGGCCGCCTGCTCGGCGCGGAGCTCTGCGGTCAGCGCGAGCACCCGCGCGGCGGCCTCGTCCACCCTGGCCTCCGGCAGCCGGCCGGATTCGACGGCGGCGACGATCGCGTTCTCGATCTCGGCGAGCTGGTCGTCCGTGTTCTCCGTGCCGATGCACAGCAGGTCGCAGCCGGCGGCGAGCGCCAGGACGGCGGCCTCCGGGATGCCGCGATCCCCGCTCGCGCCCTTCATGTCGAGCGCGTCGCTGACGACGACGCCCTGGAACCCGAGTTCCCGGCGAAGCAGGCCCTCGATGATCGTCGGGCTGAACGTCGCCGGCCGCTCCGCATCCAGCTGCGGGAGCAGGATGTGCGAGGTCATGATCGTGCGCGCCCCCGCCTCGATGACGGCGCGGAACGGCAGCAGCTCCCGCTCGCGCAGCTGATCGACGTCGAGGTCGACCTCGGGGAGCACCAGGTGCGAGTCCTGGGCCGTGTCCCCGTGGCCGGGGAAGTGCTTGGCGCAGACGGCGACGCCCGCCGACTGCAGCCCGCGCGTCCACGCTGCGCTCTGCTCGGCCACCAGCTCGGGCGACGAGCCGAAGCTGCGCACGCCGATCACCGGGTTGTCCGGGTTGGAGTTGATGTCCACATCCGGGGCGAAGTCGAGGTTACAGCCCGCCCTGCGCAGCTCCCAGCCCACCCGGCGAGCGACCTGCTCGGTGTACCCGGGGTTGCCGAGCCTGCCGAGAACCGCGTTGCCCGGATATGGCGAGCCCGTCTCGTAGTAGAGGCGGGTGACGTCGCCGCCCTCCTCGTCGATCGCGACGACCGCATCCGGGTTGGCGGCGTAGATCGCGTCGGTGAGCGCGCGGAGCTGCTCGACGGATGCGACGTTCTGGCCGAACACGCACACCCCGCCGAGACCGGCGCGCAGCCGAGCTGCGAGCCAGTCCGGCAGTGTGGTGCCCACGAAACCGGGAACAAGGGTCGCAGCGATCCGCCGGCGCAGGCCGGCGCTCGCTTCTCCCGGTTCTGTGGTGTCCTGGTGCTCGGCGATGCCCGGCCGGCTCACCCCTTCACCGCCCCGCTGACCAGACCGCTGGTCATGCGGCCCTGCACGAAGAGGAAGAAGATGATCACGGGAACCGCGACGAGGGTCGACGCCGCCATCACCTGTCCCCAGTCCGTCGCGCGGGACGCCGACTGCTGGATGAAGCCGCGCAGCCACAGCGGGAGCGTCTGGCTGGAGTTCTCCTGCAGGATCACGAGCGCGACCGTGAACTCGTTCCACGCCTGGAGGAACGCATACACCCCGGATGCGACGAGCCCGGGCGCGAGCAGCGGGAACGTGATGCGCATGAACGCCTGGGTGCGGCTGAGCCCGTCGACCATCGCCGCCTCTTCGAGGTCGGCGGGGATGCCGGCGACGAAGCCGCGGAGCATCCAGATGGTGAACGGCACGACGGCGGCGATGTAGATGATGCTCACGCCGACGACCGTGTTCAGCAGGTTGAGGCTGCCCATCAGCTTGTACTGGGCGATGAAAAGACCCTCGGCCGGCAGCATCTGGATGAGCAGGACGGCCAGCACGAACGACTTGCGTCCGCGGAACTTGAACCGGCTGATCGCGAGGGCTGCGAGGAACGCGAACACGATGCAGAACACGACGGTCACGACGGCGATGATGAGGCTCATCCCGAGTGCGGGGAAGAACGTGCCTCCGTTGATGACCTCGGCGAAGTTGTCGAACGAGCCGCCGAACGGCAGCCAGGTCGGCTTGGTGTTCTGCAGGACGACGTTGGGCAGGAGGGACGAGTTGACCATCCAGTAGACGGGGAAGACCCAGATCAGCGAGACGACGACGCCGACGATCCCCAGAACGACGCGAGACGGCTTGATCTTCTGGCGGAGCTTGCGCGGCGGCTGGGCCTGGGCGTCTGCGCCGGCGATGGATGTGGTCGGCGGAAGCGTGCTGGTCACGATTCGTCCTCCTTGAGCAGGTTGCGCACGTAGAACCAGCTGATCGCGATGGTCAGGATGAGCACGAAGACGCTGACGGCGCTGGCCATCGCGAAGTCGCTCGATCCGACGCCGAGCTGGTAGATGTACGTGCCGAGCAGGTTGGTCTCACTGGCGATCGAGCCCTTGTCTTGCAGCAGACGGATCTGGGTGAAGACGCGTAGGTCCCAGATGATCTGCAGCAGCAGCACGATGCCGAGGACGGGGCGGATCATCGGAAGGATGATGAAGCGGAGGCGCTGGAAGCCTTTCGCGCCGTCCATCTGCGCCGCCTCCAGCACCTCGCCGGAGACCTGCGTGAGGCCGGCGAAGACGGAGAACGCCACGAACGGGACGCTCATCCAGACCACGATGATCATGGCGACGAAGAAGAAGGAGAGCGGGTTCTGCAGCCAGTTGTGGTTCTGGAAGTCGAGGCCCCACGAGGTGAGCGTGTAGTTCACGATGCCGCGGCGCCAGTCGAAGAGCCAGTTCCAGACCGTCATCGCTGCGACGACCGGCATGGCCCACGCCAGCAGCATCGAGATCTGGATGATGATGCGCACGGCCTTGTTGACGGCGTTCATCAGCAGCGCCATTCCGACGCCGATCACCACGGTCACGGCGGCCGTGACCAGGCAGAACGCGATCGAGCGCGCGACGACGACCCACATGTACGGGTCGGAGAACAGCGTGATGTAGTTCTCGAACCACACGAACGGCGCGGGCTGGCCGAACTGCTGGGCGAGTCCGAAGCTCTGCATCGACGTGATGAGCTGCCACACGATCGGGTAGCCGAGCGCGAGGATGAGGATCGCGACCGAGGGGATGAGCAGCGCGTACGGGGTGAACTGGAACCTGCGCTTGCGGGGCGCCGGGGCGTCGGGGCGCCCGGCCCTGGCGGTGGCCTGGGCGGCATCCTGGGTGGTCGTCACGTCTGTCCTCCTTCCTGGGAGAGGGTCTGGTGCTGGGGAAAAGTATGGGGGCAGGCCCAGGGGCGCGGAAGGTGTTTCCCGCGCCCCCGGCCTGCTCGGTGTTTCTGGTGGTGCTGTACTACTTACCGGTCTTGACGTTCATCAGAGCGTCGAGCTTGGTGTTGTACTCCTGCGCGAGGCTCTTGAGATCGGTCGAGTCCTTGATCTTGCTGAAGAACTCTTCCATCACGTTGCCCGCCTCGACGGACGCCCATCCGGGAGCCGCCGGGGTCAGCTTCGAGTTCGACGCGGACTCGATGAGAGCCTTCGCGAACTGGTCGTCGCCGAGCGAGGAGGTGTACTTGCTGTTCGCCGGTCCCAGGCCGTTCTTGCCGAGCATCTCCTGGTAGTCCTTGGAGAAGATGATCTTCATGAGCGTCTTGGAGAGGCCGGGGTTCTTGGTCTTGGCCGAGATCCCGATGTTGGAGCCACCGGCGAACACCGGAGCGGGCTTGCCGTCGTTGCCCGGCAGCACGAACGTTCCGAACGTGTTGTCGTTCCAGGTGCGGACGACCTTGCCATCCTTGGTGGATGCGTCGCCGATCGACCAGTGCGCCCATCCGGGAGCCATGATCGTCGCGGCGGCGAGCGACGTGTCAGCCGTCTTGTTGCCGTCGGCGTCCACGGTCTGGTCGCTGTCGTTCAGGTAGATGTACTGGTTCGAGTCCTTGGCATCGTTCGGAGCCTTGGAAGCGTTCTTGTACAGGTCCTGCAGCTGCTGGAGACCCTTGAGCGAGCCCTCGGAGTCCAGCGTGGCGACCCACTTGCCGTCCTTCTTCTTCGCGATGTCCCCGCCGTTGGCGAAGATCCACGAGATGCCGTTGCGCCAGTCCTGGCCGCCGAGGTAGAAGCCGGAGAAGTCCGCGATCCCCTTCGGGTTCTTGGCCGTGATGGTGGCGACGTCGGTGTTGAACTGGTCGAGCGTGGTGGGCACGGAGACCCCGGCGGCCGACCAGACGTCCTTGCGGTAGAACGCGTACCGCGAACCGAAGTAGTACGGGAGGGTGTACTTCTTGCCGTCGACCTCACCGGCTGCGACGAAGGACTGCAGCAGGTTGTCGCCGCCGAGGTCCTTGTACATGTCGGAGATGTCGAGGAACGCACCCACGTTGGTGAAGGTCGGCGACTGGGTGTTGCCGATCTCGGTCACATCCGGGGTGTTGTTCGCGTCGGGAAGCGACGTCGTCAGCTTGGTGACGATGTCTCCCCAGTCCTGCTGCTGGATGTTGAGGGTCGCGCCGGTCTCCTTCTTGAATTCGTCCTTGAGGTAGGTACGAAGAGCATCCGGAGTATCGGCGCCGACGAGCCACAGGGTGACCGTCTTGCCCTTGCCGTCTGTGCTCGGGGCGGTTCCTCCGCCGGAGGCGCATCCCGCGAGCACGAGAGCGGAAGCTGTAGCCACAGCGGCGAGGCCGACGAGCTTTCTCTTCATTGCACTGTCCTTTCGTAGTGAATGGGGCTTTCTTGGGTGGTCAGTGTGTGCGATTGCCACACCGTGGTGCTGGGGTCGTGGTGGTTCGTGTTCGGGCGGTGCTGTGTTACGAGACCCCGAGTTGTCCGGAGAGGACGAGTACGGCCGCGCCGCGCAGGACGATGTCCTGCCCGAGCGTGGTCATCCGGAGCGTGAGCGTGGCGTGGTTCTCGGCCATGGTCCTGTTCCGGAGCGTGTGGATGGTCGCCTCGGCGAGAGGGCCATCGAGCAGGGTGGTCGGGCCGCTGAGGACGATCTCCGACAGGTTGAGGGCGCCGACGACGGGCGCGAGGGCGATGCCGAGCCGCTGCCCGGCTTCGCGCAGGATGGGTGTCGCATCCGACCCGGACGCCTCCGCCTCGCGGATGCGCTGCTGCAGGCGGGGCACGCTGAGCCAGTGCTCGAGCACCTGGTCGCGGTTGTACGTGGTCTCGAGTCCGAGGTCGGTGCCGACCATGACCTGGCCGATCTCGCCGGCGGCGAAGCGGCTGCCGTAGACGAGGGCGCCCGCGACGATCAGACCGGCTCCGATGCCGTGCCCGACGGTGATGAGCATGAGGTCGCCCGCCGCGTCCCCGTAGCCGTGCTCGGCGAGGACGGCTACGTTGGCGTCGTTGGCGACCACCACGGGAAGCCCGGTGCGCTCGTGCAGCCGCTGCTGCACCCGCTCGTCGACCCAGCCGAGGTTCGGCGCGGTCAGCACGGTGCCGCTCAGGTCGACGACACCCGGCGATCCGACGCCCACGCCCAGGATGGGGGCGGTCGCGGCGCCGATGAGCGCGTCGACCAGCTCGGCCACCTTCGCGAACGCGGCCTCACCGGTGGCGCCGTCGAGCGGAACATCCGCCCGGTGCAGGATGCCGCCGTCGATGTCGAGCACGGCACCCCGGAACATGGCGTGGTCGCTGAGGTCGACGCCGACGATCTGATAGGCGGTTCGGTTGATGTCGAGCAGCACGGCGGGCTTGCCAGGACGGGCGGACTCGCGCTGGCCGAGCTCGACGACGAGTCCCTCCGCCAGCAGCTCGGCGACAAGATCGGAGACAGTGACGCGGGTCAGCCCGGTCTCCCGTGCGATGTCGGCGCGGCTGCGCTCCCCCGCCCGGTACAGCGTCTGCAGCACGAGCGAACGGTTGTGGCTGCGGGCGTGCTCCGGAAGCACTTTCGCGCTGGGACGGAGAGCCCTGCCCGGCGCGAACCCGCGAAGCGCCGGGGTCTGCTGCGCCTGCGCATC
Organism: Leifsonia sp. GW821-FHT13C05; assembly: GCF_058806515.1. NCBI lineage: Bacteria > Bacillati > Actinomycetota > Actinomycetes > Micrococcales > Microbacteriaceae > Leifsonia > Leifsonia sp. GW821-FHT13C05. Next base: position 214,660 of record NZ_JBXAPT010000008.1, on the reverse strand, counting down.
CACGGCCAGGGCCGCGGTGCCTCGCTGCACATCCGTCGCGTTCATGTTTGTTAGTAAAGCTTACGAACAAAAGACGCGCAAGTCTTCAGACGGATTTGGTGCGGTGTTTACCGAGTCGTAACAAACGGGGCTATCGACGCTTGCGGCGGCGGGCGAGGTTGAGCGCGAGTCCTGCGGAGAAGCCGACGCATTCGTAACATATTGCGATACGAGTACGCGCCCCGGACAAGCGACTACGCGCACTCCTTCTGCACCGCGGTGAACTTCGCGGCCAGCTCCTGCGCCTTCGACGTGATCTGGTTCACGTCGATGCTCGCGGGATCCTTCATCACGCCCTTCAGGTAGGTCGCGTATGCGTGCACGGCCGTGGAGGCGTCGCTCGTCAGCGCCTTGACCTTCTCGTTGGTGACTTTGGCGTCGAGGTCGGCGACCTTCTGGTCGACCTGGTCGAGGACGGCGAGGGACTTGGCCGGGTCGTCCGTCGACACCTGGCTCTGCAGGGAGGCGACATCGGTCAGGCCGCCCTTCACGATGGCGCAGGCGGCGTCGTGGGTCTGGTTCGAGGCCTGAGCGGCCTTCGTCTGGGTCGGCGACGGGCTGGCGCTCGGGGCTGGACCGGACGTGCATCCTGCCAGCGCGACGGCCGCGATGATGGCGGCCGACACGGCCAGAGACGATCGGATGGCTTTTCCCACGGTTTCCCCCTCGGATTCCGTTCCCCCGCGATGGCGGAACGCGACACCACGATACAGAAAGGCCCGGCGGATGCGTGCATCCACCGGGCCTTCCCACCGTGCGTCGAGCTCTAGCTCAGGCGAGCCTTAAGGTTCTCGCCGAGGGTCGCGAGGAACTCCTCGGTGGTCTGGTACGGCTGGTCCGGGCCGACGAGGAGCGCGAGGTCCTTCGTCATCTTGCCGGACTCGACCGTCTTGATGACCACGTCTTCGAGGGTGTGCGTGAAGTCGATGAGCTCCTGGTTGCCGTCGAGCTTGCCGCGGTGCGCGAGGCCGCGCGTCCAGGCGTAGATCGAGGCGATCGGGTTGGTCGACGTGGGCTTGCCCTGCTGGTGCTGGCGGTAGTGGCGGGTGACCGTACCGTGTGCAGCCTCCGCCTCGACGACCTTGCCGTCCGGGGTGGTGAGCACGGAGGTCATCAGGCCGAGCGAGCCGAAGCCCTGCGCGACGGTGTCAGACTGCACGTCGCCGTCGTAGTTCTTGCAGGCCCAGACGTATCCGCCCTCCCACTTGAGGCTGGATGCGACCATGTCGTCGATCAGACGGTGCTCGTAGGTGAGCCCCGCCGCCTCGAACTTCTCCTTGTACTCGGTGTCGAAGACCTCCTGGAAGAGGTCCTTGAAGCGACCGTCGTACGCCTTGAGGATGGTGTTCTTGGTCGACAGGTAGACCGGGTACTGGCGGTCGAGACCGTAGTTGAACGACGCGCGGGCGAAGTCGCGGATCGACGCATCCTGGTTGTACATGCCCATCGCGACACCGGCGCCGGGCGCCTGATAGATCTCGAAGGACTGGGCCTCTCCGCCGTCGGCCGGCTGGAAGCTCATCGTGAGCGTGCCGGGGCCGTCGAAGGTGAAGTCGGTGGCGCGGTACTGGTCGCCGAAGGCGTGACGGCCGATGACGATCGGCTTGTTCCAGCCGGGCACCAGGCGCGGGATGTTCGAGATGATGATCGGCTCACGGAACACCACACCGCCGAGGATGTTGCGGATCGTGCCGTTCGGGCTGCGCCACATCTTCTTCAGGCCGAACTCCTCGACGCGCGCCTCGTCGGGCGTGATCGTGGCGCACTTGACGCCGACACCGTGCTTCAGGATGGCGTTCGCCGCATCCACGGTGATCTGGTCGTCGGTCTCGTCGCGCTTCTCGATGCCGAGGTCGTAGTACTCGAGGTTCACATCGAGGTACGGGTGGATGAGGGAGTCTTTGATCGCCTGCCAGATGATGCGAGTCATCTCGTCGCCGTCGAGTTCGACGACGGTGCCTTCAACCTTGATCTTGTCCAATGGATCTCCTGTGGTCTGTGCCGTTTTTCAGCCGTCGACAGCTTACCCGAGGCACGCAACTATCTTGACATCGAGACAAATTCGCTCAGGGGATCGGCAGGCTGCGCGACTATGCCAGCATCCCTCGCGCACGTTACCCTTTCGATATGGCTGAGTTGAGACTTGAAGAGTTGAGCGCGTCGAACGTTGTGGCGGCGAACGCTCTCACACTGAAGCCGGGCCAGGAGCAGTTCGTCGCTCCCGTGTCCTACTCGGCTGCGGCCGCCGTCACCAACCCGCAGACCTCCTGGCAGCGCGTCGTCACCGACGGCGACGAGGTCGTCGGGTTCATCATGGGCAACTTCGACCCGGAAGCCGAGCACGAAGAGTTCCGCTCGATCCTTTGGCGCATCAACGTGGATGCGGACGACCAGGGTCGCGGCATCGGCACGTTCGCGGTCCACTCGCTCGCCGACGAGGCGCGCAACCGCGGGCTCTCGCGGCTCTACGTCATCTGGGAGCCCGGCGAGCTCGGTCCTGAGCAGTTCTTCCTCCGCAGCGGCTTCCAGCCCATCGGCGAGACCCAGTACGGCGAGACGATCGGTGCCCTCGAGCTCTGAGCGGAGCGGCGCGACCGGCGACGGCCGCACGGACGACGACGGCCGCACCGACGACGACGCCCAGCCGTTCGTCGAGCGCGTCCTCTCCGTTGTCGAGTCGATCCCGTCCGGCAGGGTGATGACCTACGGCGACGTGGCCGCCACCCTGGGATCGCGCGCCGCGCGCATGGTCGGCCAGATCATGGCCTACTACGGCAGCGACTACCCGTGGTGGCGCGTGGTGCGGGCGAGCGGTCACCCTCCCGCCAACCACGAGCACATCGCGCTGCAGTACTACCGCGAGGAGGGCACGCCCCTCCTCGGCGGGGGAACGGCCGCGTACCGCGTCGACCTGCCGGCCGCCCGATACACTCCATAGCAGGGTCATCCCAGCGACCGATGCACCGCTCAGCTTGTTCGTGTTGACTGGTGAGGTCTGTCTACCGCACCTTCAGGAGTCTTCGTGCACCGTATCCGTCTCGTCGGTCTCGCCGCGTCTGCCGCCGTCCTCGCCGTGACCCTCTCCGGATGCTCGGTCGTCGCCGCGTTCGTCCCTCACGTTGACGCGGCGATCTACGACTCCGCCAAGGAGTTCAAGGCGGCATCCACCGCCGCGTTCGGGTCGCCGACGTTCGTCCCTGACGACGCCACGATCATCCGGGTCGACTACGACACCAAGGGTGCAGGCGCCATCCTCACCTACGCGTCGAAGACGCATTTCGTCGCGGGCACCTGCGAGAAGCCGGCGCCCATCCCGAAGCCGACGGTGCAGGACAGTTGGTGGCCGGTCGACGGCATCCCCGCCCAGGGCGTGAGCTGCCCGGGCGGCTGGACGGCGTTCCTCATCGGCGATCAGGTCTACGCGGCGACGCCGAAGAACTAGCGGCGACGCATCCCGCTGCCGCCCGCTAGTCCGCGCTCTGCGCTGCGTGCGGTGCGGGGATGGTGAGCTCGATGATCGTCCCGAGCCCCGCGACGGACTGAACCTCTGCGTGCCCGTCGACGGCCTCGACGCGGTCGCGGATCCCGCCGAGCCCTCCGCCCGGTTCGACGCGGGCTCCGCCCTGGCCGTCGTCCTTCACGACCACCGTCACGGTCCCGTCCGTCCGGCTCACGCTCACCGAGCAGTTGCGCGCCTGCGAGTGCTTCGCCGCGTTCGCGAGCGCTTCCGACACCGAGAAGTAGATCGTCTCCTCGATCACGTCCGGCAGCCGGTGCGGCACGTCGACGTGCACCTCGACCGGGAGATGGCTGCGGTTGGCGAGCTCTTCGATCGCCGACGCCAGGTCCCCGTCGGTGAGCACCGTCGGGTGGATGCCCCTCGCCAGCTCCCGCAGCTCCCTCAGGGCGTCCGCCAGTTGGGTGGATGCGCGCGCCAGGTCGTCTGCGAGCTCCGCGCTCCCGGCCGTCTCGGCTTTCGCCGTCGCGATCCGCAGGCTGATGGCGAGCGAGACGAGCTGCTGCTGCGACCCGTCGTGCAGGTCGCGCTCCAGCCGGCGCCTGGCGAGGTAGCCCTCCTCGACGATGCGGAGACGCGACTCGCGCACCTCCTGCAGCGTGCGCTCGAGCTTCTGGCGCAACCGGTCGTTGTCGACGGAGAGCAGCAGGGCGGAGGACACCGCATCCAGCAGCCTGTCGTCCTGACTGAGGGCAACATCGTGCTCGATCAGCGCGATCGGGCCCTGGTCGGAGTCGATCGTGAGCGTGGAGCGGCCGGGGCGCTGCGGCCCGCCGCCGTCGGCGATGCGTTCGCCGTCGCTGGTCTCGAAGCCCTCCAGGTGGTCGTCCCACCAGTAGACGCGCAGCGAACTGTCGTGCAGCGTGCGCGCGAGGCTCGACTCCCACAGCGCCCTGTCGACCCTGTCGCGGGCGACGATCACCAGGTCGGCCACCCTCGATCGCAGCCCGCGCGCGTAGAGCACGCCGCCGACGTACGACGGCGGGATGAGCGCGATCGCCAGCGGAGGAACGAACTGCAGCCAGCCGCTGTCCCAACCGAGGGTGAAGCTCACCGAGTCCTGCACAGTGCCGTAGCACCAGAGCAGCAGCGCGAGCGGCATCACGAACGCCACTCTCCGCGCGGGCAACGTCGACTGGAACCAGCGCATCGCGAGCCTCACCGCGACGGTCAGCAACAGGGCGAGCCCAGCCAGCCGCCAGCCGACCCCGAACCAGAAGTCCGCTCCGTCGCTCGGGACGATCGCGTACGCGTTCGGGACGCACCCGCACTCGGCGGGCGTCGGCGACGAGAACAGCAGGATGCCCGCGAAGCGCACGAGGAAGGCGACGGACACGGCGATGACGATCCAACGGTCGAAGCGCGAGACGATCCTGCCGGTCGGATACGACAGCACCAGGATCCCGACCAGCACCGCCCACAGGTCGGTCACGCCCTCCAGCAGCGGCCACAGCCAGCCGATGTCCCTGACGATCGGATACCAGGCGCCCGCCGCCCAGAACAGGGATGCGCCGACCATCAGCCACCCGGCGATGGGACTGCGCACCACCTTCCACGCGACGATCGCGCATCCGGCGTAGACCAGCGCGACGAGGACGAACACGATCGCCCAGCCGATGCCCTGCGGGCGCGGCCCGTAGTCGCCGGTCATAGCGCTCACGATCTGCGCGACGACATTCGCCGCGACCGCGAGCACGACGGCGAGCGAGCGGAGCCAGAGCCGCGCGGCCCTCATCCCGGCCTCTGTCCCCGCCTCAGACGTCCCGGCCAAGGAAGCGCAGCACGGCGAGCACGCGCCGGTGACCTTCCGCGGAGTCCTCGACGTCGAGCTTCGACATGATGTGGCCGATGTGGGACTCGACCGTGCGCAGGCTGAGGTGCAGGTCGGCCGCGATCCCGGCGTTCGACTTGCCCTCCGCCATCAGCCGGATCACGTCGCGCTCACGGGCGGACAGCGTGTCGAGCGACACCGTCGCCGACCGTGCGGAGACCAGCAGCTGCACGACCTCCGGGTCGACCACCGAGCCGCCCGCCGCGACGCTGCGCACGGCGTTGACCAGGGTGTTCGCGTCGGCGACGCGGTCCTTCAGCAGATATCCCGTGCCGCTTCCCGCGCTCATCGCGCGGATCGCGTACGAGGCCGTCGTGTACATCGACAGCAGCAGCACCCCCACCTCGGACCCGGATGCGCGCAGCTCTTCGAGAGCGCGCAGCCCCTCGTCCGTGTGGGTCGGCGGCATCTTGATGTCGAGCACGACGGCGTCGATGTCCCGGTCGCTGTCGACCACGGCGAGAAGCTCCTCCGCCGAGTCGACGGAGGCGACGACGTCCAGCCCGCCCGCGCGCAGAATCTGTCCGATCCCTTCGCGGAGAAGTACCGCGTCATCGGCGACAGCGACACGCAGCGAGCGCGGCTCACTGCTGATTCCCGCGACCACGCGCTTACCTTAGCAGGCTGCGAATCGCCTCGCCGCTCAGTTCTGCTTTGCTGATGAAGCCCTCTGCCCCGCTATCGGCGACGCGGTGCCCGTAGTCGCGCACGGAGCGACTGGAGGTGAGCACGACGGCCGCCCCCGTGGCGTGCATCGCGGAGACGAGTTCGAAGCCGCTGGTGTCCGGCAGGGCGATGTCGAGGAGCACCACGTCGGGGGTGAGTTTGCGGCTCAGCTCGACACCGCGAGCTCCCGTGTCAGCGTCCCCGACGACCGAGAACTTCTCCAGTTTCAGCAGTTCTGCCGCCTGTGCACGGAAGCGCGCGTGGTCGTCGACGATCACAACGCGGAGGCACATGCCGACAATCATCGCCGAACGCGCTTTCGAAAGCATCCGTGCCTCCACGCAAACGAATGGGGTGGCCCCCCGGATGTGGGTCACACCCCCCAGGGCCAGCATGTGAGTAAGCCGACCAGAACCCGAGGGATGCCGCCCGGCCCGACGAACGGCATCCCACTGGCCGACACCCAGAGCGAGGAGAAAGGCCATGTTCACCGCAACCCGACCCGCACGGCCGAACGGCGCGCAACCCGAAGGCGCGCCGCCGGCTGCGGGGGTGGACCTGGACAGGAGCGCCGTGCCGGAGCCCGACTTCGACATCGACGAACTCGTGGCACGACACAGCCTTCCGCTCGTCGTGATCGACGTGGCCCGCGCAGCACGGCAGTATCGTGCGCTGCGGGAGGCGTTCCCGAACGTCGAGGTGCACTACGACGTGAGCGCTCTCGCGCATCCCGCCCTCATCGCGGCGGTCGCGGAGTCCGGCGGATCGTTCGTCGCCGCCCATGACGGAGCCCTCGCCGCGCTGACAGCGTCGCAGTCCGACCTGCGCCGCGTGCTGCACGCGACAGCGGCGACGCACCCGCACGAGGTGCTTGCCGCGTACAACGCCGGCGTCCGCCGGTTCGTCGTCGACGGACCGGCGGACGTCGAGAAGTTCGCCTCGGCGCCGCACGACCTCGCCCTGGTGGTGCGGTTGCAGCCGCACACTCCCCCGCAGGCGGCGCACGTCGCCCCGCGCGGGGTGACAGCACGGGATGCGCACCGCGTCGTCCGCGACGCCGCCGCCCTGGGCGTGCGGATCGCCGGCTTCTCGCTCAGCACCCGGCCTGGCGCGAGCTGCTCGGACTACGTCGCCGCCATCGCGCGGACCGCCGGGGTGATGGCGGACGTGCAGGCCGCGACCGGCGCACGTTTCGACGTCCTCGACCTCGGCGACGGGTTTCCCGGCCGGGCCGCCAGGCGGCCGGGCGAGCGGGCCGAACTGGCCAGGGCGATCCGCGCGATCGTCGCCCCAGGCACCTCCCGGGTCACCGTGACCGCGTCGGCCGGGCACGCGGTGACGGCCGGCTGCATCACGATCATCGGCGGGACGGTCGAACGCGATGTCGACCCGTTCACCGCCAGCGAGTGCATCGACGCAGGGGCGGAGGTCGCGGTGCTCGTCGACGGCGACCAGCCGCATCCACTGCTGCGTCTCCCCTTCTTCCGGGCGGTCGCCACGAGCGGACACCGCATCCTCCGTAGCGTCCAGCGCGGGAGAACCACCGGGTCCACGGCGGGCTGAACTTCAACCCCTCTGTTCGCCGGACACGGCGGCGGGGGAAGCGGCACCTGCCGCCTCCCCCGCCGGAACCTCGTCGCGTGTGTCGCGTCGCGTGTGACTACTTGAGGTTCACCTCGTTGGCCTGGCCCTGGTCGTCGACCTTCGGCTCGTTGCCGGTCTCGACGATGTTGCCGCTGGCGGTGAACACGACGGACTCGATCGACGTGGCCGTGACCTTGTTGATCGCGCCGTTGATCGTGAGCATCTGAACGGCGCCGACGGTCACGAGGGTGTTCGACGCGTCGACGATCACGGTCGCACAGTCGCCGGGGATGGTCACATCCAGGTTGTTCTCCGTGATCGTCGCTGTGCCGCCCGGGCACTCCGCGTCCGACTTGGGGATTTCGGGCAGCGCGTCGGCGGGAGCGCCGGAGGCGGACGGCGTCGAGGTCGCCGACGGCTTCGCGGTGGCGGTGGATGCCGGCGAACCCGCGTCGGCGCACCCGGCGAGGCCGGCAGCGGCGAGCGCGATGGAGGCGATCGCGAAGGATCGGCGCAGGGCAGTGATGCTCGTCACGGGGACGTTCTTCACGGTGGGGGTCTTCATGGTGTTCCTATCTGGTGTCTCGGGTCGATTTCCGGTGTGGGGTCGGTCCTGCGGCAAGCAGGACGGTCAGTACGCGCCGTTCGGGCGGATGACCGCCGACGCGGTGCGGACGAGGATGACGACGTCGCGGAGCAGGGTCCAGTTCTCGACGTAGTCGAGGTCGAGCCCGACCCCCTGCTCCCAGGAGAGGTCGGAGCGTCCGCTCACCTGCCACAGACCGGTGATGCCCGGCCGCACGAGCAGCCGCCGATCTTCGTGACGCTCGTACTCGCTGGTCTCGTCGGGGAGGGCGGGGCGCGGGCCGACCAGGCTCATGTCTCCGACGAGGACGTTCCAGAGCTGCGGAAGCTCGTCGACGGAGAAGCGGCGCAGGACACGGCCGACGGGCGTGACGCGCGGGTCGTCTCTGAGTTTGAAGAGTGGCCCTGCGCCTTCATTCTGCGCGGCCAGCTCCGCCTTCATGGCTTCTGCCCGCACATCCATCGTGCGGAACTTGACGATGGAGAATTTCGCCCCGTTCTGGCCGACCCTGGTCTGCCGGAAGAAGACGGGGCCGCCGTCCTGGGCCTTGATCATGCCGGCGATCACCGCGAAGACCGGAAGAAGCACGACGAGACCGGCACCGGCCGCGACGACGTCGAACACCCGTTTGATCGTGCGGCGGGTGCCGAAGTACTCCGGCAACTCGACGTGCATGAGAGGGAGGGTGCCGACAGGGCGGTGGCGCACCCGCAACTGGTCGACGCCGATCAGGGGCGACGACACCACGAGTTCGATGCCGACCCGCTCGAGGTCCCAGCCGAGAGAGCGCAACGCTGTCCTGCCTCCCGGCAGCTCGCCGGCGATGACCACCGCGTCGACTCTCAGGTTCGCCGCCGCCTCGGCCGCCCCGGCGATATCGGACACCCTGGCCGGCAGTTCGTCCCCGTTGCCGGTCGTCGCCGGCGAGGTGTCCGTGGCCACGGCAGCGACGGTGAATCCCGCGCTCGGGGAGGAGCGCAAGGCGGCGGCGGTGAACGCGACATCGTCCACGCTGCCGACGAGCAGCACGCGGGCGAGGTACTCCCCCTCCGCGCGACGCCGGGCCAGCCAGCCGCGCCAGATCCTGCGATTGACGCACAGCGCGAGCGCCCCGAGGGGGAGTGCGATCACCAGGTACCCGCGCGCGATGTCGATCTGCAGCATGAACGCGACGATGGCGATCCCCCCGAACGCCGACACGCTCGACAGCAGGACCCTGCGGTACTCGTCCTCGCCGACGCCCATGATGCGCGGATCGTACGAATGGAAGGCGACGAGGGAACCGGACCAGACGGCCACGAGCACGGCGGAGACCGCGACGTAGTCGAACGCGACGCCGGCGACGGTGAGCACGCTCGCGTCTGCCGTGAAGCGGAAGAGCTGCGCGATGTGGACGGCGACGGCGACGATCAGTGTGTCGGTGAACCACGGGCCCTTGCTCGGGGCAATCGCCCTGGATCGGGCAGGAGCGTCTGCCTGGGAGGGCGGGGCCGTCCGCCGCTGTTCAAGCGCGGTCATGTGGGGAACTTCCAGTCGGGATCGAAGCGTACGGAGAATTCAGTGAACACGGTACCCATTGATCATACGAGTACTCACGTTTGACATTCTACCGTTCACACCTCATATTCTGCTACGAATTGCGACGCGAGAACTTCATCCGTAGTGTGGTCACATATGAAATATGTACGCAGAACGCCTCTCGCCCTGATCGCCGCCGCAGCTGTCGCCGTCCCAACCGTCGGCTTCGCTCCGGCCGGCATTCCCTCCCCGGCGATCTACACCGTCGCCGGAACCGTGTTCGCCGACGTCGACGGCGACGGCGCGCTCGACCTCGGCGAGCCTTTGCTCGCGAATGTCGCCGTCTCGCTGTACGCGAGTGCCGACGACGCGCACGCCACCCGCAACCCGGTAGCCACCACCACGACGGGTGTGCTCGGCACATACCGGGCCGGTTCGCTCGCCGCCGGCACATACTACGTGTCCGCCGGCGCGACCGGCGCATCGGTCCTCCCCGTCACGGTGGGCGGACTGTCCCTGATCCAGACGGCCGACATCGCCGCCACGCCGAAGGGCGCGCTCACCGCGACCGTCTTCGCAGACAGCAACGGCAACGGGGTCAGGGATGCGTCGGAGACGAACCTGGACAACCAGACGATCATCCTCATCGACGTGGCGAAGACCGTCGAGCTGATCGACAGGGGCGACCTCGGCGGCCTCGATGTGGGAACCGCTGTCGCGGCGGCGATCAGCGGAAACCTCGACATCGGCGACGCGATCCACTTCCGCACCACTGCCAAGGGGGCCTCGATCGGCTACCAGGGCCTCGATGCCGGCGCGTACGTCATGATGCGCTCGCCGTTCAATCTCACGGTCGGCGACGCGCTCCAGAACACGGCGCGCATCACGGCCCTCATCGACGTCATCGCCTCCGGCGACCCGGCCGCGATCCTCGCCGACCCATCGCTCCTGTCCTCCTCCGACATCAGCACGACGCCGGAGAACGAGTACATCAAGAAGCTCGCGAGGGCCCTGTCGAAGCTGGCGGACACGATCGACCCGGCCGAGGTCGACGCCTCCGTCGGACAGGATCTCGCAGCCGGCGCCCACGTCGTCGGCGGTACCATCCGGACGGTCGCCGAACTCGTCGACGCCGTACCCGCGATGCACGTCGCCGTCGTCGACCACCGCGGCCAGGGCTGGTCTCTGACCGGTCTCACGCTCGCCAGGACCAACGACTTCCTGTTCGGCGTGCGCAAGCCGGTCAGCATCACCGGAACGGTGTTCAACGACAGCAACGGCAACGGTAAGAAGGACGTGCTCGATCTCGCCGAAGCGGTGACGCTCACGGTGTACACGGAGGACGGAGCTGCGCTCGCCAGCATCAAGACGCCGGCACTGCTCGGTTCTTACACCGTCGACAAGCTGCCATACGACACCGACCTCTACGTCGTCCTCTCCGGGACCACCAAACGCCCGACCAATGGATACGCGGGTCGAGTCCCCGACGCCCTCGCCGGAATGACCGTCGTCGGTTCGACCAGGGTCGGCGGGGAAAGCACCACCAGCTCCGTGCCGTTGACCTTTGGCGTCACCGCCAAGAAGTAGTCCAACGCGAACGCGACAGGGCGCCCGGGTCGATTCGACCCGGGCGCCCTGTCGTGGGTTCACGCGGCGATCACACCAGCGAGTCCCTCCACGCGGCGTGCAGCTGCGCGAAACGGCCCGTGCCGGCGATCAGGTCGGCCGGCGTGCCGTCCTCGACGATCTTGCCGTGCTCCATCACCAGCACCCGGTCGGCGATGGCGACCGTCGACAGACGGTGGGCGATGATCACGGCCGTGCGGTCCGCGAGCAGCGTCTGCAGCGCATCCTGCACCAGGCGCTCGCTCGGGATGTCGAGCGAGCTCGTCGCCTCGTCCAGGATGAGCACGGCCGGGTTGGCGAGGAACGCCCTGGCGAACGAGATCAGCTGACGCTGACCGGCGGACACCCGGCCGCCGCGCTTGTTCACGTCGGTGTCGTAGCCGTTCGGCAGACCCCGGATGAACTCGTCGGCTCCCACCGCGCGCGCCGCCTCCACGATCTCCTCCCTGGTGGCGTCCGGTTTGCCGAGCGCGATGTTGTCGGAGACGGACCCGCTGAACAGGTACGCCTCCTGCGTCACCATCACGATCGCCCTCCGGAGGTCCTTCGGGTGCAGGTCGCGCAGATCGACGCCGTCGAGCGTGACGGAGCCGTCACTCGGGTCGTAGAACCGCGAGATCAGCTTCGCCAGCGTCGACTTGCCCGCTCCGGTGGATCCGACGAGCGCGATCGTCTGCCCGGCCGGGATGTCCAGGCTGAAGTTGGGCAGGATGACCCGGTCGCGCTTGTACGCGAACGTGACCTCGTCGAAGCGGACGTTGCCCTCCGCATCCCACAGGTCGACGGCCTTGACCGGATCCGGAACCGAGGGCTCCTCCTCCAGCACGCCCGAGATCTTCTCGAGCGCAGCGGCGGCCGACTGGTAGGAGTTGTAGAACATCGCCATCTCCTCCATCGGGTCGAAGAACCGGCGCGTGTACAGCAGCGCGGCGAGCAGCACACCGATGGCGAGCTGACCGTCCGCCACCCGGAAGCCGCCGACGAGGAGGACGACACCGACGGTCACGTTTCCAATCATCACGAGACCGGGATCGAAGATCCCGAACAGCTGGATGACGCGGGCGTTGACGTCGCGGTAGTCCTCGACGAGACCGCCGAACTCCTTCTCGTTGCGCTTCTCCTTGCGGAACGCCTTGACGGCGCGGATGCCCGTCATCGTCTCGACGAACTGCACGATCAGCTTCGCCGACGCCACCCGCGAGATGCGGAACAGCCTCTGCGAACGCTTCTGGAACCAGCGGGTCAGGAAGTACAGCGGCACCAGCGAGCACACCAGCACCACACCGCTCACCCAGTCGAGGGAGAACAGCGCGATGGCGATGAACAGCATGTACAGGAAGCCTTGCACCAGCTGGTTGATTCCCGAGTCGAGCAGCTCGCGGATCGAGTCCAGGTCGCTCGTCTGGCGCGAGATGATGCGGCCGGACGTGTACGACTCGTGGAACTCGAGCGAGAGCTTCTGCGTGTGCAGGAACACCCGCTTGCGCAGGTCGATCAGGATGGCCTGACTGATCCGCGCGCTCAGCACCGTGTACCAGGCGATCAGCACAGCGCCGATGACGCCGGTGAACAGGTACGCGATCCCGGCGGCCGCGAGCGGGAACCAGTCCTCCTTGAGGAGGGCGGGCAGACCGTTGTCGATACCGAACGCGATGATCGCGGGGCCGGCCACCTGGCCTGCCGTGCTGACCACGACGACGGCTGCCGTCAGGATCAGCCGCAGGCGCAGCGGGCGCATCAGCGAACCGAGCAGGCGCAGGGACCGCTTGCGGATCTGCTTGCTTTCCTCTTTGGTGAAGTCGTTGCGCTCTTCGCCTTCGACTCCCAATACGGTCGCGGTGCTCACAGGTTCACCTCCTGAAGGATCTCTTCTGTCTGTTCGTCTTCGAGGCTCGAGATGACGAACCGGTAGTGCTCGTTCGTCTCGAGGAGCTCATGGTGGGTGCCCACCGCTGTGATGCGGCCGTTCTCGAGCAGGGCGACCCGGTCGGCGAGCATCACCGTCGACGGACGGTGGGCGACGACCAGCGCCGTGGTGGCGGCGAGGACGCGGCGGAGTGCCGCCTCGACCAGGGCCTCGGTGTCCACATCCAGTGCGGACAGCGGGTCGTCGAGCACCAGGATGGACGGGTTGGCCGCGACGGCACGCGCGAGCGCCAGGCGCTGACGCTGACCGCCGGACAGGCTGAGCCCCTCCTCGCCGACCTTCGTCTCCACGCCCTCCGGGAGGTCGTAGACGAAGCCGGCCTGGGCGATCTCGACGGCCTCGGCGAGCACGCGCTCCGCCTCCTCCGAGTTCGGGTCGAGGTCGTCACGGCCGAGCAGCACGTTCTCCCTGACCGACGCGGAGAACAGCGTGGCGTCCTCGAACGCCATCGCGATGCTCTTGCGGAGGTCGTAGCGGGTGAGGTCGCGCACATCCACGCCGTCGACGCGCAGCGAACCGCCCGTGACGTCGTAGAGCCGGGTGGTGAGGGCCGTGAGCGTCGACTTGCCGGATCCGGTGAGACCGACGAGCGCCATCGTCTCCCCCGGCTCGACCGTGAGGTCGATGCCGTCGAGGAGGTCGGGGAAGCGCTCCGGCGAATCCTGGTACCGGAAGTGCACGTCGTCGAACACGAGCTCTCCGCGCGGGTTCTCGATCTTCTTCGGCTCTGCCGGGTCCTGGATGGTGTTCGCCTCGTCCATCACCTCGAAGAACCGGTCGGCAGCCGTGCGGGTGTCGAAGGTCATCGAGAGAAGGAAGCCGATCGACTCGACAGGGAACCGCAGCACGGTCGCCGTTGCGAAGAACGCGACCAGCTCGCCGACGGACAGCTGCCCCTGCGAGGACAGCCAGACGCCGACCACCAGGCAGATGCCGAACGCCACATCCGGGACCAGCAGAAGCCAGAGCCAGATGCCCGCGATGGCCTTCGCCTTCTCGATCTCGGTGCCGCGCAGCTCCTCCGCCTGCGACTCGAACCTCTTCAGGGCGTGCTTGCCCCTGCCGAACGCCTTGAGGACGCGGATGCCGTGCACCGACTCCTCGACAGCGGTCGCCAGGTCGCCGGCCTGGTCCTGGCTCCGGCGGGCGATCACCGAGTATTTGCCCTCGAAGATGAACCCGTAGATCCACAGCGGGATCGAGCAGACCAGGAAGATCAGTCCGAGGATCCAGTTCCAGCTGATCAGGATGGCGAAGCCGACGACGATGGTCACGACGTTCACCACCAGCAGCACGATGCCGAACGACAGCCACCGGCGGATGAGGCCGAGGTCGCTGACGGCGCGCGACAGCAGCTGGCCACTCGGCCAGCGGTCGTGGAACGCGACGGGCAGGTCCTGCAGCTTCTCGTAGAGACCGTTGCGCATCTTCGCCTCGACGTGCGTGCCCGGCGTGAGCACGAACCAGCGGCGCAGCGAGATGAACACGGCCTCGGCCGCGCCCAGCCCGACGACGAGCAGCGCCGCCGGCCACACGGCCGACGAGTCACCCGTCGACAGCGGCCCGTCGACCAGCCAGCGGAGCACCTGCGGGATGCTCAGTGCGACCAGGCTGGCGAGGAGGGCGGCGACCATGCCGAGCAGGATGCGCGGAGCAGCCGACTTGGCGAACGGCAGGATGCGCAGCAGAGTCCGCACGGTGCCCGCCCGTGCTTTCGTATCTTTTTGTGGGGGGTGCTGATGAGTTTCAGCGACAGACATTATCGATCCGTTTTCTTGTGTAGTGATTGCTTCGCGGGTCAGACAGTGACCCGATTCTGAGCGTGCTGAGAGGTCGTGCGGGGTCGTCAAAAGGGAGCGTTCCACCGGGGGTGGACTCCGCGGACCGTGGATGGTCCGCGCGACGTGCCGACGACAGTCAGCCGGGAAGCATGTCCTGCCTGGGACCTACCAGGCGGGGGCTGGCTCCGGGGACGCATAAGCGACGGCGGCGACGAGTCCGAACCCGATCATGGTTCGTGTGTTCTCGGTCGTTGTCATGGCGTCCTCCCTAGCCCGAATGCGTTCACGTAAATGCCGCCTAGGCAGCCCTACAGCCTATGGCCGCGCACAGCCGATGCACAAGAGGGGAAAGAAAACTCGTCGCGCCCGGCTACCGGATGCGAATGGAGAGGCAGGTCACGCATCCCTCGAGCTTCTCGAACTCGCTGATGTCGACCTGCACGACCGTGTATCCGAGGTCCTCGACCAGCGCGACCGACGCGGGCGCGGACGACGACATCAGCACCGTGTCGTCCGAGAGGACCACGACGGCGGTGCCGTGCGCTTCGGGAACGGGGAGGAAGCGCTCGAACACGCTGGGGTTGTCCACGAGCGGCTCGTAGCCGATGACGGTGCCGTCCGGCAGCGCGG
The DNA here is from genome assembly GCF_058806515.1 of Leifsonia sp. GW821-FHT13C05. NCBI lineage: Bacteria > Bacillati > Actinomycetota > Actinomycetes > Micrococcales > Microbacteriaceae > Leifsonia > Leifsonia sp. GW821-FHT13C05. The sequence continues at coordinate 198,955 of NZ_JBXAPT010000008.1, read as the reverse complement.
TCACAGCCGTCTTGAGGTGCAGCGCCTTGGTCACCGGAACGCCGACGACGGTGTAGCCGAGCGGCGCGACGAGAGCACGCAGCTGGCGGATGCCCTCCGCGTTGGTGCGGCCGCCGCGGCCGACGTAGACGGTCGAGCCGACCTTGAGCACGTCCCCGCCATCGAGCGTCCCCGGCTCCTGGATGCGCTCGATACGCAGCCCCTGCGCGCGCAGCGCCGCCTCGGTGCCCGGGGTCTCCGCACGGCGCGAGTCCGCGCCAGGGAGGCTGATCACGGCGGTGTCGCCGAACACGATGGCCGTGTCCTCGACGAAGACGGAGTCCGCGAGCCCGTCCGCGCTCGCGACCTCGACGGTCTGCCAGCCGGCCTGAGAGAGGGCGGCGACGTAGGCGTCCCACTGCTTGTCGGCGAGTTCGGCATCCACCGGCTCGCGGTCGATGTGGGTGACGAGGCCGTCCGCCAGGTTGGTGGCCGGGATGCGGACGAGCGCGATCCTGGTGCCGGAGCCGAACGCCGACTCGTCGTCGATGGCGTGGTAGACCGCGTATCCGGCGGTGGGCAGGGCGATGGCGACCGCGAGCCAGAACGGCAGGTTCAGCCCGATGAAGGACTTGAAGATCTGCGCCCAGGCCGCGGCGGCGAAACCGACGTTCAGAGCGGTGAACAGCACGATCGTGCCGAGCAGGGTGCTCACCAGCGCCACGACGACACCCGTGATGACGGCGATCCAGCGACGGACCAGGCCGCCGAGGAGTGCCGCGGCGAAGGTGAGCACCAGCGCGACCAGCGCGTTGTACATCACGTACGGCGTGATGCTTCCGAGCGCTGCGGCGTTCAGCTGGTTGGCCGCCAGCAGAACGAAGGTCGCCGCGATGAACGCGATAGCGCCCACCGCGACGGCAGCGGAAACGGATGCGATGAGCCGGCGGCCCCACGAAGTCGTCATGGGAACCAACCCTAGCGGAGCGTTTCTATGCGTTTGCTGGCTCGCGCAGGCGCGCGAGTGCGATCTCCTCCGCCGCTTCGAGCGTGGTGATCCCGCGCTCCTCGGCGACGGCGAAGATCTCAGTGACGGTGTCGCCGATCCGCTCCACCCTCTCCTGCGTGGCAGCAGCGGATGCGTCCTCCTCGTTCATCATCGAGAGGAAGATCACCCCGCCCGCGTTCACGACGAAGTCGGGCGCCCAGAGGATGCCGCGCGCCGCGAGACGCTCCGCTCCCGCACGGTGCGCGAGCTGGTTGTTGGCAGGACCGACCACGGCCTTGACCCGCAGTTCGTCGATCACCGTGTCCGTCAGCACGCCGCCGACACCGGCGGGCACGAACAGATCGCCCTCGACGGTGTGCGCCTCGGCAGGCTCCACCCAGCGTGCGCCGAGCGCATCCGCCAGTGCGCGCTTCGCCGGGTTGACGTCGGTGACCGTGAGCTCGGCTCCCTCGCTCGCGAGCCGCATCGCGATGATCGAGCCGACGTGGCCGAGCCCGAGCACGGTGACGCGGCGACCGGCCACCGAGCGGGTGCCGACGGCGCGCTCCAGCGTCGAGAGCAGGCCGGCGTACACACCGGCCGCCGTCGCGTCGCTCGGCTCTCCGACGCCGCCCTCGGAGGACGGCAGGCCGCAGACGTGCGCCGTGCGCGTCGCAACGATCGACATGTCCTCGGCCGAGGTGCCGACGTCTTCGGCGGTCATGTACGCGCCGCCGAGGCTCTCCACGGCGTCGCCGAGGTCGAGCATCAGCTCGTAGCGCTGTTCGTTCGTGAGCACCGTGCCGCGCGGGAGGTAGACGACCGTCTTCCCTCCGCCGCGGTTGAGGCCGGCGGCCGCGTTCTTGAGGGTCATGCCCTCCGCGAGCCGGAGCGAGTCCGCGACGGCCTCCGCCCAGGAGTCGTACGTCCAGACACGGCAGCCGCCGAGCGCTGGGCCGAGGATGGTGGAGTGCACCGCGACGCTGATGGTCAGGCCGCTCCGCCTCCCCTTCACGACATGCAGCGTTTCGTGCGGCAGGTTCACTCCGGTCGTTTCGACCAGTTCAGCGGGCAGGACGGACATCGGTGTCTCCTCGTGGGATCGCGGTTGTGCAATTTCGGTGGCCTTGTGAGCCGCCGATCATTCTCCCACGAGTCCCGCCCATGCGCCTCCCCTGCGGGGGCGCACTAGTGGAAGAAGTGACGCTCCCCGGTGAAGTACATCGTCACGCCTGCGGCCTTCGCAGCGGCGATGACGTCCTCGTCGCGGATCGAGCCGCCCGGCTGCACGATCGCGCGCACACCGGCGTTGATCAGGATCTCCGCGCCGTCGGCGAACGGGAAGAACGCGTCGGACGCGGCAACGGCACCGGATGCGCGCTCCCCTGCGCGCGTGACGGCCAGGTTGCACGAGTCCACCCTGTTCACCTGCCCCATGCCGACGCCGACGGATGCGCCGTCGTTCGCCAGCAGGATCGCGTTGGACTTCACAGCGCGGCACGCCTTCCACGCGAACTCGAGGTCGGCGCGGGTCGCCGCGTCCGCCTCCTCGCCGGAGACGAGCGTCCAGCCCGCCGAGCTGCCGTACGACGTGGATGCGGTGTCGAAGCGGTCCGCATCCTGAACGAGCACGCCGCCCGAGATCTGCCGGAACTCCGTGGCCTTGCGGGTGTAGTCCTCCGGCAGCTGCAGGATGCGCAGGTTCTTCTTCGTCTGCAGGAGTTCGAGCGCCTCCGGCTCGAAGCCCGGCGCGATCAGGACCTCGGTGAAGATGCCCTTCACCGCTTCCGCCATCGCCAGCGTCACGATGCCGTTGGCCGCGATCACGCCGCCGTACGCGGAGACGGGGTCGCACTCGTGCGCCTTGCGGTGCGCTTCGGCGATGTCGTCGGCGACCGCGATGCCGCACGGGTTCGCGTGCTTGATGATGGCGACGGCCGGCTGGTCGAAGTCGTACGCGCTGCGGAGGGCTGCGTCAGCATCCACGTAGTTGTTGTACGACATCTCCTTGCCGCCGAGCTGGGTGGCCTGCGCGATGCCGCGGCCCGTCGGGTCGGCATAGAGCGCCGCTGCCTGGTGCGAGTTCTCGCCGTACCGCAGGGTCTGCTTGAGTTCGGCTGCGACCTCGAAACGTTCGGGGAAGTCGGCCGTGCTCGGCGCATCCCCTGCGAACCAGGCGGCGACGGCGCCGTCGTATGCAGCGGTGTGCGCGAACGCCCGCGCGGCGAACTCCCTGCGCTGGTCGAAGGTGGTTCCGCCGGCCGCGATGGCGTCGGCGATGTTGCCGTAGTCGCCGGGAGAGACGACGATGGCGACGTTGGCGTGGTTCTTCGCCGATGCGCGGACCATCGCCGGGCCGCCGATGTCGATCTGCTCGACCACGTCGTTGCCGACGGCGCCGGAGGCGACCGTCTCCACGAACGGGTAGAGGTTCACGACCACGAGCTCGAACGGCTTGATCTCGAGGTCTTTCAGCTGCTCCTCGTGCGAGGCCAGCCGGAGGTCGGCGAGCAGGCCGGAGTGGATGGCGGGGTGCAGGGTCTTCACGCGGCCGTCGAGCGATTCGGGGAAGCCGGTGACGCTGGCGACGTCGGTGACCTCGTAGCCCGCATCCCGGATCGTGGACGCCGTGCTCCCAGTGGAGACGATCTCGACACCCGCGTCTGCGAGCGTCTTCGCGAGCTCGAGGAGCCCGGTCTTGTCGCTGACCGAGATCAGCGCGCGGCGGATCGGGACGATGTCCCTTTCGCGGTAGAGGCTGGCGTCGTGGCGGGGTCCACTCATGCTCGTGCAAGCTCCTTGAGGTCGATGTGTCCGTTGGCGATGTCGAGGACGGCGTCGATGAGCAGCCGTCGCTCCACTGGTTTGATGCGTTCGTGGAGGGCGGCCTCCGTGTCATCGGGATGCACGGGGACGCGCTCCTGGCTGATGATCGGCCCGGCGTCCACGCCGTTGTCGACCACGATGAGGCTCGCGCCGGTCTGGGTGACCCCGGCGGCCAGCGCATCCCGAACCCCGTGGGCGCCGGGGAACTCGGGAAGGTATGCGGGGTGGGTGTTGATGAGGTTGGGCGAGAACGCGGCAACGACCCGCGGTGGCACGAGGCGCATGAAGCCGGAGAGGATTACCAGGTCCGGCTGCCACTGCTCGATCTGCGCGAGGAGTTCGTCGCCCCACTCGTCCCTGTCGTCGAACGACGAGAACGGGACGGTGAACGACGGGATGCCGAACTCTTCCGCGTGCGCGAGCCCGTCCGCGTCGCGGTCGGCGCCGACGGCAACCACCCTGGCGGGGAACTCCGCGTCCTGCGACGCTTCGAGCAGGGCGCGCAGGTTGGACCCGCCGCCGGAGATCAGCACCACAATCGAGAGCACGCCACAAGCCTAGCGGCGGGCACGGCGGGCGGCAGACCACAGCCTCGATGATTTAAGACTTGACTTATATAAGCCGCGGCGCAACGATTGGAGTCATGCACGCTTTCGATGTCCTCGGCGACCCGGTCAGACGCCGCATCCTCGAACTGCTCGTGGACGGCGAGGAGGCCGCCGGCGACATCACGGCGGTCATCGCCCAGGAGTTCGGCATCAGCCAGCCGGCCGTCTCGCAGCACCTGCGAGTGCTGAGAGAACACGGCTTCGCGAGCGTGCGCGCAGACGGCACGCGCCGGATGTACGCGGTCGCCCCCGACGGACTCCGGCAGGCACACACCTGGCTGAGTCCGTTCGAGCGGTTCTGGACAGGGCCGCTTTCCGCCCTCGGGACGGAGCTCGCCCGGGGCAAGCGCTCCGCGCGGCTCGCCGCTTCCGGCGGCGACGCCGCGCACCACCCATCCGATTCCACTCACACCACACCGCAGGACGAGGAGTAAATCATGGTCGACGTCAACGCACAGATCGATGCGGTCACCCGCACCCTCCGCACCGAGGAGATCGACGGAGAGCTGACGCGCATCCAGACCATCGCCCAGGACTACCCGGCGGACATCGCCGACGTCTGGGACGCCACCACCACGGCGGACAGGATCGCACGCTGGTTCCTCCCGGTCACCGGCGACCTCCGCCTCGGCGGCCGCTACCAGCTCACCGGCAACGCCGGGGGCGAGATCCTCGCCTGCTCTCCGCCGGCGGACGGGTCGGCCGCCGGGTCGGCGGAGTACCGGATCACGTGGGAGTTCGGCGGCGGCGTCACGTGGGTCACCGTCCGGCTCACGTCGATCGGGCAGGACAGCACCCGGTTCACCCTCGAACACAGCGCGCGGGTGGCCGACGTCCCCGAACAGCTGTGGGAGACATACGGGCCCGGCGCGACCGGCGTGGGCTGGGACCAGGCCGTGCTCAGCCTCGCCCTCCACTTCGGCACGCAGGACAGCGCCATCTCGCCCGAGGAGGGACAGGCCTGGGCCCTCTCCGACGAGGGCGCGGCGTTCACCCGCTCGGCAGCCGACCGCTGGGCGGAGGCCCACATCGCCGACGGCGCAGAGCCTGCCACAGCAGCTCGGACCGCGGACGCGACCTTCGCCTTCTACACCGGCAGGACAGTGGAGGACTGACGCCGCCGCGGGCCGGTCACACCAGCCGCAGGCCCCACGCGGCCGGGGCGACGCTGTAGATCTGTCGGTACAACGCCGTCCCGACCAGCACGCCGAGCGCGATGGCGACGATCGAGCCGACGATGGTCGGGAAACTGCTCGAATCGAAGTTCACTCCGGATGCGCTCTGCGTGAGCCCGATCAGCCCGGTCGCACCCGGCACCAGCAGCCAGAACGCGGGCAGGAAGCACACCACCGCCGGAGGCGCGCCCCTGATCGACTGCACCAGATACGCCACCACGGTGAGCGCGAGCGCCCCGAAGAACCCGCTGAACTCGCTCCCCATGATCACCGCTCCGAGCAGCTGGGCTCCGTATGCCACGAGCAGCACCAGGGTGAGGAAGTAGAGCGAGCGCCGCGGCCCGCAGTAATAGAGGAAGATCCCGAGCGAGAACAACAGGACGCCCACCCACGGCTGGAACGCGCCGAGCGGCGGGTGCGTGGTGAGCAGGGCAGTGGATGCTGGGACGCCCGTGATCGTCAGCGCCGCCAGGATCCCGAACGACAGGAAGAGCAGTTGCGCGATCCCGGAGACGAGCCTGCTCGCCCCCGCGACCATGTCCCCCGCCGCGAGCTCCTGGATGCCCGTGGTGAGCACCGCGCCGGGCAGCAGTGTGACCAGCGGCGGCACGAGCACCTGCAGCGGCTCGGGGACAAGATCGGTGCGTGCGGCGGCGAAGACGATCAGCGCGAGCGCGAACGCCGTGAAGACGGGGAGCAGGATGGCGGCGTACGTGCCGGGCCGCACCAGCAGCTTGGCCACACCGACCAGCACACCGAGCACGAACGCGTAGACCATGCTGATCGGCTCTGCGCCGAGGAGCACGAGGCCGACGCCCGCCGCCGCGAGGCCGTGACCGAGCACCCGCACGACCGTCGGGAAGCGCGGCTTGGCCGCCGTGATCGCTTCGATGGCCTCGATGCCCTGGACGGCGGTGATCGTTCCGGCGAGCGCGTGGTCGACCACGGTGTAGATCCTGGCCGCCCTGTCGAACCGCACCTCGCCGCCCGGCGACTCCGCGATGTCGAAGCGGGTCTCCTTCTCGTCCGGCATCCCCACGAAGATCAGCGTCGGGAACACGATGAGGGCGGCGTTCGGCGACCCGAGCGCGACGGAGACGCGTTTCAGGGTGCGCTGGATGTCCGTCGCCGCCGTACCGACCGAGAGCAGCGCGCTGCCCAGCTTGACCAGGAACTCCTGCAGCTGCGCCGACGGGCTCTCGACGAGCTGCCTCGCCTCGACCGACCGGCGGTGGATCTCCAGCTTCGGGAAGCGGAACGGCACGTTCCAGCGGCTCATCGTCTCGCCCGACCTCCCGCCACCAGCCCGATGATCGCCGCGACGGCGACCTCCGCCGCCGCGATCGAACCCACCAGCCACGGATTCGGACCGACGTCGTGCAGCCGTCCTGGACCGATGGCGCCGGACGACCACCAGGCCAGGAGGCCGAGTTCGATGCCCGCAACGATACCGATGCCGAGCGCGGCCACCAAGAGCCCCGATGTCCCATGCAGGTCGCGCATCCTGGTCGCCCGGGAGCGGAGCAACGCTGCGGCGAGGAAGCCGGCGACGATCGGCACCAGCACGCCGATCAGGCCGAACGAGAACCCTCCGGCGGGGATGACGCCGAACAGCGGCAGCCCGGGCAGCGGCCCGAGCTCCGTGCCGATCGGGCTGACCGACGAGCCGGTGCCGATCGCGAAACCGGGGCCGACCATCCAGGAGGCGAGCCAGATGACCAGGTTCGGGATGAACGCGAGCTGCGCGATGGTGAGCGCCGCGCCGCCGAGAGCGCCCGCCTGCAGCTGCTCGTACAGGCTGATGATGCCGCCGTAGTTGCCGAGGATGAGGATGGTGAGCACGAGGGCGGCACCGGCGATGACCAGGGCGGCGGCCCCGGTTCCGGCGCGGAGGGCCACGGCCGACGCATCCCGGATCATCGGCGGGATGCGGTTGGTCGCGGCTGCGAGGGCGGGGAGCACGGCGCCCCGAGACTGTGGCGCTTCCGCCAGCCCGCCCCGGTCGTTCCGGTCGCTCAGCCCGATGTCTTTGCCATCGCGCTCGGCCCGCAGCGCGGCGAAGCCGAACCCGCAGACCACCCCGACGGCGTAGACGAACGGGGGCAGCACGATCCCCTGCCAGACCGATGGATGCACGGGGGCGCTCCCCGCGGAGAAGGTCACGGCCGCCGAGAGAACGGCGAAGGCGACGACGGCGCTCACGGCGCCCGTCAGCCGGAACGGCGTCTCCGCTGCGCGCAGGCCGGTGCGCACGCCGAGCCCGGCGGTGAGCACGGCGAAACCGAGGGCGGCGATCGTGACCTGGAACGGGATGACAGCACCGGGCAGCCCGAGGGTCGCCGCCGCCTGGGCGTCGAGGGTGACGGTGAGGTTGACGCCGTGGCCGACGAGCCAGATGTCGGCGGACGCCCGCCAGAACGTGAACCAGTCCGCCGCGAGGTGATACTGGGCTGCCCAGAGGACGGTGAGCGGCACGAGGGAGATCGCGAGGCCGATCGCGACGACGATGACCGCCTCCAGCGCGGCGAGCAGGGCGACGGTTGTGCGATTCATGACCGAATGGAGCCTACCGGTCGGGCGTCGCGCCGCTCCGCCGACACTTCGGCGGTCAGGAGACGGTCATGATCGGGGTCTCGTCGTCCGCGGTCTCCGGCACCGTGATGACCGGCCGCTGCACCAGTTCGAGCACGGCGACCACGAGCGCGGCGATGACCAGCGTCCAGATGATGAGCGACGGCGTCAGTGGGCGGACGAACAGGACGATGGCCGCGGCGATTGCGGCGATGAGCACGCGCAGCAGGGTCCGCTGCGCATACAGCCACTCCCCGGTCCTCCCCGTGCTGATCCCGTGTCGTTCGGCGGAGGTCCGGACCCAGGTGACCCCGGCCCCGAAGAACCCGCGCAGCCGTCTCGGCACCGCGAACGGTCCCGAGTACCAGCCGACGACAGCAACCACGATGGCGAGCACGAGCACGGCGATCCCGGTGTCCCTCATCGCCGTGGTGAGCGTGTCGAAGACGGTTCGCGCGACACCGGACGGGATCAGCGACGGCGACACCGAGCCGACGAACACCAGCCTGCCGATGCCGATCCCCGCCACGATGATGACCATCGACAACGCCAGGGCCACCGCAGCCCAGACCAAGGCGAGCGCGCGGCGTCTGGCCACGACCACGCCCGCCGCGAGCAGGAGCAGCGCCACCCACGGGAGCCAGGCCCCCGCCGCGACCGCGACGCCGTAGAACAGCTGGATGGTCGGAAGCGACGAATTCTGCGCGATCGTGATGGTGCGATCCACCGACGGGATCTGCGACGCGAAGGTGAGCCCCTGCTTCACGAGGATCGCCTTGACCCTGTCGATGATCGGCCCGAGCTGAACGCCGACCGAGCCGTCAGACCCGACGGCGATGGCCGCCTTCGGATCGTTCTGCATCGTCGCGACCAGCTGGGTGTGGCTCGCCCGGAGTGCTTCCTGCCAGACCTGTGCGAACGCGTCCGACCGCACGAACCCATCCACTGTCGATCGCATCAGCGACAGGATGCCCTGGGCGGCCGGCCCCTTCAGCGCCTCGAGGGCGCGGGTGGCCGCCGGACCGGTGCCGAGCGAGGTGATGCCGTCGACCACGTCGGACGTGATCGCCGGCACATCCACGTTCTGCTGGATGACGTCCATCGTCTGGCTGGTGACGAACGACTGCACCCCGGCGTCTTTGGCGAGCGGTGCGTATGCCGCGACGAACGCATCCGTGTCTGTCAGCTGCACCTTTGCCCAGGACGAGACGACGGCGACGGGGGCGAGAAGGGCGCCGATCAGGATGAGCACGGCGGCGAGCAGAGTCCAGGCCCAGCTCCTGGTGTGCTTTCGTGGCACAGCGGTGCTGGGAACGGCTGCCTCGTGCGGCGGAATCGGCTGCGTCGGATCGTTCTCGATGGTCTCGATGGTCTCGCGCAGTCCGGCGTTCTCGGCTTCGAGCTGAGCGATGCGCTGGAGCAACTCGCTGTTGGTGATGCGTGCCATGTCGCTCCCCCCTTTCCCGCTGCTGCTCACTGTAGCGCTCAGTGCCTTCCGCGCGACGGAAAAACAAGGACCCCGTGGAGAACTCCACGGGGTCCTTACCTGTGGAGGGATGCGCTCCCTCCGGTGGTTCTACAGCGCCGCGTAGACCTCGCGGAGCAGGGCTGCGGTCTCGGACGGCGTCTTGCCGACCTTGACACCGGCGGCCTCGAGGGCCTCCTTCTTCGCCTGGGCGGTGCCCGCCGAGCCGGAGACGATGGCGCCGGCGTGGCCCATCGTCTTGCCCTCGGGAGCGGTGAAGCCCGCCACGTAGCCGACGACCGGCTTCGTGACGTTCGCCTTGATGAAGTCGGCGGCGCGCTCTTCCGCGTCGCCACCGATCTCGCCGATCATGACGATGGCCTTGGTCTCCGGGTCCGCCTCGAACGCCGCGAGAGCGTCGATGTGGGTCGTGCCGATGATCGGGTCGCCGCCGATGCCGATGGCGGTCGAGAACCCGAGGTCACGGAGCTCGTACATCATCTGGTAGGTGAGCGTTCCCGACTTCGAGACGAGGCCGATCGGGCCCTTGCCGGTGATGTTCGCCGGGGTGATGCCGACGAGCGACTCACCGGGGGTGATGATGCCGGGGCAGTTCGGCCCGATGATGCGGGTCTTGTTGCCCTTCTCCTGCGCGTACGCCCAGAACTCGGCGGAGTCCTGCACGGGCACGCCCTCGGTGATGATGACGAGCAGCGGGATCTCGGCGTCGATGGCCTCGATGACCGCGTCCTTCGTGAACGCGGGCGGGACGAACGCGATGGAGACGTCCGCGCCGGTCTTCTCGATCGCTTCCGCGACCGTTCCGAAGACGGGGAGCTCGACATCGCCGTGCGTGACGGTCGTTCCGGCCTTGCGGGCGTTCACGCCACCGACCACCTGGGTGCCCGCCTTCAGCATGAGGGCGGTGTGCTTCGTGCCCTCACCTCCGGTGATGCCCTGAACGATGACCTTGGAATCCTTGTTGAGGAAGATAGACATTCTTGATCGCGCCCTTACTACTTCGCAGCCAGTTCGGCGGCCTTGTCGGCGCCTTCGTCCATGGTGAGAGCCAGCGTCACCAGCGGGTGCGCGGCTTCGGTGAGGATGCGGCGACCCTCGTCGACGTTGTTGCCGTCGAGACGGACGACGAGCGGCTTGTTGGCCTCGTCGCCGAGGATCTCGAGCGCCTTGACGATGCCGTTGGCGACCGCGTCACAGGCGGTGATGCCGCCGAACACGTTCACGAACACGCTCTTGACCTGCGGGTCGTTCAGGATGACGTCCAGACCGGCGGCCATGACGGCTGCGGATGCTCCGCCGCCGATGTCGAGGAAGTTGGCCGGCTTGACGCCCTTGTGCTTCTCACCCGCGTACGCGACGACGTCGAGCGTGCTCATGACGAGCCCCGCGCCGTTTCCGATGATGCCGACCTCTCCGTCGAGCTTCACATAGTTGAGGTCGCTCGCCTTGGCCTTCGCCTCCAGCGGGTCGGCTGCAGCCTTGTCCTCGAGCGCCTCGTGGTTCGGGTGACGGAAGCCGGCGTTCTCGTCGAGCGTGACCTTGCCGTCCAGGGCGATGATGTCGCCCTCCTCGGTGAGCACGAGCGGGTTGACCTCGACCAGCGTCGCGTCCTCGCCCTTGTAGACCTCGTACAGCTTCACGAAGACGTCGGCGACCTTGCCTGCGAGGTCGTCCGGGAATCCGGCGGCCTTCGCGATCTCGGCGGCCTTCGCCGCGTCGACACCGGTGATCGGGTCGACCTCGATGCGCGCCAGCGCCTCGGGCTTCTCGACGGCGAGCTGCTCGATCTCCATGCCGCCCTCGACGCTGGTGAGCGACAGGTACGAGCGGTTGGCCCGGTCGAGCAGGACCGAGAAGTAGAACTCCTTCGCGATGCGGGCGCCGCCGGCGACCATCACGCGACGGACGATGTGACCCTTGATGTCGAGCCCGAGGATGGCCTTCGCGGCTTCCTCCGCCTCATCCGGGTTCTTGGCGACCTTGACGCCGCCGGCCTTACCACGACCACCGACCTTCACCTGCGCCTTGACGACGACCACTCCACCGAGCTTCTCCGCCGCTGCGCGCACCTCCTCAGGGGTGTCCGCGACGATGCCCGGAAGGACCGGGACACCGTACTGCTCAAACAGGTCTCTGGCCTGATACTCGTATAGATCCACGGTTATCCAATCCGCTGGTTCCGGCACGCTCGTGGCGCTTGCCGGCCGATTTCTCCTAGGCAGTTCGGCGGGAGAATAGCTCGACGCCGAGATAAATTTCGCCAGAAAGAACTCTAGCGCGTCCTGCTGAACGCCTGCGAAACGAGCCGCGAAATCCACAGCGATCGTGGATGCTCCCTCCACAGCCGGGCTCCTCCATCCACTTCTCCACAGCTTCGGCCCCGAGCCCCACCGCCCCGTCCCGACCGACGACGGTGGATGCCATGACACACCGAATAACAACTCTCATCACCTCCTTCGCGGTGGCCGGTCTGCTGTTCTTCTTTTCGGCGATCCATCTCGCCACCGGAGCGCAGGCCCTCTCCGCGAACGGCCACGGACCCGGCTATCTCTCCGCGGACGGCTGGTGGCTCGGCACGTATTCGCTCGACGACGGATCACGCGGCTTCTGCCTGCAGGCAGGCAAGAAGAGCCCGACCGGCCACGAGATCGACCTCGTGGCGGGTTCGACGCTCGACTGGTACTCGCCGGAGCAGGCCGCGAAGCTCGCCTTCATCTCACGCTCCTGGGCGGGCACCTCCGACCGGGGAACGGCGGCGGCAGGCCAGCTCGCGACGTGGATGGTCGCCGGACTCGACAACGCGACGGCGGCGTCGTACGCGGCCAGGGCGGGAGCGGACGCAGCGACCGTTCTCAGCTGGGCGCACTCGATGGTCGCCGAGTCCGGTACGCTCGGCTCGCGGTCGGTGGAGGCCGACGGCGTGGTCGAACTGGCCGACGACGGTGCCGGCCGCTTCCGGGTCGAGCTCACGGTCGACCGGCTGACGGGCGGCGCCGAGGTCCTCCCGCCCCGTAAGCACTGAGGAACGGCCACGCTGACCGGGGCCACCTTCGAGGACGGCTCGACGACCGCCGACATCCAGAACGGCGTCGACATCCCCATCCTTCCCACCGGCACGGAGGCGAGCGTGTCCGTCACCGCCGACGCCCGGTTCGTCGCGCTTCCATACGGCGACAGACTCACGATCGCCATCCCCCGCGGTGACGCGCAGGCGCTCCTCGTCGCCGTTCCGGCCGACGCGGAAGCCCACGCGAGGGCCGACGCCGCCGGCGTCTCCCCCCTCCCCTTCCAGCCGACGGTCGCGACCGTCACAAGCGAGGCCGTCGCCGAGCCCGGCGCGATGATCTCGGACCACCTCACCGTCGGCGTCGCCGTCGACGACGGCCTGCTGCCCACCTGGGGCGTCTGGTCGTCACCGGACGGCCTTGCCCCGGTGCGCGCCACCATCAAGAGCCGGCTGCTCGGCCCGTTCGCCGACCCGATCGTCGAGGCCCCGGATGCGCCGTCCGACGCTCCCGTCGCCTGCGAGGTCGAACTCGTCGTCAGCGGCACGGGCGAATACGAGACGCCCGAGTGCGAGCTGCCCGCCGTCGGTCACTACGTGTGGGTCGAGTCGATCACGCCCGCCGACACCCCTGCGACAGAAGGCGGCAGCCGCCTGCGCCCGTGGCGCTCCGCGTTCGGCGTGGCGTCGGAGATCACCCGGGGCGTGAAGCCGGAGGTTCCCGAGGTGCCCGAAGTTCCCGAAGTACCGGAAGTTCCCGAAGTACCGGAAGTCCCCGAAGTACCGGAAGTTCCCGAGGTGCCCGAAGTACCCGAGGTACCGGAGGTTCCCGAGGTCCCCGAATCGCCGGAAGTCCCCGAGGAACCGGCCACGCCCGAGCCCCCCGCGCTCCCCGCCGTCTCGCCGGCCACCGTGCGCGAGCCCGAGCTGGCGAACACAGGATCGGACGCAAGCGGGCTGATCCCGGCCGTCTCCGCCGGCGGTGCTGCACTCTCCCTCGGACTGGGCCTCACCGGGCTCACCATCCGCAGCCGCGAGCGTCGAGCCATCCTGGCCGCACGATGACGGCCTGCAGGCGGACCAGCGCCGACGCGCATTCCGGACCTTCGCAGCCTGCCGCGGCAGGATGGTGCGATGCGAACCCGTCAGGCGCCAGCCGGTCTCAGCGCGAAAGACATCGGGGCCGAGGCCATCTACCTGGCCGGAGGCGGCAGGGCGCTGCTCCTGCAGATCGCGCACCCGGCCGTCGGTCGGGGCGTGGTGGAGCACAGCGACTTCGCCAACCGGATGATGGACAGGCTCCACGCCACCATGACGTTCGTCTACGCGTCGGTGTACGCCTCGCCGGAGGAGTTCGCCGTGGTCAGACGGTCGGTCAACAGGGCGCACGCGCCGGTGCGCGCCGCGGCGAGCGCGGACGCCCCCGCATACAACGCGTTCGATCCGCGGTTGCAGCTGTGGGTCGCCTCCACCCTGTACGCCACGATGATCGACCTCTACGAACGCTTCTTCGGCCGGATCCCCGACGCCGACGGCGAGCGGATCTACCGCGAGTTCACGGTGCTCGGCTCTGCCCTGCAGGTGCCGCCGGAGGCGTGGCCGCAGACCCGCGCGGACTTCGACACTTACTGGAGGAAGACCGTGGCCGGCCTGCGACCGACCGCGGACACCAAGCGGGTCGCGCGGCAGATCCTCTACCCCTCCACCATCCCCCTGTGGATGCGCGCCGTGTTCCCGCAGGCGCGCCTGGTCACCGTCGGCCTCCTGCCGCCGGACCTGCGGCGCCGTTTCGGCCTCGCCTGGAGCGCCCGGCTGCAGCGACGCTTCGACCGGTGGATGCGCTGGGCCGTCCTCGTCTACCCGCGCCTTCCCGCGCGGCTCCGGCACCGACCACGGGATGCGTACCTGAAGCGGTTGCGCGCGACCATCGGCGAGCGCTCAGCCGCCTGACCGGCTGGCGGCCCTGCTCAGGCCGCGAGTCCTGCTCAAGCCGCGAGTCCGCGGACGCGTTCGATCCACCGCGCCGCGAGCACGAGCAGGATTCCGACCGCAGCACCCAGCACGGTCTCCAGCACCCGGTCCACGGCAAGGGTCGACAGCGCGACCTTCGTCGTCGACAGGTACGAGACGGACAGCGCCATCGGGGTGATGAACACCAGAGCGGTGCCGTAGTGGGCGCCGACGAGCACTTCGGCGAAGACCTGGCACACCACGATCACGCCGATCACGAACAGCGGAGACGGCGACCAGAACAACAGCAGGACGGTCAGACCGACCCCGACGATCGTGCCGACCACACGGTGCACGGAGCGCGAGATGGAGTGCGCTGCCCGTGCCGGCGGGATGACGGCCACGAGGCTGACGACGGCCCAGTACGCGTGGCCCAGCCCGAACGCCAACGCGATCCCGCCCGCGACGACCACCCCGACGACGTTCTGCGCCACGGCGAGCCAGACCCGCGCATCCCGGATCGCCGACGTGTCGACAGCCGGGGCACGGCGCAGTTCCTTCAGGAGCACGGGGTTCGAGGCGGTGCCCGTGAGGCGCCGGATGAGCCAGCCGGACATGGTCAGCAGCCAGGAGAATGCGGCGGACAGAGCGGCGAGGCCGATCCGGAGCCCGATCTCGTGCGCCGGTGTCGGCACGGCGGCGCAGACGAGGAGGGCGAAGACGAAGAACAGCGGTTGTGCGGGGAGCAACTGGAACGTCGCGGCCAGGATGGTGCCGAGCGTGACCACCACGATGAGCAACGGCACGAGCAGTGCCAGCGGTTCTCCGAGGGCGGCGACCACTGTTCCGAGCGAGATGGTCGCGACGAGCACCACCGCCGCGATCGAGACGCTCCGGATGCGCAGGCGGTACGGCTCGTTCCGCCCGTACAGCGCGGTGAACGCGCCGAAGGACGCGTACGCTGCAAGGTCGAGCCTGCCGACGGCGAAGAGGATCAGCAACGGAACGGCCACGGCCGTCGCGGCCCGCAGGCCGACCTCGACGCTCAGCGTTGTGAGCTGCGGGGCCCTCACAGTTTTTCGATGGGGGCGATCTTGATGAGCAGCTTCTTCGCTCCCACCTTCTCGAACTGCACGTGCGCGACCCGCTTGGCTCCTTCGCCGGTCACCTGCGTCACCCGGCCATCGCCGAAGTCCGTGTGCCGGATGCGGTCGCCGGATGCGAGCTCCAGGTCGCCGTTGTCCCGCACCTGGCCGGTGACCCTGTTCGGCCACTCGGTCTTCGGACGATCGGAGGGCCGCCCTCCCGCGGAGAACCCGCCGGACGTGAGGCTCTCGTTCCAGCGGCCTCCCCCGCTGGACCCGGACCCGGACCCGAGACCGGGCCGCCGCGCGTTGAGTGCACGGGACTGGCTGCCTCCTCGGCCGTTCGCGGTGCCGGGCGACTGCTTCCAGTCGATCAGATCGGCGGGGATTTCTTGCAGGTAGCGACTCGGCATGGCCACGGCGGTCTCGCCGAACTGCGCGCGCGTCATCGCCAGCGACAGGAAGAGCCGCTTCTTGGCGCGCGTGATGCCCACGTAGAACAGGCGCCGCTCCTCGGCCGGCCCACCCGGCTCGTTCGCGGACATCCGGTGCGGAAGGAGATCCTCCTCGATGCCGGTCAGGAAGACGGCGTCGTACTCGAGGCCCTTCGCGGTGTGCAGGGTCATCAGCGAGACGGTTCCGCTCGAATCGTCGATCTCGTCCGCTGCAGCCACCAGGGAGACCTCGGTGAGGAAGTCGACCAGGCCGCCATCTGGGTTGTTGCGTGCGAACTCGCGCGTCACCGCGACGAGCTCGTCCACGTTCTCTGCGCGGGCCTCGTCCTGCGGGTCCCTGCTGTTGCGGAGCACATCCAGGTATCCGCTGCCGTCGAGCAGGAACGTGAGCACGTCTGCGACCGACGACACCCCCGCTGGATTCTCCGGGTCGATCTTGGCGGCCGCGTCGTCCAGCAACGTCGCGAGCTGCAGGATCGCGGTCGTCACCTTCGGGCCGAGCCCGAGCGAGCCGGCGTCGCGCATCGCCTGGCGGAAGTTGATCCCGTTGTCCTCCGCGTAGCTGGCCAGCTGGGTCTCGGTCGCCGGACCGATCCCGCGCTTCGGGGTGTTCAGGATGCGGCGCAGCGCGAGGGTGTCGTCCGGGTTCGCGACGGCGATCAGATACGCCATCGAGTCCTTGATCTCGGCGCGCTCGTAGAACTTGGTGCCGCCCATGATCCGGTACGGCAGGGCGGAGCGGATGAAGATCTCTTCGAGCGCACGCGTCTGAGCGTTGGTCCGATAGAACACGGCGATGTCTTTGTAGTCCATGCCGGCGCTGTGCAGTTTCTCGATCTCGTCGGCGACGAACTGCGCCTCGTCGTGACCGGAATACCCGGTGAAGCCGATGATCTTCTCACCGTCGCCGACCGCGGTCCACAGCTTCTTGTCCTTGCGGTCGAAGTTGTTGGCGATGACGGCGTTGGCCGCGCTCAAGATGTTCTGCGTGGACCGGTAGTTCTGTTCGAGCAGCACCACCTTCGCGCCGGGGAAGTCGCGCTCGAACTCGACGATGTTCCGGATGTCCGCGCCGCGGAACGCGTAGATCGACTGGTCGGAGTCGCCGACCACGGTGAGGGAGGCGCCGGGGATCACGCCCACCGCATCCCGCATCGACTCGACGTGGTGGCCTTGGGCCTCCAGCTCGTCGGCGATGGCCGGCGCGATCGGCATCGTCAGCTCGCGGATCAGGGAGTACTGCGCGTGGTTCGTGTCCTGGTACTCGTCGACCAGGATGTGGCGGAAGCGCCGCTGGTACAGGGCCGCCACCTTGGGGAAGGCGCGGAACAGGAACACGGTCTCCGCGATGAGGTCGTCGAAGTCGAACGCGTTCGCCGTGCGCAGGGCGCGCGTGTACTGGCGGAAGATCTCGAGGAACATCACCTCCTGCGGGTCGCTCAGGTTCGCAGAGCGTGCGTAGGTCTCGATGTCGGTCAGCTCGTTCTTGAGCTTGGAGATGCGGCCGGCCGCTCCCGCCACCGTGAAGCCGAGCGTGTCGGCGTCGAGTCCCTTGATGATCCGCTTGAGCAGTGCCCGGGTGTCGCCGGAGTCGTAGATCGTGAAGCTCTGCGTCTTGCCGATGGTCTCCGCCTCACGACGCAGGATGCGGACGCAGGCCGAGTGGAACGTGGAGATCCACATGCCCTGCGCCTTGCCGCCGAGCAGCACCTCGACGCGCTCGCGCATCTCGGCGGCGGCCTTGTTCGTGAACGTGATCGCGAGAATCTGGCTCGGCCAGGCCTCTCGGGTCTCGATGAGGCCGGCGATGCGGCGCGTCAGCACGCTGGTCTTGCCCGATCCGGCGCCGGCCACGATCAGCAGGGCTGCTCCGCGGTACTCGGCCGCCTCGCGCTGCTGGGGGTTCAAGCCGGCGAAAAGCCGGTCGTTCGCGGAGTCTCCACCGTCGCCGGGGCGCCCGTGACCGGATCGGCCGTCGAGGATGATCGGGGTGGCGGAGGGAGAGGCGTCGGGGAGGCTCGTCATGTCTCCAACGATTTTAGCCTCCACCCCTGTCATCCCAGCCGCGAGACGTTCAGGGACCCGGTGATATCAGTGTTCGTCGCGCACGGCGACGGCCAGATCCGGATGGTCGGCGAAGACCCCATCCACTCCGGAGTGCAGCAGGATCGAGAACAGCCTCCGCCAGTCGCCCCACTGGTCGTCGCGCCCCTGCCCGCGGAACTCCTCCGGCATCAGCGCGTTCTCCGGGCGGAGCGTCCAGCAGTACACGCCGAGGCCCGCAGAGTGGGCGGTGTCGACCAGGTCCGAAGTCACCGCGCCGACATCGATGTCCGGCGGGTCGTCCTCGAACAGGGAGACGGCGACGGAACCGGACGCGAGCACCTGCGACACCTCGACACTGATGCCGTCGACGCGGTCGGGGGCGGCCGCCGCTCCGAGCGCGTACAGTCCGCGCGCCGTCAGATCATCGGCATATCCAGCGGCAGCAGACCCTTGCGCTGCCGCGCGATCGGCGGGGACGCCCGAGTCCTCGAGCAGGTAGACGCGCGTGCCGCGGAAGCCCTGCCTGCGCACCTGACCGAGCACGGTCTTCTCGAAGCTCTCGACGACCAGCCCCGGATTGTCGATCCACCCGGCCTCCGCAACCTCCGCCGCGAAGAGCTCAGCGAGCGGCAGGCCGATGGAGTCGAAGTATGTCGCGTGCTTGATCTCCGCCACCACCCCGAGCCGGCGTGCGGCATCGTCCGACGCCGTGTCGACGATCTCGAGCAGATCCCGCAGCCTCAGTACGGGATATCTGCCGTCGAAGGTCGAGCTCGCCTGCCGGATCGCGGGCAGCCGCTCCTTCGCCCTCAGCGTCGCGAGTTCCTCCCAGGTGAAGTCCTCCGTGAACCACCCCGTCAGCGGCGTGCCGTCGATCTCCTTGATCGTCCTCCGCCCGGCGAACTCTGCACGCGTCGCGACGTCCGTCGTCCCCGAGATCTCGTTCTCGTGCCGGAGCACGAGGATGCCGTCCTTCGTGGCGACGATGTCGGGCTCGACCGCGTCGGCACCCAGCGCGAACGCGAGCTCGTACGAGGCCGCCGTGTGCTCCGGGCGGTACCCGGGCGCGCCCCGGTGACCGATCACCAGAGGGGCCGTCCGAGCTCGCATGTTGAGATACTAGCCCGCGCCTTGGGGGTTCTCTCGCGCGCATACGGGTGACAGAATCAAGCGATGTCCGAAGCGGAACCGCCCTCTCCGAACGGCTGGGTCGAGCCAGCGAGCCGACTGGATCTGCACTGGGGCGCGTACCGCCAGCGACTCGTCATCGGCCTCGGGATGCTCGTGGTCGGCACCGGCTTTATCCTCATGACGAGCGCGTACAGCCTGCCGTTCCTCCTCGTCGGCTCCGTGCTCCAGCCCGCCGGCTGGGCCGTGCTCCCCTCCACGATCGGACGCAGGGTCTCCGTCGCCATCCCCGTGCTCGGATTCACCTGGCTCATGCTCGGCGGCGCCGGCTTCGCCTGGTGCTTCTGCGTGCCGCTCGCCGCCTGGCTGCTGATCCGGCTGCGCCCCCTGCTGAGTTACGTCGTGCTCGTGCTGCCGATCGCGTCCAGCATCGTCCTGGCCAGAACGATCCACGAGTACTCCCAGGGCTGGGTGTCGATCGCGGTGAGCACGGTGGTCATCGTGGCGGCCGCGTGGCTGGCACGATGGGTCGCAATCACCCTTGATTCAAGGCAATCTGTCAGAACTCTTAGACAATAAATCGGTAGGTTTAGTGCACAGATCCGGCTCGTCCGGACCCCACACGCAAGCAGAGGAATCATGGCTACCTCCAACCCGGCATTCTCACAGAGCCCGGCCTTCCAGAACGGGTCAGCGGCCGCTGCGACACTCAGCGCCGAGAACCTCCAGGAGATGTACAACGCACCGGCGGCCGGCGCCGTCGAAACCGACCGCATGACCGTCGAAGACACGATCGTCAAGACCGCGGTCAGCTTCGGCGTGCTCCTCGTCGGAGCGGTCATCGGCTGGATCGTCCCCGTCCTGTGGATCCCCGCTGCGATCGTCGGACTCGTTCTGGCCTTCGTCAACATCTTCAAGAACCGCAAGAAGCCGTCTCCGGCGCTCACGCTGGCATATGCCGGCGCGCAGGGCATCTTCATCGGCGGGATCTCGCTGTTCTACGAAAACCTGGCCAACGGCGTCGTTCTCCAGGCTGTCATCGGCACGATCGTCGTGGTGGGTGTCACGCTCGCCCTCTTCGCCAGCGGCAAGATCCGCGCATCCGCGAAGGCGACGAAGGTCTTCCTCATCGCGCTGGTCGGCTACCTGCTGTTCTCCGTGGTAAACGTCATCCTGATGCTCACGAACGTTTCGGACGACCCCTGGGGCCTCCGCGGCGAGTTCCGCATTTTCGGCATTCCACTCGGGCTGATCATCGGCGTCCTCGTCGTCATCATGTGCGCATACTCGCTCGTGCTCGACTTCGACGCCATCCAGCAGGGCGTCAAGAACCGCGCCCCCCGCGTCTTCGGCTGGGCCGGCGCCTTCGGCATCATGGTCACAGTCATCTGGCTCTACCTCGAGCTGCTCCGCATCTTCGCGATCTCCCGCAACTAGCGCACCCCGCGCCGAAAGGGCGGGCAGGGAGCACACGCTCCCTGCCCGCCCTCTGTGCTGATGGCCGCCCATCGCACCGAAGTTCCCTCCTGACGTTCGCTGGTACTATCGCATCGTGCATTCTCCCGGTCGCCAGGATCGAGTCGAGACCTGCTGATTGCGGGCCAACGCGTCGGCACGCCGACGACCTGCCCGATTGCGGTGAGATCACACGGACCGCACAACCGCAAGACCGGGAGACCCGTTGGAGCTTGTTGACCGCCGGATTGCCCCCTCGTGATGGGTAGCTCGTGGATACTCGTCGTGGCCGCGGCACTGGTCAGCGGGGGCGCGCTCGCCGTCCTCCGACCGATCCTCCGCAGGGTCGGCGTCGTTGACGAACCGAATGCACGCTCCTCTCACGTGCGTCCGACCCTTCGAGGGGGCGGTGTCGGCCCTCTGGTCGGCGTGATCGTCGGAGTAGCCGGCGCGGTCGTGGCCGCAGCCTTCCCATCCATCCCACTGGTCATCAGCGGGATCATCACCGCAGCGTTCGGGCTGCTCGGTCTGGTCGAAGATGTTCGCGGGCTGCCGGTCTGGCTCCGGGCCGGGTTGCAACTCGTGCTGGGCCTAGCGGGCGCCGCCGCGTTGGCCGTTGCGGGACATCAGTCGTTCTGGGTGGCGCTCGTCTGCGGAGTTCTCATCGCCGCCTACGTCAACATCACGAACTTCATGGACGGCGTGAACGGTATCTCCGGGATGCACGGAATCGTGACCGGACTTTCCTACGCGGCTGTCGGCGGCATCGTCGGTGTGCCATGGATCGCTTATTTCGGGCTTCTCGTCGCAGCGGTCTTCGCCGCATTCCTTCCCTGGAATCTGTCTCGGCCGGGCATCTTCCTCGGCGACGTGGGCAGCTACGCGCTCGGTGCATCCGTCTCCATGCTCGCGGTCGCCGCTCTGATGATCGGTGTGCCGATCCTCACGGTCCTCGCACCGGTCCTGATCTATCTGGTCGACACCATGTCCACCCTCATCCGGCGGGGTCGACGGGGTGAGCCCGTACTGCGCCCGCATCGTACCCACGCGTATCAACGGCTGACGGACACCGGACTCTCCCACATTCAAGCCGCGCTGATCGTCTCCGCCTTCACCGCAGCATCGTCGCTCGTCGGGCTGTCGATAATAGCGCTCGCGGTCAATCCCCTGATCGTCGCCGTCGCCATGATCGTCCTCTCAGCGCTCTATCTGGCGTTGCCCCGGATGCGTGGGAACACCATCCCTCGGCCAACCGGTTACAGCCTTCCCCCCGTCGACTTGGACGAAGCTCCGATCGCTCAGGCTTACGAGCGCCCACGCGTCTGGGCCGTCGTCGGGGCCTCGGGATTCGTGGGTTCCGCCCTTGTCCGCCACCTGCGGAGCAAGGGATACGAGGTGCGCGAACTGGCGGCCCCCCGTTTGGAGCTCGATCCGGAGACGCGCGACCTCGAATCGCTCACCGCAGCGGCCGATTCCTCTCCTGCGTGCGGCGAACTCGCGACCCGGATCGCCGGTGCGGACGTCGCGGTCAACGCCGCAGGCCTGGCGCAGCCCGACTCGGCGGGCGGCGCAGATCTGTACGGAGCGAACGCGCTGCTTCCCGCCGTATTCGCCGTCGCGGCCCGCCGTGCCGGAGTGCGCACGGCGATTCACATCAGTTCGGCCGCGGTTCAGGGAAGGCGTCCCGTTCTCGATGAAAGCATCGAGGCGTCGCCGTTCTCTTACTATTCGCATTCGAAGGCGCTCGGTGAGCGCGCATTCCTGAAGAGCGGTCCGGACGGCGGTACACCAGCACTGCTCGTGATCAGGGCGACGAGCGTTCAGGGACCCGGCAGACGCACAACGGAGTCGTTCGTCAGAATCGCTCGCTCGCCGATCGCGAGCGTTGCGGGCACGGGCGCACAGCCGACGGTCGTGAGCACGATCGACGGACTGGTCGCGTTCATCGCCGACGTCGGCACGACAGCGACCGTGACGCGAAAGATCCTCCTCCAGCCGTGGGAAGGACACACCGCTGCAGGCGTGCTCGAACTGGCCAAGGGCGAATCCCCTCTGCGTCTTCCACGTTGGATGTGTGTCGCGCTCCTCAGCGTGGCCAGAGGCGTCGGACGGATCGTTCCGGAGGTCGCCGGCGCCGCCCGACGACTGGAGCTGATGTGGATGGGCCAGGACCAGCGCTCATCCCACGCCGCAGCTCCAGACATCGACGACCGCACGCTGGCCGACATCTTCGACGGAGTCGAACGGCGAAACGAAATGCAAGGACCCAGCAACGTATGACTGAACGCCGCCCCCGCATACTCCTGGCTGTGACCGTCCCCGTGTCGCTGATCCTCATGCGCAACGTCCCTGAACTCCTGGTTCGAGACGGATGGGAGGTGCATATCGTCTCGTCACCGGGCGAGCAGTTGACGAAGCTGGGCACGCTGCAGCACGTCGTCGTCCACCCGCTGCCGATGGAGCGGGACCCGTCACCGCTCAGCGACGCCGTCTCGCTCGCGCGATGGGTCGTTCTCTTGCGAAAGGTGCGCCCAGACGTCGTTTCCGTCAGTACACCGAAGGCATCGTTGCTCGGCGCGCTCGCCGCGAAGCTGACGCGAGCGCCTCGCCGCATCTACCTGCAGCGAGGTCTGCGCCTCGAGACCGCGACCGGAATGATGCGAAAGGTGCTCATCGCCGCTGAGCGGGCAACAGCGCGCTCGTCGCACACGGTCCTGGCCGTCAGCCCCAGCCTCCGATCGGAATTGATCGAGCTCGGGATCGCGCCGTCCGACAAGGTCACGGTGCTCGGATCGGGCAGTTCCAACGGCGTCGATGTCGAGCTGTTCGCGAACGCCCGCAACCGCGAGGCGGCGGAAGCGATAGGAACGCAGCTCGGGCTCGATCGCACGATCCCTGTCGTCGGATTCGTCGGCCGCGTCGCACCGGACAAGGGGCTCAAAGAGCTCGCCGAGGCCAGGAAAATCCTGTTGGAGCGCGGGATCGAGCATCAGCTGCTCATCGTGGGAGGAGTCGATTCCGGCGTTGCCAGCACGGATGCTCCCGCGTCAGAGATATTCGGACCCATGACCGTGACCACGGGCGCCGTCGAGAACACAGCGCCGTACTACGCCCTCATGGATGTGTTCTGCCTTCCCACCTATCGCGAAGGGTTCCCGAACGTGGTCCTCGAGGCGAGCGCTGCAGGCGTCCCGACCGTGACGACCGACGCAACGGGGGCCGTCGACTCTGTGAAGCCGGAGACCACCGGCTTGATCGTGCCTGCGCGGTCCGGCTCCGAGCTTGCCGGGGCCCTGGCCACGTTGCTCCTCGACCCGGAGCGCCGTCGGTCGATGGGGGCTGCCGCTCAACGCTGGGTCAACGCGGAGTTCCGTCGCGACCAGGTGGCTCGGCAGACCACTGACTTCTACGCGCAGGAACTCGAGCGCGCAGGTGGTCGCACTCCTGAGCTCCGTCCGACAGCAGACGAACAGCTGTAGCCCCTACTTGCCGATCGCCTTGCAGTCGAGGGTACCGTAGCCAGCCACCGTCGGATTGACGGTGGGCGTGACGTCCGCCTTCAGCTTCTTGAGCGGTGTCTCACCAGCGTCGAAGAGCACATCCAAGACCATCGTCTGCCCGGGGCCCATCTGCTGAACACCCTGCGCCACGGGATATTCGCCGTCCGACCCGATCATCGGGGCAGCGGACGGCTGAGCGTCGATGGCCGTACCGAGCACCTTGTAGCCCTTCGGTGCGTACACGGTCGTGCCGATCTGCACGTTGCCCTTGGCGACGAGAATGCCGTCACCGACCACGTAGTTCGGGAGTATCTCGCCCGCGTTGGCCGGCGCCGTGCTGTTGAGGGCGACACGCGCGAACACATAGCGGTGCTTGTCGCCGCAGACCGCCTGGGTGATGCCCACCTTGACCTTGAGGAAGTAGTCCATTTTCGACGGCGTCTGATCCATGAAGTACACCCCGAACGCATCCGTGTCCTTGGTGCTTACAGGCGGCGCCGAGTAGAACGGCGTCATCTTGATGAGGCTCTGCTCCGCCTTGTCGCCGGTCCACATCTTCACGCGGCCCTCCTCACCCATTTTCAGCAGTGTGCTGAGCAGGGTCTTCGGGTTCGCACCGCCCCCCAGAACCCGGGAGAAGGCGCCGATCGCGATCGATTCGTTGATCTTGTCGACTGTCACAGGGTCGGGGTACATCGTGTAGATGTCAATGAGCAGGATGCGCACGGCGTTCTCCGGCGTCAGTGTGAGCCCGGGGAGGACGTCGATCGGTCCGGTGGCCTTCAGCAGGTTGCCGAGCGTCACGGTGTCCATTGCGATGACGCCGTCGATGTCGTCGCCCTTCGCCTGCTTCCACATGGCTTTGGCGACATCGAACGTCGTCGAGAAGCGCGGCGTGATGGTGAGGTCCTGCACCTGCCTTCCGAGGCCGTACGGGTACAGCATCTTCACGTCTTCGGGAAGCGGGATGACGTAGTCGTCGAATCGTGGGAAATCGCGGATGGACGCAGACGACTGCTTGACCAGGCTGATCTTCCCGTTGTCGAGTTGCAACAGGGCCATGGATCCCGTCGTTCCGCCGTTCGGAAGCAGTTCGCCGCTGTTCTCGAAGATGACCAGGTAGTTGCGGACGCCCTTCGCGCCCAGCGCGGCTGGGAGCGCGTGAACCGCGTCCTTCGCCTGCTTCATCTGCCCGGCGACCTTGCCCAGCATCGTGGAGAGTTGCGTCGTGGCCGAACGCACGGGACCGATCGTGCCAGACGTGTCGATGGCGGCGACCTGCGCGTTTGCCTTGTCGAGAGCGGCGGCGGCACGGTCGACCGTCGGTGTGGCCTTGACGATCGGGGCGAGGTTGAGCGCTCCGTTGACCGGCTTGATGCTCTCCGGCGAGACCGTGTTGAGCACGCCGACGAGCGGCTTGATCGCCTTCGTCACCACGTCATCGGTGGACGATGCAAGCGTGCGGACGGCCGAGAGGTTGGGGCCGACGAACGGAATGACCTCCGCTCCCCGCCAGATCGGGTCGCTGGTATCGCTCCGCGCCGAGTTCACCTTCGGCTCGAGCTTCGCCATCGTGGCCTTGGCTCCGTCGACGTCCAGGGCGGCCACTTGCGTCTTCAGGGTGGTCACGAGAGGAATCGCAGCTTCGAGCGAAGACTTGGCGGCGAGAGCTCGCAGCCCGATCCAGAGCCCGCAGAAGACGATGACGGCCAGGACGATACCGGCGCCCACGTACCACCAAACACGGCGGGATCGGGTCTGCCGGGCGTGCGAGATCGCGGCGCGCGTATGGCGGGAGTCGGGCATCCAACCATTAGACCAGACGAGTGCTCGCCGAACCTGCAAGCAACCAGGAGGAGATCGTGAGGAAACGCTTGAAATCCGCACACAGACGGGCTGGATCCACGGCACTTCAGTCGGTGCCTGCCGAACCACTGTGAGTCGTCTGATAATTTGTCCTTCTGGGGCGTGCTGATGCGCCCGATTGTCCCTGCTGCACTTCCGCGCGGGACACTCTTGCGTCCGAACCGGGGATCATGACTTCACACAACAAGCGCGCCGTCATCGTGGGGCAGGGCTATGTCGGCCTGCCCGTAGCAATGCGAGCCGTCGACGCCGGATACGACGTCATCGGCCTGGATGTCGACGACAGGCGCATCGCCGGCCTTCAGAGCGGCGAATCCTACGTCGACGACATTCCTTCCAGCGTGCTCGCCGCCGCCCTCGCGTCCGGCAAGTACAAGGCGAGCAAGGACTACGACGATGCTGCTGGGTTCGACGTCGCAGTGATCACTGTGCCTACGCCTCTCAGCGAAGGCATCCCCGACCTCAGCTTCATCGAGGACTCGGCCAAAGCCCTTTCGACACGGCTCTCTGCCGGAGCCACTGTCATCCTCGAATCGACGACATACCCCGGGACCACACAGGAGTTGCTGGTGCCGCTCCTGGAAGAAGGCTCAGGCCTCACGGCGGGCACGGACTTCTTCGTGGGCTACAGCCCCGAGCGCATCGACCCGGGCAACAAGACCTGGGGCTTCGCCAACACCCCGAAGGTCGTCTCCGGCATCGACCCCGAGTCGCTTGTGAGGGTCAAGGGCTTCTACGACGATCTGGTCGAGACGACTGTTCCGGTGAGCGGTACCAAAGAGGCGGAACTCACCAAGCTCCTCGAGAACACGTTCCGGCACGTCAACATCGCCCTCGTCAACGAACTCGCCATCTTCGGTCACCAGCTCGGTGTCGACGTCTGGGAATCCATCGAGGCAGCGTCGTCCAAGCCGTTCGGTTTCATGAAGTTCACGCCAGGACCCGGCGTCGGAGGACACTGCCTCCCCGTGGATCCCAGCTACCTGTCCTGGCAGGTGCGCCGCAAGCTCGGCCAGTCCTTCCGGTTCGTCGAGCTCGCGAATGACATCAACGACCACATGCCCGACTATGTCGCGCAGCGGTTGATGGTGTTGCTCAACCGTGCGGGGAAGGCGCTGAACGGCGCTCGGGTCGTCCTCGTCGGGCTCTCGTACAAGCGGAACACCGGCGACATCCGCGAGTCTCCCTCGCTGCGACTCATCGACGTGCTGCGCGAGCTGGGCGCGGAGATCGTCGGTATCGACGACCGCGTCGAGGACCACCGCTGGCCGGCCGGGGTCGAGCGGGCGTCGTACTCCGCCGAGACCCTCTCCGGGGCAGACGCCGTGGTGCTCCTCACCGATCACGAGGAGTTCGACCTCGCCCTCCTCGCAGAGACGCCCGCTCCGGTGCTGGACACCAAGAACCGCGCCGCCGGTCCAACGGTCGAGCGTCTGTGAGCAACCGGTCCGCGCTGATCGCAGTGGCGGCATAGCCGATGCTCGCGCCCGATCTCGCGCCACGAGCCGCGCGCCGGGGACGCCTCAATCTCCTCGACGCGCTGCGGTTCTGTGCCGCGCTGGCCGTCGTGGCCTACCACTTCACGACGTATCCGTACCAGTGGGGCTGGGATGCCCGCCCCGTCACTATTTTCGGTCCGTTGACGATGGTGACCGGATACGGGTACCTCGGCGTCTATCTGTTCTTCATCATCTCCGGATTCGTCATCATGATGTCCGCCTGGGGACGGACGACAGGGCAATTCGTCGCATCGCGTCTTGCTCGGCTGTTCCCCGCGTATTGGGTGGCCGTCCCACTCGCCGGGATCGTCGCCGTCCTGATCATCGATGGTCGCGTCACGGCCGACAACCTGCGAACCACCGCGGTCAACATGACGATGCTGAACAAGCCGTTCGGTGTCCCATACGTCGACGGCGTCTATTGGACGCTCTGGGTCGAGCTGTGCTTCTATCTCATCGTCGGCATCCTGATCGTCACCGGGCTCACCTACCGCAAGGTGCTCGCCCTGGCGGCGCTCTGGCCGCTTCTCGCGATCCTGGTCAAAGCCGGGAACAAACAGTTCGCCGAGATCCTGCAGCCGGACTTCGCCCCGTTGTTCGCCGGCGGCATCGCCCTCTACCTCCTCTACGCACACGGTCACACCCTGCTGCACTGGATGATCCTCGGTGTCAATGCTGTGCTCGCCGCCAACAACGCAGCACTCACGGCCTCGTGGGTCCACGACAGCACGGGAGCGCGCCTCTCGGGCGCCGTCGCATTCTGCGTGATCCTCGCCTTCTTCGCCGCGGTGGCGATCGCGACCCTGACTCCTGCACGTACCTGGACAGGGACGGCCGGAACGTCACTCGGCCGCCTCACCTACCCGCTCTACCTTGTGCACGTGTACCCCGGCCTCATCGTCATCCACTACACGCAGGACATACTCGGCACGTGGGGTGCGCTCGCGCTCGGCATCGCCGTGGCCATCACTCTCGCCTGGCTCGTCAACAGGTTTGTCGAGCGGCCTTTCGCTTCACGCATGCGGGCGCGCATCGAGCGCACCTTCGATCGCTCGAAGGCGACCGGACCGGTGAACCCGGTAACGGACCTCCAACGGGGGCCAGGCGACGAGCCGGCCGTCAAGGGTCCGTAGTGTAGATTTATCGAGCTATTCGTCTAAGGAACCCGTCCCATGCCTCTTGCCTCGCTCAAACGCGACCCGTGGGCAATCGCCACCATCGTCTGGTCGGTGGTCGCCATGGCGTACGTGTTCTTGATCCCGGTCAGCAACAACTTCCTGCTCTACCCGCTCATCCTCTCGTTCGCCCTTCTTGCCGGGATCAACATCCTGAAGCACAGGCTGCGTCCGGATAAGTCTCTCCTCCTGCCTGCCGCTCTGTGGCTTGCGTTCCTCCTCCTCGGAATCGTGACCGCGATTGCCCGGGATGCCGAGTCCTGGCAGCGAACACTGGTGTTCTTCCTGGTCTGGCCTGCTGTCTACAGCGTGATGGTCGTCGGCTTCGACCGTCGACTGATGCGCGTGATCTTCCTCGTCGGAGCCTGGGTGACAGTGTTCATCGGGGTCGTCTTCGTCCTCGAAGCCCTGACCATCACCGGCCACATGCCGTTCAGCTCATTGCCATACTGGCTCACCACGCCCATCCTCTTGCGGGGCGTGACGGATTCGCAGGGGATGGTGGCCCTGTCCGCCAACTCGCTGCCTCCCCTCATCTGGTGGGGCGGAATGTGGGTCGCCTCGCTCTTCTGCAGCTCGAAGGACCCGTACCTGCCGCCCGTCTGGCTTCGCACGCTCGCTGCATCGTTGGCCATCCTCGGCGCCGTCGTCTCCTGGCGACGGGCGGTCGTCCTGATCCTGGTGGTCTCCCCCATCATCGCCGTCGTGATGCTCGTCGCGCTGCGATTCCGTAATGCGAAGCCGGAGAGCCCACGATTCACCGGTCGTGCTGTTCTCCGCGTCGGAGTCGTCGCCGTCGTCGCGATCGCCCTCAGCCTCCTCACGCAGCCGCACTTCGCCTCCATGTTCACGTCGGCGGTCGGCTCCTCCACGAAGATCGTCGAAGGACAGCCGGCCAAACTCCCGACGACGGACCTCCCCTCGGTGGACGACAAGTCCCTCACCGTCTCGGCGGACGACGCACTGGCGGACGAGATCCGCAAGAACGAGAGCCAGAACCTGCTCACGCCGCACTCGGCTGCAGACCTGCTCGTGGGGCGCGGCTTCGGGGCCTCGATCGATCGAGGCGAGGTCGTTCGTGACATGAAACCCTGGCAGACAGAGCTCCAGTACCACGCGATCTTCTACTGGACCGGAATCATCGGCATCCTGTTGATTCTCGCCGTGTTCCTGACCTCCCTCCGTGTGGTGCGCAAGGCATTCCGCATCGACGATCCGCTACGCGCCTCACTCTACGTCAGCTCCGTCGGCGCGGTTGCTGCGCTCGCAGCCAACGCCACCAACCCGTATCTCCAGGCTCCCGGCCACATGTGGCCGGTGTTCCTGCCATTGATGATCGCGAGCGCCATCCTGGCTGCACGGTCACGCGCGGAAGAGGCATCGGCTCCCGAGTTGGCGGAGCAGGTGAGGTGAGGGCCCTGACGTCACGGCCTCATCTGTACTGGATCTCGCTCGGCACCGTCTTCTACTCGGCGGCGATCGTGCTTCTGCAGATCCTCGCCCTCGTCAGCCTCGATCCCGCGACGTTCGGGCGCTTCTCCGCGATCTACCTGGCATTCGCCCTCGCATCGTCGGTTCTGCTCTCCGTCGTATGCGAAGCCTGGCAACGCGTGCAGCCGGCCGCGAGCTGGAAGGAGTTCAGCGCACCCCTGCTGACGCATTCCATCCTCTCCACGATCGTCACCGTCCTCGTCTTCTTTTTCATCCCCGGCTACGGCAACCTCGCCATCCTCGGTGGCCTCGCGGTGGGCTTCGCAACCTACCGGACCGGAGCCAGGTATTACGCCATCCACCACCGCGAGTACCGCTGGGTGGTACCAGCTGATTTCGCGAACGTCGTCGTCTTCGCCATCGGCTGGTGCATCTTCCTGTTCGCGCGGGACTCCTTCTCGATCGTCACCATGATGGTCGTGTGGGCGGTCGGATCGTTCCTCAGTGCCGCACTGTCCAAGCCTGCGACCGGATACGCTCCATCACTCATCCCGAAGTGGATGCGGACCCACAACCACGAAATCAAGACCCTGCTCAGCGATTCTGTACTGCTCGACGCCTCGGGTATCGGCACACCGTATGCGCTCATCCCCATCCTCGGCGTGACCGGCTTCGGCGTCTACCGCGCGCTGTCGAACGTCTCCGGTCCGGTCAAACTCCTGCTGACTCCCGTTCGCCCGCTCTTCGCAGGAGTCGACGCCAAGCGGTTCGCCACGCTGAAGTCGGTGTCGCTCTTCGTCGGGCTTTCGCTTTTCATCGGCGCTGTGTGCTTCGCGGCGATCATCCTGCTCAAGGCCAGCGGGCTGCAGATCGGGACGCTGACCGCCCTGACCGACTACGCGTGGGAAGCAGCGATCTTCGTCGCCGCTACGTTCCTGAACGGCGTCTATTACTTGCTCGCCCGCACCCATTTCGCGCGGCGGCGCCTTCTCACCGCCCGCGCCGTCACATCCATCGCTGGAATCGTGATGCCTCTGGCAGGCGGCCTTCTGTTCGGTGTCGGGGGCGCCATCGCGATGGTCACAGCGGCGACCGTCCTCATCGCGATCATCTGGATAGTCCTCCTGTTCCGGCAGGCGACCACCCCGTCCCCGGCCGTCGCCGACGTGCCGGCCGAGATCATCTGAGGCCGGAACATATGCGCATCGTGCATGTCATCAACTCGCTTGCGACCGGCGGAGCGGAGACGCTCGTCGTCGACCTCGCTTCGTCCATGCGTACCGCGGGCCACGACGTGACGATCCTCACGATCTCCGACACGGCCGGTGTTCCTCTGGACACGGCCCGACGACTCGGACTGAACGTCGTGTCGCTCGGCCGATCACCCCGCGACCCTCGCGCGATCCTAGGTCTGCGCTCCCATCTGAAGACGTCGGACCTCACTCACGTCCACCTGTTCCCCGCACTGTACTTCGTGCCCATGGCCGGTCGCGGACGCCCGCTCGTTTACACCGAGCACTCGACGTGGAACAAGCGTCGGGACTCCACCTTGCTCCGACGTGCGGATCGCTTCTTCTACAAGCGGTTCGCGAGCATCGTCGCCATCAGCGATGGCGTGGGGAACGCCTTGCGCAGCTACCTCGCGTCGCTCGGCCTGACACGCGACATCCCCGTGGTGGCCAACGGCATCTCCGACACATTCTTCGATCGCCGTCGGCCACGCTCGCTGGGAGAACACCCGAGACTCATCGCCGTGGGCAACCTGGACGAGCGCAAGAACTTCGTGGACGCGATCTCGGCTGTGGCCCGCGTACCCGAGGCATCGCTGACCATCGTCGGCGAGGGGGCGCAACGGGGCGCGCTCGAGCGACACATCGCGGACCTTGGCGTTGGAGACAGAGTCTCCCTGGTCGGCCAGTCCAGCGATGTGGCGAGGCTCATGGATCAGCACGACGTGCTGATTTCGACCTCCCGCTTCGAAGGGTTCTCGTTGGTCGCCGCCGAGGCGATGGCGATGGGGCTCCCCGTGGTCGGCCCGGACGTCGACGGCTTCCGCGACTCCGTCGTCGACGGCTCGGCCGGTATCCTCTTCGACCAGCAGGAGGGTGTCGAGGGAGTCTGCCGAGCAATCGCCGACGTCACCCGGAGTGCCGCGACATACGAAGCGCTGTCGCAGGGGGCGGCGGAGAACGCGAAGAGGTTCCGCGCGTCCGACACAGCCCGTGCGTATCTCGCGCTCTACGAGGCCATCAGCGAGACGCCATAGGAGCGCACTCCTGCTCCGAACTCGACCGTTCGCGCGTTACGCCCCGGAGGAGGCTCGATCGCGGCCTGAGGCCGCAGCCTCGTGCCGCTCTCGGTACCAGTCGATGGTCTGTCCGAGCGCCGTCTCGAAGTCCGTCGGCTTCACATCGGGGAACAGCTCCCGGATGCGGATGCCGTCTGCCTGAGACGCGCGCACGTCGCCGACGCGCGGCTCGACGTGCTCGACGGCGATGTCGATGCCGAGGTGCTCCTGCATCAGGTCGATGACGCGCAGCAGCGGCGTGCTCGTCCCGAACGCGAGGTTGACGGGGTCGAGGGAGCTGACCCGGCGCTGCACCGCGTCGAGCAGGGCGGAGCAGACGGTCTCGACGTAGGTGAAGTCGCGGGACTGCAGGCCGTCGCCGTGCACGGTCAGCGGCTGACCGTTGAGGGCGGCATCGAGGAACTTGGGGATCACGGCCGCGTAGACGTGATCGGCGGCCTGGTACGGGCCGAAGACGTTGAAGAAGCGGAACGCGAGCGTGCTCATCCCGTACGAGTAGTTGTACGCGATCGTGTAGCCCTCTGTGGCGTGCTTGGTGACTGCATACGGGCTCATCGGCCTCGTCCAGTCGAACTCCGACTTCGGGAGTTTGGTGTTGCTGCCGTAGACCGAGCTCGACGACGCGACGACCACGTGCTCGACCCCGGCGAGACGGGATGCTTCGAGCACGTGCAGCGTTCCCGTGGCGTTCGCGTGGTGCGAAGGCAGCGGCGCGGCCACCGAGCGCGGAACGCTGCCGAGCGCAGCGAGGTGCACGACGGAGTCGACGCCGGAGACGGCCTCGTTCAGGGCGTCCCCGTCGAGGATCGACCCTTCGATGAAACGCACGTCGACGCCGTCCAGGTTGTCCAGGCGACCGGTGCTGAGGTCGTCGATGACGCGGACCTCCGCGCCGGGGACGTGCGAAGTGACATAGCGTGCGAGGTTCGAGCCGATGAATCCGGCCCCGCCTGTGATGAGTAGTTTCATTGGTCTTTCAGTTTTTCGAGTACGAGCCGGTGATGGCCACGTGTCACGGAGTTCTGGAACGCGACGAAGCGGACGCCGCGGTCACCGCGTCACTCCGCCAAGACTCCCGCGCTCGATCCCGACAATGGCGGTCTCGGCCTGGTCGTCTTCCCAGCGCCGCTGCCACTCCGAGCGATCGAGCCTGCTGGGGTCGATCGGGAGCACTCGCGCGTGCGAGATCAGCGAATGGGTGTGGTGGGCGCCCTTCTCACCGATCCCCGTCAGTTCCTCGTGCAGCTTCTCGCCGTCGCGCAGGCCCGTGTAGATGATCTCCAGGCTCTTGCCGGACTGTGCGATCATGCGCCGGGCGATGTCAAGAATTCGAACCGGCTGGCCCATGTCGAGGATGAGAACCTCGCCCGGGGATCCGATCGCGCCTGCCTGCATCACCAGCTGACAGGCCTCCGGGATCGTCATGAAGTAACGGGTGGCATCCGGGTGCGTCACGGTGAGCGGCTTGTCCGCCGCGATCAGAGCCTGGAACGTCGGCAGGAGCGACCCCCGGCTGCCGAGCACATTGCCGAAGCGCACGGACAGGTATGAGCTCCCCGTCTCCTTGCCCGCCCACGCCGTCAGCCGCTCCGCCGCGCGCTTCGAGTGGCCGAGGATGCTGGTGGGATTGGCCGCCTTGTCGGTCGAGATGTTGACGAAGGTCTCGACGTCTATCTCCATCGCGGCGCGCAGGACATTGAGTGTCCCGAGGACATTGGTCTTCCAGGCCTCGTCCGGGTACTGCTCGAGCATCGGGAGGTGCTTGAGCGCAGCGGCGTGGAACACCACCTCCGGACGACGTGCGATGAAAATCCGCTTGAGAGCGTCAGCGTCGCGGATGTCGGCGAGGATGACGTCGGTCGAGTCCAGCAAGCCGTGCCCGGAGATCTGCAACTGGGTCTGCTGCAGGCCGGTCTCGTCACGGTCGAGCATCATCAGCTCCGCAGGACCGAACTTGGCGATCTGCCTGCAGAGCTCCGAGCCGATCGAGCCGCCGGCGCCGGTGACCAGGATGCGCTTGTTCGACAGGTAGTCGGCGATGGACGCGACGTCCGTGTCGACCGGGTGGCGGCCGATGAGGTCTTCGATGGAGAGGTCGCGCACATCCTTGAGCGTGGCGCGCCCGCCGTTCACGTCATCGAGCTCCGGCAGTACCTTGACCTTGAGGCCGACGGAATCGGCGATCGTCGTGATGCGCTGCAGCAGGTTGGAATCTGCCCGCGCGACACACACGACGAGCGCGGTGGCCCGCGTCGCGTTGGCGACTTTGACGATGTCCTTGAACCGGCCGAGCACCGGCACACCCATCAGGTGCAGATTGCGCTTGCTTCTGTCGTCGTCGAGGAAGCCGACGGGGATGTACTCCGACTCACGGTCGGTGAGCATCCGGCGCACCATGAGACTTCCCATGAAGCCCGCGCCGAGCAGGAGCACGGGCTGCGCGTTGTCGGGCCGCATCCGTTGCGCCACGTACATCCGCTTCAGATACCGCACCGCCCCCATCAACCCGTATGCGATGAAGCCCGAGATCAGCATGAGGCTGCGCGGGACTCCGATCTGGGCGGAGAAGATCACGACGGGCACGGAGGAGAACAGGGCGATCGTGACGACCGTGTATGCCACGGCGCGTGCTTCCTCGAAGCTGCCGTATGTGAACCGTCCGCGGTAGACGCCGAACGTCCAGCCGAGCAGGAGCTGGAGGACGATCACGACCAGGCAGAGGAAGAGTACGGGCACCCAGTGCACCCGGGAGACGACGAAGTCGTAGCGGAAGACGACCGCCGCGACGATGGCGAGGGCCCAGGCGACCGCATCGGTCAGGTACTGGACGCCGAAGCGGACGAAGATCGACTCACCGCGCGCTCGCGTCTCATCCTGGACGTGAGTGCTCCAGAGCCAGTTCTTCACGGACATCGGTGGTGCGGACTCGCTTTCGTGTACTACGGCATCGGGATGGCGCAGAGGCCGACGCCATTTTCCCACACATTGTCAGGGTTTTCGTACCCTACGGTATTTATCACGTGTTAAGGGCCGGGACGCGCGAGCATCCCGGCCCTTTTCAGGCGGTGGCCTCAGCCGGGCCGCCTACTCCCATTCGATGGTTCCCGGCGGCTTCGACGTGACGTCGAGGACGACGCGGTTGACGCCGTCGACCTCGTTGGTGATGCGGTTGGAGATCTTGGCGAGCAGGTCGTACGGCAGGCGCGTCCAGTCGGCGGTCATCGCGTCTTCGCTGGACACCGGGCGCAACACGATCGGGTGACCGTATGTGCGGCCGTCGCCCTGCACTCCGACCGAGCGGACGTCGGCAAGGAGCACGACCGGGCACTGCCAGATCTCGGTGTCGAGGCCGGCGGCGGTGAGCTCCGCGCGCACGATGGCGTCCGCGTCGCGGAGGAGGTCGAGACGCTCGCGCGTGACCTCTCCGACGATCCGGATGCCCAGGCCAGGACCGGGGAACGGCTGGCGGCCGACGATCTCCTCCGGGAGGCCGAGTTCGCGGCCGATGGCGCGCACCTCGTCCTTGAACAGCGTGCGCAGCGGCTCGACGAGCTCGAACTGCAGGTCTTCCGGGAGGCCGCCGACGTTGTGGTGGCTCTTGATGTTGGCGGTGCCCGTTCCCCCGCCGGACTCGACCACATCCGGGTACAGGGTGCCCTGCACGAGGAAGCGGATCGGGTCGCCCTCGCTGGCCGCCTCGGCGATCAGGTCGGCCTGGGCCTTCTCGAAGGTGCGGATGAACTCGCGGCCGATGATCTTGCGCTTGGTCTCCGGATCGCTCACGCCGGCGAGCGCGTCGAGGAACTGGTCCTGCGCGTTCACGGTCACCAGGCGGATGCCCGTGGCCTTGACGTAGTCCTCCTCGACCTGACGGGCCTCGTCCTTGCGCAGCAGGCCATGGTCGACGAACACGCAGACGAGCTGGTCGCCGACGGCCTCGTGCACGAGCGCGGCGGCCACGGCGGAGTCGACGCCGCCGGACAGGCCGCAGATGACCCGGCCGGAGCCGACCTGGGCGCGGATCGCGGCCACCTGGTCGGCGATCACGTTTCCGCTGTTCCAGTCGGCGGGGATGCCGGCCGCGCGGTGCAGGAAGTTCTCGAGCACGGCCTGGCCGTACGCGGAGTGCTTGACCTCGGGGTGCCACTGCACGCCGTAGAGCTTGCGCTCGTCGTTCGCGAAAGCGGCGACCGGGGTGGAGTCGGTGGACGCCAGCACCTCGAAGCCCTCAGGGGCCTTGGAGACCGAGTCTCCGTGGCTCATCCACGCCGTCTGCTCCTCGGGCTGGCCATCGAGCAAGACGCCCGCGTCGCTGATCCGCACGGCGGTCGAGCCGTACTCGCGCTGACCGGTGTGGGCGACCTCTCCGCCGAGGGCGGTGGCCATCACCTGGAAGCCGTAGCAGATGCCAAGCACGGGGACGCCGAGGTCGAAGATCGCCTCATCGAGCTGCGGGGCGCCCTCCTCGTAGACGCTGGACGGGCCGCCGGAGAGGACGATGCCCGCCGGGCGCTTGGCCGCGATCTCGGAGGCGGTGACCGTGTGCGGCACGATCTCGGAGTAGACGTTCGCCTCGCGCACGCGCCGGGCGATCAGCTGCGCGTACTGCGCGCCGAAGTCGACGACGAGCACCGGACCGGACGGGTTGGCGGAGTCTGCGCCTCCGAGCAGGTCGGAGAATGCTGGGTCAGTGCTAATTTGATGCCTCCACGAGGGTCGCTTCCTCGGCCTCACGGCCGGCCAGATAAGACTTCACCTGCTTGGTGATGCGGGTTTCCACGAAGAACGACAGGAACGGGATGACGCCACCGAGGGCGATCGCCACGAACTTCGTGAAGTTCCACCGCATCAGGCTCCACAGGCGGAAGTCGGAGAACAGGTACACGACGTACAACCAGCCGTGCGCGATCAGGATGCCCGTGCTCAGGTCGACGCCCGTCGGCGTCACCGGGTCGTTCACCGGCACCAGGGCGAAGACGCCGTGGTTGCCGAACGCGAAGAGCTGGTAGCCCATCCCGTACTTGATGACCATCTCGAGGCAGAGCAGCAGCAGCATGATGCCCGTGATGTATGCGAACACCTGGTAGAACCGGAGCGCCCCGCGGATCTTCGGGAAATCGGCGAGCTTGGGAGCGAGGGGCATGGGTCTATTCTACTTTCCCGAGCGGGGCGGCCGTTCCGGCGGCGAGCTCGCGCAATTCGTCTTCCTTCTCCTTCGCGTCCTTCACCAGGCGATACCAGAAGAAGACCGCGAATCCGGCGAAGATGATCCACTCCGCCGCGTAGAAGATGTTGAGCCAGTTGAGCGTGCGCTCCTGGATGGGCGGGGGCGAGTCGATCTTCGTCAGCCCGGCGGGCGGCGTCTTCTCGACGACGTATGCGGAGTACACGTCCATGCCGTCCACACCGGTCCAGAGGTTGTAGAGGGCGGCGACCGACACGGTGGTCATCGCCGTCGGGTGCTTCTTGTCGCTCGGGACCTCCGGCCCCTCGGTCGGCAGCAGCCTGCCGACGATCTCCTGCTGGGCGGCCGGCTCACCGGCGAGCCGTGCCATGACCGACTTCGCGGTCGCTTCGTCGGCGGCCCACCCGCGCGCGACGGCGAGGGCGACGGGACGTGCGCCCTCCTCGGCGCCTGGCACGGTCGCGTGCGCGACGACCCACCAGCCGGCGGTTCCGTGGTTGAGCCTGCCCTGCACCAGCTGGTAGTCGGTCGGCACGAACGAGCCGGTCACGCTGATGAGCTGGCCGGTCGCCGTGTCGGCGATCGGGCCGCCCGGCTTCGCCACCTTCGCGAGCGGCAGCACGGTCTCGCTCGGGATCTCGACGACCTTGCCCGCCTCGACGGCGCGTTCCAACTGCCACTGGCCCAGCCACGCGAATCCACCGGCCAGCAGCAGCGCGAAGACGAGAGCGCCGATCCACCGCGGGCGCAGCATCATCTGGAACAGTGTGGTCTCTCCACTGCCGCTGGTCGTGCTAATGGCTCAGTCCCGCTTTCGGTCGCTGCTGTCTTCGTGCATGGCCTGCTCGACGACGCGGTCGATGGCCTGCCGGGTGTCGTCCGATCGCGCCTCTGGGTCGAGGTCGGCTGTCGCCGCCTCCACGAGCGCGATCTCCTCGTCGAGCATCGGATCGCGCTCGGGTTTCTTCGCGCGCTTCTTCTTCGGGCTTTTGCCGGTCCGGAGAATCATCGCACCGATCTTCTCGGAGTTTGCTGCGAGCACGGGCCCGAGGACGGCCATGATCAGCACGTACAGGCCCGCGAACGGCTGGATGCGTTCATCCAGTCCAGCACTCAACGACAGCGTGGCGAGGATCAGCGCGAACTCGCCGCGGTTCTGCAGGATGACGGTGGTGTTGATGCCGGCCTGCACGCCCATCCCGTTGATCCAGGCGACGAACTGCCCTGCGAGGATGTTCAGCACGATCGTCAGCAGCACCGCCAGCAGCACGGGGACGACAACGGACGGGAACTGGGCGGGGTTCAGCGCGAGGCCGAAGTTGAGGAAGAAGAACGCGGCGAACACGTCCCGCAACGGGATCGCGATGTGCTCGATCTTGTTGCGGTACTTCGTCGCGCCGAGCACGAGCCCGATGAGGAACGCGCCGATCGCATCCGTGACGCCGAGGATCTCGCCGATGCCGGCGAACAGCACGGCGAAGCCGAAGAACAGGATGGTGAACAGTTCGTCGTCTTTGGTGCGGAACAGCTTGGACACGTACCGGCCGCCGAACCGCGCGATCGTGAACATCACCACGAGGAAGGTGAACGCGATCGCCAGTTTGGCGACGATCGGCCAGAAGTCCGTCTCACCGCTCAGCACGACGGAGACGATCGCGAGGTAGATCGCGATGAAGATGTCCTCGACGACGGTGACGCCCAGGATCATCGGCGTCTCTGTGTTCGCTAGGCGTTTCAGCTCGATCAGCAGCTTGGTCACGATCGCGCTGGACGACGTGGCCGTCATTCCGGCGATGATCAGGGCTTCCCTGGTGCCCCAGCCGACCATGAAGCCGAAGATGAGGCCGACACCCATGTTCACAACGATGTACGAACCGCCGGAGATGATGAGCTTGCCGAAGTTGCCGAAGAATTCGTCCTGATCGAACTCCAGCCCCAGGTTGAACAGCAGCAGGATCAACCCGAAGATCGCGATGAGCTCGATGTAGTTCGACTCGAAATTGAGCGGGAACCACCCGGTGTGCGGGCTGGCGAGCAGCCCGACGAGCATGTAGATGGGGATCGCGGGGAGACCCACCAGCTTGCCGAGACGCCCAAGCACGTATGCCACGAGCAGGAGGACGCCGAGAATGATGAGGTCTTCGCCGAGATGCATGGCTACCCCCCAGGCGGTGCGTCGACGGTGGCGCGGACGGGCAGCTCACCGGTGCGGAAGAATGCGAAAGCCTTGGCCACCTTCTCCGGCGACCCCGCGACGACGAGCGTGTCGCCGGGGAACACCTTGAAGTCGGGAGCCGGCGCCGGGTTGGCGGACTCGCCGCGCACGACGGCAACGACGGTCAGCCCGACCATCCCGCGGTCGGCGGGGCTGCCGAGCTGCTGCCCGGCGATGTGGTCTTCGTAGTCGACGCTGAACCAGTCGATGCTGAGGCCCGGGATCTGGTCGAGCGCGGTGAGCGACTCGGTGATCTGCGTGCCACCGAGCAGCTCGGCGAGCGTGTGGGCCTCGTCGTCGTTCAGGCGCAGCGAGACCTTCGTCACGTCTGCACCGTCTTCGTGGTCGGAAAAAGTGATGAGGTCGCTGTGACCGGACCGGTGGGCGATCACGCCGACCTTTCCGCCATCGTCTGTGACGAAGGTATGCAGCACCCCGACCCCGGGCAACTTGACCCGTCGAACGTCAACCATGTTCCGTCTCCAACCGATTCACGTGGAGCTACAAGCCTACCGGAGGGCCTCTGTGCGTGAGCCCTGGACCAGATCGTGGAGCGAGGTGGTCAGTGGCGTAGTGCGTCACTCGGCCGGATTCGCGCGGCACTGATGGCTGCCAGCATCCCACCGATCGATCCAACCAGGATCCCGCCGACGACCGCGCACGGCGCGAGTGCCAGATCGAAGACGGGAGCCCAGCGTTGCGCGATGGTCACGATCAGAAGACCTCCCACTCCTGTCGCCAGTCCGACTACCCCGCCGACCGCGCCAAGCATCACTGCCTCCACGATGACCTGCCAGAAAAGATGCGACGTCCTCGCTCCGATTGCGCGCCGCAACCCGAACTCCTGCCTGCGTTCCATCACGGCAGAGACCATCGCATTACCTAAACCGAAGATTGCTGCGATGACGGAGATGCCGGTAAGGACGAAGAGCAGACTCTGGACATCGGCTTCCACCTCCGCCCGAAGATCGCTCGGGTCTGTCGGTGCCGTGACTTCGACTCGTGACGGTAGGAAGGGATCGATTGCGAATGAAATCTGCTTTGCGACTTGCTGCGCTGCACCGGCACGTGAGACCACGAGGGCGACCACTCGGTCTGAGCGGCCGAGCGCGGCGGAATCCTCGTTCGAGACGATCACGGCGTTCGGAAGGTGCGGAAGCCGAGACGAAGAGTTGATAGTCCCGGCGACGACGAACGGCTGGGAATTGATTGTCACGACCGGGCGTAGATCGGGGGAAGCCAGTTGGAGACGCTTGGCGAGAACGCTTCCGACAAGCACGTTACCAGTTTCGAGGCGCTCGACTCCGTCTGCCCAATCCAGGTCCGCTCGCGCTGCCTCCGCTATCTCGGGCGTCGCACTGTAGCCGACCACCTCAATCGGCTCTCTCGTCGTCGTCGCTTGCGCTGTAGCCGGTGAATGAGTAGCGAGCAAGCCAGCAGACTCCACGCCGCTAAGGCGCTCGATGTCCCTGAGCGTCTCGCCCGTTCGCTGCGACGAGCGCGGCGTCCATTCCGCTTTCACGTCTCGATTGACATGCGCGTCGAACGTGTCGCGCACCTGAGCCTGCGATGACTGGGCAACGCCCATGGTGCCCACCGCGAGAGCGACTCCGAGCGCTACTGCGGACACGAGGCCGACGGACCGCGCTACACGCGACGCCAGTGTAGAGAAAGCATCCCCGATGAGGTCAGCGATTCGAAGGCGGGACGGGCGTCCCGGCCCGCCTGGGCTGGGGCGAGGCTCCGGGAGTTCGACAGCACCCGTCGTCGATCTCTCCGTGAGGCGGCCGTCTACCATGACGACGCTGCGGCGCGCTGACTGTGCAACCTCCGGGGAATGTGTGACGAGGACGACAGTTGCACCAGACCGATTCACCTGCTGCAGGGCAGCGACGACGCTCGCTCCACTTTCGGAATCAAGATTGCCCGTCGGCTCATCGGCAAGCACGATCGGCGCGCCCGACGCTAGCGCACGCGCAATCGCCACACGCTGCCGCTCGCCCCCTGAAAGATTCGCCGCCCGTGTGAACGCGAGCGATTCGATTCCGAGCGATGCGAGTGACTCCAGAGCACGCTTCCGTCGTTCCGTCCGGCGAAGGCCTCTATACAGAAGTCCCAGTTCGACGCTGTCGATCGCCGGCCTTCGGTCCAGGAGATGAAAACTCTGAAAGATGAACGCGAATGTGTCAGAGCGGAATCGCGCCAGGTCTTTGCGGGAGAGAGAACGGGTGTCGACGCTGCCGAGCAGGTAGTCACCGGCATCCGGCGTGTCAAGCAGTCCGATGATATTCAGCATCGTCGACTTGCCCCCGCCCGAGGGTCCCTCGATCGCTACGAACTCGCCCGGCGCGACGGAGAAGTCCAGTCCAGAAAGCACGTCTCGGTTCGGAGGAAACGCCTTCGAGATGGATCGGAGAGCGACTGCGTTCTCAGCCGACTCGGACAACGTCACCTGCCTTGAGCGCCCCCTGCTGCGACGGTTCGATTGCGCTGCGTCCTTCCAGCACCGCCTTCTCGGTCACCGCGACGCGGCGAAACGATCCGTCTGTTTCCCGCTTGAGAACATGCGATCTGCCACCGGACTCCGCGACGACGGCGCTCGCGGGAACTTGGAGCGCGGATTGAGCGAGGATCGCAACGACGATGGATGCGTGGAGACGTTGGCTTCGGTAATCATCGGCGATTTCTCCGCCCAGCGTGAGCGTTACGCTGGTGCTACCGGTACTCGTCTTCTCGCCTTCGTCTGAGTTTCCCGTGCTCGGCGCGACATCCGACACCTCCGCGGTCACGGTGTCTCCATTCGGCAAGGTGATATGCGCGGGCATTCCCGATGCCAACTGCGACGCCGCGGAGTCGCCCACCTCGGCCCGGGCGACCAATCCTCCGAACTCAAGCGCAAGCGCCGTCTCAGTGTTAACGACGGTTCCTACCGATGGCGTGCTTGCGACGCGCGCGGGGAGGACAGGAGACACCACCAACTCTGACATCGGAACGACGGGAGTTCGAAGGGATTCGGGCACCTCTACGTCGGAAGTCGGCGTCTCCGTTTCGGGTCCTGAGACCGTCTTTGCAGGACTGTTCGCCGTCGGAGCGGGTGGCGGAAGCACGAGATTGTGATCCGCCGCCTCATAGAGGGATTCCACAGCGCGCATCGTCTGCCTGCCGAACCGCCCGTCATCGTCAATTGGATATCCCGCGACAGTGAGGCTCCGTTGCAGCTGAGCGACATCCGGGCCTTCCATACCGAGGGCGAGATCCCGGTAGAAGGGAAAGGTTCCGACCATTGCAAAGATGGGCCGCCCGTTCAGGACGGTTACCACGTCGCCGGCCTTGAGGGTGCCCCCCGGCACCGACCGTTGATCGGTGACCACGACGAGGGAAGCATCCCTCGGCTGGGGAAGGGCGAACGACTGGGTTGCCTCCGCGACGAGCGCGATCGGCACAGTGACGATCCGCTCGAGGTCGCCTTCTGTCACTTCAGCGACGATCGGCTTCGGGGCAGG
The DNA here is from genome assembly GCF_058806515.1 of Leifsonia sp. GW821-FHT13C05. Lineage (NCBI taxonomy): Bacteria > Bacillati > Actinomycetota > Actinomycetes > Micrococcales > Microbacteriaceae > Leifsonia > Leifsonia sp. GW821-FHT13C05. Next base: position 155,517 of record NZ_JBXAPT010000008.1, on the reverse strand, counting down.
CGGACGTGCGGCCGCTTCGCGCTGTGCGGGAGACTGCAGGATCGACGCCGCAAACCATCCGCCGGAGATGAGCAGTACGCCAACAGCAGCCCCTGCGATGACGAGCAGCCGACGCAGACGCTTTGTCATTCGGTCGCGTTCCCGCTGTGGAGTCTGCGCACAGCATCCGCCCAGTCGTCCTGGATCGCCTTTCTAGCACGCTCCAGTTCGTCAGCATGCTTGCGCACCTGTTCGCGCTGTTCGTCCCAGGATGCGTCGTAGTACGCCTGAGAGAACCCACTCTCCCGACGGCACTTCGCATCCTCCGTCGCCGTCTCGATCTCTGCGCTCGAAGCCGTCGATCCGGCACCCCACATCGACGTCAAATCTCCACCCGATATGCCGAGCTTCTCCCTCATTGCCTCCGTTGGCATATCGATCGGCGATCGTGGGACTTCGAATGAAATCTTCGGTGTCAGACACGTCCGCCACCGCTTCGCCGCCGCTTCAACTTCCTCGGAAGCGAGAGCGACCGCATCGGCGTCCATAGCAAGGCTTGTCGCTCCCTGGTACTTCGTCACTGCGAGCGGATACTCTTTGTCCGCTCGCTTGTGACAGGCGTCAAGCGTGTCGGCGTATGACGGCGACGCCTCTCCCCGGGTCGTCGAATACTCAATCGCCTCGCGGCGATCCGCCTCGTAGGATCCTGGGGGTGGAGCCGGGCGATAGCCCCATTCGGATGCAATCGCAACGGAGAACAGTTTCCGCCCATATCGCGTAGATGTTTCGCTCCCTCTGGACTCCGGATCCACGATCGCAACCTTGTACTCTTCGCCGCTGTCAACCATGCAGGCACGAACAATCGCGCTGCTGACCGCCGACGCGACAGTGAAGTGCATCTCAGTCGGACGGTACTCGTCGAGCGGCATGACCCACTGATCGAGATTCTTGTCGGGAAGCTCGGGCGTCGTCGTTGACCCTTCTGCGCCGGAGCAGCCGGCGAGCACGATGAGCAGAGGCGCAACGCCGGCCATCGCGTAGAGCGATGACCGGCGCCCATTCGCGAAGACCATCTAGACGAACTTGCCCGACGAGATACGGTCGTGGAACTGCTTGGTCACGACGCCGGCCGCATCGTGGATGTTGCCGTCATACTTCCCGACACCCACGAAGACGTAGTCGCCGCCGTAGTTGGGATGCTGGTACCACATAACGTTGCTGGAGCCACCGTTGTTGAACAGCGACGATGCAGACTCCGCACCGCTGATGTTCGTGCCCTCGTATTTGCCATACGCCTTGGCATAGTCGTCCATCCAGTACTGGAACTTGCTGAGACCGAGCCCGTTGCCGGCGGTCTCGTACATCGTGTCTCTCCAGATGCACGCGTAGTACTTCGGGCAGTGCGATGTAGCGGCCGAGGCGGGGTCGGTTGCGATCACTGAAAGGGTTGCGGCGGCCATAACCGTTGCGCTCGCCGCGACGATCTTCTTGAATCGAGACATTCTTCTCCTTGGTGCTGCTCCCCGTGATATTGAGAATCACAGGGTGGAACCCACAGTACACCACTAGAAGAATCTAAAACTCCACCTTCCGGATTCGAGCCCTACTTCGCCGTCTTTGGCGACTTCTCCGCTTTCAGTGCCGCGGCGTCGACATCCACGATGTCCGGCGCCTCCAACCGGATGCGGTCGGCCGATTCGTCGTCCGGCTGCAGCTGGCTCGCGCGTTCGGCGGCGACGCGTTCGAGGTATGTACGGACCTCGCGCTCCTCGCGTGCCTTGTCCCAGCCGAGTACGCCGGCGAGCAGCCGCGCGGCGACGGGGGCGGCGGAGACGCCGCGGTCCCACGCTTCGATCGAGATGCGGGTGCGCCGGGCGAGCACGTCTTTGAGGTGCAGTGCGCCCTCGTGCGACGCCGCGTAGACGACCTCCGCGCCGATGTAGTCGTCCGCGCCGGGCAGCGGGTAGCCGAGCTCCGGATCGTCGCGGACGAGGTCGAGGATGTCCTCGGCCATCGTGCCGTAGCGGTTGAGCAGGTGCTCGATGCGGGCGACGTGCAGGCCGCTGTCCGCCGCGATGCGCTTGCGCCTGTTCCAGGCCGCCTGGTATCCCTCTGCGCCGACGAGGGCGATGTCCATCGTCGCGCTCGCGGGGATCTTGCCGTCGAGCGCATCCACGGCCGCGTCGATCGCGTCCTTCGCCATGATGCGGTACGTGGTCCACTTGCCGCCGGCGATCACGACCAGCCCGGGCACGGAGTGCGCGACGAGGTGCTCGCGGGACAGCTTGCTGGTCTGCTCCGACTCCCCGGCGAGCAGCGGCCGCAGCCCGGCGTACACGCCCTCCACGTCCTCGCGGGTCAACGGGATGCCGAGCACCGCGTTGACGTGGGCCAGCAGGTAGTCGATGTCCGCCGCCGTCGCGGCCGGGTGCGCCTTGTCGAGGTGCCAGTCGGTGTCCGTGGTGCCGATCAGCCAGTGCCTGCCCCACGGGATGACGAAGAGCACGCTCTTCTCCGTGCGCAGCAGCAGGCCCATCTTCGACTGGAACCTGTCGCGCGGCACCACCAGGTGGATGCCCTTGGAGGCCCGCACCTTGAACTGGCCGCGCTCCCCCACCATCGCCTGGGTGTCGTCCGTCCACACGCCGGTCGCGTTGACGACCTGCTTGGCCCGGATCTCGAACCGCTCCCCGGTCTCCAGGTCGTGCGCCTGCACGCCGACCACGCGCTCGCCCACCTTGATGAAGCCCTCGACGCGCACCCGGGTGGCCACGTGGGCCCCGTAGTGCGCTGCGGTGCGGGCGAGGTTCGCGACGTAGCGCGCGTCGTCCACCTGAGCGTCGTAGTAGGTGATGCCGCCGACCAGCGCGTCGTTCGCCAGGCTCGGGATGGCGCGCTGCACCTGCCGCTTGGACAGGTGACGGTGGTGCGGAACGCCCGGCGGGCGGAGGCCGGTGTAGGAGAAGATGTCGTACAGCATCATGCCGGCGCCGACGTATGCGCGCTCGACCACCCGCTTCTTGAGGGGGTAGAGGAATCGCACCGGCTTCACCAGGTGCGGGGCGATGCGCTGCAGCAGCAGGCCGCGTTCGATCAGCGCCTCGCGCACCAGCCGGAAGTCGAGCTGCTCCAGGTACCGGATGCCGCCGTGCACGAGCTTCGACGACCTGCTCGACGTGCCGGAGGCGAAGTCGCGCGCCTCGACGAGTCCGACGCTGAGGCCGCGGGTGACCGCATCCACCGCGCTGCCTGTGCCGACGATGCCGCCGCCGACCACGAGGATGTCGAGTTCGGTGTCCTTGAGCGCGGCGATCGCGTCAGCTCGCTCTGCGGGGCCGAGCCGTGACGGATACGTCACGGCGGGGTTGGACGCGGATCCTTGTGTGACCATCGTTCTCTCCCTTACTCGGCCGCCTTCGGCCGACGTCTTATTGCGCTCGGTACGGCGCGACGACGACCTCGACGCGCTGGAACTCCTTCAAGTCCGAGTATCCCGTGGTTGCCATCGAGCGTCGCAGGGCTCCCACCAGATTCGCAGAGCCTTCGGCGACCGGGGCCGGTCCGTAGAGGATCTCCTCGAGCGGGGCGACCTGGCCGACGGAGACGCGGTTGCCGCGCGGCAGCTGCGAGTGGTGCGCCTCGGCGCCCCAGTGGTATCCGCCGCCGGGGGCGTCCGTCGCCCTGGCCAGCGTCGAGCCGAGCATGACGGCGTCCGCACCGCAGGCGATCGCCTTGACGATGTCGCCGGAGCTGCCGAGGCCGCCGTCGGCGATGACGTGCACGTAGCGTCCGCCCGACTCGTCCATGTAGTCGCGGCGAGCGCCGGCGACGTCGGCGACGGCCGTGGCCATCGGAGCGTGGATGCCCAGGGTCGAGCGGGTGGTGGACGCAGCGCCGCCGCCGAAGCCGACGAGCACGCCGGCAGCACCGGTGCGCATGAGGTGCAGGGCGGCCGTGTACGTGGCCGCGCCGCCGACGATGACGGGGACGTCCAGCTCGTAGATGAACTTCTTGAGGTTGAGCGGCTCGACGCTCTTGGAGACGTGCTCGGCGGACACCGTGGTGCCGCGGATCACGAACAGGTCGACACCGGCGGCGACGACGGTCTCGTAGAGCTCCTGCGTGCGCTGCGGGGAGAGCGCGCCGGCCACGGTGACGCCGCCCTCGCGGATCTCCGCCAGGCGTGCCGTGACGAGCTCCGGCTTGATCGGCTCCGCGTAGATCTCCTGCATCCTGGCCGTCGCCTTGTCGGCGGGGAGGCCGCGGATCTCGGCGAGCAGCGGCTCCGGGTCTTCGTAGCGGGTCCAGACGCCTTCGAGGTCGAGGACGCCGAGGCCGCCGAGCTGGCCCATCATGATCGCGGTGGTCGGAGAGACGACCGAGTCCATCGGCGCCGCGAGGAACGGGATGGAGAACTGGTACGCGTCGATGGACCACGACACCGACACATCTTCGGGGTCGCGGGTGCGCCGGCTCGGAACCACGGCGATGTCATCGAAGGCGTAAACGCGGCGAGCGCGCTTGGCGCGCCCGATCTCAATCTCCATACTCACTCGTTCAGTCTATGGCGGAGGGCTGGCAGAGTGGTCCCATGACGGTCGAAGCCTCCCCGCTCTCCCAGCTCAGGACCCGCACCAGCGAGAAGTGGCGCGCGTATCCGGACGACGTGCTCCCCCTGTTCGTCGCCGAGATGGACTACCCGCTCGCCGAGCCGGTCGCCGCTGCGCTGCACGACGCCATCGCCCACTCCGACACCGGATACATCGGGCCGGACGACGCCGCGAAGCGCGCCCTCGCCGACTTCGCCTCCGCATCCTGGGGCTGGGAGGTGGAGCCGGAGCGCACGCTGACGACCACGGACGTGAGCGTCGTCATCGTCGAATCCCTGCGGCTGGCGATCCGCCCGGGCGATCGCGTCATCATCACGCCCCCGGTCTACCCGCCGTTCTTCGAGCTGGTGCCCGAGGCCGGCGGAGTGGTCGACGAGGTGCCGCTGCTGTTCTCCGACGCAGACGGCTGGTCGCTCGACCTGGACGGCATCGAGCGCGCGTTCGCCGCGGGCGCCCGTGCGTTCCTGCTCTGCAACCCGCACAACCCGCTCGGCCTGGTGCACTCCGCCGAGCAGCTGGCGGAGGTGGCCGCGCTGGCCGCACGGTACGACGCCGTCGTGGTCAGCGACGAGGTGCACGCGCCGCTCACCCACCCGGACGCCACGTTCACCCCGTTCCTCTCCGTCTCCACGGAGGCCCGCCGCCACGGGATCGCCGCCCACGCCGCGAGCAAGGCCTGGAACCTCGCCGGGCTGAAGTGCGCGTTCTTCGTGACGGCCGACGACAGGATGACCGACCGCATCCGGTCGCTGCCCATCGAAGTGGAGGTGCGCACCAGCCACCTCGGGCGCATCGCCACCGAGGCCGCCTACCGCGACGGCCGCGCCTGGCTGGCGGATGCGCTGGCCGCCATCGGCAGCAATCGCGTGCGGCTCACGACGCTGCTGGCCGAGCACCTCCCGGATGCGCGCTACCGCGAACCGCACGCGAGCTACCTCGCCTGGGTGGATCTGCGCGCGCTCGGCTGGGGAGACGACCCGAGCGCGCGCATCCTGGACGAGGCGAAGGTGGCGCTGAACCCCGGCGCCGACTTCGGCCGGCAGGGCGCCGGGTTCGTACGGCTGAACTTCGCGTGCTCGCCCGCAGTGCTGGAGGAGGCGGTCACGCGCATCGCCCGGATGCGCTGACCCGGGGTGCGCTGACCCCGGATGCGCTGACCCGTCAGCGCACCCTCGCCACCCGCCCTTCGTCCCACACCGGCTCGTCCGTCTCGTAGACCTCGCCGTCCGCGCCGAAGACGAGGAACCGGTCGAACCCGCGCGCGAACCAGCGGTCGTGGGTCACCGCGAGCACCGTGCCCTCGAACCCGGCCAGTCCGTCTTCGAGAGCCTCGGCAGACACCAGGTCGAGGTTGTCCGTCGGCTCGTCGAGGAGCAGCAGCGTCGCCCCGGACAGTTCGAGCAGCAGGATCTGCAGCCGCGCCTGCTGCCCGCCGGACAGCGACTCGAAGTTCTGCTCGGCCGCGACGGCGAGGCCATAGCGGTCCAGCACCCTGCTCGCTGCTTCCCTCGGCATCCCGTCCCTGCGGTCGTCACCGCGGTGCAGGATGTCGAGCAGCGTCCTGCCGACCAGCTCCGGATGCTCGTGGGCCTGCGCGAACAACCCGGGCGCCACGCGCGCGCCGAGCTTCACGACGCCGGTGTGCGGCACTGGCGTCCCCGCGACTTCCGCGGACGCCAGGTGACCGGCCGCCGGGTCGGGGTCGGTCCCTCCCGCCGCCAGCAGCCGCAGGAAGTGCGACTTGCCGGAGCCGTTGGAGCCGAGCACGGCGATGCGCTCGCCGAACCAGACCTCCGCGTCGAACGGGCGCATCAGCCCGGTCAGTTCCAGGCCGTGGCATTCGACGACGCGGCGTCCCGTGCGCGCGCCGGTCAGCCGCATCCGCACGTTCTGCTCGCGCGGCCTCGCCTCCGGCGGACCGGCGGCGAGGAACTTCGCGAGCCTGGTCTGCGCAGCCTGGTACGCGGAGGCGAGATCGCTGTTGTACTTCGCTTTCTCCTTGAAGCGCAGCACGAGCGCCTTGAGCTTCGCGTGCTCCTCGTCCCAGCGTCTGCGCAACTCGTCCAGCCGCTCCATGCGCTCCTCGCGGGCCGCGTGGTAGCCGCCGAAACCGCCGCCGTGCGTCCAGGTGGTGTTGCCTGCCGCGCCGAGCTCCAGGGTGACGATGCGGTCGGCGGCGCTCGCGAGCAGTTCCCTGTCGTGCGAGACGAGCAGCACCGTCTTGCGCGTGGTGCGTAGCTGCTCCTCCAGCCAGCGCTTGCCTGGCACATCCAGGTAGTTGTCCGGCTCGTCGAGCAGCAGCACCTGCTCCGGACCGCGCAGCAGCGCCTCCAGCACGACGCGTTTCTGCTCCCCGCCGGAGAGACTGCGCACCGGCCGCAGTCTGGCGCGCTCGAACGGGATACCGAGCGCCGCGACCGTGCAGTTGTCCCAGAGCACTTCCTGGTCGTATCCGCCCGCATCCGCGTACTCGGCGATGGCCGTGGCGTAGCGCAGCTGGGTGTCCGTCTCGTCGCGCTCGATGATCGCGTCCTCCGCGGCGATCAGCCGCTCCGCCGCCGCGCGCACGGCGGGAGGGGCCACCTGCACGAGGAGGTCGTGCACCGTCCGGTCGTCGCGCACGTGGCCGACGAACTGGTCCATCACCCCGAGCCCTCCGTCGATGACGACCGAACCGGAATCCGGTCGCAGCTCGCCCCGAATGATCCGCAGCAGCGTCGACTTCCCCGCGCCGTTCGCGCCGATCAGTGCCGAGACGCGTCCATCACCCACTCGGAACGAGACGTCGTCGAGCAGCGGACGGCCGTCGGCGAGGGTGTACGAGACGCCTGAGACGTCGATGTGGCCCATGACGGGACTCCTGAACTGGATGCGGACAAAGCCTTCCAGAATAGACGAAACCGCCGCCCACGGGGAGTGGACGGCGGTTTCGGTGGAGCAGGTGGCGTCAGCGCGTGTAGTTCGGCGACTCCACGACCATCTGGATGTCGTGCGGGTGCGACTCCTTGAGCCCGGCCGGCGTGATGCGCACGAACTTGCCGCGCTCCTTGAGCTCGGGGATGGTGCGGGCACCGACGTAGAACATCGACTGACGCAGGCCGCCGAGCAGCTGGTACGCCACGGCGGACAGCGGGCCGCGGTACGGGACCTGACCCTCGATGCCCTCGGCGATGAGCTGCTCGTCGCTCGGGACGTCCGCCTGGAAGTAGCGGTCGCGGGAGTACGAGGTCTTCTTGCCGCGGGTCTGCATCGCGCCGAGCGAGCCCATGCCGCGATAGTTCTTGAACTGCTTGCCGTTGACGAAGACCAGGTCGCCGGGCGACTCGGCGGTTCCGGCGAGCAGCGAGCCGAGCATGACGGTGTCCGCTCCGGCGACGAGCGCCTTCGCGATGTCTCCCGAGTACTGCAGGCCGCCGTCGGCGATCAGCGGCACACCGGCCGGACGCGCGGCGAGGGAGGACTCGTAGACGGCGGTCACCTGCGGAACGCCGACGCCGGCGACGACGCGGGTGGTGCAGATGGAGCCTGGCCCGACGCCGACCTTGATGGCGTCCGCGCCGGCGTCGATCAGTGCCTGGGCACCGGAGCGGGTGGCCGCCTGGCCGCCGATCACGTCGACGTGGGCGGCGCGCGGCTCGTGCTTGAGCCTGCTGATGATGTCGAGGACACCGCGGCTCTCGCCGTTCGCCGTGTCGACGACGATCACGTCGACTCCGGCGTCGATGAGGGTCATCGCGCGCTCCCAGCCGTCGCCGAAGAAGCCGATGGCCGCGCCGACGCGCAGGCGGCCCTCGTCGTCCTTGGTGGCGTTCGGGTACTTCTCGCTCTTGTCGAAGTCCTTGACGGTGATGAGACCGCGCAGGCGACCGTCGGCGTCGACCAGCGGGAGCTTCTCGATCTTGTGCTCGGCGAAGATGGCGACGGCGGAGTCCGGGTCGATGCCGACCGGCGCGGTGATCAGCGGCATGCGGGTCATCACGTCGCGCACGTACGTGCTGGTGCGCTCGAACGGCGACACGAAACGCATGTCGCGGTTGGTGATGATGCCGACGAGCTTGCCGTCCGCCTCGACCACGGGGAGGCCGCTCACGCGGAACTGGCCGCAGAGCGCATCCACTTCTTCGACAGTGGCGTCAGGAGTGGTGGTGACCGGGTTGGTGATCATGCCGGACTCCGACCGCTTGACCTTGTCGACGTGTGCCGCCTGGTCTTCGATCGAGAGGTTGCGGTGCAGGATGCCGATGCCGCCCTGGCGCGCCATGGCGACGGCCATGCGGGACTCGGTGACGGTGTCCATCGCGCTCGACAGGAGCGGGGCGGAGACCGAGATGCGCTTGGTGAGCCGCGAGGAGGTGTCGACCTCGCTCGGGATGACGTCCGTGTAGCCGGGAAGCAGCATCACGTCGTCGTAGGTCAAACCGATGAAACCGAACGGATCCGACTGATCCATTTCACCCCTTAGTCGTTGCGGAGTTGGAAGAAGTCCGCCGCCACCAGCGCCTGCGGATAATCAATCGTAACGGCAGAACCCTGGTGTTTTATTCCACGGTCGCGACGTCGAGTTCCGCGCCTTTCCGCCCGGAGCGGCTGGCGACGATCATGTCGACGCACAGGATGAGCAGTGCCAGCCAGACGATCGCGAACCCGAACCAGCGCTCGGGCGGCATGGCCTCGTGCAGCACGACGACGCCCACCAGGAACTGGATGAACGGCGCGAAGTACTGGATGAACCCCATGTAGACCAGCGGCAGCCTCCGCGACGCGGCGGCGAAGAACAGCAGGGGAACGGCCGTGATCACGCCCGCGCCCGCCATCGCGACCGTGTGCCAGACGCTCACGGTGCCGATGGTGATGCCGACCGTCGCGCCCACCACCACCAGCTGCACGATGGCGACCGGCGTCAGCCACATGGTCTCCAGGGTCAGCCCGGAGACCGCATCCACCGCCCCGCCGACGCGCTTCTTGATCAGGCCGTACAGCCCGAACGAGAACGCCAGGATGAGGGCGATCCACGGCATCGAGCCGTAGCCGATCGCCAGCACGACCACGGCGACGATGCTCACGCCGACCGCCACCCACTGCGCGATCCGCAGCTTCTCGCGCTGCACGAGAACACCGAGGAACACGGTGACGATCGGGTTGATGAAGTAGCCGAGCGCCGCCTCCACGACGTGCCCGCTGACCGTCGCGAGCACGTAGGTCTGCCAGTTCACGTAGATGAGGGCGCCGGCGACGCCCATCGTGAACACGACGCGCTTGTTCAGCAGCAGCGCTCCGAACACCCGCCAGCTGCGCGTGACGGTGAGCAGGATCGCGCAGAACACGAGGGAGAACAGCACCCGCCACGCCACGATCTCCCACGCGCTCGCCGGCACCAGCGACAGGAAGTAGATCGGCAGGATGCCCCAGAGCACGTACGCGGAGATGGCGTAGACGAGTCCGGAGCGGCGGTGCTCGGACAGCGGCTTCTCCGTGACGGTCTGGTCGGGGGTGGTTTCGCTCTGGGACACGGAGCGATCCTACGCGGGGCTGCCGACGCCGGGACGCGAAAGGGCCCGGATGCGCGTGCACATCCGGGCCCTCGAACAGCCGGTCGTCAGCGGACGACGACGGCCAGAACGTCGCGAGCGGAGAGGACGAGGTAGTCCTCGCCACCGAACTTGACCTCGGTTCCCCCGTACTTGGAGTAGATGACCTTGTCGCCGACGGCGACGTCGAGCGGAACGCGGTTGCCGTTGTCGTCGATGCGGCCGGGGCCGACGGCGACGACTTCACCCTCCTGCGGCTTCTCCTTGGCAGTGTCAGGAATGACCAGACCAGATGCAGTGGTCTGCTCAGCCTCGACCTGCTTGATGACGATGCGATCCTCGAGCGGCTTGATGGAGACCGACACGTTTGACCCTCTTTCCTACAAACACAGGCGTGAACAAAGACGTGAGTTAGCAAACTCATAGTGAGAGTGCTAATAGGAGTTTAGGGGGTGCGTTAGCAGTCACGCAACGTGAGTGCCAAGAGGGTAGCGTGAGGGGCATGGATCGGTCGGAACTCGTCGAGCTGCTCTCCACCGAGGGGCTGCGGCTGCTCGATTCCCTGCCGCCGTACCACTCCGAGCGAGATGTGCTCCGGATGGTCAGCGACCTGCGCAAAGCCGGGCACTCCCCCGGGCTCGTCGCCGCCGTCCTCACCCAGGCGAAACTGCGGTCGAAGGCGAAAGCGAAGTTCGGCCCGTTCGCCGACAGGATGCTGTTCACCGAGGCCGGGCTGGAACAGGCGACGCGGCTGCCGGTCGCCGCACGCCACGCCGGCCGCTTCCAGGCCGCCGGCCTGGAGCGCGTGGCCGACCTCGGCTGCGGCATCGGCGGCGACGCGCTGGCGATCTCCGCGCTCGACATCGACGTGCTCGCCGTCGACGCCGACGAGGTCACCGCGGCCATCGCCAGCTACAACCTCGCGCCGTTCCCCGGCACCACCGTGGAGCACAGGAGGGCGGAGGACGTGGACCTGCGCTCGTTCGACGGCGTCTTCCTCGACCCCGCAAGGCGCACGGCGGGGCACGGCCAGACCTCCCGCCTCACCGATCCGGACGAGTACTCGCCGTCCCTCGGCTTCGCCTTCGAGCTCGCGACGGGCCGGTCGCTCGGCGTGAAGCTCGGCCCCGGCCTCGACCGCGACCTCATCCCGTCGACGGCGGAGGCGCAGTGGGTCTCCGTCGACGGCCAGGTGGTCGAGATGGGCCTGTGGTTCGGCGTGCTGGCTCGCCCCGGCGTCGGCCGCGCAGCACTCGTCATCCGCGCAGACGCTGCCGACGAGTTGACGGCGGCCTCGGACAGCGACGACGCGGAGACCGGCGCGCTCGGCGAATACCTCTACGAACCGGACGGCTCCGTCATCCGGGCCCGCCTGATCGGCGACCTCGCGCGAAGCATCGACGGCAGGATGCTCGCAGACGGCATCGCATACATCACGTCCGACACCAGGACCGAGACGCCGTTCGCCACCGGCTTCCGGGTGGTGGACACCCTCCCGTTCAACGAGCGCGACCTGAAGCGTGCGCTCCGGGAGCGCGGGATCGGCACCCTGGAGATCAAGAAGCGCGGGGTGGATGTGGACCCGGCGACCCTGCGCAAGCGCCTGTCCCTGAGCGGTCAGGCGTCCGCGACGCTGCTGCTCACGCGGGTGGCGGGCAAGCACACGGCCCTGCTGGTGGAACGCATCCACTGACCACCGGCGGAGACGACGACGGCCGGGGCACGCTTTCGCGCATCCCGGCCGCCGGAGTCTCTGACGATCAGTACCCGTAGTTGTTGTACGAGGCGCTGAACGCGATCACCGCGATGATGATGATGATCCAGATGATCAGCGAGAAGAGCACGCTGACGAAACCGGTGATGATGCCGGTGAGCCAGAAGCCCTTGGCCGCCGGCTCCTTCCTCTTGCCGATGAAGCCGAGGATGATCGCGGCGACGCCGAACGGGAAGCCGATGCCGTACACCCAGCCGAGGACGACACCGATGATGCCGCCGACCATCGACAGGATGCTCAGCGTCGGCGACTTGGCGGGCGCAGCGTACGGCTGCGCGTATCCGGGGGCGGGCTGGCCGTATGCCGGCTGGCCGTACGCCTGCTGCTGCCCGTACGGCTGCTGCTGTCCATACGGCTGCTGGCCGTACGGCTGCTGCTGACCGTACGGCTGCTGGGGCTGCTGGCCGTATGCCTGCTGCTGGCCGTACGGCTGGCCGGGCGCCGGCGGCTGCTGACCGTATCCGGCCGGCGGCACGGGCGGCGCAGGCGGCGCGGGAGGCACGGGCGCAGCGGGGGCGGCCTCGGGCGGAACAGGCGGGACGGCGCCGGTCTGTGCGTCGCCGGACGGTGCTTCACCGTTCTGCGCGTTGGGGTCCACCGGCTCCGCCGGCACGTTCGGATCGGTCATGAGACCCTTCTCCTTCAATCCTGAGAAATCGCTGTAACGCAGCCAATGCTGGCAGCGCGGGCACAGGGGTGTCAACGACGTTGCAGTCGGTTCCCCCTGCACACCACCATAGCCACCGGGATGCCCGACCGTGAGCGCTCGCACAGGATTGGGCACCCGGGTACCACGTCGCGCCGTACCGCGGCGCGACCGTCAGCCCGCGACCTGGATCTCCGTCACCGGCAGTGTCGAGTCCGCCGAGAATCCGAGGGTGCTCGGCTCGTGGCCCGCCATGATCAGCTGCGCGCCGAGCGCCGCGATCATCGCGCCATTGTCCGTGCACAGCGACAGGTCCGGGATGCGCAGGGCGACCCCGGCTGCCGTCGCGCGTTCCTGCGCCACCTGACGCACCCGCGCGTTCGCGACGACCCCTCCGCCGAGCAGCAGCCGCGGCACGCCGTGGTCGGCGCAGGCGGCGAGCGCCTTCGTGATCAGCACATCCACGACGGCCTCGCGGAACGACGCAGCGACATCGGCGACGGGAACCGGCTCTCCGGCGTCCTGCTTCTGCTCGACCCAGCGGGCGACCGCCGTCTTGAGGCCGGAGAACGAGAAGTCGTAGCGGTGGTGCTCCAGGTCTTTCGGCTTGGTGAGGCCGCGCGGGAACCGGATCGCCTTCGGGTCGCCGTCGACCGCCACCCTGTCGATCTGCGGGCCGCCCGGGTACGGCAGGCCGAGCACGCGTGCCACCTTGTCGAACGCCTCGCCGGCCGCGTCGTCGATGGTCTCGCCGAGCAGCTCGACGTCGGAGACGAGGTCGCGCACCAGGAGCAGCGAGGTGTGGCCGCCGGAGACGAGCAGCGCGATGGTCGGCAGCTCGACGGGGTGGCCCTGGCCTCCGTGGGCGTCGAGCAGGTCGGCCCCGACGTGGCCGACCAGGTGGTTCACGGCGTACATCGGTTTGCCGAGCGACAGCGCGAGCGCCTTCGCCGCCCCGACGCCGACCATGAGCGCGCCGGAGAGGCCCGGACCGCTGGTGACCGCGACGGCGTCGATGTCCGCCAGTTCGATGCCCGCGTCGGCGACCGCCGTGCGGAGCGTGGGGGTGAGCGCTTCGAGGTGGGCGCGCGCGGCGACCTCGGGAACGACGCCGCCGTAGCGGGCGTGCTCGTCCATCGACGACGCGATGGTGTTGGCGAGCAGGCTGGTGCCGCGCACGATCCCGATGCCGGTCTCGTCGCAGGAGGTCTCGATGCCGAGGACGAGCGGGTCGCGTCTGTTCATGCTCGTGGTCATGCTGTCGTCGTCTCCGGGGTCGGGACGGCGAGACGCATGACGATCGCGTCGACGCCGTCCGGCTGGTAGTAGCGGGGCCGCACGCCGATCTCCTCGAAACCGAGCTCGCGGTACAGGCTCTGCGCTCCGGGGTTGTCCGCCCGCACCTCGAGGAACACCTCGCGTGCTCCACGCTTCCTCGCCTCACCGATCAGCGAGAGCATCAGCACCCTGCCGAGCCCGCGGCGCCGCGCGTGCGGTGCGACGGCGATGGTCTGGATGTCCGCCTCGCCGGCCCCCTGCGGTGCCAGCAGTCCCGCATAGCCGTCGATGCGCTCCGGATGCTCCGGCTCGAACGCCACCAGGTAGTACCCGTTCGCGCTCGCCACCTCCGAGCGCATCGAGTGCTCCGACCAGGCGTCGGAAAAGAACGTCGCGCGCTCCAGCTGCATGATCGCATCCACGTCGTCGTCTGCGGCACGCCGGAGCTGCCAGGCGGTCACGCGCTCACCCGCTTCGGACCGTTCGAGAGCGTCACGTCCGGAGAGCGGAGGTACAGCGGCTCGTCGGCGTCGAACGGCAGCCCGTTCGCGAATCGCAGCTCGGCGATCATCCCGAGCGCGCCCGCGGAGACCGTGGAGGCGTCGACCCGCTCGATCCCCGCGTGCGGCAGGTCGTCCGGCTTGGTGAGCCCCGGCCCGTCGAGCCGAATCGGGAGACCGTGCTCGTCCGTGCCGGAGTACGCCGACCAGTAGAGCTCCCTGCGCCGCGCGTCGGTGACGACCAGCAGGTCGCCCGTCGAGCCCGCGCGGTAACGCTCGAACGCGACGGCGTCGTGGCTGACCACCGGGACCAGGGGCTTGCCCGCTCCGAACGCGAACGCCTTCGCCGCGGCGATGCCGACCCGCAGACCGGTGAACGGCCCTGGTCCCATCCCAGCAACGACGCCGGACAGCGCGCTCACGGGCACTCCGGACTCCGCGAGGACCGCCTCGATCAGCTCGCCGATGACCTCGGCGTGACGCATCGTGTCCGCCTCGGTGCGCTCGGCGATGATCCAGCGGTCACGGTCGACCACGGCGACACTCGTTCCGGCGGAGGTGTCGATGGCGAGAAGCATGGATCAAGCCTAAACGGGTTCCGGCGCGGCAGCCGCGGCCCAGCGCGGACCGTAGCCGGTGACCGTCACGGTGCGCGGCTCGTCGGCGTCGAGCTCGGCGTCCTCGCCGTCCTCCACGTCGCCATCATCCCCGTCGGCCGCCGCAGCGCCCGTCGGCCGCGCGATCTCCACCTCGAGCCACGACTCCGCGACCCCGTCGAGCATCCCGCTGCCCCACTCGACCACCACGACGGAGCGGGCGAAGTCGATGTCGAGGTCGTCGAGCTCCAGCGCGCTGCCGAGCCGGTACGCATCCACGTGCACGAGCGGCGGCCCTCCGACGACACTGGGATGCGTCCTCGCCAGCACGAACGTCGGGCTCGTCACCGGCCCGCGCACCTGCAGCCCGTCGCCGATCCCGCGGGTCATCGTGGTCTTGCCGGCGCCGAGCGGACCGCTCAGCACGACCAGGTCGCCGGCGTGCAGGATCGCGGAGAGCTCGACGCCGAACGTGTGCATCTCCGCCGCCGTGGGCACCACGCGCGTCGCGGGAGGCCAGAGGTAGCCGGTCACGGCATCCCCACGTAGCGGCGGCGCACCCTGGCTCCGATGCGCGTCACGATCTCGTAGTTGATGGTGCCTGCCGCCTCCGCCCAGTCGTCGGCCGAGGGGACACCGGTGGCGGGGTCGCCGAACAGCACGACCCGGTCGCCGACCTGCACGGGGTGGTCGTCGATGTCGACGACGAACTGGTCCATCGCGATCCGGCCGGAGACGCGGAACGTCGCCCCGCCGATCGACACGGGCGCCCGGTTAGACGCGTGCCGGGGGATGCCCTCCGCATAGCCGAGCGGGACGAGCGCCAGCGAGGTGTCGCCGGAGGTGCGGTACGTGTAGTCGTAAGAGACGCCGGTGCCGGACGGCACGCGGCGCACGGCGGCGACGCTCCCGCACAACGTCATCACCGGACGCAGCCCGAGGTCGGCGCTCGACCGGCCGGCGAGCGGCGACAGACCGTAGATTGTGACGCCGAGACGCACCAGGTTGAACCGGGCATCCGGGATGGTCAGGGCAGCGGCGGACGCGGCGAGGTGCCGCAGCTCGGGCGTGAGCCCGGCGGCCGCCGCCCGGTCGAGGCCCCTGCTGTACACGGCGACAGCGGCGCGATCGTCGTCGGGAGACGCGTTCGAGACGTGGCTGAAGATGCCTCGCACGACGATGTCACCCGCCTGCTCCAGCGCGCGTGCCCTGGCGAACGCGGCATCCCACTGCGGTTCGGAGATCCCGTTGCGGCTGAGCCCCGTCTCGAGCTTCAGCTGCACGAACGCCTGGCCGTGCAGCTCACCGCGTTCCACGAGGGACCTGCGGGCTGCGGCGACCGCCTCCAGCTGCTCCACCGACGAGACGCCGATGTCGACCCCGGCCGCGATGGCCGGCGCGAAGTCCACCTCCGGATCGTGCAGCCAGGCCAGCAGCGGAGCGTCGATGCCCGCATCCCGCAACTGCAACGCCTCCGTCAGGTCGGCGACACCGAGCCAGTCCGCTCCCCCAGCGAGCGCGGCACGCGCGCACTCGACGGCGCCGTGACCGTACGCGTTCGCCTTGACCACCGCCATCACGTGCTCCGTGCCGACCAGCTCGCGCAGGTGGGCGACGTTGGCGGCGAGCGCGCCCAGGTCGATCACCGCCTCGCGGAAGTCCGCCCGTTCTCCGGCAGGATGCCCGATGGTCACTTCTCCCTCTCCGTCACGACGAACGCCGTTGCAACACCGGCATCGTGCGACATCGTCACGTGGATGTGCGCGATCCCCCGGTCACGCACATCCCGCTCGACGACGTTGTGCAGCACGAACCCCGGATTGCGGTCGTCGTCCGACACGATCTCCATGTCGTGCCAGCGCACGCCCTCCGAGCCGCCGAGTGCCTTGATGAGCGCCTCCTTGGCCGCGAAGCGCGCGGCGAGCGAGTGCACGGGAAGTCCACGCTCCGCCTCGGTGAAGAGCCGTTCGCGCAGGCGCGGCGTCCTCTCCAGCGAGCGGGCGAAGCGTTCCAGGTCGACGACGTCGACCCCGATCCCGGCGATCACGGCTGTCCGGCTACTCGACGGTGACGGACTTGGCCAGGTTGCGCGGCTGGTCGACGTCGAGTCCCTTCGCCGCCGACAGCTCCATGGCGAAGATCTGCAGCGGAACGACGGCCAGCAGCGGCTCGAACAGCGGAGCGGCCAGCGGGATGCGGATGACCTCGTCGGCGAACGGCAGCACCGCAGCGTCGCCTGCTTCGGCGATCGCGATGACGCGGGCGCCGCGGGCGCGGATCTCCTGGATGTTCGAGACGACCTTCTTGTGCATCTCGTCCGACCAGCGCGGGCTGGGGACGACGACGAAAACCGGCTGACCGGGCTCGATGAGCGCGATCGGGCCGTGCTTCAGCTCGCCGGCCGCGAAGCCCTCCGCGTGGATGTACGCCAGCTCCTTGAGCTTGAGCGCACCCTCGAGGGCGATCGGGTATCCGACGTGACGGCCGAGGAAGAGCACCGAGCGGGTGTCGGACATCCACCTGGCCAGCTGGGCGATGGTGTCGTGCGACTCGAGCACGGAGGCGATCTTCTCCGGAACGGCCTGCAGCTCGTCGATGGCGTCGTGCTGCTGGGCCTCGGACAGTGTGCCGCGCACCCGGGCCAGGTGCAGGCCGAACAGGTAGAGCGCCGTGATCTGGGCGACGAACGCCTTGGTCGACGCGACGGCGACCTCTGGGCCGGCGTGCGTGTAGAGCGCGGCGTCCGACTCGCGCGGGATGGTCGCACCCTGCGTGTTGCAGACCGAGATGGCGGTCGCGCCGGCCTCGCGGGCGTACTTGACGGCCATCAGCGTGTCCATGGTCTCGCCGGACTGGCTGATCGAGATGACGAGCGTTCCGTCGGTGATGACCGGCTCGCGGTAGCGGAACTCGTGGCTCAGCTCGACCGTGACGGGGACGCGCGCCCACTTCTCGATGGCGTAGCTGCCCACCAGACCGGCGTAGGCCGCCGTCCCGCAGGCGATGATCGTGATGCGGTCGATGGTGGCGAGCTTGTCGTCGCCGAGCACGTCCAGCTCCGGGATGTGCACCGTTCCGTCGACCAGACGGCCGCGCAGGGTGTTGGCGACGGCGTCCGGCTCCTCGGCGATCTCCTTCGCCATGAACGACGACCAGCCGCCCTTCTCTGCGGCGGAGGCGTCCCAGGCGATCTCGAACGGCTCGACCTCGACCGGAGCGCCGGAGAAGTCGGTGACGGTGACCGCATCCGGGGTGATGGTCACGATCTGGTCCTGGCCGATGGCCAGCGCGTTGCGGGTGTGCTCGACGAAGGCGGCGACGTCGGAGCCGAGGAAGTTCTCTCCGTCGCCCAGACCGATCACGAGGGGCGAGTTGCGGCGGGCGCCGACCACGACGTGCGGCTGGTCCTTGTGCAGGGCGAGCAGGGTGAACGCGCCCTCCAAGCGCGAGACGACGCGCTGGAACGCCTCGTTCAGGTCACCCGTCGTGCGGTACTCGCGGCCGAGGAGCACAGCGGCGACCTCGGTGTCGGTCTCCGACTCGAAGGTGAAGCCGTCGGCGAGCAGTTCGTCGCGCAGCGTGGCGAAGTTCTCGATGATGCCGTTGTGGATGACGGCGAGCTTGCCGTCGTCTCCGAGGTGCGGGTGCGCGTTGCGGTCGGTCGGGCCGCCGTGCGTCGCCCAGCGGGTGTGGCCGATGCCCGTTCCGCCGTTCGGGATGGGGTGCGCATCCAGCTCGTCGGCGAGCGCGGACAGCTTGCCGGCCTTCTTCGCCGTGCCCAGCTGACCGTCCGGGCCGATCACGGCGATGCCCGCCGAGTCGTACCCGCGGTACTCCAGACGCTTCAGGCCGCCGAGCAGGACCTCAACACTCTTGTCGGTACCGACGTACCCCACGATTCCACACATGCTGCCGATTTTAGCCTGGCGCGACACCCTAGACTTGTCGCCTATGGCGGTGAACGGCGCAGCACAGGGCGTATCCACAGGCAACGGCGACTCGTCCCCGTTCGTCGAGCTGAGCAGAGCCGACTGGGCCGACCTCGCCCAGAGCACCCGCCTCCCCCTCAAAGAAACCGAGATCGTGCAGCTGCGCGGCCTCGGCGATCCGCTCGACATGCGCGAGGTCGAAGAGGTCTACCTGCCGCTCAGCCGGCTCCTGAACCTCTACGTCGGAGGCGCGAAGCAGCTGCACAGGGTGACCAGCCAGTTCCTCGGGGAGCGGGCGGCGAGCACGCCGTTCGTCATCGGCGTCGCCGGTTCCGTGGCCGTCGGCAAGTCGACGATCGCCCGCCTGATGCGCGAACTGCTGTCCCGCTGGGACGACACCCCGCGCGTCGAGCTCGTCACCACGGACGGCTTCCTGCTGCCCAACGCCGAGCTGGAGCGGCGCGGCCTGATGGAGCGCAAAGGCTTCCCGGAGTCGTACGACCGCAAGGCGCTGCTGCGCTTCGTCACCGCCGTCAAGAGCGGGGCCGCCGAGGTGCGGGCGCCGTTCTACTCGCACCTCAGCTACGACATCGTCCCCGACGCCGAGATCGTGGTCCGGCGGCCGGATGTGCTCATCGTCGAGGGACTGAACGTGCTGCAGCCGGCAGGAGGAGGCAACCAGCTGGCCGTCAGTGACCTCTTCGACTTCTCCGTCTACGTGGATGCGCGCACCCGCGACATCGCCAACTGGTACCAGGAGCGGTTCCTGAAGCTGCAGCGGGGCGCGTTCGCCAACCCCAAGTCGTACTTCCACCGCTTCTCGCAACTCACCGAGGAGCAGGCGAGGGCGCGTGCATCCAGCATCTGGGAGTCGATCAACGAGCCGAACCTCACCCAGAACATCCGGCCGACGCGCTCGCGCGCCAAGCTGGTGCTGCGCAAGGGCGCCGACCACGCGGTGAGCTCCGTGCTGCTGCGCAAACTCTGACCCGGGCGTAAATGCCTCAGGTGTTCATCACCACTGTTTCTACGCTCTGGTATTCAAAGCGCGTGTGATTCCATCATGGGGTATGGCCGCCCCACACTCCCGCGCCGCCGAGCTGTTCGGCGCGCGCGTCCGCGCGGCCAGAATCGCCCTCGGCCTCAGCCAGGAGGACGCGGCGCACCTCGCCGACATGCACTCCACGAACTACGGACGGATCGAGCGCGGCGAGGCGAACGCCGAACTGCACACGATCGTGCGCCTCGCGACCGCGCTCAATGTCGACCCCGGCGATCTGCTGAAGGGCCTGTACGGCGACGAGCTGCTGCCGAAGCGCACGCGCGCATACTCCGTCGCCGACTTCATCGCATCCAGAAAGGCGGACGGCGGCCACTGAGCCGACCGGAGGACACCGTGCCAGAACAGCGTTCGAACGCCGCAGGGATCATCGGCGACCGCATCCGGGATGCGCGCCTCACCTTCGGCCTGCCGCAGAGCGACATCGCGCACCTCGCCGGGATGGACGTCGCCAACTACGGCAAGCTGGAGCGCGGCCAGAGCAACCCGACGCTCGAGACGCTGGTGCAGGTGGCCACCGTGCTCGGCGTCGACCTCGGCGCGCTCACGTCCGGCCTCAGCGGTCTGGACATGCTTCCGCCGTCCGAGAGCGTGTTCACGGCCGCGGACTTCCTCGAAGCCCGCGGCCGCCGAACCCGCTAGAAACCCGAACCGGCTAGAACGACAGCCGCTCGCGGACGACCGTGGCGAGTTCCTCCGCCAGACGTTCCGCCGTGTGGATGTCCGCCGCCTCGACCATGACGCGCACGAGGGGCTCGGTGCCCGACGGACGCAGCAGCACCCGTCCGGTGTCCCCGAGGGCCGCCTCCGCGGTCTGCACGGCCGCCTTGAGGCCGTCGTCGGTGTGCACGGCGTGGTGGTCGACGTTCTTCACGTTCACCATCACCTGCGGGTACACCGTCATGACCTGGGCGAGCTCGGCCAGCGACTTGCGCTGACGCGCCATCTCGCTGAGCAGGTGCAGCCCGGTCAGGATGCCGTCGCCGGTCGTGGCGAACTCGCGCATGATGACGTGCCCGGACTGCTCGCCGCCGAGCGAGTAGTCGTTCTGGTTCATCTCTTCGAGCACGTACCGATCGCCGACCGCCGTCTCGACCATCCGGATGCCGTTGTCGCGCATCGCGAGCTTGAGACCGAGGTTGCTCATCACCGTCGCCACGAGCGTGTTGTCGCGCAGCTTGCCGCGCTCCTTCATGCCGAGGGCGAGGATCGCCATGATCTGGTCGCCGTCGACGACGTTGCCGTTCGCGTCGATCGCGAGGCACCGGTCTGCGTCACCGTCGTGCGCGATGCCGACGTCGGCGCCGGCCGCGAGGACCGCCGCAGCCAGGTTGTCGAGGTGGGTCGAACCGACACCGTCGTTGATGTTCATGCCGTCCGGCGAATCGCCGATGACGGTGACGCGGGCTCCCGCGTCCGTGAACACCTCGGGTGAGACGCCGGCCGCCGCGCCGTGGGCGCAGTCGAGCACGACGTGGATGCCGTCGAGGCGGTGCGGGAGGCTGCCGAGCAGGTGCAGGACGTAGCGGTCCTCGGCGTCTGCGAAGCGGCGGATGCGCCCGACGCCGGCACCGGTCGGGGCGAGCTTCTCGAGGGAGAGGTGCTCCTCGATGCGGTTCTCGACCACATCCGGGAGCTTGGTGCCTCCGCGGGCGAAGATCTTGATGCCGTTGTCCGGCGCAGGGTTGTGGGACGCGGACACCATGACGCCGAAGTCGGCGTCGAAGTCCGCGATCAGGAACGCCGCGGCAGGCGTCGGGATGACCCCGGCGTCGTACACGTCGACACCGGAGCTGGCGAGCCCGGCGGACACGGCCGCAGAGATGAACTCGCCCGAGACGCGGGGGTCACGGGCGACGATCGCCGTCGGGCGCTTGCCCGCGGCACGCCGCGCCTCCGCGCTGCGGCCTTGCGTCAGGACAGCAGCAGCTGCCTGAGCAAGGCCGAGCGCGAGGTCGGCGGTGAGACTACCGTTTGCGAGTCCGCGGACTCCGTCGGTACCGAAGAGGCGTGGCATGAACCGAAGCCTAAGCGCTCTCGACGCTTAGCGCTTGGAGAACTGCGACGCCTTGCGGGCCTTCTTGAGACCGGCCTTCTTGCGCTCGATGACGCGAGCGTCACGAGTGAGGAAGCCGGCCTTCTTCAGGGTGGGACGGTTGTTGTCGCGGTCGATCTCGTTGAGGGCACGAGCGATCGCGAGACGCAGCGCGCCGGCCTGGCCGGAAGGGCCACCGCCGGTGATGCGTGCGACGACGTCGTAGCCGCCGATGAGGTCGAGGACCTTGAACGGGTCGGTGATCAGCTGCTGGTGCAGCTTGTTCGGGAAGTAGTCGGCGAACTCACGGCCGTTGACCGTGATGGTGCCGGAGCCCGGGACGAGGCGCGCGCGGGCGATGGCCTGCTTGCGACGGCCGACGGCCGCACCGGGAACGGTGAGGACGGGGCGCTGCGTCTGGGGGGCCTCGGAGGCCGGGGTCTCGGTCGAGTAGGACTCGACGTTGTCGGCCTGGGCCGACTCGATGCTGTCTGCGATCTTCGCCACGATGGTGATAATCCTTTATCTCTGAGTCTGAAAGGTCTGTCGGTCGCTTACTGAGCGACCTGGCCGAGGGTGTACGGCTTCGGCTGCTGGGCGGCGTGCGGGTGCTCGCTGCCCGTGTAGACCTTCAGCTTGCGGAGCTGGGCGCGGCCGATCGAGTTCTTGGGGAGCATTCCGCGAACGGCCTTCTCCACAGCGCGGATCGGGTTCTTCTCGAGGAGCTCGGCGTACGTCACGGCGGTGAGGCCGCCCGGGTAACCGGAGTGGCGGTACGCCTTCTTCTGCGCAGCCTTGGCGCCGGTGAGGGCGACCTTGTCCGCGTTGACGATGATGACGAAGTCGCCGGAGTCCATGTGCGGGGCGAAGGTCGCCTTGTGCTTTCCACGGAGGAGAGCGGCGGTGTGGCTGGCGAGACGGCCGAGCACGACGTCAGTCGCGTCGATGATGACCCAGTCGCGCTGGATCTCGTCTGCCTTCGGGGTGTAAGTGCGCGTCACAGTAGTGGCTGCTTTCTGTATCGAACGGAGGTGTTCGTGAATCCCACTCCCTGGCTGTTCCGCTCCTGATGAGGAGGGAACCTGCCCTTCGGAGGGCTCACGTTCGCGTGTCGCACCGCAGAGGCGCGGACACCAAAGATCAATAGTACGCGACAGGCGGGATGCCGGTCAAACTGTGGGCGGGACGGGCTCAGCCCCAGGGCTGAATTCGGGGCAGAAACCGTGCGGCGACGGTCCCGGCACTCTAGCGTGATCGGCATGGTCAAGCTCCTCCCCCACGCTCAGCGGTATATCGAGCCCGTGGTCGCCGTCGCCTTCTTCCTGTTCTGGGCATTCGCCGAGGTCGGGCGGCATCAGATCCTTCCCGGATCCCTGCGCAGCGCCCTTCCCTGGTGGGCGGCGCTGCTCGGCGTCGCGTTCGCCATCGCCGTTGCGCGGATCTGGCCGATGGTCGCGATGGCGGTCTGCACCGCAGTGGTGATCGGCCAGCTGCTCGTCCCCGCCGGCGCCTTCTCGTCCACCGACTGGCCGATCTCGTTCGGCTACCTGGTGGTGATCGTTGGCGTGAGCGCGAGCATCCGGGATCGGTGGCGCCCGCTGTCGTTCGCGTTCGCGCTGGGGCTCGCCGTCGCGGTCGCCGGGCTGCTCATCTCCGGGCCACGGCTCGACTGGTACGGCCCGTTCGGAGACACGAACGGCAGCGTCGGCACGATCGTGGTCAACCGCGTGATCCTGTTCGCCGTCGCGATCCTGCTGGCCGTCGGCGCATGGCTCCTCGGCTTCTTCGGCCGTGCGTGGCAGCAGAAGCTGCACAGCGACGCGCTCCTCGCCAAGACGACGGACGAGCTGCACAGCGCGGAGGTCGACCTGCTGGTCTCGCAGGAGCGCGACCGCATCGCCCAGGACGTGCACGACATCATGGCGCACTCCCTCTCGGTGATCATCGCCCAGGCCGACGGCGCCCGCTTCGTCGCTCCCGCACGCCCGGAGGCTGTCGCCGAGTCGCTGGAGAACATCGCCGCGTCGGCGCGCACGTCGCTGACCGAGGTGCGGATGCTCATCCAGACCCTCGTCGCCGACCCCGTCGGGCACTCGACGCCGACCGTCGACGACATCGACGAACTGGTCGACCGGATGCGCACAGCGGGGCTCGACGTGCAGCTCGAGGAGTTCGGAGAGAGGGAGCACCTCACCGGCACCCAGCAGCTCGCCGTCTACCGCATCGTGCAGGAGAGCCTCACGAACGCGCTCAAGCACGCGGGAGCGGAGCCGTCTGCGCGCATCTCGCTGGACTGGCGCGGTCAGGGGCTCTCCATCGCCGTCTCCTCCAGCGGCACGGCGACCGAACGTCCGCAGCAGACCACAACGTCGCGCGGACTGTACGGGATGCACGAGCGCGCCAGGCTCGCCGGCGGTTGGCTCACGGCGGGAGAGGACGACGAGGTGCCCGGCGGCTATGTAGTCGCAGCGTTCATCCCCACCGCTCCCCTGGAGCAGGCGTCGTGAGCGCCATCCGGGTGGCGGTGGTCGACGACCAGGTGCTGTTCTGCTCCGGCCTCGCCATGCTGATCGAGTCGCAGGCCGACCTGGAGTTCGCGGGGTCGGCGCACGACGGGATGGCCGCCGTCGACCTCGTCGAGCGCGAACGACCGGAGGTGGTGCTGATGGATGTGCGGATGCCGCTGCTCGACGGCATCGCCGCGACAGAGCGCATCCTGTCGGGGCCGACGGCGGACAACGCTCCGAAGATCATCGTGCTCACCACATTCCAGCGCGACGAGGCCGTCGCCCGCGCCCTGCGCGCCGGAGCATCCGGTTTCATCATGAAGGACACGACGCCCGAGTTCGTCCTGGCCGCGATCCGGACGGTCGCCGCCGGTCACGCGGTGATCGCGCCGAAAGACGCCGCCGAGTTGTTCGGCGCCCATCGGCGGCCACCCGCCCCGGATGCGATCGCCGACCTATCCGTGCGGGAGAGAGAGGTCTTCCTGCTCGCCGCCCGCGGCCTGAGCAACGCGGAGGTGGGGCAGACCGCGTTCATCAGCGAGGCCACCGTCAAGAGCCACATGCGGAGCATCCTCGCCAAGCTCGGCCTGGCGTCGCGGGTGCAGCTGGTCGCGTTCGCGTACGAGAACGGGCTGGTGCGCTGAGCCGGGACGACAGCGCCGGGGATCCGGGCGCCGGGCCTACAGCGTCCGCATCGCCCTGGTCTGCAGTGCGCGGAGCGCGAGCCCCACGTCGTCCGGGTAGCCGACCTGCTTCAGTGTCAGGCCCCGCGCCGGCATGACCTTGAAGGCGTTGGTGCGCTGCCGGTCGTCGCGCAGCGCGATCAGCTCCTCCGCAGCCAGCCTGCCCTCGCCGACCGCGACGCACGCTCCGACCAGGGCGCGCACCATGCTGTGGCAGAACGCGTCGGCTTTCACCTCGGCGACCAGCACGCCGTCGTCGTCCTTCGTCCAGCCGAAGTTCTGCAGCGTCCGGATGGTCGTCGCCCCGTCGCGGGGTTTGCAGTAGCTGGCGAAGTCGTGGAGTCCGAGCAGGCCGAGCGCGGCGGCATCCATCGCCTCGACGTCGAGCTCCGCCGAGACCCACGCCGTGCGGTGCCGCTGCAGCGGGTCGTGGAGGGCGACGGCGTCGGCGACCCGGTACTCGTAGCGACGCCAGATGGCCGAGAAGCGCGCGTCGAAGCCCTCGGGTGCGACGGTCACCCCGGTCAGGATGACGTCGGCGACGGGGCCGAGCACGCCGTTGACGCGTCTCCGCAGTGCCTCGCCGAGCGGGAACTGCTGGTGCGTGCCCCTGCGGCGCTGCAGGCTCGCGACCTGCGCATCCGTCAGGTCGACGTGGGCGACCTGGCCGGTCGCGTGCACGCCGGCGTCCGTGCGCCCGGCGACGGTGAGCGTCGGGGCGTCGCCGTGCCTCCGGAAGATCGTCGCGAAGGCCGCCTCGATCTCTCCCTGCACCGTCCGCAGCCCCGGCTGCCGTCCCCAGCCGTTGAAATCGGTGCCCTGGTACGCGATATCGAGGCGGAATCGGGTCGTCGACTGGTCTTCCACACCTCGATTCTACGGAAGCGGCAACGACTGTCAGGAGCCGTTGCTATCGTGGTCCCTTCGCGATCCCCCGACCCGCTATGACTCCACAGACTTCCCCCTCCCCCAGCACCTCCCCCAGCCGCACTCTCCCCTCGCATCCCGGCCGCCAGCCTCGGCTCACGGTCCGCCCCACCGTCACCGTGCGTCCCTCCGGACACCCGCCGTTCGCGGGCAGGAACGCGCGGCGCCGCTACGCGGGACTGGACGGCCTGCGCGCGTTCGCGGTCGCCGCCGTGCTCGTCTACCACCTGTTCCCCGGCATCCTGCCCGGCGGGTTCATCGGTGTCGACATCTTCTTCGTGGTGAGCGGCTTCCTGATCACCAGCCTGCTGATGCGCGAGCGCTCCGGCACGGGCCGCATCGACCTGCGCGGGTTCTGGGTGCGGCGTGCGCGACGGCTCGTGCCGGCGATCGTGGTGCTCGTCCTCGTCTGCTCCGCTGCCGCGCTGGCCGTGGGAGGGGACGTGCTCGTCGGGTTGCCGCGGCAGATCCTCGGGGCGGCGACGTTCAGCGCCAACTGGCTATCGATCGGGGCCGACAGCAGCTACTTCGCCCAGGATGCGCCCGAGCTGTACCGCAACCTCTGGTCGCTGGCGGTCGAGGAGCAGTTCTACCTCGTCTGGCCGCTCGTTATCCTCGCCGTCGCACTGCTGCGCCCGTGGTGGGCGAGGCTCGCGGTCGTCTCCGCGGTGGCGGTCGCATCGGCCGTGGCGATGTTCGCGCTGTACCCGCCGGACGGCGACCCCACCCGCGTCTACTTCGGTTCGGACACGCACAGCTTCGGGCTGGCCATCGGCGCCGCCCTCGCCATCCTGATCGCGCGCTCCCGCCCGCTCGACCTCGACGCCGGCGAGACGGCGATGCAGACCTTCGTCCGGAGGTGGCTGCCTCCGCTCGGCGTCCTCTCGCTGGCCGGTCTGGTCGCGGCGTGCGTGCTGCTGCCCGACGACGCCGCATTCACCTACCGCGGCGGCCTCGTGCTGGTCAGCGTCCTCAGCGCCATCGCGATCTGGGCAGCCGTCGTCCCCGGCGCACGGCTGGGCCGCATCCTCGACGCCCGACCACTCCAGGCGGTCGGCGCGCGATCGTACGGACTGTACCTCTGGCACTGGCCGGTGTTCGTGCTCGTCTGCGCCATCGTCCCCGACGAGCACGACCCGGTGATGGTCCCGATCGTCGGCTTCGGCGCGCTCGCCATCGCATCGGCCGCCGCCCTGCTGTCCTACCGCTGGGTCGAGCAGCCCATCCGCAGGCACGGGATGCGCGGAGTGCTCGCCGCGGGCAGGCGCAGGATGCGCGCATCCAGGGCCGCACGTGCCGGTGGCATCTCCGTGGTCTCGGTCATTGCCGTGCTGTCGGTGGCGACGGTCGCGGCGATGGTCGTCGCGCCCGCGGCGACGGGCGCCCAGCGCTTCATCGAGCGCGGCTCGGCCTCGCTCGGCGGACCGGCCGCCGGCCAGCAGAGCGGAGGAGACTCCGTCCCGCACGACCGGCAGCACCTGCGCATCCCGCCCGACCCGCAGCCGGTCGCCACCGGCACGGACATCTCGGCGTTCGGCGACTCGGTGATGCTCGCGTCCGCTCCCGCACTGCAGGAGCGGTTCCCGGGCATCCGGATCGACGCCGTCGTCTCCCGGCAGCTGAGCGCGGCGCCTGCGCTCGTGCGCTCGGCAGCGGAGGCGAGCGAGCTGCGGCCCGTCGTGCTGGTGGGGCTCGGGACGAACGGCTCGATCAGCGCGGACACCCTCGGCGACCTCCTCGACGCCATCGGGCCGAGCAGGAAGCTCGTGCTGGTCACCGTGCAGGCGCCGCGATCCTGGACGGAGGGCGTCAACAGCACCATCGCCGGTTTCGCCGCTGCCCACCCGAAGCAGGTCGCCGTCGCGCCCTGGCGTGAGGACATCGCCGGCCACCTCGACCTGCTCGCCGACGACCAGATCCACCCCGGCCACCGCGGCGGTCTCGTCTACGCCGACGCGCTCCGGGATGCGCTGCTCCAGCTGGCGGCTAACTCGCCCGTGCGCGTCGCCAACACGTGGGACACGGCAGGCCCGCGCCCGCAGTGATGGGGCGCGCTCAGTACGTGCGCACCAGGCTGACCTCGGCGTTCGTGCGCTCGAAGCCCATCCCGGTGTAGAGGCCGAGGGCGCCGGACGGGTTCTCCGCGTCCACCGACAGCGTCACCTTCTGCCAGCCGAGCGCCGTGCACGCCTCCATCGTCCGGCCGAGAAGGGCGGGCGCGATCCGCTTGCCGCGCGCGTCGCGGATGGTCCCGACCATCCCGATGTACGCACCGGTGAAGCCCTGGGTCTCCCAGTCGCCCTCGTTCACCTGGTTGAGCGCGAAGCCGACGACCCGGTCGCCGGACAGCGCGAGGAACGAGATGTCCGGCCGGAACGTGCCGCCGATCCACGCGTCCCACTGCTCCTCGCTCATCGGCTGGCTCGCCCAGTGGTCGCGGAACGAGTCGTTGCGCGCGGCGAGCGCCCCGGCGGACAGCTCATCACTGAACGGCACGATCCGGATGCCGTCCGCCGCCTCGACCACGGGGATCGGCTCCGCGAGGTCGCGCTCCAGCTCGAAGAAGTAGCGCACGGTCTCGAACCCGTCGTGGTGGAACAGCCGCACAGCGTCCTCCGCGCGCTCGTCGGCGTACGCCATGATCCAGGCGGGAAGACGCTTGGTCGACGCCGCCAGCTTCTGCTCGGCACGCGCGCGCGACCACGCCAGCAGTTCGCGCCCGATGCCCCTGCCTCGCACCTCGGGATGCACGCCGCCCTCCAGGAACACGCGCACGAGCGATTCCTGCAGCGGGGGCATCGTGGTCACCCCGACCGCCGCGAGCCTGCCGTCCCCGTCGAACCCGAGCACGGTGTCCTCCGCGAGGTCGACGAAGGAGTAGTCGAACAGCTCCTGCACCTCCTCGCGGGTGTGCAGCCACTCGGGGTGGTCCACCGCATCCATCGCCCGCTGCGCCTCGGTGACGGCGTCGACATCCGCCTGCGTGGCGGGACGCCACAGCGCGACCAGTGGATGCGCGGGGGCGTACGACGCAGGCGCGGTCACGCGCTCGGTCACGGGCAGGAGGTCGTCGAGGTCGGCCATGCCTCCACCCTAGCGACGGGCCCAACAACGACGAAGGCCCCGCATCCAGTGGATGCGGGGCCTTCGTGAACCGTGAGGTCAGGCCTTCTCGGCCTCGGCCTCTGCGGTGGTCTCCTCCGGGGTGACCTCCGCGTCGGCGGTGGTCTCCTCGACGACCTCGGCCTCAGCGGCCTCGGTCTCGGTGGAAGCTGCCTCGACCGGCGCCTCTTCTGCTGCCGGGGCAGCCTTCGGCGCGGCGGTGGTGCTCGACTTGGTCGACTTCACCTTCGGGGTGACAGGCTCGAGCACGAGCTCGATCTGCACCATCGAGGCGTTGTCGCCCTTGCGGAAGCCCAGCTTCGTGATGCGGGTGTATCCACCCTCGCGCTCGGCGACGAGCGGAGCGATCTCGGTGAACAGCTCGTGCACCACACCCTTGTCGTGGATGGTGGCCAGCACGCGACGGCGGGCGTGCAGGTCGCCGCGCTTCGCGAACGTGATGAGGCGCTCGGCGATCGGACGCAGGCGCTTCGCCTTGGTCTCCGTGGTCTTGATGCTCTTGTGGGTGAAGAGCGCAGCGGCCAGGTTGGCGAGCATCAGGCGCTCGTGCGCGGGGCCGCCTCCGAGGCGGGGGCCCTTGGTGGGCTTAGGCATGATCGGTTATCTCCAGTTGTAAAAATCGACAGTGTCGATGTATCAGGTGGCGTCGTCGGAAGACAAGCCTCAGATGGTGGTCTCGTCTTCTTCGTAGCCGCTGTAGAAGTGGGCGCCGTCGAAGCCGGGGACCGAGTCCTTGAGCGAAAGGCCCATCTCGGTCAGCTTGTCCTTGACCTCATCCACCGACTTCTGACCGAAGTTGCGGATGTTCATCAGCTGCGTCTCCGAGAGCGAGACGAGCTCGCTGACGGTGTTGATGCCCTCGCGCTTGAGGCAGTTGTACGACCGGACGGACAGGTCGAGGTCCTCGATCGGCATCGACAGCTCGGAGCTGAGGACGGCGTCGACCGGCGCGGGGCCGATCTCAATGCCCTCTGCGGCGGTGTTGAGCTCGCGGGCCAGACCGAACAGCTCGGTCAGCGTGCGTCCGGCAGAAGCGATGGCGTCGCGGGGGCTGATCGCGGGCTTGGTCTCGACGTCGACCACGAGGCGGTCGAAGTCGGTGCGCTCACCGGCACGCGTCGCCTCGACACGGTAGGTGACCTTGAGGACCGGGGAGTAGATCGAGTCGATCGGGATCTGACCGGCCTCGCTGTACTCGTTGCGGTTCTGGGTCGCCGACACGTAGCCGCGGCCACGCTCGATGGTCAGCTCGACCTCGAACTTCGCCTTGTCGTTGAGGGTCGCGATGACGAGCTCGGGGTTGTGGATCTCCACACCGGCCGGAGCCGAGATGTCGGCGGCGGTCACCTGACCGGAGCCGGTCTTGCGGAGGTACGCCGTGATCGGCTCGTCGTGCTCGCTAGAGACGACGAGTCCCTTGATGTTCAGGATGATCTCGGTGACGTCTTCCTTGACACCCGGGACCGTGCTGAACTCGTGCAGCACGCCGTCGATGCGGATGCTGGTGACAGCCGCGCCGGGGATCGAGGACAGCAGGGTGCGGCGAAGCGAGTTGCCGAGGGTGTAACCGAAACCGGGCTCGAGGGGCTCGATCACGAACCGCGAGCGGAACTCGGAAATGTTCTCTTCGGCGAGCGTAGGACGCTGTGCAATGAGCACTGTTGATTCCTTTCGGCTAAGTGTCCGCTATATGACACTTGCGATTTGCGCGCCGGGATCGATGACGGCCAACCGCCACCGATCCCCGCCTGCGCGAAAATGGATACTGAGAGAACTACTACTGCTTAGACGCGACGACGCTTCGGCGGGCGGCAACCGTTGTGCGCCTGCGGGGTGACATCGTTGATCGAGCCGACCTCGAGGCCTGCGGCCTGGAGCGAACGGATCGCGGTCTCGCGACCGGAGCCCGGTCCCTTGACGAAGACGTCGACCTTCTTCATGCCGTGCTCCTGCGCCTGACGCGCAGCAGACTCGGCGGCGAGCTGAGCGGCGAACGGGGTCGACTTACGCGAACCCTTGAAGCCGACGCCGCCGGACGATGCCCAGCTGATGACCGCACCGGTGGTGTCGGTGATCGAAACGATGGTGTTGTTGAACGTCGACTTGATGTGGGCCTGGCCCACGGCGATGTTCTTCTTCTCTTTCTTGCGCGGCTTGCGAACGGCCGACTTGGGTGCTGCCATGATTTCTCCTGAATCCTATGGGCGAGGCTGCTGGCTAAGGCCTAGCGAGCCTTCTTCTTGCCGGCCACGGTGCGCTTCGGGCCCTTGCGGGTGCGAGCGTTGGTCTTGGTGCGCTGACCGCGGACCGGGAGGCCCTTGCGGTGACGGATACCCTCGTAGCTGCCGATCTCGACCTTGCGCCGGATGTCGGCCGCGACCTCGCGGCGGAGGTCACCCTCGACCTTGAAGTTGCCTTCGATGTAGTCGCGGAGGGCGACGAGCTGGTCGTCGGACAGATCCTTGACGCGGATGTTGCCGTCGATCGCGGTGTCGGCGAGGGTCTTCAGAGCCCGCGTGCGGCCGACGCCGTAGATGTAAGTGAGTGCGACTTCCACGCGCTTCTCGCGCGGGATGTCAACGCCTGCTAGACGTGCCATTGTGGCTTCTCCTGTGAGTGAGTGGAGGTCTGCAGCAATCCCGGTGCCCCGGCCTCCAACCGGGGGTGTCCCCCTCCTCGCTCACGCGATTCGGGATCTGGGACTGCCAGATTTCGATATTGAGTTATGGGTGGCCGGCGGGAAATGCATCCCACCGGCCGGAACCGCGATTAACCCTGGCGCTGCTTGTGGCGCGGGTTCTCGCAGATGACCATGACCCGGCCGTTACGACGGATGACCTTGCACTTGTCGCAGATCTTCTTGACGGAGGGCTTGACCTTCATATTTCTTTACCTTTGTTCGCTGTCCTCGTACCTCGCCAGGGGCTACCCGGTGGCGAGGCCGTTACTTACAGCAGACCTTTACTTGTAGCGGTAGACGATCCGGCCGCGGGTCAGGTCGTATGGGCTCAGCTCCACGATCACGCGGTCCTCGGGGAGGATGCGGATGTAGTGCTGGCGCATTTTGCCGGAGATGTGGGCAAGGACCTTGTGGCCGTTGGTCAACTCAACGCGGAACATCGCGTTGGGAAGAGCTTCGACTACAGATCCTTCGATCTCGATGACGCCGTCTTTTTTGGCCATAGCCTCACTGTCGCTAAAAGTCGTGGTTTGCTGGTCGTGCGTTGATTGTGGTGACGGCACGCTGAAACGCGCCTAAGACACCAAGGATCAATCTTATGGGATTGTCTGGCGTTTTGCCAATCCTTGTGTATGATCTGCGCACGCTGACCGCGAACAGCCCGGTCGGGGCGGGATTCCCTGCCCGGTCACGCGATCGGAGTCGGAGTGATGCCGAACGGTGCGAGACCGGCCGCTCCCCCGTCGGCAGCGGTCAGCACCCAGATGCCGTCCTTGTGCACGGCGACGCTGTGCTCCCAGTGCGCTGCCGCCGAGCCGTCCTCGGTGGCGACGGTCCAGCCGTCGTCCTTCACGTAGGTCTCCGGGTCGCCGAGAACCACCATCGGCTCGATCGCGACGACCAGGCCCGGCTTCACCTCCGGACCCTTCGCGCGCACGCGGTAGTTGAAGACCGGGGGCTCCTCGTGCATCCTGCGGCCGATCCCGTGTCCGATGTAGTCGGTCAGGATGCCGTACTCGCCCTGCGAGAGGATGTGGTCCTCCACGGCTTCGCCCACCTCGTTGAGGTGCTTCGCCGTCGCGAGCCTGGCGATGCCGTGCCAGAGCGACTGCTCGGTCACGTCGGAGAGCTTCTGGCGCTCGGCGACCAGCTCCGGCCTGGCCGGGTCCGGCAGCACGAAGCTGCGCGCCGAGTCGCCGTTCCAGCCGTCGAGGATCGCACCGCTGTCGATGGAGACGATGTCCCCCGGCTGCACGATGCGCGAACCGGGGATGCCGTGAACGACCTCGTCGTTCACCGACGAGCAGATGGTGTGGTGGTAGCCGTGTTCGAGCTTGAAGTTCGGCATTCCGCCGGCGGCGATGATCGCCTGCTCAGCGAGCTCGTCGAGCTGCAGCGTGGTGACGCCGGCGACGAGCGCATCCCGGACGGCGTCGAGCGATGCGGCGGTCGCGAGACCGGGCGCCACCATCAGCCTGAGCTGCGCCGGCGACTTGTAGATCGAACGCTTGAAGACCAACGGAGCCTATGCCACGGACTCGTCGCGCTCCGCGACGGGCAGGATGCCCTTGCTCGCGAGCGCCGACTTGATGCGTGCTGCCACCTCGTCCATGTCGCCGAGTCCGTCGACCTCGACGAGGAGTCCGCGCGAGCGGTACACGTCGATCAGCGGAGAGGTCTCGCGCACGTAGACCTCCTGGCGATGCCGGATGGCCTCCTCGGAGTCGTCTGCACGACCCTGCTCCTGCGCACGCTTCGAGAGGCGGGCGACGATCTCGTCCTGGTCTGCGACCAGCTGGATGACCGCGTCGAGCTTCTGCCCGTTCTTCTCGAGCAGCTCATCCAGGTATGCCACCTGGTCGAGCGTGCGCGGGTATCCGTCGAGCAGGAAGCCGTTCTTGGCGTCGTCCTCAGCGATGCGGTTGGTGACGAGCTCGTTGGTGAGGCTGTCCGGGACGTAGTCGCCCGCGTCGACGATCGCCTTGACCTGCAGGCCGAGCGGCGTCTCGTTCTTGATGTTGGCCCTGAAGATGTCGCCCGTGGAGATGTCCGGGATCCCGTACGCGGTGGTGATGCGAGAGGCCTGAGTGCCCTTGCCCGCTCCGGGAGGTCCGACGATCAGCATACGGGTCAACGCAGAAGCCCTTCGTAGTGCCGCTGCTGGAGCTGGGAGTCGATCTGCTTGACCGTCTCCAATCCGACACCGACGATGATCAGGATGGACGTGCCGCCGAACATGAAGTTCTGACTGGCTCCGATGACCGCGAATGCGACAAGCGGTATCAGCGCGACGAGACCCAGATAGATCGAACCGGGGAGGGTGACGCGGGTGAGCACGTAGTCGAGGTATTCGGCGGTCGGACGGCCGGCACGGATGCCGGGGATGAAGCCGCCGTACTTCTTCATGTTGTCGGCGACTTCTTCCGGGTTGAACGTGATGGCCACGTAGAAGTACGTGAAGCCGACGATCAGCAGGAAGTAGAGCAGCATGTAGAGCGGGTGGTCGCCCTTGGTGAGGTAGTTCGTGATCCAGGTCACCCAGGGAGCGGGAGCCTTGCCCGCTGCCGGCTGGTTGAACTGCGCGATCAGCGCCGGCAGGTAGAGCAGCGACGACGCGAAGATCACGGGCACGACACCGGCCATGTTGACCTTGATCGGGATGTACGTGTTGTTTCCGCCGTACGTCCGCCTGCCGACCATCCGCTTGGCGTACTGCACCGGGATGCGCCGCTGCGACTGTTCGACGAAGACGACCGCCATGACGATCAGCAAGCCGATCGCGATCACCAGCAGCAGCGTCTCGATGCTCTGCGACTGCGCGATGGCCCAGAGCGAGCTCGGGAACTGAGCAGCGATCGAGGTGAAGATGAGGAGGGACATGCCGTTGCCGATGCCGCGCTCGGTGACGAGCTCGCCCATCCACATGATGAGGCCGGTGCCGGCGGTCATGGTGATGACCATGAGCATGATGGCGTACCAGGAGTCGTCCGTGATGAGCTGGGTGCACTGCGAGACGGCGGTGGTGCCGAAGAGTGCGCCGCTGCGGGCGACGGTGATCAGCGTGGTCGACTGGAGGACGCCGAGCGCGATCGTGAGGTAACGCGTGTACTGCGTGAGCTTGGCCTGACCGGCCTGGCCCTCCTTGTAGAGGGTCTCGAAGCGCGGAATGACCACGCGCAACAGCTGCACGATGATCGACGCTGTGATGTACGGCATGATGCCGAGCGCGAAGATCGAGAGTTTGAGGAGCGCGCCACCCGAGAACAGGTTGACGAGCGAATAGAGACCAGAAGTGTCCTGGTTGGCATTGAGACAGGTCTGCACATTGCCGAAGTCAACGAACGGCGCCGGGATGAACGAGCCAAGGCGGAACAGGGCGATGACGCCCAAGGTGAAGGCGATCTTCCGGCGAAGATCTGGTGTGCGGAAGATCCGCGCAACGGCGCTAAACAAAAGTGCGTCCTGCTTTCCTGTAAGGAGTCAGCCGGGTGACCGGAGAAATACCGGTCACCCGACTGTACAGCTTTACGGTGTGGCTACTTGACCGAGCCACCCGCGGCGACGATCTTCTGCTCTGCAGAGCCGGAGACCTTGTCGACCGCAACGTTCAGCTTAACCGCAATGTCCCCGTTGCCGAGAACCTTGACCTTCTCGTTCTTGCGAACGGCGCCCTTGGCGACGAGATCGGTGACGGTGACGTCACCACCCGACGGGTAGAGCTCGGCGAGCTTCTCCAGGTTCACGACCTGGTACTCGACGCGGAACGGGTTCTTGAAGCCGCGAAGCTTCGGGGCCCGCATGTGGAACGGCAGCTGCCCACCCTGGAATCCGGGGCGGACCGAGTAGCGAGCCTTCGTACCCTTGGTACCACGGCCGGCCGTCTTACCCTTCGAGCCCTCACCGCGTCCGACGCGGGTGCGGTCCTTCTTGGCACCTGCTGCTGGACGGAGGTGGTGAACCTTGAGCACGTGCTCGCGGGTCTCCGAGGGCGCTGCCTTCTTGGCCGGGGCCTTCGCGGCGGGCTTGTCAGCCTTGGCGACGGTCTCATCCTTCGACGCTGCGGCAGCCTTGGCAGGAGCCTTGGCGGCCGGAGCCTTCGCAGCAGGAGCCTTCTTCTCGGCGGCCGGCTTGTCGGCAGCGGCCTTCGCCGGAGCCTTCTTGGCCGGAGCCTTCTCAGCAGCGGCCTTGGCCGGAGCCTTGGCAGCAGCTGCCTTCTTCTCGGCGGCCGGCTTGGCGGCAGCCTTGGTGGTTGCTTCCTTTTCGTCAGCCATTAGTCAATCTCCTCGACCTTGACAAGGTGAGCGACGGTCTTGACGTACCCGCGGTTCTGCGAGTTGTCCTCGCGAACGACGACGTCACCGATGCGCTTGAGTCCCAGGCTGCGAAGGGTGTCGCGCTGGTACTGCTTCTCACTTACTTTGGACTTGATCTGCGTGATCTTCAGACGCGCAGCCATCAGGCACCTGCCTTCGCGGTCGCGGCGGCCTCTGCCGCCTGGGCCTCGGCACGCAGCAGGCGAGCCGGAGCCACCTGGTCGTAGTCGAGTCCACGGCGAGCGGCAACGGCGCGAGGTTCCTCGAGCTGCTGCAGCGCCTCGACGGTCGCGTGCACGATGTTGATCGTGTTGGACGAACCGAGCGACTTGCTCAGGACGTCGTGGATACCGGCGCACTCGAGGACGGCGCGGACCGGGCCACCGGCGATAACACCGGTACCTGCCGCGGCGGGGCGCAGGAGCACCACACCGGCTGCAGCCTCACCCTGGACGGGGTGCGGGATGGTGTTGCCGACGCGCGGGACGCGGAAGAAGTTCTTCTTCGCCTCCTCGACGCCCTTCGAGATCGCCAGCGGGACCTCGCGGGCCTTGCCGTAGCCGACACCGACCAGACCGTTGCCGTCTCCGACGACGACGAGGGCGGTGAAGCTGAAGCGACGTCCACCCTTGACGACCTTCGAGACGCGGTTGATGGTCACAACGCGCTCGAGGAACTGGCTCTTGTCCTGGTCGCGGCTGCCGCGATCACGGTTGGGGTTGCGCTCGCGACCACCACGGCGGGCCTCACGGGGCTCGCTCTGGGTGTTGGTGGTCGATGCCGCAGTCTCAACCGGCGCCTGGGCGTCGGTCGTCTGCTCAGAGGCCACGGTCTGCTCCTTGTTGTTCTGTTCGTCGCTCACAGGTTCAATCCACCCTCTCGAGCTCCTTCGGCGACAGCTGCGACGCGACCTGCGTACTTGCTGCCTCCACGGTCGAATACGACGGCGTCGACGCCAGCGCTCTTGGCGCGCTCGGCGACGAGCTCGCCGACCTTGCGTGCCTTGGCGGTCTTGTCACCGTCGAAGCTGCGGAGGTCCGCCTCCATGGTCGAAGCAGACGCGAGGGTGTGACCCTTGCTGTCGTCGACGATCTGGACGAAGACGTGACGTGCCGAGCGGTTGACGACCAGACGCGGACGGACCGCGGTGCCCTCGACCTTCTTGCGGAGCCGGGTGTGACGGCGGCCGCGTGCTGCGGACTTGCTCTTTCCTCTGGTTCCGAGAGCCATGGTTACTTACCAGCCTTTCCGGCCTTGCGGCGGACAACCTCGCCGGCGTAGCGCACACCCTTGCCCTTGTAGGGCTCGGGCTTGCGGATCTTACGGATGTTGGCGGCGACCTCACCGACGGCCTGCTTGTCGATACCACTGACCGTGAGCTTGTTGTTGCCCTCGACCGTGAACGTGATACCCGCGGGCGGCTCGACGTTGACCGGGTGCGAGAAGCCGAGAGCGAACTCGACGCCCGCGCCCTTCTGCGCGACACGGTAACCGGTGCCGACGATCTCGAGTCCCTTGGAGTAACCCTCGGTGACGCCGATGATCTGGTTGTTGATCAGGGTGCGGGTCAGGCCGTGCAGCGAACGCGATGCGCGCTCGTCGTCGGGACGGGTGACGAGCACCTGGCCCTCTTCCAGCTTGACCTCGATCGGGCTGGCGACGACGAGGCTGAGCTCGCCCTTCGGGCCCTTGACGGTGACGGCCTGGCCGTCGATCTTCACATCAACCCCGGCAGGGATGCTGATGGGCAGTCTTCCAATACGCGACATGACGAACTACCACACGTAGGCGAGGACTTCCCCACCCACGCCCTTCTTCTCAGCCTGACGGTCGGTGAGCAGACCGGAGGAGGTGGACAGGATGGCGACGCCGAGGCCGCCGAGAACCTTGGGGATCTCGGTGGACTTCGCGTAGACGCGGAGTCCGGGCTTGGAGACGCGCTTGATGCCGGCGATGGAACGCTCGCGGTTCGGTCCGAACTTCAGACCGAGGGTGAGGGTCTGGCCGACGCGTGCGTCGCTGACCTCCCAGCTCGCGATGTAACCCTCGGACTTGAGGATGTCGGCGATGTGCGCCTTGAGCTTCGAGTGCGGCATCGACACGGTGTCGTGGTGCGCCGAGTTCGCGTTGCGCAGTCTGGTCAGCATGTCTGCGACCGGATCTGTCATTGTCATTTCGGTGTTTCCTTTGTTCACCAGGTTTCGTTCAGCCGTTACACGACTGACGACCTGTGGTGGAAGCGGGGCGGCCGGATCGGCCGGCCCGACAGGGTGAGGACTAGTTCGCGGCCTCGTTGGAACGGAAGGGGAAGCCGAGCTGCTTGAGCAGCGCGCGGCCCTCTTCGTCGTTCTTCGCGGTGGTCACCACAGTGATGTCCATTCCGCGGACGCGGTCGATGCGGTCCTGGTCGATCTCGTGGAACATCGCCTGCTCCGTGAGACCGAAGGTGTAGTTGCCCGTTCCGTCGAACTGCTTGTCCGACAGACCGCGGAAGTCGCGGATACGGGGAAGTGCAAGAGACAGCAGGCGGTCGAGGAACTCCCACATGCGGTCGCCGCGCAGCGTGACGTGCGCGCCGATCGGCTGACCCTCGCGCAGCTTGAACTGCGCGATGGACTTGCGGGCCTTGGTGACCTGCGGCTTCTGACCGGTGATCTTGGTGAGGTCTGCGACCGCACCATCCATGACCTTGCCGTCACGAGCAGCCTCGCCGACGCCCATGTTGACGACGATCTTCACGAGACCCGGCACCTGGTGCGGGTTGGTGAAGCCGAGGTCCTTGGACAGCTGCGCTGCGATCTCGTTCTTGTACTTCTGCTTGAGACGCGGCTGGATTTTGCCAGCAGCGGTTGCAGTGTCGGTCATTACAGGTCCTTACCTGACTTCTTGGCGTAACGAACGCGGACCGTCTTGGTGACGCCGTCCTTCGTGACAGTCTCGTTGCGGAAACCGACGCGGGTCGGCTTCTTGGTCTCGGGATCGACGAGCGCCACGTTGGAGACGTGGATCGGAGCCTCGTGCGTCTCGATGCCGCCGGTCTTCGTGCCACGCTGCGTCTGTCCGACGCGGACGTGCTTGGTGACGAAGTTGACGCCCTCGACGATCACGCGGTTCTTCTCGACGAGAACCTCGATGACGCGACCCTGCTTGCCCTTGTCGCCTCCGCGCGCCTGCGACGCACCGGAGATGACCTGGACCAGGTCGCCCTTCTTGATGTTCGCCATGTGTTACAGCACCTCCGGGGCCAGCGAGATGATCTTCATGAACTTCTTGTCGCGGAGTTCGCGACCGACCGGTCCGAAGATGCGGGTACCGCGGGGGTCCCCGTCGTTCTTCAAGATCACTGCGGCGTTCTCATCGAATTTGATGTATGAGCCGTCCGGGCGGCGGGTGTTCTTCACCACGCGCACGATGACAGCCTTGACGACGTCGCCCTTCTTGACGTTGCCGCCGGGGATCGCGTCCTTGACCGTGGCGACGATCGTGTCGCCCAGGCCGGCGTAACGACGGCCGGAGCCGCCGAGCACGCGAATCGTGAGGAGCTCCTTGGCGCCCGTGTTATCGGCGACCTTGACTCGGGATTCCTGCTGAATCACTTGGCCTTCTCCAGAATCTCAACCAGGCGCCACCGCTTGGAGGCGCTCAGCGGACGGGTCTCGTTGATGAGAACGAGGTCGCCGATGCCGGCGCTGTTGCTCTCATCGTGCGCCTTCACCTTGGAGGTGCGGCGGATGACCTTGCCGTACAGGGGGTGCTTCACGCGGTCTTCGACCTCGACGACGATGGTCTTGTCCATCTTGTCGCTGACGACGTAACCGCGACGGGCCTTGCGGTACCCGCGGACGAGGGCCTCGTCGGCCGCCGACTCCGCGGCCGCAGCCTTGGTGGTCTCAGCCATTACTTGGCCTCCTCAGTCTCAGTCTCGGCGTCGGCGGCCGCGGGGGCGGCCTTCTTCGCCTTGGTCTTCTTCTCAGCCTTCGCGTCGGCGACCTCGGCGGGGGCCGGGGTGGCCCTGATGCCGAGCTCGCGCTCACGGATGACCGTGTAGATACGAGCGATGTCGCGCTTCACGGCGCGCAGGCGGCCGTGGCTCTCGAGCTGGCCGGTGGCCGACTGGAAGCGCAGGTTGAACAGCTCTTCCTTGGCCTTCTTCAGCTCGTCGACGAGACGCTCGTCTTCGAAAGTGTCGAGCTCTGCGGATGCGAGCTCCTTGGATCCGATCGCCATTACGCGTCGCCCTCCTCGCGCTTGATGATGCGTGCCTTGAGGGGCAGCTTGTGAATTGCACGGGTCATGGCCTCGCGAGCGAGTTCCTCGCTGACACCAGAGACCTCGAAGAGGACTCGACCCGGCTTGACGTTGGCGACCCACCACTCGGGGGAACCCTTACCGGAACCCATGCGGGTTTCGGCCGGCTTCTTCGTGAGCGGACGGTCGGGGTAGATGTTGATCCACACCTTGCCACCACGCTTGATGTGACGGGTCATCGCGATACGAGCGGACTCGATCTGACGGTTCGTCACGTACGCGGGGGTCAGGGCCTGGATGCCGAACTCGCCGAAGGAGACCTTCGTGCCACCAGTGGCCTGGCCGGAACGGCCGGGGTGGTGCTGCTTGCGGTGCTTGACTCTAC
The DNA here is from genome assembly GCF_058806515.1 of Leifsonia sp. GW821-FHT13C05. NCBI lineage: Bacteria > Bacillati > Actinomycetota > Actinomycetes > Micrococcales > Microbacteriaceae > Leifsonia > Leifsonia sp. GW821-FHT13C05. The sequence continues at coordinate 114,716 of NZ_JBXAPT010000008.1, read as the reverse complement.
GTGGGATCAACATGGTTATGCCTCAACTCCTGCTGCGGCCGGCGCGCTCTCGGCTGCAGGGGCGTTGCCCCGGCCACCGCCGCGACGCGGACGGTCACGGTCGTTGCGCTCGCGCGACGGCTTCTGGTTGGCCTGCTCGCGAGCAAGCTCCTTGTTCGTGATGTCGCCCTTGTAGATCCACACCTTGACACCGATGCGACCGAAAGTGGTCTTGGCCTCGTAGAAGCCGTAGTCGATGTTGGCGCGGAGCGTGTGCAGCGGCACACGGCCCTCGCGGTAGAACTCCGAGCGGCTCATCTCAGCGCCGCCGAGACGGCCGGACACCTGGATGCGGACACCCTTGGCGCCTGCGCGCTGGGCGCCCTGCAGGCCCTTGCGCATCGCGCGGCGGAACGCCACACGTGCGGAGAGCTGCTCTGCGATGCCCTGAGCGACGAGCTGAGCGTCGGCCTCGGGGTTCTTGACCTCGAGGATGTTCAGCTGGATCTGCTTGCCCGTGAGCTTCTCGAGGTCGGCGCGGATGCGCTCTGCCTCTGCGCCACGACGACCGATCACGATGCCCGGGCGGGCGGTGTGGATGTCGACGCGGACACGGTCACGGGTGCGCTCGATCTCAATGCGGGAAACACCCGCGCGGTCGAGCGACGTCTGCAGCAGACGACGGATCTTGACGTCCTCGGCGAGGTAGTCACTGTACCGCTGACCCGGCTTGGTGCTGTCCGAGAACCACCGCGACACGTGGTCGGTGGTGATGCCCAGACGGAAGCCGTATGGATTGACTTTCTGACCCATTACTTGCTCGCCTTCTTCGTAGCCTTGGCAGCTGCGGCCTCATCCGGCGTCGCGAGGACGATCGTGATGTGGCTGGTGCGCTTGTTGATGCGGAAGGCCCGGCCCTGTGCACGCGGCTGGAAGCGCTTGAGGGTCGTGCCCTCGTCAACGAATGCGCTGCTCACGTACAGGTCCTGCTCGTCCAGATAGGTGTTCGACTGGTCGGCCTTGACTCGCGCGTTGGCGATCGCCGAGGCGACGAGCTTGTACACCGGCTCGCTCGCACCCTGCGGGGCGAACTTCAGGATGGCCAGGGCCTCCTGTGCCTGCTTGCCGCGAATCAGGTTGACGACGCGACGAGCCTTCTGGGGGGTCACGCGGATGTGTCGCACGCGTGCGATCGACTCCACCATTTCTCTCCTCCTTACGTCACCGCGTTAGCGGCGACGACCCTTCTTGTCGTCCTTCACGTGTCCACGGAAGGTGCGGGTGGGAGCAAACTCACCGAGCTTGTGCCCAACCATGGTCTCGGTGACGAACACCGGGATGTGCTTGCGACCGTCGTGCACCGCGATGGTGTGACCCAGCATGGCCGGGACGATCATCGAGCGGCGCGACCAGGTCTTGATCACGTTCTTGCTGTTGGCCTCGTTCGCGGCGACAACCTTGCGAAGCAGGTGGTCGTCGACGAAGGGGCCCTTTTTGAGACTGCGTGGCATCTTCTACTCCTACTTACGCTTCTTGCCGACAGTACGACGACGCACGATGAGCTTGTCGCTTTCCTTGTTCGGGTGGCGGGTGCGGCCTTCCTTCTGACCCCACGGGCTGACCGGGTGACGACCACCGGAGGTCTTGCCCTCACCACCACCGTGCGGGTGGTCGATCGGGTTCATGGCAACACCACGGACGGTCGGGCGGACGCCCTTCCAGCGCATGCGGCCTGCCTTGCCCCAGTTGATGTTCGACTGCTCGGCGTTGCCGACCTCGCCGATCGTCGCGCGGCAGCGTGCATCCACGTTGCGGATCTCACCCGACGGCAGACGGAGCTGCGCGTACGGGCCGTCCTTGGCGACGAGACGCACGGAAGCGCCGGCCGAACGGGCGAGCTTTGCGCCACCGCCCGGCTTGAGCTCGATCGCGTGGATCACGGTACCGGTGGGGATGTTGCGAAGCGGCAGGTTGTTGCCCGGCTTGATGTCCGCGCCTGCACCCGACTCGACGATGTCGCCCTGCGACAGCTTGTTCGGGGCCAGGATGTAGCGCTTGGTGCCGTCCACGAAGTGGAGCAGCGCGATACGTGCGGTGCGGTTGGGGTCGTACTCGATGTGAGCGACCTTCGCGTTGACGCCGTCCTTGTCGTTGCGACGGAAGTCGATCACGCGGTACTGGCGCTTGTGGCCACCACCGATGTGACGGGTCGTGATGCGGCCCTGGTTGTTGCGGCCACCGGTCTTCGACAGCGGACGGAGCAGCGACTTCTCGGGCGTCGACCGGGTGATCTCAGCGAAGTCGGCAACGCTCGAACCGCGACGACCGGGGGTCGTGGGCTTGTACTTACGAATAGCCATTGTCTGTTTTCCTCTAGATCCCGGCCTTAGCCAACTGCCGTGAAGATGTCGATGGAACCGGACTTGAGCGTGACGATGGCACGCTTGGTGTCCTTGCGCTTGCCGGTGCCGAACTTGGTGCGACGCGTCTTGCCCTGACGGTTCAGGGTGTTGATCGAGGCGACCTGGACCTTGAAGATGCTCTCGATGGCGAGCTTGATCTCGGTCTTGTTCGAACGCGGGTCGACGACGAACGTGTACTTGCCCTCGTCGATCAGGCCGTAGCTCTTCTCAGAGACGACCGGGGCGATGATGATGTCGCGCGGGTCCTTGTTGACGGCCATTACGCGTTCACCTCTTCCTTGTTGGACTTCGAAGCGATGAAGCCTTCGAGCGCACCCTTCGTGAAGACGATGTCGTCACTGACGAGCACGTCGTACGCGTTCAGCTGGTCGAAGGTCAGCGTGTGGACGGTGGGCAGGTTGCGGACGCTCTTGAGGCTCACCGCGTCGTCGCGCTCGAGCACGATGAGGACGTGCTTCGAGGTGGCGACAGTGGCGAGGTACTCTGCGACGGCCTTGGTCGACGGGGTCTCACCGAGGGCGAGCGACTCGACGGCGTGCAGGCGGCTTCCGCGGGCGCGGTCGGAGAGAGCACCGAGCAGAGCAGCGGCGATCATCTTCTTGGGGGTGCGCTGCGCGTAGCTGCGGGGCACCGGTCCGTGGACGATGCCACCACCGGTCATCTGAGGGGCGCGGATCGAGCCCTGACGAGCGCGACCGGTTCCCTTCTGCTTGAACGGCTTGCGACCTGCACCGGAGACCTCACCACGACGCTTGGTCTTGTGAGTTCCCTGACGCGCCGCAGCGAGCTGCGCGACGACGACCTGGTGGATCAGCGGGATGTTGGTCTGGACGTCGAAGAGCTCGGCGGGAAGCTCGACAGAGCCTGCCTTCTTGCCCTTGACATCGAGAACGTCAATCGAGGTAGCCATGCGACTAGGCCCCCTTCACTGCGTTGCGGACGAAAACGATGCGGCCGCGAGCGCCGGGAACGGCGCCCTTGACCAGCAGGAGGCCCTTCTCTGCGTCGACGGCCTGAACCTTGAGGTTCAGAACGGTCACACGCTCGCCACCCATGCGACCGGCCATGCGCATGCCCTTGAAGACACGGCTCGGGGTCGAGGAGGCGCCGATGGAACCCGGCTTGCGGTGGTTGCGGTGTGCACCGTGCGAGGCGGAGACACCCTTGAAGTTGTGACGCTTCATCACACCGGCGAAGCCCTTACCCTTGGACGTTCCGACGACGTCGACCAGCTGGCCGGCCTCGAACGTGGCGTCCACGGTGAGCTCCTGGCCGGCCGAGTACTCGGCGGCGTCTGCGGTGCGGACCTCGGTGAGGTGACGGCGCGGCGTGACGCCGGCCTTGTCGAAGTGACCTGCCGACGGCTTGTTGACCTTGCGCGGGTCGATCTGGCCGTAGGCGATCTGGACGGCGTTGTAGCCGTCGACCTCGGGGGTGCGGACCTGGGTGACGACGTTCGGCGTGATCTCGATGACGGTCACGGGGATGAGCTTGTTGTTCTCATCCCAGACCTGGGTCATTCCGAGCTTCTTGCCGAGGAGGCCACGGGAGGTCTTGGTTTCGATGTTCGACATGGCACTCCCCCTTAGAGCTTGATCTCGATGTTGACGTCGGCGGGCAGGTCGAGACGCATGAGCGAGTCGACGGCCTTCGGCGTCGGGTCGATGATGTCGATCAGCCGCTTGTGCGTGCGCATCTCGAAGTGCTCACGGCTGTCCTTGTACTTGTGGGGAGAACGGATGACACACACCACGTTCTTCTCGGTGGGAAGGGGCACCGGGCCGACGACGGTAGCGCCTGCACGGGTAACCGTGTCGACGATCTTGCGCGCCGAGGTGTCGATGACCTCGTGGTCATACGACTTAAGCCGGATGCGGATCTTCTGTCCCGCCATGTCTGACTCACTCTCTTGTTATGGCGTCGTACGAGACCGGCTCCCGAGAGAACCTGACTCGCATTGGACGCGGATGCGACGAACGCTTGTTGGGGAACGCCACTATTCTTCTGTCAACTCATCGACCGCCCGCGGACATGGGTGAACCCTTGTCTTCGAGGTTGTCGATTAAGCTTTGCTCTTCTACCCGCGGCCTAACCATCTTCCGAATGCCGCCTGACGGCGTCTCGGTGGGCTATGCACTGCCTGGCAGTGATCCGTTCGGAGCGCACATGAGCGCACTCGTTCCGAAATGTTGAACTAGACAAGTTTGCCAGACTCCGGCCCAAGCTGCAACCCGGGCGTGTCGCGGGCGCGTCGCACGCCGCTTCGCGCTCGCCCTCAGCCCGAGAAAGCCCGCACGATCACATCGACGGCGAGCACCACGACGACGATCCCGACCAGCAGATCCGTCCACGTCGCGAGCGCCTCCTGCGCGTTCTTGCCCCTCTTCGGCAGGTGCATCAACCCGGCGATCAGGAGGAAGACGCCGCCCGCGACGCCCGCGGGGAGAGCCCACCCTGGCACGAGTGCCAGGAGGCCGGCGATCCCCATGCCGAGGTTGGCCGTGCCGAGCTCGCGCGTGAGCTGCTTCTCCTGCACCGTCGGGGTGGCGGCACCCAGGATGGCCGTGGTCGGCCCCCGTCCGGAGACCTGCGCGACGCCAGCCACGAGCAGCCGCGTGCCGACTCCCCAGAACACCCACCACTTGCCGAAGACCAGCACGGGGTCTCCCCCGCTCACCGCCAGCTCGATCGAACCGGAGACGATCGGAAGCACCACGGTCTGCGCGATGACGAGCACGAAGTAGCCCATGCATCAGGACCTTATCGGCAGCACCCCGTTGCGCGCCAGCAGCGGTCCGAGACGGTCGGCACGACGGGCGGTGTCCCAGCCCCAGCGGACCACGCGCATCCCCGTCTCCTCGATGGCCCGCTGGCGCGCGAGCTGGCTGCGCAGCACCTGCATCGGCGAGCGACCGGCCAGCATCCGGGGGTCGGCGATCTTCACCTCCCCGTCCGCCTCTCCGATGACGCCGAGCCGCGGCCACGCGAAGTCGACGCGGGCGGTGATCCCCGGAAGGCCGACCTGGTGCTGCAGCTCGGGCGGAGGAAGACCCAGGATGTCCATGACGGCCCTGCTCACCGACTCGATCGGACTCTCCGCCCTGCCGTCGCAGAAGGCGGCGGCCTCCAGCGCGCGCGTTCGCTCCACCGGATCGCGCAGGTGCGCGGCCGCCGTTACGAGAGCCTCCCTGGTTGCCAGCGGCGTTCGCTCGCCGAACGCGCCGGACGAGACCGCGTGGTCGGCAGCAACCACCCCGCCGACGAAGGAGCCACGCGCCGCCAGGTCTGCGACCGTCGCCGCCACCGAGGTCGCGGCCAGTCCGCGACGCACCACGGTGGCGTCCCCGGCGCGCGCCCTGTGCTCCACGATGCCGCGCCACGCGCGCTCGTCGACCCCGCTGCGACCCAGGATGTGGATGGTGGCCGGAGGAGGGCCGAGCATGGGGAGCCCGTGGACGACGGCGGCCGACCAGTGGCTGAACACGGGAGCCACCGGACGCACGGCGGCGAGGGTGCGTAAGCGCGCGAGATAGTCGTCGCGCACGCGGGCGCGACCTCGGGATGCGTGGCGCGAGGCCTCCGCTGGATAGACGGCGGCGAGGAGCTGGTGGGAGAGGGCTGGAGTGGTCATGCATCCAGCATCGGCCAGGTGGTCGTCTGGTGGGGCCAGTCGGATGGATCGGTGCAGAACGTGGGGGTGTGGCGAACGCCGGACACGAAGAGCGGGGCCCGGCTGAACGCCGGAGCCCCGCTCGGGTGACGCCTCGCGCCGTCACCCCGTGCTGTTGCCAATGGGACCGCTTACGCGACTCCCGAACTTTCCGTCCGAATGCCTGTCTGCGGGTTGGCCTGGTTTGCGAGGTCATGGATATCCATACGCTCTCCCTTCATCGACGGAACCGTCCGGTTGAAACGGTGTCCTCATTCTGCGCTTCGACCAGCGGGAGGTAAACCCCCTGGAGCAAACGTCCAGGACCCGATGGGGGGATGCAAAAAGGGGCCGGACCTTTCGGTCCAGCCCCTTTCCGAGCAGTCGGAGAAGACTACTTGATGATCTTCGTGACCGTACCAGCGCCCACGGTGCGGCCACCCTCACGGATGGCGAAGCCGAGGCCCTCCTCCATAGCGATCGGCTGGATCAGCTCGACCGTCATGTCGGTGGTGTCGCCGGGCATGACCATCTCGGTGCCCTCGGGCAGCGTGATGACGCCGGTGACGTCGGTGGTGCGGAAGTAGAACTGCGGACGGTAGTTCGCGTAGAACGGGTTGTGACGCCCACCCTCATCCTTGGACAGGATGTACGCGGTGCCCTCGAAGTTGGTGTGCGGCGTAACCGAACCCGGCTTCACGACGACCTGACCGCGCTCGACGTCCTCACGCTTGGTTCCACGGAGGAGCAGACCACAGTTCTCGCCGGCCCATGCCTCGTCGAGCTGCTTGTGGAACATCTCGATACCAGTGACCGTGGTCTTCTGCGTCGGGCGGATGCCGACGATCTCGACCTCGGAGTTGATGGCGAGGGTTCCACGCTCGGCGCGGCCGGTGACGACGGTTCCACGACCGGTGATCGTGAAGACGTCCTCGATCGGCATCAGGAACGGCTTGTCCTTGTCGCGCACCGGGTCGGGGATGGAGTTGTCGACGGCGTCCATGAGCTCGACGATCGACTCGACCCACTTCTCGTCGCCCTCGAGAGCCTTGAGGCCCGAGACGCGAACGACGGGGGCGTTGTCGCCATCGAAGTCCTGGCTCGACAGAAGCTCGCGAACCTCGAGCTCGACGAGCTCCAGGATCTCCTCGTCGTCGACCATGTCGGACTTGTTGAGCGCGACGAGCAGGTACGGAACACCGACCTGCTTCGCGAGCAGCACGTGCTCACGGGTCTGCGCCATCGGGCCGTCGGTAGCGGCGACCACGAGGATCGCGCCGTCCATCTGAGCGGCACCGGTGATCATGTTCTTGATGTAGTCGGCGTGCCCAGGGGCGTCAACGTGCGCGTAGTGGCGCTTCGGGGTCTCGTACTCGACGTGCGAGATGTTGATCGTGATACCGCGCTGACGCTCTTCCGGAGCCGAGTCGATCGACGCGAAGTCGCGCTGAACGTTGGTCGCCGACGGGTACTTGTCAGCAAGCACCTTCGAGATCGCCGCGGTGAGCGTCGTCTTTCCGTGGTCGACGTGACCGATGGTTCCGATGTTGACGTGCGGCTTAGTCCGCTCGAACTTGGCCTTAGCCACTGGGTCCTCCTCAGGACTCTCGTGTAGAAGCCCCGGCCGATGGTTTCCGGCCGGCAACTCTACGGGATTGTTTATCTATGTTACGGGATACTGCGAAAGGAGGGTGACCGGAGTCACTCGCCCTTGTTCTTCTGGACGATCTCGTCGGCAACAGCCTTGGGAACCTCCGCGTAGCTGTCGAAGGTCATCGAGTAGACCGCACGGCCCGAGGTCTTCGACCGCAGGTCGCCGATGTACCCGAACATCTCCGACAGCGGAACGTTCGCGCGGATCACCTTGACCCCGCTCGCGTCCTCCATCGACTGGATCTGACCACGTCGTGAGTTGAGGTCACCGATCACATCGCCCATGTACTCTTCCGGCGTGCGAACCTCGACCGCCATGAGCGGTTCGAGGAGCACGGGGTTCGCCTTGCGCGCGGCCTCCTTGTAGGCCATCGAGCCGGCGATCTTGAACGCCATCTCCGAGGAGTCGACGTCGTGCGAAGCGCCATCCACGAGGGTGGCCTTGACACCCACGGTCGGGAAGCCGGCGAGAACACCCACCTGCATCGCGTCCTGGATACCGTGGTCGACCGAGGGGATGTACTCGCGCGGGACGCGGCCACCCGTCACAGCGTTGACGAACTCGTAGCTCGTCTCCGGCGTGACATCCATCGGCTCGATCGTGATCTGGATCTTGGCGAACTGGCCAGAACCACCGGTCTGCTTCTTGTGGGTGTAGTCGTACTTCTCGACCGCGCGACGGATGGTCTCGCGGTAGGCCACCTGGGGCTTGCCGACGTTGGCCTCGACGTTGAACTCGCGCTTCATGCGGTCGACCAGGATGTCCAGGTGAAGTTCACCCATACCCTTGATGACCGTCTGACCGGTCTCCTGGTTCTGCTCGGTGCGGAACGTCGGGTCTTCCTCGGCGAGCTTCTGGATCGCGGTGCCCAGCTTCTCCTGGTCGGCCTTGGTCTTCGGCTCGATCGCGACCTCGATGACGGGCTCGGGGAACGTCATCGACTCGAGGACGACCTGGTTGTCCGGGTCACACAGGGTGTCACCGGTGGTGGTGTCCTTGAGGCCGATCACGGCGTAGATGTTGCCAGCGGTCAGGAAGTCGACCGGGTTCTCCTTGTTGGCGTGCATCTGGAAGATCTTCCCGATGCGCTCCTTCTTGCCCTTGGTCGAGTTGACGATGCCGGCACCGCTGTCGACACGGCCGGAGTACACGCGCACGTAGGTCAGACGACCGAAGAACGGGTGGACGGCGACCTTGAAGGCCAGAGCCGAGAACGGCTCGGACGCGTCGGCGTGGCGAAGGATGACCTTCTCCTCGTCGCGCGGGTCGTGAGCCTCGATGGCCGGAACGTCGATCGGCGACGGAAGGAAGTCGATCACAGCGTCGAGCATCGGCTGCACGCCGCGGTTCTTGAACGCGGAACCGCAGAGAACCGGGTAGAGCTCGCTGTTGATCGTCATCTTGCGGATGGCGCCCTTGATCTCTGCGACCGTGAGCTCCTCACCGCCGAAGAACTTCTCGAGCAGTGCGTCGTCGCTCTCCGCGACGGTCTCGAGCAGCGTCTGACGGTACTCGTTGGCCTTGTCGACCAGGTCGGCCGGGATCTCCTCGATGGCGTACTTGGCGCCCATCTGGACGTCACCCTTTGCGTCACCGCGCCAGGTCAGCGCACGCATCTCGATGAGGTCGACGACGCCCTCGAAGGCGGACTCGGAACCGATCGGGAGCTGCAGCACCAGCGGCTTGGCGCCGAGGCGGCTGACGATGGTGTCGACCGTGTAGTAGAAGTCGGCGCCGAGCTTGTCCATCTTGTTGACGAAGCAGATGCGCGGGACGTTGTACTTGTCGGCCTGACGCCAGACGGTCTCGGACTGGGGCTCGACGCCCTCCTTGCCGTCGAAGACGGCGACGGCGCCGTCGAGGACGCGGAGCGAACGCTCCACCTCGACGGTGAAGTCCACGTGACCCGGGGTGTCGATGATGTTGATCTGGTTCTTGTTCCAGAAACAGGTGACGGCCGCGGACGTGATGGTGATGCCGCGCTCCTTCTCCTGCTCCATCCAGTCGGTCGTCGAAGCGCCGTCGTGGGTCTCGCCGATCTTGTGGTTGACGCCCGTGTAGAACAGGATGCGCTCGGTCGTAGTGGTCTTGCCGGCATCGATGTGGGCCATGATGCCGATGTTGCGGACCTTGTTCAGGTCGGTGAGCACGTCCTGTGCCACAGGGTTCCTCCGAAAAGTAGAAAGGTGAAGGGGTGCCGGCCCGGGTGGGGCACTCCATGGAGTACAACACCCGGACCGGCGTGGTAATGCCCGAACCGGGATTACCAGCGAGCCGGATTTACCAGCGGTAGTGCGCGAAGGCCTTGTTCGACTCGGCCATCTTGTGCGTGTCCTCGCGACGCTTGACAGCGGCGCCGAGGCCGTTCGACGCGTCGAGGATCTCGTTGGTGAGGCGCTCGGTCATGGTCTTCTCGCGACGACCCTTGGCGTAGCTGGTGAGCCAGCGCAGCGCGAGCGTGTTCGCGCGGTGCGGCTTGACCTCGACGGGGACCTGGTAGGTCGAGCCACCGACGCGGCGGCTGCGGACCTCGAGGGTCGGGCGGACGTTGTCGAGCGCCTTCTTGAGCGTGACGACGGCATCCTGACCGGACTTGGAGGCGACGCCTTCGAGCGCGTCATACACGATGCGCTCAGCGAGGCCCTTCTTGCCGTCGAGCAGGATCTTGTTGACGAGCTGGCTGACGATCGGTGCGCCGTAGACCGGGTCTGCGACGACGGGGCGCTTGGGAGCTGGACCCTTGCGAGGCATTACTTCTTCTCCATCTTCGCGCCGTACCGGCTGCGAGCCTGCTTGCGGTTCTTGACGGCCTGGGTGTCCAGCGCGCCACGGACGATCTTGTAGCGAACACCGGGGAGGTCCTTCACACGACCGCCGCGGACGAGCACCATCGAGTGCTCCTGCAGGTTGTGGCCCTCACCGGGGATGTAGGCCGTGACCTCTGTCCCGTTGGAAAGCTTGACGCGAGCCACCTTGCGGAGAGCCGAGTTCGGCTTCTTCGGGGTGGTGGTGTAGACGCGGGTGCACACGCCGCGCTGCTGGGGGTTGGCCTTCAGGGCGGGCGCCTTGGTCTTTGTGACCTTGGGGCTGCGGCCCTTCCGAACCAACTGCTGAATGGTTGGCACTGAACTTCTCCTTATATGGACTGCACGGTGACAGGTGTTGCTTCCCCGAGCCAGGGCACGCCCTGCTGGGCGTGTCTTTTCTCAGGGGGACCGATCGACGTTCAGAAGTGTTCGTCATCGATATGCCGTGGGGGCTGGACTCCCGTGCGGTTGTCCTGCCCATCGGATGAGTACGTGCCTGCCCACTCGCGGTGGCCATTCCTGGGCACCAGACGAGCGCGCGACAGAGCGCACACCCGATAAATCTTAGCTCGCGGGCAGCGCCCGGTCAAATGGATGCGGGTGCGCGCGGCGCGTCTGCAGCCCGTGATCTCCCCGCTGGGAGTATACGGCGAAGCGCGGGCATCCATCGTGGATGCCCGCGCTTCGCGGTGGAGGCGGCGAGACTCAGCCGCCGATGCCCTTGGCGAGCTCGCTGTCGACGTTCTGCAGTGCGTCAGCAGCCTTGGTGAGGAACTGCGACATCCCGTCGAGACCGTTCACCGCGTCGGTCGTGCCCTTGGTGAACTGCTCGTACGAGGTGTGGAATGCGCCCGAGGCCTGGTCGGTGACGAAGCCGCCGTTGACGAGTCCGTTGACCAGGTTCTGCAGTTCGTGGAGCTTGGCGGTGATGTCGTCCTTGCCCGAGATGAGGCGGTTGGCGGCATCGGTCATCTCGCCGTACGTGACGTTCATGTTTGCCATGATGTCGTTCCCTTCGTGTTGTCCGAGAGGCCAACCCCTCGGCCGACCAGTGATATCAAACTATCCGTGGATGCTGGTGGAGTGGAATGGGGAGCACTCCCCATGCACTTCCCCCGGCGATCCCCTACGCGGCGGACTCCCCGGAGCCCAGCTCCTCGCCTGCGCGCCAGAACTGCGTCGCGCAGACGATGCCGGCGACGATCAGCACGAGGCCGAGCGCGACGAACGAGAGCGTCCAGGGCAGCGCGTCTGCGAGTTCGGAGCTGGACGAGGTCGGGCCGACGGCGGAGGACAGCGGCGTGAACGCGAGCACCAAGATCACGCCACCCAGGCCGGAGAGCCAGAGGTCGAAGCGCCAGCGGTAGTCGAAGAAGCGCCAGAACCGGCGGCCGGGTGCATCCACCCCCTGCTGCGCCTTTCCTGCGGCCTGCGCGCGGTAGTAGGAGAGCTTCTTGATGAGCGAGGTGATCGCCGCGACGGTCACGCCGAAGCCGATGGAGCCGTAGATGACCCAGTAGCGCGAGAAGTCGTTCTCGTCGCCGACGCTCGCCGGCCAGCCGCCGGTGAACCAGGACACGACGGGCACCACGACGAGGAGCACGGAGATCAGCAGGCCGACGACGATCCAGAAGACGTGCCAGCCGACCGGGAGGACGCGGAACCGGGACACCATGCTCGCCGACGGCAGGACCGTGTCCGGAGGCGCCGGATTGCGCTTCATCGCTCCCCTGCGCAGCTGCTCCCCGGCGACGAGGCCGCACATCGCGAGCAGCAGGATCACGCCGGGGGTCGCCCCCATCGCGACGGCGGCGACGCCGCGGATGCCGTCGAGCGAACCGTCGTCCGGGCCTCCCGCTACGGCGGTCATCACGAGACCGCCGCCGACCAGCAGCACGAACGCGATGGCGGCGAGGATGCCCCCGCCAACGCTGAGCACGCGCCCGAACGCCCGGTTGGATGCTGCGACCCGCTCCCTGCGCTGTGCGAGCGCCTCCTCGGTCAGTTCGTCGGTCACGAGACCTCCTCGGTCTGCAGTTCGGCCCAGGTGAGGGAATCGACGATCGCGTCGAAGAAGAGCGTGTACAGCTCGGGGTCGTGGGCGGTGGGGGCGGAGACGCTGATGGTCAGCAGGCCGGCGTCCGCCGGGTACGGCACCGAGTATTCGAGGTAGAGGGACGGCTCGCGCGTCTCCCCGATCACGTCCTCGCCGATCTCCCGGATGCGGGCGACCGGTCCCGTGCGCTGCTCGATGAGCTGCGCGCCCGGTGTCGCGGCGGCGAGCCGTTCGGCGAGAGGGCGCTCGGCGTCGACCTCCTCCGGCCAGACGCGGTCGCGTGCGATGAGGGCTGCGGGCAGCGGGATGCCGGGGAGGACTTCGAGCGACATCCAGAACGCGGTGGCGCCGGCGGCCCGCGCACGCTCTGCGGTGCTCACCAGCTCTTCGCGCGCATCCCGTCTCATCCGCGCCAGGCGGTCGTTGCGGCCGACCTGCTGCAGCACCAGGGTCCGGATGCGCTCGCGCATGGTCTCCTCGTCGACCAGCGGGATCTCGGCCCAGGTGCCGGGGAGGATGATCGAGTACGAGCCCTGCGGGGAACGGGCTGTGTACGTCATGCGTCCACCCTGTCCGCGAGGGTGACCGTGAGCGTCGCGACCAGCGCCTGCACGTCGGAGGCCATGTCGGTGAACACGCCGAGGTTCTCCGCCGACGCCACGAACTGCACGACCTGTGCGGCGTCCGGCGGGTAGACCACCGCCACGACCCGCTCCTCCAGCTCGGCGCCGCCGTCCGGGAGGGCGTGGGCGATGAGGTTGTGCGAGCCGACCAGTTCGCCGGCGTCCACGGCGGAGCGCCAGGTCTGCACGGCGAAATAGCTCTGGCCGGAATCCGGCTCGACGACGGGAGCAGCGAGCGCCTCCTCGTACTGGTCCGGCGTTCCGACCAGCTCGATGGGGGCGAGCGAGAAGACGAGTGCCGCCCCTGCCCGGCCGATCTCCGGGTACGGGATCCAGACCGCCGCGGTCATCGCCGGGTTGCGCATCTCGCGGAAGCGCGAGCGCGCGAACGCGAGTTCGTCGGCGAGCTTGGCGCGCATCCCCTGGTCGTCGACGAGGGATGCGGCGAGGTGCGCCGGCCAGTCCGGGTCCGAGGCTTCGGCGAGCGGCATCGGATACCAGCGCTCCGGAGTGCCGATGCTGAAGTCGACGATGTCGCGCCGTGTTCCGTTCGCCGTCACTGAGCCTCCCCTTCGCCCACCGGTACCCTACCCGCTACTTCGTGCCGTTGTTGGCGACGTTCCAGACGTCCTTGACCACGCCGACCGTGCTGCTCGTCGCTCCGCCGATCTTGTCGTAGTCGCCTGGGACGAACGACGAACCGGTGTCGATGGCCTGCCCGATCGGGTTGTTGGTGAAGCCGGAGACCGCGCCCGTGACCACCTTGACCGTGTTGTGCACCTGATAGAGGGTCGCGGCCCCCGCGGTGAACTTCATGCCGTTGGTGAGCAGGCTCGGATCCGCCTTGGCCAGGTTGTAGAAGCCGACCAGGTCCTTGTTGATGCCGAAGCCCTTGCTGATGCTGAGGTTCAGGCCGGGGAACGCCTCGCGCGCCGCTTCCTTGATGAGCTCTGGACCGGACTTGGTGCCGGACTGGAACGCGGTGAGCGCCGCCTTCTGCGCATCCGTGCGGATGAACGGGGACTTGAACGCGTCGGAGAGCGGCTTGCTCAGGGCCTCGTTGGCCTTGGTGGCGCTCATGAAGTCCGTGCTGTGCCTGCTGACCCCCTGCAGCCGCGACAGCTGGCGGCTGTCGGTGATGCCGGTGCGGACGATGGCGGTGGCGCGGAGGTTCTTGGCCACCATCGCGAAGATCTTTCCGCCGAACAGGGTGAGCACGCAGCCGACGGCGGCGAACGCGACATCCCACCAGGAGCCGTCGCCGTTGATGACCTTGACGATGGACTCGACCAGGTCGATGATCGCGCCGATCGCGCCGAGCACGATCAGGATCTGGCCGAGGATGGGCACCCAGGCGAAGAAGATCGCCAGCACGCCCGCCCACTTGCAGATGGTCTTGAAGATGCTGAAGACGGTGGAACCCCAGTCGTCCCAGAACGAGTCCTTCAGGCCGTGGTTGTTCTTGTCGACGACGTTGACGATGGCGGCGATGGCGGTCTCGGCGGCGGAGTTCTTCGCATCCAGCGCTGTGTGCCACTCCGCGTGCGCCGCCCGCAGGTCGGCGTCGGCCGCGTCGGCGGCATCCTGAGACTTGGTGGCCGCCGTGGATGCCGTTGCCTTGTCGGCGTCTGCCGCGGTGTCCGCTGCATGCTGTGCGGTGGTCGCCGCGTGCTTGGCGGTGTTTGCCGCCTCCTGCTTGCTCTCGATGTGCGCGATGGCGGTGGTGGCCGCATCCTGGGCCGAGCGCAGAGACGACGAGTACGTGATGAGGGCGTCCGCCGTCGTGCGGTAGCGGTCGTGGGCTTTGTCGATGTCTCCGGCGACATCCTTGGCGGAGTCGCGGAACGCGTCGATGGCCTTGCTGACCATCTGGTCGACGTCGCCGATCTTCTTCAGCGTGGTGACCGAGCGCTGGATGGCGTCGGCGATCTCGGCGTAGTGGCGCGCCTTGGACAGCACCAGGTCCGGGTCGCCCTTGAGCGGCTGGTATTCGACGTCACTCATCTGCGTCTCCTAGTTCTTCGCCGGCGCTGCCGGGTAGTCCTGCGACTTCGCCGCGTCTTCCAGTGCGGTGGCAAGCCCCTCGTCCACCTTGGTGAAGCCGTCCGTGACCCCCGCGACGGACTTGGAGAGGCTCTCCACCGACTCGGTCATCTTCTTGCGCTTGTCGTTCCACTTGTGGGCGAAGTCGCGCACGTGGCCGGAGAGTTCGTCGTGGCCGGTGGCGTCCGCGACGGCGTCACTGAAGTCGTCTGCGCCCTTGAACTCGGAGACGATGGCCTCGAGGTCGGACTTGAGCTGTCCGAGCAGTTCCAGGTCGAGCTTCAGATCGGTCATGACGTTCCCCTCCGTTTTCAGGCTGTAGCCAACCTACCGAGCACGGCATGGTGAGGCGATGGGGAGCAGTCCCCATGCAGTGACGTGCATGTATATAGGTATCGTTCTTTGCGTGCGCCTCAAACTCACGCTCTCCCGCCCATCCGGTGCCGGCGATGACATCGTCGTCACCGCAGACGCCGCAGCCAGCATCTCGGAAGTCGCCGCGAGCATCCGGCGTGTCGACCCGCGCGGCGGGGAAGGGCCGGTCACCGACGACAGGGCGCTGACCCTCCGCGCCGCCATCCCCGGCCAGGCGGAGACCCTCGTGCTGCCACCGGATGCGCCGATCGGCGAGGCCTGGATCGGGAGCGGGGCGACGGTCAGCCTGGCGGACGCCGGGGTGTACTACGCCCCGAGCGACCTCGGCGACGCGCCGGCGGTCGCGACGGCGCAGATCCTCACCGGCCCCGACGCCGGGCGTGAGTTCCCGCTCCGGCCGGGAACGGCCCTCCTCGGCAGGGACGACAGCTGCGACATCGTGCTCAACGACCCACTGGTGTCGAAGCGGCACGTGCGCCTCGAGGTCGGAGACGGCGTCGAGGTGATCGACCTCGGCTCCGCCAACGGCGTGGTGGTCGACGGCGGCATCGTGACCCGCCTCACCGTGCGGAGGTCGGAGACCCTGCTGATCGGCGACACCGAGGTGCGCATCGCGGTGTCCGGGCTGTCCGGTATCCCCGCTGCAGCGCCGAAGGCCGGGCCGGTCTTCTTCAACAGGTCGCCGCGGGTGGAGCAGCGGTACGCGGGCCAGGTGTTCCAGGCGCCGGAGGTGCCCACGGAGAAGGACGACCCGCCCTTCCCGCTGCTCGCGATGATCACGCCGCTGCTGCTCGGCGGCGCGATGTTCGCGCTCACCCGCCAGCCGACGTCGCTGCTGTTCGTGCTGCTCTCCCCGGTGATGCTCATCGGCAACTATATGACCGGGCGCACCCGCGGCAAGCGCAAGCTCAAGAAGGCCATCGCGGTCTTCGACAAGCGGCTGGATGCGCTCACCGCCAAGCTGGACGCCGAACGCCTCCGCGAGGTCGAGCTCCGCCGTGCCGAATCGCCGACGACGCACGCGGCCCTCGCGGACGCCGTACAGCGCGGCCCCCTGCTCTGGACCAGGCGCCCCGAGCACTGGTCGTTCCTCAACCTGCAGCTCGGGATCGGCTCGATGCGGTCGAGGAACACGATCGCGAGCAACGATCGCGGCGAGATGATCGTCGAGTTCCAGGAACGGCTGGACGCGGTCATCGACGCCAACGAGCGCGTCTCCGACGTCCCCGTGTTCGACAACCTGTTCGAGTCCGGTGCGCTCGGCATCGCCGGCCCGGCCGAGCACATCGCCGGGTCGGTCAACTCGACCCTGGTGCAGCTGACGGCGCTGCACTCCCCCGCAGAGCTCGTGGTCGCCGCCCTCGTCTCCCCGCGCTGGTCGCGGGAACTGGAATGGCTCAAGTGGATGCCGCACACCTCGTCGCCGCACAGCCCGCTCGCCGGGGGCCACCTCGCGGACAGCGCGTCGAGCGCATCCACCGTCCTCAGCGCGCTCGAGGGGCTCGTGGAGGAGCGGCTCGCCCGCGCGAAGGGCCCGCAGCGCCGCGGTGCGATGGAGCAGGAGCGGGCCGCGATCGAGCGCGGGGCCGAGGTGGGCAAGTCGCAGACCGTCGACGGGACGCCGTCCCCCGTTCCCGCCGTGGTGGTCGTCATCTCCGGCGACGTGGCGATCGACCGGCCGCGTCTGGTGCAGCTGGCGGAGGCCGCTGCCGACGCCGGCGTCTTCCCGATCTGGCTGGACACCGACGTCGCGGCGC
The DNA here is from genome assembly GCF_058806515.1 of Leifsonia sp. GW821-FHT13C05. Lineage (NCBI taxonomy): Bacteria > Bacillati > Actinomycetota > Actinomycetes > Micrococcales > Microbacteriaceae > Leifsonia > Leifsonia sp. GW821-FHT13C05. The sequence goes on along the minus strand of NZ_JBXAPT010000008.1, from coordinate 97,350 downwards.
TTCCTGCCGTCTGCCGCACCTACGTGGCGCACGCGGAGCGGGACGACCGCGCGACGGTCGGCTTCGTGCGCATCGGCGAGACCATCGACGACGTGGTCACCGAGCCCGTCGACCGCGCCACAGCGCTCGACTACGCCAAGCGCATGGCCCCCGTGATCGACGCGGGCGCGCTCGTCGCCGACGCCAGCGACCTGCCGCGCAGCATCTCGCTCGTCAGTCTGCTCGGGCACGACCTGACCGAGTCGTCCGGCGCCGTCATCGACCGCTGGAGGCAGAACGCCTCCATCCACGACCGGTCGGGCGCGCGCCCGGTGAAGCGCAGAGCGGGCACCCTGCGGGCCATCATCGGCTCCGCCGGCGTGGATGCGATGCACCTCGACCTGCGCAGCCAGGGCCCGCACGCCCTCGTCGGCGGCACGACGGGCGCGGGCAAGAGCGAGTTCCTGCAGGCCTGGGTGCTCGGGATGGCCGCCGAGTACAGCCCGGACAGGGTCACCTTCCTGTTCGTCGACTACAAGGGCGGCTCCGCCTTCGCGGACTGCGTGAGCCTGCCGCACTGCGTCGGCCTGGTCACCGACCTCAGCCCGCACCTGGTGCGCCGCGCTCTCACAAGCCTGCGCGCCGAACTGCACCACCGCGAGCACCTGCTCAACCGCAAGAAGGCCAAAGACCTGCTGGAGCTGGAGAAGCGCGGCGACCCCGAGTGCCCTCCCGCGCTCGTGCTGGTGATCGACGAGTTCGCCGCGCTCGTCGGCGAGGTGCCGGAGTTCGTGGACGGCGTGGTCGACATCGCCCAGCGCGGACGATCGCTCGGCATCCACCTCATCATGGCCACCCAGCGCCCCGCCGGCGTGATCAAGGACAACCTGCGGGCGAACACCAACCTGCGCATCGCGCTCAGGATGGCGGACGAGTCCGACAGCCAGGACGTTGTCGGCGTCTCGGACGCCGCCCACTTCGACCCGGCCATCCCCGGGCGCGGCATGGCCAAGACCGGCCCGGGCAGGCTCGCCCCGTTCCAGTCCGCGTACGCGGGCGGCTGGACCAGCCGAGAGCCGGAGCGGGCGGGCGTCGAGGTCGCGGAACTGCGCTTCGGCGGCGAGATCCGCTGGGAGGAGGAGGGCTCCGGCCGCGAGGAGGAGCGCGACCTCGGGCCGACGGACCAGCAGCGCCTCGTGACCTCGATCGTGCGGGCGCAGGGCGAGGCCCGCATCCCGTCGCCGCGGCGTCCCTGGCTGGACGAGCTGGCGGCCGTCTACGACCTCGGGCTGCTGCGGCAGCGCACGGACGCCGAGCTGCTGCTCGGCGTGAGCGACGTGCCGGACAGGCAGCAGCAGCTGCCGGTGTACTTCCAGCCGGATGTGGACGGCAACATCGCCATCTACGGCACGGGCGGCGCAGGCAAGTCCGCTGCGCTCCGCACACTGGCCTCGTCCGCGGCGATCACCCCGCGCGGCGGCCCCGTGCGCGTCTACGCGCTCGACTTCGGTGCAGGCAGCCTCCGGATGCTCGAGAAGATGCCGCACGTCGGCTCCGTCATCCCCGGCGACGACGCCGAGCGCATCATCCGGCTGTTCCGGATGCTCAAGGAGGAACTCGAGACCCGAGGGCCGCGGTTCGCGGAGGCGAACGCCTCCAGCATCACCGAATACCGCAGGCTCACCGGGCGCCAGAACGAGGCGCGCATCCTGCTGCTGATCGACGGATTCCCGAACTTCCGCGAGGACTTCGAGATCCCGGCGGGACGCTCGCAATGGTACGACGTGTTCAAGGACATCCTCAGCGACGGCCGCCAGCTCGGGATGCACGTCGCACTCACCGGTGACCGCGCCGGCGCCGTCCCCACCGCGATCCGGTCGCTCGTGCAGCGTTCCGTCGTGCTGCGGCTCGCCGACGACGGCTACGGGATGCTCGACGTGCCGAGCGACATCCTGGGCCCGTCCTCCCCTCCCGGGCGCGCGATCGTCGACGGCTACGAGACGCAGCTCGCGGTGCTGGGCGGGAGCGCATCCGTGTCGGACCAGTCCGCAGCGACGACGCGCCTGGCCGAGGCGATGGTGCGCGCCGGGGCGCAGGAGACGCCGCCGATCGGCTCGCTGCCCAAGGAGTTCGCCATCGAGACGCTCCCGCCGTCGCACGACGGGGCGCCGGTGCTCGGGGTCAGCGACCTCGACCTCGGGCCGTTCGGGTTCGAGCCCGCCGGAACGCTGCTCGTCGCAGGCCCTCCGGCGAGCGGCCGGTCGACCACGCTGGCGGCGCTCGCGGCCTCTGTGCTGCGGTTCGACCCGCACGCGCGGCTCTACTACCTGGGTAACGCGCGGTCGGCGCTCGGGCGGGCGAGCCACTGGACAGACGCGGCGACGACGCCGGAGACCGCGGCTGCGCTGGCGAAAGACCTGGTCGCCGCCGTCGCCGACCCGGACACGGAGGGGCGCATCGCGGTGATCGTGGAGAGCATCGGGGACTTCCTGCAGACGCCGGCCGACTCCCCCATCGTCGAGCTCGTGCGCGCCGTGCGCCGCAGCGACCACCTGCTGGTCGCCGAGGCGGAGTCGAGCGCGTGGGGGTCGTCGTGGCCGCTGCTCGGCGAGGTGAAGAACGGCCGCCGCGGTCTGCTGCTGCAGCCGGACTCGGTCGAAGGCGACCTGCTGCTCAAGACGCCGCTGCCGAGGCTGAACCGCTCCGAGTTCCCGCCCGGGCGCGGGGTCTACATCGCCAAAGGTCGCTTCGCGCGCGTGCAGGTGCCGCTGGTCGGGGAGTAGAGAGAGGCGCGGGTGCCCGCTACTTCTCCTTCTCCCACGGCCAGCGCGGGCGACCGCGCTGCTGGAAGCGGCCGACGAGGACGAGCTGGTACATGAGCGTGACGACGAACCCGGCGATGCCGACCGTGATCGCGTAGATGCTGCCCAGCTGCCCGACGGCGAACAGGACGTACGCGAACGGCTGCGACGGGTCGCCCGCCGCCCCGGCGACTCCTCCCGCGACGATGAACACGAAGTAGCAGGCGAACCCGACGGCCAGCGCGACGCCCGGCGAGATGCGCTGCTTCTCCGCCGGGACGCGGGTGCCGATCACCAGGAGGAACACGAAGAGCATCAGCGTCGCGCATCCGGTCATGATCGGTCCGACGAGCGGGCCGATGTCCGGGTCGGCGATCACGTCCGTGTTCGTCGCCAGCGAGATCAGCCCGAAGGCGGCGACCACCAGCGCCAGGTAGAGGAACGTGGCGAAGGCCGACAGGACGGCTGCGTACGCACGATACTCACGCATGAGTGGAGTCACGCATCACTGGAGTCACGCAGGGCGCTGCGCGCCGGTCAGTACCCCTGCGGCGTGGCGTACGCGGCGACGGCCTGGTTCTGCGCGTCGGCGAGCTGCTGGTCGTATGCGGCCTGAGCCTCGGCGTTGCGGATCTTGAGCTTGCGGCCGCGCGCTGCGAGCCACGCACCCGTCCACATCGAGATCTCGCGCGCGATCACACCGGCGAGCACCGCGAACGGGGCGACCCAGAGACGCTGAACGACCACGACGGCCTCGTTGGCGGTGAGCGTCCAGACGTGGAGGTCGACCAGCGACGCCCCGACGTACGCGAAGTAGACGAACAGCGCCACGAACAGGCCACCGAGGATGTAGGCCCACCAGCGGGCGCGGTTGATGATCTGGATGAGGACGACCATGCCGACGAAGAACGCCACCACGGGCACCCACCCGGCGGACTGCGACAGGAAGAAGCGCGACAGCGACTCGGCGAACTGGTCGGTCGGGGTGAGGGCGTAGCCGACGAGCACGACGGCGATCACCCACAGCACCGCGAACACGACCGTGCCGACGAGCGCGATCAGGATGCCGAAGCCCCTGTTGCTCTTCTTCTTCGGCGGCTCCGGGCGCTGCACGTAGATCGGCGTGACCGGCTGCGCGTACCCGGGGGCCGGAGCTGCGCCGGGCTCGGGAGCCCAGGTGGCCTCTCCTGCCACGGGCTGGGCGGTCGGCTGCCCGGTGGTGGGCTGGGCGGCGGTGGCCGCCTCTGCCGCGACGATCACGGGCGTGGCCGACTGGGCGGGGGATGCGGTGTCCACCGTGGCCGTTCCGGCTGCGGCGGCCGCCGGCACGTCTCCGGTGTGCGAGCGGGCGACGGCGGCGGCGATGTCGTCATCGGTCGCGACGACGGGCTCCGGCTCCGTGACCTTGGCGGGAGTGCTGGGGGCCGGAGTCGCGGGGACCTCGGTGGCCGTGGCCTCCTGTGCGTCTGCGGCAGGCGCATCCGGTCGGTTGACGTGGCCGCGCGCAGACACCGGGCTCGACGGCGGGTCGACGACCTCAGGGTCGGTGTCGCGGGGCTCGGTCGCTGCGGGCTCGGCTGCTGCGGGCTCTGCCGCTGCAGTCTGGGCGGGGGCCGTCGCCGGCGCCGTTCCGGCCGTGGTCGGCGCATTCTCCCCCGCGGGCTCCGCGGCTGCGCCGTTGTTCCGCGCAGATTCCGGCGTCTCGCTCATGGTGCCACTCCTCGATCGGCCCGGTCGGGCATCCGTCAGTGCTGCCCACTGTAGCAACGGGGTGAAGGAAGTCCAGGGAGGGCTGGCGGTGAGCGGGCGGAGTGGTTATTTCTGCGCTGCGGCCGCCTTCGGGAGGGTGAGGACGTATGTGTAGCCGTTGATCTTGGCGTCGACGCCCGTGCCGCCGGATGCTGGACCGGAGGAGAAGCCGTCCACCAGGAACAGCCGCTGGCCGGTCTGAGCGGCGTGCAGAAACGCCACGACGTTGGTGTATCCGCCTGTCACGGTGAAGCTGACGGGCACCACCGTGAAGTTCTGGGCCGTGATGAGGGGACTGACGACGGGCGGCATCCCGGCGACGGGGACCGGCGCAGCCGTGGCCGTCGGAGCGGGGGTCGGCGTCGCCGACGGCGACGGGGTGGCCGTCGAGGCGGCGGACGAGCCGGTGGAGGCGACGGGGGCCGCCGGTGCTGCCGGGGCTGCGTACGGCTGCCCGTCCGCGATCGCCCAGCCCGAGATCACCACGCCGTTCGCCGCTGCGAAGCCATTGAGCTCGTCCATGAACGCCGCGTTGGCTGACTCGGTCGGCACGGAGGCGGCGAGTGATGCCAGCGTCTTCTTCAGCGCCGGGAGGTTCGCCGAGTCCTTCTTCAGCCGGTCGAGCACGGCGGTGTTCGCTGTGATGGTCTGGTCGACCTGCGCGGTCTGCGTGTCAGCGGCGGCGGCCTGGTCGAGCTGGGGCTGGATGCCGACCACCCAGCCGAGCGCCACGAGGGCGACCATCACGATGACGGAGCCGATCATCCAGAGTCTGGTCTTGTCCATGATCACTTGCCCTTCTGCTCGAAGCGCTTCGCGTAGCGCGTCTGGTCGACATGGAGGGTGATGGTGACCTTGTACTGACCGGTCGTCGTGTCGAGTGAACCGATGCTCGGCACCACGTCCGCGACGCCAGGGATCTTCTCCAGCTCGCGCACCCAGGCGGTGACGTCGGGGATGGTGGGACTGGAACTGACGGTGGTGACGGTCCCGATCCTGGCCAGCTGCAGCGGGTCGGGAGACTGCTGGTAGATCGCGAGCGGCGACGCGGAGTCCGCCGCGACCGTGTCGAGGGCGACCCCGGCCGGTTGCACGGCGCCCACCTGGTCGAGCAGCGCTTTCCAGTCGATCTCGGTGGACGCGCCCACCCGCTGCGCCGCCTGGGCGAGCGCGACCTCTTTCTGCACATCCCGGACGCCGGTGAACTTCTGCTGTTGGGTGAGCAGGTCGGCGGTGGCGAGCTGGGCTCCGAGGAACCTGGCCTGGGCCGCGACGTTGTAGACGAACGCCCCACCGATGGCGAGGACGACGGCGAGCAGCACGGCGAGGACTCCCCAGCCGAAACCGCGGCGGGTGCTCCTGTTCTTCCGTTCGGCCCTGACCTCCGGCGGCAGGAGGTCGACGCGCGGCTCGCTGCCGATGTCGATGCTCTCCGCGCGGCCGGCGGATTTCGGCGCGGACGCTCTGGTGGCCTTGAGTTCGGCCGGGGCTGTGGGCTTCTTGGGCGCTTTCGGCGCCCTGCGGCCCTTCGTCGCCGGAGCGACCGTCGGCAGCTGCTCCGTCTCCTGGGCGTCCGAGCGCCTCGTCGTGATACTCATGCTGCGCTCCCGAGTGCGAGGCCGAGCGCCACCGTGAGCGCCGACCGGTTCTGCCGAAGCGCATCCGCGTTGAGACTCCGCGAGAGGGCGACGGCGTGGAAAGGGTCGCCGACGGCGACGGGCAGCCTGGTCATCTCGCTCAGCGCGTCGGTGAGGCCGGGCAGCTGGGCTCCGCCTCCCGTCACGACGAGCCCGCTGACCGGGTTGTTCGGGCGGGTGTTCACGAAATAGCTGACCGTGTTCCGCAGGCTGGTGAGCAGCTCGCTGGTCACGCGGTAGATGATCTCGACCGCCTGCTGCTCCTCGATGGTGGTCACCTGCTTGGCCAGGCCGATCGTCGCCTTGATGCGCTCGGCCTCGCCGAGCTCGACGCCGAGCCCCTCCCTCAATGCCTGGGTCAGCTCCGCTCCCCCTGCCGGGATGATGCGCACGAACTGCGGCACGCCGTCGGTGACCACGACGACGCTCGTCGTGTTCGCGCCGATCTCGATCAGGGCGACGGTGCCGCCGATCCTGGCCCTGCTGATCAGGATGCGGCTGAGCGCGAACGGGATGAGGTCCACATCCACCGTGGTCAGCCCGGCGAGCTGCGTCGCCTTCACGTTGCCGAGCACCGCCTCCTTCACGGCGGCGACGAGCAGGCCGTTCACCACCGGGCCGTTGTCGCTCATGCCCTCGGAGACCGGGTAGAAGTCGAGCAGCGCCTCGGCGACCGGCACGGGCAGCATGTCCTGCACCTGGAACGGGAGGGCCTCCCTGATGCGGGTGCGCGACATCCGCGGCACGGTGAGGTCGCGGGCGAGCACCCGCTGGTTGCCCATCCCGAGCACCACGTCTTTGCTCTTGAAGCCGCCCTGCTGCCAGAGCCGCTTGAGGCTCGCGGCGACGGTGTTCGGCTCGAGCACCTCTCCGCGGCTGACGGCGCCCTCCGGCAACGGGACCTCGAAGTGGCGCAGCAGCGTCGGCCGCGCCTTGGCCGGGTCGGCGACCTCCACGGCGCGAACGGTCGAACTTCCGACGTCGATGCCGACGATGCTCGTAGCCATTCGATCTCCTTGAGCTCTTCTATGCGATTCCGAGAAGCGCCAGGTAGGCGCCCCACACTGCGTTGCCGGCGAGGACGCCGATCCAGGCCCCGCCGAGCATCCACGGCCCGAACGGGATGCCGGACCCGCGGCGCGCGCGGCGCGAGACCAGGAGCGCGGTGGCGAACAGGCCGCCGAGCAGGAAGGCGGCGAACGCGCCGACGACGAGAGCGCCCCAGCCGAGGAAGCCGAGGAAGAGGCCGAGGACGCCCGCGAGCTTGACGTCGCCGAACCCCATCCCGCCGGGTGCGATCATCGCGAGGATGAGGTAGACGGCGAACAGTCCTGCGGCGCCGACGACCGCCCGCACCAGCACACCGGGCTCGCCGTTCAGCAGCGCGGCGGCACCGAGCAGCACGGCCCCCACCGCGTACGAGGGGAGCACGATCGCGTTCGGCAGGCGGTGCGCATCCAGGTCGATCAGCGCGAGGGCGATGCTGATGGCGGAGAGATAGAGGAACGCGACCACGACGAGCACGGCGGCGACCGTGGATGCGGTCCCCACCGGATGCACGGAGCCCGGCCCGGCCCAGAACCACCAGGCGACGAACGCGAACGCCAGCCCGGTCGCCGCCTCGACGAGCGGGTACCGTGCCGAGATCCCGCTGCGGCACGACCGGCACTTGCCGCCGAGGAACAGCCACGACAGCACCGGGATGTTGTCGTACGGCTTGATCTCGGTGCCGCAGCTTCCGCACGCACTCGGCGGCGACACGATCGACCTGCCCGCCGGCACGCGGTAGACGACCACGTTGAGGAAAGAGCCGATCAGCAGGCCGAACACGGCGACGAACCCGACGGCGGCGATGGCGACGGCGGCGGTCATGAGGTCGGGCCTCCGTTCGAGCGGTACGCGACGGCGACCTCGATCTCGGTGGTCACGTCGTAGGAGGTGGTGCGCGGGGTCGGGAACTTGGGCGGAGGGGAATTGAGCAGCCTGGTGTCGTAGCTATAGCGCTTGAGGAAGCCACTCGACCCGCTGCCCTGGCCGACCGGGCCGCGGAACTCCTGGGCGATGGAACCGGTGACGCAGAGGTAGCCGTACGGGTCGCCGGAGTCGTAGTTCTGCACCTCGAAGCTGTGGTAGTTCGAGAGGATCGCCGCGTTGATCGTGCGGGCGCAGCTCGTGCTCGACGACGAGGCCTCCCAGGTGATCGGGGACGAGGCGGCGTTGCAGCTGCCGCTCGTCCAGTTGCTCGGGCTGGTGCAGACGAGCGGGTTGTACACCCACACCGCCCCGGCGCCGACGAGCCCCAGGATGTCGTGGGCGGCATCCGAGTAGACGAGCTTGCCGGTGATCCAGGCGAAGTGGTCGGCGTTGATCGTGATGGCCGAGTGCATGGTGCCCTGGACGAACACGTCGCCCGCCGTGCAGGAGTATCCGGCGGCGGTGGCGACCACCTCGTACTTGAGCGGGTAGCCCAGCCCGTTGCCCGACGAAGTCGTGTCGGCTCCGACGCACTTGAAGGTGTTGCCGTTCGGCGACTTGTTCGACGCCCACGAGTTCGGGTCGCTGGTCGCGGTGGGGATGCTCTGCACGTAGATCAGGTTGTTGTAGAGCTGAGACGTCGAGTCGATCGTGATGTCCTGCCCGTTCACCGTGTCCGACAGCGTGCCGGTGTTCGACGTCTTCGTCGGGTCACCCGGCTTGCCGCAGAACGCCGGGTTCGCGGGAACGCCGGGACCGGTGGCCGGGTTGCCGACCACCTGCGTCTGCTTGGTCCACGGCGAGATGACGTTCATCTTCGCCACGCCTCCGACGAGCTTGAAGGTGATCTTGGTCGGACCGGTGTACAGGCAGCCAGGCTTCGGCACCTTGCCCTGGATGTCGGTGCGCACCTGGTCGAGCTGCTGCTGCGGTGGCGGCATCGTGATCAGGGCGGCGTTGCCTGGGGCACCGGCGTTGAACACCGGAGTGGTGCTGCCGGACGGGCAGTTGTTCGCGCTGTAGAGCTTGCCGGACGAGTCCCTGTTCGGGTTCGCCGTGCTCACCCGCTGTTTGAACGTGCCACCGCAGATGTTGAGGGTGTCGTTGGAGTGGACGGCGCCGTCGAGGGTGTCACCGGTGATGAAGTTGATCAGGCAGCCGGAGGTGCGTGCCGTCGTGGACTGCCAGGCGTACGCCTTGGTGCAGGACTTGGAGTTCAGCTGGGGGTCGAGGATCTCGTAGTCGGTGAAGTACACGTAGTTCGTGAAACCGGTCTGCTTGATGTTCGCCACCACGCTGCGGGTGACGGTGTCGACGAGGCCGGTGGCGCGCACGTGCAGGACGCCGGTGCTCGCATACTTCGAGTTGTCCACCTCGTAGCGGAAGGCCGCGTTCGCCGGAAGGCCCTCGCTGAGCGGCACGGCGGCCCAGCGCGCGCCGGCAGCGACGTCGAAGGCGGGGTTGTTGTTCCCGGACGGGAGCGCGACGGTCCCCGCCGAGCCATTGGCGATGGTGAACTTGGATGCGGGGTTGCCGTACTGCTGATAGCTCGGATCGTTGGTGAGCCGGCCCTGGTACTCGGCGATCCCGGCATACGCGGCCGACATCGCCGCATCCCAGTCCTTGTCGTGGTCCGCGCGCACGATGCCGGAGACGGAGAACGTCATCGTCAGCGTCACGAGCAGCAGCAGCACGGACCCGATGCCGATCACCATGGCGAGCGCCACCCCGCGATCGGAGGACGCGGCGCCGAGCCTGCTGCGGAGCAGAGCGCGCATCACGACCCCGATCCGATGTTCGACATCCCGACCGAGTTGGTGAGGGTCACCGCGCTGGCGGCCCCGGTCGGCTGGATCGTGATGCTGATCGTGATGGAGGCGATGGCGGACAGGGTCGTGATCGGCAGGGTCAGCGGGGCGCCCGATGCGTCGCGGTAGGTGAAGACCACGCTGCCGGCCGGGATGGAACCGCAGAGGGTACGTTTCAGGTTCGGGGTCGGGCTGGTGTTGAAGTCCCAATGGCCGTTGACGCCGGGCGTGGTGGTCGTCGCGTTCCACTGGCTCTCCACCAGCAGGCCGTTGACCACCGCGAACTGCACCTTGACCGGGCTCTCCGCTCCCGTCAGGTTGACGTAGGCGTAGAACTGGATGGTCGTGGCGGTCGCCGTGATGATGGCCGGGTCGTTCTGCGCGCCGCCCGGCGTGGGGTTGGTCAGCGGATTCGGGGTGGCCGCGCGCACCATGCGGGCCATCTCGTTCATCCCGTTGGAGCCCTGCCGGGTGCCGTTGTCGATCGACTGGGCGAGGCTGACGCTGTGGGTGCTCGCGACGAAGAGCGAGCCGGCCAGCGTGGCGATGAGCGCGGCGATGCCCATGGCGATGAGCAGCTCCACCAGCGTGAGGCCCTGGTCGCGGCGCACCCGGCGGATCATGGCAGCCTCGGATCGAGGGTGAAGATGTTGGCGCTCGTCGCGGGCGGGCTGCCGACCGGGCGGGTGATCTTGGAGACGTCGACCAGCGCGGACGACGTCAGCGCGTCGCCCTGGTTGCTGAGTGCGTAGACCATCCACGTGCCGTACGGCAGGGCGATGACCGCCGCGTTGCCCGCCGATTTCGGGTATGTCAGGGTCATGACGCTCGCGGTGGTGGCTGTCGCGCATCCGGGGTCGCCGACAGTGGATGCTGCCACTGCGCTCTTCGCGACTAGCCACTTGCCGGAGACGGCGATGGAGACCACCGGCATGGCGACGACCGCCGCACTCGTCCCGGAGGGAGCGGGGATCGCGGCCGCTCGCGAACCGACGTGCCCGGCCGCGTTCTGCTGCGTCCACTGCTGCGGGTCGACGGACAGGCAGGTGGGCTGCGCCCCGGTCGACATGAAGGCGCCCGCGAAGACCTGATACCCGGACCCGAACGGGAAGAGCGGCGTGGTGGCCGTCACCCCGGTGATCGTCGGGACGGTGGTGTACGGGTCCGACTGCGGAATGTATGTCATCGGGAGATTGGTCGGGATGAGCGTTCCAGCGGCCGCCAGGGTGAGCACGGGGGTCGCGGCCTTGTCGTACTGCATCTCCACCACGGCGGACTGCCCGGCCACGACCGAGACCTTGACGGTCGGCACCTGCACCTGGGAGTTGCTGATCGAGCCGTCCCCCGCCTTGCCGACAGTGACGGTGTACGCGCCGGGCGTCACCTTCAGCGCGTAGCTGCAGCCGTCCGCGTCGGTGGACGGCGGCCCCGGTGTGATGGTGGCCGCGGTGTTCGGCGTGATCGTCGCGTCCGGCTTGGCGGTGATCGGGATGTTCGCGACGCCGGCTCCGCTGGCGTTGGTGACGTGCACGAGGATCGTGCCGGAGGCCGGATCATTGACCGGGCCGGCCGGGGCGAGCAGCGTGCTGGCCTGCACCGGCTTGGTGCCCGGGCGCATCCCGCCCCAGGAGACGGAGACGTTGAGGGTCTTGTTCTGCAGGATGCCCTGGCTGGTGCCGCAATCGGCGACGGTGCCGGTGCTGGTCACCCACCCGGCGATCTTGGTGATCGTGTACTGCGTGCCGTCGATGGTCTGGGTGACGGTGCCGCTGACGACGGAGAAGACGTCCTTGGCGGAGCGGGCGATGTCGACCTGCTGCGCGGCCAGGTTGGCGGCGACCTCGTTGGCCCTGGACGACCGGGTGAGGGTCATCGACAGGGTGAGGGAGTATGCGACGAGGACGGAGATTATGCCGAAGACCATCATCGCGATCAGGACCTCGATGAGGGTGAAGCCCGACTCGCGGGTCTCGGTGGTGCGGAGCGGGTGGAGCACGGGGGTTCACCTCCCTGGGTCGGGTGTCTGGGAGAGGGGAGGCGGGGGGGGGGGGGGGGGGGGGGGGGGAGGGAGTGGGGGGG
>NZ_JBXAPT010000008.1:0-85316 GCF_058806515.1 Leifsonia sp. GW821-FHT13C05 | reverse complement strand
ACGCCCCCCCCCCCCCCCCCCCCCCCCCCCCGCCGGGATGGTGTTACGGAGTCGTTCCGCAGGCTCCGGTCGTGGCGCCGTTCGTCTGGTCGATGTGGAACTTGGTACCCGTCTTGCCGACACCGTCGATGCAGAATGCCGTTGCAGACGCAGCGGGCGAGGTAGCAAAGGCGATCGACTGGGTGTTGTCACTCACCGTGAATCCATACGTGGTGAGGGTGCCATCCGTGAGCGAAGGGGCGGCAGCCGTTGACCCCTTGTCGGTGTAGTACGCGACCACGGCGGTCTTGGCGTTCGCCAGGTCGGACTTGACGCCCGCGTCCTTGGCGTTGTTCTGGACCCCGATGTAGATCGGGATGGCGATGGCGGCCAGGATGCCGATGATGATGACCACCACGAGGAGCTCGATCAGGGTGAAGCCCTTCTCGTCCTCTTCGAGCAGGCCCTTGCGGCGAGCGTTCAGCTTGCCCATGAGTCGGAAGTACATTGCAGTTTCCAATCGGTCGGGTAGTGCGGGTCGGGGAGCGTTTGCGAGTGCCGCTCCGGTGATGACCATAATTCCCAGGAGATTTTGAGAAACATCCCACATTTGGGGGGTTTTCAGTCAGATTTCACCCCAGTGTAGGGGGATAAAACGCGTGGAAACCCCTGGTCGGGGGTCACTACTTGACGGCGGAGGCGATGCTGAAAATGGGCAGGTAGAGGGCGACGACCATGCCGCCGATGATCACGCCGAGGAAGGCGATCATGAGCGGTTCGATCATCGCGGTGAGCTGTTCCGTCGCCGCCTCGACCTCCTGCTCGTAGAAGTCGGCGATCTTGTCGAGCATGGATTCGAGCGAGCCGGCGTCCTCGCCGACCGCGATCATCTGCGTCACCATCGCGGGGAACACCGGCTGTTTCGCCAGTGGGGCCGCGATCGACTCGCCCTGCCGCACGGACTCGGCGACCTCCTCCAGGGCGTTCTGGATCACCCAGTTGCCAGAGGTCTCCCCCACGATCCTGAGGGCTTGCAGGATCGGCACACCCGCGCTGATCATGTTGGCGAAGTTGCGGCTGAAGCGCGCGATGGCGATCTTCTTCAGCAACGAGCCGAAGACGGGCAGCTTGAGCTTGACCGGATCGACCTTGCGCCGCACGGACTCGTCGTTCTTGTGCCTGCCCCACCAGACCGCGAAGACGATGCCGCCCACGACCAGCACCGGCGCTATCCAGACCATCGCGTGCGAGAGCTGCACCAGGATCTCCGTGGGCAGCGGGAGCTGGCTGCCCATGCTGGAGAACATCTTCTCGAAGATCGGGACGACGAACAGCAGCATCACCACGACGGAGACGACCGACATCAGCAACACGATCACCGGGTAGGTCAGCGCCGACTTGATCGAGGACTTGAGCTTGACCTCCTTCTCGAAGTTCGACGCGACCGCTTCCAGCGCGTCGTCGAGGAAGCCGCCCGTCTCGCCGGCGCGCACCATGTTGATCATGAGCGGAGGGAACAAGTCAGCGTGCTTGCGCATCGCCTCGGACGTCGAGACGCCGGACTCCACCTGATCCCGCACCTCGGAGAGCACGGCCTGCAGCTTCTTGTACGGCGTCTGCTCGGCCAGGATGTTCAGGGTGCGCAGCAGGGACAGCCCGGAGGCGATCATGGTCGCCATCTGCCTGCTCATCACGGCGAGCTCTTTGAGCTTCACCCCCGAGCCGAAGCTGATGTTGATGTCGCGGTTGAGTCCCGTGCCTCCCGGGGACTCGGCGATCGACACGGGCGAGAGGCCCATCGTCCTGAGCCGGGCTGCGACGGCGGCCTCGCTCGTCGCATCCACCCGGCCTTTGACGATCTTGCCGTCGGCGTCTCTGCCCTTGTACGCGTATGCGGTGCTTGCGGGCATGGCTCTACCTCACGGTTCCTGAGTATGTGTCGCCGAAGTCCGGCCCGCTGGATGCGATGGCCATCGCCGAGGAGTCTGTCGGAGACTCCGCGCGCTGGATGAGCCTGGTGATGCCCTCCACGTCGTGGGCCTTGTCCATGGCCGCCTTGCGGGTGATCTGGCCGGAGTTGACGAGGTCGGCGAGGTGCTGGTCCATCGTGCGCATCCCGGAGTCGCGGCCTGCCTGCATCATCGAGGCGATCTGGTAGGTCTTGCCCTCGCGGATGAGGTTGGCGACCGCGGGGGTCATCATCAGGATCTCGGTGGCCACCACGCGGCCGCGGCCGTTCGCCCGCTTTACCAGGGTCTGGCAGACCACACCCTGCAGGGTGGCGGCGAGCTGGGCGCGCACCTGGTCCTGCTGGTGCGGAGGGAACACGTCGATGACGCGGTCGATGGTCTGCGGCGCATCCTGGGTGTGCAGGGTGGCGAAGACCAGGTGGCCGGTCTCGGCGGCGGTGAGTGCGACGGAGATGGTCTCCAGGTCGCGGAGCTCGCCGATCAGGATGACGTCGGGGTCCTGGCGCAGGACGTGCTTGAGGGCCGCACCGAAGCTGTGGGTGTCGTGCCCGACCTCGCGCTGGTTGACGATCGACTTCTTGTGGGTGTGCATGAACTCGATCGGGTCCTCGACCGTCACGATGTGGTCTGCGCGCGTGGTGTTGACCAGGTCGATGAGGGCGGCGAGGGTGGTCGACTTGCCGGAGCCCGTCGGGCCGGTGACCAGCACGAGACCGCGCGGCAGTTGCGAGAACGAGCCGACGGCATCCGGGACGCCCAGCTCGTGCAGCTGCTTGATCTCGGTCGGGATGAGTCGGAACGCGGCACCGACGGAGCCGCGCTGCTGGTAGACGTTGACGCGGAAACGGGAGTTGGCGGAGATGGTGAACGCGAAGTCGAGTTCGAGCTCCCGGTCGAAGACTTCGCGCTGCCGGTCGGTGAGGAGACTGGTGAGCGCCGCCCTGGTGCGGTCGTGGTTCCATGGGGTCACGGAGCCCGCCGGCCGCAGGCTGCCGTCGACGCGCACCATCGGCGCCGTCCCGACGGTGACGTGCAGGTCGGACGCGCCCTGGTAGACCACCTCGTGCAGCGCCGCAACCAGCTCGGCGTCCGCGCGTTCGAGCGCTTCGCGCTCCACGGCGGTGAGCGTCTCGTCGATCGGCTCCGGCTCGTGCGGGTGCAGGGCGACGGGAAGCACGGGCTCGGGGAGCGGGTCGGCGGCGCGACGCCCGGACGGGACGAGCCGCTGCACCGGATACGCGTCGTCGACCACGGGGAACGGGACGGTGGGAAGCGGCACGGCGACCGGCGGGGCGACGACCGGCGGCGCGACCGGCGGCGCGACCGGCGGCGCCAGTACGGGCGGCGGCAGCAGCGGCGTGCCATCCCCCGGCGCCCAGCCTCCGGCGGTCGAGCCCGGTGGGGTCACCGGGATCTCGTACACCGGCTTCTGCTCCGGCGGGGGAAAGCCGCCCCAACTCGTGTCGTTGCTCGCATCCGATGCCATGAGCCCTCCTAGGCCACCACTCGCAGGATCTCTTCCACCGAGGTCAGGCCGAGTCTGGCCTTCTCCCAGCCGTCTTCGCGCAGGGTGAGCATCCCCTGCTCCCGTGCCGCCCGGCCGATCTCGGCGCTGGATGCCCGGCCGACGGCGAGCCGCTCGATCTCCTCGCTCACCGCCATCACCTCGTGCACGGCGATGCGGCCGCGGTAACCGGTGTTCGAGCAGGTGGGGCAGCCGACGGGCACGAACACCTGCGGCGGCTGCTGGTCGGCGGACACGGGGAATCGGAGCCGCTGCAGGTCGTCGACCGAGTAGACGGCCGGCTGCTTGCAGCGGTCGCAGAGCCTGCGCGCGAGACGCTGGGCGACCACGCAGTCCAGGGCGGAACCCACCAGGAACGGCTCGATGTCCATCTCGGTGAGGCGGGTGACGGCGCTCGGGGCGTCGTTGGTGTGCAGGGTCGACAGCACGAGGTGGCCGGTCAGCGACGCCTCGATGGCGATCTGCGCCGTCTCGTGGTCGCGGATCTCGCCGAGGAGGACCACATCCGGGTCGCTGCGCAGGATGCTGCGGAGCGCGCTGGCGAACGTGAGCCCCGCCTTCGGGTTGACCTGCACCTGGTTGATGCCCGCCATCCGGTACTCCACCGGGTCCTCGACCGTGATGACGTTGATCTCCGGTCGCGCGACGGCGTTGAGCGTCGTGTACAGCGTGGTCGACTTGCCGGAGCCGGTCGGGCCGGTGACCAGGATCATCCCGTACGGCTTCGAATAGGAGGCTCGGTACGTCTCGAAGTTGCGCTCCAGCAGATTGAGGTCGCGCAGCGTCATCCCGGTGTTGGTGTTGTCCAGGATGCGCATGACGACCTTCTCGCCCCACACCGTCGGCAGCGTCGCGACGCGCAGGTCGATCTGGCGGCCGCCGTGCACGACCGACATGCGACCGTCCTGCGGTTTGCGTCGCTCGGCGATGTCGATGTCGCTCATGATCTTGAGGCGCGAGATGACACCGTTCTGGATGCTCTTGGGCGCGCTCTGCATGGCGTGCAGCACCCCGTCGATCCTGTACCGCACGCGCACGTCGTGCTCGGCAGGCTCGATGTGGATGTCGGAGGCGTGATCCTGGATGGCCTGGCTCACCAGCAGGTTCACGAACCGGACGATGGGGGCGTCGTCGTCGCTCGACTCAGCGATGGTGAGGCTGGAATCGTCCGGGGTCGCCGACTCCTCCTCGAGCGTGGTGGTGAGGTCGCTCAGCTCGTCGTCCGCGCGGATGTACCTGTCGATCGCGGTGAGCAGGTCGCCGAGCTCCGCGACGGCGGGGGCGACGTTCATCCGGGCGGCCGCGCGCACGTCGTCGATGGCGAACACGTTTCCCGGGTCGGCCATCGCGAGGATCACGGTGCCGTCGGCGGTCCCGATCGGCAGGACGGAGTGGCGGCGGCAGATCGCGCCGGTCACCAGCGAGACGGCGGTGCGGTCCACCGGGTAGTCGCCGAGCTCCACGAACGGGAGGCCGGACTGGGCTGCGCGGGCGCGGGCCAGCTGCATCGCGCTGATGGCGCCGCGCGCGAGCAGGTCGCGCACAGCGGCCTCATCGGCTGTCGGCTCGCTCGTCACCGTGTCGAGATACTCGATCGGCAGATGGCCGTGCAGGATCAGGATTTCCGTCATCGACGCCACGGGAGCCTCCTCGCAAGGACGATGCCGGGGCGGGTCGGGTGTCTCGGCAGATGCGGCGGTACTGCAATATCACTTCTTCGGGTGAAGCGATGTCACACTATTCGCGCGTGTCACACACGCACCACTCCCACCTACAGGTGCCACACACCTGGGGGTCAGACGAAGTTCAGCGGCGGCGGATGTCCGCGCGCCGCGAAGCGAGGTAGACGAGGACGCCCGCGACGACCGCGGAACCCATCGTGGTGATCCAGAACGGCAGCGTGCTCGCGGCGTGGCCGGTCGTGGCCTGCACGATCCCGACCAGGAAGCTCCCCACGGCGACGACCAGCAGGGCCACCGCGACACCGACCATCGCGCGGCCGGTCGAGTCGGTGTATTCGAGGAGGTGACGCCACATGCATCCATTGTCGCGCATCCCTTTGGGTCGGCCGTCCACCCCCGCAAACGAGGACGGCCCCCGGTGCCGAAGCACCGGGGGCCGTCCGTCGTACGGAATCGCTTAGTTGTACGTTCCCGGGGTGTAGTCGTCCGAGCTGAAGCTGTCGAAGTCGACGAAGCTCAGGTCGTTCTCGCTGAAGGCCGAGTCGTCGGCGAAGATGCGGTTGGGGTACCGCTCCGCCTTCGCCTCTTCCGTGGCCTCGACCGTCACGTTGCGGTAGCGAGCCAGGCCGGTACCGGCCGGGATCAGCTTTCCGATGATGACGTTCTCCTTGAGGCCGATCAGCGGGTCGGACTTGCCCTCCATGGCCGCCTGCGTCAGGACGCGGGTGGTCTCCTGGAAGGACGCGGCCGACAGCCACGACTCGGTCGCGAGGGAAGCCTTGGTGATACCCATGACCTCCTGGCGAGCCGACGCGGTCTTCTTGCCCTCGGTGAGAGTGGCGCGGTTGACCTCGTTGTACTTCGAGCGGTCGACCAGCTCGCCGGGCAGCAGGTCGGTGTCGCCGTGCTCGACGACGGTGACCTTGCGCAGCATCTGGCGGACGATGACCTCGATGTGCTTGTCGTGGATCGGAACACCCTGCGAGCGGTAGACGCCCTGCACACCACCGACGAGGTGCTTCTGCACCTCACGGACGCCCTTGACGCGAAGAACTTCCTTCGGGTCGACGGCGCCGACGATGATCTGCGTTCCGAGCTCGACGTGCTGGCCGTCCTCGACGAGGAGGGTCGAACGCTTGAGCACCGGGTAGACGTGCGGCTCGTCGCCGTTGTCCGGGGTCAGGATGACCTTGCGGCTGCGCTCCGTGTCCTCGATGGTGATGCGTCCTGCTGCCTCGGCGATCGGGGAAGCACCCTTGGGGGTACGAGCCTCGAACAGCTCCTGCACGCGGGGAAGACCCTGCGTGATGTCGTCAGCGGATGCGGAACCACCGGTGTGGAACGTACGCATGGTCAGCTGGGTTCCGGGCTCACCGATCGACTGGGCCGCGATGATGCCGACGGCCTCTCCGATGTCGACGAGCTTTCCGGTCGCGAGCGAGCGGCCGTAGCAGGCTGCACACACACCGACGGCCGACTCACAGGTGAGCACAGAGCGCACCTTGATGTCGGTGACACCGGCGGCGACCAGCTTGTCGATGAGGACGTCTCCGACGTCGTCACCGGCCTTCGCCACGACGGTTCCCTCCGGCGAGACAGCGTCGGCGGCGAGGGTACGGGCGAACACCGAGTTCTCCACGTTCGCGTCGCGCACCAGCACGCCGTCGGCGCCGGCCTCGGCGATCGGAAGGTCGAGACCCTTGGTCGTGCCACAGTCGTCCTCACGGATGATGACGTCCTGCGACACGTCCACCAGACGACGCGTCAGGTAGCCCGAGTCCGCCGTACGGAGAGCCGTGTCGGCCAGACCCTTACGGGCACCGTGCGTCGCGATGAAGTACTCCGCCACCGACAGACCCTCGCGGTACGAGGAAATGATCGGACGGGGGATGATCTCACCCTTCGGGTTGTTCACCAGACCACGCATACCGGCGATGTTGCGCACCTGCAGCCAGTTACCACGGGCACCGGAGGTGACCATGCGGTTGATGGTGTTGTCCGCCGGGAAGTTGGCGCGCATGGCCTCTGCGACCTCGTTGGTCGCTTCGGTCCAGATCTTCACCAGTTCCTGACGACGCTCGAGGTCGGTCGTGAGACCCTTCTCGAACTCGGCAGTGACCTTGGCGGCCTTCTTCTCGTAGCCGGCGACGATCTGCGGCTTGTTCGGCGGCGTCAGGATGTCGCTCAGCGACACCGTCACACCGGACCGGGTGGCCCAGTAGAAACCGGCGTCCTTGATGCGGTCCAGCGCTGCTGCGACCTCCACCTTCGGGTAGCGCTCCGCGAGGGCGTTGACGATCGACGAGATCACGCCCTTGTCAGCGACCTCATCGACGAACGGGTAGTCCGCCGGCAGCGCCTCGTTGAAGAGGGCGCGGCCGAGGGTCGTCTCGACGATGGCGGTGACACCCTCGGTGCCGGTCTCGTTCGCGTCGGAGGGCACGTAGTCCTCGAGACGGATCTTGACCTTGGCGTTGAGGTGCAGCGAACCCTGGTCCTTGGCGAGGATCGCCTCGGAGACCGACGAGAACGCGCGCCCCTCGCCCTCGGCGCCTTCGCGCACGGTGGTGAGGTGGTGCAGACCGATGATCATGTCCTGCGAAGGCAGGGTGACCGGACGGCCGTCCGACGGCTTCAGGATGTTGTTCGACGCGAGCATCAGGATGCGGGCCTCGGCCTGAGCCTCGACCGACAGCGGCAGGTGGACAGCCATCTGGTCGCCGTCGAAGTCCGCGTTGAACGCGGCACACACGAGCGGGTGCAGCTGGATGGCCTTGCCCTCGACGAGCTGAGGCTCAAACGCCTGGATGCCGAGACGGTGCAGGGTGGGTGCACGGTTCAGCAGCACGGGGCGCTCGCGGATGATCTCCTCGAGCACGTCCCAGACCTGCGGACGCGAACGCTCGACCATGCGCTTGGCCGCCTTGATGTTCTGAGCGTGGCTCAGGTCGATCAGGCGCTTGATCACGAACGGCTTGAACAGCTCCAGCGCCATCTGCTTGGGCAGACCACACTGGTGCAGCTTGAGCTGCGGGCCGACGATGATGACCGAACGGCCGGAGTAGTCGACGCGCTTTCCGAGCAGGTTCTGACGGAAACGACCCTGCTTGCCCTTCAGCATGTCGCTGAGGGACTTGAGGGCACGGTTGCCGGTGCCGGTGACGGGACGACCGCGGCGGCCGTTGTCGAACAGTGCGTCGACGGCCTCCTGCAGCATCCGCTTCTCGTTGTTCACGATGATCTCGGGAGCCCCGAGGTCGAGCAGACGACGCAGACGGTTGTTGCGGTTGATCACGCGGCGGTACAGGTCGTTCAGGTCGCTGGTCGCGAAGCGGCCACCGTCGAGCTGCACCATCGGGCGCAGCTCCGGCGGGATGACCGGGACGACATCCAGGACCATCGCAGCAGGCGAGTTGCCGGTGGCGAGGAACGAGGAGACGACGCGCAGACGCTTGATCGCGCGGATCTTCTTCTGTCCCTTGCCGTTCGCGATCTGATCGCGGAGCAGCTCGGCCTCAGCGGCCAGGTCGAACGCGAGCAGGCGACGCTTGATCGCCTCGGCTCCCATGTACGCCTCGAAGTACAGCCCGAAGCGGTCGACCAGCTCGTTGAAGTCCGCGTCCTCCGGCTTGAGGTCGCCGACCTTGAGGGTGCGGAAGGACTCCCACACGCGCTCGAGACGGGCGATGTCCTCGTCGTAGGACTTGCGGATCTGGCCCATTTCCTTCTCGGCCGTGTCCTTGACGCGACGCTTCTGGTCGGCCTTGGCGCCTTCCTCCTCCAGTGCGGCGAGGTCGGTCTCCAGGCGCTGCAGACGGTCCGCGATGCGGCTGTCGCGCTGGTCGGACAGGGTCTTGATCTCGAGACGGAGCTCGTTCTCAAGGCCGGGCATGTCGGCGTGACGGCCCTCTTCGTCGACCTCGATCACCATGTATGCGGCGAAGTAGATGACCTTCTCGAGGTCCTTCGGCGCCATGTCGAGCAGGTAGCCGAGGCGCGAGGGAACACCCTTGAAGTACCAGATGTGGGTCACGGGAGCAGCGAGCTCAATGTGGCCCATGCGCTCGCGGCGGACGGAGGACTTGGTGACCTCCACGCCACAGCGCTCACAGACGATGCCCTTGAAGCGCACGCGCTTGTACTTACCGCACGAGCACTCCCAGTCACGGCTCGGCCCGAAGATCTGCTCTCCGAAGAGGCCGTCCTTCTCGGGCTTCAGCGTGCGGTAGTTGATGGTCTCGGGCTTCTTGACCTCGCCGTACGACCAACGACGGATGTCGTCAGCAGTGGCCAGGCCGATACGCAGTTCATCGAACGTTGTTGCGTCGATCAATTTTCCTTCTTTCCTGGAAAAAGTGTGTCAGTAGGTCTGGCGGCTTAGATCTCGTCGATCGACGACGACTCGAAGCGCGAGGAGATGTTGATGCCGAGCTCTTCCGCAGCGCGGAACGCTTCGTCGTCCGCGTCGCGCAGGCTGACCTGCTGGCCGTCGGCCGAGAGCACCTCGACGTTCAGGCACAGCGACTGCATCTCCTTGATGAGGACCTTGAAGGACTCCGGGATGCCCGGCTCCTGGATGTTCTCGCCCTTGACGATTGCCTCGTAGACCTTGACGCGACCGAGGATGTCATCCGACTTGATGGTCAGGAGCTCCTGCAGAGCGTACGCGGCACCGTATGCCTCGAGCGCCCACACCTCCATCTCACCGAATCGCTGTCCACCGAACTGCGCCTTACCACCGAGCGGCTGCTGGGTGATCATCGAGTACGGTCCGGTCGAACGCGCGTGGATCTTGTCGTCGACCAGGTGGTGCAGCTTCAGGATGTACATGTAGCCGACCGAAACGGGGTCAGGGTACGGCTCGCCGGAGCGGCCGTCGAACAGCTGGGTCTTGCCGGAGCCGCCGATGAGTCGGTCGCCGTCGCGGGTGACGGTGGTCGAGTCGAGCAGACCGGCGATCTCCTCCTCCTTGGCACCGTCGAACACCGGGGTGGCGACCTTGGTGTTCGGGGCGGCGGAGAACGCAGCCTCAGGGAGCTCTGCAGCCCACTTCGGCTTGCCCTTGACCTCCCAGCCGTTCTTCGCGATCCAGCCGAGGTGGATCTCGAGGACCTGACCGAAGTTCATTCGACCGGGGACACCCAGCGGGTTGAGGATGACGTCGACCGGGGTTCCGTCCGCGAGGAACGGCATGTCCTCGACCGGCAGGATCTTGGAGATGACACCCTTGTTGCCGTGACGGCCGGCGAGCTTGTCACCAGCGGTGATCTTGCGCTTCTGGGCGATGTAGACCACGACACGCTGGTTGACGCCGGAGCCGAGCTCGTCGTCGCCGTCCTGCGAGTCGAAGACCTTGACACCGATGATCGTGCCCTCTTCACCGTGGGGAACCTTGAGCGAGGTGTCGCGCACCTCGCGGCTCTTCTCGTTGAAGATCGCGCGGAGCAGACGCTCCTCGGCCGAGAGCTCGGTCTCGCCCTTCGGCGTGACCTTTCCGACCAGGATGTCGCCGGGGCGAACCTCGGCGCCGATGCGGATGATGCCGCGCTCGTCGAGGTCGGCCAGGAGGTCCGGGCTGACGTTCGGCAGGTCGCGGGTGATCTCTTCCTTGCCCAGCTTGGTGTCGCGGGCGTCGACCTCGTACTCCTCGATGTGGATCGAGGAGAGGGTGTCGTCCTTCACCAGGTTCTGGCTGAGGATGATCGCGTCCTCGTAGTTGTGACCCTCCCACGGCATGAACGCGACGAGCAGGTTCTTGCCGAGCGCCAGCTCACCGTTCTCGGTGGCTGGGCCGTCGGCGATGACCTCGCCTGCTTCGATCCTGTCGCCCTCGGAGACGATGACGCGGTGGTTGTACGACGTGCCCTGGTTGGAGCGGTCGAACTTGCGCAGGTAGTAGGTCTTCGTGCCGCCCTCGTCGAGCTGGATGGTGACGGCGTCAGCCGACACCTCCGACACGACTCCGGCCTTGTCGTTGATGAGCACGTCACCGGCGTCGATGGCCGCGTAGCCCTCCATACCGGTTCCGACGAGCGGGCTCTCCGAACGGACGAGCGGCACAGCCTGACGCTGCATGTTCGCACCCATGAGGGCGCGGTTCGCGTCGTCGTGCTCGAGGAACGGGATGAGCGAGGTCGCGACAGAGACCATCTGGCGCGGCGACACATCCATGTAGCCGATCTCGTCTGCGGGGATCAGGTCGACCTCTCCACCCTTCTGACGTGCCAGGACGCGGTCTTCCGCGAAGTGGCTGTCAGCGGTCAGCGGAGCGTTGGCCTGGGCGACGATGTAGTCGTCCTCCTCGCTCGCCGTGAGGTAGTCGATCTGGTCGGTGACCTTGCCGCCGACGACCTTGCGGTACGGCGTCTCGATGAAACCGAACGAGTTGATCCGCGCGAACGATGCGAGCGAACCGATCAGACCGATGTTCGGGCCTTCCGGGGTCTCGATCGGGCACATGCGGCCGTAGTGCGACGGGTGGACGTCACGGACCTCGACGCCGGCGCGCTCGCGGCTCAGACCACCGGGGCCGAGGGCCGAGAGGCGGCGCTTGTGGGTCAGACCCGCGAGCGGGTTGTTCTGGTCCATGAACTGCGACAGCTGGCTCGTTCCGAAGAACTCCTTGATCGCGGCGACGACGGGGCGCACGTTGATCAGGGTCTGCGGCGTGATGGCCTCGATGTCCTGCGTGGTCATGCGCTCGCGGACGACGCGCTCCATGCGGGACAGACCCGTGCGGACCTGGTTCTGGATGAGCTCGCCGACGGCGCGGATGCGACGGTTGCCGAAGTGGTCGATGTCGTCGACGTCGAGACGGATCTCGACCGGCTCACCGTTGCGGACGCCGTTGAAGGTGGTGCGGCCGTCGTGCAGCGCGACGAGGTACTTGATCGTGGCCAGGATGTCCTGGACGGTCAGCACGGAGTCGCTGAGCGGGGCGTCGAGCCCGAGCTTGCGGTTGATCTTGTAACGGCCGACCTTCGCGAGGTCGTAGCGCTTCGGGTTGAAGTAGAAGTTGTCGAGGAGCGCACGCGCAGCCTCGGCAGCGACCTGCTCGCCCGGACGCAGCTTGCGGTAGATGTCCTTGAGCGCCTCCTCCTTGGTGAGGATGGCGTCCTTCTCGAGCGTGAGCTCGATCGACTGGTACCCGGCGAACTCCGAGAGGATCTCCTCGGAGGTGAGGCCGAGGGCCTTGAGGAACACCGTGACCGACTGCTTGCGCTTGCGGTCGATGCGGACACCGACCTGGTCGCGCTTGTCGATCTCGAACTCGAGCCATGCACCACGGCTCGGGATGACGCGTGCCGAGTAGATGTCCTTGTCGGACGTCTTCTCGGGCGTGCGCTCGAAGTAGACGCCGGGGCTGCGGACGAGCTGCGACACGACGACACGCTCGGTGCCGTTGATGACGAAGGTGCCCTTCTCGGTCATCAGGGGGAAGTCGCCCATGAAGACGGTCTGCGTCTTGATCTCACCGGTGAGGTGATTCATGAACTCGGCTTCGACGTAGAGAGGAGCGGAGTAGGTCTTACCCTTCTCCTTGCACTCGTCGATCGAGTACTTCTTCTCTTCGAGGAAGGGGTTGGTGAAGGAGAGCTGCATCGTCTCACCGAGGTCTTCGATGGGAGAGATCTCCTCGAAGATCTCCTCGAGACCGGTGTTGCTCGGCAGATCCTGTCGACCCTGCTCCTGGGCTTCGGCGACGCGAGCCTTCCACGCGTCGTTTCCGACCAGCCAGTCGAAGCTCTCGGTCTGCAGTGCGAGCAGATCCGGAACGGTGAGGGTGTCAGTGATCTTTGCGAACGAGAGACGAGATGCGTTTCGTCCGTTCTTGGGTGTCTTGTCAGTGTTGGTTGCGTTGCGCGCAGCAGCCAAGGAAATAACCTCCGTGGGCCCCGTCGGGCCTCAGTTACTGTCTGTCAGTGTGTGTACTGTATGGACGAGAACTCCCAGGGGATCGTGCTGGCGCCCATCTGACCTGTGAACCAGGCCCAGGCGCGCACGGAAGATAAGCAAGGCCGACCGCAATATGAAGGCAGATGTTTGTCTGGGAGCGCAAAAGACAACTATATGTCAAATGGACGCGCCGTGTCCACTCTTTTCTTGACCCGACGCGCATCCTTGCGGTATAACCCGCGAAGGCTCTGCGATATTTCCGCGGAACGACGCGGATTTAGCCCGTCGGAAGCGAGTCGACCGTCGCCAGAATCGCCTCTTCGCGCGACCGCGGAGACCAGCCGAGCACCCGTTCCGCCTTGGCAGCGGACGCCCGGCGCACCACGCCGACGTCCGGGAGCGACCCCCGCACGGTGCGGCTGAACGGCGCCAGCGCCTTCAGTGCCCAGTCCGGCATCGTCTTGGTCGTGATGCGGGCTCCGCCTTCTCCGAGGTGGCCCCGGATGAGGAGGGCGACCTCCTGGGCGCTCATCACGTCGCCGGAGATGGCGAGGAAGCGCTGACCGGCCGCCTCCTGCCTGGTCATCGCGAGCAGGTGCAGCGCCGCGACGTCGCGCACGTCGACGATGCCGAAGCTGACGTTCGGCAGGCGAGGGAGCCGCCCATCCCGAACAGCCTTGATCAGCTGGACCGAGCTGGAGTAGTCGTGGCCGAGCACGGGACCGAGGATGCCGACCGGGTTGACGGTCGCCAGTTCGAGCGCCACTCCCTCGCGCTGGACGAAATCCCAGGCGGCGCGCTCGGCGAGCGTCTTGGACTTCACGTACGCGCTCACGGGAACGCCGCTGTCGAGGTCGGTCCAGTCGTCCTCGGTGAACGGGCGGTCCGTCGGCGGGTGGCCGTAGCCGATCGCGGCGAACGAGGAGGTGAGCACGACCCGCTGCACGCCGGCATCCCGTGCGGCACGCAGCACGCGGAGGGCGCCGTCGCGGGCGGGGACGATCAGCTCGTTCTCGTCCTTGGGCTGCGTCGCCGGGAACGGGGAGGCGACGTGCAGCACGAAATCGCAGCCGGCGATGGCCTCCGGCCAGCCGGTGTCGGCGGTGAGGTCGGCGACGGCGAAGGTCAGCCTGTCGCCTCCCGCGTCCTCCAGGCCGCCCGCGACCAGTTGCGAGCGGACGTCGGCGGCACGAGCCGGCGTGCGGATGGTCGTGCGCACCTCGTATCCGGCCTGCAGCGCCTGCAGCACGCAGGTGGCGCCGACGAAGCCGGAGCCTCCGGTGACGAGCACTCGTTGTGTCATGCGGCCCATCCTCCCCCAGAATCTAGGAACGGACGAGGGCGATTACCTGAGCGCGGTCGCGAACTGCCAGCTTGGCGAAGATCGCGTTGATGTGCGTCTTCACCGTGGCGACGCTGACGAACAGCGTGGAGGCGATCTCGCCGTTGCTGAGGCCGTCTGCGACGAGGGCGAGCACATCCACCTCCCGTTTCGTCAGTGTCGGGAAGCGGACGGAGAGCGAAGGTACCGGCGCCGGCGCTGCGGAGCCGGTCAGGCTGTTGACGAGCAGCGCGCCGACCTCGGGCGCGAACGTCGACTGGCCGCGGGCGACGGCCCGCACGGCGGCCGCGAGCTCCGCGCGGCCCGCGTCCTTGGTGAGGTAGCCGCGGGCACCAGCGCGCAGGGCGCCGAGGATCGACTCGTCGTCGGCGTACGTGGTGAGCACCAGGATCGCCGTTCCCGGTGCGTCGCGCACGATCCGCTCCGTGGCGGCGACCCCGTCGACGCCGGGCATGCGCAGGTCCATCAGCACCACATCCGGATGCTCGGCCACGGCGAGCGCGAACGCACGCTCCCCGTCCTCCGCAGCGCCGACGACCTCGATGTCCGGCAGCAGGCCGAGCACGGTGACGAGGCCGTCGCGGATGATGGCCTGATCGTCCGCGACGACGACGCGGATCCGGGGTTCGTCGGTCATGAGAGCCTCGCCTCCACGGTCACGGTGAAGCGGTCGCCGACGACACCGGCCGTCGCAGCACCACCGAGCGGGAGGGCGGCGACGCGTTCGCGCATCCCGTCGAGGCCGTGCCCTCCTCCGGTCGCCGCGAGTTCGCCGACGTCATCGGAGAGCGGGTTGGAGACGGTGAGGCGCACGCGACCACTCTGCCAGTCGATGTCGGCGCGCACCGGCTCGCCCTGCGCGTGCTTGCGCGCATTGCTCAGCGATTCCTGCAGGGCGCGCTGCAGTGCGGCGCCCTGGGCGGCGGTGAGCTCGGCCGGCTCGCCGTGGGTGGTGAGGTCGACCACGCCGCCGAGGGAGCGGTGGGCGGCGAGCAGGTCGTCGACCGCCGCCGCGAAGGCCGCTGGCTCGACGACCATTCCGGATGCGCCGCTCCCCGCTGGATCGCGCAGCGCGGCGACCGCGCGCCTGGCCTCGCTCAGCCCGCTCGCGGCGAGCGCTCGCGCGTCGGTCACCCTGGCTGTCGCGGCCGCGGTGTCCCCCGCTTCGAGGAGGGCCTCGACCGCATCCAGCTGGATGACCAGCCCGCCGAGGCTGTGCGCGAGCACGTCGTGCAGGTCACGGGCGATGGCGACGCGGGCCGCCTCCTCGCGCATCTCGCGTTCGCGCTCCTGCAGCAGCGCCGCCTGCTCCTCCGACTGGCGGAACTGACGGCGGCTGAGCCCGGCGAACACCGCGAGCACCACGCCGCCCATCATGGCGAGCACAGCGCCGACGCCCGTTCCGAACGGCACGGCGCCGGCGGCGACGAGCGCCAGCGTCACCACGGCCAGACCGAATCCCTCCAGAACCGGCCGACGCGGAGCGCCGACCGTGGCGAGCACGGCGATGGCGGCCGGGACGACGGAGAGCCCGTCCGACGGGGCTGCGACGAGTCCGCCGGCAACGGCGGCGACGACCAGAAGCGCCGTCTCCCCGGCGCGGACGCCCGCGAGCGCGATGGCGCCGCGTGCCACCCAGGCGGCGTCCGCGATCAGAGCGAGGACCAGCACCCAGACCGGCCGCTCCGCCGAGTGCGACACGATCAGCGAGAACCCGATGGCCAGCGCGCCGACGAGGTTCAGCGCGAAGGCCAGCGGGCTCTGCTGTCTGGGCGGGTTCACGATCCCATCATGCTGCGATTCGGGTCCGCGGCGTTGACGGTGGCCGCAGCGTGGCGGCCGAGCCGCTGGGCGAACACCGCGGTGCGCGCCGCCCGGTTGGCCGCGAGCATGAGCAGGATGACGCCGGTGGACGCCGCCAGGTGCGATCCGGCCATCCCGGCCAGCACGTCGATGCCGACGCGGACGACGATCACGAGCACCCAGAGCGCGAGCCCCCACGCACCCGTGCGCGACTCGTAGGTCGCCACGTCCCTGCGGTCCTTGCCGATGTCGATCGGCTCCGGAAGCAGCCGGAAGTGGGCGATGGCCCCCATCCACGCTCCGATGCCCAGCGAGATCGCGAGCTCGACGACCAGGACGCCGATGTCGAGAGCAGTGAGCGCGGTCGGCTTGGTGGTCTGCGCGATGAGGACGAGGCCGATGATGCCGAAGATCGCGGGGCCTCGCCACATGCGGCCGAGCGAGACAGGCCGCCAGGTCATCTGCCGGAAGCCGATCCAGCCGATCGCCGCGACGATGAGAAGAGCGTTTCCGAGCATTTGGATGGTCATGACCGGCCTTTCGTGAGCGTGTGGCGCCGGGAGGTTCCCGGCACTGTTCCAGCGTGCTGCGCGGGCCGCGCATCCGGCACCGCCCGTGGGTGGAGATGCGGGTGGAGATCAGGCGGGGGTCGGGCGGGACGGCGGGCGCGACTAGGGTGGATGCCGTGCCAGAGAACCCGTCCGTCGTGCTCAAGGAGAGCGGTTACCTCGCGACGATCGAACCGGACAGGTTCGTGCCGGGTTCGTACCAGCTCGTGGTCGACGGCACGCCCCAGTCGCACGTGAACCTCGACGACCCCTCCCAGCTGTTCTTCGAGTACGTGCAGCGGATGGGGAACGTCATCGACCTCATCGGCGATCCTGGCGAGCCGATCACCGCCGTGCACCTGGGAGCCGGGGCGCTGACGCTGCCGCGCTACATCGCGCACACCCGGCCGGGTTCCCGCCAGCAGGTGGTGGAGCTGGAGAGCAACCTCGTCGACCTGGTGCGCGAGAACCTGCCTCTCCCCCGCTACGCGCAGGTGCGCATCCGGCACGGGGACGCCCGCGAGGTGGTCGGCAAGCTGCCCGCCGGGCTGCGCGGTTCCGTCGACCTGCTGGTCATCGACATCTTCAGCGGCGCCCGCACGCCCGCACACGTGACGAGTGTGGAGTTCTACCGCTCGGCCGTCTCCCTGCTCGCCCCGGACGGGATCGTGCTGGTGAACGTCGCCGACGGTCCCCCGCTGTCGTTCGCCCGCAGCCAGATCGCGACGCTCGGCGCCGTGGTGGAGAACGTCGCTGCGCTGGCCGAGACGCAGGTGCTCAAGGGGCGGCGGTTCGGCAACGTGGTGCTGGTGGGCTCGAACGCCTCCCTGCCCCTCGACTGGCTGCCGCGCCTGCTGGCGAGCGGGCCGCATCCGGCCAAGGCGGTGGCCGGGGCCGAGCTGAAGACGTTCGCCGGGAAGGCGCCGATCGTCACGGACACGACGAGTGTGCCGTCTCCTCCCCCTGCACGCAGCATCTTCCAGACCGGGACACGGCGGGACTGACGCCCCGACCGACCGCGTCAAGCGTGCCGGAAGGTGACGGCCTGGCCGGGCCGCAGCTGCGCGAAGGCGTCGAGCGAGGTGTCGGCGACGACGGCGATCACCGGATAGCCGCCCGTGACGGGATGGTCGGCGAGCAGCACGGTCGGCCTGCCGTCCGGCGAGACCTGCACGGAGCCTGCGACCATCGGCTCGCTCGGCAGCTCCGCGGGGTTCGACCGTTCCAGCAGCGGCACGGGATGCGCATCCACCCCGGCGGCGTGCGCCGGGCGACGCGGAGGGTCGAGCCGCGCGCCGACCCGGTTGCTCGCCGCGCTCAGCCGCCACTCCGCGGTGTAGAACGCGTCGATGGCCGCCGGCGTGAACCAGTCGGCGCGGGGGCCGGGATGGGCGCGCACCTCCACCACGCCCGCCACCGGCTCCGCGACGGGCACGAAGTCGAGCAGGGGCACCTCGGCCCGTGGATGCTCGCCCATCGGCAGCACGTCCCCCGCCAGGACGGGCGCCGGCCCGAGGGCCGAGAGCAGGTCGGTGGAGCGCGACCCGAGCACGGGCTCGGCGATGACGCCGCCGCGGACGGCGAGATAGCTGCGCGCGCCGACCGCCGGCGGGGCGATCCGCAGCACGGCACCGGCTTCCGCGTGCTGCGCGAGGTGCGGATCGACGGGCACGCCGTCGAGCGTGTTCGGCCCGGCTGCGCCGGTCACCGCGAACCAGGCCGGTGCGTCGAACCGGGCGGTGAAGCCGCCGAACAGGATCTCCAGGCCGGCGCATCCAGCGTCGTTGCCGAGCAGGCGGTTGCCGAGCGACAGCGCTGCCCTGTCGAGCGCGCCGGACGGGCTGACGCCCAGGTGCGAGAGCCCGGGCCGTCCTCTGTCCTGGACGACGGTGAGCGGGCCCGGCTCGATGACGACGATACTCACGGCGCCTCCACGAACCGGACGACCGTGCCGGGCGACAGCAGCGCCGGGGTCTCGGCGGCCGCATCCCAGACGGTCGCGGTGGTGCTGCCGATCAGCTGCCAGCCGCCGGGACTCGACCGCGGGTACACGCCGCTGAACTCGCCGGCCAGGCCGACCGCGCCGGCGGGGACCGCAGTGCGCGGGGTCGCACGGCGGGGCACCACGAGGCGGTCGTGGTCGGTCACCAGATAGCCGAAACCGGGCGCGAAGCCGCAGAACGCGACCCGCCAGGTGGAGCCGGTGTGCAGCGCGACGACCTCGGCGGGGCTCATCCCGAGCAGGGCGGCGACCTCGGCCAGGTCGTCGCCGTCGTACCGCACGGGAAGCTCGACGGCGCTCCGGTCTCCTGTGGCCTGTTGGTCGGGGACGGCGTGCGCCAGCCAGTTCGCCGCGACGCTGAGCGGCAGTACGGCCGGGTCGACGGCGACGCCGATCGTGCGCGCGGCCGGCACCAGTTCGACGACCCCGGCCGGGCGGGTGCGCTCGAGCGTGCCGTAGAGGGCGAGCACCCCATCCAGGTCGTCGAGCTCGGCCAGCAGGGCACTGTCACCGTTCGGGAGCACGCGCACGGTCATCTCCACGCCTCCACGCGCACGCCGGCGTCGGTGAGTGCGGCCCGGACGGCGGCGGCCATCGCGACGGCGCCCGGGGTGTCGCCGTGCACGCAGAGCGAGTCGACGCGCACCTCGATGTCCGTGCCGTCGGCGGCGACGACGCGGCCGTCGAGCGCGAGGCGCACGGCGCGCTCTGCGATGGCGGCGTCTCCGGAGAGGACGGCGCCCGGCTCGGTGCGCGGCACCAGGGTGCCGTCGGCGCGGTAGGCGCGGTCGACGAACGCCTCGTTGACGAAGCGGAGTCCGGCATCCCGTGCCGCCTCCGCGATGGCGGAGCCGGCGAGACCGAGGATCGGGAGGGACGGGTCGAAAGCGGCGACCGCGCTCGCGACGGCGCGCGCCTGCTCCCGGTCGGTGACGATGCGATTGTAGAGGGCGCCGTGCGGCTTCACGTACGAGACGCGCGTTCCGGCGACACGGGCGATGCCGCTCAGCGCGGCGAGCTGGTACAGCGTCTCGTCATGCAGAGTGCCGGGTTCCACCTCCATGCTGCGGCGGCCGAACCCGGCGAGGTCCCGGTAGGAGACGTGCGCGCCAAGGGCGACGCCCTGCTCGGCGGCGAGGCGGCAGGTGGCCAGCATCGTGGATGCGTCACCCGCGTGGAACCCGCATGCCACGTTGGCGCTCGACACCAGTCGCAGCATGGCGGCGTCGTCGCCCATCCGCCAGGCGCCGAACGACTCGCCGAGGTCGCTGTTGAGGTCGATCGAACGTTCCACCCCTCCATTGTGCCGGGTGGTCGCTCGCGCAGCCATCGAGGTCAGGCGGAGGCGGGCGGGGTGGAGGCGGCGGCGCGGGCGCGGTGGGCGCGGACCTTGGCACGGTTGCCGCAGCGCTGCATCGAGCACCAGCGGCGGTTGCCGGAGCGCGAGGTGTCGAGGTAGACGAGGTCGCAGTCGTCGGCGGAGCACTCCCGGATGCGGCCGTCCGCCTCCGCGGAGAACAGCCGGACCGCATCCCGGGCGATGGTGCTGAGCGCCTGGTGCGGCCGCGCGTTCGTCCTGCCCGCCTGACGGCCGCCGCCCGCCAGCACGGGAGGGATGTCCGGGGTCGCCGCGAACAGGTTGACCACGTCGACGTCGTCGGGGCCGAGCGCCGCTCCGCCGCTCTGCTGCCTGGCGAGGCGGCCGATCGCGGAGCCGAGCGCCGACGCATCCCGGAACTCCCGGTCGCCCGCCGTCGGAGCGACCTCGGGGAAGCGGGTGGTCAGCCAGTCGTTCAGTTCTTTGGCATCATGGACTGTCTGCCATTCGCCGCCGTCCCGGTCGAGTCCGCCGGTGTACGAGAAGTCGAGCGCGAGCGATCCGGAGTCGAACCAGAAGTGCTGGCCGTCGGAGGAATCCATCCACTGCCCCGTGCCGCCGGTGAGTATCGCTTCGATCGCCATGTAACCAATATAGTCGGTTACTGTACCCTGGATGCGATACTGAGCGGATGGCCGCCACCCGCCCCGACCCCACGCACACCATCGACGGCAGCATCGTGCGCCTCCGCCCGCTGACGCGCGAAGACCTGCCGGACCTCTTCGACGCCATCGGGCATCCAGAGGTGTTCGCTGGAGGCTGGGGAGGCGGCCCTGCCGCATACCGGGACACCTACGAGGAGTGGCACGAGTTCATCTCGAACTACCTGCAGTGGGGCGCAGGCAACGTGACCGTCGTCTGCCTGCGCCAGGACGGCGACCGGGTGGTCGGGACAACCACGCTCGGCGACTTCGACCTCGTGAACGAATCGGCTCACATCGGCTGGACCGCGTACGCCCCGGAGGTCTGGGGCACCCTCGTCAACGCCGAGACCAAGCGTCTCCTGCTCGGCGCCGCCTTCGACAACGGCTTCGAGCGGGTCAAACTGCAGGCCGACGTGCTCAACACGCGCTCGCGGGCGGCGATCGCACGCCTCGGCGCGACGCCGGAGGGGATCCTGCGCCACATGCAGCGTCGCGCGGACGGGACCTGGCGGGACACCGCCGTATTCTCGATCCTGCGCGAGGAATGGCCGGAGGTGCGGGCCGGACTGGATGCGCGGCTCGCGGGAGCGGGCACAGGCACAGCTACCGGCACCGGCACCGACCGCTAAGCGCGCCCGGGCAGCTCGCTGCTCATCCCCTGCTCGCTCGCGGCCGACGCGGCCATCCTGCGCTGTGCAGGGGAGACCTCTCTGTGCTGCCACGAGATGAGGTTCGCCGCGTCGAAGCGGCGCGAGCACGCTCCGCAGGCGAGCGCTCTGGCCGGCTTGCGGTATCGGTAGTGCGTGTGGCCGCGCGGGCAGGTGCCGACCCACGGCGCGAGGTCGTCGGCGATGGCGCCGCCGTGCAGGCGTTTGCCCTCGTAACCGAGGTCGATCGCGGTGGAGCGCCAGCGCGGGCCGTGACCGGCGCGAGAGCCGGCAAGGGCGTGCGCGACCTCGTGCAGGAGGATCTGGTGGATCTCGTCGTCGTCGTACCGCGCCGCCAGATAGCGGGAGACCGTGATGCGCTTGGCCGTGTAGTTGCAGAGCCCGGCCCTGGTCTTCGCGTTGTCGAAGTCGAACGTCCACACGGCGGGGTCGAGATGCAGAGCGATCAGCGCGTTCGCCCAGCGCCTGACCCGCTCGAGATCAGCCATCAGCGCCCACCGAGAGGGGGATGCGCACGACAGCCGGACAACTCATATCAGAATCCTACGCGCGTTCCCCGCGGTCGTTCCAGGGCGGCGTCAGCGTGCGCGGTCGGACGACGGAGCGGACGACTCCGGCGGCTCGGGCGCGCGGTTGGCCGCATCCGGGCCCCGGCGCTCGGAGGCCGCGGCGGCCGCTTCGTCGCGCGCACCGCGGTTGGCGTCGGCGAACGACTTGACCACGGCGACCGCGATCAGCGAGCTCTCGATGTCGGCCGGAGACGCCCCCAGCTTCTCCCGCAGGAACACGGCGGCGGTCACGTCGGCGAGCGCGTTGTCGTACTCCTCGGCGTCGAAGTAGGCCTTGCCGCGGTTCTGCGTTGCGAAGGCTTCGAGGGCCGTCCACTCGTGCGCGTGGGCCTCGTCGACGCATCCCGTCAGCTCGGTGATCGCCTCGTCGAGCTTGCCCTGGAACTGCAGCACCTGCGCCCTGCGCACCCTGGCGCCGAGCAGCTGCTCCCTGTCGCCGGTGAACCTGGCCTGGCGCACGGCCTCGTTGCCGACCTGCATGGCCTCGTCCAGCCTGCCGAGCAGACGGAGCAGCACGGTCTTCTCGTTG
The DNA here is from genome assembly GCF_058806515.1 of Leifsonia sp. GW821-FHT13C05. Taxonomy (NCBI): domain Bacteria; kingdom Bacillati; phylum Actinomycetota; class Actinomycetes; order Micrococcales; family Microbacteriaceae; genus Leifsonia; species Leifsonia sp. GW821-FHT13C05. The sequence goes on along the minus strand of NZ_JBXAPT010000008.1, from coordinate 62,781 downwards.
AGCGCGCTGAGACTGCGCAGGCCGCCGAGTTCGTCGAGCCTCAGGCCGGCCGCGCGCAGGTCGACGCGCTCGCGCAAAGTGGTCGGGTCGTAGCCGAGGATGATGCTCAGGGTTCTGCTCCAGGTCGTGTAACCATCCCAGACTAACCCGAGAGGCGGATCAGCCGGGGTGCTTCACCGATTGCGCAGGGATGAGGGTGACCTGCACGAGCCTGTCGTCGCCGGGACGCGGGTCTCCCCTGCCGTCGGTGTTGTTCGTCAGCAGCCACAGCGTGTCGCCGTGCGCCACCGCATCCCGCAGCCGCCCGAACGTGCCGTCGAAGAACGGCTTCACGGTGACCGGGGCGTGGCCGTCCGTCGTCCAGATGGTCCAGAGGCGCTGCCCGCCGAGCCCGGCCAGGAAGAGGGTGTCCCCCACGACGGCCAGTCCGCTCGGGCTCGCCACGTCGGTCGGCCACTGGAAGACGGGATCCGTGTACTTCGGATCTCCGCCGATTCCCTCCACGTTCGGCCAGCCATAGTTGGACCCCGGCGTGATGATGTTCAGCTCGTCCCAGGTGTTCTGCCCGAACTCGCTCGCCCACATCGTCCCCCGCGAATCCCAGGCGATGCCCTGCGGGTTGCGGTGCCCGTACGACCAGACCGGCGATCCGGGGAACGGGTTGTCGCCCGGCACGCCGCCCTCCGGCGTGACCCGCAGGATCTTGCCGCCGAGGGATGCGACGTTCTGCGCGTTCGCGGGGTTCGAGGCGTCGCCGGCGGTGATGTAGAGCATCCCGTCCGGTCCGAACGCGATCCGGCCTCCGTCGTGGTTGGACGCCTTCGGGATGCCTGTGACGACGTTCTCCTGCGTGCCGAGCGCGTAGCTTCCCGGCACGCCGGTGACGGGCATCCGCACGACGCGGTTGTCGTCGGCCGTCGTCTCGTATGCGTAGAGGAACTTCGGCGCCTCCTCGTCCTGCACGGCCAGGCCGAGCAGTCCGCCCTCTCCGGAGTGCACGACTCCGGCGACGGTGCCGATCGTGCGCGTCCCGCCCTGCGGCAGGCGTTCGAGCACGGTGCCGCTGTCGCGTTCGCTGATCAGCACCGAGCCGCTGCGCAGCGGGACGACGGACCACGGAGCGACCAGCCCCTTTTCGAGATCCACGGTTTCGCCGGACGGCTCCCATGGGATCGCGGCGACCGCCGGGATGCTCCGCGTCGGCGACGGGCGAGGCTCAGGTGTCCGGGTGGTGGACGGCGGAGGAACGGGGGCAGGGGCGGTGCAGCCGGTGAGCGCCGTCGCGACGGCCAGCCCGGCTGCGAGCAGCGTCACGGTGAGTCTGTTCATCGCTCCGCCTCCCTCCCGAACGCGCGGACCGCCAGGGCCGTTGGGTCATGGTAACCCCACGGTCCTGGCGGTCGATCGGAGCGCTACGCCTGCCCGCGCCTGCGGCGGCTCACGAAGGCCGCGCCGATCAGCAGGAGGATGGCACCCCATCCGGCGACGAGGAGGTAGTCACCGGCCGATCCGGTTGCCGCCAGTCCACCGGCGGTGGTGCTGGGGGCCGGAGCGGGCACCGACGTGAACGTCGGCTGAGGCGTCGTCGTCGGCTTCGGCGTGGGCGTCGGCGTGACGACGGGACCGGTCGGCTCGCCGGGGCCGGCCGGGTCGACCGGCTTGTTCACGACCACCTGGGAGCAGGCGGCGTCCGGCAGACCGGAGCAGGTGCCACCCGTCGTCGGCGGCTTCCACGGCCCCACCGGCGGCGTGCTGACGGTCGCGATGTTCGCGTACGTCCCCGCGGCGGCGAAGGTGAGCGTGACGTGGACGTCGATGGATGCGCCCTTCGCCAGCAGCGGGATCGCCCAGCTCACCACACCGCTGCCTTCGGTGCCGCCGTGGTCGGCGGAGACGAACGTCGACCCCTTCGGCAGCGTGTCCGTAATAGTGAAGGCGGTCGCGTCGAGCGCGCCCTGGTTGGTGACCGTGATGGTGTACTGGACCGCGTCCTTCTCCATGACGCTCAGCGCCTTGGCGGTCTTGGCGATCGACAGCGCCCCGAACTCGTAGGTGTTCGTGATCGTCGCGGTCTGGGCGGCGGGGACGGCACCCGCCTGCTCGGTGGAGAGCACGTGGACGGTGCCTCCCGCGATCGAGCGGTCCGCCTCGCCGTAGCTGCCTGGAGCCCCGTGCTCGGCGACCGTGCAGTCCGCGCCGAGCGGGATGCCGTCGATCCGTGCGGTGAGGCCGGTGGCCGTCGCGAGCGTGAGCTGCGCCGCCGCCCCGAGGTCGACGGGCGCACCGGCCACCGTGCAGGCGACATCGGCGACGAACTGCGCGGGGGCGGACGATGCCGCGGAGCCCGTGACGATCTTGTCGACCTGCAGCGGACCGGTGACGATGGTCACACCCGCCTTGACGGGAGCGCGGCGCACCGTGCCTCCACCGGTCAGTGCTGCGGTCGCACCGAACTGGTTCCACGCGAAGGAGGGGGCGGACGCCATCGAGACGGGCGCCCCATCCGGAGCTGCCGAGGTCGCCGGGCGGTTCACCGTGCGGTAGGTCGCACCGACGGTCGCGCCGGGGGCGAGGGTGCCCGCCGCCGTCGTGCTGAAGTCGAGCGTCACGCGGAGGCCGGTGACGGCCGACCAATCGCCCGTGAACGCGGTGGACGGCGTCCACTCGGAGGCCACGGGGTTGGCGGAACAGGTGGGGTCGCTCGGCCAGGCGGTCGCTCCCGCTCCGACGCAGACGTCGGGAGCAGTGGTGACCTCCCACGTCACGGTCGTGCCTGTCGGCGCGTCCGCCACCAGGCCGTAGCCCTGATCGAACACCGGCCGGTAGGTGGAGCCACGGGCGGCGCCCGTGGCGAGCATCCTGTCGCCCGGGGTCGGCAGCGGCTCGACGAACACGAGGGCGTCGTAGGTGACGGTGCCGCTGTTCATCGCACGCAGGCGCCACTGGTCGGTTCCGCCGACGACGGTGTTCGCCGCGCACGGCGAGACGAAGTATCCGTCGGCGTCCGGGGTGCAGGTGGCGGACGGGCTGGACGGGTTGACAGCACCGGAGACGATGCCGCCGACCACGTCGCCCTTCACGCCCTTGCTGGTGTACAGCGACGGGCCGGAGATCGGCTGGACGTAGTTGCTCGTGCCGCAGGCGGTCGCGGCGAGACCGGAGAGCGTGCCCTGCCCGTTGCCGGACGTGTTGGTGCACGCATCCAGAGTCTGTGCCGTCGTGACCGAGAAGCTGTTGACCGCCTGCTGCGAGCCGGTGAGGCCCGGCTGCAGCACGAGGTTCAGCTGCACGGTGAACCGCTCGCCGGGCGACATCCGCGCCCCGCCGGCCGGCCAGGAGAGCGCGAGCTCTCGCGTCGCGGTGTCGAAGCCGGTCGCCGGCGTCACGGAGAGCGTGCCTCCCGGCGTCGTGCCGAAGGTCGGCGCCTCGCCGTCCCAGGCCAGGGAGGCCGGGAGGGTGTCGACGAGTTTCGTCACGTCGACGAACCCGGTGCCGGTGTTGGCGAAGGTCAGCGTCCAGCCGCCCGGGTCGCCCACGCTCACGGTGTGGATGCCGTTCTCCGGCGTCTTCGACACGTCCAGGCTGTGCGTGCCGGTCAGGAGCGCGATGCTCGCGGTGGCGTCCGCCGTCCTGTCGGCGTACACGGCCGGGTTGTCCGTCCGGTGCGTGAGAGCCGTCACGGTGTCGTCCACGGTGCTCGGGAACACGGTCGGCGAACCGTCGACGGACGCATCCCGCAGCTGCACGTGCAGGATGGCCGTCGCGGTGAAGTTCGCCGGCACGGCGGTGCGGCTGAACAGGTCGCCGTCCGCCCTGCTGAACACGAACCGGATGCCCGTGATCTGGTCGAGCGCGGTGGTCGGCAGGGACGCGGTCGCGGCGGTCGTGCCCGCGATCCAGGTGGAGGTGCCGCCGGTCTGCACGTCGACGCGCACGCGGTCGGCGCCCGCCGGCAGCGTCACGTCGCCCGCGGAGAGGCCGGTGAGCGCGAAGCGGTTCCAGAACCCGGAGTCGGTGTCGGTCAGCGTCACCTGGTGCGTGGCGGCCGTCGCCTGACCCTGGGTCGCTGTGAGGGTGACCGCGACCGGCGTGTGCCTGTCCTTCTCCAGCACCGACGGCGCGGAGAAGCTCTTGGCGGCCGTCACGTCGAGCGTCGCGGTCGTGAGCGTCAGGCTCGCGGTGTCGCTGTCGTTCGGCTGCGAGCCCTGACCGCTCGGGTAGAGCACGGGGTCGTAGCCCTGCGCGAAGGCGGCGTTGTCGACCCGGAAGGCCTTCACCTCTGCCGACGCGTCGCTGCGCTGGGTCACCCTGACCTGCGTGCTCAGCGTCATCACGAGGTTCTGGCCGCTGACGATCGTGCCTCCTCCTGTCACGGGATTCGTGCCCTGGTAGACGACGCTGACGCCGACCACATCCAGCAGGTCGGCGGGCTGGAGCCCAGCCGCCTGGGTCATCGACACCCTCGTGGTACTGAGCGTGCCGTCGGACGCGCGGTGCCACAGCGTCACCTGCGAGGCGACCGGATCGACCTGGGCGGAGGGTGCCGTGAAGCGGATCCTGGTGAGGGTGAGCCGCTCGAACGGGTTGGCGGTGCTGTAGCTCGCGGCGGCGAACGGGTCGGCCGACCAGGCGTTCGCGGCGGAGAGGCAGGCGCCCATGGATCCGCTGTCGCACGGCGACGGGTCCGTCACCCTGATGTACGAGGCGCGGGCGGCGGCGGCGTTCTTCGCCGTGATGGTGAAGTCGTTGGTCGGGTATGCGGACGGGTCGACGTCGCCGGCCTTGGGCACGACCATCGTGGAGCGCTGGCTCGTCTTCGCGACGTCGACGAGCGGCGGCTGGTCGATCAGCGCGAGGTTGTCAGCGGCGTCGACGGGGCCGACCGGGGTTCCGTTGTGGACACCGGACGCCGAGCTGCGGTTCCAGATCGTGCCGGCCGTCGAGTCGTTGAGGAGCGTGTCCGCGGAGGCGAACGGATCACTCGCGGCGGAAGGGTCGCGGAGCAGGTTACGCAGCTGCCAGACCAGGCCGAAGCTGCGGGACTGGCCGAAGGCGACCGTGGCGATGCCCGAGCCGGCCGGTGGTGCGGCCGGGTCGGTCGCCGTCGCTCTGGCAGGGTCGTTCGGGATCACGGTGATGCGCACGCCGGTGGTGCCGCTGAGCTCCGCGGGGGTGAGCGCGTATCCCTTGAAGCCGGTGCCGTTCATCCAGGTTCCGCCGGGTGCAGGGACGAGGTTCCATGCGCCGTCGTGGTAGAGGCGGATCTCGCTGACCGCATCCCATTTGAGCAGGGGCTGCGACGCGAAGCTGACCGGTGCGATGCTGACGAGGTCGAACGCCTGGAACACGGTCTGCGCCGGGTCGGCCTCGTTCGACGCGGGGTCGGAGATGGTCACCGAGCTGTATCCGGTGTCCGTGACGCCCCAGGAGAGCACCGTGCCCGCCTGCTGGCCGGACTGCGACGGCAGTTCGGTGAGGTCACCGGTGAGGTCGGGCTTCGTCCACTTCTTGGCGGTGCCGAGCGAACCGGAGCCGCTCTGGCTCTGGATCGCGGCGGTGGCCGTCGCGGTCAGCACCGGGCTGACGACGGGCGGCGCTCCGGCGATGACGCCGGAGGCGTGCGAGCTCGCGAGGTTCTGAGAGGTGCTCTTCGGTCCGTTGGCGACCGACGTGGAGCCGCTACCGTCGCGGAGGGCGGCGCGCGCCTGCGCGGTGATGTTCGGGCTCACCGTCGTGCCCTGCCCGAATCCGGCCGGGTTGGCGAAGGTGAAGCGCAGCCCGGTGATGCTGCCGACGAGCCCGGTGGGGAGAGCGGCGCTGTAGTTCGTCGCCGCGGTGGTGGCATCGACCACGGTGAACACCGAGTAGGTGGCGCCCCCATCGGTCGAATACTCGACCGTCAGCGTCGAGCCGAGCGGCACCTGCGTCGGTGCGATGGCGATCGGGTTGAACGCGTTGAAGAAGTCGTCTGCACGGCCGGAGCGCCAAGTGTCGTCGACCACGATGGTGTTCGGACGCACGTACGCGGAGTCGGTGGAGGTCGTCGCCGGCAGCTTGGCCACGACCGTCGAGCCCGGCGAGACCGCGCCGGAGGGCGCGATGGACTTCGACAGCTTCAGCGAGATCTCCGGGAAGAAGACCTTGAGCGGCGCCGTCGCCGTCCTGTTCGCCGTTCCGGCGGGATTCGTGCCGGTGACCGTGACGGTGTTCGTCACGTCGGTGGGGCTGTCGTTCTGCGCGACGTAGTCGGCGGCGGGAGCGATCAGGAACTGCGCGCTGCCGATGGCACCGACGGCGACGGCCCCCGTGTACGCCAGCTCGAAGCCGGTGAGGTGGGCGCCGGTCGGTGCGGCGGGCGCGACAGGGGTGGCGCCGTCGGCGAACGGTGCGGACACGCTGCTGCCGTCCGAGAAGATCCAGACGACGGAGGCGCCGGTCGCGCCGGACGGGTATGACAGCGGGGCGGCGAAGCCGCCGAAGCCGAGCGACGCGGTGAAGAAGTCGCGGTCGCCGAGCGTCAGCGTGCTCAGCGGGCCGTTCGAGTCGTTCTTGCCGGTGATCGTGGCGGTCGCGGTCGTGCCTGCCGGGATGCGGCTCGGCGCGATGGTCTTGCCCGCGCTGACGAGCACCGTGAGGCCGCCGACGGTGAACGGAGCCTGCGCGGTCTTGGAGACCGGCGGCTTGCCGGGCACGGTGACGATGCCCGTGAACTTGTTGGTGACCGTCGCGCCGCCGACGAGCGAGGCGGCGGTGCTGCGGTTGACCGCGCGCTGTGCGACGGAGACGGCGACGCTGCCCGCTGCCCCGTTGGCCGCGAGCGTGGTGCCCGTGCTGCTCGAGTACGTGAAACGGAGACCGGCCACGTTCGCTGCTGCGACGCCGGAGGGGAGCTGGATGTCGGCCACCGCGGTGGGGGGACCCGTCTGCCACTTCCACGCGTGGGAACCGCTGTCGTACACATACGCGTCGACCTGCACGAGGTCGGCGCCCGCGGGCAGGGTGACGGCGCCGAAGCCCGCGAAGTCGACGATCGCGAACGGGTTGGCCGCGTCGAGGGAGGCCGCGCCGTCCTGCGCGACCGTCGGGTCCTGCACGGACAGCGTCGCGGCGGGGACGTTGGAGGTGTTCTGGCTGGTCAGCGTCACGGTCGAGGTCGCGCCGGGCGCGAACTGCTGGTTCGCCGGGGCCCAGGTCTTCCCGACCTTCTCGTCCACCGACACCGGGATGCTCACGGTCACGTCGGCCGAGCCGCTGTCGTCGGGGGCGGTGCTCGACGTGCCGAGCGCGGTGTTGGTGACCTTCACGCCGTTGTACGCCCAGTCCGGCGCGAGGTTCTGCGGCGCCTTGAGCGTCACCGTCACGCGGTACGTCCCTCCCGCGGGGATGCCGACGCCCCCGGCGACCTGCTCGGTGAAGAGCACGGTGAGCACGCACGAGGAGGTGACCGTGTTCGTGCATCCGGTCAGCGACTTGGTGAAGGGCTTCGAACTCGGGGAGACGCTCGTGTCCAGGATGCTGAACCCGGCGAACTCGGCGGGGAGTGCATCCACCAGCTTGGCGTCGAGGCAGTCGTTATCGTCGCAGCCCACCATCACGGTGTACGTGAACTCGGACCCGTTCGTCACCGCGACCGCCGCCTTGCCGTCGACGGACTTGTCGACGGACAGGGAGGCGGTCGCGGCGAACGCCGGCCCCGCCAGCACACTCCCGCCCACCAGGGCGACGACGAGTGCGACGGAGACGGCACCGAGGCGCTTCAGCCTGCTGAGGGCGAGAGCGCTGCTGTCTCGGTGCTTTGCTGTGGTGCTGAACGGAATGCGGGCATGACGGAAGGCACGACGAATCACAGAATCGGGTTTCTGAGTACGCGGAAGCCGGGTAAGCACGCGGTGAGCACGATCGGGTCAGCTCACACGGCGCGACCCCCGGTTCGGGTTCCGGGAGTTTCTTCCGCCCTTCATGTATATCCACTCAGGCGGGGTGGGTGGAAGCACCTTTGTACCCCACTTTATGGGTACAGTCCCCAAAAATGAGGACACCGCCGGGGCATAGCCCTGACGGTGTCCTCTGATCCGAGCGGTCGGTCAGTCGACCACCTTCACGTCCTTCCAGAACGCGACGTAGTTGCTGTAGTCGGAGCCGACGCGGTCGAACGAACTCGGGTACGGGTTCGGGTAGCTCCACGCGCGGTCTTGCAGGAGCGTGTCGCCGTCCTTCACGGAGAAGTACTGGCACTCGCCCTTCCAGGGACAGGTGTACGGGGTGTCGCTCTTCTCCAGCAGGTCGGCGTTGACGCTCGCCGGCGGGAAATACCAGTTGCCTTCGATGCGGACGAGCTCCGACTCGGGAGCCTCGGCGATCACGGTGTCGTTCAGAACAGCTTTCATGGGTTGAAACCTCCTGCTGGGGCGAACGCGGCGCGGGGACGGATCATTCCGTGCCTGACGGGCCTCGCAGGATCGTCACGTCGTTCACGGTGTCCACATGGCCGGCCGGGGCGATCTCCGCGGGCGTCCTGCCTGATGCAACGTGCTCCTGACCGGACGCCGACGCGGTGAGCAGGTGCGCGACGGCGCCGCGCAGACCGGTGAACGCGGCACACGCCGCCGCGGCCTCCGGAGAGCTGTAGTCGATGCCGACGGCGGCGAGCGCATCCACGATCGCCCCTGCCGCGAGCTGGTCCTCGACGGCGAACCGCACGTCACCGGATGCGGTGGTCCCTCCCGCTGCGACGATCGCGACCATCGCGCGGCGGCCGAGCCGCACCTGCTCGGCGATGATCCACGCGGCGACGGCCGAAGCGGTGGTCAGGCCGCCGGCGACGACCGCGGCGGACTCGGGGATGTGGGGCAGCGCATCCCGTGCTGTCGCGTGCTGGTCGGCGCCCACCGGAGGGAGCACGTCGACCCAGACCACGATGTCGGCGTCGGAAGCGACCGTGGCGAGGCCGTCGTGCGCCCAGTCGAAGCGGAGCTGGTACTTGGCCTGCGCGTGGGCGGGGGATGCGGTGGTTGCGGCGGTAGTGGTGGTGGCTGTGGATGCGGTGGCGTGCTCGGTCACCGGGACATCGTAGCCCGGCGCGCGAGCGGTTTCGCGTGTGGGTCGTCCGGTGACGGACGGCGCATCTGACGGCGGATCAGCTCGAAGTCGTGGCGGGTGATCTCGATCAGCCCACGGCGCAGCTGGTAGCCCCAATCCGGCTTGTCCCTGGTGAAGTCGAGCACGGGCAGCAGGGGCCGGATGGGCGTCGCCTCCGCCTCGTGCTCCCAGTCGACGCGACGGCGCCACGGCTTGAAATCGCCGGCGGGACCGCGCATCGACGGACCCTGGGTGGTCTGGTAGACGTCGTCGTCCGCGATGCGGCCGATCGCGGTGAACTGCTTGAGCGGCTCGCCGTCCGGGAACGTGGTCTTGGGCGAGTAGTAGACGAAGCCGTCCGCCGCGCTCATGCGTTCGAGCGGCGCCTTGGCCCCGTGGTTGACCTGCGCGATGCCTGCGGCGACCCCGCGGAGCACATGGTCCTGCTGCACCACTCCCAGCCAGTACCGGATCGCCATGCTCCAGTTGTAGCGCACACCTCCGTCAGAGCCGCGATCAGCCGCGCACAGCCGCTCACACCGGCGACTTATCCACAGATTCTGTGCCTCGCTCGACGGGCGGGAGGCGCTCCCGCGAGACTGGCACGGAAGAAAACCTCCGCCGATGTCGATTCCGGGCCCGGTCGCTCGACGTGGAGGTGAGGGGCGCAATCGCCCACGGCACACGGCGGGGAATCGCCGGTCAGAGAAAGAGACAGCCATGAAGTACATGCTCATCCTCACAGCGGACGAGACGACGGAAGCGGGCGGCACCCCCAGCGAGGACGACCTCAACGCGATGGGCGCTTACAACGACGAGCTGGTCAAGGCGGGCGTGCTGCTCGCTGGCGAAGGTCTGCACCCCAGTTCGGAAGGCGCGCGCGTCGAGTACGCGGGCGACGAGCGCACGGTCGTCGACGGACCGTTCACCGAGAGCAAGGAGCTCATCGCCGGGTTCTGGATCATCCAGACGGCGAGCAGAGAAGAGGCGCTCGAATGGGCGCGCCGCATCCCGCTCACCACGGGCAGCGTGCAGGTGCGCAAGGTGTTCGACGTTGCCGAGTTCGACCAGGACAACGTCTACGTGCAGAAGGAGAAGGCCTGGCGCGAGGCCGGCGGAGAGCCCAGGACGGCGTAACGGGATGGGGGATGTGGGCGGCGAGGCGGCGCGCACCGTCGAGGCGGTGTGGCGGATCGAGTCGGGCAAGCTGGTAGCCGTGCTCACCCGGCTGGTCGGCGACGTTGGCTTGGCCGAGGAGCTGGCCCAGGATGCGCTGGTCGCCGCCCTGGAGCAGTGGCCGCAGTCCGGCGTGCCTCGCAACGCCGGAGCCTGGCTCACCGCCGTCGCCAAGCGCAGGGCGATCGACGGCTGGCGCAGGCAGGAGCGCCTGGGCGACAGGTACGCGCAGCTCGCCCACGATCTGGAGACGGAGCGCGGTGCAGACGATCCGGCCCTGCTCGCCGAGGAGACCATCGACGACGACCTGCTCCGGCTCGTCTTCATCTCCTGCCACCCCGTCCTCACCAAGCCGTCGAGGGTGGCGCTCACCCTCAAGCTGCTCGGCGGCCTGTCCACCGACGAGATCGCCCGCGCCTACCTCGTGCCGCCGCCCACCATCGCGCAGAGGATCGTCCGCGCAAAACGCACCCTCAGCGCCGCGCGGGTTCCGTTCGAGGTGCCGGACAGGTCCGAGTTCGCGGCCAGGCTCGGTTCCGTCCTCGAAGTGATCTACCTGATCTTCAACGAGGGCTATGCGGCGACGGCCGGAGACGACTGGATGCGCCCCAGTCTCTGCCAGGAAGCCCTCCGGCTCGGCCGCGTCCTCGCCGAGCTCACCCCGCGCGAGCCCGAGGTGCACGGGCTGGTGGCGCTGATGGAGTTCCAGGCGTCCCGGCTCGGCGCCCGCACCACCCCCGCCGGCGAGCCCGTGCTGCTGCAGGACCAGGACAGGTCGAAATGGGATCGCATCCTGATCACCAGGGGCGTCGAGGCACTGCGTCGCTCCGAGCGCCTGGACCGCGGCCGCGGGCCGTACGCCCTGCAGGCCGCCATCGCCGCCTGTCACGCCACGGCGCCGACAGCGGAGGCGACCGACTGGGAGGAGATCGTCGCGATCTACGGAGCGCTCGCCGAGCTGCAGCCGAATGCGGTGGTTGAGCTGAACAGGGCGGTGGCGCTGTCGATGGCGTATGGACCGGAGGCAGGCCTGGACGTGGTCGACCGGCTCGTGATCGACGGGGCGCTCAGCAGCTACCACCTCCTGCCGACGGTGCGGGCCGACCTGCTCTTCCGCCTCGGGCGGCTCGCGGAGGCCGAGCGGGAGTTCGAGCGGGCGGCGGCGCTCACCGGGAACGAGCGCGAGCGGACGCTGCTGCTGGCGCGGGCGGAGGAGTGCCGACGCGGCAAAGGGTGAGAGCCGAGGGGTGAGACGCGCGCGGGATGCGCGACACTGGGGAGATGAGGGTCCTGCTGAAGTTCCTCCTCGATTGCGATCCGGATGCGGCCTGGCGCGCACTGCAGAGTCCGACGGCGTTCCGCGAGGTCGCCCTGCCGTGGGTCGACTTCCGCTCGGACGAGCCTGCCGGGTTCCCCACCGTGTGGGGGAACGGCGAGCACCGCGTGGCCGTGCGGGCCTTCGGGGCGTTCACCGTCGGCACCCAGGCGATCCGGCTCAGCATCAGCGAGGTGGGTGATGCCGCTGCATCGGTGGGCGGCGATGCCGCCGCGCCGGTGCGCATCCTGAGGGACACCGGTGGCGGCACGGGCGGGCTGCTCTCCGCCATGCCGCACCTCGACCACCGGATGGCCATCGCTCCCGACCCGGCAGGGCCGGACGCGGACGGTCGGCTGAAGACGCTCTACCGGGATCAGCTGATCGTGAAGGCCGGGGTGCTCACCCCGCTGGCCTGGTACACGATGTGGGCGTTCTGGCAGTGGAGAGGGATGCGGCTGCGACAACTCGCGCCGACGTGGGCGTACGACCCGCCGGCGCGAGAAAATGAGGCGTCGGAAGGTCCGGCGGCAGAGCGGGAGGAACAGGCATGACGATCGAGACACCGCAGGCGGCGAAAGCCGTCACCGCCGTGCAGACGGCCGACTGGCGGCGGCGCGTGTTCGGGATGTACGCGTCCGTGCGCAGGATGGCGGCGACCGACCCCGCCACGGCTCACGCCCACTGGATCTCCTGCCGCAACGACCTGTTCTCCTCGCATCCGGCCACTCCCCTGCTGCCGGAGGACAGGGACACGTTCACCGGGCTCCCCGTCGTCCCGTACGACCCGGAATGGCGGTTCGAGCTGCCGATCATCCCCGCCGAGGAGCCGCGGAGGATGGATGTGGAGACCGGCACGGACGGCGTCGTGCCGTTCGAGCTGCTCGGCGCCGTGCACGTGCCGTTCGCCGGGTCGCTCGACGTGTGGCGGCTGTCGTCGTACGGCGGAGGGATCTTCGTCCCGGTGAAAGACGCGCTCGCCGGAAAGCCGGGAGGCACGTACGGCGGAGGGCGCTACCTGATCGACACCGTCAAGGGCGCCGACCTGGGGATCGACGCCGACGACGAGGCCACCCTGGTGCTCGACTTCAACTTCGCGTACAACCCGTCCTGCGCGTACGACCCGGCGTGGGCGTGCCCGCTCGCGCAGGCGGGGAACACCCTCGCGGTCGAGGTCCCGGTCGGCGAGCGGTACACCGGCGAGCACTGAGCGGCCGGGCGCCGCCGACTACGCCCGCGTCACCAGCGTGAGCCGTTGTGTCGGGCGCGTCATCGCCACGTACAGCGACGCAGCGCCGCGCGGGGTTTCGCCGGCCAGCGCATCCGGGTCGGCCAGCACCACCGCGTCGAACTCCAGGCCCTTCGCCTCGTAACCGGTGAGCACCGCGATCGGCTTCGACAGCCCGGCCGCCCCTCTGGCCGCCTCGTCGCCGAAGCGGCGCGTGACCGCGTCGGCCACCGCATCCACCGTCGTCGACGTCGCGATCACCGCCACCGTGCCGGAGGCGTCGATGCCGCGGTCGTGCCCGACCGCGTCCGCGACAGCGTCCGGGAGCGCGTCGGCCGCGGCGGCCACCCTGCGGATCGGCCAGTCGCCCTCGCGCACAGCGCGCGTCGGTGTGATCGGCAGACCGGCCTGCGTCGCCAGCGCCTCCGCCTCCCGCGTGATCTGCGCGGGGGTGCGGTAGTTGACCGTCAGCTCCTCCAGGCGCCACGCGTCCTTGAACGACGGGCGCAGCGCCTCGTCCCAGCTCGTCGCACCGGCGGCCGATGCCACCTGGGCGATGTCGCCGACGATCGTGAACGACTTCATCGGGCAGCGCCGCACCAGCATCCGCCACTGCATCGGAGACAGCTCCTGCGCCTCATCCACCACCACGTGTCCGTACGTCCACAGCCGGTCGGCCTCCGCGCGCTCGGCCGTCGTGCCGGTGTCCTCGCGTTCGGCGAAACCGTCGGCCAGCTGCTCCGCGTTCACGAGGCCCTGCACCCCCATGTTCCGGATGGCCGCCTTCGCGTTCTCCACATCCCGCTTCCTCTGCCGCTCCCGCTCGCGCGCTCCGGCATCCGGACGCCCGGGGAAGTCGCCGAGCAGGTCGGCCGCCTCGTCGAGCAGGGGAACGTCCGACACCGTGAACCGGCCGGTGCGCTCGCGGAACAGGGCGGCCCGCTGCGCGTCGGACCAGCGCGGCGTCAGCTCGGCGAGCCAGGCAGGCCGGGAGTACAGGTCTTCGAGGAACTTCTGCGGGGTGAGCGGCAGCCAGGCGGTGTTGAGCAGCACCCGCACGTCGTACGACGTGCGCAGGTCTTCCCGAAGCACCTTGAGGTCGGCATCGTCGATGGTCGAGCCGCCAGCCCTCAACTGCGCGGCCAGCAGCTCGACGAGCTCGCCGAGCGCGTGCTTCACGAACGTGACCCTCGCCACGTTGTGCGCCTTGCCCGTGCGCTGGGCCCGGGAGATCGCGCGCTGGATCAGCTCGGGCTGCACGGTCAGCCGCTCGTTGTCGACCAGCACCACCTGCTCGGCGTCCGGCGCTTTCTGCCGGGAGCGCACAGCACGCGACAGCAGCCGCACCATCTGCACGGAGCCCTTCAGCTTCGCAGCCTCCGGCTCGTCGTCGCCGCTCGCCTCCACGCCGGGGAACATGTCGCCGAGGGTGCGCAGCACCACTCCCGTCTCACCGAGCGACGGGAGCACCGCCTCGATGTAGCGCAGGAACGCGGGAGACGGACCGACGACGAGCACACCGGATGCGCTCAGCCGCTGCCGGTTCGCGTACAGCAGGAACGCTGCCCGGTGCAGAGCCACTGCCGTCTTGCCCGTGCCAGGGCCGCCCTGCACCACGAGGGCCCCGCGCAGGTCCGACCGGATGATGCGGTCCTGCTCCGCCTGGATGGTCGCGACGATGTCGTGCATCCGGCCGGTGCGCTGGGCGGTGAGCGCAGCGAGCAGCGCGCCCTCCCCCTGCACCTGCCCGCTGTCCGCGTCCTCCCCGTCGAGCAGCGCCTCGTCGAACACCTCGTCGTCGACGCGGACCACCTCGCGGCCCGTCATCGTCAGGTGCCGTCTGGCGCGGACGCCCATCCGCTCGTTCGCCGTCGCCTGGTAGAAGGCGCTGGCCTGCTGGGCGCGCCAGTCCACGAGCAGCGACCGCTGCTCGTCGTCGCGCAGCCCGATGCGGCCGATGTAGCGGTGGGCGGTGCCGTCGACCGGCTGTTCGAGCAGCAGCCTGCCGAAGACCAGGCGGGAGTCGACCTCGCGCAGCTGGGTCAGCTGGTCTTCGTAGAGCCTCGCGAACGCATCCCGCTCGCTCCGCGCCTGGTGGTTGCTCCCGACGCTCTCACGCCGCACACGGGTGAGCCGATCCTCGGTTTCCGCTCGGAGCGCATCCAGTCGCTCATACAGTCCGGAGACCACGGCGCGCTCACGTTCGAGTTCCGTTTCCTGCACGCAGACCACCCTCTCGATTCGGGCCGATAGTCTACTTCCTCCGGCCGGGAAGTCGCCTGTGCCGAGTTCCCAGCCTGATCCGGTAGGCTTTCAGTACTTGCGAGTCCGTGTCGGACTCCCTGCGTCGCAGAACGCACCACGCACAGCGCCGGGCATCAGCCCCGCCTGCGTCACTTTCTACGGCGAACGATCGTGCCGCTCGGCACCTTCGCCACTACTGCCCCGAACCCGCATCGACAGGATGCGCGGGGTCCTGATGCCCGAAAGGCACCACCTTTGTCTCAGAACACTTTCGCCGGTCTCGGCGTGCCCGCCCCTCTCGTCGCCGTGCTCGCAGCCGACGGCAAGACCGAGCCGTTCCCGATCCAGGCAGACACCCTGCCGGACACCCTGGCCGGCCGCGACGTGCTCGGCCGCGGCAAGACCGGGTCCGGCAAGACCATCGCCTTCGCCCTGCCGATGGCCGCGCGCCTCGGCACCAAGCTCGCCGGCGGCAAGCGTCGCGCCGGCCGTCCCCTCGGCCTCGTCCTCGCCCCCACCCGCGAGCTCGCCACCCAGATCTCCGCCACGATGCAGCCGCTCGCCGACGCGTACGGCCTGAAGACCACCACGATCTTCGGCGGCGTCTCCCAGCAGCGCCAGGTCGCAGCCCTGAAGGACGGCGTCGACATCGTCGTCGCCTGCCCCGGCCGCCTCGAAGACCTGATGAAGCAGGGCTTCGTCTCCCTCGACGCCGTCGAGATCACCGTGCTCGACGAGGCCGACCACATGGCCGACCTCGGCTTCCTGCCGGTCGTCACGCGCATCCTGGACAAGACGCCCACCGGCGGCCAGCGCCTGCTGTTCTCGGCGACGCTCGACAACGGCGTGGACAAGATCGTCAAGAAGTTCCTCAGCAACGAGGTGCTGCACTCGGTCGACGACGCGAACAGCCACGTGGATGCGATGACCCACCACGTCTTCGAGGTCGACTCCCTCGAAGCCAAGAAGGACCTGGTCGAGAAGCTCGCGTCCGGCGCCAGCCGCCGCATCCTGTTCACCAGGACCAAGCACCACGCCAAGAAGCTGGCCAAGCAGCTGACCGCATCCGGGATCCCGGCGGTCGACCTGCACGGCAACCTGTCGCAGGTGGCCCGCGACCGCAACCTCGCCGCGTTCGGCGCAGGGGATGTGCGCGTGCTCGTCGCGACGGACGTCGCGGCCCGCGGTGTGCACGTCGACAACGTCGAGCTGGTCGTGCACGTCGACCCGCCGATGGAGCACAAGGCGTACCTGCACCGCTCCGGCCGCACGGCCCGTGCCGGCAGCTCGGGCGACGTGGTGACGGTCATGCTGTCGTCGCAGAAGTCCGACGTGAAGACGCTGCTGCGCAAGGCGGCGATCGACGCGGCGCCCCAGGCGGTCACCGCGACTTCGGCCGCTGTGGTCACGCTCGTCGGCGAGACGGCCGCGTACGTGAAGCCTGCTCCGAAGGAAGCCGTGCAGCAGCAGCGCGGCGGCGGCCAGTCGCAGGGAGCGAACGCGCAGCGCAAGCGCGCCCAGCGCGACGGCTCGGGAGCTGACGGCGAGCGCGGCGGTCGTGGCGGCGGTCGTGGTCGTGGCGGACGCGGCGGCGACGCTGCACGCGGCGACGGCGGACGCGGACGCGACGGCGGCCAGGGCCGCGACGGCCAGGCTCGCGACGGCCAGGCTCGCGACGGGCGCGCATCCGGTGAGGCCGGGCGTCCGCGCCGCGACCGCTCAGGACGCCCGGCCGGCGCAGGCCGCGGAGCCGCAGCGACCACGTCGCACGGTTCCGGCTCGGCCTCGGCCGGCGGCCAGCGCAGCGGCGGCTCCGGCAACGGCGGCCAGCGCTCCGGTGGTTCCGGCAACGGCGGCCAGCGCTCCGGCAACGGCGGCGGCCTGCGCGTCGGCAGCCTCGTCGGCGGCAGCACCCAGCGCGGCAACGGCCCGCGCCGCGCGCGCGGCTAGTCCGCGGCTAGTCCCACCAACCCCTCATCACTCGAGCCCAGGGTTCTCGCCTCACGGAGGCGAAGATCCCTGGGCTCGACTGCGTTCGGCGCCGGTCAGGCGGGCGTCAGCGACTCGATGCCGCGGAGCACGCCGTCCATCAGGAACCTGTAGCTGCGGTCGAGGTCATCGGGGAGGCCGAAGCCGCCGCCGAGTTCCAGGGTGACGAAACCGTGGATGGCGCTGCGGAGCATCCGGAGGGCGTCGACCGTGCTGTCCTCCGGCAGGTCGAACGCGCGGAGGGCCGCCGTCAGGACGGCGAGCGCCTCTGCCGCCCGCTGCGCGAGCTCGGCGTCCGCGTCGTCGCCGAGGCGCGGCGCCACCTGCGTGGCCGCGTACCGCCCGGGGTGCGCGTGCGCGAAGGCGCGCATCGCGTCCGCCGCCGCGTGCAGGGCGTCGCCGCCCGAGCGTCCGATGGTCGCCGCCGCGAGCATCCTGGTCAGCTCGGCGACGGACTCGGTGGCGACCAGGCGGCGGAGGTCGTCGAGCGACGAGACGTGCTTGTAGAGGCTCGGCACCGCGACGCCAGCGCTGCTCGCGACGGCCGCCAAGGTGAGGCGGTCGAACCCGGCCGCGCCACCCGCATCCACCAGGTCGAGGGCGACGGCGGTGACCGCCGCCCGCGAGAGTCCCGCCCTAGGCACGGGCGGCCCAGGCAGCGGTGACCGCGTTCGCGCCCTGCTCGGACCCGTCGCGGAGGCGGGCGAGGAAGTCGACGGTCTGCGGCACGGTGATGTCCGGCCGCGCTGCGTGCGGGTAGTGTCCCGATTCGCCCACCAGCACAGTGGTGGCGCCGATGGATGCGATCCACGCGGCCTCGGCCACCGGGTCCTTGTAGTCGGGGTCGAGTTCGCCGACGAACGCGAGGATCGGGGCGTGCACCTCCGGCAGCCGGGGTTCGACCACCGAGTGGGTGAGTTGCAGGGTGAGGCGACGGAACGACGACAGGCGGCCCGGCTCCTTCATGTTCGTCTTGATGGCGGCGACGTGCTCGCCCAGCCACGGGGCCTGGCGGCCCTTGTTCAGCGTCGAGCGGTAGTAGCCGGACCACATGGATGCACCCCACGGCGCCGCGAACAGCACGCGGTACATCCCGTGGATCGACGCGACGGCGAAGGCGCTCATGGCCGGGTCGCGCAGGAGCGGGCCGTACAGGGCGAGCCCGGCGACCGCATCCGGTCGCTCGGCCGCCGCCCACGCCGCAGCTGCCGCTCCCATCGAGTTGCCGAGGATGACGGCCGGGCCGCCGAGCTCGTCGATGAGGGCGATGATGTCGCGGCCGGTGGCGATGTCGCCGAACTCGCGGAAGGTGGTGTCGCTGTCGCCGTGCGCCCGCAGGTCGGTGACGGCCACGCGGTATCCGGCGTGGACGAGCGGGCCGACGAGCTCGCGGTAGCTGGAGCGGAGGTCGCCCATGCCGGGCACGGCGACGACGAGCGGGCCGGAGCCCTCGACGGTGTAGCTCACGCGTCCCTCGGGGCGCTGGAGGAAGTGGACCTCACGAGCGATGGAAGTGTTCATAGCCGTAAAGCTAATACCATTAGCTGAAAAGTGCAACCCTCTTGTTCATTTGAGTAATTCTCATATAATCTGGCCGCGAACGGGGGCATTATGTCCATGTGGTCCGAGTTTGCTGAACGTCACCCCGAGATAGCGGAGCCGGTCTACTTTCTCGACGACTTTCTGCGCACACCTCCGACGCGAGACACCGGAGTCCTACCCTTTCCGGAAGACGGGCGCTGGGGAAATGTCCGTAGATACGCTTACGGCGCTGGGGCCTGGGTGCATGAGGACGAGGTCTTGCCTGTGGTCTTCGTGTCCTCGAAGTACGTCGGCGAGGGCCTCACGCCGCTGGAAGAGTCTCCCGTCGGCGAACTCCTCTCAGTGTCACGTCTTGATTCCCGCGTCTTCGCAGTGGGCATCGAGCCGCCCCGTCTCTTCGGCGGTCCGGTGCCAGGGGCGCGCATCAGTGTCGGAATGCGTAATGGGATGTCCGGAACGCTCGCTGTGCGGGACGGAGTTCCAGGTTTTCTGACCGCAGGGCACGTCGCCCCCGACATCGGCGCGCTGGTGCGCGACCTTTCCGGAACCGCGATTGGGATCGTCCGAGATTCGCGGTCCCTCGGCAACGACTCGCTCGACCCGGCGGCAGACATCGCCTTCATCGAATGCGACGCAGACACTGTGACCCGCACACCTCGGCTTCTACGGACGCTGGCCGAGCGGGATGCGGTCGCTTACAGCGGCCTTCGGGGTCCCGTAAACACCTGGATTCAGGCACTCTCGCCGAATTTCTTAGTCGACAGAACACGTGCAGGCTGGGCGGAGATCGCCATGACGGGCGATCCCGTCGCAAACGAAGGCGACTCCGGAGGTCCTGTCTTCTCTGAGGACGGCACCCTCGCTGGGCATGTGGTAGGTGGCACGAAGTCGAGCTACACCCTCGTGCAGGAAGCAGCGTTCCAGCTCGATGCGATCAGAGCCATAGCAATCGATTAGGAGCAACACATGACTGACAACATCACCAACGTGATTGCCTGGTTCTCGATGATCGCCGCCTCCATAGTCTTTGTGGCTGCAGTCATCGACCTCGTGACGACATGGTCGGGCAGGCAGAAAGCGACGAACGCCGTGGCGGCAGGATCCGAGAAGGTGAAGGACATCGCGGAAGCGACGCCGGGCAGCGAGAAGGCGAAGGAGTACGCAGGGATCGACTTCAAAGGCAGTTGGGAAGCTCTGGGAAGCCTTGCCACCGCACTGAAGGACCTCGATCGGTCGTCCAGACTCTTCATGCTGTCTCTCGCTTTCCTCGCCGTGGCGGGGGCGACCGTGGGATTGCAGGCCATCGGGACGGGACTCGCCGGCATCGGTTCCTGAGCGCAGAATGCACCTGGAACAGCGGAGAGAACTGGAGTAATCCCCGCGATCTACGCGGTTGCAACCCTGGTCGAACCCGGGACGACTGAGCAAATCGTGGCGAACATCAGATCGGCTCCGCCACATCCGGGCCGACGATGAGCACAGGGCAGCGCGCGTGGGACGCGCAGTGCACGCTCACCGAGCCGAGCAGAGCCTTGGTCAGCCCGCCCCTCCCCCGGCTTCCGAGCACCAGATACGACGCCGTGCGGCTCGCCTCGACGAACACCGCACCCGGATTCCCCGGCTGCGCCCGCGTACTGAACCAGTCCGGCGGCTTCGCGCCGAACGCCGCGGTCGACGCATCCTGGGCGTTCCGCAGCGCCACGCTGTGCGGCGACGACTCGGCATCCGGGTAGTACGCGTCGTACATGGAGGTCGACGGCTGCCAGACGGCGACGGCTTCGAGCGGCCGGCCGAACCTCTCCGCCAGGATGACCGCCTCCCTGAGCGCCGCCAACGCGCCGGTGGAACCGTCGATGCCCACCAACACGGGCCCGTGACCGTGGCCGCGATCGTTCATGGCACTCTCCCTCACCCGTCGAGAAGTCCCGCGCCTCATTGTCCACCCCCGCCCAGCGGACACCCAAGGACGTTTGTCCGGCGTGACAAGCCGCGCTGGGGTCATCCCTCCGATGGACACGGTTGCATCCGCGGCCGGACTCGGAGGGGCCGGTGCGGACGCGAGGCTGGTGGGGAACCGAAAGGACCGCACCGTGCGTCTCAGAAACCTCCTCGTCGCCGTGACGGCCGCGACCATCGTCGTCGCCATCGCCGGATGCTCCTCCCCGGGCATCCACTCGGGCGCCGGCTCGCTCGGGGCGGCGCCTCAGCTGCCGTCCGCGGGGTCTGGGTCGGGCGCAGGCTCGGGCTCGGCGCAGCTCGGCCAGGACGACGGGTACATCCCCACCGGCGAGACCGTCGCGCTCACCGACGACGTCCCCGCCGTGACCCGGCTCGACCCCCGGCTGCTGGAGGCGCTGGACAGGGCCGCGACGGCGTCCGCCGACCGCGACGTGACCCTCACCCTCACCGACGGCTGGCGCAGCGAGCGCTACCAGCAGACCCTCTTCGACGACGCCGTGCAGAAGTACGGCAGCGAGGAGGAGGCGAGCAAGTGGGTGAAGCGGGGAGACGAGTCGAAGCACGTGCGCGGCGAGGCGGTCGACATCGCGACGGCCGACGCGATGGACTGGCTCACCCGGTTCGGCGGGGAGTACGGGCTGTGCCAGGTCTACGCGAACGAGGCGTGGCATTTCGAGCTGACGGCCGACAGTGACGGGGTGTGCCCGGCGCAGCTGCCGGATGGGACGGCCGGCTGACGGCTCGGCGAACGCCCGCGGAATTCTCGCCCCCGCCCTTCCGGTGCGCGCATACAGGGCCGTATCGTCGGACGTGGCAGCACCGTCGCCGTCGTCCTGCAGCGAGTTCGCACAGCACCGAACCCAAGGAGATCGCACATGCCGTACATCACCACGTCCGACGGAACACAGATCTACTACACCGACCAGGGCGAAGGGCAGCCGGTCGTCCTGAGCCACGGCTGGCCGCTCAGCTCCGACGCCTGGCAGGTCGAGCTCAAACTCCTCGCCGACAACGGCTACCGGGCCATCGCGCACGACCGCCGCGGTCACGGGCGCTCGTCGCAGCGTACACCGGCAACGACATGGATACCTACGCCCGCGACCTCGCCGAGCTGGTCGAGCAACTCGACCTGCACGACCTCGTCGTGATCGGCCACTCCACCGGCGGAGGCGAGGTGGTGCGCTACGCCGCGCAGCACGGTGTCGGCCGCGTGACGAAGGTCATCACCGCTGGCGCCGTCCCGCCGATCATGGTCAAGTCGGACAGCAACCCGGACGGCACCCCGATCGAGGTCTTCGACGAGATCCGCGCCGGCGTGCTCAAGGACCGCTCGCAGTACTACCTCGACCTCGCCGTCCCGTTCTACGGTGCGAACCGCGACGGGGCGGAGGTGTCGGACGGTGCGAAATACGACTTCTGGCGCCAAGGGATGCTCGTCGGCCTGACCGCCGCGTACGACTGCATCAAGGCGTTCTCGGAGACCGACTTCACCGACGACCTGAAGGCGCTGGATGTGCCCATCCTCATCGCCCAGGGCGACGACGACCAGATCGTCCCGATCGCCGACGCGGCGCACAAGTCGATCGACCTCGTCTCCCACGGCACGCTGAAGGTGTATCCGGGCGCCCCGCACGGCATCTACGGCGCGTACCAGGAGGCTCTGGACAAGGACATCCTGGCGTTCATCGCCGGCTGACCGCCCGCCCTCAGGTGTGGGGGCCCTCCTGCGCCTCGACAATCTCCAGCCAGTTCCCCGGCACACGCCCAGCTGGGCCGGGGACCGGCTGCGAGTCCGGCCTGCTGGTCGGCGGCGCGAGCCGCGGCCCGTCGGCGAACTCCTGCGCGCTGTAGTCCCAGAACCAGTCCTCGCCGGGCTCGAAGCTCTGGATGTATCGGTGCCCCGTCTGCTCGGCGTGCGCGGTGGCGTGCCGGTTGATCGAGTCGTCGCAGCAGCCGATGTGCCCGCAGGTCGCGCAGCGGCGGAGGTGCACCCACCAGCTGCCGTCGCGGTCGCACTCCACGCATCCCGTGCCGGATGGCGGGACGTCCTGGTGGATTCCGGTGTCTCCCGCGCCCGTCGTGTCGCTCATGCAGCAGCCCTCCGTTGTGTCAGATGCGTCAGACCGGGTCAGACGATGCGCCCCACGGACGCCAGCGCGGCCTTGAGCAGGATGCCCCTGCCGCCCTCCATCTCTTCGCAGACCGAGGGGGACACCGCTTCCTCCGGGGTCATCCAGGTGAGTTCCAGCGCGTCCTGCCGCGGTTCGCAGGTGCCGGTGACCGGCACGACGTACGCCAGGGAGACGGCGTGCTGCCTGTCGTCGGTGAACGGCGTGACGCCCGGCATGGGGAAGTACTCCGCCACCTGGAACGGGATGGGACTCGCCGGCAGCTGCGGGAACGCCATCGGGCCGAGGTCTTTCTCCAGGTGCCGGAACAGCGCCTCACGCAGCGTCTCCCCGTACATCACCCGGCCGGACACGAGGGTGCGCGTCATCTCACCCACCGCGTTGGCGCGCAGCAGCACGCCGAGCTCCGTCACCTGCCCGAGCCCGTCCACCCGCACGGGCACCGCCTCCACGTACAGCAGCGGGAGGCGCCTGCGCACCTGCTCGAGCTCGATATCGCTCAGCCACGCCGGGCCCTGCTGGCGACCGTCGTCGGGCAGCGGGTCTGGGGTCGGGTCCGGGGTGCGTACGCTCATGCACCGATCCTACGGAAACGCCGGATGCTCGGGCACCCTTCCACCGGATGCTGTGGAAAAGACACGAGATTACCGCCCTGTGCAGAAACCACCCGCATCCCCGCGCCAGAATGAGGCATGCCCTTCCCGACACCCGACCTCCGCATCGACAGGGACGCCGTGCTCTGGTCCGCGTCGGAACGCGACAGAGCCGGCCGGCCGCTTCTCGTCCTCCTGCACGGCTACGCCTCCGACGAGGCCGACCTCTTCGGCATCTCCGCCTATCTCCCGCTGGAGCCGGTGATCGCCTCGGTGCGCGCGCCCATCCCCGAGGGCCAGGGGTTCGCCTGGTTCTCCCGGTACACCAACATGCCGGGCGACCCGCTCGCCGCCAACGCCGACGCAGCGGCGGCAGCCGTGCTCGACTGGCTCGACGAGCAGCCGCAGACCCCGACAGGCCTGCTCGGCTTCTCCCAGGGCGGCGCGATGGCCCTGCAGTTGCTGCGCAGGGCGCCGGAGCGCTTCGACTACGCGGTGCAGCTGTCCGGATTCGTCGTGCACGGTGAGCAGGACGGGGATGCGCACCTGGCCGCATCCAAGATCCCGGTGTTCTGGGGCCGCGGGACGCTCGACGAGGTGATCTCGTCCGACGCCGTCGACCGCACGACGGCCTGGCTGCCCGACCATTCGGCCCTGGATGCGCGCATCTACGAGGGCATGGGGCACAACATCTCCTCGGCCGAGCTCGCCGACGTCTCCGCGTTCATCCGGAGCGGCCAGCGTCGCTGAGTGGCGCTCCGGACAATGCTTCCGATGATGCCGACCACGATGTCGGTGGTGGGGTGTTGGATGGAGGGATGAGCGACGTGCTCGAACGGTTCTCCCCCGCCACCCGTGAGTGGTTCAGCGGGGCCTTCGACGCGCCGACGCCCGCCCAGATCGGAGCGTGGGATGCGATCTCGCGCGGCAGGCACGCGCTCGTCATCGCGCCGACGGGGTCGGGCAAGACGCTCGCCGCATTCTTGTGGGCGATCGACCGGCTGGCGGCCGCCGACCGCGCTGCGGAGGGTGGGGCCGAGAGCCCGTCCACCGCACCGGCCACCCGCGCCAAGGCAGCACCGGCGGCCAAGCGCGGCACCCGCGTGCTCTACATCTCGCCGCTGAAGGCGCTCGGCGTCGACGTGGAGCGCAACCTGCGCGCACCGCTCGTCGGCGTCACGCAGACCGCCAAGCGGCTCGGGGCGGAACCGCCGCACGTCACCGTCGGCGTCCGGTCCGGAGACACCACCTCCGCCGACCGGCGGGCGCTCGTGTCGACACCGCCAGACATCCTGATCACCACGCCGGAGTCGCTCTTCCTCATGCTGACCTCGGCGGCGCGGGAGACGCTGACCTCGGTCGAGACCATCATCATCGACGAGGTGCACGCGGTCGCCGCGACCAAGCGCGGAGCCCACCTGGCGCTGTCGCTCGAACGACTGGATGCGATGCTCGCCACCCCGGCGCAGCGCATCGGGCTCTCCGCCACCGTCCGGCCGCCGGAGGAGGTCGCCCGGTTCCTCGGCGGGCGCGCACCCGTCGAGGTGGTCGCGCCGCCCTCCGGCAAGCGGTTCGATCTGCGGGTCGTCGTCCCGGTCGAGGACATGAGCGAGCTGGGCACCTCCACCTTCGCGAGCGACAACGACGACGGCTCCGCGCCGCAGTCCGGCTCCATCTGGCCCCATGTCGAGGAGGCGATCGTCGACCGCGTGCTCGATCACCGGTCGTCGATCGTCTTCGCGAACTCCCGCCGCCTCGCCGAGCGCCTGACGGCGCGACTCAACGAGATCTACGAAGAGCGCATCCTGGGTGGCGGGGAGAACGGTCCGTCCGACGGTTTCGTGCCGCAGCCCCGCAGCCCGCGTCCCCCGGCGGAGCTGGCGGGAGCGTCGGGCCAAACGCGCGGATCGGATGCGGCGCGCGGATCGGATGCGGCGGCAGGCGCTGCGCCCGGCGCGCAGGACGCCCTCGCCGACGACCCAGGGTCGCTCGTGCTCGCGCGCGCCCACCACGGCTCGGTGAGCAAGGAGCAGCGCGCCATCATCGAGGACGACCTCAAGGCCGGGCGGCTGCGCTGCGTCGTCGCGACCTCAAGCCTGGAACTCGGCATCGACATGGGCGCTGTCGACCTCGTCGTGCAGGTCGAATCCCCACCCTCCGTCGCGAGCGGGCTGCAGCGGGTGGGGCGCGCGGGCCACCAGGTGGGCGAGGTGTCGCGCGGCGTGGTGTTCCCCAAGCACAGGGCCGACCTCATCCACTCCGCCGTGGCCAGCGAACGGATGACCTCCGGGCTCATCGAGACGCTCCGGGTGCCGGCCAACCCGCTCGACATCCTCGCGCAGCAGACCGTCGCCGCCACCGCGCTGGAGTCGATCGACGCGGACGAGTGGTTCGACACGGTGCGCCGCAGCGCGCCGTTCGCGACCCTGCCACGCAGCGCATACGACGCCACCCTCGACCTGCTGGCCGGACGATACCCGTCCGACGAGTTCGCCGAGCTGCGGCCGCGCATCGTCTGGGACAGGGATGCCGGCACGCTCACCGGGCGTCCAGGAGCGCAGCGCCTGGCCGTGACCAGCGGCGGCACCATCCCCGACCGCGGCCTTTTCGGCGTCTACATGGTGGGCGAGAAGGCCAGCAGGGTCGGCGAGCTGGACGAGGAGATGGTCTACGAGTCGCGCGTCGGCGACGTGTTCGCGCTCGGCTCGACCAGCTGGCGCATCCAGGAGATCACGCACGACAGGGTGCTCGTCACCCCGGCGTTCGGCGAGCCGGGACGACTGCCGTTCTGGAAGGGCGACGGTCTCGGCCGCCCGGCCGAGCTGGGCCGCGCTGTCGGCGAGTTCATGCGCGAGGTGAGCAGCGCATCCGAGACGGACGCCGAGCTGCGCTGTGTGGAGGCCGGGCTCGACACCTGGGCCACTGGCAACCTGCTCGCCTTCCTGAGCGAGCAGAAGACGGCGACGGGACATGTCCCAACCGATCGCACCCTCGTGGTCGAGCGGTTCAGGGACGAGCTGGGCGACTGGCGCGTCGTGCTGCATTCCCCGTACGGCATGCAGGTGCACTCGCCGTGGGCACTGGCCGTGCAGTCGCGGGTGCGCGACCGCTACGGCATCGACGGCGGGGCGATGGCGGCCGACGACGGGATCATCGTTCGTATTCCCGACACGGAATCCCAGCCGCCCGGCGCTGAGCTGTTCGTGTTCGAGCCGCAGGAACTGGATGCGCTGGTCACCGAGGAGGTCGGCGGCTCCGCGCTGTTCGCCGCGCGATTCCGCGAGTGCGCCGCCCGTGCTCTGCTGCTGCCGAAGTACAACCCCGGCAAGCGGTCGCCGCTCTGGCAGCAACGACAGAAGGCGTCGCAGCTGCTGGATGTCGCACGCAAGTACCCGAGCTTCCCGATCATCCTCGAGACGGTGCGCGAGTGCCTGCAAGACGTCTACGACCTGCCGGCGCTCGACGAGGTGACGCAGCAGATCGCTCAGCGGCGCATCCGGCTGGTGGAGGCGAGCACCGAGGTGGCGTCGCCGTTCGCGCGGTCGCTGCTGTTCGGCTACGTCGCGGCCTTCATGTACGAGGGCGACAGCCCACTGGCCGAACGCAGGGCGGCGGCGCTCTCGCTCGACGCCGGGCTGCTGGCCGAACTGCTCGGGCGGGCGGAACTCCGCGAGCTGCTCGACCCCGCGGTGATCGAGCGCGTCGAAAGAGAACTCCAGCGACTCGCCCCCGAACGACGGGTGCGCGGGATCGAGGGCGTCGCCGACCTGCTCAGGATGCTCGGCCCGCTGTCGGCGGAGGAGGTCGCGGAGCGGCTGCAGGGCGACGTGGTCGCGGCGGCTGCGATCGCAGAGACCGCCGAGCCCGAGTCCACCGCGGGCCCCGAGTCCACCACCGACCCGCTCCTCCCGCCCGCCGCCGACGTCGCCACCGCCGCCGCACACCTCGCGGCGCTGGTCGACACCAAGCGTGCTCTCGCCGTCCACATCGCCGGCGTGCAGCGCTACGCCACCATCGAGGACGCCAGCCGCTTGCGCGACGCGCTCGGCGTGCCGCTGCCGATCGGCGTCCCTGTGGCGTTCATCGAGCCGGTCGACGACCCGCTCGGCGACCTGGTCAGCCGGTTCGCCCGCACGCACGGTCCGTTCGTCACCTCCGACGTCGCAGAGCGTTTCGGGCTCGGCGCCGCCATCGTCCACGACGCGCTCCGTCGTCTCGCGCACGACCGGCGCGTGGTCGACGGCGAGTTCCGCCCGCACGCCCACGGCTCGGAGTGGTGCGACGCCGAGGTCTTGCGCCGGCTGCGGAGGATGTCGCTCGCCGCGCTCCGCCACGAGGTCGAGCCGGTCGACACCGCGACCTTCGCGCGGTTCCTTCCCGACTGGCAGCACATCGGCGGAACCCTCCGGGGCGTGGATGCGGTCGCCTCTGTGGTCGAGCAGCTGGCCGGGGCGCGCATCCCGGCGTCGGCGTGGGAGTCGCTGATCCTGCCCAGCAGGGTGAGCGACTACAGCCCGGCGATGCTCGACGAGCTGACGGCGACCGGCGAGGTGATCTGGGCCGGAGACGGTGCACTGCCGGGCAGCGACGGCTGGATCAGCCTGCACCTGGCCGACTCGGCGCCGCTCACCCTCGCTCCTCCCGGCGACCACGAGACCGACGAGCTGCAGCGCTCCGTCCTGGAGGCGCTCGGCCGCGGAGGAGGGTACTTCTTCCGCCAGCTGTCCGACGTGCTCGGCACAGCGGCGGGCGCTCCGGTGGACGACACCGCGCTCGTGACCGCCCTGTGGGACCTGGTCTGGGACGGCAGGGTGACGAACGACACCCTCGCCCCGCTGCGCACGATGACCGGAGCATCCGGAGCCCACAAGCGCCCGAAGCAGGCGCCGCGCTCGCGGCTCTACCGCGGCAGGGCGGCGACGCGCTCCGCGATGGTGACCAGGATGGGCCCTCCGACGGTCGCCGGTCGCTGGTCGCTGCTGCCCGAACGCGACCTGGAGTCGACCGTGCGCGCGCACGGGCAGGCCGAGACGCTGCTCGACCGCTACGGCGTCGTCACCCGCGGCTCGGTGATGAACGAGGGCTCCCCCGGCGGCTTCGCTTTGGCGTACAAGGTGCTGAGCGGGTTCGAGGAGACCGGGCGCGCCCGCCGCGGCTACTTCGTCGAGACCCTCGGCGCCGCGCAGTTCGCCACCGGCGCCACCGTCGACCGGCTGCGGTCGTTCGCCAGGGACCACACCCAGGATGCGCCGCTCGAGTCCGTCGCGCTGGCGGCCACCGACCCCGCGAACGGCTACGGAGCAGCGCTCCCCTGGCCGGGCGTCCCCGGCGACGCGGGCACCGGACACCGGCCGGGCAGGAAGGCGGGGGCGCTGGTGGTCCTGGTCGACGGCGCGCTCACGATCTACGTCGAGCGCGGAGGCAAGAGCCTCCTCTGCTTCGCCGACCAGGAGCAACCGGATGCGCGCCCGGCGCTGCTCGCCGCATCCCGGGCCCTCGCCGCGCTCATCACCCGGGGTCGCGTCGACAAGCTCGCCATCGAGACGGTGAACGGGGCGTTCGTGCTCGGCACCCCGCTCGGCGACGCCCTCGGCGAGGCCGGGTTCCTCCCCACCCCGCGCGGGCTGCGGCTGCGATCGTGAGCGAGCATCACGGTGCCTGAGGGCGACACCGTCTGGCGTGCGGCGAAGCGGCTGAACGCCGCCCTCGCCGGGAAGGTGCTCACCGAGACCGACTTCCGGGTGCCCGCATACGCGACGGTCGACCTGTCCGGGCGACAGGTGGATGCCGTGGTGAGCAGGGGAAAACACCTGCTGATGCGGGTGGGCGACGCGACCATCCACAGCCACCTCAAGATGGAGGGGTCGTGGGAGCTGTACGCGCCTGGTGCGCGCTGGCGGCACCCGGCGTTCGAGGCGCGGGCCGTGCTGCGCACGGAGGACGTGACCGCGGTGGGCTTCCTGCTGGGCGTCCTCGAGGTGATCCCGCGCGACAGGGAGGACGACGTGGTCGGCTACCTCGGCCCCGACCTGCTCGGCCCGGACTGGGACGCCGACGAGGCGCTGCGACGGCTGGCGGCGCACCCCGACCAGCCGATCGCCGTCGCCCTGCTCGACCAGCGCAACCTCGCCGGGCTCGGCAACGAATACGTCAACGAGCTGTGCTTCCTGCGCGGGATGCTGCCCACCCGTCCCGTCGCGGAGGCGGACCTGCCGGCGGCCGTGTCGCTCGCGCGGCGGCTCATCCTCGCCAACCGCGACAGGCCGAACCGCGTGACGACGGGCGACACCCGACGCGGGCGCACCAGCTGGGTGTACGGGCGGAGGGGCGAGCCGTGCCGTCGCTGCGGCACGCACATCCACCGGTCGGCGCTCGGGCGCACCGACCTGGAGGAGCGGGTCACGTACTACTGCCCGTCCTGCCAGACCTGACGCACGCGCCCGCTCCCCCGCCCGCTCCCCGATCATCGAGTCCGAAGTTGTTCACGCTGTGCGCGGCGTTTCGCGTGAACAACTTCGGACTCGATTGTGTGTGAGTCCGGGAAACGGGTCAGGCGGCGAGGGAGTCGGCCTGGGTGCGGACGGAGGCGAGGGCCTCCGACCAGGACTCGACCTGGTCGAAGAGCGGGGTGAGTGCTGCCTCCTGCTGGGCGGTGGGGTTGAGCGACCAGTTCTCGAAGTCGTGGGCGAGGCTGAGGCCCACGTGGGCGCTGACGGTCGCGACCTGCAGCTGCGACAGCACCAGACGCAGGTGCTCGACGGCGCGGGCGCCACCGAAGACGCCGTAGCTGACGAACCCGGCCGCCTTGTTGTTCCACTCGGCGCCGACGAAGTCGATCGCGTTCTTGAGCGCGCCGGAGGTGCTGTGGTTGTACTCGGGAGTCACGAAGATGTATCCGTCGAACTCGTCGATCTTGGCGGCCCAGGCCTTGGTGTGGTCGTTCGCGTACTGGCCCATCGCGGCGGGCATGGCCTCGTCGAGGTGGGGGAGGTTCCAGTCCATCAGGTCGACGAGCTCGTACTCGACTCCGTCGCGGGTGGCGGCGTGGTCGTAGACCCAGCGCGCCACGGCTTCTCCGTTGCGTCCGGGGCGGGTGCTTCCGATGATGATGGCGATCTTCGTCATGTCAGGCCTTTCGTGTTGGTGACGTGTCACCTAACGCGAACCCGGGATGCGCGCGGAACATTCCCGGCGCGGTCGGCGGCCTGGAAGCGGGCTGGAAGCGGCCTAGAAGAAGTCGCCTCCACCGAAGTCGCCCCCGCCGAAGTCCCCTCCGCCGAAGCCGCCGTCGCCACCGAAACCGCCGCCGTTGTCCCAGCCGCCGCCGTCCGCGGAGACCGTGCCCGCGTCGCCGCCCCAGCCGCCGGCGTCGGAGGAACCGGCGCCGCCGTCGCCCGAGCCGGCGTCGCCGGAGCCGGTGTCGCCGGAGCCGGTGTCGCCCGAGGCGTTGTCGGCGGAACCGTTGTCGCCCGGACCGTTGTCGCCATCGGTGGAGCCCGCATCCCCGGCCTGCTGGTCGACGGGAGACGGCAGGAACGCACTGACGAGCGCGGAGCCGATGACGTAGCCGGCGACGCTTCCGAGCAGCGAGCTGGCGAACATCCCGCCGAAGCCGACACCGCCACGTCCCCCGCCCATGCCGCCACCCATGCCGTTGCCGCCGCCGAGGGACCGCTCGAGGGTGCCCGGCTGCCGGATTTCTGCGCGGGTGGCGGACTGCGCGAGAGAGTGGGCGTCGTCGCCGCGCGGCTGCTCACCGGCGGGCGCGTTGGCGGAGAGCTGCTGGAACAGGAGGGAGCGCTGTTCGGGCGTCAGCTTCGCGAACGCCTCCTCGTGCACCTGCTCGATGGTCTCCGGCGGCGCGGTGCGCAGCAGGTAGCGGTAGCGCTCGACGGCGATCTCGTCCTCGGAGCGCTGCTCGGCTGCCACCTGGCCACCGGCGGGCGCGCCCGCGGAGGCGTTGACGGGCCGCCGCTGTGCAGGAACCTGCTGCGCGGGAACCTGTGCGGGAACCTGCTGCGCTGGCGCCTGCTGCTCGTCGCGTCCGAAGAGGCGGTCGAGGAATCCCATGGTGTTCTCCGTTCGAGTCGACGCTCGCGCGTCGGCGACAGTGTGTGAATCCGTACAGAGAAGTGTTCCGCGAGCGGCTGAGCGAGCGCTGTGTCCGTGCTGCGACCTCGCCGCGTGCCTCCCGGGTAGGCTCGATCCGCGCGGTGAGCGGTGCTGCGGCGCGGTGCCAACGGCTGCGGCGAGCGCGGGAGACGAGGATGGAATGGCCAGGCGAGACGAACCGAGCGACACGCGACTCCCCGACGACGCCACCCCGGATGAGCGCAGACAGGCGGGCGACCGGCTGCGCGAGCGGATCTACGCCACGTTCACCGCCCTCGCCATCCTGATGGCGCTCAGCAGCCACGGGGAGACGCTCGATCCGCTGAACGTGCTGCTCACGCTCCTCATCTCGGTCGGCGGTGTGCTGCTCGCCGGGCTCGCGTCCGACCTGGTGTCGCACATGATCGTGCACAACACGCTGCCGAGCGCGCTCGAGTTCCGGCACATGGTGGCTGTCGCATCCCGTGCGCTGACGGTGCTGTTCGTCCCCGCCGTGATGCTGCTCATCGCCGCGGCGGGCGGTGTGAGCGTGAAGGCGGCGATGACGACCGCCGTCGTCGCGCTGATCGTCTCGCTGGCGGTGATCGCGCAGATCGCCGTGAAGCGCACCAACCTCGGCACGGCCAAGCGCATCCTGGTGCTGGCGGCGATCGTCGCGCTCGGAGTGGCCGTGGTGACGCTGGAGCAGCTGGCGCACTGAACCCGTGGGAGGATGACTGCCATGTCCCCTATCCGCCAGCGGCCAGACCCGAGGAAGCTGAGCGACGAGGAGATCGAGCTCTTCAACGCGTTCTATGTGATGCGCCGCGGGTTCGACCGCACGCTCGACGCGCAACTGCAGCGGGATCACGGCATCTCCATCTCCGAACTGGAGGTGCTGATGGCGCTCGTGCGCGCACCGGGTCGGCGCCTGCGGGTGCGCGAGCTGGTCGACGTCACCGGCTGGGAGAAGAGCAGGGTCTCGCACCAGGTGACCAGGATGGCCGCGCGCGGATTCGTCGAACGGCAGGAGTGCGCGGAGGACAGGCGCGCGAGCTACATCCACCTCACCGGGGATGGGCGGAGGGTGCTGGTCCGGGCGCTGCCGGAGCACACGGCGACGATCAGGCGGGTGCTGTTCGACGTGCTCTCGGACGATCAGCAGGCGGAGTTCCTGGAGATCGCGACGAACATGATCGCCGCGAACGAGGCGGAGACCGCCGTCTGCGAGCGGGAGGACGCGGCGGAGGCCGAGCCCGCCGATGAACGGGTTCGCAGCGACGTCACCTCCTGAGCGGCGCCGATCTGGGAGCACGGCTCGGAAAGCCTGACGATTCGTCGAGAAACGCATGGATCGCCAGGGCTCTCGCAGGGTTGCACCCCTAGCGTTTCCCTGTGCGACGCCCGACCTTCCCCAGCCCCGAGGAACCCAGAGACCCTCGGCAGCACTCCGGCGACCCCGAACCGGCCACCGAGGTGTTCGGCCGGGTGCCCCAGCCTGACCCGCGCCGCCCGGTCCGCGCCACGCGGCCCGCCGACGGCAGGTACGGGGGAAGCCGAGCTGCCGGTGCAGCGGGAGCCGCATCCGGTGGTGGCGTCGACGCGCTGTTCGGCGGCGCAGGCGGAGGCTCCGGGCGCGACGGCGGCGGGCGCAACGGCGGCGGCGGCAACGGCCACGACGGCGGCGACGGCACCGGCGACGGTCCAGACTCCCCCACCCCCGGCGGCCGCAGAGGCCGCACACCCCGCACGCGGCGCTCCCGCACCAAGCGCATCATCGGCTGGACGGCCTTCGGCCTCGCCGTGATCCTCGTGGTCGTCGGCGGGTACGCCGCGTACAGCTACTTCCGGTTCGTCAACAACGTCAAGCACGTGGATGTGATCTCCGAGCAGCACAAGCCGAAGACCGACGTCGACGGCTCCGACCAGAACATCCTGCTCGTCGGTGACGACCACCGGCCGGACGGCGCATCGCAAGCCGAGCTCGACCAGCTCGGCACCACCGACGACGGGGGCGGCACGAACACCGACACGATGATGGTGCTGCACATCCCGGCCGACGGGAAGTCCGCCACCCTCATCTCCCTCCCCCGCGACTCGTGGGTGGATGTGCCCGGCCACGGCATGAACAAGCTCAACTCCGCCTTCTCCCTCGGCGGCGGCGCGACCGATGCGACCAGCGGCGCTAAGCTCCTCATCCAGACCGTGCAGAATCTCACCGGTCTGACGATCGACCACTACGTGCGCATCTCCCTGCTCGGCTTCTACGACATCGCCCAGGCGCTCGGCCCCATCCAGGTGTGCCTGAACAACGCGGTCGACGACCCGTATTCGCAGGCCAACTTCCCCGCGGGGGTGTCGACACTGGATGCGCACCAGGCGCTCGCGTTCGTCCGCCAGCGCCACGGTCTGCCGCAGGGCGACCTCGAC
This sequence comes from Leifsonia sp. GW821-FHT13C05, assembly GCF_058806515.1. Classification (NCBI taxonomy): domain Bacteria; kingdom Bacillati; phylum Actinomycetota; class Actinomycetes; order Micrococcales; family Microbacteriaceae; genus Leifsonia; species Leifsonia sp. GW821-FHT13C05. Next base: position 29,007 of record NZ_JBXAPT010000008.1, on the reverse strand, counting down.
CGCGTCGTGCGCCAGCAGTACTTCCTGTCGGTGGAGGCGCACAAGTTCCTCTCCGCCGGGACGCTGCTGAACCCCGGCAAGCTGTCGAAGGTCCTGGATGCGGTGAGCGGCTCGCTCGAGACCGACCCCGGCCTCAACTTCCTCTCCCTCGCCGCGCAGCTGCAGGGGCTCACCGGCGGCAAGATCCAGTCGGCGACCATCCCGATCTCCGGCACCCCGACCATCACCGTCGACGGCGAGGACCTGTCGATCGTGGAGGTGGACACGGCCGCGATGCCCGCGTTCATCCAGAGCCTGATGGGCACGCCGAGCGCGTTCGAGAAGGCGACGGCCGCAAAGCCGGCAGACACGGCCGTCACCGTGCTGAACGGCGGAGAGACGAACGGCGCGGCAGGAACCGCGACCGCGACGTTCGCCGCCGCCGGCTTCAAGACGGGCACGGCCGGGGATGCCGACACGCAGCCGACCACGGTGATCAAGTACCCGAGCGGGCAGGAGGCGCAGGCCAAGGCGGTCGCGGCGTACCTGCCCGGCGCGTCCGTGCAGGAGACGTCGTCGGTGTCCGGCGTCACGGTGGTCCTCGGCGACGACGGGCTGATGCCGGCGGCCCCGGCAGCCGGCGGGGCGCCCGCCTCCGGCGGAGCACCCGCGCCGACCCCGTCGTCGCCCGCGAAGAACTACAGCGACACGGTCTGCATCAACTAGCCGCGATCGACGACGCGCGCCCTAGTCGAAGAGCCTCCGGAACACGTTCGTGTCCGCCAGGTCGACGAGCTCGTCGCCGCGGCCGGACATGATCGTGCGCAGGGCGTAGAGCGTGAAGCCCTTGACCTGCTCGGCCGTGATCGCCGGCGGGATGGACAGCTCCTGGCGGGCGGTGACCACATCCACCAGGGCCGGTCCGTCGTGGTCGAAGGCGGCGCGGAGGGCGGCCTGCAGGTCGTCCGGCTTCTCGACCCGCTGACCGTGGATGCCCATTGCGTTGGCGACGTCGGCGAAGTTCGGGTTGTCCAGCCCGGTGCCGAAGTTGACGAAACCGGCCGCTTTCATCTCCACCTCGACGAAGTTCAGCGACGAGTTGTTGAACACGACGATCTTCACCGGCAGCTTGTTCTGCCGCAGGGTGAGCAGTTCGCCGAGCAGCATCGCCAGCCCGCCGTCTCCGGCGAGCGCCACCACCTGCCGGTCGGGGAACGCCGACTGCGCGCCGATGGCGTGCGGAACGGCGTTCGCCATCGTGCCGTGCGAGAACGAGCCGATCAGGCGGCGGCGACCGTTCATCTCCAGATAGCGGGACGCCCACACCACGGGCGAGCCCACATCCGGGATGAACACGGCGTCGTCGGTCGACAGGTCGCTGATCAGCTTCGCGACGTACTGCGGGTGGATGGGCGTGCGGTTGCGGTCGTTCGTCGCGAGGTCGTCGAGCCCCTTCCGGGACTTGCGGTAGTGCGCGGTGGACGAGTCGAGGTGCTTGGTGTCGGTGCGGTCCTTGAGCAGCGGGAGCAGCGCATCCACCGTGTCCCGGACGCTGCCCACCAGGCCGAGGTCGACCGGGGTGCGCCTGCCCAGGTTCTCGCCGCGGATGTCGACCTGGATGATCTTGGCCTTCGACGGGTAGAACTGCTGATACGGGAAGTCGGTGCCGAGCATCAGCAGCACGTCGCAGCTCTCCATCGCCCGGTAGCCGGAGGCGAACCCGAGCAGGCCGGTCATGCCGACGTCGTACGGGTTGTCGTACTCGATGAACTCCTTGCCGCGAAGCGCATGGACGACCGGCGCCTTGAGCTTGTCCGCGATGGCGACCAGCTGCGGGTGAGCACCCTCTACGCCCGCTCCGCCCAGGATGGTGACCTTCTTGGCCGAGTTGAGCAGGTCGGCTGCCGCGTGCAGCTCGGCGTCGGCGGGCCGGGTGACGCGCGGCGAGAACGCGATCGGCGCCGACTTGCGGCGGCCGGTGCTGTCCTTCAGGAAGATCTCGCCCGGGATGACGACCACCGCGACGCCGCGACGCTCGATGGCGGTGCGCATCGCGATCTCGAGCACCCGCGGCAGTTGCTCCGGCACACTGACCAGCTCGGTGTAGACAGCGGCCTCGCGGAACAGGTCCTGCGGGTGCGTCTCCTGGAAGTATGTGCTGCCGATCTCCGGACCGGGGATCTGCGCGGCGATGGCGAGCACGGGAACCCTGCTCCTGTTCGCGTCGAACAGCCCGTTTATGAGGTGCAGGTTGCCCGGCCCGCAGCTTCCCGCGCAGACGGCCAGCTCTCCGGTCAGTGCTGCCTCCGCTGCAGCAGCGAACGCCGCGGCCTCCTCGTGCCGCACGTGCTGCCAGGCGACCGATCCGTTCCTGCGCAGCGCATCGGTGAACCCATTGAGCGAATCGCCCGGCAACCCGTAGACACGTTTCACCCCCGCGTCCTCGATGATCTCGACGATGGTGTCGGCGACGGTCGGCATAGTGCACTCCCTCGGATCGGCGGATGCCTCCAACGTACGCCGAGGAAGGGTGCCAGCGGGAGAGGCGCTGGGACGATGTGCAGGGTGCGGGGTCGCGGGTGCGCGGAGCGTGGCCGGGGTGGCCCTCAGCGCAGGTCGGCGAGCGTCGCCACCCGCACGGTGCCGCTCGCGGCCTCGGCGAGCGCTGGATCGAGGGCGATCAGCGCATCCGCCTGCAACTGCGTCACGGCGATGTACTCCGCCGGGAGCGTGTCCGGGAGGCCGAGCGCGTCCGCCAGTTTCCAGGCCGTCGCCTGGGAGACGCGGTCGCTCAGGTACCGGATGCGCAGCCCGCGCAGGTAGTCGAGCCTGCGGGACGCGTCCTCCCTGGTGAGGTCGCCGCGCGCCACCGCCTGGTAGAGCTGGGACAGCACCTGCGATTTGAGTAGGGCGGGCGCGATGAGGCTGTCCGCCGCATCCACCACCGTCGCATCGGTGGCGAGGCGCAGCGCGGCGGGGGCGTCGATCACGAATCTGGGCATCCGGTGTCCTCCCGCTCGACGCAACGCTAAGCCTGTGGATGCGGCAGGGCAAGACCCGCGCGCAGACCGCACGGCCGCATCCATTGCCCACGGCCGAACATGCGCGCACAATCACTGCATGAGCAATGAGGTGGACTACTTCGAGATCGGGTCGCCGGACCCGGAGGCGAGCACGGCGTTCTACTCCGGGATGTTCGGGTGGGAGATCGGGCCGCCGTCCCCTGCCGGCTACAGCATGGTCGGCGGGGACAAGGGCGGGTTGTGGGACACGAACGGCGTCGGGGGCGGGTCGTGGGCCGTGTTCTATGTGCACGTCGACGACGTCGCCGCGGCGGTCGAGCGGGCGACGGCGCTCGGGGCGACCGTCGCGCTGCCGCTGGTGGACAACGGGTCGATCCAGTTCGCGCACCTGCTCGACCCGACGGGGAACCGGTTCGCGGTCTGGCGCCCCAACAACACCGACTGAGAGGGGGCGTGAGCCGACAGACAGGTCGTTTCGCTAGACGATGCGGTCCGCGCGGAGATTCGGACAATGCACACAAGTCTCGATTACGGTGTGCTTACCCCCGTTACTCTCCCACACGACACTCGTCGTCGTCCCCATAGGAGAACCCACCTCATGGTCAAACAGGCGCGCGCCCAAGCCACCAGAGACGCCATCATCCTCGGCGCAGCCGAGACGTTCGAGCGCTCGGGTTACGGCCTCTCCTCGATCGCCGACATCGCCACAGCATCCTCCGTCACGAAGGGCGCGCTGTACTTCCACTTCCAGTCGAAGGACGACATCGCCAGGGCGGTGATCGACGAGCAGCACGAGCGCGCGTTCGCCTCCGGCTCCGAGATCATGGCGAAGAAGCTGCCGGCCCTGCAGACGATGGTGCTGCTCTGCGCCGGGCTCGCCCAGCAACTGCTCACCGACCCGGTGGTGAAGGCCGGCATCCGGTTGACCACGGACAGGTCGGGGTTCGAGCAGCCCGTCAACGGCCCGTACGACGACTGGCTGCGCGCCGTCGAAGACCTCACCGTCCGCGGGATCGCGGAGGGCGACATCGTCGCGACGGTGGACCCGTCGATGTTCGCGCACTTCCTGATCCCGGCGTTCACCGGTGTGCAGCTGGTCTCGGAGACGCTCTGCGACCGCGCGGACCTGTTGCAGCGGGTCAGGGAGCTGTGGGTCGTGCTCCTGCCCGGCATCGTGCCGCCGGAGAGGTACGAGGCGCTGTCGACGCTTCCCCTGCTCGTCCCTGAGGGCTGAACGTCGCGCCCGCCGTTACACTGACAGCGGGGATCGCCTCTGAATCATGGTGGCGAACAGCGACACCGGGAGGGGCCGATATGAGCGCAGCACGGAAGGCGAAAAGCAAACGCGCAGTGATGCGCATGGTCTACATCGATTTCTGGTCGGCGCTCAAGCTGTCGTTCCTGGTGGCGGTCGTGCTGGCCGTGCTCACCGTGGTGATCGCCCTTCTGGTGTGGAGCGTGCTCGACAAGCTCGGCGCGATCGGCTCCCTCCGCGATTTCCTCGAGAGCATCGCGGGGACGCAGGGCTCTGCGCTGGTCTCCGACCTGACGTTCTCGAACATGCTCACGTTCACGCTGGTGGTCGCACTGCTCGAACTGATCGTGGTGTCAGCGCTCGGCGCGATCTTCGCCGCCCTGTTCAACCTGGCCACCCGCGTCGTCGGCGGCTGGAAGCTCACCTTCGGGAACGACTGAACTCCAGCCCGCCGACCAGCAGGTCGACGCCGAACCGGAACGCCGCAGCGGGGTCGTCCTCGTCGATGCTGGATGCGGTCACACCATCGGCGAGCACGCCGAAGCTGTCGTACTGCATCCGCTGCTGCTCGTGCGAGACGTGCCCGAGGATGAAATGCAGCAACGCGGTCGCCGCACGGCCGCTGGTGTGGTCGTCGAACCCGCCGAGCGCGACGGCGGAGGCGAGCCGGTCGACCGCCGCGGTGGACCCGAGGCCGAGGGCGAACGTGCTGGAGACCACCTCGGCTCCGTCGCGGTAGGCGAGCAGCGCATCCCGGAGCGCGGCGGCCTCGGAGCGGACGGCGTGCATCCAGTCGGTGGGCGCGGTGGCGGTGGGCGCGGTGGCGGTGGATGCGGTGGCGGTGGATGCGGGGGCCATTGCGGCGGGGCGGCCGTGGGAGACGATGCGGTCGGCGAGCTCGGCCAGCAGCGTCTGCTTGTTCGGGAAGTGCCAGTAGAGGGCGCTCGGCTGCACGTCGAGGGCCGCGGCCAGACGGCGCATGGTGAGATCGGGGAGGCCGTGGTCGTCCAGGATGCGCAGGGCCGTGCGCGCCACGTCGTCTCGGGTGTGCCGCCTGCCGGTGCTTTCCGTTTCCGTCACCCGATCAGTATAGTGAACGCTGTTCAGGTGAACAGTGTTCAGGTGCGAGCCTTCCGATGAACGGCGTTCCGGAGCAGCACCCGCACCCCGACCGTGAGGAAGCACCCATGTCCCGACCCGCCAGCACGCGCATCGACGCGACAGACATCGCCAGGATCGCGGTCTTCGCCGCCATCGTGGCCGTCCTCGGCCTCCCCGGCGGCTTCTCGGTGTTCGGCGCCGTCCCGATCACGGCGCAGACGCTGGGTGTGATGCTCGCCGGAGCGATCCTCGGACCGTGGCGCGGCGCCATCTCGATGCTGGTACTGCTCGCCCTGGTGGCGGTCGGCCTCCCCCTGCTCTCCGGAGGCCGCGGCGGCATCGGCGTCTTCGTCGGCCCGTCGGCCGGCTACCTGTTCGGCTGGGTGGTCGGCGCGTTCGTGATCGGACTGATCGTGCACGCGGGCGGCCGCACCCCGACCTGGACGAGGACGATCGTCGGCATCATCACCGGCGGCATCATCACGATCTACGCGTTCGGCATCCCGATCCAGGCACTCGTGACCCGCCTCCCCCTCGCGGAGACGGCACTGCAGAGCACGGTGTTCCTGCCCGGCGACCTCATCAAGGCGGCGCTGGCGGTGGCCATCACGATGACGCTGGCGCGGGCATACCCACGGGCGTTCCGGACGCGCGGGCGCGTGCGGGCGGACGAGGAGCGCGAGCCGGTGCGCGACGAGGCCGGGGTGTCGTGACCGGGGTGATCGTGCCGCTGGTGGGGGCGGGTTCGGTGACCGCGGGTGCGGCGCGCGAGCTGATCGACCGCATCCACTCGGTGCGGGCTGCGGGCGATGTGCCGCTGGTCGGCGACGACCGGTGGCCGGAGGAGCAGTGGCGGCAGGTGCGCGCGACCGCGGAGACGGCGGGGCCGCTGCCGGGGATCGGGTGGGCGACGCTCACCTCGGGCAGCACGGGTGCGCCGCGGATCGTGGTGCGCACCGCGGAGTCGTGGTCCGCGTCGTTCGCCGCAGTGGATGCGCTGCTCGGCGTGCAGGACGGGGACGTGCTGGCGCTCCCCGCGCCCGCGGCATCGTCGCTGTCGCTGTTCTCGATCGCCCGGGCGACGGAGGGCGGACCCGAGCTGCTGATGCCGGGAGGCCACGCGGTGGTCGTGAGCGACTTCGCCGACGCCACCCTGTTCCACGGGACGCCGCGCGCACTCCGCACGATCCTCGACGCCGGCCCGGCCGCGACACCGCTGCTGCGGGCGGCGCTCGTGGGTGGCGCCGACCTGGATGCGGGAACGCGCGCCCGCGCGGAGGAGCGCGGCATCCGGGTGGTGGCCTACTACGGCGCGGCCGAGCTGTCGTTCGTCGCGGTCGACCACGGCGACGGGCTGCGACCGTTCCCGGGGGTGGAGGTGGAGATCCGCGACGGCGAGCTGTGGGTGCGGTCGCCGTATGCGGCCTCGGGGTATCTGGGCGGCGACGGCCCGCTGCGGCGGGACGGCGCCTGGTGCACGGTGGGCGACCGGGCGGAGATCGTGGATGGGCGCATCCGGTTGTCGGGGAGGGCGGACGACGCGATTCTCACGGCGGCGGCCACCGTCGTGCCCGCGGAGGTGGAGGCGGCGCTGCTCGGGTTGCCTGGCGTGACGGATGCCGTGGTGTTCGGGCTGCCGAACGACGGGGTCGGGGCGCTGGTGGCTGCGGTGGTGGAGCTGGCGCGGGGTGGTGCGGAGGGTGAGGTGCTCGCTGGTGAACTGCGCGCACAGGCGCGGGCGGTGCTCGCGCCGACACACGTCCCTCGGCGGTGGTTCGCCATGGACGCGCTGCCCCGCACCGCGTCGGGGAAGCCTGCGCGGGCGGAGCTGCTGCGCAGCGTCCTCACGGGTGAAGTGAGCGGACTGTGAGCGGCGATCCCATCGTGGTGGCGGCACGCCGCACCCCGATCGCCACACGTGGCCGGGGGCTGGCGGAGGTGACGGTGGACCGGCTCGCCGCGCCCGTGCTGCGCGCGGTGCTCGAGGACTGGGCTGCCGCATCCACTCCCCCGCATCCCACCCCTACCGTCGCCGTCGCGGACGTCGTGCTCGGCAACTGCATGGGCCCGGGCGGCAACCCGGCCAGGGTCGCTGCACTGCTCGCGGGGCTCGGGGTCGAGGTGCCCGGCATGACCGTGGACCGGCAGTGCGGGAGCGGGCTGGCCGCCGTCATCGAGGCGGCAAACGCGATTCGCGGCGGCGACGAGCGGCCCAGGATCGCGGGCGGGGTGGAGAGCGCGTCGACGGCGCCCGTACGGTCGGTCGACGGCGTCCCGTACGACAGGGCGCCGTTCGCGCCGACCGGATTCCCCGACCCCGGCATGACCGAGGCCGCTGAGCGGTTGGCGGCGGAAGACCGCATCCCGCGGTCGCGTCAGGATGCGTACGCTGCGCGCAGCCGTCGCCGTTCGCTCGCGGCGGTGGCCGACGGGCGGTATGCGGGCGAGCTGGTTCCGGTGGAGGGGGTGTCGGGCGACGAGCTCGGCGCATCCGGAGCGGACGAGCGTGTGTTGGCCCGGTTCGCGCCGCTGTTCGAGGGCGGCAGCGTGACCGGCGGGAACTCGTGCCGGGTGAGCGACGGGGCGGCTGCCGTGCTGCTCGTGCCGGGGGCGCTGCGCGGGGTGGGTGTTCCCGGACTCGCGCTGCGGGCGGACGCGGTGGTCGGCTGCGATCCGGCGCTGCCCGGTGTGGGGGCGGCGGCGGCCATCCTCGAAGCGCTCGGGCGCGTGGGTGGCACCGGCCGCACCGTGGCCGACGTGGCGGCGTTCGAGATCGTGGAGGCGTTCGCGTCGCAGACCATCGCCGTGCTCGACCGGATCGGGGTGGCCGACGGCGACGTCCGCGTCTGCACCGACGGCGGTGCGCTGGCGCTCGGGCATCCGTGGGGTGCGAGCGGGGCGGTCGCCGTGGTGCGGCTGTTCAGCAGGCTCGTGCGCGGTGGGGCTCCCGCGGGGACGCTCGGCGTCGCGGCGGCGTCCGTCGGCGGCGGGATGGGCGTCGCGGCCGTGTTCGAGGTGGTGCGATGAGCGCCATCGCCCTCGACCACCTCACCGTGCGGCTCGGCGAGACCGTCGCGCTCGACGATGTGAGTGTCGCGCTCGACGCATCCAGGATCGCCGTGGTCGGCGCCAACGGGTCGGGCAAGTCCACGTTCGCGCGCGTGCTGGCCGGGCTCGTGGCGCCCAGCTCGGGGAGCGTCCGGGTGCACGGGCTCGACCCGGGCAGGCAGGCTTCCGCGTTGCGGCGGCTGGTGAGTGTGGTGTTCAGCAACCCGGATGCGCAGATCATCATGCCGACGGTGGCGGAGGACGCCGCGTTCTCCCTCCGCAGCGAGCGTCTGCCGGCCGCCGAGTCCGCCGGTCGGGTGGCCGACGCCCTCGACCGGTTCGGCCTGACCGGGCTCGCCGACCGTGCCGCCCACGACCTGTCCGGCGGGCAGAAGCAGTTGCTCGCGCTGTGCGGGGCGTTCATCCGGCGGCCGCAGCTGGTGATCGCCGACGAGCCGACGGCCTACCTGGATGCGCGCAACGCCCGCCGCGTGGCCGAGCACCTGTTCGAGGACGCCGGGCACCAGCTGGTGCTGCTCACCCACGATCTGCGGTTGGCGGAGCGGTGCGAGGTGGCCGTGCTGTTCGACGCAGGGCGCATCGCGGCGGTGGGTGCTCCGGCGGACGTGATCGCCGAGTACGAGGCGAGCCTGCGATGGTGACCCTCTACCGCCCCGGCACCGGGTGGATGCACCGCGCCCCGGCCGGACCGAAGGCCGCCGTGCTGCTCGCGGTCGTGCTCGCCGTCTCCTTCCTGCCGTCCACCTGGTGGGCGGCCGGGGTCGCAGCGGCGATCGCCGTGGTCGGCTACCTCGTCTGCGGGCTCGGGATGCGGGAGCTCGGCCGGCAGGTGGTCGCGGTCCGCTGGGTGGTGGTCATCACGCTGGTCGGTCAGCTGATCTTCCTCGACGCGGAGGCGGCCGTCGCGAACACGGCGCGGGTCGTCACCACGATCCTGCTCGCCGGGATGCTCGTCCTCACCACCCGCGTCGCCGCGCTCCTCGACGCGTTCGAGCGTGGGCTGCGACCGTTCGAGCGTCTCGGGGTGGACGCACAGCGCGTCGCCCTGATGCTCGCAGTCACCATCAACACGGTGCCGGTGCTGTCCCGGCTCGCGGCCGGGGTGCGGGAGGCACAGCGCGCCCGCGGAGCCAGGCCGGGTATCGTCGGCTTCGTGATCCCGTTCCTCGTCGTCTCACTCAAACACGCCGACGACCTCGGTGATGCCCTCACGGCGCGAGGCGTCCGATGACCGGGATGCGCGTGCTCGGGCCGACCGTCGACGACCAGACCCGGTGCATCCACTATCGGACGGAACTCGACGTGATCGCTATCCGGTTCGCGTGCTGCGGCGAGTACTACCCGTGCCATCTGTGCCACGCGGAGGCGGCCGACCATCCGGCGGAGCAGTGGCCGCTCGACCGGCGCGACGAACCCGCGGTGCTGTGCGGGGTGTGCGAGCACGAGCTGACCGTCGCCGAGTACCTCGGGGTGGATGCCTGCCCGGCGTGCGGCGCGGCATTCAATCCGGGGTGCAAACTGCACACCGAGCTGTACTTCGAGGTCTGACGCGACGGGTGGTCGGGGTCAACCCTCACGGAACCACGACCACCTTCCCGCGCACCGCGCCTGACGCGACCAGGTCGATGGCCTCGCCGGCGCGGTCGAGGGGGAGCACCGCATCCACCATCGGCGTGAAGGCTCCGGCGTCGACGAGGTCGGCCAGGTCGGCGAGGTCGGACGCGTTCTCTTTCGAGACCAGGCCGATCAGCCGCTGGCGGACGAACCGGTTGGCGACGGCAGCGGCGAGCACTCGCTCCATGCCGCCGAGGACCGGACCGCCCATCCCTCCGACGATGACCAGGCTGCCCGACGGCGCCAGGATGCTGCGCAGGCGGGAGAGACGGCGGTCGCCCGCCGTGTCGATGATCGCATCCCAGTGGCGGCCGGTCGCCGTGACGTCGGTGGCCCGGTAGTCGATGACCTCCGCCGCGCCGAGACCGCGCACGAACTCGGCCTTGGCCGTGCTGCACACTCCGGTGACCGTCGCGCCCGCGGCGACGGCGAGCTGCACGGCGTAGTGGCCGACGCCGCCGGATGCTCCGAGCACCAGCACGCTCCCTCCCGCGGGGACGGCCGCGGCGCGCAGCGCCTGCAACGCGGTCACCGCCGAGACGGGGACCGCGGCCGCCTGCTCGTAGCCGATGGATGCGGGCAGCCGCACGAGCGCGGACCGCGGCGCGCGCACGAACTCGGCGAACGCACCGTCGGCCGAGCCGAACACGTCGTCGCCGGGCCGCAGATCGGTCACCTCGGCGCCGACCGCCGAGACGCGGCCGGCGAACGCGAGGCCGCGCACCCGCGCCTTGGGGCCGCGGACACCGAAGCCGATCAGCCGCATCAGGTACGGGCGGCCGGTCATCAGGTGCCAGGTGCCCGCATCCACTCCGGCGGCGCGCACGGCGACGACGACATCGGTGGGGCCTGCAACGGGGACGGGGACGGTCTCGACGCGGAGGGCATCGCTGGTTCCGTACGCGTGCTGCACGACGGCGGACATCGTCGTCGCTGTTGCGGTGTCGCTCATGGGGTCCTCGATTCGGTGGAGGGGCGCGGGCGCGCTCAGCCTTCGGGGTACTGGAACACGTCGTCGAGCGGCACCCCGAAGACGCGCGCGATCTGGAACGCCATTTCGAGCGATGGCGAGTACCGGCCCTGCTCGATGGCGATGACCGTCTGCCTGGTCACTCCGACCCGCTCGGCCAGCTCGGCCTGCGTCATCTCGTCCGCCGCGAACCGTAACGACCGGATGCTGTTGGTCACCCTGGTGGGCTTCACCATGCCGGCAGCCCCTTGCGGTAGGCGACCAGCGTGGCGATGGAGCCGACGACCGCGGAGAGCACGAACATCAGGTAGACGACGTTGGCGATCCAGAACCAGTCGGCGCGGACCAGGGCGAGCAGGAGGGCGGCGACGGCGCCGATGATGACGAACGCCTGACCGACCCTGTCGCCGAACGCCTTGACCTCGCGGTCGCGCTGGTCGCGCTTGTCAGCGCCCTTCGGCGCTGCCAGGCCGATCACGATGCCGGCGACGATGCCGGCGACGATCGCGCCGCCCACCGTCCAGAGCAGGATGGGCGCGTAGTCCACCTCTGTGAGCGGAGCTCCGGCCGCGGTGCCGAACAGCACGGCCAGGTACGTGGCGTACCCAGCGACCGCGATCACCAGGAACGCCCACGCGTTCTTCTCGTCGAACGTCATCTCAACTCCTCATGTCAAACAAACCTGACATGCTCAAAGTAAAGCAAACTCCACTCCGTGTCAATGATTCTTGACACGTAATGGAAAGCGAGTGGCCCCGGACGTCCGCCGTGCGCGGAGGTCCGGGGCCACTCGGTGGGTTAGGCCTGCGAGCCGCGCCTGCGCGTGACGATCAGCAGCACGACGAATCCGCCGAGGATGCCGAGCAGTGCAGCACCGAACGCCGGCGCCAGGTCGGCGCCCGTGTTCGCGAGACCGGACTGGATGACGCCGTTACCGCCGCCCGAGCCCGCCGCGCCGTTGCCGGTGCCGGTGCCGGTACCGGGGTCGCCCGGCGTGCCCGGCGTGCCGGGGTCGCCCGGGGTGCCGGGGTCGCCGGGGCCGGTCGCCGCCGCCACCGTGATGGCGGTCCAGCCGATCACGTCGCCGTTGGCGTCCTGCACCGCGATCCGGTGCTCACCGGCGGGCAGGTCGGCGGGCAGGGTCACCGTGAGCTGACCGCTGGCCGGGACCTGCATCCACCCGCCGCCGAGCTTCTGCGGGGTGGAGTGCACCCACGCGGAGACCCAGCTGCCGGAGAAGGCCGAGCCGACGTTGATCGTCACCGTGCCGCCGGGGTGGAACACCCCGTGGTCGCTGCCGAGCGCCTGGATCAGGTCCTTGAGCGCCTGGATCAGCTTCTCGATGGCGGCCGCGATGGGGTTCGTCGGCGGCTTCGGGTGCGTGCCGGGTCCGGTCGCGTCCGCGACCAGCAACGGCACACGCACCGTCGTTCCGGAGTCGGGCGCGCGCAGCACGAGCACGCTCGCTCCCGCCGCATCCGCCGGGACCGTGAAGCTCACGGTCGCCGCTCCGTCCGCATCCACCGGGATGGACGGGAGCGTGGCTGCACTGCCCTGCCAGGTGAGGTCCAGCGAGGTGTTCGCCGGGCTGCCCAGGGAGGTCAGGTTGAGCTTCGACACCTGGAAGGTGACCTGCTGGCCACGGTCGAGGGTGCCGGTCGGCACGCCGGAGACGGCGACGCCGCGGCGCTCGAAGCTGGGCGAGAGCGGGCTGTTCGCGGTGATGTACGCGATCCAGGCGTCGCGGTCGATCAGGCCGGAGTCCTTCGTGTTCGCGCCCTGCGCGAAGGCACGGAAGTTGTCTCCGCCCTGCAGCAGGAAGCTGAACGACCCGATCCGGTAGGACTTCGCCGGGTCGATCGGGGCTCCGTTGACCAGGATGCTCGTGATGCGGTCACCGGGGGCGCGGGCTGCGTCGTAGGTGTAGCTCACGTTCTTCGACAGGCCGAGGTTGAGGAACGGACGGCTCGGGACGGACCCGTCCGCGTTCGTCTGCCACTGCTGTTCGAGCGCCTGCTTGAACTGCGCGCCGGTGAGGCTCGTGGTCCACAGGTTGTTCACGAACGGGAGCACCGCGTTGGCCTGTGCGTACGTGACGGAGCCGTCGGTGCCCTTCAGCAGTTCGGCCCGCAGTCCGCCCGGGTTGACCACGCCGATCTCCGCGCCGCCGAGGTCGGGGGCGGAGAGCGTCGACACCAGCGAGTCTGCGACGAGGTTGCCGAGCGTCGACTCGGACATCCGGTCGTCGCGGGCCGCGCCGATGTACGCCGTGGTGATGTCGGCGGTCACGGAACCGATCTTCTGGTTGCCGATCACCGCCGCGTCGGCGAGCGCCTTGTCGACGATGGTCTTCACCGCAGCGACCCGGGGGTACGCGGCGACGAGGTCGCTGTCGGCGTCGGTCGTGCGCGCCACGTTGGCCGCGGTGTATCCGGTGACCTTTTTGGTGTCGCCGTCGACCGAGAGGGTGATCTGGCCGATGTTCTCTCCGTAGCTCCCGGTCTGGACGATCGGCCTGGTGGCACCCGAGACGCCGGGGATCGGCGCATCCCACGCGTACTGCTTGTGCGTGTGACCGGTGAAGATCGCGGACACCTTCGCCGAGGTCTTGGTCACGATGTCGGCGAACGCTCCGCCGGCCGCGACCTCCTTGTCGAGCGTCGCACCGTCCGGCGTGCCGAAGCCTGCGCCCTCGTGGTATTCGGCGACGATCACGTCGGCCTCGCCGTTGGACGTGTTGCCGTCCGTCAGCTTCGCGGCGACGCGGTTGACGGCGGCGACGGGGTCGCCGAAGTCCAGCGATGCGACGCCGCCCGGCGACACGAGCGTCGGGGTCTCCTGCGTCACGGCTCCGACCACGGCCACCTTCAGCCCGTCCACGGTGAAGGTCGCGTACTCCGGCAGCGCCGGCGTGGTCGTGCCCTTCGTGTAGACGTTCGCACCGAGGTAGCTGAAGTCGGCGGCGGAGGTGACCCGGCCGGTGAGGTCGGAGAAGCCCTTGTCGAACTCGTGGTTGCCCACGGCGCTCGCCTTCAGGCCGAGCGTGTTGAGCACCTCGATCGTCGGGAGGTCACCGGCGGACGCCGAGGCGAACAGCGACGCCCCGATGTTGTCGCCGGCGGAGAGGAAGAGTGTGTTCTGCTCCCCCGCTGCCGCACGCAGCTTCTCGATGGTTCCGGCGAACTTGACCGTGTTGCTGTCGATCCGACCGTGGAAGTCGTTGATGTTCAGCAGGTTGACGGTCTTCGCGCCGGCGCCGAGCCCCATCCCGATGACGATCGGGTCGTGGTCGCTCGACCGGTACTGGTCTGCGACGTAGAAGTTGGTCGCGTTGTAGTTGTACCGGCTGTACTCGAGCGCGATGGACTCACCGGAGTTGATGTTCCAGACGTCCGCGCCGGTGATGACCGCATTGGCGGCAGGAGAGGCGAGGACATGGTCGAGCGAGCCGACCGTGCCACCGAACGAGTACGTCGCCTTGGTGGTGCGGGTGTGCACCTGGTCGATGTACCCGGCGTCGGTGATGACCTTGATCGGGTCTTCGTTGAGGTAGGCGTTGAAGTCGCCGATCAGCAGCACCTTGTCGGAGCCGAGCGTGGACTTCAGCGTGTTCGCGAACCCGACGAGCGCCGTCGCCTGGGCGACTCTGGAGGCGTTCGACGCACCCTGCCCGTCACCCTGGTCGGCGTCGGCTCCCGTTCCCGACCCCTTCGACTTGAAGTGGTTCACGACCGCGATGAACGCCGAGGAGTCCGGCGTGCCGACCTTCTTGAACGCCTGGGCCAGCGGCTGGCGCGCATTGGCGAACGCCGCATCCATCAGGATGCGCGACTCGCCCACCGGCACAGCGTGCGCCTTCTTGTAGATGAACGCGGTGCGGATGACGTCCTCGCTGGACGGCACGGCTGCCGGAGACGGCACGAACGCCCAGACCTGGCTGCCCGCCGCGGTGTTGAGCGCGGTGACCAGCTTCGAGAGGGTGTCGTCGCGGTTCTTGCCGAAGCGCGCGGAGTTCTCGATCTCTTCGAGGGAGACGACGTCGGCGGAGAGCCCGTTGATGGCCGCGACGATCTTGTCCTGCTGGCGCGTGAGGTTGGCGGCGTCCGCTGCTCCTCGCGCGTCGCATCCACTGTTCACCGTGATGTTGTTGCCGTCGCGGTCGGTGTAGAACGTGCAGCCGGTGAGCTGGTCGCCGGTGGTGGTGAAGTAGTTCAGCACGTTGAAGGTGCCCAGCTTCAGGTCGCCGCCCACGGCGGCCGGGGCGGCGGCGCGGGTGTTGCCGAAGGTGACCGGCTGCACCGTGGATGCGGTGGCCGGGGTCAGCTCGGAGGTGGGCTGGAACTTCCACACGTTGTTGCGGAAGTCGAGGACGACCGGCTTCGTGAAGGTGACCGGCGCGCCGACGCGCACGGGCGCGGTGACGGACAGGTACGGCAGCGGCTTGGCCTTGTTGGCCGCGCTGAGGAAGTTGGTGGACGCTCCGTCGTCGAGCGTGACGGCGCGGGCGGCGTTGTCCGCCACCGCCGCCGCGTACTCCGGCGTGCCGGGGCGCGCGGTCTCCGTGGGCTGGACCAGCGGCGTCTCTCCGGCCGCGAGGCCGATCTCGCCGTACTGGTTCGTGGAGTACACGTCGGTGGCGGTGAACGCGCCCTGCGGTGCGAGCAGCATGCCCTCGAGGGACTCGCGCTGCGCTGCGGTCGCCGGGAGGCCGACGGTCGCGGGAGCAGGGGCGGTGAGTCCTGCCGGGTCGAGCGCGACGACACCGGCAGCAGATGCCGGGGTGATCTCGGTCAGGCCGGCGAACTCGCTGACGGCGCCGGTGACCTGCACGTACTGGCCGACGGTGACCGCTGCGGTGGCCGCGGAGCCGTAGACGTAGACCGCGTCGGAGGCCTGGTGCGTCGCGAGGTCGATCGCGCCGCCCGTGCCAGGGGTCTGGATGTAGAAGCCGTTGAAACCGCCGGTCGCGTACGCGGCCGTCACGAATCCGCTGGTGGTGACCGTCGTGCCCGCCTTCGGGCTGACATCGGTGGTGCCCTGCACCTCGGCGATCGGGATGCTGTCACCGGCCGGTGGGCTCGGGTCGCCTCCCGTTCCGGGGTCGGTGCCTCCGGGCGCAGGCTCCGCGGCCGGGCCGCCCGCGGGCGTCGCGGCGTTCTGCGGCGTGATGGTGGCGGTCAGGGTGAGGTCAGCGCTGTTGTCGTCGCTGTCCCAGAACCCGGTGCGGGTGAGCGACTTCACGTCGGTGTTGCCCGCCGGCGCTGCGGCGGCCTTCGTCTCGAACGTGTTCGACGTGCCGTAGCCGACGAGGTCGACGATCCCGGATGCGTTCCTCGCGTCGCCGACGGGCGGCGTCACCGCGGTGGCGGTGTTCGAGAGGATGACGGTGCCACCGGAGCCGGACGGGTTGAGCGTGCCCGTCGCATCCGGAGTCGGAAGAGCCGCGCCGTTCGCCCCGTTCGAGCTGCCCTGCACGAGGTAGTAGCCGTACGCGGCGATGCTGCCGGTGAGAGCGGTGAGGCCGGTGGCCGCCGCCGTGCCCGTGGCCGGGCGGTACTGCACCGACCAGCCGTCGACAGTGACGGGCTGGCTCGACGGGTTGTAGAGCTCGACGAACTTGCTGGAGTACGCGGCGCCCGCGCTTCCCCCTGACAGGTACACCTCGTTGATGACGACGCTCGTGGCGTCGACGCTGGCGGTGGCCGGCACCGCGGTGAGAGGTGCGGCAGCGAGCCCGACCCCCACAGCGGCTGCGGTGGCGATCTGCCACGCTCTGCCGAATCTTCTCAACATGCTTCTCCTCGGTCGGGACTGGTCGGACGGCTGGGTCCTGGCACACCGTATGGAGCGCAGTGAACCGGACCGTGACTCCTGAGTGAACGTACAGACAACACCCCCTGTTCGAGGGTGCTCATTCGAGCACGGGTTCCGGCTGATCTACTCACATGTGACATTGAATCACGGGCCACCGACACACGAAGGGGCGATGGTCCGGCATGATGGCAGCATGCGGATCGAAGAGATCGCCCAGTTCAGAGCGCTGGCGGCAGACGGACATCTCGCCGACACAGCGGACACTCTCGGCGTCTCCCAGTCCACGCTGACCAGGACTATCGCCAAGCTCGAGGCGGAGATGGGCGTCGAGCTCTTCGACCGCAAGAAGAACCACCTGGAGCTGAACCAGTACGGCGAGATCCTGCTCGCCCACGGCATCCGGGCGCAGACCGAGCTGGAGGAGGCCCGCGCGCGCATCGACGCACTGCGCGACCCCTCGGCGGGCACGGTGTCCGTCGCGTACGTGTCGTCGTTCGGCCACTGGCTGATCCCGCGCGTGGTGAGCGAGTACCGCGCGCTGTTCCCGGACATCCGGTTCGTGCTGCGCGGAGGGACGGCGGACACCGTGCTGGATTCGCTGCGCGAGGGAGCGGCCGACCTCGCGTTCACCAGCCCGGACCCCCGCGACCGCGAGATCGAGTGGCGACCACTGACCTCCGAACGACTGGCGGTCGGGGTGCCGGATGCGCATCCACTGGCCGGACGCGCGGTGATCGACGTGGACGACCTCGAACCGTTCGAGTTCGTCGCGCTGCGCACCGGATCCGGGCTGCGGCACATCGCCGACGCATACTTCGCCCGGCGCGGGATCGTGCCGAACATCGTGCTGGAGGTCACCGAACTGGTGACGCTGCAGGCGCTGGTGCGCGACGGGGTCGGGATCGCGCTGCTGCCGGACTCCTCGACCGAGCCGGGCGTGACGCTGGTGCCGCTGGCCGAAGAGGCGGTGCGCGTGATCGGGCTCGCCAGGAACCTGGCGCGCAGCGAATCGGCCGCCGCGTCGCAGTTCGCGCGGTTCGTGCGCGAGGAGCTGGGGCTGGACGGGCGGCGGTAGGACGGCCAGCGGTATGGCGGGCTGCGACAACGCTGCTCGCGCCGGTGTCGGTCGCCGCCGTTACGCTTCCCGCATGACAGGCACCACCCCGTGCGCCGTCGTCACCGGTGGCGTCGCGTGCACGAACCCCGCGCATCCCGGGGCACCGCTGCCGCTCTGCCTGCAGCACCTGCTCGTCGCGGCCGACTGGGTGACCGACGAGTATGGCCAGGTGGATGCGCTGCCGTCGCCGTGCGCGCTCTGCGGCTCGCGGCTGGGGGTGCGCTACCCGTCCGGCTGGCTGTGCGCGGTGTGCGAATGGCGGGTGGGCGAGACCGTGTCCGGCGAGCTGCCGCCGCCGCGGGTGGACGTGGTCTACTACCTGCGATTCAGGGACAGGGTGAAGATCGGCACCACTGCCAATCCGCGCGTGCGGTTCTCGAGTCTGCCGCACGACGAGGTGCTCGCGTTCGAGCGCGGCGACCGGGCGCTCGAACAGCGCAGGCACGCGCAGTTCGCCGCCCACCGCATCCCGCGCACCGAGTGGTTCGAGCGCAGCGACGAGCTGGATGCGCACCTCGCCGCCGTGCGCGCCGGCGTCACCGATCCGTGGTCGCTGCTGGCGCTGTGGCGGAGTCAGGCGATCGCGTTGCGGGGATAGGAGACGCGACGGTCGACGTCACCGTAGCGATCAGCCAGTCCCGGTAGCGCTCGTAGGTCCACCCGCTCTGCTGCACGAGCTGCTGGTGACCCTCCGGCGACATGAGGAAGGAGAGCACGTCGGCGAGCGCCTGGAGGTCGTCGTCGGACGCGGCCCGCGCATCCACTGCCCCGCGGGAGGTGAGGAGGCCGACCAGGCGGCGGTAGTCGGCGTGGCGGCGGTCGAGCAGGGAGGCGAGGACCTCTCCGACGTGGGCGTCCTCTGCCGCGGCAGCGAGGAAGGCCGCCCAGAGGCCGCTGGTCCTGGCGTTCGCCTCGGCGATCATGCCGACCATCGCCGTGAGGAATTCGCCGGTGTCTTCGATGCCCATGATCGCGGCGACCTCCGGCCGCTCGCTCAGCGACTCCTCGCCGGCGCTGCCGGCGAACGCGAGCTCGAACGCGCCGAGCAGCAGGGCGCGTTTCGGGCCGTGCACCTTCACGCTTTCGACCGAGACCCCGGCGCCCGCGGCGATGTCGGCGAGGGAGGCGCCGGTGTATCCCTTGGCCGAGAACACCTCGAACGCGGAGGCGAGGATGCGCTGCCTGGTCTGCCGCGCCTGCTCCTCGCGGAGCGTCGAGCGGTACTGCCGCGGGGCGACGTTCTCCGAATCAGCCATTGACTACCCTTCGTGTGTAGTGAATACTATCAGCGTTCATCAAACTCTAAACCCGAATGCGAGCATCCCATGACCACCCTCCTCCTCTGCAGCACACCGGTCCACGGCCACGTGACCCCGCTGCTCGCCGTCGCCAGGCACCTCGTCGACCGCGGCCACCGCGTCCTCTTCCTCACCGGCGGCCGCTACGCCGCGCGCGTCATCGCCACCGGCGCCACCTTCCTCCCGCTCCCCGCCGAAGCCGACTACGACGACACCGACATGGATGCGGCCTTCCCCGGCCGCGTCGGACTCACCGGCCCGGCGGGCATCCGGTACGACATGACCACGATCTTCCTGCGCCCGGCCAGCGCGCAGCTCGCCGCCGTCGACGCGATCGTCGCCGAGCACGGGGTGGACGTCGTGCTGGCGGAGAGCCTGTTCCTCGGCGCCGCCCTGCTCTCCACGCGGCCCCGCGCATCCCGGCCCGCTGTGGTCAACCTCGGCATCGTGCCGCTCGGGCTGAAGAGCAAGGACGTGGCTCCGTTCGGGCTCGGGGTCCAGCCGAAGCCCGGGATCGGCGGGCGCCTGCGGAACGCCGCCCTCACCGCCGTCGCGGAGAAGATCATCTTCGCGCCGGTGCAGAAGGCCGCGAGCAGGATCGCGCACGAGGCGACCGGCGCATCCCTCGACGGGTTCATCCTCAACTGGCCGGCGCACGCGGACGCCGTGGTGCAGTTCACCGTCCCGGAGTTCGAGTACCCGCGCTCCGACCTGCCGTCGACGGTCCACTTCGTCGGGCCGGTCTCCCGCACCCGGCCGTCGGATACGCCGCTCCCGGCCTGGTGGGACGACCTCGCGGACGGGCGCCCGATCGTCCACGTCACCCAGGGGACCGTCGCCAACCGCGACTTCGGCGACCTGCTGCTGCCGACCATCCGGGGCCTGGCGGGCGACGACGTGTGGGTGGTCGCCAGCACGGGAGGGCGGCCGGTCGCCGAACTGGAAGCGGACCTGCCGCCGAACGCTCGCGTCGCCGCCTACCTGCCGTACGACGCGCTGCTCCCGCGCACCTCGGTGTACGTGACGAACGGCGGGTACGGCGGCGTGCACTACGCGATGGAGCACGGCGTCCCCGTCGTGATCGCGGGGACGACGGAGGACAAGGTGGAGGTGTCTGCGCGCGTGGCGTGGTCGGGCGTCGGCGTGAACCTCGCGACGAACCGCCCGACGGACGCGGCGGTGGCCGGGGCGGTGCGGACGGTGCTCGCGGAGCCGGGATACGCCGAACGCAGCGCGGCCATCGGGGACGCGATTCGCGCATCCACGGGGCTGGCCGGACTGGAACGCGCGGTCCTGGGGCTGGTGGATGCGGCGCGCGGCACCCGCACTCATTCGTCGCGTCGCTGAATCGCAGAAACGCGCGCTGTTGGATTCGATGAATGGCGCTGCGTACGATCGGAGAAGGCAGACCACCGTCGCTCGGCCACCCCACCACCGCCGAACGATCTTCGAGGAGTCGCCATCACCGAGTTCCGCATCGAGCTGGTCTCTCGCGACGAGCTCGGCTCCATCGTCACCCTGTTCACGTCGCACGGCGCCGTCGACGCCGCGACGGCCGCCGCCGAGATCGCGAACGGCAC
The DNA here is from genome assembly GCF_058806515.1 of Leifsonia sp. GW821-FHT13C05. Lineage (NCBI taxonomy): Bacteria > Bacillati > Actinomycetota > Actinomycetes > Micrococcales > Microbacteriaceae > Leifsonia > Leifsonia sp. GW821-FHT13C05. Next base: position 8,187 of record NZ_JBXAPT010000008.1, on the reverse strand, counting down.
GGCCACATACGTGACAGGACCGGACAGCTACGTGCGCGCCGTCGTCAGCCCCATCTCGTCGCCGGTCGGGCCGTATCTCTACGTGAACTGGGACGGCACCCGCCGCAACAACCTGCACGACCTGTCGACGGGCAGGCGGGCGCCGCTGCCCCGCCGGTCGGCGGCGGCGGCGCGTGCGGCAGCGCGGGATGCGGCGGCTGCAATGGCGCGGGACGCCGCGGCGCAGGGCGCGACGGCGGCGCAGGGCGCGTGGATGCGCATCCTCACCTCCCTCACGCGCCCGGCGACCCTGCCGCGCCGGCGCCCCGCCCTCTTCGCCCCGCTCTTCCTCGACCTCCTCCGCCCCCACGGCGTCACGCCGCGCCGCCGCACGAGACACCAGTAACTGCGCCACATCCCGGGCGTTTCGCGACAGTTACTGGCGTCTCGCCGCCGCGGCAACGGGAGGCGGCGCCGCTAGGCTCTGCCGCATGGATGCGACATGGCTGCGGTCCCCGGAGGAACCGACCTGGGATCGCGGAGGGCAGACGGTGTACCGCGTGCGCCTCTGGGCTCGACCGCCGGAGCCGTACACCGGCTGGAACCTCGACGACTGGGAGGTCACCGGCGCCACCGCCGTGACAGAGGTCATCGCCTGGGGGGAGCAGGAGGCCGCGCGCCTCAGGGGCGGGCGGTGCGAGGTCTTCGTGCAGGCGACAGACCACGGCACCCTCCGCGACGGCACGCTCGCCGAGCAGGTGCACCACATCCGGGTGTACGGCGAGCCAGCGGACACCGCCGCGACGGAGACCGCGGTGACCTTCTGGGCGGAGTGAACCGCGCACAGTATGATTATGGACGGGTATTCCGAAATGAGGGGCACGTGAGCACGATCGAAGGCGCGGCAGTGGAGAACGATCCCAAGCGCAAAGGTCCGGACGGGCTGCGGGCTCTGGAGCGGGTGATGAGCATTCTTTTCCTGCTCGCGGCGCACCCGCAGGGCATGACGCTGGCCGACATCGCCAGGGAGACCGGCATCACCCTGAGCACCGTGCACCGGATGGTCGGCGTGCTCAAGCAGCACAGGCTTGCGCGCGAGACCCCCACCGGAATGCAGGCACTCGGTTCCGCCTCGCTGGTGCTGGCACGCGGTTTCCTGGGCGGCCTGGACTTCCGCGTCGAGGCGTTGCCCGTGATGTCCGAGCTTCGGGAGCGCACGGGCGAAGCGTGCCATCTCGGAACCCTGGCCTCGCCGCACGTGGTGGTGGTCGACAAGCTGGAGACCGTGCACGCGGTGCAGACCTCGTCGCGGATCGGCGGGACGTCCCCGGCCGCGCTCACCGCTCTGGGGCGCGCGATCCTCGCGTACTCGCCTCAGACAGTCGTCGACGCGGTGCGCGTGGCGACGCACGACCTCCTCGGCAGGACCATCGACGAAACGACACTCGCCGAGGCCCTCGCCGCGACGCGCGAACGCGGATACAGCGTCGACCGCGAGGAGAACGAGCCGGGCGTCGACTGCGTCGGCGCACCGATCTTCGACGACAGCGGGCGCGCCATCGCAGCCATCAGCGTCTCGGTGCCCGCCGAACGATTCGACGACGACCGGATGGAGGAGATCGGCGCACTCGTGGCCGCCTCCGCCCGGCGCGTCTCCCAAGCCCTCGGTCACCCCGGCTCGATCGGATGAGCGACCCGTTGCGCGTCGTCGTCGCCGGAGCCGGACGTTTCGGCGAGTTGCACGTGCGCGCGTGGCAGGAGGCCGGCGCGCGCGTCGTCGGCGTGGTCGACGTGGATGCCGGTCGCGCAGAGGCCGTCGCCCGGCGATGGGGCGCCGCTCGCCACGGCACCGGCCTGTCGGAGGTGCGCCTCGACGACGGTGTCGACGTGGTCGTGGTCGCGTCCGACGAGTCGTCGCATTCCGCGCTGACCGACGAAGCCATCGGCGCGGGATGCGACGTCTTCGTCGAGAAGCCGTTCGCCCTGAGCGCCGCTGCGGCAGAGCGCACCGCCGCTGCTGCGACGGCGGCGGGCAGGGAGATCGTGGTCGGCCACATCTCGCGGTTCGCCCAGCCGTATCGCTACCTGCGGTCCGCACTGCACGACGGGATGCTCGGCACGCTCTGGGCGACCCGCCTCCACCGCGATTTCAGCCGCTCCTGGTTCGCCGACTTCGGCGACCGGGTGCATCCGGTGTGGGAGTCCTGCATCCACGACATCGACCTGGCCGTGTTCTTCCACGGAGAGCCGGCGGCGCGCGTGTTCGCGACGGAGTCACGGGCGGCAGGCGACGCTGCGCCCAGCGTGATCAGCGCCATCGTCGAGTTCGCCTCGGGCGCGACGAGCACGATCCAGTCGGCGTGGACCGTTCCGCTGCGCGGCCCCCAGAGTCTCGCCGGGCTGCTCGCGCTGGACGGCACCATCGATGGCGAGGCGCAGCTCATCGGTTCGTTGGGCACCGCCAGGCAGCGGCTCATCGGCGATGCGCTCACCGTGTGGACCGACGACGCGAGCCTCACCCCCGACCTCTCGCTCTGGCCGGAGGAGGACGGCCGCGTCGGCGGGGCGCTCCGCGCGGAGATCGCGTACGCGTCCGCCGTCTTCCGGCGCGAGCGGGCGAACTCGACCATGCCGGTCGAGCAGGCCGTCTGGGGTGTTGCCATCGCCGAGGCGGTCGTGACGTCGTCCGCCACCGGTGAGCCCGTCACTCTGTGAGCCACTCCGGCTGAAGCAGATTGGGCGGAGGCATCAGCCTGCCGAACGACTCCGCGGCCCGTTCGATGTCGCTCGAGGCCCCGTCGAGCACCGGCGCCCCATGGCCGGGGAAGAGTTCATCCACGTCGAGTTCGGCGAGACCGCGGACAGTGTCGCCGTAGAGGTCGAGCCGGCAGTCGGGGATCGCCTGCATGCTCACGCGCCCGCCCGCGAAGATCACGTCACCGCTGAACAGGGAACGCCGTCCTGCCGCATCCACGAGGAAGACCAGGTGACCATCGCAGTGACCTGGCGCCTCCAACGCCGTGACCGTCAGCGAGCCGAGGTTCAGGACCGCAGAGCCGGGCAGCACCCTGACACCGGTGGCCGGCTGCAGCCGGAAGTCCGAGGGGTACACCCCCGCACGCCTCGCCCTGGCCAGCTGCGTGGACTCCTCATCCCCCGCCTCGAGCGCGGCGACCGTCACCTCGTCGGCGTAGACGTCGATGCCCGCGCGGAGCGCCGCCGCTGCTCCCCCGGCGTGGTCGGCGTGATAGTGGCTGAGCAGCACACCGAACGGCACGGCGTCCCCGCAGACCGCCTCGACGTTGGCGAGCCACGCCTCGCTTCCGAGACCCGTTCCCGCATCGATGAGCACGCCGGTGGTGCCGTCCCAGACGAGGTACTGCAGCCCGTCGTAGCCGCTGGTCGCCTCCGGCCCCGACGGCCCTCCGACCACCCACACCGTGTCGGTGAGCTGCCGAGCAGGCATCAGGCGACGCCGCTCTGCACACGGGACGGCTCTGCGATGCAGAACTCGGCGGCGATCCGCTCGTAGATGTCGGCCGCCTCGGCCAGCTGCCCGACCCCGACGCACTCGTTTGCGCCGTGCGCGACGCTGATCCATCCCGGTCCCAGACTCGTGACGGTCGGGACGCCACCCACCCCGAGGAAGTATGTGGCGTCCGTCCCTCCGGGAAACGCTGCGACAGGAACCGTGCGGCCGAGGACGTGCTGCGCCGCCTCGCGCGCGGCGACGGCGACCGGTTCATCCGGAGCGAGCTCGACAGCGGGCATCCAGCCCTGCCCGCTCTGCACATAGTGGATGCGGTAGTCGACACCCTCTGGCAGGTTCGACCGGACGAAGGCGTCGATCTCCGCACGCACCGTCTCGCGGTCCATGCCGGGCACCAGCCGGATCTCGACCCCCACCCGGCAACTGCCCGGCCAGGTGCCCCAGCTGACGCCGCCGCTCACGAAGATCCCAGGATTGACCGTCGGCGCGCATTCCACAGCTCCGGTATGCGAGACGGTCGGCTGGAACGCTTCGAACGCCCGGAGCAGATCTCCGGCGACCAGGGTCGCGTTCCGGCCGAGGCGATGCGAGAGACCGCTGTGACCCTGGTGCGTGATCACCTCGACCTCGAAGCAGCAGATCCCGCGGGAGACGAGGTGAAGCGCCTCCCACGGCTCGTCGATCCCGCTCGGCTCGCCGATGACGAGCCCATCCAGCCTCGGGATGTTGCCGGTCTCCGCGAGCGCCTTGGCACCAGCGTCCGAACCCTGCTCCTCGTCCGCGGTGAGCACGAGGCTGAGCGCGCCGCCGCCTCGGCCGCCCGAGAAGCGTTCGAGCGCGACCATCATGGCGGCGACGGCGCCCTTCATGTCTGTGGCCCCCAGCCCGTACGCCAGGTCGCCGTCGACGGTCAGGACGAGCGGATCGGTGTTCCACAGGGAACGGGCGTCGCCGATCGGCTTGGTGTCCAGGTGCCCGGAGAGCCCGAGGCGCCGTCCCGGTCCGCGGTCGACCGTGATCACGAGGTTGGGGCGGCCCTCGCGGAGCTCGATCCGCTCGGCCGCGAAGCCTCTCGCGCCCGCCCATTCCAGAAGGAAGTCCGCCATCCCCTGCTCCTGCCCTCCGGGATTCTGCGAGTCGATGGCGACAAGTTCTCGTGTCAGCTCCAGCACCTGCACGGGGTGCCTCCGTTCGGGGATTTGAGGGTCGGACGATCGTGAGTGTAGCTTTTAGAATACCTTTCCACAATCATCGGTCCGAGGGAGAACACATGACCGTGGACAGAGCCTCCAGCCCCCGCGGCCACCGTTACCTGTGCGCGGACGGCGACTGGTCGGGGCCCCGGTTCCGGTATGACTGCCCCCGGTGCGGCGGCGCGGTCGTCGTCGAGGCGGACCCGCTGACTGCCCTGCCGGTGCCGGATGCGGGCGCGACGGGCATCTGGCGCAGGGCCTCCCTCTTCCCGCCCGTCACGGCCCGGGTGAGCCTGGGAGAGGGCGAGACGCCGCTGCTCGACTGGCCCGGATCGGATGGACGGGTGCTCCTCAAACTGGAGGGTGCGAATCCGACCCTGTCCTTCAAGGACAGGGCGATGGCCCTCGCGGCGTCGTTCGCCGTGGACGGCGGGTACGAGGGCATGGTCGTCGCATCGACGGGGAATGCAGCTGCCTCGGCGAGCGCCTATGCCGCTCGCGCCGGACTCCGCTGCCGCGTGATCGTCGGCTCGGAGAGCAACGCCGCCGCCAAGTTGCGCGCCTGTCGGGCGTACGGCGCCGAGGTCACGGAGGTCGCGGGCGACTACAGCGCGGCGTATGCCGCAGCGCTCGCGGCCGAGGGCGACGGATGGCTGAACGTCTCGACGACTTTCCGGAACCCCGTGCCGGCCGAGGCGTACCGCGGGGTGGCCTTCGAGCTGACCGAGCAGCTGGGCGGCATTCCGGAGGCCGTGTGCATCCCGATCGGCGCCGGCCCCCTATTGCGCGGGATCGAGCGGGGCTTCTCCGATGTCACCGCAACACAGGGCGGCGTCGCCCCGCGGCTCATCGGCGTCCAGGCGCGAGCCGTCTCGCCGATCGTCGCGGCTTGGGAGGCGTCACCCGACTCACCGTCGGCGTGGGAGGCTGCGCTGACCACCCACCGGACCGACTGGCAGCAGACGGCGGCGACAGCCATCGCCGACCCGCTTCGCGGCTATGAGCGGCAGGGCATGCTGACGCTGGCGGCGATCCGCTCGACGCGGGGCGGCGCCGTCGCCCTCGACGAGAGCGAGATCGCCGAGGCGACGACACGGCTGCGCACCGCGGGCATCTGGGTGGAGCCGTCGTCCGCCATCGCCCTCGTCGCCGCGGAGCGCACTGCTCGCACGGCGGACGGCCCGGTGGTCGCCATCCTGACCGGCCACGGCATCAAGGTCCAGGATGCGTCCTGAGCGGTGGTCAGCGGGCCGCTCCCGGCAGCCGGTCGATCTTGCTCAGCACCTCGTACCTGTCGAACCGGTATCGGGTGCGGACATGCTGGAACGGCTGACTCAGCGCGTCCGAGAAGGTGTCGCTGATCTCCAGGGCGGGAGACGCGACGGGCAGCCCGAGGAGCTCGCATTCGCGGTCGGGCGCGACGACGGCCCGCACCCGACGGAACGTCGAATACGGAGCCGTGCCCGCCGCAGCGAGCGCCTCGTGCACCGAGCCGGCGAGATCGGCACCGGCCAGCGCGTCTGCAAGACGGGAAGGGAAGACGCTGATCTCGTGACACATCGGCTCGCCGTCCGCGAAGCGGAGACGTTCGAGCACGATCGCCTGTTCCGTCGGCCGGAGGGAGAGACGGGTGACCGTCTCGAGATCCGGCTTGACCGTTTCGAACCGCAGCACCTCCGACGACGGCTGCAGGCCGAGCCGCCGCATGTCCTCCGTGTACGAGGTGAGGCTCGGTCCCATCGTGACGGTCGGGCGACTCACATAGGTGCCGCTCCCCTGCGAGCGGTGCACCCAGCCTTCTTCCGCGAGTTTGGCGAGCGACTGACGGACCGTCATCGCGCTCACGTCGAACTCTTCCGCCAGGGCGCGCTCCGAAGCGAGGCGACTACCGGGGGCGAGCCCTGCGCAGCGTTCGCGAAGCTGGTCGAGGATCTCGATGTAGCGGGGTGCGCTCACGAATTCTGCCTCCTTGGCCTGGGTGCCTGAAACAAAAGGTTACTCTCCCGAAATCTAATTGATACAAATGTGTGGCCAGATTGCTCTATAGCAGTTATCGTAGATGAACACCGGCAGCCCAACCCCACCCGCCACACAGTAACAGCGACACTCCCCGAATCGGGCACCGGTCTCACAGAGAGGTGAAACGCAATGCGTTCTAAAGCACTTGCAGCGATTGCTCTAGCAGCCGCAACAGCGCTCGGACTCAGTGCCTGTGGAGGGAGTCCCTCCGGCAATTCCGCTGACAAAGAGGTCGTCCTCTGGCACATGGAGAACACGCCATCCCGCGAGAAGGCGTTCCAGAAGCTGGCGGACGAGTACAACGCGACCAACCCCGAGTATCCGGTCAAGATCCAGGTGCAGGACTGGGGCCAGGTGTACACCAAGATCGCCGCAGCGGCGCAGTCCGGAAAGCAGCCGGACATCCTGTTCGCCATCCCGGACTTCGCGACATACGTGCGCGGTCTCGGTCTCGGCCAGCCGGTGAACGACGTGGTCGACGACATCACGAGCAAGGACGGACTCATCAAGGCCGCCACCGCTCCGTACACGGACGACGGCGACGTCTGGGCCGTCCCGCTCTACGGCATGGTGCAGATGCTCTGGTACCGGGCCGACATGTTCAAGGCCGCCGGAATCGATGCAGCGCCCGCCACCTGGAGCGAGCTGGTCGCCGACGCCGAGAAGCTGTCGGCCGGGAGCACGTCCGGCATCGCGGTCCCGTCCGGCAAGAACCTCGCAACGGACCAGGTGCTCTACAGCTTCATGGTCACCGGCGGAGCGGCGAACATGTTCACCAAGGATGGAAAGGTCGCGATCGACAACGACAAGACCGTCGCCGCTTTCGAGCTGTACAAGAAGTTGGCTGCGCTCTCGCCGAAGGATGCGGGGAACTACTCCTGGCCGGAGCCGCAGGCAGCGCTGAACAGCGGAGCAGCGGCGATGGCGGTCGAGAAGGGCCAGTACCTGGCACCGTTCGAAGAGGAATCCGGACGACCGGCGAGCGACCTCGGCTGCGCGCCGATCCCCGTGGCGGACGACGGAGGCAAGACCGGCAGCATCTACTACTCGAATGGCGGCATGATCCTGAGCAAAGACAAGGCCAAGCAGGAGGGCGCGGGCAAGTTCCTCGAATGGGTGCTCGATCCGAAGCACTACGGCGACTTCCTCAACGCGGAACCCGGCCTGTTCCTCCCGGTGACCGAGAACGGCGCAACGGAGAGCAACTGGCGCGAGAACCCCGTCATCAGCACGTACAAGACCTGTGTGGATGCGATGCTCAAGCAGTCGGAGACCGGTGAACTCTTCGGGTTCGTCGACGGTCAGTACATCTCCTCCATCGGAGAGATCTCCGGGCAGAACATCCTGGCCCAGGCGGTGCAGCAGATGACCGTGAACGGCATGAGCGCCAAGGAAGCAGTGGCGTGGGCGCAGAAGCAGATGCAGGACGCGATCGCCAAATGACCGCTCCCGTCTCGACCCGGCCGGGGGGGGGGGGGAGAGCCGACATGACTCCCCCTTGGCGGG
>NZ_JBXAPT010000007.1:0-236822 GCF_058806515.1 Leifsonia sp. GW821-FHT13C05 | reverse complement strand
CACGCTGTTGAGTTCTCAAGGATCGGACGCTCCCACCATCCCGCATCACACGGTCAAAATGGGGCAACCTGTCAACCTTACCACTTTCAATCTGAATGTCAACTCGTCCGTTTCGCGATCCTCAGCGCACCGCGAAGGTGCAACCGAATCACACGAGCCGAGCAACAAAACCAGCTCGAAGAGTGAGGGTTACCATCCTAAGCCGAACAGGCATGCTTGAACAAGTTCAAGCGACTGCTAAGTTTTAGGAGTTGGTCCCGCTTGAGGCCGGGGAGCAGTTCCGCTCTCCCGCACCTTTGGGGTGACAAGTAAGTACTTTACGGACCTCTTGACGGCCTCGCAAATCGCGCCTGCAACTCGGGCGTGTCGCGCCTGGGGATGCGAAACGGCCGACCAGCTGGGGCACCGGGGTGCGCCAGCCGATCGGCCGGTTGTCTGCGTTCGGGCGGGAATCGACCGCCGTGCAGAGAAGTGCGCTGAGGCCTACAGGCCTGAGTACGCGTGGAGTCCCTTGAAGAAGACGTTGACGATACCGAAGTTGAACAGGACGGCGGCGAAGCCGATGATGGCGAGCCAGGCCGACCGGGAACCGCGCCAGCCACGAGTGGCGCGGGCGTGGATGTAGCCGGCATAGATCACCCAGATGATGAAGGTCCAGACTTCCTTGGTGTCCCAGCCCCAGTAACGGCCCCACGCCTTCTCGGCCCAGATGGCTCCGGCGATGAGGGTGAAGGTCCAGGCGATGAACCCGACGATGTTCACCCGGTATGCGAGGTTCTCGAGTGCGGTCGATGTGGGAAGAGTCGCCAGGAACTTGAACTGCTGCGGCTGGGATTCTGCGACCTGCCGTTCCCGCCTGACCTGCAGCAGTTGCAGACCGGACAACGCGAAGCCCAGGGCGAAGAACGCCGTGCCGAGCACGGCCACGATGATGTGGATCACCAGCCAGTACGACTGGAGCGCCGGCTGCAGCGGGACGACCGGGACGTAGTACCGCAAGAGAGCGATGCCCTGCAGCACGAGCACGAGACCCATGACGAAGGTGCCCAGGTACTTGATGTCCCACTTGAGGTTGACCGCCAGGAACACTCCGACGATGACGAGGGTTCCCGTCATCGAGAACTCCCACATGTTGGCCCACGGCACCCGGTCGGCGGCGATGCCGCGGAGAACCGTCGCCACCAGGTGGAAGGCGAAACCGATGATGGTGAGCACGAACGCCCACCGGATCGACGTCGACGACTCCGACCCGTAGAGCAGGTCGTCCTCGACCCTGTTGCTGATCTTCGCGGAGATCCTGCCCAGGGTCGATGTGCCCGCTCGTCCGTTTGCGCCGCCTGAGCCTTCGGCCGTGATGGTCGCCGTGGTCGAGCGCGCGGGCTGTGCGACCTCGGTTCGACGGGCGACCGCGCTCGGCACGGCGGCGGCCTCAACGGCGGTCGCTCGTGCTCCTCGCCGCGAGAGGTCGAGTGCGAACGCGATGAACGCGGCCGCGTAGATTCCCATGGCCGCGTAAATGAACACGGTCGATAGCTGAGCCAGGGTTTCGGTCACAATGCAAGCCTAAGTGTTTCGGGGGCGGGTGAGGGCGTCGGCGTGATCGTCGGCGATGGATTGGACGGCGGCGGCGAGGTTCGGGTCCTCGCCTCTGGCCAGACCGGCGTACTCGAGCGTGAGCGAACCATCCGGGTTCTCGATGGCCTTCACCCACAGCCGGCGGCGCGGGACGAACAGGGCAACGAGCAGACCGGCGAAGATCAGGACGGCGAACGTGAGGACCCAGCCCTGCGCGGGGTCGTGGTGCACATCCAGGGATGCGTAGCGCTTCACGTTGTCGAGCGTCACCGTGCCGAGTCCGTTCGGGAGGTCGACCGTCTCGCCCGGCCGGATCTTCAGCGCCTCGGTCTTCGTCGGCGGGCCGGCCAGCTGCTTGAGCGAGTCGGTGTTGAGGCTGTAGACGGACTGCGGGACTCCGCTGTCGACGCCGAGGTCGCCGGCGTACACGTTCAGGCTCAGCAGCGGATCCCTGAGACCGGGGAAGGTCGAGGTGAGCGCGCCCTTAGCGGTGTCACTGTCGCCGACCGTCGGGTAGAAGAAGCCGATCATCCCGAGCTGCTCCTTGAGACCGTCGGGGACTTTCACGAAGCCGAGGGAGGTGAGCCGCGCATCCTGGGGCAGGAACGGGATGGTGTCGGTGAAGGCGACCTTGCCGCTCGGGTCGCGCACCGTGATGGTCGGCGCGTAGCCGTTGCCGAGGAGGTAGACGTTCGTGCCGCCGATGGCGAGAGGCTCGTTCACCTTGATCGTGGTGGTGCTCGAGGTGTCGCCTGGGCCGGTCGTGGTCACGTGGGCGGTGTAGTCGAGCGGCTGGCCGAGGGCGTTGACGTTCTTGGTCTCGTAGTCGACGACGAGCTTGTCGACCTTGATCGAGAACGGCTGCAGGGACGAGTCGCTGAAGAAACGGCCGGGGTTGAACGAGTTGTACGACGGCAGGCTGTTGACGAAGCTCTGGCCCTCGACGACGACCTTCTGGCCGGTGAAGCCGAAGCCGCCGCCGAGGCCGATCGCGAGGAGCACGCCGACGAGAGCCGTGTGGAAGACGAGGTTGCCTGTCTCGCGCAGGTATCCGCGCTCGGCCGAGACCGACGTGGACCGCGCATCCTGGTACATGGCGACGCGGTAGCCGGACTTGCGCAGGAGGTCGCGTGCGGCGGCGATCGGCTCAGGGCCGCCCTCGCGCAGTTCGGCGGGGAGGATGCGCGCCTGGAAGCCCGCCATGCGCGTGAGGCGCACGGGCGTCTTCGGCGGCTTCGCGCGCAGCGCCGTGAAGTGGTGCTTGGTGCGCGGGATGATGCAGCCGATGAGGGAGGCGAACAGCAGGAGGTAGATCGCCGAGAACCAGACGGAGGTGTAGACGTCGAAGGCCTGCAGCTTGTCGAGGAACGGCGCGATGTCCGGGTGATCGGTGAAGTACTTCGTCACACCGTTCGGGTCGGAGCTGCGCTGCGGGACGAGCGAACCTGGCACCGCCGCGATCGCGAGCAGGAGCAGCAGGAAGAGCGCCGTGCGCATGCTCGTGAGCTGCCGCCAGAACCAGCGCAGCCAGCCGACGAAGCCGAGCTTGGGTTGCTCGACCTCCGGCTGATGGCGCGGGGGCGCGGAGTCGATGTGGTCAGAGGGCCGGCTCAAAACCTTGAATCACCGCCAGGAATTGGGACATGAGCTGGCTCCAGATGCCGGAGGCCATGAGGATGCCGATGATGACGAGCAGAACGCCGCCGATGATGTTGATGGCACGGATGTGCCGCTTGAGGAACGCGACGGACCCCGCCACCCAGTCGAAGCCGAGGGCGACGAGGAGGAACGGGATGCCGAGGCCGATGCAGTAGAAGAGGCCGAGGAGCGCTCCGCGCCACGGCGACCCACTGCCGACGCTGAGCGCGCTGATGGCCGCGAGGGTCGGGCCGATGCACGGCGTCCAGCCGAGGCCGAAGACAATCCCGAGCAGCGGGGCGCCGATGAGGCCGGTCGCCGGGCGCCAGGTGGGCTTGATGGTGCGCTGCAGGAAGGAGAACTGGCCGATGAAGACGAGGCCCATCGCGATGACCAGGACCCCGAGGATCCGGATGACGACTTCCTGCCAGCGGACGAGCCAGAGTCCGAGCGCGCCGAACGCCGCACCGTATGCGATGAAGACGATGGCGAAGCCCAGAATGAACAGGGCGACGCCGGTGAGCAGCCGCGAGCGGTCGCGCTTGGCACCCAGGTCGGTGAACCCGCCGACGTATGCGAGGTAGCCGGGGACCAGCGGGAGCACGCACGGAGACGCGAACGAGACGAGACCGGCGAGGACGGCGACGGGCAGCGCCAGGAGCAGCTGGCCGCTGAAGACGATCTCTCCGACTCCGCCCACGTCAGTTGGTCTCGGCGACGGCGTCGGAGATGAGCGAGTTGAGGGTGCTCGCGTCGGGGAGCGCACCCAGGATGCGCGCGGCGACGCGTCCCTTCTTGTCGATCACCAGAGTCGTGGGCGTCGCCTTCGGCGGCACGGTCTTGCTGAACGCGAGGAGCACGGAGCCGGTGTCCCGGTCGAGGACCGACGGGTATGTGACGCCCTTGTCCTTCTCGAAACTGGCTGCGGTGCTCTCGGTGTCGTAGAGGTTCACGCCGAGGAAGTCGACGCCGTCACCCTTGTACTTCTGGTAGAGCGATTCGAGGAAGGGGGCTTCGACGCGGCACGGCGGGCATCCCGCGTACCAGAAGTTGACGACGAGCACGTCGCCCGCGTAGTCCTTCGACGAGACGGGGGTGCCGTCCGCGAGTTTTCCGCTGAAGTCGACGGCGGCACCGCGGCTGCCCGCGGCGAACTCGGTGACGGTGCCGTCGCCCGCGATGTAGTTCTGGCCGGTGCCGGCGCGGTACTGGCTGGCGAGGCCGTCGGAGGACGTGCATCCACTGAGGACGAGTGCTGCGGACGCGGCGACGGCCGCGAGCGGGACCAGGAAACGGGAGCGGCGGTTCACACGGCCCCCACATCGGTGGCTGCCGCGTTCAGTTCGGCAGCGGGTTCGACGTAGCCGACCTCGATGATGCGCACGACGGGCGCTCCGTTCTCGGGATGCTCGGAAGAGGGAGGCTGCGTGCCAGTCTCGACCTCGGTGGAGGGGTTCGGGGTGGGCGCGGAGGTGGCTCCGCTGGTGGCCTCGGTTGTCGGCTCGACCAGGGTGCGCTCGAACGTCGTGATGCTGGACAGAGCGCAGCGGCGCTTGCGCGGGTCGTGCCAGAAGCGCGCTCCCGCGACGGACAGGTGGGTGACCCAGATGGGCAGTTGGTGGCTGACCAGGATCACGTCGCCGGACTCGACGGAGTCGAACGCGTCGTCGATCGCCGCGAGCATCCGCTTCTCGATGTGCGAGTATGCCTCGCCCCAGCTCGGACGCGCCGGGTTGATGAGGAACGGCCAGTTGACGGGCTTCTTGAGCGCCCGGGACATCACGGTGCCCTCGAAGTGGTTGGTCGGCTCGATGATGCGTTCCTCGATCTGCACATCCAGAGCGAAGGCTGCTGCGATCGGCGCCGCGGACTCGCGCGTGCGCTGCAGAGGGGACGCCAGAAGCGCGGAGATCGGGCGTTCGCGCCCGAGGAGTTCGTCCGCTGCCGCAGCGGCCATCCGGTGACCGAGTTTGGAGAGGCCGAAGCCCGGCAGCCTGCCGTACAGGATGCCGTCGGGGTTGAACACCTCTCCGTGACGGACGAGGTGAACCTGGCTTGCTACCACGCGACCAGTCTACGGAGGCGTTTCCCTTGAATTCACTGAGCGCTGGCACGGGAGGCTTTCGGACGGGCCGCCCGGGCTGTAGTGGCGGACGGTAGGCTTGTGGCTCGTGACCGCACGAGTATTGATCAAGGACCTTGCCGCCTCCCCCGACGGCCCCGTGAGCGTAGCCGGCTGGGTGGAGACCGTTCGCGACCAGAAGAAGGTGCAGTTCGTCGTGCTCCGCGACGAGACCGGCGCCGTTCAGCTCGTGAACCCGCGCACCGTGGATGCGGACGGCGCGGTGATCGCCGACGAGCCTGCCACCACGATCTCCGGCCTGTCTCAGGGCTCGTTCGTGCGTGCCACCGGCGAGCTCAAGCACGACGAGCGCGTGAAGCTCGGCGGCATCGAGATCAAGCTGTCGACCCTCGAGGTCGAGACGGCGGCCATTCCCGAGACCCCGATCGCCGCGGACAGCGGCATCGACAAGCGCATGGACTGGCGCTTCCTCGACCTGCGCGAGCCGAAGAACAACCTGATCTTCCGCATCCAGACCACGTTCGAGCACGCGCTGCGCGAGTACTGGGTGAACAACGACTTCGTCGAGATCCACACCCCGAAGCTCATGGCCAGCCCGAGCGAATCGCGCGCAGAGCTCTTCGAGGTCGAGTACTTCGACACCACGGCCTACCTCTCGCAGAGCCCGCAGTTCTTCAAGCAGATGGCGCAGTCCGCCGGCTTCGGCAAGGTGTTCGAGATCGGCCCGGCGTTCCGTGCCGACCCCAGCTTCACCAGCCGCCACGCCACCGAGTTCACCAGCGTGGACGCCGAGGTGAGCTGGATCGACAGCCACGAAGACGTGATGCAGCTGCACGAGAACCTCATCGTGGCCGGATTCACGGCGGTGAAGGAGAAGCACGGCGAGCAGATCAAGGAGCTGTTCGACGTGGAGGTGACGGTTCCCAGCACGCCGTTCCCGCGCATCCCGTTGGCGGAGGCGAAGCGGATCGTCGCCGAGCGCGGCTACGAGGTGCCCCGTCATGACGACGACATGGACCCGGAGGGCGAGCGCCAGATCTCGGCGTACGTGAAGGAGACATACGGGCACGAGTTCGTGTTCCTGACGGACTACGCCTCGAGCATCCGGCCGTTCTACCACATGCGCCACGCGGACGACGTGACCCTGACCAACAGCTACGACCTCATCTTCAACGGTGTGGAGATCTCGACGGGCGCTCAGCGCGAGCACCGCATCGAGGTGCTCGAGGAGCAGGCGCGCGACAAGGGGCTCGACCCGGAGGAGCTCGGCTTCTACCTCGACTTCTTCCGGTACGGCGTTCCCCCGCACGGCGGATTCGGCATGGGCCTGGCGCGTGTGCTGATGCTCATGCTTCACCTGTCGAACCTGCGCGAGACGACCTACCTCTTCCGCGGCCCGACGCGCCTGCTGCCGTAGCGTTCGCCGCCGGCATGGCCATCCACTGGTCGCCGGCGACGAGGATGTGCCCGAGGAAACGCAAGCCGATGGTCGCTGCCGCCTGATCGAGGCGGCGCGTGAGCATGAGGTCGGAGACGCTCGGGTCGAGCGTGCCGCCCGGATGGTTGTGGGCGACGGCGAACGACCTGCCTCCTCTGGTGAGGACAGCCTGCAGCACGTCTGCCGGCTGGACGGACACGTCGTCGACCCCGCCGTCGCGCACCAGCACGAGTTCGAGCGGGCGAGACGCCCGGTCGGCCACCACCACGACGAACCGCTCGCCGTCCCTGTGCAACAGCTCTGGCCGGACGATGCGGGCGACGGCCTCGTGGTCGACCAGCCTGGTCCAGGACGACGAAGCGCCGGCCCTCCGCCAGATCTCGGTGATGGCGACGAGCCTCCCCGCTGTTGCCGGCCCGACGCCCGGGAGGTTCTCGAGCCGGGCGAAGTCCATCGTGGCGAGGCCGGGGAACCCTCCGGTGCGCCCCAGGATCGAGCGGGAGAGCCCGAGAACGCTCCTGCCGGACTGGCCGGAGCCGAGCACCAGGGCGAGCACTTCGTCGTCGGTGAGGGACCCGACCCCGATGCGCCGCATCCGTTCGCGTGGTCTGTCGTGGTGGGGAACATTCGCTAATGGCTCCTCTTCTTCCTGGTCGGACATGAGCCCAAGCTAGAAGCGCCGACGGCATCGGAAGCCAGCGATCCGAAATCTGTGGATAACCGCAGGATGTGGATGAAGCGCCGCGCACGCGTCGGCGCGGCGGTGTGAGAATGGGAGGGAGCCCGGCCACAAGCCGAACCAGAGCAGAGAAGCCGCACCACGGCAACGAAGGCAACGAAGGAGTCGCCATGACCAGTCCTCAGGACGTCGTCATCCTGTCAGCAGCCCGCACACCGCAGGGCAAGATCCTCGGGGCTCTGGCCTCGCAGACCGCCGTGCAGCTGGGGGCGGTCGCGCTGAGGAAGGCGATCGAGCAGTCCGGCGTCGGCGCCGACGCTGTGGACGCCGTGATCTTCGGGCAGGTGCTGCAGGCGGGCGCCGGCCAGAACCCGGCGAGACAGACGGCCATCGCCGCCGGGATCGGCTGGAACGTGCCGGCGGTCACGATCAACAAGGTGTGCCTCTCCGGGCTCGCCGCGGTGATCGACGCCGCGCGGCTGATCCGTGCCGGCGAGGCGACCGTGGTGGTCGCCGGAGGGCAGGAGTCGATGACCAACGCTCCTCACGTGCTCCCCGGATCCAGGAAGGGCTGGACATACGGGTCGATCAACGCGCTCGACTCCGCTGCGCACGACGGGCTGACCGATGCGTTCGACGGGATCTCGATGGGCGCATCCACGGAGGGGTACACGTCCCAGCTCGGGTTGACCAGGGAAGCTCAGGATGCGTTCGCGGCGGCCTCCCACCAGCGCGCGGGGGCTGCGGCAGCATCCGGAGTGTTCGCGGACGAGATCGCGCCGGTGAGCATCCCGCAGCGGAAGGGCGACCCCGTCGTCGTCAGCGCGGACGAGGGAGTCCGCCCGGATTCGACCGCCGAGACCCTCGCCGGGTTGCGGCCGAGCTTCGCGGACGGCGGGACGCTGACCGCCGGGAACTCGTCGCCGCTGAGCGACGGGGCGGCGGCACTGGTGCTGACCAGCCGGGAGAACGCGGAGCGGCTCGGGCTGGAGTGGCTCGCGGTGGTGGGGGCGTCCGGGCAGGTCGCCGGGCCGGACAACTCGCTGCACTCGCAGCCGTCGAACGCCATCTCCGCAGCGCTCGGGCGCGCGGGGTGGAGCGTCGGAGACCTGGACTTCGTGGAGATCAACGAGGCGTTCGCCGCCGTGTCGCTGCAGTCGATGACCGATCTGGCACTGGATGCGGAACGCGTCAACATCCACGGCGGCGCGATCGCCCTCGGGCACCCGATCGGCGCATCCGGAGCCCGGTTGGCCGGGACGGCGGCACACGAACTGGCGCGGCGCGGCAGCGGCAAGGCGGCCGTGGCGCTGTGCGGAGGCGGCGGGCAGGGCGAAGCACTGCTGCTGTGGCGCTGAGCGGGCGCGCGTAACTGCGGAGAAGTGGGCGGACACGCCGCGCGGAAGTCCGCTTGAGCGGAGAATCCGGACGTGAGGGGCGGATTCTCCGCGTGAACGGAGAGCTAGCCGTTCGGGAGGTGGCGCTCCTCGGCCCCGTTGTAGAGGGAGAGCGGGCGGATGAGCGAGTTGGAGGCGTACTGCTCGAAGACGTGCGCGGTCCAGCCGGTGACGCGGGCGGCCGCGAAGAGCGGCGTGAACGTGGCGGTGTCGAAGCCCATCAGGTTGTAGGCCGGGCCGGACGGGTAGTCGAGGTTCGGCTTGATGTTCTTGCGGTCGTTCATCGCCTTCTCGAGGGCGTTGTAGAGGTCGAGCATGTCTGCGCGGTCGTAATGCTCCGCCAGCTTCTCCAGCGCGGCCTTCATGGTGGGAACGCGGGAGTCCCCGTTCTTGTACACCCGGTGCCCGAAGCCCATGATCTTGCGCTTGGCGGCGAGCGACTCGTCGAGCCACGCCTCCGCGCGCTCCGCGACCTCGATCTCGTCGAAGGCGTGCATGACGGCCTCGTTCGCTCCACCGTGCAACGGGCCCTTGAGGGCGCCGACCGCCGCGGTGAGCGCCGAGTACACGTCGGAGAGCGTGGAGGCGACAACGCGGGCGGTGAACGTCGACGCGTTGAACGAGTGCTCCGCGTACAGCACCAGCGAGACGCGGAACGCATCCACCACCACGTCGTCCGGCACCTCGCCGAACGTCATCCAGAGGAAGTTGCTCGAATAGTCGAGGTCGTCGCGCGGCTCGACCGGTTCGAGGCCGCGGCGGCGGCGCTGGTCGTACGCGACGATGGTCGGCAGCTGCGCCAGCAGGTAGACGGCGCGGCCGAGGTTCAGGTCGGGGTCGAGGATGCCGTCCGTCTGGCCGAGAGTGTCGTCGAGGCTGCCGAGGTGGCTGACCGCCGTGCGCACCACATCCATCGGGTGGGCAGCGACCGGGATGTCGTCGATGGCGCGCTTGGTGCGCTCGTCCAGCGCGCGCAGCGAGCGTTCGAGCGTTGCGAACTCGGCCAGCTCGGCATCCGTCGGCAGTTCGCCGTGCCAGAGCAGGAAGGCGACCTCCTCGAACGAGCAGTTCGCGGCGAGCTCCTGCACGGGATATCCCCGGTAGAGCAGCGAATTCGTCTCGGGGTTGACGCTCGAAATGGCGGTGGTGTCGACCACGACACCGGCGAGGCCCTTGTGGATCTCGGGGTCGGTCATTGCTGCTCCTTCGCTGCGGCGGGTCCGGCGCTTTTAGCGCTTGACCTCGAAATTGAACACGGACGTGTCGAACGCGTTGTAGCCCTCGTAGTCAATCAGTTCGTAGAGGTCGGCGCGATGCTGCATTTCGCCGAGTTTGGGCTCCAGCGTGCCGGTGTCGAGCAGCTGGTCGAGGCCGCGCTCTGCTGCGCCCATCGCCAGACGGAGCAGCGAGACCGGCCAGATCACGATGTTCACGCCGACGTCGCGCAGCTGGTCGACCGTGAACAGGTCGCTCTTGCCGAACTCGGTCATGTTGGCGAGCATCGGAACGTCGATGGCGTTGCGGACGGCCTCGAACTCGCCGAGGTCGCGCATCGCCTCGGGGAAGATCGCGTCTGCACCCGCATCCACGAGGGCCTTCGCACGGTCGATCGCCGCATCCAGCCCGTCGACGGCGCGGATGTCGGTGCGCGCCATGATGAGCAGGTTGGGGTCGCGGCGGGCGTCGGCGGCGGCCCGGATGCGCTTGAGCGCGGTGTTCTCGTCGACGACCTGCTTGCCGTCGAGGTGGCCGCAGCGCTTGGGGTTCACCTGATCCTCGATGTGCAGCCCTGCGACACCGGCGTCCTCGAGGGTCTGCACCGTGCGCGCGACGTTCATCGGCTCGCCGAAGCCGGTGTCGGCGTCGACCAGCGCGGGGAGGTCGGTCATCCTGGCGATCTGGGCGGAGCGACCCGCCACCTCGGTGAGTGTTGTGAGGCCGATGTCCGGCAGGCCGAGCTCCGCGCTGAGCACCGCGCCGGAGATGTAGACGCCCTCGAAGCCCTTGCGCTCGATCAGCCGGGCGCTGAGCGGGTTGAACGCGCCGGGCATCCTGACCAGTTCGCCGGACGCGAGCCTGGCGCGGAAAGCGGCGCGCTTCTCGTGCGCCGGGACGGAGGAGTACAGCATCAGAAGAGTCCCTTCGGGGCGGGGATGCTCGCGAGCAGGCCCGGCTTGGCCGTGATGGTGAGGCCGCCGAGCTCGTCGGCGGTGAGAGACGGGAGGCGTTCTGCGACGCCGAGGAAGCGCTCGATCTCGGCCTCCTCGAGGACGTCGGCGGCGAGCATCCGGAACTTGGCGATGTAGTCGGCGCGCTCGAACGGGCGGGCGCCCAGTGGATGCGCGTCCGCGACGGCGATCTCGTCGGTGATGACGCTGCCGTCGGCCATGCGGATCTCCACCCGGCCTCCGAACGCCTTCTCGGCGGGGTCGATGGAGTGGTAGCGGCGCGTCCACTCCGGGTCTTCCGTGGTGGTGACCTTGCCCCACAGCTCCACCGTCTCCGGGCGCTGGGCGCGCGAAGGAAGGTAGGAGTCGACGTGGTGCCAGCCGCCGTCCTGCAGGGCGACGGTGAAGATGTACGGGATGGAGTGGTCCAGCGTCTCGCGCGAGGCGGTGGGGTCGTACTTCTGCGGGTCGTTCGCGCCGGAACCGATCACGAAATGCGTGTGGTGCGAGGTGTGGATGACGATGCTCTCCACCCGCGACGGGTCTGCGGCCTCCGGATGCTCGCGGTGCAGCTTGCGGGCGAGGTCGATCCACGCCTGCGCCTGATACTCGGCCGAATGCTCCTTCGTGTACGAGTCGAGGATGGCGCGCTTGGCCTCGCCGCGCTCGGGCAGCGGAACCTCGTAACGCGCATCCGGACCATCGAGCAGCCAGGCGATGACGCCGTCCTCCCCCTCGTAGATCGGGGTGGGGCTGGTCTCGCCGCGCATCGCCCTGTCGATCGCCTCGACGGCCATCTTGCCCGCGAAGGCCGGTGCGTGCGCCTTCCAGCTGGAGATCTCCCCCTTGCGCGACTGCCGCGTGGCGGTGGTGGTGTGCAGCGCCTGGCCGATGGCCTGGAAGATGACCTCCTTCGGCAGGCCGAGAAGTGTGCCGATGCCGGCGGCGGCGGACGGGCCGAGGTGGGCGACGTGGTCGATCTTGTGCGCGTGCAGACTGATCGCCTTCGCGAGGTCGATCTGGATCTCGTACCCGGTCGCGATGCCGCGGACCAGGTCGCGCCCGGACAGCCCGAACGCGCGACCGGCGTGCTGGGCGACGGCGGTGATCGGCGGGATGTTGTCGCCGGGATGCGAGTACTCGGCGGCCAGGAAGGTGTCGTGGTAGTCGAGCTCGCGCACGGCGACCCCGTTCGCCCACGCGGCCCACTCCGGGCTGACGCGGGTGGCAGCCGGCTCGCCGAACACGGTCGAGCCGTCCTGCCGACGTTCGTCGGTGAGCTCCTCCAACTGCGCCGTCGGCAGTGGATGCGCAAGAGCCTGCGACCGCGCGGACACCACCGGGCGCCTGGTGAGAGACGCCGCCGCGACGGCGGCGTTGTCGATGACGCGGTTGATCACCATCTCGGTCACCTCCTTGGTGACCTCGACGGGGTCGGCCGCGACCTCGGCGATCTGCCACGCGAGCTGATCCTGACGGGCGAGATTCTCTTCGCTTCTGTGCACACGAACGTTGTGGAGCTTCACGTATCGAACCTACCTCGGGGCGGCTACGCTGTGCGCATGGTTCCTGGCCCATCGCTGCTGGCGTTCGCGATCGCATCCATCGCCTTGATCGTGATCCCGGGGCCGAGCGTGCTCTTCGTGATCGGCCGGTCGCTGTCGCTCGGACGGGTCGGCGGCCTGCTGAGCGTGCTCGGCAACGCGCTCGGGATGCTGCCCCTGGTGATCGCCGTCTCCCTCGGGATCGGGGCGGTCGTCGCGCAATCCGTGGTGGTGTTCACGATCATCAAGTTCGCGGGAGCGGCGTACCTCGTGTATCTCGGTATTCAGGCGATCAGGCACCGGAGGCACACGGCGGTGACGCACGAGGCGACGCCGCCCGCGCGCTCGCGGGTGCGCATCCTGTCGGAAGGGTTCGTGGTCGGGCTGACCAACCCGAAGACGCTGGTGTTCTTCGTGGCTGTGCTCCCGCAGTTCGTCGACTACCGGGCGGGGAGCATCCCGCTGCAGATGTTCGAGCTGGGCACGGTGTTCCTGGTGCTCGCCCTGGCCTGCGACAGCGTGTGGGCGCTCGCGGCCGGGACCGCCCGAAACTGGTTCGGGCGGTCGCCGAAACGCGTCGAGCGGCTGGGGGCCGCCGGGGGCGTGATGATGATCGGGCTCGGCGGGGTGCTGGCGCTGACGGGGAACAAGCACTGAGGGTGCTGGCAGCGTTCTGCCTGCCGCGTCGTGCTAGATGTCTCCGGCGGTCGCGACCGGGGTGACGACGGCGCGGGCCAGCGTGTGGAAGTGCGCGTTGAAGCCGAGGACGGCAGGGGTCGACTCCGGGTCGAGGTCGAGGTGGTCGACGTCGAGGGCGTGCACGATCAGGTTGTAGTGGTGCGTGCCGGTTCCGGGAGGCGGGCCTGCGCCGGTGAAGCTCTTCGAGCGCAGCTCGTTCGAGAGCATCGCCGCGCCCTGCGGGAGGTTCGCGCCGCCTTCAGCACCCGCGTTCGCGTCGAGCGAGGTGACGTCGGCCGGGATGTTGAAGACGGCCCAGTGCCAGAAGCCGGAGCCGGTCGGCGCATCCGGGTCGTGGATGGTGACGGCGAAACTCTTCGTCTCCGCGGGGAAGCCGGACCACGACAGCTGCGGCGAGATGTCGCCGCCGCCACCGCCTGCACCCCACTGCGCCTGCGCGAGCGGACGGCCGTCTGCGACGTCGTCGCTGGTGACGGTGAACTGAGGGACGGCGCCGAAACGCTCCAGAGGATCTTTGACGGTCATGAAGTAAACGGTAGACCCGTCAGCCGACGTGCGTCTTGACCGGAACAGGAACCCGGGTGCGGCGGAACCGCTGCGGGAGGCCGGAGACACCCCAGACGGTCACGCGCCACATGGCCTCGCGGACGATGCCGCCGCTCATCTTGGACGCGCCGTGCTCACGCTCCACGAACGTGATCGGCACCTCGGCGACCGAGAGGCCGGCGCGGTATGCGCGGCGGAGCATGTCGATCTGGAAGCAGTACCCCTGGCTCTCCACATCGGCGAAGTGGATGCTGCGGAGCGCCTCGGCGGTGAAGGCGCGGTAGCCGCCCGTGACGTCTTTGGCCGGGATGCCGAGGGCGATGCGCGAGTACGTGCTGCCGCCGCGGGAGAGCAGGCGGCGGCGGGCCGGCCAGTTGACGACGCCACCGCCGGGGACCCAGCGGGAGCCGAGGACGACGTCGGCGCCGGGGGTGGGGGTGGGTGCGTTGGTGGATGCGCCGGACGCGGCTGCGGGTGCGCCAATCTCCCTCGTGCCCGGCTCGCGGATCGCGGCCAGCAGGCGGTGCAGTTCCTCCGGGCGGTGCGAGCCGTCCGCATCCATCTCGACGATGCGGTCGTATCCCGCATCCAGAGCCCAGCGCATCCCGTCGCGATATGCGGCGCCGAGGCCCTCTTTTCCGGCGCGGTGCATCACGTGGATGCGCTGGTCGGCCGCGGCGAGCGCGTCGGCGAGCGCCCCCGTTCCGTCTGGGGAGTTGTCGTCGACCACGAGCACATCCACGTCGGGGGTGGCCGCGCGGACGCGTCCGACGATCGATTCGACATTCTCCCGCTCGTCGTAGGTCGGGATGATGACCAGGGTGCTCACCCCACAAGCATCGCCGATGTTGGTGAATGAAAGGAAACCGAGCGCCTGGGTAACGGCGCCGGGGTCGCTGAGAGAGCGCACAGCCGGGGCGGCCTAGCATGGTGCGGTGCCCGTGCCGAAAGTCCTCCTCTACTACGTCTTCACGCCGCTCGCCGACCCGGACGCCGTGCGGTTGTGGCAGCGCGACCTCTGCGAATCGCTCGGCCTGCGCGGACGCATCCTGCTCTCGGGCGACGGGATGAACGGGACGCTCGGCGGTGAGCTCGGCGCATTGAAGAAGTACCTGCGCAAGACGAAGGACTACCCGGCGTTCAAGGACCTCGACGTGAAGTGGAGCGAAGGGACCGGGTTCGACGACGACGGGATGAGCCTCGACTTCCCGCGGCTGTCGGTGAAGGTGCGCGACGAGATCGTGAGTTTCGGGGCGCCTGCCGAGCTGGTGGTGGACGGATCCGGCGTCGTCGGCGGAGGCGAGCGGCTCGACCCCGCCGGGCTGCACGCGCTGGTGGAGGCACGGGACGACGTGGTGTTCTTCGACGGCCGCAACCGCTTCGAGGCCGAGATCGGGCGCTTCAAGGACGCCGTGGTGCCGGATGTGTCCACGACGCGGGAGTTCGTCGCCGAGCTGGACAGCGGGAAGTACGACCACCTCAAGGGCAAGCCGGTCGTGACCTACTGCACCGGCGGGGTGCGCTGCGAGGTGCTGTCCGGACTGATGCGGTCGCGCGGCTTCGGCGAGGTGTACCAGCTCGACGGCGGTGTCGTGCGCTACGGCGAGACGTTCGGCGACGACGGGCTGTGGGAGGGCTCGCTGTACGTGTTCGACAAGCGGCAGTCCGTCCGGTTCAGCGATCACACGGCCGTGATCGGGCGCTGCGTCGTGTGCGACGCCGAGACCGAGCGGATGCGGAACTGCGCGGACGCGTCGTGCCGCGAGCAGCTGGTCGTGTGCGAGGCGGAGGACGCGGTGTTCTGCGCGGCCCACGGAGGCCCGATCCCTGCACTTCGCTCCTAGCGGACGAGTTCTCCACAGCCTCCCGGGAACCATTGGCACCCTGCGCGCGTTGCGGCCATCATGAACAGCATGGATCCGGTCGCAACCATTGTCTGGATCGTGTCGTTCGTTCTCGTCACGGTCACCGTCACGGGTTTGTCGCGCCGTGTCGGGTGGTCGGCGCCGGTGGTGCTGGTGGTCGTGGGGGCGGTGGTGTCGTTCATCCCCGGGGTCCCGCATATCGAGCTCGAGCCGGAGCTCGTGCTGTTCGGGCTGCTTCCGCCGCTGCTGTTCGCCGCGTCCATCCAGACGTCCTTCGTGGATGTGCGGGCCAGGCGAGACGGCATCCTGCTGCTCTCGGTGGGGCTGGTGGTGTTCACGGTGATCGTGGTGGGGTTCGCCACCTGGTGGGTGGTGCCGTCGCTCACGCTGGCGGCCGCGTTCGCGTTCGGGGCGGTGGTGGCGCCGACGGACACGGTGGCGGTGACGGCGATCGCCGGGCGATTGCACCTCCCCCGCCGACTCGTGACCGTGCTCGAAGGCGAGAGCCTGCTCAACGACGCGACAGCCCTGGTGGCGCTGAACGCGACCATCGCCGCGATCGTGAGCGTGGTGAACCCGTGGGCGATCGCGGGAGACTTCGCGCTTGCGGTGGTGGTCGGGGTGGCGGTCGGGCTCGGGGTCGGCTGGGTGCTCGCGATCATCCGGAAGCAGCTGCGGGCTCCGGTGCTGGACACCTCGCTGGGGTTGATCACTCCGTACCTGGCGTTCATCCCGGCGCAGTTCCTGCACGGGTCCGGCATCCTGGCGGTGGTCGTGTCTGGGCTGTACCTCGGCTACCGGTCGCCGACCATCCAGACGGCGGAGGCGCGCATCGCGGAGTCGATCAACTGGCGCACGATCCAGTTCCTGCTCGAGAACGCGGTGTTCCTGTTCATCGGGCTGGAACTGTCCAGCATCCTGAGCGGCGCATTCCGGTCGGGGATCACGGTCGGCCAGACGGTGGTGATCAGCATCGTGGTGCTGCTCGCGATCTCGGCGGCGCGGTTCGTCTGGATGGTGCTGACCACGACGCTCTACCGCCACGGCCCGAAACGGCTGCGCGAGCGCGGCTGGAACTGGCCGACGGGGATCGCGGTGTCGTTCGCCGGCATCCGCGGGGTGGTGACGCTCGCCGCCGTGTTCCTGCTGCCGGACGCGACACCGCACAAGGAGTTCCTGCAGTTCCTCGCGTTCGTGGTGGTCGTCGGAACCCTGCTCGAAGGGCTCGCGCTCCCCTGGGTCATCCGCCGGCTGAAGCTCCCGCCGCCCGACTTCGCCCAGGAGGCGAGCGAGATGCAGCGGCTGCTCGCCGAGGCCCAGACAGCCGGGCTGGAACACCTCGACTCCCAGGTGACGGGCGACGAAGACGAACGCGTGCTGGAGCGGCTGCGGATCAATGCGGTCTTCCTCTCCGACGCGCTCGAGAACCCCTCCCCGAACGAAGACGAGAACGTGCCGGTGGAATACCAGAAGCTGCGGCGGTCGATGATCAAGGCCGAGCGGAAGGCGGTGCTGGATGCGCGGGCCGAGGGGCGGTATCAGGAGCTGGCGGTGCGGTCGGTGCTGGCGTTCCTGGATGCGGAGGAGTCCGCGTTGAAGTCGTCGGGGCCGCGGAAGGGGCTTATGTAAGGGGGATTATGTCGCGGGGTGGGCGCTGGAGGCTCGGGCGGTGCGCGATGCGCGCGACCCGCGCGGACGCGGGCGGCGGGCCCAGAGGCGGGAGCGCTGGGAGGAGAGGGCCAGGACGACCAGGATGTCGAGCGGGAGGCCGAGGACGTTGTTGTGGAGGGTGACCTGGGGGCCGCCGTTGAAGAAGTCGATGGCGGAGATGACGATCAGCAGCGAACTGTAGGACATCGAGGCGATGCGTGCCCAGTTGCTGCCGCGGAAGACCAGGATCGCCAACAGCAGGTAGAAGAGCAGGCCGACTGTGAACAGGGCCATCACCACCACGAGGACGAGCTGCACGATCGGCTTCTCGTCGGCGGTGAGCGCCGCCGCCGGGTCGTCCATCTGGGCCTGGACGAACTGGCGCCAGTCGATCACGGTCAGCGCGACGAACACCGCACCCGCGACCGTTCGCAGCAGCATCAACAGGAAGCCGAGTGACGTGGGGATCGGCCGGTCCTCCGCCCTCGCCGCGCGTCTCGCATCCGCCTGGTCCGCGACCGCGATCGCAGCCGCATCCACCGGGACCGCACGCACGTCGATCACCGGGAGGTTGCCGTCGGTCTCGATGCTGTCGCCGCCGCCGTTGCGGGAGTGGTAGCCGGTGGAGAAGTCCTCGATGACCTCGACGTCGACGCCGATCCGCGCATCCATCAGGGTGGAGACGATGTGGTCGCGCTCGACGTCGGTGTTCGCGTCGATCTTGTGGGTGATCTGCAACGTGAACAGCGAGAAGCCGACGGAACGGTCGAACGTGCCGGCCGCCAGCCAGTCCGCGTTGTGACCGCCGGGGAGGAGCCAGCCCTCCGGGCACCGCCAGAAGCGCACATGGTGGCGCTTCGACGGGTTGCCGCGGACCTCCTGCTGGTAGGCGACATCCTGCTGATGGCCGAACAAGAACAGCGGGCTCACGGGAGCCTCGTCGTAGCTGCGGCGCAACAGAGTGGATGCGACGATCCGCCAGCTGGTGCGCAACGTCACGTCGTCCGCCCTGGTCCAGCCGGCCTCCGTCATCGCCTTGTCCAGCTGGGCCTCGGTGCCGAGGACGGCCAGGTTTATCGGGTCGCCGAGCAGGCCGTCACTGGTGCGCGCTCTGCCGATGAAGTAGTCCGGGACGTAGATCGAGGTCAGGATGCGGTGCAGGCGCGGCAAGACCAGATAGGCGACCACCACCCAGAACAGCACAAAGAACGCGACGAGGAACCAGCCCCACGAAAAACTCTCGGTGAGGACGATCCAGGCCAGCCAGACCACGGCGGCGCCGCCGAAGACGAAGAAGAGGTTGTCGACGACGACGTTGGTCGACCGGCGCCGGCCCGTCGCCGACCGGGTCTTGGTCACCGCCGTCTCGGCCATGCGCTCATCCTAGAGCCGCCGGGCGCGGGGTCGTATGGTGACTTCGTGAACGCGAACAACGAACTCGGCGCCGAGCTGCGCCGCCTGCACGACGCCCCCGAGCTGCTTCAGGTGGTGAACGTGTGGGATGCGATCAGCACGCGCGCGATCGCCACACTCCCCGACACCCGCGCCATCGCGACAGCGAGCCACTCGATCGCCGCATCCCACGGCTACGAGGACGGCGAGCGCATCCCGCTCGACCTGATGCTCGCGGCCATCGGGCGGATAGTGGATGCGACCGATCTGCCGGTCAGCGCCGACCTCGAAGCGGGATACGGCGACCCGGGCGAGACGATCCGGCGCGCGATCGGCGTCGGGGCGGTCGGAGCGAACCTCGAAGACGGGACGCGCTCGTTCGAGGAGGCGGTCGCCGCCGTGCGGGCGGCCATCGCCGGGGCGGAGGCGGAAGGAGTGCCGTTCGCGCTCAACGCGCGCACCGACGTGTTCCTGCATGACGACCAGCGGCCCACCGAGGAGAAGGCGCGCGAAGCGATCGAGCGCGGGCGCGCGTTCCTCGACGAAGGGGCGACCTGCGTGTTCGTGCCCGGGCTGCTCGACGAGACGGTGATCGAACTGCTCGTGGGAGGGCTCGGGGTGCGGAAGCTCAGCGTGATCGGAGTGCCGGGATCTGTGGCGCCGGCGCGGCTGGAGGAGCTCGGCGTGGCGCGGGTGTCGTACGGTCCGTGGACGCAGCGGCTGGCGTTGACCGCGCTGCAGGATGCGGCGAGCGCGCTGTACGCGGGCGGGGCGCTGCCGGGTGGGGTGCGGGTGTTGAACTAGGGGTGGTGTGGCGCGTGGCGGGCGCGGTGGTGAGCTGGCGAGGCGCGGCGGTCCAGGCGGCGCCGGGCCGGGTGGCGCATCCACTGGTCGGCGTATGGTGAAAGCCATGACTGACTTTCGGGCCATCGTGATCGAGCAGGAGGCTGAGGCGGGGCGGATCGTGGCGCATACCGCCGAGGTGCGGCGGGTGACAGATGCGTTCCTGATGCCGGGGGATGTGACCATTGCCGTCGAGTACTCCGACCTCAACTTCAAGGATGCGCTCGCCATCGCCGGGCGGCCGGGGGTGGCTCGGACGTCGCCGCTGATTCCGGGGATCGACCTGGTGGGCGTGGTGGAGGAGTCCGCAGATGAGCGGTGGGTTCCCGGGGACCGGGTGGTGCTGAACGGCGACGGGATCGGCGAGTCGCATCACGGCGGGCTGGCGGAACGGGCCCGCGTGCGCGGGGATGCGCTGGTGCGGGTGCCGGAGGTGCTGAGCGGCGCACAGGCGGCGGCAGTTGGGACCGCTGGATTCACCGCGATGCTGTCGGTGCTCGCGCTGGAACGGAACGGGCTGGATCCACAGGCGGTCGCGGATGCCGGGTCGAGCGTGCTGGTGACAGGAGCGGCCGGGGGTGTCGGGTCGGTGGCCGTGGCGGTGTTGGCGAAACTGGGTTACCCGGTTACCGCATCCACGGGCCGGCCGGAGGAGCAGGCGGACTACCTGACCGACCTCGGCGCGACGGCGATCATCGACCGGGCGGAACTCAGCGATCCGGGCAAGCCGTTGCAGCGTCAGCGTTGGGCGGGGGTGGTGGACGCCGTCGGCAGCCACACGCTCGCGAACGCGCTCGCGCAGACGACGTACGGCGGGACGGTGGCGGCGTGCGGGCTGGCGCAAGGTCCGGATCTGCCCGCGACGGTGATGCCGTTCATCCTGCGCGGGGTCACCCTGGCCGGGATCAACTCGGTCGAGGCACCCATCGCGCTGCGCGAGACGGCGTGGCGTCGGCTGGCGGTCGACCTGGACACTGAATCGCTTGCGGCGATGACGGCGTTCATCCCGCTGGCCGAGACGATCGCGGCTGCGGAGGAACTGCTGGCCGGGAAGCTGCGCGGGCGGACGGTGGTGGAGGTGCGCGCCTGACCGTGCGCGCCTGCCGCCCGCGGGCGGGGTGTCGCCGTATGCTGACCGCATGATCGTCCTCGCGACCGTGGTCGTCACCCTTGCCGCAGCCCTGCACATCGCCATCTTCGTCATGGAGAGCGTCGGCTGGACGCGGCCGGCGGTGTGGAAGCGGTTCGGGGTGGCGTCGCAGGAGGCCGCGGACACCACGCGGCCGATGGCGTACAACCAGGGGTTCTACAACCTGTTCCTCGCCATCGGGGCGATCGTCGGGCTCATCCTGCTCGGGGTCGGGATGCACGATGCCGGGCTCGCGCTGATCCTGTTCAGCACCGCGAGCATGTTCGCCGCGTCCGTCGTGCTCATCACCACCGGGCGCGGGTACGTCCGTCCGGCGCTCATCCAGGGGATCCTTCCGTTGATCGGATTCATCCTCATGCTGCTGTCCTGACGGCAGGGCCAAGCAGCAGCCGTCAGCAGCCGTCAGCGCAGCTCGGGCGCGATGTGCTCCGGGAGGAAGCCGCGGCCGACGATCCGCGCTGACGCACGGCGCGCCACCGGCATCGCAGCGGTGAGGAGCGCCCGGAGCGGAGCGGGCAGCGGGTTGGGCAGGCGGGCAGCGCCTCCCGGGCGCGCGATGAACTCGTGCGCGGCGAGCTGGAGACCCTGCATCCTGGCGACGGGAGGCAGGCGGCGGTGCTGCACCGCCTCCAGCACCCGCAGGTCGACCGGGCCGGACCGCAGCGGCGCGGCGACCGCGTTGGCCGTCGCAACCGCATCCTGCACCGCGTAGTTGACGCCGACGCCGAACGCGGGCGACATCGCGTGGGCGGCGTCGCCGATCGCGAGGAAACCGGAGCGGAACCAGCGGTCGAGACGGTTGATCTGGACCGAGAGGAGCTTGACGTCGTCCCACGAGGCGATCGCGTCCACCACCGGCGCCAGCACGGGTGCGACCTCGCCGAGCATCCGGTGGAAGTGCGGCAGCCCGGCCGCCCGCAGGGTGTCGAAGCCGCCCTTCTCGATGATCACGCCGGTCTGGAAGTAGTCACCGCGGTCGATCGTGATCACCATCGAGTGCTGGTCGACGTACGCGAGCGTGCTCGGCGGCACGCGGTCGGGCTTGGGAACGCGGAACCAGAGCACGTCGATCGGGACGCCGAACCGGCGAGGGCGCAGGCCGGCAGCATCCCGGAGCGTCGAATCGCGGCCGTCAGCGGCGACCGTCAGGGATGCGCGCACCTCCAGCTCTCCGTCCGGCCCGTGCGCCGTCACGCCGCGCACCGCACCGCCCTCCTGGATGAGCCCGACGGCGTCGGTCTGCATCAGCAGGTGGAAGCCGGGGAACGCCGCCGCCTCCTGCGCGAGGAAGGAGAGGAAATCCCACTGCGGCGCCATGACCAGGAAATCGTCGGGCGGTGGGAGCATCCCGAAGTCGATCGGGTGCAGCCTGGTGCCGTTGACCACCGCATCCAGTGTCCGGATGCTCGTGTGCGGCATCCCGAGGAAGCGGTCGCGCAGCCCGAGCTCGCCGAGCACGGTGATGGTCGACGGGTGGATGGTGTCGCCGCGGAAGTCGCGGAAGAAGTCGGCGTGCTTCTCCAGCACCACCACATCCAGCCCCGACCTGGCCAGGATCAGGCCGAGCATCATGCCGGCGGGACCGCCGCCTGCGATCACGCACGAAGTCTCCACAGTGTGCATAGTCCCCAGCGTATGCTCACACGCATGGCCATCATCGGTTCCATCCTGATCGCCGCGGCCGCCGTCGTGCACCTGGCGTTCTTCGCGATGGAGAGCGTGTTCTGGTCGTCACCCGGCGTATGGCGCAGGTTCGGGGTGGCCAGCCAGCGCGACGCGGACACGATCAGGGCGATGGCGTACAACCAGGGGTTCTACAACCTGTTCCTCGCCGGGGGCGCGGCGGTCGGGCTGGTGCTCTACTGGACGACGCTCCGGGATGTGGGGTTCGGGATCGTGTTCTTCTCCGCCGTATGCATGGTGCTCGCGGCGGTGGTGCTGATCACGACCGGGCGGGCGTTCCTGCGCGCCGCGCTGCTGCAGGGCGCGCTGCCGCTGGTGGGACTGGTGCTGCTGGTCCTCGGCTGACGCGCGGGCGGCGGCTGGGTGGCGCAGCCGCTACAGCGAGGTCTCGCCCTGCGCCGGGGTGCCGGCCGCATCCACCCGGAGCGCCTCGATGAGCTTGGTCGCGTGCGGCGTCGAGACGATGATGCGCGAGTACTCCTCGCCCTCCAGGTCGATCACCACGGCCGCGCGCTGCTTGCCCTTGATGAGCAGGAAGTCCTTGCCGCCGTGGAACTTCCAGGTTCCGACGGAGAGCGTCAACGGCACGGCGGCTCCCGGCGCGCGGATGCCGCGGATCCAGATCCACGGGTCCTCGGTGATCGCCACGGACCGGATGCTCTCTCTCGGCACGATGAGGTCGTCGCGCTTCAGAGCGAGCACCTTCTCCGCCGGCGTGAGGTGGATCTCAAGTCGGTCCGGGTGAACGTGCATGTCGGCCATGCTTCTATCCTGCCAGCGAGGGCGGCGTCGTGCGGGTCCGTTCCTCACAAAGAGATAACCGTTCGGCCGACGGTTTCCCACACTCCCCACCCCCTCGACCGCGGGGCATGTATCCTGCTGATCGTGGCAACGCAGCGGCGAACCCCGGGTTCGCAGACTTCACTTCGTGAAGCCAACCGGGCGCGGATTGTCGACGCCATCAAGAAGCACGGCGGCCTGACGCAGGTCGAGCTCGCCGGCGCCACCGGCCTCTCCCCCGCCACGGTGTCCAACATCGTGAAGGAGCTGTCGACCTCCGGCGTCCTGCATACCGCTCAGAGCATCCGGAGCGGCAGGCGCGCCCAGCACGTCACGCTGGCGCACGCACTCGGGCTCGTGGTCGGCGTGCACTTCTCCACCAGGCACATGCGGATCGCGCTCGCGGACGTCGCGCACACGGTGGTCGCCGAGAACCACATGCCGCTCGCCAAAGACCACAGGGCGGACAACGAGCTCGACAAGGTCTCGCTGCTGCTCACCGACATGCTCGAATCCGTGGATGCGGGCCGCGACGAGGTGCTCGCCGTCGGCATCGCGCTCCCCGCCCCGCTGGACAGGGCGAGCGGCACCATCGCCCGCAGCGGCATCATGCGCGGCTGGGACGGCGTGGACGTCGCCGAGGTGATGGAGCGCAGGTTGAAGCGCCCGGTGTTCATCGACAACGCCGCGAATCTGACCGCCCTGGCGGAGTCCAGGCTCGGCGCAGGGCGCGGAAAGCGCAACACGATCACGCTCGAACTCGGGGACGGGATCGGCGCAGGGCTCATCCTCAACGGGCAGGTCTACCGCGGGTTCCACGGCGTGGCCGGCGAGTTCGGGCACACCACCATCCGGGAGAACGGCCCGCTCTGCCGGTGCGGCAACCGCGGCTGCCTCGAAGCCATCGCGGGCGGTCCGGCGATCCTCGACGAGCTGCGCGACCACCTGGGCAGTCTGAAACTGGGCGATGTTGTCATCCAGGCGATGGCCGGGGATGCACGGTGCATCAGGGCCATCGCCGACGCGGGCAAGCACATCGGTATCGCGACGGCGAACCTGTGCAACCTGATCGACCCGGAGCGGGTGGTCGTCGGCGGCGAGCTGGCCAGGGCGGGCGAGCTGCTGCTCGGGCCGATGCGGCACGCCGTCGAGCGGTCGATCATCGTCAACGAAGACCTCATGCCCGACATCGTCCAGGGGCAGCTCGGGACGCGTGCGGCGACGCTCGGCGCGGTCGCATATGCCGTGGACTGCGTGAACATCACGCCGATCGACTCGCCCGCCTGACCCGGCGCGCAACACCTGCGGTGCCACACCCCCTGAATGCGTGTCTATTCGTTATCGAATCCGTTGGCTTCAACTCTTGACGACAACCTCACCACCTGCAACACTCAACCCAGCCGCCAACGATGGCGGTCTCGAATCGGAGGTTTTTCAATGAAGATCGCCACCACGAGAGCGGTCATCGCGTCGGCCGCGATCCTGCTCACAGCCGCAACACTCACAGCCTGTTCCAACGGGTCGGGAAGCGGATCCAGCTCCACCGCCGGTGCCAGCAGCGCCCAGATCGGCCTCCTCCTCCCCGACTCCGTCACCGCCAGGTACGAATCGGCAGACAAGCCGTTCTTCGAAGCCAAGATCAAAGACCTCTGCCCCGACTGCAAGGTCCTCTACTCCAACGCAGACGGCGACGCCAGCAAGCAGCAGCAGCAGGCGGAGTCGATGCTGACCCAGGGCGTCAAGGTCCTCGTCCTCGACCCGTTCGACGGCGAGGCCGCCGCATCCATCGTCGGAGAGGCCAAAGCCAAGAACGTCCCGGTCATCTCCTACGACCGCCTGATCAACAGCCCGGACAGCAACTACTACATCTCGTTCGACAACGAGAAGGTCGGGCAGCTGCAGGCCACGGCGCTCGTCGACAAGCTCAAGAAGGACAACGTCGCCTCCGGCGCCGGCATCCTGATGGTCAACGGCTCGCCGACGGACAACAACGCGACCCTGTTCAAGAAGGGCGCGCACAGCGTGATCGACTCGAGCGGATACAAGGTGCTCGCCGAGTTCGACACACCAGGATGGGACCCCGCGAAGGCCCAGGACTGGGTGGCAGGCCAGATCACGCAGTTCGGTAGCCAGATCAAGGGCATCTACGCGGCGAACGACGGAACCGGCGGCGGCGCGATCGCCTCGCTGAAGGCCGCCAACGTCAGCCCGATCCCGCCGGTCACCGGACAGGACGCCGAGCTCGCGGGCATCCAGCGCATCCTTGCCGGCGACCAGTACATGACGGTCTACAAGGCGCTCAAGCCCGAGGCGGAGAAGGCGGCAGAGCTGGCCGTCGACCTGGCCAACGGCAAGAAGCCGAAGGGTGACACGACGGTCAACACGGCGGGTGGCGCTGCCATCCAGTCGTTCCTGCTGACCCCGGTCGCCGTGACGACGGACAACATCGAGAGCACGGTCGTCAAGGACGAGTTCTACGGTTCCGACTCCGCCGCCAAGATCTGCACCGCAGACTACAAGGCCGACTGCGACAAGTACGGCATCAAGTAGCCCATCGAAGACCCGGCCGGGGATGCGGAAGCGCACCCCCGGCCGGGCCGATTCCGGCCTACCCTGGAACCGCGCAATACCCGCATTGCCAGCACCGAGCACCACCCGCTCCGCCCTTTCAGTCCAAAGGAGAACACCGTGACGATGGAATCCGCCGTCGCAGAACCCGAACGGTCGACGCGCCAGCCCGTCCTCTCCCT
The DNA here is from genome assembly GCF_058806515.1 of Leifsonia sp. GW821-FHT13C05. Lineage (NCBI taxonomy): Bacteria > Bacillati > Actinomycetota > Actinomycetes > Micrococcales > Microbacteriaceae > Leifsonia > Leifsonia sp. GW821-FHT13C05. The sequence continues at coordinate 210,942 of NZ_JBXAPT010000007.1, read as the reverse complement.
CCGAGGGATCTCGAAGGGTTTCGGCGCCGTCCAGGCCCTCACCGACATCGACCTCGATGTCTACCCGGGAGAGGTGGTCGCCATCGTCGGCGACAACGGCGCAGGCAAGTCGACCCTCGTCAAGATCCTGGCGGGCGTCCACCCGCAGGATGCGGGAACGGTGACGTTCGACGGCGACAGGGTGAGCATCCCGTCGCCGTCCGCGTCCCGCGAGCTCGGCATCGCGACCGTGTTCCAGGACCTCGCGCTCTGCGACAACCTGGACGTGGTCTCCAACCTCTTCCTCGGACGCGAGATCGCCAGGGGCACGCTCGACGAGGAGGAGATGGAGAAGCGGTCGTGGAGCCTGCTCCGTCAGCTCTCCGCGCGCATCCCGTCGGTGCGGATCGCCGTGGCGTCGCTCTCCGGAGGCCAGCGCCAGACCGTGGCCATCGCCCGCTCGCTGATCGGCGAGCCGCGCGTCGTCATCCTCGACGAGCCGACCGCCGCCCTCGGCGTCGCGCAGACCGCCGAGGTGCTCAACCTGATCGAGCGCCTGCGCGAGCGCGGCCTCGGCGTGGTGCTCATCAGCCACAACATGGCCGACGTGCAGGCCGTCGCCGACCGGGTCGCCGTGCTGCGCCTCGGCCGCAACAACGGCACGTTCCGCGTGCCGGACGTCAGCTACGAGGAGATCATCTCGGCCATCACCGGCGCGACCGACAACGTCGTCACGCGCAGGGCCGAGCGCCTCAGCGAAGAAGTAGAGCAGCTCACCGAACGGAGTGCGGACGCATGACCAAGACCGAGACGCCCGCGGAGGTCGCCGCCGACCTCCAGGACGAACGCCTGATTCGCTCCGAAGGACTCAGCGGCGCCGTCAAGTCGTTCGGGATGCGCGTGCGCGGTGGCGACCTGGGCTCGCTGCCCGTGGTGGTCGGCCTCGTGGTGATCTGGGCCGTGTTCCAGATCCTCAACCCGAACTTCCTGTCGGCGAACAACCTCGTCAACCTCACGCTGCAGTGCGCCGCGGTCGGCACGATCTCGATCGGCATCGTGCTCGTGCTGCTGCTCGGCCAGATCGACCTGTCGGTCGGGTCGGTCAGCGGTCTGGCCGCCGCGATCATGGGCGTCGGCCTCACGCAGCTGCACTGGCCGCTCATCGTCGCGGTGATCGCCGCGATCATCGCCGGTGTCGCCGTCGGCTACCTGTACGGGTTGCTGTTCACCCGGTTCGGGGTGCCGTCGTTCGTCATCACCCTCGCCGGCCTGCTCGGCTTCCTCGGGCTGCAGCTGTGGGTGCTCGGCCCGAACAGCTCGATCAACATCCCGTTCGACTCGTGGATCGTGCAGTTCGCGCAGCAGACCTTCCTCCCGCCGTGGGCCGCGTATGCGCTGGCCGTGATCGCCGCGGTCGCGATGTTCCTCTCCGATTGGCGCCGGTCGGAGCGCCGCCGCAAGGCCGGCCTCTCGCAGGGGTCGATGACGGTGATGCTGGTGAAGTCGGTGCTCCTGCTGCTGGCCCTCGGAGTGAGCGTCTGGTACCTCTCGACCGACCGCGGCACGGGCGCGATGTTCCTGCTGTTCGTGATCCTGGTCGTCGTGATGAACTTCTTCCTCACCCGCACCCGCTGGGGCCGGTCGGTGTTCGCCGTCGGCGGCTCCGTCGAGGCCGCGCGTCGCGCCGGTATCAAGGTCAACCGGGTCTACATCTCGGTGTTCATCCTGTGTTCGACGTTCGCGGCGGTCGGCGGCCTGCTCGCTGCGGCCAGGCTCGCATCGGTGAGCGCGGCCAGCGGCGGGACGGACACCAACCTGAACGCGATCGCCGCTGCCGTCATCGGTGGAACGAGCCTCTTCGGCGGACGCGGAAGCGCCTGGTCGGCCCTGCTGGGCATCCTGGTCATCCAGTCGATCTCCAGCGGCCTGACGCTGCTCAACCTCGACTCGTCGATCCGCTTCATGATCACCGGCGCCGTGCTGCTGCTCGCGGTCATCATCGACTCGCTGTCCCGCCGCTCCCGCGCGTCGCACGGGCAGGCGTAACTCCGGCCGCGCGCGGCGGCGAGGCATGTGAGATGGTGGTCGTGTGACCCGCACGACCACCTTCCGCGCCCGGCTGCTGCGACGGGATGCTCCCCCGCAGACCGTCACGGTCCGCGCGGCCTCCGACGCCCCGCCGCGCACGCTGCGGCGACCGGCGGGCGGCGGCGGCCAGCTGACATTCGACGTGTTCGCCCTGGTGGATGCGGACGGCTGGCCGAACGAGGCGACATACTCCTTCGTGGAGTCTGTGCAGAGGGCGGCGGCCGACGCGGACGTGTGATGGCCGGTTGCGAGGAAGCGATGCGGAGGGAAGGCACATGAGCACTGCGAGTTCTGCCGATGGCACCACCATCGGCTACGAAGCGGTCGGCAGCGGGCCGACACTGATCCTGGTCGAGGGCGCGATGTCATCCAGGGGAGGCTCGGCGAGCCAACTCGCCCCCGAGCTCTCCGACGCGTTCACGACCGTCGCGTACGACAGGCGCGGGCGCGGCGGGAGCACGGACACGCTGCCGTTCTCGGTGGACAGGGAGATCGAGGACATCGACGCGCTGATCGAGGCCGTGGGAGCCCCCGCTGTCGCGTTCGGGATGTCGTCCGGCGCGATGCTGTTGCTGCGGGCGGCTGCCGCACTCGGTCCGGAGCGGATCTCGGCCGTCGTCCTCTACGAGCCTCCGCTGATGCCGGATGCCGCTCTCGACGCCGCCAGGCAGTACACCGCCGACCTCGCCGAGACGCTGGCGGACGGTCGCCGCGGCGACGCCGTCGCGCTGTTCCTCGCCAGGGTCGGGATGCCGGAACAGGCCATCGACGGGATGCGCCACTCCCCCGCGTGGCCGGGCATGGAGGCCATCGCCCCCACGCTGGCGTACGACGACGCGGCGATGGGAGACAGTGCGGTGCCCGACGATGTCGTGCAGCGGGTGCGCATCCCGGTGCTGACGCTGGCGGGCGGGGCGAGCCCGGCGTTCCTGCAGTACGGCGCGCGCGAACTCGCCGCGGCGATCCCCGGCGCGGCCTTCGAGGTGGTCGAAGACCAGACCCACAGCTTCGCCCCGGATGCCGTCGCGCCTCCGGTGCGCCGGTTCCTGGCGACGAGACTCCAGTAACTGTCGCGCATCCCGGGCGTTTCGCGACAGTTACTGGCATCTCGCCAGGTCGGGCGGGGGTCAGGCGGGGCGGGCGGAGGCGGCGGCAGCCGCGGCGCGCGGGAGCGCGGCGAGGATGCGGTCGACGGCCGCGTCGTCGTGCGCGGCCGTGACGAACCAGGCCTCGAAGACGCTCGGCGGCAAGGAGACGCCGGCGTCGAGCATCGCGTGGAAGAAGTCGCGGTAGCGGTACGCCTCCTGGCGCTGCACCTCGGCGTAGGTCCGCGGCGCCTCGGCGAAGTCGCCGAACACGAAGCTGAACAGGTTGCCCGCCCGCTGCACCCGGTGGGCGACGCCCGCCGTGCTCAGCGCGTCGGACACCGCGGACGACACCGTGTCCGCCACGCGGTCGAGCCGGTCGTAGACCGCCTCGTCGGCGAGCGCCAGCGTGGTGAGCCCGGCGGCGACCGCGACCGGGTTCCCCGACAGCGTTCCCGCCTGATAGACCGGGCCGGTCGGCGCGAGGAAGTCCATCAGCTCGGCGCGACCGCCGAGAGCAGCCAGCGGCATCCCTCCGCCGATGACCTTGCCGAACGTGACCAGATCGGGCGTGTACCCGCGGTCCAGTCCCCAGAATCCGGCGTCACTCACGCGGAAGCCGGTGAGCACCTCATCCAGGATCAGCAGCGCGCCGAACTCGTGGGCGATGTCGGCGAGTGCTGCGTTGAAGCCCGCGTCCGGTGGGACGACACCCATGTTCGCTGCGGCGGCCTCCGTGATGACGGCCGCGATGTCCGGGCCGTGCGTCTCGAAGACGGCGCGGACCGCATCCAGGTCGTTGTACGGCAGCACGAGCGTCTGCGCGGCCGTCGCCTCGGTGACCCCGGCCGAGCCGGGCAGCGCCAGCGTCGCCAGGCCGGAGCCGGCCTCGGCGAGCAGGCTGTCCGAGTGGCCGTGGTAGTGCCCGGCGAACTTGATCAGCAGCGGGCGGCCGGTGAAGCCGCGGGCGAGCCGGATGGCGGTCATGGTCGCTTCCGTGCCGGTCGAGACGAGCCGCAGCTTCTCCACGAACGGCACGCGGGCGAGCACCGCTTCCGCCAGCTCGGTCTCCGCCGGAGTGGATGCGCCGAACGACAGCCCACGCGCAGCGGCGGCCTGCACAGCCGCGACCACCTCGGGATGCGCGTGCCCCAGGATCGCGGGACCCCACGACGCGACGAGGTCCACGTACTCGCGGCCCTCCGCATCCGTGATGTACGGACCGCTCGCCGACACCATGAACCGCGGGGTGCCGCCGACAGAGCGGAAGGCACGCACCGGCGAGTTCACGCCGCCGGGGATCACCCGCTGGGCGCGCTCGAACTGCGCCAGGTTCACGTCGCCGATGGCTGCGCCGTCCGCCAGAGCATCCAGGTCGCTCATCGCAGCCACCTCGCGACCTCGGTGGCCCAGTAGGTCATGACGGCATCTGCTCCGGCCCGGCGGGCGCCGATCAGCGTCTCCTCGACGATGCGGCGGCGGTCGACCCAGCCGCTCGCTGCGGCGGCCTCGACCATCGCGTACTCGCCGGACACCTGGTACGCCCACACGGGGACGTCGCTGATCGCGGCGACGTCGCTCAGGACGTCGAGGTAGCTGAGAGCCGGCTTGACCATGAGGATGTCCGCGCCCTCCTCCAGGTCGAGGCGCGCCTCGCGCAGGCCCTCGCGGCGGTTGGCCGGGTCCTGCTGGTATGCGCGGCGGTCGCCGGACAGCTGGGAGTCGACGGCCTCGCGGAACGGGCCGTAGAAGGCGGAGGCGTATTTGGCCGCGTAGGCGAGGATGACGGTGTCGGTGTGCCCTGCCCCGTCGAGCGCGTCGCGCACGGCGGCGACCTGGCCGTCCATCATGCCGCTGAGGCCGAGCAGCTGCGAGCCGGCGTCGGCCTGCGCGACGGCCATGTCGCGGTAGCGGAGGAGGGTGGCGTCGTTGTCGACGTGGCCCTGTGCATCCAGGACGCCGCAGTGGCCGTGGTCGGTGAACTCGTCGAGGCAGAGGTCGGTCTGCACGACCAGCGCGTCGCCCACCTCGGCGGCCAGCGCGGTGGTGGCGACGTTGAGGATGCCGTTCGGGTCGGTCGCGGCCGAGCCGGTCGCATCCCGGGTCTCCGGCACGCCGAACAGCATCACGCCGCCGACGCCTGCCTCGGCCGCCTCGGTGGCTGCACGCTTGAGGGAGTCGATGCTGTGCTGCACGACGCCGGGCATCGACTGGATGGGCAGAGCCTCGCCGATCCCCTCGCGCACGAACATCGGAAGAATGAGTTCGCCGGGATGGAGCCGGGTCTCGGAGGTCAGACGGCGCAGGGCAGGAGACTGCCGGAGGCGTCGTGGTCGGACAACAGGATGCGTCACGTCACTCACGTCACAAGCCTACGCGCCCGCGTCTGAGCCCCCTCCCAGCTTTCGGAGGGCGCCCCAGGGCGCAGAAGTTATTCGGAGGCGTGGGCGGCGTCGACGAGGGACTCGATGAGGGAGGTGGCGGTGCGTTCGGCGGCGATCACGTCGACGCGGAGGCCGAAGGCGCGGGCGTCGCGGGCGGTCTGCGGGCCGATCGCGGCCACCAGGGTCGATTCGGGGATGGGGCCGAGCTGCTGCTGCACCTGCTCGGCGACCGATCCGGAGGTGACGAGGATGGCCTGCACGAGCCCGTCGGCCACATCCCGCACCACGTTCTCCGGCACCGGGACGCCGATGGTTCGGTAGGCGACCACGGATTCGACGTCGTGGCCGATGCGCTTCAGGCCCTCGGTGAGGAGCGGCTTCGCGATCTCAGAGCGCAGCGTCAGCACGCGGAGCGGAACGATGCCGGCGGTGGCGGCCTCCCACTCCTCGAGCAGACCGCGGGCCGAGTTGTCCTCGGAGGGGACGAGGTCGACCTTGTAGCCGGCGGCGGCGAGAGCGGCCGCCGTGGTCTCTCCGACGGCGGCGACCCTGGTCGACGGCGGGACGGCGGCGCGCTGCGCGCTGAGCACATCCACCGTCGTGGCGCTGGTGACCGTCATCCAGTCGAACTCGCCCGCCGCCAGCCGGGCGAGCGCCGCTTCGAGCGCGGGCGCATCGGCGGTCGGCGCGAAGTTGATCATGGCCGCGACGATCGGGGACGCACCCTTGGACCGCAGATCAGCGGCCACCGAGTCACCCCACGGCCCGCCGCGCGGCACGAGGACGCGCCAGCCGGCGAGCGGTTTGGGTGAAGCGGAAGGGGTGGTCATCGCGTGCTCCCGAGCGGTGCAAGGTCGGCGGCCCCCGCGCCGAGCAGTTCGTCCACCACCCGTTGGCCGACGTCGCGTGCCGCCTCGTCGAGGTGGCGTGCGCTCATCGATTCCGGGGTGGCGGCATGGGATGCGGTCAGCTGCTCCGAGCCGTCCGGCCGGTAGACCGTGGCGGTGAGGAAGAGCAATCCGTCGTCCACGATAGCGGTCGCGCCGATCGGTGCGGCGCATCCTGCCTCGAGTCCGGCGAGGACGTGTCGCTCCGCGGTCACGCAGGCGCGCGTCGTGACGTGGTCGACGGCCGAGAGTGCCTTGGCGATCGGGCCCTGGGCCCTCTCGTCTCCCGCGCGGACCTCGATGGCGAGAGCGCCCTGTCCGGGCGCCGTCGGAACGGTCGACAGTGCGAAGAAGTCCGTGACGGCGTCTGAGCGGCCGAGCCGGGCGAGACCGGCGGCGGCGAGCACGACGGCGTCGAGGTCGCCGTCGGCGACGCGGCCCAGCCGGGTGTCGACGTTGCCGCGGATGTCCACGACGTCGAGGTCCGGGCGCCTGGCCTTCAACTGGGCGACGCGGCGCGGCGAACCCGTGCCGACACGGGCGCCGTCGGGAAGCGTCTCGAGCGTGAGGCCGTCGCGGGCGCACAGGGTGTCGCGCGCGTCTGCCCGCTTGGGCACAGCGCCGATGACGAGGCCGGCGACGGGCGAGGTCGGGAGGTCTTTGAGCGAGTGGACGATGAGGTCGCACTCGTCGGCGAGCAGCGCATCCCGGAGTGCACTGGCGAACACGCCGGTGCCGCCCAGCTCCGAGAGCGAGTCCCTGGAGGTGTCGCCGTGGGTGGTCACGGTGATCAGCTCCACGTCGCGGCCGGTCGCCTTGGCGATAGCATTCGCGACGACCGTGGTCTGCGCCACGGCGAGAGCGCTGCCGCGGGTGCCGACGCGGAGCACGCCGTCACGCCGCTCGACAGCTCCGGATGCGCGGCTCACCGTGCCGGTCACGGCGCGAGCCCCGCGGCGGCCGGCTTGAAGCCGAGCCTGGCGTTCTCGCAGCACCCTGGACGGCAGACGTCGTACCAGGGACCGATCGAGGTCATGGCCGGACGCTGGTCGACGGGCACGCCGTCCCGGCGTTCGAGTACCAGGTCGACGAGACCGGAGACGTACTTGTGGTGGGTGCCGGGGGTCGGGACGCGGACCGCGACGAGGCCGTTCTCCTCGCTGGACTCCATCGCCTCGTTGTCGAGGTCCCAGAGGACCTCCATGTGGTCGCTGACGAACCCGAGGGGCACGATGATGACCGCACGGATGCCCTTGGCCGGGAGTTCGGCGATGGCGTCGTTGATGTCCGGCTCCAGCCACGGCATCGACGGAGGGCCCGAGCGCGACTGGTAGACCAGCTGCCACTTCACCACGCCGTCGGTCGCCGCCTGGGCGACGACCTCCGCCACAGCCAGGTGCTGCGCCGCGTACGCGCCGCCCTCGCCGAACCCGCGGGAGGCAGGGCCGGACTTGGCCGCATCCACCGAGGGGATGGAGTGGGTCGAGAACAGGATCTCCACCTCGGTGGCCGGGTCGATTCCCGGCACCTTCTGCTCGATCTCGGCCAGGCCGTTGCGCACGCCCTCGATGAACGGCTCGACGAAACCGGGGTGGTCGAAGAACTGGCGCACCTTGTCGATCTCGATGACGCCTTCGAGGCCGGTCTCCTCGAGAGCCATCGCGAAGTCCTCGCGATACTGGCGGCAGCTCGAATACGACGAGTACGCGCTGGTGGCGATGGCGATGATCTTCGTCAGCCCGCGCTCGTTCGCCTCGGTGAGGGCGTCCTTGAGGTACGGGTCCCAGTTGCGGTTGCCCCACAGCACGGGCAGGTCGATGCCTCGGGATGCCAGCTCGGCTTCCAGCGCCGCCTTGAGTTCGCGGTTCTGGTCGTTGATCGGGCTCACGCCGCCGAAGTGGCGGTAGTGGTGGGCGACCTCTTCGAGGCGCTCCTCCGGGATGCCGCGGCCACGCGTGACGTTGCGGAGGAACGGGATGACGTCGTCCTGTCCCTCCGGACCGCCGAAGCCGGCGAGCAGGATCGCGTCGTAGGCGACGGGCTCGGTCACGTGCTCGGGGCCGGAGGCCGCCGCCGGCGTCGCGCCGAGGACGCGGGCGGTGGTGTCGACGTCGGTCACTGGAGCACCTCCACGAGCTCGGCGGGCTGCACGCGGCGGCCGGTGAAGAACGGGACCTCTTCGCGGACGTGCAGGCGCGCATCCGTCTGGCGCAGGTCGCGCATGAGGTCGACGAGGTCGGTCAGCTCGTCGGACTCGAGCGGCAGGATCCACTCGTAGTCTCCGAGGGCGAACGACGCCACCGTGTTTGCGAGGACGGAGCGGAACGCCGCACCCTTGCGTCCGTGCTCGGAGAGCATCCGGCCGCGCTCCTCGTCGGGCAGCAGGTACCACTCGTAGCTGCGCACGAACGGGTAGACCGTCAGCCACTCCTTCGGCTCCTTGCCGCGGAGGAAGCCGGGGACGTGCGACTTGTTGAACTCCGCATCCCGGTGCACGCCCATGGCGTTCCAGGTGGGGAGGAGGGCCTTGAGGAGCTGCGTGCGGCGCAGCTGGCGGAGCGCCCACTGCAGGGTGTGCGCCTCCGGGCCGTGGATCCAGATCATGACGTCGGCGTCGGCGCGGAGGCCGGAGACGTCGTAGAGACCGCGGGTGGTCACGTTCTGCAGTTCGAGGTCGGCGATCACGCCCTCGAGCTCCCGGACCGCCCGGGGCACGTCTGTGCCGTCGAGGTCGTCCGGGCGGGACGGGTCGCGACGCAGGACGGCCCAGAGCGTGTAGCCGCTGGGGGTGACGGCGTCAGCGTCTTCGTGTGTTGCCGGTGTTTCGTTGGGGGTGCTCGAATCTGCCGGTGCGGCAGCCGGGTTAGTCATACCTCACAGTCTCCCTCCCAAACCTGTGAGAGCCAAAACAGCCCTGTGAGAGCCGGATGCGTCCCGTCGCGTCACTTGGTGACGGAGCGGACGATCAGCCAGACCACCCCTGCGACCGCCGCTGCGGCGGCCACGGCGATGCCGACCAGCGCGAGGGGGTTGTCCGTGCGCAGCCGCTCGATGCGCTCTGCCGTGCGCTTGGGGACGTTGAGCTTGTATTCGATCGCGTCGAGGGTGGCCGCGAGTTCGTTGCGGGCCCGCTGCACGTCGCTGGTGTCAGTTGTCATACTTGCCCATCCCCTTGAACGCCTCGGTGTCCTCCTTGATGCTGTCGATCGTCTGGCTCGGAGCGACACCGTTCATCTTCTTGAACGACTGCACCCCGATCAGCACCAGGATGCCCGCCAGCAGCAGCAGTGCCACGAACACGATCAGCGCGGCCAGCCAGCCGGGCAGCACGACGGCCAGGCCCAGGACGGCGGCGGCCACGAGGGTGCCGAGTGCGAAGAAGCCGAATCCGGCGGCCACGACCATCAGGCCTATGCCGACACCGGCATATTTCGCCTTCTCGGCGAACTCCGCCTTCAGGTGGGCGAGTTCGGCCTTCAGCAGCTCGATGAGCAGCCGCGGGAGGTCGGCGATCAGCGCGAACAGCGATCGCGAGCGTGCGCGTTCGTCGTCAGTCATATCGGTCACCGTACTCCTGCTTCGCTCAAACCCGATCGGCATCCGGTGCTGAGCCGTCCGCCGCCTTCAGCGCGGCCTCCGCGGCCGGCGCGGGAACGGGCGCTTTCGACTCCTGGCGGCGCTGGTTGGCCTGCACGATGAGCTTCTTCGCGCTGTCGATCACCGCGCCGGGAACCTCACCGGCCTTCGCGGCCACGAAATCCTCGACTGCGTGCACCTGCTTCTGGATGCCGTCGGACTCCCAGACCTTGGCGGCGGCCGCCTTGATCTGCTCGTAGCGGTTACGTCCGGCACGCGTGCCGAGGACGTAGCCCACGCCAGCGCCCGCGATGAAGAGAAGCTTTCCGCGCATTGCGCACCCCGTTCGTCAAAGGTTCTCGGTCAGTGCCTTCCAGCGTAGCCCCCTGGCGCGCTCGGCCGAATGGCGCGCATCCGGGACCACGGAGGCGAGCCCGGTGCCGGTCAGCCACGAGCCGGTGACCTCCAGCCCCTCGACCGCGTCCGCGGCCTCGCGGACCGCTGCGATGCGCGCACCCTCGCCGAGGGCGGCGTACGGGAGCGCGTTCGTCCAGCGGGTGCGGGCGAAAGCGGCGACCTCGGATTCCGTGAGCGGAATGTCCAGCAGAGTGGATGCGTCGGACACGGCGAGCGCACGCAGCGCCACGTCGTCGAGTCCGGCGGTCTCCGACGACTTACCCGCCCGCCCGTAGGAGAGGCGCACGACGTGCCTGCCTGTGCCGACCGCTTCGGCGAGCCAGGCCCACTTCGCCGTCGAATGCGTCATGGCCTTCGCGGACACGTCGGAGCGCTCGGCGTCGGAGACGAGGACTCCCGTGCCGCGCGGGGCGGAGGAGAGGCGTTGGTCGGTGAGGACGAGCGTCACCAGTTCGACACTGGATGCGGGCGGCCAGTCGAGCTCGGAGAGCCGCGCGAGCTCCGGCGACGCCGTCGCCAGCAGGGCGAGGGCCGCGGGCGCCGGGGTCGCGAGGATCACTGCGTCGGCCGGGAGTTCCTCGCCGTCGGCGAGGCGGACGGTCCAGCGAGCGGGGAGGGCGTCGGCTGCTTCGGCGGCTTCGGCGGCGGCCTGGGCCGGGTCTGCGCCCCGCGGTGTCGACTCGTCCGTCTCCGCGGACTCCGGGTCCGGGGCGACCCACGGCTCGACGGAGACCACCTGCGCTCCTGTCCGCAGCACGCCGCCGTGCTCCGCGATGGCGGAGGCCAGCGCGGCGGGGAGGCGCCACATCCCGCCGTCGATGCCGCCGACGGCGCTGCCCGCCTTCGCGTTCGCGCGCAGCTCGCCGACCGCTCCGGAGAGCGAGCCGAGCCGGGTGAGGGCGTTGTTGAGTCCGGGAGCGACCACATCCACGTCGAGGTCGTCCGGCTGGGCCGAGTACACGCCGGTCGCCACCGGGGCGACGAGGCGGTCGAGCACCTTCGCGCCCATGCGCTTGCGCACGAGTGTGCCGAGGCGTTTCTCCTTGCCGATGGTGAGCACCGGCATCAGCCGGTCGAGGTATGCGCGGAGCGCGCCGCCCCAGCCGATCGCGGCGACCACGTCGCTGGCGAGAGGGGAACTGGGGATGCCGAGCAGCCCGGCCTTGGGCAGCGGCACGGTGCGCGACCCGTAGCGCACCCACGCGCCGGCCGGGTTGGGCTGGACGACGTCGCCGGACAGGCCGAGCTCCTCGATCAGCGCGGCGACGTGTCCTCCGCGGGTGGCGAAGCTCTCCGCGCCCGCGTCGACCGTGATGCCGCCGACGTCGAGAGCGGCGACGGAGCCGCCGCACGCGTCAGATGCCTCCAGCAGGGTGACGGAGAAGCCCGGCCGCGCGCAGTCCCGCGCAGCGACCAGGCCGGCCATGCCGCCGCCGATCACCACGATGCGGGTCGGTGGAGCCTCGACGACGCTGCGGAGGTCGTCGCGGAGGTCGTCGCCCTGCGCGGCGTTCATCGGCTGTGGACGAACTCGACCAGGCGGGTGAGCACGGCGGGATCGGTCTCCGGCGGCACGCCGTGGCCGAGGTTGAGGACGTGCGACGGCGCATCCACTCCCCGCTCCAGCACGTCCACGACGTGGGCTTCGAGCACCTCCCACGGTGCGTCGAGCACGGCGGGATCGATGTTGCCCTGGATGGGGACGACGTGGCCCAGACGACGGCTCGCCTCGTCCAGCGGGATGCGGTAATCGACGCCGACCACGTCCGCCCCGACCTCGTGCATCGCCTTCAGCAGCTCGCCCGTGCCGACACCGAAGTGGACGATCGGGACGTTGCGGGTCTGCGCGCCCTCCGCCCCGTCGGCCGCAGGCACGTCGTACGTCAGGTCGCGCACGTGCGACAGCGCCCTGGTGGATGCGGGGGCGACGTGCTCCGTGTAGTCCTGCAGCGACAGCGAGCCTGCCCACGAGTCGAACAGCTGCGCGGCGCTCGCGCCGGCCAGCACCTGCGCGCGGAGGAAGGCGCCGGTGATGTCCGCCGTCCAGGCCATGAGCTTCGCCCACGCTGCCGGATCGGCATGCATCAGCGTGCGTGCCCGGATGTGGTCCTTCGACGGGCCGCCCTCGACCAGGTACGCGGCGAGCGTGAACGGGGCCCCCGCGAAGCCGATCAGCGGGGTGTCCCCCAGCTCGGCGATGGTGATGCGCACGGCCTCGGCGATCGGGGCGAACACCTCGGCGTCGAGGGAGGCGGGGTCGACGGCGGTGAGCCTGTCCACGTCCTCCGCGGTGCGGACCGGGCTGCCGAGCACGGGCCCCTTGCCCGGAACGATGTCCACATCCACGCCGGCGAGGCGCAGCGGGATGACGATGTCGCTGAAGAAGATGCCGGCGTCGACGCCGTGACGGCGCACGGGCTGCAGCGTGATCTCGCTGGCGAGCGCAGGGTCGAGGCAGGCGTCGAGCATCCGGGTGCCGACCCGCAGCTCGCGGTACTCGGGGAGCGATCGACCTGCCTGGCGCATGAACCAGACGGGTGTCACCGCCTGCCGTTCCCCTTGGTATGCGCGGACGAGGCGACTGGATGCGGTGCGTCCGGCGGCGAGTGGATGGGTCGGGTCGAGGGTGTTCACCCCCTGATTCTGCCAAAGTGCAGGGAATCGAACCTGAGCGCGCGGCATGAGCGGCTTCCGATTCGAGGTTCTGCCCGGGCGAGCGTAGGCTCTCTGGCGTGCTTCTGTGCTTCTCGTCGAGTCATCGCACTGCGAACTTCGACCTCCTGGAACGGCTCGAGCGAAACGCTCCGGCCGTGACCGCCGCACTCGCGGAGCACAGCGAGGTCATCAGCGGGTCGGTCGTCCTAGCCACCTGCAACCGCTTCGAGGCGTACCTCGACATCGACGAGCCGCTGCCCGCCGCCCGCGCCGTGTCCGCGGAGACGGTCATCGAGGCCGTGAGCGCCGCATCCGGGATCGACGCGGACGAACTGCGCGCGTCGAGCACCGTGATCTGCGACCACGGCGTCGCCGAGCACCTGTTCGCCGTCTCCTCCGGGCTCGAATCCGTCGTGGTCGGCGAGGGCGAGATCGCCGGGCAGGTGAGGCGCTCGCTCGAGGCCGCACGCGCATCCGGCACGGTCACCAGCGAGCTCGAACGACTGTTCCAGGGCGCATCCCGCACCTCCAGGGGCGTGAAGAACCGCACCGGGATCACCACCGCAGGCCGTTCGATGGTGCGCCTGGCCCTCGACCTCGCGGAGAGCCGCGTGACCGACTGGTCGGCGTCCCGCGTGCTGCTGGTCGGCACCGGCGCGTACGCGGGAGCGAGCCTCGCCGCCCTGCGCGACCGCGGCGTGACGGACGTGCGCGTGTTCTCGCCGTCCGGTCGCGCGGCCAAGTTCGCCGTGTCGCACGCCATCGAGCCCGTGGAGCCCGGCTACCTGTTGGATGCGCTCGCCACCAGCGACCTCGTCGTCACCTGCAGCATCGCGACGGACCCCATCCTCACCAAGCCGCAGCTCGCCCAGGCGCTGCTGCGCCCGGAGGCCGTCGAGCGCCGCCTCATCATCGACCTCGGTCTCCCCCGCAACGTCGACGCCGCCGTCGCGGAGCTGCACGGCGCCGAACTGCTCGACCTGGAGACCATCAGCAGGCACGCACCGCTCGAAGAGCTGAACGCCGCGGAGGATGCGCGCAGCATCGTCGGCGCTGCCGCCGCCGAGTTCGCCGCCCAGTCCGCCGAGCAGGCCGTCACCCCCGCCCTCGTCGCCCTGCGCGGCCACATCTTCGACATCCTGGATGCGGAGATCGAGCGGGCCCGCGGACGAGGGGGCTCCAGCGAGCAGACCGAGGCCGCACTGCGGCACCTGGCCGGTGTCCTCCTGCACACCCCGTCCGTCCGCGCCCGCGAACTGGCCCGCGACGGCCAGGCGCAGTCGTTCGTCGACGCCGCGAACGCGCTCTACGGACTCGACATCGGCGATGTCGCCGAGCGCCGCCTGCGCGCGGTCGGCGACGAGAGCGCCGCATCCTGACCACAACCACGAGGAGGAACCGTGAGCGAAGCGGCTGACGACCCCCACGGCGCGACAGGGCTGCCGTACTCCGCGGAGGAGCTGCGCACCGAACGGCTGCTGCTGCGCCCGCTCAACACCGGCGACCTCGACGACGTGCACGAGTACCAGAAACGCAAAGACGTCGTCCGCTACCTCTACTGGGAGGTGCACGACCACGAGGAGTCGGCCAAGCACCTGAAGAAGCGGCTCGCGATGAACCAGCTCTCGGAAGACGGCGACGGCCTGGTCTACGCCGTCGAGCTCCCCGACCCGGAGGGCGGGCACGGCCGGGTGGTCGGCGACATGAGCATCTTCCTCAAGAGCAAGGAGCACGGGCAGGTCGAGATCGGCTGGGTGTTCCATCCGGCCGTGCACGGCCGCGGCTACGCGACGGAGGCGGCGGAGCGCGTGCTCGACATCTGCTTCGGCACGCTCGGCGCCCACCGCGTCTTCGCCCAGCTCGACCCCCGCAACGAGGCGTCCGCGCGGCTCTGCGAACGGCTCGGGATGCGCCAGGAGGCACTCCTGCGCCAGAACGAGATCTTCAAGGGCGAGTGGGGAGACACCGCGATCTACGGGCTGCTGGACTCGGAGTACCGCGCCCGCTGACCACCGCGCCCCGTGCATCCCGGGCATGGTCGATAGGATTGTCGGGCGGGCCGCGTCCCGGAACACCCCACAACTCGCAGGACACAGGGAGCACCATTGGCTGAACAGTCACGACTCGATTCGGTAATCACGCTGGCGCAGCACCGCGGCTTCGTGTTCCCCTCCGGCGACATCTACGGCGGAACGCGCTCCGCCTGGGACTACGGCCCCCTCGGCGTCGAGCTCAAAGAGAACATCAAGCGCGAGTGGTGGAACGCGTTCGTGCGCGGCCGCGGCGACATGGTCGGCCTCGACTCCGCGATCATCCTGCCGACCGCCGTGTGGGAGGCGTCCGGACACGTCAAGGTGTTCAGCGACCCCCTCACCGAGTCGCTCATCACCCACAAGCGCTACCGCGCGGACCACCTGTTCGAGGCGTACGAGGCGAAGCACGGCCACCCGCCGGAGAACGGCCTCGCAGACATCCCGGACCCCGACCACCCGGACAAGGTGGGCCAGTGGACGGAGATCCGCCAGTTCTCCGGTCTGATGAAGACCTACCTCGGCGTCGTCGACGACGAGTCCGGCGTGCACTACCTCCGCCCGGAGACGGCGCAGGGCATCTTCACCGACTTCGCCGCCGTGCTGCAGACGGCGCGCAAGAAGCCCCCGTTCGGCATCGGCCAGATCGGCAAGGCGTTCCGCAACGAGATCACGCCGGGGAACTTCATCTTCCGCACCCGCGAGTTCGAACAGATGGAGATCGAGTTCTTCGTCGAGCCCGGCACGGACGAGGAGTGGCAGCAGACCTGGATGGACCTGAGCTGGAACTGGTTCATCGAGCTCGGCATGACCCCGGAGAACATCCGCTGGTTCGAGCACCCCAAAGACAAGCTGGCGCACTACTCGAAGCGCACCGTCGACATCGAGTACAAGTTCAACTTCACCGGCAACGAGTGGGGCGAGCTGATGGGTGTCGCCAACCGCACCGACTACGACCTCAAGACGCACATCGAGAACTCGGGCAAAGACCTGAGCTACTTCGACCAGAACAAGAACGAGCGCTACGTCCCGTATGTGATCGAGCCGTCGTTCGGTCTCACCCGCGCGCTGATGGCGTTCCTGGTCGACGCGTACGACGAGGAGGAGGTGCCGAACGCCAAGGGCAAGACCGACAAGCGCACGGTCCTGCACCTCGACCCGCGCCTCGCGCCGGTGAAGGTCGCCGTGCTCCCGCTCTCCCGCAACGAGGCGCTCTCACCGCTGGCCCGGTCGCTCGCCGACCACCTGCGCAAGCGCCGCAACGTCGACTTCGACGACTCCGGGGCGATCGGCCGCCGCTACCGTCGCCAGGACGAGATCGGCACGCCGCTCTGCGTCACGGTCGACTTCGACTCGCTCGAAGACAACGCCGTCACGGTCCGCGACCGCGACACGATGCAGCAGGAGCGCATCCCGATCGACCAGCTCGACGAATACCTGGCGAAGCGCCTCAAAGAGATCTAGGCGCGCCACGCCCGGCGCCCACCGATAGCCGAGCCGTTCGTGGCACCACTAGGGTGGTGCCACGAACCGCGAGGAGATCGGGAGAGGGGCGATGGACGTCCTCTGGGGCATCCGCATCATCGACGGACCGGTCTACGCGACCTTTCTGGTGGCGAGCGCCGCCTTCGTGCTGTACCTCCTCATCCGGAGGCCGACGCCGCGCTGGATCGTCACCGCACTGCTCGGGATGCTCGGGGGCGCGGTGGTCGCGGTCGCCCTGTTCTTCCTCGTCAACGCGCTCGACGTGTTCGGGACCCCGCTGCCCCGGCAGGTGGCCTTCTGGCTGATGGGCACCTTCGCCGCTCTCGGGCTGGCGCTGGTGAACCTGTGGGCGTCGCACTGGTGGCGCAAGGTGCTCGCGCTGATCGGGATCGTGATCTTCGCCATCACCGGAACCCTCGGCGTGAACGCGTACTACGGCCTCGACCCGACGCTCGGCTCGCTGTTCGGGATCAGCACGGCCGGGAAGATCGACATCGACCAGCCGGTGAACACGTCGGCGCCCGACCCCACGCAGCCGCTGTACGAGACGTGGAAGCCGCCGGCGGACATGCCCAAGACCGGTCAGCAGGGCAGTCAGGTGATCCCGTCCAGCGGCTTCGACGCCAGGCCGGCTGGCATCTACCTGCCGCCCGCCGCCCTGGTGAAGAACCCGCCACGGCTACCCGTGGTGATCTTCATGATGGGCTACCCGGGCAACCCGGACCCGGAGTACATCGGCGGCGTGCTCGACACGTACGCCGCCGAGCACCAGGGGCTCGCTCCGATCGCGGTCGTCGCCGACCAGATCGGCACGAAGGGCGACCCGGCGTGCGAGGACTCGAACACGTTCGGCGCGGCGGAGACGTACATCACGAAGGACGTCCCGGCCTGGATCCGGACGCATCTCAACGTGCTCCACTCGCCGGCGGCGTGGACCATCGGCGGGTACTCCAACGGAGGGGCGTGCGCGTTTAAGTACGCGGCCGAGCATCCGGACCAGTACGGCAACCTGCTGGTGGTCTCGGGCGACGAGTACCCCGGCGTCGAGATCCAGCGGCAGACCATCGACCAGGTGTTCGGCGGGAGCACCGCGGCGTTCGACGCGGCCAAGCCGACCTCGATCCTCGCGGCGAACCCCGGACGATACGCGAACCTGACGGCGGTGTTCACGGTCGGCGGCAACGACCCGACCTTCATCCCCGGCGTGGAACGGAACGCGCAGGCCGCCGAGGCCGCCGGGATGCGCACGACCTACTACGTCGTCCCGGCCGCCGGCCACGTGGTCGACGCGCTCGACGGCGGCCTGACCAAGGACTTCGAGATCCTCTACCCGCTTCTCGGATTGAGCCGACAGTGAGATCGTGACGGAGGAGACCATGAGCACCACCGACACACAGACCACGGCAGCCCCGGATGCGCCGGATGCGCGCAGCAGGAAGGGCCGCAGACCGCCCGCGCCGTTCTGGCAGGCGGTCATCCGCTACGCCGGGGTGGCCCCGGCGAGCATCGCGCTCACCCTGATCGTCATCGTCACCTCGATCGTCACCGGCACGATGTGGAGTCCGGCCACCGGCGGAGACCAGACGATGCTGTGGGCGGCAGGCGTCGGCCCGACCATCGACTCCGGATACTGGTGGACGCCGCTGACGGCGCTGTTCGTGCCGGAGGATCCGGCGCAGCTGGTGATCGTCGTCGTGCTCGCGCTCACCCTCCTGGCGACGGCCGAGCGACTCATCGGGACGCTGAGGGCGAGCATCGCCTTCCTCGCCACCGGCGTGGTCGGGATCACACTCGGCGTGCTGCTGCAGTGGTCGGCCGCCTCGTTCGGCGAGATCTGGGCGACGACCACCGAGTTCGACTTCACGCTCGACCCGACCGTCGGCATCATCGGTGCGCTCATCACGGCGAGCGCGTTCGCCTCGGCACTGTGGCGGAGACGCATCCGGTTGCTGACGTTCGCGGTCGTGCTGATGTTCGTGCTCTACAACGGCGACCAGAACAACGTCTTCCGCCTGATCGCTGCCCTGCTCGGCCTGGGCCTCGGAACGCTGCTGCGGCCGGGCACGGTCAAGCGCATCCGGCGCAGCTCCCACGCTGAGACGCGCAACCTGATCGCCGCCCTCGTCGCGATCACCGCCATCGGCCCTCTGGTGGCGCTGCTGCCGCCCGGCGGGTTCGGGCCGCTCTCGTTCGTGAGCGCCCTGTTCGAGCACAAGCAGGTGGATGCGCAGACCGTCCTCGCCCAGTGCGACAAGGATTTCACGGCCAACTGCCGCCTCGACCTCGCGCTCGTCTCGGTCGACGGGATCGGCCCTCTCCTGCTCAGCCTGCTGCCCCTGGTGCTGCTGATCGTCACCGCCATCGGGCTGCGGCGCGGACGGCGGTTCGCGCTGATCCTCGGCTTCGTGGTCAACGCGGCCATGATCGTTCTGCCGTTCACCGCCCTGCCCGCCGGAAACCTCAGCATCGACGCCAACGACATCGAAGATCTCGCACCGGCCATCGAGCTGCTGTTCTGGGTGGCCGCGGCCTTCATCGTGCCTGTCGCGTCGATCATCCTGCTGATCGTCACCCGCCGACAGTTCCAGATCCGGGCGCCGCGAGCCGCCATCGTGCGGTTCGCGATCATCATCGTCAGCGCGTTCGTGATCCTCGCGATCTCGTACCTGATCGCCGGCCTGGCGTCGCTCACCGAGTTCGTTCCGGACGCGACCATCGGGGAAGTGTTCGCGTCGGCGCTGCGCCGGTTCGTCCCCGCCGGGTTCGAGTCGATCACCGGCACCGTGATCGTTCCGACCTCGGCGTTCGTCAGCATCCTGTACCAGTGGGTGGGGCCGGTGTTCTGGGCGGTGTTCGTGCTCGCGACGCTGCAGCTGTACCGGGCGACGGCGACCGGGCGCACGGTCGGAGACGAGGTGCGCTTCCGCGAGCTGCTCAAGCGCGGAGGCGGAGGAACGCTCGGCTTCATGGGCACCTGGCCGGGCAACGTCTACTGGTTCAGCGAGGACAGGGAGGCGGCCGTCGCGTACCGGGTCATCAACGGTATCGCGATCACCCTCTCCGACCCCGTCTGCGCCCCGGAGCGCGCAGAGCGCACCATCGCCGAGTTCGTCTCGTTCTGCGACGCCAACAGCTGGGTGCCGGTGTTCTACAGCGTGCACGGCGAGTACCTGCCGGTGTTCGACGCGCTGGGCTGGCAGTACATGTCGGTCGGCGAGGAGACGCTGATGCACCCGCAGACCTTCGATATGGCCGGCAAGCCGTGGCAGAAGGTGCGGCAGGCGCACAACCGCGGTATCAAAGAGAACATCACCACCCTGTGGACCACGTGGGATGAGCTTCCGCCCATCCTCGCCACCCAGATCACTGCGATGAGCGAGCAGTGGGTCTCCGAGAAGGAACTCCCGGAGATGGGCTTCACCCTCGGAGCGCTCGAGGAGCTGAAAGACCCGGACGTCGCGCTCTACCTCGCGCTCGATCCGGACGGCGGGCTGCAGGCCATCACCAGCTGGCTGCCCAGCTACCGGGACGGCCGGGTGGTCGGGTACACGATCGACTTCATGCGGCGCGGGGACGCATCCATCCCGGGCATCATGGAGTTCATCATCGCGTCGGCGGCGCTCAGGATGCAGGGAGAGGGCATCGAGGTGCTGAGCCTGTCCGGTGCTCCCCTCGCGACCAAGCCCGTCGTCGACGGAGAGGCTCCGGCGGACCCGACCACGATGGACCGGCTGCTCGGCTTCCTCGGCCGCACACTCGAACCGGCATACGGGTTCGCGTCGCTGTTCAAGTTCAAGAGCAAGTTCAACCCGACCTACGAGACGATCTACATGGCGTATCCGGACCCGGTGGCTCTGCCGGCGATCGGGAGCGCGATCGGCAAGGCGTACCTCCCGGATGCGCACGCCCGCGAATACCTGGCGCTCGCCAGGACGCTGATGAAGTGACGTAGGTTGGTGCCATGCAGGCCGACACCACCCGCACCGCCATGATCATCGGAGGCACAGGGCAGATCGGCGCTGCCGCCGCCCGGCGTCTCGCCGCCGACGGCTGGTCCGTCCTCGTCGCCCATCGCGGCAGCCATCCGGGCGACGCAGCCCTCGCCGACCTCGACGTCACCACCATCCGCCTCGACCGCGACGACACGGATGCGCTGCTCGCCAAGGCGCGCGGCCACGACCTGGTGCTCGACACGGTGGCGTACGAACCGCGGCACGCCGACCAGCTCGTGCGGCTGGCCGGCGACATCGGCTCGCTCGTCGTCATCTCGACCGGTTCGGTGTACACCGGCAGGAACGGCGGCTACCTGGACATCGTCACGGGGCCGGAGGATTTCCCCGACTACCCGATCCCGCTACGCGAGGACGACGCGACCGTCGACAACCGGAAGCGCACGTACTCGCCGCTCAAGGCGGCGATGGAGCGGCGGCTGCTCGCCGCGGACGACCTGCCGGTGAGCATCCTACGGCCGGGAGCCATCCACGGCCCGTTCAGCCCGGCGCTGCGCGAGTGGTTCTTCATCAAGCGCGCGCTCGACCGCCGCACTCGCGTGGTGCTGTCCGACGACGGGGCCAACCGGTTCAGCACGTCGTCGACCGTGAACATCGCCGAGCTCGTCGCGCTGTGCGCCGAGCAGCCGGGTCACCGCATCCTGAACGCGGTCGACGACGACAACCTGAGCGTCGCGGAGATCGCGCAGACCGTGTTCGCCGCTCTCGACAGGGAGGTCGAGATCGTCACCTTCCCCGGACCGCCGGTGGACGGGCTGGGCTCGACGCCGTGGACGGTCGCGCATCCACTGGTCCTGAGCATGGCACTGGCGACGGTCGAGCTGGGCTACCGCGCTCCGGTGACCTATGCGGAGTCGGTGCGCGCGGCGATCGACTGGGCCGTGCGCGAGGCCCACGCCGCGGAGCGCCGCGACGAGAGCTGGGAGGCGGTGTTCCCCGCGCTCGCGGACCGGGCAGCGGCCGACGGGTGGTTCGACTACGCGGCGGAGGATGCGTTCCTCGGCGGACGCTAGAAGACGTACTCCAGCAGGTCGGCGCCGACGGTGCGCATCCCGTCGATGACCGAGAGGCGGGAGGCGAGGCTCGCGTCGTCGAAGTACATCGACACCGCGTACGTGACGCCGGCGCGGGGCCCGCGGAGCACGCCGACCTCGCTGCGGACGCCGTGGTCCACTCCGGTCTTGTTGACGAGCAGGATGCCGTGCTCGGAGGTGCGGTGGGCGTGCGGGTCGAGGCCGAACGCGCTCGACACCAGCGAGAAGTCGCTGTTCAGCGACAGCCAGGAGATGACGCGCTGGCTGGTGGGGGCGTCGACGATCTCGCCGCGGGCGAGGGAGGAGAACAGCCAGGTGAGCTCGTTCGCGCTGCCGACGGAGAGCTGAGGAGCGTCGTCCGGGCCCCGGTGGTCGCGGACCAGGTCGAGCAAGGCCGTGCGGGTGAGGCCAAGCGCCTCGGTGCGGGCGCTCACGGCCTCCAGGCCGACACGGCGCAGCAGGACGTTCGTGGCCAGGTTGTCGCTGGTGGCGCCGACGAGCGCGGCCAGGTCGGCCACCGGAAGCGCGGGCGCCGCGAGGTGCTGCCAGATGCCCGAGTTGCCCACAGCATCCTGCGGGGAACGGTCGAGCAGGGCGAGCGGGCTCAGCTCGCCGGACTGCAGGCGGGCCGCCACCTCGACCAGCAGCAGCACCTTGCCGATGCTCGCGGTCGGCATGACGACGTGGTCGTCGACGGAGAACAGCACAGCGCCGGTGGTCAGGTCGGTCGCGCGCGCGGACACCTGCACGCCGCTGAGCGCCAGCTGACCCAGGGACGAGAATCCTCGGCTGAAATCCTCCGGCGCCACCGCCCCCCGATGCCGGCCGCGCCGAGGCGATGCATGCCTGCTGCGGCGTTCGGAATCCTGGGTCTGGATCGTCACGGGGATGGGTGGTCCTTCGTCCGAGTCTGGTCTTTCGGGTGCGGTCCCCCCGGATCCGCGTACGTGCGCCCGGGCGGGTTCCCCCGGCACAACACGCTCGATGTTACCCCGCGAAGAGGGGGCGGCGCTCACCCTCTTCGCGGGGTATCGAGACGGGCTACCAGATGGTGACGCGCTCCTCCGGCGCGAGCCACAGGGCGTCGCCCTCCGACACGCCGAACGCCTCGTAGAAGTCGTCGATGTTGCGGACGATCTGGTTGCAGCGGAACTCGTTCGGCGAGTGCGGGTCGATCGCCAGCAGACGGATGACCTCCTCGTCGCGGCCCTTCTGCTGCCAGGCCTGCGCCCAGCTGAGGAAGAACCGCTCAGCGCCGGTCAGGCCGTCAACCACGGGAGGCTCCTCGCCGTTCAGCGACAGCAGGTAGGCCTTCCAGGCGATGCCGAGACCGCCCAGGTCGCCGATGTTCTCGCCGATGGTGAGGGCGCCGTTCACGTGGTGGTCCGGCACCTGCGCGGGAGCGAGCGCGTTGTACTGCTCGATCAGGCTGCTGGTGCGTTCCTCGAAGGCCGCGCGGTCCGCCGCCGTCCACCAGTCCTGCAGGCGGCCGTCTCCGTCGAACTTGGAGCCCTGGTCGTCGAAGCCGTGGCCGATCTCGTGCCCGATGACCGCGCCGATCGCGCCGTAGTTGGCCGCAGCATCCCGCGTCTCGTCGAAGAACGGGAACTGCAGGATGGCCGCCGGGAACACGATCTCGTTGAAACCGGGGTTGTAGTAGGCGTTGATGGTCTGCGGCGTCATGAACCACTCGTCGCGGTCCAGCGGCTTGCCGATCTTGCCCAGCTCGCGGTTGAACTCGAACAGGCTCGCAGCGCGCACGTTGGCGACCAGGTCGGTCGGGTCGACCGTGAGCGCCGAGTAGTCGCGCCACTTCACCGGGTACCCGATCTTCGGCGTGAACTTCTCCAGCTTGTCGAGCGCGCGGTCGCGGGTCTCCTCGCCCATCCACTCGAGGGTCCGGATGCTCTGGCGGTACGCCTCGATGAGGTTGGCGACCAGCGCATCCATCGCCTGCTTGGCGGTGGGCGGGAAGTGCTTGTCGACGTAGATGCGGCCGACGGCCTCCCCCATCGCGCCCTCGACGAGCGAGACGCCGCGCTTCCAGCGCGCACGCATCTGCGGGGTGCCGGTGAGGGTGCGGCCGTAGAAGTCGAAGTTCGCCTCGACGAAATCGCCGGACAGGTACGGGGCGGCTCCGTGGATGATCTGCCAGGCCAGCCAGTCCTTCCACGACTCGAGGCGCTCCTCGGTGAGGAGCCCGGCGAGGCCCGCGGTGAACGACGGCTGCCGCAGCACGACCTCCGCGAGGGCGCCCTCCGGTGCACCCAGCGCCTTCTCCCAGATGCTGAGGTCGGCGCCGTCCGCGGCGTCGCCGGCGAAGAGGGAGGCGGCGTCCGCCCAGTCGTACAGGTTGTACGTCTTCTCCGAGTCGCGCGACTTCACGTTGTCCCAGTGCTGCGCGGCGATCTCCTTCTCCAGGTCGAACACGCGCTGCGCACGCTCCGGCGCATCCTGGAACCCGGCGAGCTCGAACATGCGCTGGATGTGAGAGACGAACGCCTCCCTGATCGGCGCGAAGGTGTCTTCACGGAAGTACGACTCGTCCGGCAGCGAGATGCCGGACTGCTCGACGAACACGAGGTAGCGCTCCGGGTTGCCCGGATCGTTGTCGACGAACAGCTGGTAGAAGCCGGCGAGGCCGTGACGCTCCAGTTTGCCGATGGTCTCCAGCAGGCTCGGGATGCTGTCCACGTCGCTCGCGAGCGCCAGCTGGCTCTCGATCGGCTTCGTGCCGAGGGCTTCGATGCGATCCTCGTCCATGAAGCTGGCGAAGAGGTCGCCGAATTTGCGCTCCTCCGTGCCCTCCTGCGCATCCTGGGCCGCTTCGATGATCTCGCGGACGGCCGATTCGGCCTCCTCCGCCAGGATCATGAAGGAGCCCCAGCGCGCCTTGTCCGCTGGGATCTCGGTGCGGGAGATCCATTTGCCGTTCACGTGCCGGAACAGGTCGTCCTGCGGCCGGACGGCGGGATCGAGTTCAGAGGTTTCGATGCCGGAAGTCAGGGTCATTCCGCCAGCCTACGGGGTTCGCGGCGCGGTGCCGAGAGCCCTGAGCCGGACGAACGTGGTGAGGAACAGCGCGGCGAGCACGAGCTCGACCAGCACGGACACGGTGCCGGATGCGCTGCCGAAGCCGACCACCGACAGCACGAGGTTCACGAGGGCGACCAGCAGGTAGCCTGCGCCGAGCACACCGCTGAGCAGCGGGCGCGCCGTCATGCGCCACCACGGGCGCGCGGCGGCCACCGGCTCGCCCGGCCCGCGGAAGACGCGGCTGACGAGATACCACCCGATGAGCTGCAGGATCGACACGGCGATGGAGCCGGGCTCCCAGCGCAGCGCGTTGAGGGCGAGCGCCAGCACCGCGTTGATCGCGAGCAACACGACCACGACGACGGTCTTCTGCACGGGTGTGGTGAAACGCATGGTCCAGCCAGCATCCCACCCGGCCACGCCGCGCCGCCCCGCGACGCGCGTGGCCCCCGGCGAGATGCCAGTATCTGTTGCCGACACGCCGCGCGGCGGCGCAGCTATTGGCGTCTCGCGGCGCGCGGCTCAGCCGAGGACGCGGATGGGGAAGGCGGTCAGCGCGCTGGACGGGATGGGCGCGAACAGGTCGCGGTGCCAGAGGCCGTCGTTGTGGCGGACGAGGATGTCGCCGCGGCCGTCCTGCTCCGGGTACGGGGCGAGGATGCGGCTGCCGGCGGGCAGGGAGTCGAGCTCGGACGGAGTCCAGGCTTCGGCGATGGGGTCGTGGGAATCGAAACGGATTCCGAGAGTGGTTGTCGTTGACATAGCTGTACTTCTTTCAAAGCGTGTGGGTGATCCGCCTCCGTCACGCGTCGACGCGTGACGTCCGCGACCGGCGCTCGGGATGAGCTGCCTCGCGATGGGGCGGTGGCGGACAGGTGGTCCGCGGTGGGAACGGCGCGTCTTCGGGGCGACGATGAGAGGAGCGTCAAGCCGACCGAAACGGTGTGTTCCGCATCCAGTGTAGCCGATCCGGTGGGAAACCGTGCGGGGAGGCACTCAGGAACGGGACGCGCGGACCTGTTCCCACTCGTCGATGAGCTCGGGCAGGCGGCCCTCCAGGAAGCGGTAGAAGCCCGCCATGTCGCGGAGGCGCTCGGTGGCCAGGGAGTCAGGATCGTCGACGGCGGCGATGCCGGCGTCGGCCTGGCCGGCGAGCACCGCATAGACCGGCGACTGCCGCACCATCGACGCGTACCAGTCGCTCGGCAGCTCGTAGCGGTCGCGGCGGCTGCCGGTCTGGGAGACACGTCGGATGATGCCGATGGTCTGCAGATACCTGACCGCCCCGGAGATGCCTGCCGGGCTCGCGGACAGGCGTTCGGCGAGTTCGGAGGCGGTCATCCCCTGCTGCTCGGTGACGGTGAGAGCCATCAGGACGCGCGCGGGCATCTTCGGGAATCCGGCGGCTGTGAGCACCGAGGCGGCGTGCTCGAGCACATCGTTGAGGGCCCGCTCGTCTCTCGCCACCCGCCTATCCTTTCATTTCCGTGCGCCGCACCACCCGCGCCGCATCACCCGATCGCGAAATCCCGACGACGGATGAGCACGGCGGCGCCGGCCGTCGCGACCACCGCGATTCCGAGCATCCAGTAGCCGCCCGTCCAGTCCGGGGTGCCGACCACCACGGGCGAGTGGGCGAACGGCGACAGGTCGTGCACCCAGGTCGGCAGGCCGATCAGGCCGCCGAAGATGCCGATGAACGCTCCGAGGCCGAGCAGCGTCCAGCCGAGCGGGATGGTCCAGGAGGGCAGCACCACGAACACCAGCGCGAGCACACCCAGGTAGACGAGCGCGACCGGCAGCTGGGCGGCCGCTGCGGCGAACGAGCTGTTGACGGTCGAGGCATCCTCCCCCGCGGAGACGGCAGCGAGTCCGGATGCGATGGCCGCGGCGAGCAGCACCAGCACGATCGCGATCACCCCCACCAGCAGGAACTGCAGGAGCCAGCGCACCCGAGACAGCGGCGTCGACATCAGCACCTCCGCCGCTCCTCCCGCCTCCTCCTGCCGCAGCCGGATGACCGCCTGGGTGGCGCAGGCCGCTGCGAGCACTCCGACGATGGAGAAGATCGCCGAGATGAAGATCTGGGTCATCGGCCCCGAGCCTCCCGCGCCGATCTGGCCGACGGCCTTGCGGATGTTGCCGAGGCTCGGGTCGTTGGCGATCGACGTGCTGACCACGCTGCCCAGCGCACCGGCGAGCAGCCCGGTGAACAGACCGCCGACGGTCCAGCCGAGGATGGTCGGCCACTGCAGGCGCCAGGCGAGGCCCAGCGGTCCGGCGAGCGTCGCCCGCGCATCCCGTCGCCCCGCCCGCTCCGGGATGAGGCCGGCACCGCTGTCGCGCACCGACTGCAGCGCGAACACCACCGCCATGAGCACCACCGCGAGACCGAGTTGCAGCAGCAGCGGACGCCAGTCGTTCGCACCGTACGGGTCGAACTGCTCCCCCCAGCCGATCGGGCTGAGCCAGGTGGGCCAGGCGCTCACCAGATGGCTGCCGTCCCCGGTGATCGTGCCGGAGGCGTCGCCGATGCCGCGCAGCAGGTACGCGAGCACGACCACCGCGGAGGCGAAGCCGTTGGCGCCGCGCGAGGTCATCATCAGCTGCGCGAGCAGCAGGCCGACCGCGAGGAACGCGATCCCTGCGCCGCCGACCGCTGCTCCGGCGGCGAACGACCCGGAGGCCGGCAGCCCGGCCGCGATGAATCCGAGACCGGTCGCGACGGCGAGCAGCACGTTCGCGAGCACGCCGTGGATGAGCGTGGCGACCGTCGGCAGGATGCGCGCAGCAGGAGTCGACGCGATCAGCTCCGCTCTGCCCGATTCCTCCTCCGCGCGCGAGTGCCGCACGGCGAGGAAGGTCGACATCAGGCCGGCCAGCAGCGCGAGGAACGTGAAGATCTCGAAGAACGTCACGGCGGCGAGCCCCGTGCCCTGCGGGAGCCCGCGCAGCATCAGGACGGCCGGGTTGGCGATGGCGAGCTGCATCAGCTCCGCGCGGCTTTTCGCATCCCCGTACGTGTTGCTGATGCTCGCGGCGGAGAACAGCGCAAGGAGCGCGATGCCGAGAATCCAGATGACCAGCTGCCAGCGGTCGCGCCGGATGCGCTGCCGCAGCAGCACGGCGAGCGTGCGACCCGTGCTCTGGTCGCGGCGGGCGGCCGAGTCTCGGTGCGTCGCCGGCCCGGCTGGACGACTCGTGGACTGCGTTGCGGTGGTCATCGTTCGTTCGCCCCCGCGAGCTCGTCGCCGTAGTGGCGCAGGAACAGCTCCTCCAGCGACGGAGGGGCGACGGTGAGGCCCTGGGTGTCCAGCTCGGCGAGCGCGGAGAGTACGCCGGAGAGCTTGTCGGAGTCCGCGGTGAAGCGCACCCGCCCATCGGAGGTGTGCAGGTCGTGGGCGTTCGGGATGCGCGCGAGTTGCGCATCCGTGATCCCGTCCGCCACGAAGGAGACCTCGGTGCGGGTCAGGTGCCGCAGTTCGGAGAGCGTGCCGGACTCCACGGTCCTGCCCGCCCGGATGATGCTGACCCTGTCGCAGAGCTGCTCCACCTCGGAGAGGATGTGGCTCGACAGCAGCACCGTGGCGCCGTCGCCGGCCACCCGCGCGATCTCGCTGTTGAAGGTGGCCTCCATCAGCGGGTCGAGGCCACTGGTCGGCTCGTCCAGGATGTAGAGGTCTGCCGGGGTGGCGAACGCCGCGACGAGCGCGACCTTCTGCCGGTTGCCCTTGGAGTACGCGCGGCCCTTCTTGGTGGGGTCGAGCTGGAAGACGTCGATCAGGCGCTTCTTACGCTCGGCGTACACGGCCTTGTCCGCGGTGCCTCCGCGCAGCCGGGCGAGCAGGTCGATGGACTCTCCTCCGGACAGGTTGGGCCAGAGGCTCACGTCGCCAGGGACGTATGCGATGCGCCGGTGCAGGTCGACGGCGTCCTTCCACGGCTCCCGGCCGAACAGGGTGGCGCGACCGCCGCTGGCCTTGGCCAGACCGAGCAGGATGCGGATCGTGGTGGACTTCCCCGCGCCGTTCGGCCCGAGGAAACCATGCACCTCGCCCGCGGAGACGGAGAGGTCGAGACCGTCGAGTGCGCGCACCCGACCGAACCGCTTTTCGAGGCCGACGGCCTCAATGACTGTGTCCATGAGCGATGACTTTACGCTTGTTTCAGTAATTTCTGAATATTCCTAACGGAATCTTTACGGGGAGGCGCCTGTGCCATATGGTCGGTGCGTGCCCCTCGCTCTCATCACAGGAGCGGCGCGGGCCGACAGCATCGCTGCCGGGATCGTGCCGCGGCTGCGCAGCGACGGCTGGGAGGTCGTCACCAGCGATCTCGCCGACGTCGACTACCCGTGCGACCTGTCGACCGCCACGGGACCGGGGGAACTGATCGCCGCCGTCACGGCGGAGCGCGGTCCGATCGGGGCGCTCATCCTGAGCCACGCCCACGACGTCGAGTCCGGCATCCTCGACACCACGGCCGAGAGCTTCGACAGGCACGTGGCGATCAACACCAGGGCGAGCCTCCTGCTGATCGCGGCGTTCGCGCGCCAGGTCGGCCCGGGCGGCGGCGCCATCGTCGCGCTGACCAGCGACCACACCACGGGCAACCTGCCGTACGGCGCATCCAAAGGGGCGCTCGACCGCATCGTCATCTCGGCGGCGCGCGAGCTCGGCCCGCTCGGCATCTCCGCCAACGCCGTCAACCCGGGGCCGATCGACACAGGGTGGATGAACGACGAGGTCCGGGCGGCCCTCGCCCCCGCGCATCCACTCGGCCGCCTGGGCGCACCGGCCGACATCGCCGCCGTCGTGTCCTTCCTCGTCTCCGACGAAGGACGGTGGGTCTCCGGGCAGCTCCTGCACACTGACGGCGGGTTCTCCGCCCGGTTCTGAGCGGGAGACGGAACGGTGGCGGGGTGGCAGCCGGTGCGGTTCGGTAGCGTTGGGGCGTCGTGACGTCATCCTCCCTCCGCCCGGTCGACCGGGACATCCTCCGCCTCGCCGTGCCCGCGCTCGGCGCGCTCGTCGCCGAGCCCGTCTTCCTGCTGGCCGACTCCGCGATGGTGGGTCACCTCGGGGTGGCGCCGCTCGCCGGGCTCGGGATCGCGAGCGCGATCCTGCAGACGATCGTCGGGCTGATGGTGTTCCTCGCGTACAGCACCACCCCCGCCGTCGCCCGGCGGCTCGGGGCCGGTGACCTGCGCGGGGCCGTCGCATCCGGGGTCGACGGATGCTGGCTGGCGCTCGGGCTCGGCATCGTGCTCGCGGTGGGCGGCTGGTTCGCGTCACCGGCGCTGGTCGGCCTGTTCGGCGCATCCACTGCGGTGTCGGAGGCGGCCACCCGCTACCTGGAGATCTCGATGCTCGGGCTGCCGGCGATGCTGCTGGTGTTCGCGGCGACCGGTCTGCTGCGCGGGCTGCAGGACACGAAGACCCCGCTCGTGGTCGCGGTGGCCGGGTTCGCGGTGAACATCGTGCTCAACTACCTCTTCATCTACGTGGCCGGGCTCGGCATCGCGGGGTCCGCGGTGGGCACGGTCGCGGCGCAGTGGGCGATGGCGGCCGTGTACCTGGTGATCGTCGCCGTCAACGCCCGGAGGGTCGGGGCGCCGCTGCTCCCCCATCACACCGGACTCACGAGCACCGCCCGCTCCGGCAGCTGGCTGCTGCTGCGCACGGCCAGCCTGCGCGCGGCGATGCTGCTCGCGGTGTTCGCGGCCACCAGGCTCGGGCCGGACGAGCTCGCGGCGTTCCAGGTGGCGATGACCGTGTTCGCGACCCTGGCGTTCGCCCTGGATGCGCTCGCCATCGCCGCGCAGGCCCTGGTCGGCAAAGGACTCGGCGCCGGTGACCTCGACGGGGTGCGTGCGGTGCTGCGGCGGTGCATCCAGTGGGGAATCGGGGCAGGCGTGGTGCTCGGCGCCGTGGTGCTGCTCACCAGCCCGGTCGCAGCGGGACTGTTCACCGGGGACGCCACGGTCGCCGCGCTGCTGCCGCCGGCGCTCGCCATCGTGGGCATCGGCGCACCGCTCGGCGGCTACGTGTTCGTGCTCGACGGCGTGCTGATCGGCGCAGGCGACGCGCGCTACCTGGCGCTCACCGGGCTGGCGAACGTGGCGGTGTTCGTGCCGCTCGCGGTGGCGGTGGTCGTCTGGGGAAGCCACGACGCCGCCGGGCTGGCGTGGCTCACGGCGGCGTTCGCGTTCGGGTACATCGGCGCGCGCGCCGTGACGCTCGGACTCAGGGCGCGCACCACCCGATGGATGCGCGCCGGAGCAGTGGTGTAGCGGAGGCCGCTCCGTCCGCTGCTACGCCAACCACTCCCGCGCGGCCACGACCAGGGCGCGCACGCCGGTGTCGATGGTCGGCTGGGCGAGCGGCGCGAAGTGCGGGGAGTGGTTGGACGGGATGTCCGTCTCCGCCGTGCCCGCCGCCATCGCCGCCGCGACCTTCTGGGGGTCGCCGCCGCCGAGCATCCAGTACACCAGCGGGACGCCGACCGCGGTCGCGAGGTTGCCGACGTCCTCGCTGCCGGAGATCGCACCGGGGTCGAAGATGCGGTCCTCGCCGAACTCCGCCGCGAACGCGCCGTTGGTGCGCGCGGTCGCCTCCGGGTCGTTCACGGTGACCGGGTAGCGCTCCCCGTACTCGATGTCAGGCGGCACGTCGGCACCGGATGCGGTGGCCTCCGCCCTGATGATGCGCTCCACCGACGAGAGCACGCGGCCGCGCACCTCCTCGCTGAAGCTGCGGATGCTGATGCCGAGGGCGGCCTCGGCGGCGATGATGTTGTTCGCCGTGCCGGCGTGCAGCGAGCCGACCGTGACCACCGAGGTGTCCTGGGCGGCGACCTCGCGCGACACCACCGTCTGCAAACGCATCACGGTCGCCGCGGCCATGACGACCGGGTCGATGGTGGTCTCCGGGCGCGAGCCGTGGCCGCCGCGGCCGTGCAGGACGACCTGCATGGTGTCGACCGCAGCCATCGCCGGGCCGGAGTGGGCTCCGAGCATCCCGGCGGGAAGAGGGGTGACGTGCTGACCGAGCACGATGTCGGGCGTCGGGACCTTGTCGTAGAGGCCGTCCTCGACCATCACCTGCGCGCCGCCGCCGTGCTCCTCGGCCGGCTGGAAGACGGCGACGAGCGTTCCCGACCAGTCCGCGCGGTCGGCGACCAGGCGCTCGACGGCTCCGAGGAGGCAGGTGATGTGGATGTCGTGGCCGCACGCGTGCATGACGGGGACGGTCGCGCCGGTGTGGTCGACGCCGGTCTGGGTGGACGCCCACTCGAGGCCGGTGTCCTCCAGCACGGGCAGCGCATCCATGTCGGCGCGCAGCAGCACGGTGGGGCCGTCGCCGTTGCGGAACACCCCGGCCACGCCGGTGACGCCGATGCCGGTGACG
Organism: Leifsonia sp. GW821-FHT13C05; assembly: GCF_058806515.1. Classification (NCBI taxonomy): domain Bacteria; kingdom Bacillati; phylum Actinomycetota; class Actinomycetes; order Micrococcales; family Microbacteriaceae; genus Leifsonia; species Leifsonia sp. GW821-FHT13C05. The sequence goes on along the minus strand of NZ_JBXAPT010000007.1, from coordinate 178,867 downwards.
ACCTCGACCCCCAGGTCGGTGAGCGCGTCGGCGACGACACCGGCGGTGCGGTGCTCGGCGAAGGAGAGCTCAGGGTGGCTGTGCAGGTCGCGGTACAGGGCTTCGAGATCCATGAGGCTCAGCCTAGGCGGGGAGGGCGGGTGCGCAGGAGGTTCGACGCGCGATGGGTGCGCCCGGTTCGGGATGCGCGCCCATCAGTGCGCGCGCGGAGCCGCCGTGGTGTTGCCCAGGTGGAAGACGCTCGTGAACGTGGCGGGGTGGGCGACGCCGCCCTCCAGCATCTCCACGATCGCCGCCCCCGCCGCCCTGCCCTTGTCGATGGCCGGCTGGACGAGGGTGGTCAGGTCGTACGGCCAGAGCCCGTCGACGCGGACGCCGTCGAAGCCGACCACGCTGAGGTCGGCGGGCACGGCCAGCCCGACCTCCTCCGCCGCGCGGATCACCCCGGCGGCGAGCAGGTCGCTCTGGGCGATGATCGCGGTCGGACGGTCGTCCGGATCGTCGAGCAGTGCGTGCCCGGCGATGCGGCCCTCCTCCACGAAGGAGCCGCGGGTGACGTAGCCGCCCGCATCCGGGAACACGTCGCGGACGCCGGACAGGCGCTCCAGGGTGGTGTTCGAGCTTCCGGCGGCGAGACGCTCGTCGGTGAGCGGGCCGCGGGCGCGGTCGCGGGTGAGCGAGAGGGTGACGACGGAGACGTCGGTGTGGCCGAGGTCGGCGAGGTGCTGTGCGGCCACGCGGGTGGCCTCCCGGTTGTCCTGGGCGATGGTGAGGACGTCGTCGGCCGGGTCGCCCTCGATCGCGACCAGCGGGATGCCGCGCTGGCGGAGCATCGCGACCGACTCGTCGAGCCGGGGGCTGCAGCCGATGAGCACCACCGCATCCATCGGGGCGTCCTCGATGCGCTGGGCGGCCTCGCCGGCGTCGGTGAGGATGAGGAGTCCGGCGTCGATGGCGGCGATCTCGTCGGAGATGCCGTCGAGGAGCGCGATCTTGATCGGGTCGCGGAAGGCGTCGCCGACACGCTCCTCCATCACCACGCCGACGATGCCGGAGCGGCCCCGCCGCAGGGAGCGGGCGCGCGGGTCGGGGCCCGCGTAGTTGAGCTCTTTGGCGGCGGAGAGGACGCGCTCTCTGGTGGCGTCGGAGACCGGGCCGGTGCCGCTGAAGGCGAGGGAGGCCGTCGAGTTGGAGACGCCGGCCAGCCTGGCGACGGCGGCGAGCGTCGGACGGACGCTGCCGGCCGCTCCTGCTTCGGGGGTCGTGCTCGTGTCGTTCACGTGTGGTAGCTTAGTCGAATCGTTTCGATCGAAACGATTCGAGTACCATTTCGCCCCTCTCACCCGCAGGATAAGCCGATGTCGCAGACGACCCCGACCAGCACCAGAAGCCGGCGCGAACTGCTCGCCTGGCGCAATGCGGTGTTCGTGATCTTCATCCTCAGCGGCCTGTCGCTGGCCAGCTGGGTCGCCCGCATCCCGGGAGTGCGCGACGGCCTCGAACTCGGCAAGGACCCCTCGGCGGTCGGGCTGCTCATCCTCGGGATGTCCATCGGCGCGATCGTCGGCCTCGCCGCGTCGTCGCCCATCCTGATCCGCTTCGGCCCACACAAGGGCATGGTGGCCGGCCTGTTCATCGTCTCGGTGGGACTCGTGCTCGTCGGCGTCGGCGCTTCCGTCGCCCACTCGGTGCCCGTTGTGGCCATCGGGCTGATCCTGCTCGGCTTCGGCAACGGGATGGTCGACGTGATGATGAACGTCGAAGGCACAGCCGTCGAGCGCGAGATCGGCAAGACGCTGATGCCGCTGATGCACGCCTGCTTCAGCCTCGGCACGGTCATCGGCGCCGGGGTGGGAGCCGCGGCCGCCGCGCTCGGCATCGACGTGTCCTGGCACCTCGCCGTCATCGCCGTGGTGGTCGCCGTGTCCATCGTGATCGCCGTGCGCTACGTGCCGCGCGAGGCCGACCTCGGCGACGAGGTGGCGGAGAAGCCCGCCGTGCCGTTCCGTCAGCGGATGCGCGACGGGCTCGCCGTGTGGGCCGACTGGAGGCTCATCCTGATCGGCGTGGTGATGCTCGGCATGGCCTTCGGCGAAGGATCGGCCAACGACTGGATCTCGCTCGCCGTGGTCGACGGACACGACCAGAGCAACTCGACCGGCGCCCTCGTCTTCGGGTTCTTCGTGGCGGCCATGACGCTCGGCCGCGTGCTCGGCGGACCGATCGTCGACCGCATCGGCCGCGTCCTCGCCATCCGCATCACCGCGGGCCTCGGTGCGGCGGGGCTGCTCATCTTCATCCTCGGCGGGCCGCTCTGGCTGGTCGTGATCGGCACGGTGCTGTGGGGCTTCGGCGTCTCGCTCGGCTTCCCGCTCGGGATGTCCGCCGCGGCGGACGGCGCGGCCAACCCGGCCGCCCGCGTCTCCGCCGTGGCGATCATCGGCTACTGCGCGTTCCTGGTCGGGCCGCCGGTGATCGGCTTCCTCGGCAAGGAGTTCGGCCTGCTCAACGCGCTCTACCTGGTGCTGGTGCTGCTCGTGGCGGCGTTCGTCGCCGCGGGCGCCGTGCGCCCCTCCACGACCGCGGCGCCCGCCGCCGCAGACCCCGCCGCCTGACCCTCTCCGCCGCCCCGCTCGACTATGCGGGGAGGACGTAGAGGGAGACGGGGGTGGGGACGGGCGTGGTCGCGAGGTGCGTGAGGGCCCGGGAGTCGGGGTCGTAGGCGAAGACGGAGACGTCGCTGCTGTCCTGGTTGGCGACCAGGATGCGCGACCCGCCGGGGGCGACCACGAGGTCGCGCGGGGCGCGGCCTGCGGTGGAGACCACATCCACGAGGGCGAGGGTTGCCGTCTGCTCGTCGAAGGCCAGCACGGCGATCGTGTCGTCTCCGCGGTTGCTGACGAACACCGTGCGGCCGTCCTCCGCCACGCGCACGGCTGCCGGGCTGTTGGCACCGGACGCGCCGTCCGCCCGAGTGGATGCGCTCGAGGCCACCTCGAACCGGTCGCCAGCGCGACGCAGCACGGCGACGGTGCTGTCGAGCTCGTTCACCACGAACGCGTGCCGCGCATCCGGTGCGAACGCCAGGTGCCGCGGCCCGGACGAGCCGAGAACGATCGTCGCGTCCGCGCGGAGGGTCAGCGTGCCGTCGTCGCCGAACGCGTACCAGCGCACGTCGCCCAGCCCGAGGTCGACCACCACGAGATCGCCGGTCACCGGGTCGAAGCTCAGCTGGTGCATGTGCGGGCCCTCCTGGCGGGAGGCGTTCGGTCCGTTGCCCTCGTGCTGCACGAAGGCGGTGCGGGCGCCGAGCGACCCGTCGGCGGCGAGCGCGAACACCGACACCGACCCGCCGCCGTACGTCCCGGCCACCAGGTAACGGCCGGACGGGTGCAGCGCGAGGTGGGCGGGCGTCGCACCTCCCGACGACGCGGACGAGAGCAGCGTCAGCGCGCCGTCCGCTCCGCGCGCGAAGGCCTCGACCGCGCCATCCGGCTCCGTCTCCCGCACCGCGTACACGCGCGTGCCGTCGGTGGACGCCGTGACCCAGGACGGGTTCGTGCACTCGCCGACGAGCCGCGCATCCCGCACCGTGGTCCCGTCGAAGTCCGCCTGCAGGATGCCACGGGCGCTCCCGGAGACGTGCGGGAGGATTTCGGTATACGTGCCGATGAGGAGTTGGCGGGTCATGTGCCCATCCTGCCAGCGCCGTAGGATGATCCGGTGCGTCTCGTCATTGCCCATTGCTCCGTCGATTACGCCGGTCGCTTGAGCGCTCACCTGCCGCTCGCGAACCGGCTCCTCATGCTCAAATCCGACGGCAGCCTCCTCGTCCACTCCGACGGCGGCTCGTACAAGCCGCTCAACTGGATGAGCCCGCCCTGCACCCTCAGCGTCATCGAGCCGGACGACGCGCAACGGGATGCCGGTGTCACCGAGGTCTGGAAGGTCACCCAGGCGAAGACGGCGGACATGCTCGTCGTCTCCATCCACGAGGTGCTGCACGACTCCGCGCACGACCTCGGCGTCGACCCCGGCCTGCAGAAGGACGGCGTCGAAGCCCACCTGCAGAAGCTGCTGGCCGAGCAGATCCACCTCCTCGGCGACGGGCACACCCTCGTGCGCCGCGAGTACATGACGGCGATCGGCCCCGTCGACATCCTGGCCAGGGATGCGGCGGGCGGCTCCGTCGCCGTCGAGCTGAAACGCCGGGGAGACATCGACGGCGTCGAGCAGCTCACCCGCTACCTGGAACTGATGAACCGCGATCCGCACCTCGCCCCCGTGCAGGGCGTGTTCGCCGCGCAGGAGATCAAACCGCAGGCGCGCACCCTCGCGGAGGACCGCGGCATCCGGTGCCTGGTGCTCGACTACGACGCCATGCGCGGCCTCGACGACAGCGACAGCAGGCTGTTCTGATGAAGCAGCCCCGCTTTCCGCAGAGCTACGAGAACGTCGCCGTCCGTACGGCGCTGGCCGCCATCGCAGCGGAGCCGACCCTCGAGAACCTGGATGCGCTGCTCGCCGCCGCGGTGAAGGGCGGCCTGGTCGTCGACGTCACCGGCTCCACCCCGCAGGACACCCGCCTGCGCACGCTCACGTCCACGAACGGCGAGCCCGTGCTGCCGCTGTTCACGTCGATGAAAGCTCTGCGGGATGCGGTGGGCGCCACGGAGGAGGGCGCGGGCACGCAGGTGCAGGCCGTGATCGTGCCGGCGACCGAGGCGCTGGGCTTCATCCGGTCGGCCGAGTTCGTGGCCGTGCAGTTCAACCCGGGCACCGAGCAGACGATGGTCGTCGCCCGCTCCCACATCGAGTCAGCTCTCAGCGAGCACTGAGACGTTTCTGAAACACCTCACATACCATAGGACAGCTATGACCAACCCGACCCCCACCACCGTCACGCGCACCTGGACCTGCGTCCTGTTCGACCTCGACGGCACCCTCACAGACTCCGCACCCGGCATCACCTCCTCGCTCGTCACCACCTTCGAGACCCTCGGCCTGCCCGTGCCATCCCCCGCCAAGCTCGTCGAGTACGTCGGCCCTCCCCTCCTCGAATCCCTGCAGGAGTTCGCCGGGATGACCGAGCAGGAGGCGCGTGACGCCCTCACGGTCTACCGTGCCGACTACCACGAGAACGGCGCGTTCGACTCTGCAGTCTTCCCGGGCATCCGGGGGCTGCTCACCCGGCTGCAGGCCGCGGGCATCCCGCTGGCCGTTGCGACGAGCAAGCCCGAACTGCAGGCCAAGCGCATCCTGGAGCACTTCGACCTCGCACAGTACTTCGACGTGATCACCGGCGCATCGGAGGACGAGACGCTGAGCGCGAAGGCCGACGTCGTCGCCGAGGCGCTGCGCCGCCTGACCGCGCAGGGCGTGGACCTGGCGCACACCGTGATGGTGGGCGACCGGTCGTTCGACGTGGAGGGCGCAGGCGAGAACGGACTGCCGACCATCCTGGTGGAGTGGGGATACGGCTCCCCCGCCGAGGCCGCCGGCGCCATCGCGGTCGTGCACTCGAGCGACCAGCTGAGCGCGCTGCTGCTCGGCTGATCCCCGTTTCCTTCTGCTGTGGGCAGACCAGCTGTCAGCCCTCGCGAGTAAGCTGAATGTTTGCAATTCCGGACACACATACAGCACTAGGAAACAAACATGCAGTCACGTAAGAAAATGCTCGTTCCGGCCGTCATCGCGGCGGCCCTCACCATCGGTTCCCTCGCAGGCTGCGCCAGCGGCAGCGGGAACGACACGTCATCCAGCCCCTCGGCTTCCGAGACCGCCGCAGCTTCGGCCACGCTCCCCGCGAGCTTCCCGAAGAAGGACGTCCCGCTCGTCGACGGGATCCTGCTCGTCGCCCGCGGCGACGAGGCCAACGGCTGGTCGGTCACCGTCCAGCCGAAGAACACGTCAGGCTTCGCCGACGCGAAGTCCGCCCTCGAGAAGGCCGGATACACCGTCCAGTCGGGCGCAACCGACTCGAAGGCCGTCTTCACCAACGACAAGTACACCGTCGCCGTCGGCACCCCCGGCGTCTCGGTGACCTACGCGGTCACCGCCAACTAGCGACACCATCGAGTCCGGACTTGTTCACGGGCGCGCTCGGCGCGTCGCGTGAACAGGTCCGGACTCGTTTCTTTTGCGGGGCGGGCTACCAACCCCACCGGCCGGAGGTGACCCTGCCAGAACCGTTTACGGCCAGCGATTGCCAGTTCTCGGACGAGCAGGAGTGAAGCCAGTCCAAATGTGGAATTTTGCTTGACAGATTTGAGTGGAGCGCGAAATACTCGTGGCACGTTAGGAGCGTGCAATGGAGCGAAACCCCCTCATTCCCACCGGCATAGACGTGCTGGTACTCGCCGTGAATTACGGCCTCATGGCCGTCGCGGCCCTCGGCGTCTCCACGCTCGTCTGGGCACTCGCCGTTCCTCAGCGGCGGAGGCAACTCGCCATCCTCGTGAGTGGTCGCCCTCAGCCGCGGAAGGCTCCAGAAACCGTCACGTCGCGGTCAGACGAATCCCGTTAGCCGCTCACAAGAAGGGGCGCGGCGGGGTGGCGCTCACGAGTCGATGATGCGGACGAGCTCGTCGATGAAGGTGGGGAACGTGGCCGTGCGGCGGATGAGGGAGAGCACCGTCTCGCGGTCGGAGAAGACCTCGACGAACTGGTCGAAGACCGTCTGGAAGGATGCCCGGCCGCCCGCGTCGAACGCGATGTATGCGATGACGTTGACCCGCGCATCCCCCCAGTCCATCGCGGTGTCGTTGACCACGATGGCGATGGCCGTGCGCTTGGCGCTCATCGTCATCGCGTGCGGCACCGCCAGCGAGTCGGTGAACGCCGTCGACGACATGTGCTCGCGCTCGATGGTCTGGTCGACGTAGTCCTGGTCGATCGCGCCGGCCGCGATCATCCTGTCGCCGAGCGCCCTGATCATCGAGTCAGGGTCGCGGGCGTAGAAGTTCCGTAGGAAGAGCCGCTCGTCGAAGTACTCCAGCAGGTCGTTCTTGATCCGCGCCCGGCGACGCTGACGACGGATGCGCGCGATGGCCTGGCGTGTGTGCTCGATGTCCGCCTCGGTCAGGAACGGCTGCACGATCACCGTGTTCTCTCTGCGGCCGCGCGGCTCGATCGTGCTCAGCACGAGGTCGGCGTCGATCGCATCCCAGTCGGCCTCCGTCGAGGTGATCACGCTCGTCACGTCGAGTTCGTCGCCGAGCGCGCTCTCCAGCCGCTCCCTGAGCAGGATGTGCATGTCGTAATAGTTGGGGCAGATGACCGCGCAGGTGACCGCATCCCTCCGGCGTGACTGCTGCTCCAGGTATGCGCCGACGTGCATCGCGATGTACGCGATCTCGTCGTCGTTGACCACGATGTCCTCCGCGGCCTGCAACCGGCTCGCGATGTAGACGGCCAGCTCGTAGATCATCGGGTACGAGCTCTTGATCGAGCGGGTCAGCGGGTTGCGCGAGTACGTCTTCTCGTGGGCGCGCGCCACCAGGTTCTGCACGTGCAGCGTGAGGCGCACGATGAAGTTCTCGTCCCGCAGGTCCACCAGGTACTCGGTGGATGCGCGTGCCACGATCCCGCGCACCACCTCCAGATCGTCGTCGCTCACGAACTCGGCGACCGTGTCGGATCCCGCCCCTGGCGCGATCACCCTGGTGCGCAGCAGGATCGCCAGGTACCGCAGCTCCGTGGGGTCGAGCACCACGTCGAAGTGCGTGGTGACGAGCGTGCCGAGGTCGTCGGCGAGGGTGCGGATGGTCTCGCTCACCTCCGGATCGGCTGCGGCGGGGAGCACCCGGTTCTTGGCGACGCGGTCGAGCGCGACCGCCATGTGCAGCAGCACGTCGTTGATGCCGTACTCGTTGACGAAGAAGCCCCGGGCATCCAGCATCTCGACCAGGTCGGACTTGAAGCTCGCCAGCCCCTCGGACGCGAACGCCTCCTGGATGCGCGCGATGTCGACCACCCCCTGGCGCATCTCGTCACGGAACAGGCGGCTCAACAGCTTGCGCCGGGCGATCTCCGGGCCGGCCAGTTGCACGACGGGGCCCCTGCGCGTGAGCGTGAGCTCGGTGTCCGCGAGGAGGCCGCGCATCCTGGTCAGGTCGGACTCGATGGTGGAGTCGCTGACGAACAGGCTCTCCGCCGTCTCGAACACGTCGATGCCGTCCGGCTCGTCGAGCAGGCGGCGCACGAGGAAGACGAGCCGCTCCTGCGGCGAGTCCGCGGTCTCGCCGCTGCCCGCTCCCGCTGCCGCGTCGGCGAGGAAGGCGTCGTATGCCTCCCGGTCGAGCCGATAGCCGCTTGCGCCGGACTCGACCAACTCCTTGAGCGCGGCGGTGTAGCTGCGGATGCTGCGGGTGGTCACACCGAGTTCGCTCGCGAGGTCGGCGGCCGTCACCCAGGCAGCACGGCGCGCGAGAATGTCCAGCATTCTCGTCTGCTTCGCCGAGAGGGCCACCGCGACCACCTTTCTCCCCGAGTCAACCACCTCCTGACCGCACGGTGGCCGCTCCCCGACGATCTTTCCGCACAGGAGGAAGAAACGCTGCTGGCACGACCGGTGGATGCGGACAAGCATCGAAGAGGCTCCATCCGCACCATCTCGAAAGGCAAGGCAGGTCAATGAAGATCCTGGTCGTCTGTGGCGCCGGCGCGTCGAGCACGTTCGTCGCCCTGAAGCTGCGCACAGCAGCAGCCGCTCGTGGTGTCGACGCGAACGTCGTCGCAGGGAGCGCCAGCCAGCTCGAGTCGTACGCGGGCGTCGACGTCGTCCTCGTCGGTGCGCACCTCTCGCCGCAGCTCCCCGCCCTGCAGGAACTGGCGGCATCGTCCGGCGCCGCCGTCGCCGTGCTGCCCGCCGTCTCCCCCGCTGCGATCGACGGGTCCGCGGCCCTCGACCTGGCTCTCGACGCACAGGCTGCGGCCCTGTGAGCAGCGAGACTATGAATATGGGAAGCCGGGAAACGTTCCCGAGCGACACCGAAGGAGCACAGAATCATGGCTGAGCGGATCATCACCGTCGGATCGACCCACGGGCTGCACGCGCGCCCGGCGAAGCTGTTCGTCGAGGCCGTCGGCAAATCCGGCGCGCAGGTGAAGCTGACCAAGGAGGGCGGCAAGACCGTCGACGCGGGAAGCATCCTGGGCGTCATCTCCCTGGGCATCGACCACGGGGACAAGATCGTTCTCACCACGGACGCGCCGGGCGGTGAGGCCGTGCTCGACGACCTCGCCGAGATCCTCGCGACGGATCACGACGCCTGATCATGTCCGACACCACCGCAACCGACATCCTCACCGGGGCAGGCATCGGCCAGGGCATCGCCATCGGCCCCGTGCTCCGGATGTCCGACCCGCTTCCCGAGCCCGCTGACACCCCGAGCACCAGCACCCCGGACGAGGAGCGCGCACGCTTCGCGTCCGCGGTCGCCGCCGTCGCAGACGACCTGCGCGCCCGCGCCGCGAAGGTGGATGGCACCGCGGCCGACGTGCTCGAAGCCCAGTCGATGATGGCGGAGGACTCCACCCTCGCCTCCGACGTCTCCGACCGCATCGATTCCGGCAAGACCGCGGAACGCGCCGTGTTCGAGGGTTTCGCCGTCTTCCGCGACATGCTCATCGGCCTCGGCGGATACATGGGAGAGCGCGCGACCGACCTGGACGATGTCGCCCAGCGCGTGATCTCCGCACTGTCCGGCCGCCCGGCGCCCGGCGTGCCGCAGTCCGACACCCCGTACATCCTGGTCGCGCACGACCTCGCGCCGGCCGACACCGCCCTGCTCGACCTGACCAAGGTGCTCGGCCTGGTCACCCGCGAGGGCGGACCGACGTCGCACACCGCGATCCTGGCGCGCGAGAAGGCCATCGTCGCCATCGTCGGCGTGGCAGGGGCGGACGCCATCGCCGACGGCACCGAGATCGTGGTGGACGCCGCATCCGGAACCGTCACGGTCGCACCGGACGCCGAACGCCGCGCCGATGCAGAGCGCCGCATCGCCGACCGCGAGGCCGCCCTCAGCGGGGGAACCGAACCGGGCACGCTCGCCGACGGCACCGCCATCCCGCTGCTCGCCAACCTCGGTTCGGCAGACGGCGCACAGAAGGCAGTGGATGCGGGTGCCGAGGGCGTCGGCCTGTTCCGCACCGAGTTCCTCTTCCTCGACCAGCGCATGGCCCCGACCGTCGAGCAGCAGCGGGCGGAGTACATCCGGCTGCTGTCGGCGTTCCCCGGCCAGAAGGTGGTCGCGCGCGTGCTGGACGCGGGCGCGGACAAGCCGCTCGAGTTCCTGAACGACGCGCACGAGGACAACCCGGCGCTCGGCCTGCGCGGCCTGCGCGCGCTCCACGCCAACGAGGACCTGCTGCGCGAGCAGCTGACGGCCCTCGCCGAAGCCGACGCCGCGACGGACGCCGACCTCTGGGTGATGGCGCCGATGGTCGCGACGGTCGAGGAGACCCGCTACTTCGTGCAGCTGGCGTCCGAGTTCGGGCTGAAGACCGTCGGCGTGATGGTGGAGATCCCGTCGGCAGCGCTGACAGCGGACCGCATCCTGCGCGAGGCGGCGTTCGCCTCCATCGGCACCAACGACCTCACCCAGTACACGCTCGCCGCCGACCGCCTGCTCGGCTCCGTCGCCGGGTTCCAGGACCCGTGGCACCCGGCCGTCCTCCGCCTGATCGGCGAGGTCGGCAAGGCGGGAAGCGACCTCGGCAAGCCGGTCGGCATCTGCGGAGAGGCCGCGGCCGACCCGCTGCTCGCCGTCGTGCTCGTCGGCCTCGGCGCGACGACCCTCTCGATGTCGCCGGCGGCGATCGCCGACGTGCGCATGTCCATCAAGCGCTTCACCCTCGACCAGGCGAAGAACCTGGCCGGGATCGCACTGGCCGCCGATGGCGCGGCAGAGGCCCGGGATGCGGTTCGCGCCGCCATCTCCGGGCGCCCCCCACAGTAACCCCGACAAGAAACGAGGCACCACAATGTCCACGGCGTCAGAGACGACGACACGGAAGCCGAACGGCGCGCGCGTTCACGTGCAGCGCTTCGGAACCTTCCTCTCGAACATGGTCATGCCGAACATCCCTGCGTTCATCGCCTGGGGGTTCATCACGGCACTCTTCATCGCGACCGGCTGGCTGCAGAGCACCAACTGGGCGATCAGCGGCATCCTCGGCGGTTTCGGCGACCAGGCGAAGATCGGCTGGGAAGGCGCCGCCACCGTGCTGGCGCAGGACCCGAGTGGTCACACCTTCAACCAGTACGTGGGCCTCGTCGGCCCGATGATCACCTACCTGCTGCCCCTGCTGATCGCGAACACCGGTGGCCGCATGGTCTACGGCGTGCGTGGCGGCGTGGTCGGCTCCATCGCCACGATGGGTGTGATCGTCGGCAGCAACATCCCGATGTTCATCGGCGCGATGATCATGGGCCCGCTCGGTGCATATGTGATCAAGCAGGTGGACCGCATCTGGGACGGCAAGATCAAGGCCGGCTTCGAGATGCTGGTGAACAACTTCTCGGCCGGCATCGTCGGCATGCTGTTGTCGATCGGTGCGTTCTTCGGCATCGCACCGATCGTCGAATGGCTGAGCAGCGTGCTCGGCGGTGCGGTGAACTGGCTGGTGTCCCTGCACCTGCTGCCGCTCGCGAGCATCCTGATCGAGCCGGGCAAGGTGCTGTTCCTCAACAACGCGATCAACCACGGCGTGCTCACCCCGCTCGGCATCGAGCAGGCGCAGCAGACCGGCAAGTCGATCCTGTTCCTCCTCGAGGCGAACCCCGGCCCCGGTCTCGGCATCCTGGCCGCGTACTCGTTCTTCGGCCTCGGCGTCGCCCGGGCGAGCGCACCCGGCGCGATCATCATCCAGTTCTTCGGTGGCATCCACGAGATCTACTTCCCGTACGTGCTGATGAAGCCGATCCTGATCATCGGCGCCATCGCCGGCGGTATGACCGGTGTCGCGATCAACGCCGCGTTCCAGACCGGCCTCCGCGCTCCGGCCTCCCCCGGCTCGATCATCGCCGTGCTGCTGCAGACCCCCGGCCCGAGCCTCGTCGGCGTGGTGCTCTCGGTGATCGGAGCGGCCGCCGTTTCGTTCATCGTCTGCTCCGTCATCCTGCGTGCGAGCCGCAAGCGCGACCTCGCTGCGGGCAACGCCGGTGACATGACGGCGGCCGTCGCCGCGACCCAGGCCAACAAGGGCAAGGAGTCGAGCGTGCTGCAGAGCCTCGTCAACGAGGGAGAGCACGACACCGGTGACGCCCAGGGCGACGCGACGTCGCGGCTCGTGCGCAACATCGTGTTCGCGTGCGACGCTGGGATGGGGTCGAGCGCGATGGGCGCCTCCGTCCTCCGCAACAAGATCAAGAAGGCGGGCATCGAAGGGGTGACGGTGACGAACCAGGCCATCAGCAACCTCGACGGCACCGCCGACCTCGTGATCACCCAGCGCGAGCTGACCGACCGCGCGAAGGGCCAGTCCCCCGCGTCGCAGCACGTCTCGGTGGACAACTTCATGAACAGCCCGCGCTACGACGAGGTGGTCGACCTCGTGAAGGCGCAGCAGAACACTCCGGAGGACGCGAACCGATGACAGACACAATTCTCGACAGGGCCAACGTGGTGGCGGCGGGGACCGCATCCACCAGGGAGGACGCCATCCACGAGGCCGGCGCCCTGCTGGTGGCCGCGGGAGCGGTGGAGCCCGCGTACGTCGACTCGATGCAGGACCGCGAGAACACCGTCTCGACCTTCATGGGCAACGGCCTCGCGATCCCGCACGGCACCAACGAATCCAAGGACGAGATCAAGCGGTCCGCCCTGTCGTTCATCCGGTACTCCTCCCCGCTCGACTGGGGCGGCGAGGAGGTGCGGTTCGTCGTCGGCATCGCCGGGCAGAACAACGAGCACCTGGAGATCCTGTCCAAGATCGCGATCCTCTTCTCGGAGGAGGACGACGTGCAGAAACTGCTCGACGCACCGGATGCGGACGCCCTGTTCGCGCTCCTCGGCGACGTGAACGAATAGGACGGGTGAGGAACGCATGAAAGCCGTCCACTTCGGTGCGGGCAACATCGGCCGCGGCTTCGTGGGGCTCCTGCTCCACGAAGCCGGGTACGAGGTGGTGTTCGCGGATGTCAACGCCGAGCTGATCGACGCCCTGGCCGCTGCGGACTCCTACAGCGTCCACGAGGTCGGAGAGCAGTCGAAGACCACCGTGGTGGACGGCTTCCGTGCGATCAACAGCGCGACGGACGAGGCGGCACTGGTCGCGGAGATCGCGTCGGCCGACATCGTCACCACGGCGGTGGGCCCGCGCATCCTGCGCTTCGTCGCGCCGGTGATCGCCGCCGGGCTCGCCGCCCGCGCAGACGACGCCCCGCGGCTCGCCGTGATGGCGTGCGAGAACGCGATCGGCGCGACCGACCTGCTCGCCGCCGAGCTGTTCGACGGCCTGCCGGACGACGAGACCCGGGATGCGCTGGCCGCGAAGGCGATCTTCGCCAACACCGCCGTCGACCGCATCGTGCCCGCCCAGGCACCCGATGCCGGGATCGACGTGACGGTCGAGGCGTTCTACGAGTGGGTGGTCGACCGCAGCCCGTTCGCGGGGGCGGAGCCGAGCATCCCCGGCGCGCACTTCGTCGACTCGCTCGCGCCGTACATCGAGCGCAAGCTGTTCACGGTGAACACCGGGCACGCGACGGTGGCGTACACCGGCTTCCTGGCGGGAGCGACGACGATCAGCGAGGCCATCGCGATCCCCGCCGTGCGCTCCGCGGCCGAGGCGGCACTGGAGGAGACGTCGGCGGCGCTGGCGGCCAAACACGGCCTCGACGCAGCCGACCTGGCAGCGTACCGGGCGAAGATCCTGGACAGGTTCACGAACCCGTACCTGGTCGACGAGGTGACCCGCGTCGGCCGCGAGCCGCTGCGCAAGCTCGGCCGCGACGACCGCTTCATCGGCCCGGCCGCCGACTACGTGCAGTACACGGGAGGGATCCCGGATGCGCTGCTCACGGCCGTCGGCGCCGCCCTGCGGTTCGACGTTCCGGAGGACACCCAGAGCGTCGAGCTGCAGCAGCTGCTGCGCGAGGCGTCCGCGGAGGACATCGTGCGCGAGATCACCGGGATCACGGACGACGAGCGCCTGTTCGCGCCGCTGGTCGCGACGGTGCGCGGTGTGCAGGAGTCTGCCAGATAGGTCCTGCGACCGTGAGTGACGACGGCGCTGGCGGCGAGGTTTGCCGTCAGCGCCGTTTGCCTCAGCGCCGTCTGCCTCAGCGCCGTTTGAAGTAGACGAAGAGCTGCTTCTCTCGCGCGAGCAGCACCGCGGCGATGGCGCCGACCAGGGTAGCGGCGGCCCCGGAGACGATCACCCGGGCGGCGAGCTCGGTGAGCGCCGCGGGGTCGCCCGCTCCCGCGACGATGACCGCCGTAGCCCCGGATGCCCAGAGCCCGGCGAGAACTGCCCAGAACGTCGTCTCGATGACGACCTGCACGGCCAGGTCTCCCCCACGCACGCCGCTGTGCCTGGCCGCAGCGAACTCCAGCCGTCTCCGCCACGCGGCGATGAACGCGAGCGCGGCTGCGACGACAGCGGCAGCCGGGGGTGCGAACCGGGTGACCCGGACGTCGAACCGCCCTGCCCCATCGAAACGGACGCCGAGCGTCGAGTTGAGCTGCTGCAGCTGCGGCGCTCGTGAATCGCTCGTGCCGGTATTCGAGCGAACCGTCGTCGGCAGCAGCCTCTCCACGGCGGCCGACTGGGGCCAGACTTCCAGCCAGCACTGATCGAACGCACGGTCGTCGCTCGTCGGCATCAGGATGGCGTAGCCCAGGCCGGGCATCCGGCCGTCGGCGGCGTAGTCGTACACGCCGCCGACCACCGTCGAGCCCTCCCGCATCATCAGCGGGTCGCCGACCCGGGACCCCAGCGTCTCCGCGACCTCGGCGGACACCAGCACGCCTGCGCCCGGCCGCGCGCTGCCCAGCGACTCGAACCCGCCGAATCTCGGACTCACCGCGAACGCCGGGATGCGCGACCCCGGCAGCCGGTCGACGGTCACCTTTTCCGCTGCCCGGATCGCGCCGGCGGCGCGCACCCCGTCGACGTCGGCCAGGCTCTCGCAGACCGCGCCGTCGATGCGCCCGTCGGCAACGTAGACGATGGTCGCGGCGCCGGATGCGCGATAGCGGCGCCCCTCATCCTGCAGCGCGGCGACCGTGCTCACCTCCACCGCAGCGAGTGCCACCAGGATCACGCAGAGCACGGCCCCGAAGATCCCGCCCTTGGTGGTGCCGGAGCGGAGGTTGAGCAGCGCCTCGGTGAGGATCGCGAGCGGGCGCATCAGTGTGCTGCCAGGTCGATGGCGGCGGTGCACGCATCCCGGGTGCGGGCGTCGTGGGTCGCGACGACCACGATGGTCCCGTCCTCCGCGAGCGTCGACAGCGCCTGGTTGACCGCGTCGGACGACGTCGTGTCGAGCTGGGCCGTCGGTTCGTCGACGAGCAGAAGGTCGGGCGCCGCCGCCATCCCGCGCGCCAGCATGAGCCGCTGCGCCTCGCCGCCGGAGAGCTGGTGGAACGGCGCGGACGCGACCGCCGCCAGCCCCACCCGCGCGAGCCTCTGCCGGGCTTCGGCGCGGGCCTCAGCGTGCAGCATCCCGCGGGCGAGGAGCGGAAGGGCGACGTGATCCTCGGCCGTTCTCCCGGGAACGCCGTGCGGATTCTGGAACACCCAGGCGGTGGATTGGATGCCGTCGCGCTCCACGGTCCCGCCTGTCGGCTCGGTCCATCCGGCGAGGATGCTGAGCAGCGTGCTCTTGCCGGAGCCGGACGGTCCGGTGAGGGCGTAGACGTTGTTCGGCAGGAGGCTGAAGCTCACGTCGGCGAACAGGGGCGCGGCGTCGCCGAAGCGGTGCGTGAGCCCGGTGGCCGCTACCTGCACGGCGGTGCACCCCGCACGCCGAGGTCGACGCGCGTCACTGTCGCCGGGGCGGTGAGCTGGACGAACGTCTTGCCGAGCTGCGAGCCGATCAGCCGCACCGCGTGCGGCGTGCCACCGCTCAGGATGCACGCATCCTCCTGCTCGATCGCGTACAGGGCCGCGGGCGGCACGACGAGCGTCGCGACGGGTTCGGCGAGCCGGAAATCCACGGACACCGTCACGGCGCCGTCCTGACCCCCGGCGTCCTGTTGTCCCTGCCCGTGTGCCTGCCCCTGCCCGCCGCCGAGCGCGGAGCGATAGGAGGGGGTATCGGCCAGGATGCGCAGCGACTCCTCCGCGACGACGGCACCGTGCGCATCCACCGGGATGGTCGCGTCGTCGACGACGATGACGCGCTCGCCGGGAACCGCTTCGGGCGGGATGCCCTGCACCGATGCGGACGCGACAGCACGCGTCAGCGTGGCGAGCGGATCCCCAGCGGCGACCTGGTCGCCCACCTGCGCGTCGCAGGACACGGCGGTGACCACCGGAGCAGGCAACCACACGAACAGGTCGGCCGGCACGGTCTGCCAGTCCGCCGACGGATGCCCGAGCCCCTTGGCCAGCGCGCGCACGGCCGAGAGCGATCCACGGCCGAGCGTCCCGTCCGCGACGACGTCGTGCCCGAGCCGAGCCAGCTCGGCCTGCAGGGCAGACACATCCGGGCCCTTGTCCCCCACCGACAGGTCGCGCCACAGCGGCTGCCCCGTGGCGAGCAGGATGAGCGCTTCGTCGTTGACGGACACGGCAGAGCTCCCAGACGCCAGCTCATCGCCCGCCACGCAACTCATCGCGGTCACACGCCCCTCCCGCGGGAACGCGAGGGTGCGCTGAGCACCAGGTGCGACGGCGAGACTCAGCTGTCGCCCGTCGGCGAACTGTTGCGACAAGACGGGCACGGTGCCGGTGCCCGCCGAGCGTGCGATGTCGGCCGGGGTGCTCGCCGGAGCGATGGCGACCCCGATCGACAGGCCGACGCTGAGCGTGGCGGCACCCACCGCCACCAGCAGCGAGACACGGCCGGGGATGCGCCGCCGTGCGGCGCCCGGGGTGCGGCGGCGGAAGGGCACCGTCAGCCCGCCCGGTTGCTGAGTTCAAGAGGGTCGCTGAAGCACTCACCGGCCTTCATCGAGTCGTGGCCGAACGGAAAGCTCCAGTCCTCCAGGTCGCGCGCATAGTCCTTCGCGGTGTACCCCGGATCAACCAGACCCTTCTTGACCAGACACGCTGCGACGATCGTGTTCTCGTCCAATCGTTCAGGGTTTCGAAGCATTTGCGCTCGCAGACCGCTGACAGCATTGAAGCCAGACGCGCAGGCCGTGTACGCAGCCTTCAGTACAGGGTCCTCCCCATCGAAGCTGTTCGTGACGGAGAACGCGCCATATTCGTCGTCGATCGTCACGGTGAAGTTCTTGGCGGCCATACAGGCCACGAACGTGTCACTGATCTCGGAGTAGTCGGCGTCGGTGATTGATTCCTTGGCGAGGATAGTCCGTGCCGTCTCGTCGTCGGTCTCTCGATAGTTCTCGGCGAACTCGGCGGCCCAGGGGCCAGTGAATGTCGGCACCTCCTCGGAGGACGCACCCGACGCTTTCGGCACACTCTCCGAGGCCGTAGCGCAGCCGCCGAGAAGGAAGAGAGCTGTGCCGGCCCCGAACCAGACGACCGTAGCCCGCACGCTCAGCTTGCGCACGCCGGGCACCTAGATCTGGAACCCGTACCCGGTCATGCCGGCCCAACACACGTTCTGCTTCGACGTGCCACCCTTCGCCGCCCATGCCGCGTACTTGACCCCGCTGGTGGTGCTATTGAAATGACGGATCTTTCCAGCGGAGTCGGGGTAGTTGTATGCCTGCCAGGTAGAGAGACCGACGTGATAGGTCGCGGCCTGCGCGGGCGCTGCGGAGGCCAGGCCTGTCCCGCTCATGATCCCGGCGGCGACAGCGATCCCTGCGATCTTCTTAGTGATTCCGTGCTGCATTGCAGTTTCCTTCCGTCGTGTCCGCTGTGACACTTCCTAGGAAATTAGCATTAATATGTGAAGCGTCAAATGTTTGTAATCAATGCCTTCCGCAGGGCACGACCCGGCGTCTCGCCGGTGCGCCTCCCGTCCGCGATCACCGGCCGCCCGGCGACGAACACCCACGGGATGCCCTCCGCCTGCCGCCTCGGATCGTCGTAGGTCGCGCGGTCGGCGACGGTGGCCGGGTCGAAGAGCACCAGGTCGGCAATCATCCCGGGCGTGATCCGCCCGCGGTCGGTCAGCCCCAACCGTGCCGCCGGGCGGGCGGAGAGGTGCACGATCGCGTCTTCGAGGGTGAGCACGCCCTCCTCCCGCGCGTAGTGGCCGAGGTAGCGCGGGAACGTGCCCCACGACCGCGGATGCGGCTTCGCGCCGACCAGGATGCCGTCACTTCCGCCGGTGTGCCGCGGGTGCCGCATCATCGTGCGGACGTTCTGCTCGTCTCCGACGTGCTGCAGGATGCTCGTGCCGAGCCGGTCGGCGACGAGCAGGTCGAAGTACGCCTCGGTGGGCGGGACGCCCTGGTCGGCGGCGATGGCGGCGATGGTGCGGCCGACCGCAGCGGAGAGGGCGGCGTCTCGCACGCCGGAGATCTCGACGGTGGCCCAATCGACGGGCACGCCGTGGCAGCCGTCCGTGCCGACCACCTCCAGCTCGTGGGCGACACTGGCCCGCACGGCCGGGTCGGCGAGGCGGGCGATGGTCGCCTCCGGTCCGCCGACCGCCGACCAGCTGGGCAGCAGCGCGGAGAGGGTGGTGGAGCCCGCGAGGTATGGATAGGTGTCGATGGTGAGGTCGATGCCGTCGGCGATGGCGCCGTCGATCAGGTCGATCAGGTCGCCCGCCCTCCCGCGGTTGACGCCGAAGTTCATCGTCGCGTGGGTGAGATGGAGCGCGCATCCCGTGTCGCGGGCGATGGCGACCATCTCGGCGTAGGCGTCGAGCGCTCCAGCGCCGTACGAGCGCTGGTGCGGTGCGTAGAAGCCGCCGTGCTCGGCGACGACGGCGCAGAGGGCGGCGAGCTCGGCGGTGTCGGCGAACATCCCCGGCACGTAGGTGAGACCGGAGGACAGGCCGAACGCTCCGTCGCGCATCCCGGCGACGACGATGGCGCGCATGCCGTCCAGCTCGGCGGGGGTGGCCAGGCGGTTCTCGGTGCCGACGACGGCCATGCGGACAGAGCCCTGCGGGACGAGGTACGCGACGTTCGCGGCCGTGCCGCGTGCATCCACCGCTGCGAGGTAGTCCGCGACGCTGCGCCAGGAGAAGTCGAGGCCGTCCGGGATGCCGTTCCAGCCGGCCAGCTGCTCGCGCAGGATCGGCATGGTGGCGTCGGTCGCCGGGACGTAGGAGAGGCCGTCCTGGCCGAGAACCTCGGTCGTGACGCCCTGCGAGACCTTGGCGAGGTGCGCGCTGTCGGTGAGCACGGCGAGGTCGGAGTGCGCGTGCATATCGATGAAGCCGGGCGCGACGGCCAGCCCGGATGCGTCGACGATGCGGGCGCCGGGAGCGGTGAGGTGCCGGCCGACCTCCGCGATCCTGTCGCCGTGCAGCAGCACGTCGGCGACCCGGCCGGGGCTGCCGGACCCATCGAGCACCAGGCCGCCGCGGAGGAGAGTGGATGCGCCAGTGGATGCGCCGGGCGCGGCTTCCCCGCTCACGGCCGGAGGGCCGCCGCCCGGAACTCCGCCGCCCGCTCGGTGATCGCATCCCAGTCGGCGGCCTCGATGGTCGCGGCGGACACCACGCTCGATCCAGCGGTGACGGCGAGCGCCCCCGCCTGCACCCACGCGGCCGCGTTGTCGGCACGCAGGCCGCCGGACGGCACGAATTCGACGCCGGGGAACGGGCCGCCGAGGTCTTTCAGGTAGCCGGGGCCGACGAGCGTCGCCGGGAAGATCTTCACCGCGGCGGCTCCGGCCTCCACGGCACGCATCACCTCGGTCGGGGTCAGCGCCCCCAGCAGGAACGGGATGCCCGCCTCGCGGCAGATCGCCGCGACCCCGTCGTGCAGCCCGGGGGTCACGATGAAGCGGGCTCCGGCGGCGATGGCGGCCTCGGCCTTGACCTCGTCGGTGACGGTCCCGGCGCCCACCAGCGCTCCGTGCTCGGACGCGGCTGCTGCCGCCTCGGCGACGATCCGCTCGACGCCGGGGGTGGTGAAGGTGAACTCGACCGCGCGGATGCCGCCGGAGGCCAGGGCGGCGCAGAGCGCGGAGGGGTCGTCGATGCGCGGGGCGCGGACGACGGTGATGGCGCGGTCGGCACGGAGGGTGTCGAGGAGGGTGGGGTCGGTGTGGCTCATGGGCTCCTGCGCTGGGTGGTCGGTGGTCGGGGGGGTGGTGCGGCGGGGTCAGCCGAACGCTGTCTCCAGCAGGCCGATGACGCGCGGCGTCTCCGCCGTGACGTCGTCCACCACCGGCAGCGCCCGCCACTTGTCGAAGGTGGTGCACGGGTGAGACAGGCCGAAGCGGATCACGTCGCCCACCTCGACCTCTGCAGACTCCGGCACGCGCACGAAGGTGTGCTGGTCGTTCATCGCGGTGGCGACGGCGTCGGGGAACGGGGTCACGGTGCGCTCGCCGAACCGTCGAAGTGCCTGCGGCACCGGCAGCCCCTCGTCGTACGGGAAGTCGCGCTTGCCCGCATCCACCAGCACCAGGCCGGGCTCCGGACGGGAGACGACGGTCGCCCAGCCGTGGATCGCCGAACGGAACTCACCCCCCGGGCCGCGGCCGAGCGGAGTGATGCCGCTGTAGAAGCCGTCGTCGTGGGTGATGTACGCGCCGGAGCGCAGCAGCACGTCGACCGCCCGCCCGCGCTCCCCGGCCAGGTCGCGGCGGGGCGCGAGCACCTCGGCGACCACGTCGAAGTATGCGCTGCCGCCCGCCGTGAGAATCGTCGGGGCGTCGTCCGGGTAGAGTCCGGCGGCCTCGATCGCGTCGTGCAGGGCGAGCATCCGCTGGAGGTAGGAACGCACGACCCCGAGCGCGGCGTCCGTGCCGTCGTGCGCGAGAGCGCCCTCGTACCCGGCCACCCCCGCCAGCCGCAGGCCGGTGGATGCGGCGACCGCCTCGGCCACGGCCAGCGCGTCCTCCACGCTGCGCGCCCCGGTGCGCCCTCCCGGAGCGCCGAGCTCGACCAGCACGCCGAGCGGCGAGGTTCGGTCGTCCGCCGTCGCCAGCACGGCATCCATGATCTCCACCGCGCGCACCGAGTCCGCCCACACCAGCACGCGCTCGGCGTGCGGAGCCACGAAACGCAGCGCATCCGGTTGCACCAGGGCGTTGGCGAGCATCACCCGCGGGATGCCCCACTCCAGGGCGACCGACAGCTGCCAGGGGGTCGCGACCGTGATGCCCCAGGCGCCGGCGTCGAGCTGGCGCTGCCAGAGTTCGCGGTTCATCGTCGTCTTGCCGTGCGGGGCGATGCCCACTCCGGCCGCCGCGCACCAGGCGGCCATCGTGTCGAGGTTGTGCTGCACGGCGGCCTCGCTCACCGTGACGAGCGGCGTGGGGAAGTCGGTCAGCGGCGGGCGGCGCTCGGCGAGCGCGGCGACCTCGTCCGCGGTGTATGCGAGCGGCATGGCCTTGCTGGCGAGCACACGACTCCTTCGCGTTGCACAGAGCGCAACGTAGATTGCATAAACTGTTCTCCCTGTTCTAGCATGACGACCATCCCCGGCGAAACCCCGGCGCAGCGCCGACCATCCCAGACGGCACGGGACGACACGAGACGAGGTGCGCGTGGGCAGACTGGTGACCATCGGAGAGGCCATGGTCGTCCTCTACCCGGACGCGCACCGGCCGCTCGCCGAGGCGGAGACGTTCGGCTCCGACGTCGGCGGGGCCGAGTTCAACGTCGCCACCTCCCTCGCCAGGATGGGCATCCCCACCGCGTGGATCTCGCGCCTCGGCGACGACGGCTTCGGCGAGCGCATCCGCGCCACCGCGACCGACGCCGGCCTCGACCTGTCCGCGGTCGAGACGGACGACAGCCGCCCGACCGGCATCTACGTCAAAGAGACCACAAGCGGCCCGCACGGGGCAGGCACCAGGATGCACTACTACCGCAGCGGGTCCGCCGCGTCCGCCATCGGGCCGGGCACCCTCGCGGCAGACCCGGCGGCGAGCATTCTCCGCGACGCCGCCATCGTGCACACTAGCGGCATCACCGCCGCCATCTCGGACAGCGCAGCTCAGGCGGTCGCGTCCCTCCGCGAGACGACGGGGCCGGCCACCACCATCAGCGTCGACCTCAACCACCGGCCGCGGCTCTGGCACGGCAGGGACACGGCGCCGCTCGACGCGCTCGTCGGGCAAGCCGGGACGCTGTTCGTCGGCGCGGACGAGGCGGAGGCATATTTCGGGCACAGCGACCCGCAGCGGCTGTTCGACGCGCATCCACTGCTCGAACGGGTGGTGCTCAAAGACGACTCTCGCCGCGCATCCAGCTACCTGCGGGAGGGGGAGGAGACGCACGTCGCCTGCCTCACGGTCGAGGTGGTCGAGCCGGTCGGGGCGGGCGATGCCTTCGCCGCCGGCTACCTCGCCGGGCTCTCCGAGGGCAGGTCGGCCGCCGCGTGCCTGCGGCTCGGCCACGCCCTCGCGGCGCTGACGCTGATCGGCCACGGCGATCGCCCGCTGACGGTCCCGGATGCGCGAGAGCGCGACCTGCTCGCGGACGCACCGGACGCCACCTGGTCGGCGTGGCACGTGCATCCCGGCGACATCCCCTGGCGGACGGCGTCGTGAGCCAGTCCCTCTCCCGCGCGCTCGACCTGCTCGACCTCGTCTCGAACGGCACCCGGACGCTCGACGCCCTCGCCGAGGCTGTCGGCGTGCACAAGACCACGGTGCTCCGGCTGCTCAGGACGCTCGAAGAGCACGGGTACGTCACCCGCGACTCCGAGTACCGCTACCACGTCGGCTCGACGGTGTTCACGCTGGCGCAGACCGCGCTCGACACCCGGGATGTGCGGGGCGTGGCCTCCCCGGTGCTGCGCGCGCTCGGCGCCGCCACCGGCCAGACCGTGCACCTCGCCGCATACGACGGCGGGACGGTGACCTACATCGACAAGGTCGAATCCCGGCAGCCGCTGCGGATGTACTCGCGGGTGGGGCTGCCGGCCGCGCTGCACGCCACGGCGGTGGCCAAGGTGCTGCTCGGCGGGCTGGACGATGCCGAGCTGGCGCGGGTCGCATCCACTGTCGACTTCGAGCGCTTCACCGGCAATACCATCGGGTCGGCCGCCGAGCTGATCGACGAGGTGCGCCGCAGCGCAGAACGCGGCTGGGCGCAGGACCACGAGGAGCACGAGACGTTCATGAACTGCGTCGGCGCCCCGGTGTTCGGCGCGGACGGGCGCATCGCGGCCGCCGTGTCCGTCTCCGTGCCGAATGTCGTGCTGCCGTACGAGGGCGTCCTCGGCCTGCTTCCTGCGCTGCACGACGCGACCGCCCGCATCTCGGCGGAGCTCGGCTTCACCGGCGATTCCCCTTTCCTTCCTCCGACCACCCCATCTCGACCGTCTCGAAAGGACACCGATGACTGACCGCACCGCGATCTCCACCACCGACGCCCCCGCCCCGGCGCACACCTTCTCGCAGGGGGTGAAGCGCGGCCCGTTCGTGCAGGTCTCCGGTCAGGGTCCCGTCGACCCTGCGACGAACGAATACCTCTTCCCCGGCGACGTGGCCGCGCAGACCACCCGCACGCTGCAGAACGTCGAGGCGATCCTGGCGGCGGGCGGCGCGACCTTCGAGGACGTGATGATGCTGCGCGTCTACCTCACCACCCGCGACGACTTCGCCGCGATGAACGACGCATTCGGCGCCTTCATCGCCCCGCGCGTCGCCTCCGGCGTCCTCCCGGCCCGCACCACCGTCTTCACCGGGCTCCCCCGCGCCGAGATGCTCGTCGAGATCGACGCGCTCGCCGTCCTCGCCTGAGCTGAGCTGAGCTGACCTGACCCGTCCCGCCCCCGGCCCGGTCCGCGCCTGGCTGAAATGCATGCATTTGCGGGGGCGGGGGCGGGCAGTATGGTCAGGGTGTGAACGACATCGCGGTGACGATGGTGATCCTCGGCGTCACCGTGGTCGCCTTCGTGAGCGGCAAGGTTCCGACGGGACTCGTGGCGGTCGGCGCGTCGCTCGCGCTCCTGGCCACCGGGATCCTCGATCTCCACGAGGCGTTCGCCGGATTCGCCGATCCCGCCGTCGTGCTGATCGCCGCACTGTTCGTGGTCGCCGAAGGCCTCGACGCTTCCGGACTCACCGGATGGGCCGGGCAGCAGCTCGTCGCCCGCGGCGGCACCAAGACGGCGGTGCTGACCGTGCTCGTGATGCTCGTGGTCGCCGTGCTGTCCGCCCTGATCAGCGTGAACGGCGCGGTCGCCGCCCTGTTGCCCGTCGTGGTGGTCGTCGCCTCCCGGATCTCTGTCGCCCCATCGCGCCTGCTGCTGCCGCTCGCGTTCGGCGCCCACGCCGGTTCGCTGCTCACCCTCACCGGCAGCCCGGTCAACGTCATCATCTCCGAACTGGCGGCGACCACCGGGCACGGAGGGTTCGGCTTCTTCGACTTCACCGCCATCGGCGCCGTGCTGGTGGTCGGCACGGTGCTCATCACCGTGCTGTTCGGCCGCTGGCTCATCCCGGATCGCCGCCCGGCGACCATGCCACGCGACCTGAGCGACCACGCCAGGACGCTGCTCGGCGAGTACGCGTCGCCGCAGCCGTTCGCCAGGGTACGGGTGCGCGGCGGCTCTCCCCTGATCGGCCGCCCGACGGCGACGCTCAGCCTCGGCGACCAGTCGGCCGTGCAGCTGATTGCCGTGCAGGGCACGGACCACCGCCCGGCCGGGGACGTCGTACGCCCCGGCGACCGCCTGCTGCTCCGCGGTGACACCGCGAGCATCCGCATCCTGAAGCACGACAACAAGCTCGCGGGCCTGGGCGTCAACGGCGCGCTCGGGCGCACGGACGCGCTCATCGACTCCACGTACGGTGTGGCGGAGGTGGTGGTCGCCCCGCGGTCGAGCATGGTCGGCGAGACCGTGTTCCCGGGGATGGTCACCGAGAGCGGCGACCTCGTCATCCTGGCCGTGCAGCGCTCCGGCGAGCCGATCGACGCGCAGACCATCGTGCTCGAATCGGGCGACACCCTCCTGGTGCAGGGCCGCTGGGACAAGCTCGACCTCAACCTCGCCGACCCGGCAGTGCTCGTCGTCGACGAACCGGACCAGCTGCGCAGGCAGGCCGCCCCGCTCGGCGCCCGGGCCTGGATCGCCCTGGCCGTCCTCGTGCTGATGGTGGCCGCACTGGCCACCGGCGTCGTGCCACCCGCCGTGGTCGGCCTCCTCGCCGCCGCCGCGATGGTGCTCGCCCGCGTCGTCACCGTCGAGCGCGCACACCGCTCCATCTCGTGGACCACCCTGCTGCTGGTGGGCGGCATGATCCCGATGTCGACGGCCATCACCAAGACGGGCGCGGCCGAGCTGATCGCCAACGGCCTGGTCTCCGCGGTCGGGAGGTACGGCCCTCTGCTGGTGCTGGCGTCGCTGTGCGTGGTGGCGCTCATCTTCGGCCAGCTGATCAGCAACACGGCCACGGCGCTCATCATCGCTCCGATCGCCGTCTCCGTCGCCGGGGAGCTCGGCGTCTCACCCCTCCCCTTCCTGATGGCGGTCGCGGTGGTCTGCGCCGCCGCGTTCCTCACCCCGGTCGCGACCCCGGCCAACTTCATGATCATGGGACCGGCCGGTCTGCGCTTCGGCGACTACTGGCGCTACGGCCTCGCGCTCGTCGCCCTCTTCCTCGCCGCCGCTGTCTTCCTCGTCCCGCTCATCTGGCCGTTCTAGCCCGCGATTGCTGCCACGATGGAGGCGTGGAAGAGCGAGTCGTGTTGCAGGTGGACGGTGTCGGCTTCGTGCGCGGGGGCAGGACGATCCTCGACGACATCGGGATGCGCGTGCACGCCGGAGAGCACTGGGCGCTGATCGGTTCGAACGGCGCAGGCAAGAGCACCATCCTGAGCATGCTCGGCGCCGTCGTGCACCCCACCCGCGGCACCGTGGAGGTGCTCGGCCGGCGCCTCGGACGCGTCGACCTGCGCGAGCTGCGCGGCCTGATCGGGCACGTGAACCCGCGCCACGAGGTGCGCTCGCCGCTCACCGTGCGCGACGTCGTGCTCACCGGAGCGACGGGCACCACCGAACGCATGATGCGCTGGGAGCCGACCGCCGAGCAGGAGCGCAGAGCGGACGACCTCGTCCAGCTGCTCGGGATGCGCGACCTCGCCGACGCCGTCTGGCCGGTGCTGTCGCAGGGAGAGCGCGGTCGCGCCCTGATCGCCCGCGCCCTCCTGCCCGACCCGCACCTGCTGCTGCTCGACGAACCGAGCACCGGACTCGACATCGCCGCGAGGGAGCACCTGCTCGACAGGATCGACGGTCTGCGCGCCGAGCATCCCGACCTGGCGAGCGTGCTCGTCACGCACCACCTCGAGGAGCTTCCGGCGACCACGACCCACGCGATGCTGCTGCGCGACGGCCGCATCGTCGCGCAGGGCTCCGCCGACGACGTGCTCACCAGCGAGCTCATCTCGGAGACCCTCGACTACCCGCTCTCGCTCACCAGGACGGACGGCCGGTGGGCGGTGCGCACCGCGGCGCGACGGGCCGTGATCACCGGCTGACCGCAGCCAAAATGGGAATAGTCCGCAACCCGGTCTCGCGGCCTCCACGCGGTGGTACGTTGCGCTTGTGAGCCGCATCGTGTCGGTGGCTCCGGTCGTGCCCGACCGGAGTTACAGCCAGGGCGAGATCACCGCGGCTCTGCTCGCGATGATCACCGCCGATCCAGGGCGCCAAGCGGTCATGCGCCGCATCCACGCATCCAGTGGGGTGGAGACGCGGAACCTCGTGATGCCGCTCGAACGGTACAGTTCGATCGCATCTTTCCAGGAGTCGAACGACTTCTTCATCGCCGAGGGCACGACGCTCGCCGAGCGCGCGCTCACCGGGGCCCTCGCCGCGGCCGGGCTGCAGCCGACGGATGTCGACTTCCTGCTGTTCACCTCGGTGACCGGCATCGCGGCACCGTCGATCGACGCGCAACTCGTGCAGAGACTCGGACTCCGCAGCGACGTCAAACGGCTGCCGAGCTTCGGGCTCGGCTGCGTGGCCGGCGCGGCCGGGATCGCCCGGGTGAACGACTACCTGGTCGGCCATCCGAACGAGGTGGCCGTGCTGCTGTCCGTCGAGCTCTGCTCGCTCACGGTGCAGGCCAGCGACGACTCGATGGCGAACATCGTCGCCAGTGGCCTGTTCGGCGACGGAGCCGCCGCCGTGATCATGGTGGGCGACCAGCGCGCGAAGCAGCTGGGTCTACCCGGCCCCGAGGTGGTCGACACCCGCAGCCGCATCTACCCGGACACCGCGGACGTGATCGGCTGGGACATCGGAGGCACCGGGTTCCGCATCGTCCTCAGCGCCGGTGTTCCCGAGGTGATCGACCGCAACTTCGCCTCGGATGCCGAGGGCCTGCTGGCCGCGCACGACCTGACCATCGGCGACGTCGGGGCCTGGGCGGCGCATCCGGGCGGCCCGAAGGTGCTCGAAGCGTTCTCGCGGGCGCTCGACCTGCCGGACGGCGCGCTCGACGCCAGCTGGCGGTCGCTGGCGCGCGTCGGCAACCTGTCGTCCGCCGCGGTCCTGCACGTGCTGGCCGAGCTGATGGATGCGCACCACGCGCCGGGCACGAACGGCCTGCTCTTCGCGCTCGGCCCCGGCGTCACCGCCGAGCTGGTGCTGCTGCGCTGGTCGGACGACGCCATGCCTGACGTCGCGCCCGCCGCCCCGGCGATCGGCGCCGCGGCGTGATCCTCTACACGATCCTGGTGCTCGCCACCGGCGGCGAGCGCATCGCCGAGCTGATCGTCTCCTCCCGCAATGCCGCCTGGTCGTTCGCGCGCGGAGGGGTCGAGTTCGGCCGAGGGCACTTCCCGCCGATGGTGGCGCTGCACACCGGGCTGCTGCTGGCCTGCCTGGCCGAGGTGTGGTTCGGCGACCGTCCGTTCATCCCGTGGCTGGGCTGGCCGATGCTGGTGCTCGTGCTCGCCAGCCAGGCGCTGCGCTGGTGGTGCATCGCCGCGCTCGGGCCGCGCTGGAACACGAGGGTCATCATCGTGCGCGACCTGCCGCTGGTGACGCGCGGGCCGTACCGCTGGCTGAAGCACCCCAACTACGTCGCCGTGGTGGTCGAGGGCTTCGCGCTCCCCCTCGTGCACACGGCGTGGATCACGGCCATCGCCTTCACCGTGCTGAACGCCGTGCTGCTGCTGGCCGTGCGCATCCCGTGCGAGAACAAGGCACTGGCCTCGGTGGAGCCGGCGCGGGCATGAGCGACCGGCCCGGCCTGATCGTCGTCGGGGCGGGCCCTGTCGGGCTGGCGTGTGCGATCGAGGCACGCCTGGCAGGCATCGAGGTGCTGGTGATCGAGGCGAGGGACGACCCGATCGACAAGGCGTGCGGCGAGGGCCTGATGCCGGGAGCGCTGGCCGCGCTGCACCTGATGGGGGTCGATCCCGCCGGCCATCCGCTGTCCGGGATCGCCTACCTGGACGGGTCGCGCAGGGTCGAGCACGCGTTCGCCCAGCGGACGGGCCGCGGCGTGCGCAGGACCGTGCTGCAGCAGGCGCTCGCCACCCGCGCCGTCGAGCTGGGCGCGACCGTCGAACGGGCCCGCGTCGTCGGACTGGACAACGGCGCGGACGCGGCCACCGTGACCATCGCGACCGATGCGGCGCACCCGTCCGGCGGCACCCGCACGGCCCCGTGGCTGATCGCGGCGGACGGCTTGCATTCCCCGCTGCGCCGCCTGGCCGGCCTGGAGGGCAGGCAGCAACCGGATGCGCGCCGCCGCTTCGGCGTGCGCCGCCATTACGCGATCCCACCGTGGACCGACCTGGTCGAGGTGCACTGGGCCGACGACGTCGAGGCGTACGTGACGCCGGTCGACGACAATCTCGTGGGCGTCGCCGTTCTCGGCCCCCGACCGCTCGACCAGGATGCGGCCCTCGCGAGCATCCCGCAGCTGGCCGACCGGCTGGCGGGGGTGGATGCCGTCAGCTCCGTGCGCGGCGCGGGCCCGCTCCTGCAGCGCACCACGAGACGCACCTCCGGTCGCCTGATGCTGGTGGGAGACGCCTCCGGATACGTGGATGCGCTCACCGGCGAGGGGATGCGCGTCGGCTTCGCACAGGCGCGCGCCGCCGTCGGCGCCGTGCTCGCTGCAGACCCGTCGCAGTACGAGAGGGCCTGGCGAACGACGACACGCGACTTCCGGATGCTCACCTCCGCCCTGGTCACCGCCGCCCGCTCCCCGCTGCGCGGCCGCATCGTGCCGATGGCCGCGACGCGCCCGCGGCTCTTCGGGTCGATCGTGGAGCGGCTTTCACGCTGACCCTGGGATTCCGTATAGTATGTGACACGGTCGATAGTCAGATGCGGTATTTTGCGAGGTGCACGGTGGTCGATGCGGTCCAGTCCGACGGGGATGAGACGGACGACAGCGCGGCGGACGTCACCTCCGAGTTCCGGCTGCAGCCCACCACCGTCGCCGGGGTGACCGGGCTGTCGCGTCGCACCACGATCACGTTCTACCTCACCGAGGGTCTGCGCAACCGCGCGAGGACGGCATACCGGGCCACCTCGTTCGAGGAGAAGGACAGCAGCTGGTCCGAGATGCTCAACAAGGCGCTGGTCGCCGAGATCGAGCGCCGCGAGGTCGCGTACAACGAGGGCGCGGAGTTTGCCGGAAGCGACGAGCCGCTCACTCCCGGCCGCCCGATCGGGTTCTAGCGCTTGTCGAGCGTTCCCAGCTTGTCGCCGCCGTTCTTGTAGACGGTGAGCGTGTCGCCATCCACCTTCGCGGTGTGCGCGAGATTCAGCCACGGCGTGACGCCCTCGCAGGCCTTCAGCGTGGAGGCGAACGGCCCGAACGTGAACGTGTCTCCCGAGATGGTGCCCTTGCCGCTCATGTCGTTGCACCCGTCGTTCCCGTGGAACGTGCCGTCGGACTCGATCGTCAGGGACGGCTTGCCCGCCGTGTCCTCTCCCCACGAGCCGGTGAACGATGAGCCGGACGACGAGCATCCTGCGAGGGCGGTCAGCACAAGTGCGGCGGCGACGGCGATGACGGGGCGGACGAACCTGACGGTCTTCATGGCTAAAACCTAGTGGTGGTGAGCTTCCAGCGGAATGCTTGCGCACTCTCGTTTCCGTACCGATTGCGTCGCGCCGCTGCGAGGGTAGCGTGACGGCAATGACAGACGACCAGAGCACGCACGAGGACGACCTCGCCACCATCGCCGAACTCATCTCGGCGTCCCGGGTGGCGCTGCTGACCACGCAGACCGCATCCGGGGCATTGCACTCCCGCCCCCTCGCCACCCAGAAGGCCGAATTCGACGGCGACCTGTGGTTCTTCACGCAGGATCCGAGCCCGAAGGTGGCCGACATCCACGCGCATCCCCAGGTGAACGTGTCGTACGACACCGGCAAGGGCTACCTGTCGCTGGCCGGCACAGCAGAGCTCGTGCACCACAGGGATAAGGTCGACGAGCTGTGGACCCCGGCGATGGACGCCTGGTTCCCCGACGGCAAAGACGACCCCTCGGTGGCACTGCTGCACGTGAGCGCGGAGTCCGCCGAATTCTGGGCGTCGCACGAGCCCGGCATCGTGAAGGTGTTCAAGATCGCGAAGGCGACCGTCACCCGCACCCGCCCGGACATCGGCGAGAACAAGACGGTCGAGCTCTAGACGCTGCTTTGTCTTAGACTAAACAATCTGAAATTACATCTTCTGATTCTTAATGCTACTGTCGTTTCTGCTCCACACACGAGAACGATCGGAATAACGATGACGAATCAGAGGTTTGCGCGCGCCCGCGTGGTTGCGGCAGTAGCGATGGCTGTGGGATTGGGCGCGGGCAGTGTAGCCGCCGCGGCCCCGGCTTCGGCGGCAGACTATTCCCCTCCGTGCGGCAAGGTCAGCCTGGCGACATGGTCAGCGAAGAACATCAGTTGTTCCAAGACGATCCGCCACGTCAACTACGTCAAAAACGACGGTTACTACTACCACGCCTGGGTTTCCAAAGGCGCCACATCCACGGCTTCACGCTGCTACATCGGCGCCAATAAGACGAGCTTCCAGGTGAACGGCGACGGCGGCCTGACCGGCTACGGAATCTAGCGATTGCATGTCGTTGTGCCGGGGCGCTGAGCGCCCCGGCAGAACGGCTGACTAACGAGGTTAGATCCATGAGAAAAGCCCTTGCATTGGCCGTTGCGAGTATCGGCCTCCTGTGTTTCAGCGGCTGTTCGGCTGAGCAAACCGGCCCTGCCCGGACTGCGGACGGGTCGCCCACGTTCCGTGGTCCGTGGTCCGCGGCCTTCGCCGAGGCGTGGTCGAACTCGAACAATCAGCTCCAGCGCAGAATCCTGAGCGATGAAGAGATCTCGGAACGCGAGAATCAGGAACTGCAGGACCGCTTCGTCTCCTGCATGGCTCGCTTGGGTGCAGCTGTCACGTGGGACACCGACGGAGGCTTCCACATCGCTTCACACGACGACGCCGACCGGAGTTCAGAGACGACCGAGTCTGTGACGAGATGTGAATCGGAAACAACCGGTCCGATCAGCCCCCTCTTCTACCAGGTGAGGAGCAACCCGGACAATCGGGACATTTACGAGCTCATCGCCTCGTGCCTCGTGTCCAAGAAACTGGTCGAATCGACGTACAGTGCCCGCGACTATCAGAGCGATTTCGAGTCGGACACCTTCCCATTCTCACCGACGGATGAAGCGTTCAAAAAGTGCAACGTGGATCCGTTGGGTTTGAATCCACAAGCTCCTCGCTGATGAGTCGGCTGAGACGCAGCGCAACCCTCCTCTCCCTCGCGGGGGTGGGCGCAATCGCTATCGGCGCGACAGTCGGCGTCGCACTCACACCGCAACAACGCCCGGCCACGCTCGCAAGCCCCAGCCCGCACGACCACATCGATGTGACCTCCGAGGAGTTTCTGGATTCCGCCCCTGTCGAGATCGAAGTCACGACATCTGCGTCCGGCGATGCACGCATCCCGCGGGCAGGGGTGCTTTCCCGAGCCGATTGCCGATCGGGCTCGGCGCTCGAGTCGGGCGTCAACGCATTCTCAATCGAGGGCGAGCCGCTGCTCAACCTGGTGATGCCGCTACCGTTGTGGCGCGACCTTGAACTCGGGGAGGCAGGGGCGGACGTGGATTCGCTGCGTGCGGGCCTCCGGGCGCTCGGGGACGATCTGGATGAACACGGCCCGGTGACGACGATGCTCGTGAATGCCCTGAACAACAGGTTGGCGTCCATCAACGCTCCCGGTCGCGTGTCCGGTGTGAGTCACGAATCGATTGTCTGGCTCGGCTCGGCCGTTGCTGTCGCTTCCTGCCCGGTGACCGTCGGAACGCACCTCCAAGCGGGCGATGTGATCGCCGAATTCGTGCCAGCGGTCGAGTCAGCGCGGGTGACGCGACTCCCCGGCGGGCTGGCGGAGCGTCGGTATGTCGTCGAGGTCGACGGGCAGGTCTTCGACCTCGACAAAGACGGAACGCTCGCAGATCCGGCGCGGCTTGCGACAGATCCCGCCCTCAACCGCGTTCGAGACACTGCAGCAGGCGGTCCCGACTCGCCCTCGCGCACGGTTCACGGCGAGTATCGGCTCGCTGAGCCGCTTGACGTGCTTGTTGTCCCCCCGAGCTCCGTGATCCTTGCGGCCGGCACAGCCGGCTGCGTGATTTCGGGCGACAGGCAGGTGAACGTCCGCATCGTGGGGTCTGAGCTGGGAAAGACGATGGTGGTTCCAGCGGCACCAACGCGACTCCACTCGGTCCGCGTACAGCCCGAAGCATCGTGGAAATGCACGTAGAACTGGAGCAGGTCGGACATCGCTTCGATCGTTCAGCCTGGCTGTTTCACGACCTTTCTCACTCGTTGCATCCGGATCGGCTCTATGCCCTGACCGGACCGTCCGGCTCAGGCAAGAGCACGCTACTCAGCATCATTTCCGGACATGTGAATCCGGCGGCCGGACGGGTCCGCCGGATCGGCGTCAGTCGCGTGCAGTGGGTGTTCCAGAACCCGTTCGGCGATCCACGACGATCAGTGCTGGATCTGGTGTGCCTTCCGCTCCTGTCGCTCGGGATGCCCCGGAGGGATGCGAGGATCGCCGCTGCGACGCTGCTCGATGAGTTCGGCCTGGCTGAGCACGCGATGAGTCGCTTCTCGACGCTCTCCGGCGGACAAGCTCAGAGACTCATGCTCGCGCGGGCGATCTCCGCACAACCGGACCTGCTCCTCGTCGATGAGCCGACCGCTCAACTCGACTCGCAGACGGCGGAGACCGTGATCGGCGCATTGGGCAGGCTCGTGAGCAGGGGCGCAATCGTTGTCGTCGCAACCCATGACGAGCGAACGGTCCGAGCGTGCACGGAATCGATCGAACTGGCGCGGTCAACGCGATGAGGCTCGGTGACATCGTCGGCGAGGCTCTGCGCAATGTCGCCACCGGGACCGCGCGAACCTTCCTGCTGGCCTTGATGTTGAGCGCGCTCTGCGTGTCCCTCGTATGCTTCGACGGCCTCATCGCCCGGAACTCGCTCGAGAGGGCCTCCGCATTCGTGGCCTCAGGGGGCTCGACGCTCGTTCTCAACTCGAAGAACGGCATTGATGGCCGACGATGCGACAATCTCTCCTCCCTCAGCAACGTTCAGGCCTCAGGTGCCACACGGGCAAGGGACTCCAAGGTCGTCGCGCGAGCGTTGCCATCGTCAGGCATCCCCACGTTCGAGGTGACGACGGGGTTCCTTCGCGTTCTGAATGCGGAACCGACCGCGGGGCGAATGGGTGTGTACGTGTCGTCGCAGGTGTCCGACGAACTGGCGCTACATGGCGGAGACAGGTTGCCGTCGACGAAAGGCGACATCCCCGTGGCCGGCACGTTCACCCATCCGGACGATGGACGCCGGGGTGGGTATCAGTATTCAGTCCTCTTTCCGTCCGTGCCTTCCGGGGGATACGACGAATGCTGGGTGTCAGTCTGGCCACAAGACGGGTCGATCGCCTCGCTACTGTCGCTCGTCGCCTTGACGCCGACGACCGACAGCGAACCTCCGACGCTCTCCCAGCTGAATTCGACGGGCGGGGTTCGCTTCGACGGGGGCGACGACTACCAGGAGCGGCCGTCGCGGTTCTCCGATATCGCCGCCGCAATCGGTGCGCTCCTTCTCGGAGTCGGTGCGATCAGACTGCGAAGGCTCTCGCTGGCCTCTGCCAGGCACCTCGGCATGCGCGCTACCGCGCAGACGCTGATGCTCGTGATCGAGTATCTTCTGTGGGGACTCGTTGCACTCGTCCTCACAGCTCCGGCCCTTGTGTGGTGCATGTCGGGCCTGAACACGGCGGATGTCCCTGCGGTGTTCGCAAACCTTGTCCGCATTCCCATCGCGGGACTCATCGGCGGCTTGGCTGGAACCGTGATCGGCGTCACACTGGTGCGCGAGCGCCAGTTCTATCGCTACTTCACGACCCGGTAGACATCGGCGAGAACAAGACGGTCGAGCTCTAGAGCACGACCCTGGTGGATGCGCGCAGCGACTCCCGCGCGGCCAGCGCGACCCGGAGCGCGTCCACCGCTGCGCTCGTGGGGCAGCGGTCCGGGGCGACTCCCGCGCGTACGCAGTCGAGGAAGTATGCCGCCTGCGCGACGAACGGTTCGCCGTCGGCGGGGAGCAGCGCATCCACCCCGTCGGTGCCGACGATGTCGAGGCTGGTGCTGAACGCGAAGCCTTCCGGCAGGTCGCCGACGGTGAGGACGGTGGCGATGCCGCCGCCGGAGTACTCGATCGTGGTGGAGACGGGGGCGCCGTAGCCGCCGGGCGAACGCACGGCCGTCACGGCCAGCGGGGTGCCGAGGTGGAGGTTGGCCTGGTCGAAGTCGTGGATGGCGAGGTCGACCACCAGGCCGCCGGACCGCTCCTCGTCGGCCATCCACTCCGGCCGGTGCGGCGACGAGGTCATCCGGGTCGCCCGCAGGGCGCGCACGGTGCCGACCCCTCCGGCGGCGATCCGCCCGGCGAGCGCGGCGTATGCCGGGAAGAATCGCACGACGTGCGCGACCATCAGCACCCCGGATGCGCGGGACGCGGCCTCCTGCACGGCCAGCGCGTCGTCCAGGGTCAGCGCGATCGGCTTCTCGAGCAGCACGTTGCGGCCGGACGCGAGCGCGCGGATGGCGAGGTCGGCGTGCGTCGGCGTCGGGGTGCAGACCGACACGATCGTGACGGCGGGATCGGCCAGCGCGTCGTCGAGGGTGGTCGCCCAGCGCGCATCCGGAGCTGCGGCGAGCGATGGGCTGCGGCGGGGCGACACCACGGAGAGCACCGGGATGCCGAGCGCGGACCAGGCGCGGGCGTGCGCCTCGGCCATCCGCCCGGCGCCGACGATCGCGACGCCGTGCGCAGCAGCGCTGTGCGCCTCAGCGCCGTTCACCGCACCACGCGGTTGATCTCGGCGGCGTCGAACAGCTTGTCGAGCACCAGGCGTCCTGCACCCCGGATACCTGCCCTGTCCTTCGCCACGGACACCGCGATGTCGAGGTCGTCCGTGACCATCGGCAGGCACTCGAAGTAGATGGTCGAGCGCACGCCGGCGACGAACGCCTCCGCCTCGCCCAGGATGCCGCCGAGCACCAGCCGCTGCGGGTTGAAGAAGTTCATGATCGTCGCGAGCACCCCGCCGACCCGGCTGCCGGCCTCGCGCAGCATCTGGGTGGCCAGTGGATGCGCATCCCGCGCCAGCGCCAGCACCTCGCTCGTGTCGGCGACCTCCACCCCCGCGTCGCGCAGGGCCTGGACGATCGCGGCGCCACCGGCCACCGCATCCAGGCAGCCGGTGCGGCCGCAGGAGCACAGCACGGGCGGGGCGCCCGGCACCGTGACGTGGCTGATGTCGCCGGCCATGCCGTGGTAGCCGTGGTACAGGCCGCCGAGCGCGATCACGCCGCAGCCGATGCTGGATCCGGCCTTGACGAAGACGAGGTGCTGCACGTCGTCGCCGAGGCTGTCGTGCTCGCCGAGGGCCATCAGGTTGGCGTCGTTGTCCGTGGCGGAGGGGAGGCCGCTCAGCTCAGTCATGGCGGCGGCGACGTCGACGCCGTTCCAGCCGGGCATCCTGGACGGGGAGACCATGCGGCCGGTGGTCGAGTCGACGGGGCCGGGGAGGCCGATGCCGTAGCCGCGGAGGCGCTGGCCGGGTTCGGCGTGCTCTGCGACGAGTTCGTCGGCCACGGCCATGATCCAGGTGAGGATGCGCTGCGGCCCCTGGCCGATGTCCATGTTCTCGTTGCGCACCGCGATGAGGCGGCCGGAGAGATCGATCAGGCCGAAAGTGGCGTGGTGCGAACCGAGGTCGACCGAGCAGACGACGCCGCTGCTCGGGTCGACTTCGAGGGTGCGAGGGCGGCGGCCGCCCTGCGAGACACCCTCCCCCGCCTCCCGGATGTATCCGGAGGCGATCAGGGCGTCGATGCGCTGGGCGACCGTGGACGGGGACAATCCCGTGCTGCGCGCGATCTCGGCCCGGGAGCGGGAATGGCCGGAGCGGATCAGGTCGAGGATGACGCCAGCGTTCGAGCCGTGGCCGGGCTGTGCGTCGATCGTGCTCGTCGCGTCAGTGATTCTGCTCATGGCGCCGATCGTTCTCCTCTGAAGACGTGTGAGTTGAGGATACTGTACCGACTTTCTCCGAATTTGGATTAAGTAATTCCAATATTGCGTAAAAGCAGGATTACTTAGTACGCTTTCCGCAACCCGACCGCCAGGCCACTCGACCAGGCCCCATCAATGACGACGCGAGGAACCCGCATGACAGCAGCACCCGAACAGCAGCTCATGGTGAGCCTGCGTGCCGTCGACAAGCACTTCGGCGAGCTGCACGTGCTGCAGAACATCGACCTCGACGTGCAGAAGCGCGAAGTCGTCGTGGTCGTCGGTCCCTCCGGCTCCGGCAAGTCCACCCTGTGCCGCTCGATCAACCGTCTCGAGACCATCGACTCCGGCGAGATCCGCGTCGACGGCGAGCTGCTCCCCGTCGAGGGTGCGGGGCTCGCCCGCCTCCGCGCCGACGTCGGCATGGTCTTCCAGTCGTTCAACCTGTTCGCCCACCGCACCATCCTGGACAACGTGACCCTCGCCCCGATCAAGGTGCGCGGCACGAAGAAGGCGGAGGCGGAGAAGGAGGCGATGGTCCTCCTCGACCGCGTCGGCATCGCAGACAAGGCGCACAGCCACCCCGCCCAGCTCTCCGGCGGCCAGCAGCAGCGCGCCGCCATCGCCCGGGCGCTCGCCATGCACCCCAAGGTCATGCTCTTCGACGAGCCGACCAGCGCCCTCGACCCCGAGATGGTCGGCGAGGTCCTGGATGTGATGACCTCGCTCGCCAAGGAGGGCATGACGATGATCGTCGTCACCCACGAGATGGGCTTCGCCCGCCGCGCAGCCGACCGCGTCGTCTTCATGGACCGCGGGCAGATCGTCGAGCAAGCCGCACCCGCCGAATTCTTCGACTCGCCGCGCTCCGAGCGCGCCAAGTCGTTCCTCGCTTCCGTCCTCTCGCACTAGCGAACGGAAGGCTTCGCCCTGCACCACCCGATCGCATCCCGATCGAACCCATTGGAAAGGACGCACCACATGATCCGCAGCATTACCCGCAGGAAGGCAACGGCCGCCGGAGTCCTGCTGGCCGCTGTGACGCTCGCCGTCACCGGCTGCTCATCCGGCACCACCAGCCTCCCCGGCAGCAGCTCGAGCAGCA
The DNA here is from genome assembly GCF_058806515.1 of Leifsonia sp. GW821-FHT13C05. Classification (NCBI taxonomy): domain Bacteria; kingdom Bacillati; phylum Actinomycetota; class Actinomycetes; order Micrococcales; family Microbacteriaceae; genus Leifsonia; species Leifsonia sp. GW821-FHT13C05. The sequence goes on along the minus strand of NZ_JBXAPT010000007.1, from coordinate 140,941 downwards.
GCTCGTCCAGCGCAGACTCGCCCTTCGCCGACGCCCCCGTCGCGAAGGCCGACCTCATCCTCCCCGGCTCCACGATGGAGAAGATCAAGAAGCGCGGCAAGCTGATCGTCGCAGAGGCGCTCGACGCCCCGCTGCTCTCGCAGCAGGACCCGACGAACCCCGACCAGGTGACCGGCTTCGACGCCGACCTGGCCAAGCTGCTCGCCACGTACATCCTGGGCAAGCCGAACGTCGAGATCGTCCCGCCGGCGTCCGAGACGCGTGAGGCGATGCTGCAGAACGGCACCGTCGACGTGGTCTTCAACACGTACACGATCACCGAGGAGCGCGCGACGCAGATCGACTTCGCCGGACCGTACTTCGAGTCCGGCCTGGCCGTCGCCGTGAAGAGCGACAACACCTCGATCAAGTCCGTCAAGGACATCGACGGCAAGAACGTCATCGTCGGCGCGAACACCCCCGCCGTCACCGAGGTGCCCAAGGTCGCCCCGAAGGCCAAGGTGACCGCGTTCGCCACCGACCCGGCCGCCGTCCAGGCGCTCATCCAGGGCCGAGGAGAGGCGTACGTGCAGGACTACACGCTCCTCGCGAGCGACGCGGCCAGCGAGAAGCAGATCAAGGTCGTCGGCGAGCCCTTCACGAAGGAGCCGTACGGCATCGGCCTGCAGCACGGCGACTCGGACTTCAAGTCCTTCATCAACGACTGGCTGAAGACCATCCAGAAGGGCGGCCAGTGGGGCAAGGCGTGGAAGACCACGCTCGGCACCGTGACCGACTCGGCCATCCCGACCCCGCCGGAGATCGGTTCCGTCCCCGGCTCCTGACCGGAGCCCCCGGGTTCCCCCGGCTCGGGGACTCCCTCAGCTCGGGATGCGCGCGGTACGACCACACACGCCCGCGCGCATCCCGACCCACCATCCCCGTCTCCCCGCAGTGAGTGAGCAATGAATCCCCTGATCGACAACCTCGGAGCGATCGTTCAAGCGCTCGGCACGACGCTGATGATGGCGCTCATCGCCGGTGTCTGCTCGATCGTGCTCGGCGTCCTCGTGACCGTCGCGCGGGTCAGCCCCATCCCGATCCTGCGCGCCGCTGCGTTCCTGTACGTGCAGTTCTTCATCAACGTCCCGCTGCTCGCCCTGCTGCTGCTCGCCGTGTTCGCGCTGCCGGATGCCGGTCTCCTCCTTCCCCTGACGCCCACGGCGATCATCGTGCTCACCGTCTATGAGGCCGCGTACGTCGCCGAAGCCGTGCGCTCGGGTGTCAACACCGTCTCGGTCGGCCAGGTCGAAGCATCCAGAGCCCTCGGCTTCACGCTGAGCCAGTCGCTGCGGTTCGTCGTCATCCCCCAGGCGCTCCGCGCCGTCGTGCAGCCCATCGGCAACGTGATGATCGCCCTCGCGATGAACACGGCGCTCGCGGCGGCCGTCGGCGTCGTCGAGCTGACCGCCGAGGTCAACAAGATCAACCTCATCGCCGCGCAGCCCATCCTGATCTTCTCCGGCGCGGGCATCATCTACATGGCCATCGCCCTGGCGATCGGCCTCGCGGCCGGCTGGGTCGAACGAAAGGTGGCGATCGTCCGATGACCGCTCAGCTCATCCCCGACCGTCCGGCTGCGCGTCCGGCGAAGGCGAAGCGCGCGAAGAAGCGCACGTACGCCGCCTCCTTCATCTACGACCAGCCCGGCCCCCGTGGCCGCAGGAACATCCTGATCGGCTCGATCGTCAGCAGTGTGGTCTTCGCGCTGATCATCGGCGCCGGCCTCTGGCAGTTCGCGGCGCACGGTCAGCTCGATCCGGCGCGCTGGCAGCCGTTCACCGACTGGGCGATCTGGCAGTACCTGCTCGTCGGCCTCCTCGGGACGCTCCAGGCCGCGGCCATCGTCGCCGTGCTCGGCGGAGCGCTCGGCGTGCTGCTCGGTCTCGGCCGGATGAGCCACCAGCGCTGGCTGCGCTGGCTCTGCTCCGCATACATCGAGATCGCGCGCACCATCCCGGTGCTGCTGATGATCTACCTGATGCTGTTCGGCCTGCCCCAGATCGGCATCAACCTGCCCACCCTGTGGAAGCTGGTCGTGCCGCTCACCATCGCCAACTCGGCCGTCTTCGCCGAGATCGTCCGGGCCGGCGTCGGCAGCCTCCCCCGCGGTCAGCGCGAGGCGGCACTCAGCCTCGGGATGCGCGGAGCCCAGGCCATGCGGTTCGTCGTCCTCCCCCAGGCGTTCCGCAACGTGGCGCCGTCGCTGATCACCCAGCTGGTCAGCCTCCTCAAAGACACGTCGCTCGGCTACATCGTGGCGTTCACGGAGCTGCTCTACCGTGGGCAGGTGCTCGCCTCCTTCCTGCACCTCCTCATCCCGACGTACATCGCCGTGACGTTCATCTACCTGGTGGTCAACGGCAGCCTCTCCGCTCTGGCGTCGCGTCTGCAACGCGGCTCTCGCCGACGCCCTTCGACACAGCCGGCGCTGCCCGGCCTGCCCGCAATCGATACGAAAGCCGCGAATGTCTGAGTCACCCACCGCCGTTCCCACCGCCCCCACCGTCGGTTCGCTCGCCGAGCTGGCGACCGTCACCCGCTCCGGCCTGATCGAGAGCCGCCACTTCGGCAGCCTGGTCGCCGTCGACCCGTCCGGCGCGACGGTTCTCGAACTCGGCACCCCGGATGCGGCGATCCTGCCCCGCTCGACGGTCAAGCCGCTGCAGGCGCTCGCCTGCCTCACCGCGGGAGCCCCCCTGTCCGGACCTGAGCTGGCCATCGCGGCCGGCAGCCACACCGGAGAGGACGAGCACGTGCGGGTGGTGCGTGCGATCCTCGACCGCGCAGGACTCGACGACTCCGCTCTCGGCTGCCCCGTCGACCGCCCGGAGGACGAGGCGACATTCGAGCGCCTGGTCCGCGCCGGCGAGCCGCGCGCCCGCGTGCGGATGAACTGCTCCGGCAAGCACGCCGCCATGCTGCTGGCCTGTGCCGTGAACGGCTGGTCGACCCACGACTACCTGGACACCGCGCATCCCCTGCAGCAGCACGTGCGGGCCACGATGGCCGAGCTCACCGGCGTGCCGGTCTCCCACGACGCGATCGACGGATGCGGCGCCCCGCTTTTCGGCACCACCGTGCGCGGCGTCGCGCAGTCGTTCCGCGCCCTCGTGCAGGCCGAGGAGGGGACCCCGGCCGCGCAGGTCGCCGCCGCGATGCGCGAGCACCCGTTCTATGTCGGAGGCTCCGGCCACCAGAACTCGGCCCTGATGGAGACGGTGCCCGCCGCCCTCGCCAAGGGCGGAGCCGAGGGCGTCATCGGCGTCGCGGCCGCGGACGGCACGGCCGTCTCGATGAAGATCGTCGACGGCAGCCCGCGCGCCACCACCCTGCTCGCCCTGCGCGTGCTCGAAGCGCTCGGCACCGACATCTCGGGCGCCACCGCGCTCACCGCGCTGCCGGTGCTCGGCGGCGGAGTGCCGGTCGGCGCCATCGGCGTCGGCAGCGACCTCGCGGCAGCGCTGGAGCGCGTCGCGTGACCCTGGTCGAGATCTGCCTCGACGACCTCGACGGCGTCGCGGCGGCCGAACGCGGCGGAGCCGACCGCATCGAGCTGTGCTCCGCGCTGAGCGAGGGCGGCGTCACGCCGTCGCTCGGAACGGTCGCGGCCGCACTGCGCCAGGTGACGAGCATGGGGATCAACGTGCTCGTGCGGCAGCGCGGGGGCGACTTCGTCTTCAGCGAGGCCGAGGTGTCCGCGATGGTCGACGACATCGTCGCCATCCGCGGTCTGCCCAACCCGTCCGGTGTTCCGCTCGGGTTCGTCATCGGCGCGCTCCGGCCGGACGGCACCATCGACGTCGCGGCGACGGCCAGGATGCGCGAGGCCTGCGGCGACGCGCCCGTCACCTTCCACAAGGCGTTCGACCAGACCCCGGACCTGCCGGCCTCGCTGGACGAGCTGATCGTCCTCCGCGTCGACAGAGTGCTCACCTCCGGAGGGGTGGCGACCGCCGCCGACGGCGCGGAGAAGCTGGCCGAACTCGTGGTGCGCGCGCGCGGACGGGTGACCATCCTCGCGGGCGGCGGTGTGCGCCCGGCCAACGTTGCGGAGCTGGTCCGCCGCACCGGCGTCCCCGAGGTGCACCTGCGGGCGAGCGAGGCCAGGCCCAGCGCATCCCGGGCCGCGGGTGGTGCTGCGACCGTGTACGACTCCGGATTCCGGATGGTCACGTCCTCCGCCGTGGTCTCCGCCGTGGTGGCCGAGCTGGAGCGGGTGGCGGCATGAGCGCATCCACTGCCGCGCAGGCCGAGGACGGCCCCGTCGAGGCCGTGCTCGCCGTCGACCTCGGCGGCACCGCGATGAAGGGCGCCGTCGTCACGGCGAACGGTGACGCCATCGCCGAGCTGACCATCCCCACCCCCGCCACCGACGTGGTCGACGCGCTGGTCGCCCTGTTCCACGCCCTGCGCTCCCTGGCGGACGACGCCGGATGCACGGTGATCGGCGCAGGAGTCGCCACCCCCGGCATCGTGGACGAGGAGCGTGGCGTCGTGCTCTACGCCTCCAACCTGGACTGGCGGGACGTCCCCCTCCTCGACACCCTGCGCGCCGAGCTCGACGTTCCGGTCGCCCTCGGCCACGACGTGCGCGCGGCCGGGATCGCCGAGCGCCTGATCGGAGCTGCGCGCGGCTCGGACGACTTCGTCCTCGTGCCCATCGGCACGGGTGTCGCCGCCGCGTTGATCACCCGCGGCGGAACGGTCACCGGCGCGACGGGCGCCGCGGGCGAGTTCGGCCACATCCCGGTCATCCCCGGCGGCGAGGAGTGCACCTGCGGCCAGCGCGGCTGCCTGGAGGTGTACGTGTCCGGCGCCGGGCTGGCGCGCCGATACGCGGCGGCAGGCGGGGACGACCTCAGCTCGCGCGAGATCGTCGCGCGGCTGGGCACGGACCCGACCGCCGACCGCGTCTGGTCGGAAGCCGTCGACGTGCTCGCTCAAGGCCTCAACATCATGACCCTCCTGCTCGACCCTGCTGTGATCGTCCTCGGCGGCGGGTTCTCCCGCGCCGGCGACGCCCTGATGGTGCCCCTCACGGAGCGGATGAGCGCCGGGCTCGCCTGGCGTTCCCGTCCCCGCGTGGTGCGCAGCGAGCTGGGAGGCGACGCCGGACGGACCGGCGCCGCCATCCTCGCGTTCCGCGCGGCAGGTCGCAGCGACCTGCCGGCATCCTGGGCCGAGAGGTTCGAGAAGCAGCCCGTCCTGTCGGACTAGGCGGCCTCCCGAACCCCGTCGGCCTCAGGGATGCGGTGGTGGTGCTCCGCAGCCTCAGTGGATGCGGTGGTGGTGCGCAGCAGCCTCACGGTTGCGGCGGGCGAACAACAGCACGACTCCGGCCAGCGCGAGCAGCGCGGCCAGTGCACCGAGCCCGCCCAGCCCCGACACGTCGGAGCCGGTGGATGCGAGCATCCCGGCGGCGGCGGTCGATGCGGTGCCGGCCAGGGCCATTGCCGAGCCGACGCCTGCGGTGACGGTGGCCCCGTTGCCGTTACCGGTCGACGGGGTCGTTCCGGGCGTTCCCGGGCCGGTGGGCGTCACCGGGGTGCCGGGGTCGGTCGGGCCGGTGGGCCCGGTCGGCGTGGTCGGTCCGGTCGGGGTGGTCGGGCCGGTCGGCGTGGTGGTGGAGCCGGTGGTGCTGGTGTCGCCGATCACGCTGATGGCGTTGCCGCCGAGGGTCACCGGGATCCCGAGATCCACCGGCAGCTGGATGCCGCCGAGCAGGCCCCCGTCTCCGGTGGTCGTCGAGCCGCCGGTCGAGCCGGTCCCGCCCGTGCTCCCGCCGGTGGTCGCAGCCCCCGTAGTAGCACTGTCGCCGACGACGCTGATCGCGTTGCCGCCCGCGGTCACCGGCACGCCGGCACCGACGGGGAGCTGGATGCCCGAGAGCACCCCGTCCTCGCCGGTGGTGGTGGGTGCTGCGCCGCCTCCGGTGCTGCCGGCGGCCGGGGCGGTCGCGGTGGAGCCGGAGCTGGTGGAGTCACCGAGCACGCTGACGGCGTTGCCGCCGGCGGTCACAGGAACAGCGGCGCCGATGGGCGCCTGGATGCCCGAGGCGATGCCGTCAGAACCCGTGGTGGTCGGCGCTGAACTGCTGCCCGAGCCGGCCGCAGGAGCGGTCGTGTTCGAACCGGAGGTGGTGGAGTCACCGAGCACGCTGATCGCGTTGCCACCGGCGGTCACCGGCAGTGCGGCGTCGATCGGCGCCTGGATACCGGAGGCGATGCCGTCCGCACCGGTCGTGGTCGGCGCTGAATCGCTGCTCGTGCCCGCCGCAGGAGCGGTCGCCGTGGAGCCCGAGCTGGACGAGTCACCGAGCACGCTGATCGCGTTCCCGCCCACCGTCACCGGCACAGCAGCATCCACCGGCACCTGCGCACCGGAAGCGATGCCGTCGGCACCCGTCGTGGTCGGCGCGGAGCCGGCAGCACCGGCACCGGCAGCAGGAGCGGCCACAGCCGCACCCGAGCTGGACGAGTCACCGAGCACGCTGATCGCGTTCCCGCCGACCGTCACAGGCACAGCAGCATCCACCGGCACCTGCGCGCCGGACGCGATGCCGTCCGAGCCGGAGGTCGTCGCGCCGGTGGGCGCTGCGGCCTCGGGAGCGGCGGCTGCCGGAGCAGCGGCCGTCGAGTCGGCGCTGGCCGTGTCCCCGACCGCGCTGATCGCGTTGCCGGTGACCGTCACCGGCACGTTCACGTCCAGGAGCGCTTGCGTGCCCGAGAGCACGCCGCCCACTCCGGACGTGTCGACCGTGGCCGACGGGGCCGGTGCGGCGGCCGGTGCGGCGGCGGGTGCGGCGGTCGCCGCGTCCGCGCTGCTCGAGTCGCCGAGCACGCTGATCCCGTTTCCGCTGATCGTGACGGGGACCGTCAGGCCGACGACGGCCTGGGTCCCGGAGGCGGTGCCGTCAGATCCGCTGGTCTCGGCCGCGTTCGCGACACCGACACCCGCCAGTGACAACCCGCCGAGGAAGAGGGTGAACCACAGCCCCCTCGACACGTACTTGTTCATGGTCTTGCCTTTCGATTGAGTGGTGTGCTCCCACACGGGAGACTTCGGTCGCGTTCTGCCGTAGAAGGGCAGAGGCGACCCACTCAGTCGGGGCTGATGTCGTGGTCGGCGACGGGCGACGCCGGAAGACGGTCGTCGCCGTTGGCACCCAGCGGACCGCCGACGGCGGCCACGGGTGCGATGAAGCTCTCGGGGATGGCGGCACCGGGTGCGGCACCGCCTGCTCCGGATGCGCCCGCCCCGCTGCCCGAAGACGGCGCGGGAGGCGCGGCAGGAGTCGGCCCGTACGGGCCGGCAGGGGCGGCCGGCGCACCGTCGGGGAGCGTCGCAGAGCCTGCGCTCGCCAACGCCACGACCAGTGGATGCGCGCCGCCGCGTCCCGCAGCGAACGCGCCGAACCCACTACCGTCACCGAGGGCGGCGGCGTCGGCGGGAATCCCGCCCGGCCGACCACCGGCATCCACACCGGGAGCGCCCGGAAGGCCGGACTCCCCCGGACCGCCGGCACCGGGCACGCCAGGACCGCCGGGCAGGCCGGGTCCCCCGGGAGTGCCGGGGAGTCCCGGCGGCAGCACGATGGGCGTCCCGACCACCGGGTCGACCGCCTTCGTGGTGCCGTCGACCACCGCGGTGACCGTGTCGTCGACGGTGTTCGTGACCGGCGTGACGACGGTGGCGACCGGGTCGTCGCCGAGAAGATCGTTGGTGAGCGGGACCGAGTTGAGCACGTCGTCCACGACGCCGACGACCGGCGTGACGGTGGACGTCACGGGCGCCTGGTCCGCGATGCTGTCGAGGGTGTCCGTCACCGGCGTCGTCACGGTGGCGACCACATCCTGCACGGGGGCGGGAACCGCGGGGGCGACCGCCTGGGTCACCGACGCCGCCGTGTCCGTCACGCCGCCGACGACCGCGCCGACCGACTCGTCGACGCCGGAGACGAGGCCGCCGACCGCTCCGAGCACCGAGTGCACGGGCTGCGGAGGTGCAGGCTCGGCGGCGGATGCCTGCGACGAGCCGAGGAAGAAGCCGAGGATCGCGAGACCGGCACCGCCGATCAGAGACCCGATCAGGATGCGGGCAGGGGAGAAGGCGGTGGGCTGTTCAGCCGTGTGTACCAACCCGATCACCCCCTGACCGTTCGAGACAATCGGGACTGTACTCCCCCGTCTACCCGATCGGAAGAGTTTCTGTCGAGGATTCTTTCGAGGGGACTCCGGCCGCATCCAGGGCATCGGTGCGCGAACGCCGCGCCGCCAGCCCGGCGAACACCATCACCACCACGGCTCCCAGCGTGATCGCGGCCCCCGCCCAGAGCGGGGACGTGTAGCCGAGACCGGCCGTGATCGTCACCCCGCCGATCCAGGCGCCGAGCGCGTTTCCGACGTTGAACGCGGCGATGTTCGCGCCGGACGCGAGGGTCGGAGCATCCGGGGCGTAGTTCATCACCCGCATCTGCAGCCCTGGCACGGTCGCGAACCCGAACGCGCCCATCAGCACCAGTGCGATCACCGCAGCGACCGGGTTGCCTGCGACCAGCGCGAACACCGCGAGGATCACCGCCAGCCCGGCGAGCACCACGGTGAGGGTGAGGTCGAGCGCGCGGTCGGCGAAGCGGCCGCCGAGCGCGTTTCCGGCGAACAGGCCGACGCCGAACAGGATCAGCAACCACGGCACGGCACCGGATGCGAACCCGCTGACCTCCGTGAGGGTGAACGCCATGTAGGTGAACGCCCCGAACATCCCGCCGAAACCGAGGATGGTCACGACGATCGAGAGCCAGACCTGCCCGGAGCGGAACGCCCGCAGTTCGCTGCGAAGGCTGGGTGCTGCGTCGTCGGACGGGGCGCGAACGCCCGTCCCGGACGGCACGAGAACGGCGACGCCGATGGTCGCGACCACCCCGATCACCGCGATGGCCCAGAACGTGGAGCGCCAGCCGAGCGCCTGCCCGAGCAGGGTGCCGAACGGGACGCCGAGCACGTTCGCGGCGGTGAGCCCGGTGAACATGATCGCGATGGCGCGCGCCTTCTTGTCCGGGGCGACCATCCCGGCCGCGACCACGGAGCCGATGCCGAAGAAGGCGCCGTGCGCGAGCGCGGCGAGCACCCGGCCGGAGAGCATGAACGCGTAGGTCGGGGCGAGGGCGGAGGCGGTGTTGCCCACGATGAAGAGCACCATCAGGCCGAGCAGCGCCGCCTTCCTGGGCAGCCGGTTGATCGCGGCGGTGAGGAACAGCGCCCCGACCACCACGCCGAGCGCGTATCCGGAAATGAGCCAGCCCGCCGCCGCTTCGTTCACGCGGAAGTCGGCCGCCACCTCCGGCAGCAGACCGGCGATGACGAACTCGGTGAGGCCGATGCCGAAGCCGCCGAGGGCGAGGGCGATGAGGCCGATGGGCATGAGAACTCCTGTGCTGGTAGTCTGATAGTTGCAGGCGCGTCATAAATAGTTGCACATGCAATTACTTTCTGCAACCCGTGGATGCGCGCGCCGCCACCACAGAACAGGGAGGCCCGCCGATGGGAATCACCGACGACGCCGTCGAGGTGCGCGCCCAGGGCTGGCGCACCCTCGCAGCGCTGCACAACTTCATCGAGAGCGAACTCGAACGCGCGCTCACCAAAGAGGTGCAGCTCTCCGTGGTCGAATACACGGTGCTCGACGCCCTCAGCCGCCAGGACGGCTGGCACATGCGCATGCAGCAGCTCGCCCGCGCGAGCGCCCTCAGCCCGAGCGCGACCACCCGCCTCGTCAACCGGCTCGAAGAGCGCAGCCTCCTCACCCGGGTACTCTGCGACGACGACCGCCGCGGCATCTACACCGAGCTCACGGCCGCCGGCCACCACCTGCTCGACGCGGCCCGGCCCATCCACGACGCCGCCCTCGAACGCGCGCTCGCCGAGGCGCACGACGTGCCCGAGCTGGCCGGGCTGATCTCGGCGCTGCCGCAGCTCGCACTGGTGCACTGACCGCTGGTGCACTGACCGCTGGTGCACTGACCCTCGCGGCACTCGCCGCCCCGAACCCCCTTTCGACGAAAGACCCTCCGATGCTCCGCACCATGTTCAAGTCCAAGATCCACCGCGCGACCATCACGCACTCCGACCTGCACTACGTCGGCTCCCTCACCGTCGACCTCGACCTGCTCGACGCGGCCGACCTCCTCCCCGGCGAACAGGTGAGCGTCGTCGACATCGCCAACGGCAACCGCTTCGAGACCTACCTCATCGCCGGCGAGCGCGGCAGCGGCGTCATCGGCGTCAACGGCGCGGCAGCCCACCTGGCCGAGGTCGGCCACCTGGTGATCGTCATCTCCTACGCCCAGCTGACGGACGAGGAGGCCCGCGCCTTCGAGCCGACGGTCGTCCACGTGGATGCGCAGAACCGCATCGTCGCGGTCAACTCCGACCCGGCCTCCGCGATCACCCCCGGCGTCGAGACCCCGCCGTTCGCGGTGCGCTGAGCCGGGCGGCAAACGCGACAACGCGCGCCCCAGCCGTCAGCGCAGGCGGTCCGCCCCAGCCGTCAGCGCAGGATCTCCACCAGCGCGATCCAGCTGAACAGGGCAGCGCCCAGCAGCGCCACGATCGTCCCGATCGCCACGAGGTAGAGCGCGGCGGGCAGCGACAGCACCCCAAGCACGCCTCCGACCGCGAAGATCACCAGCGGCAGCACGAACGACACGATGTGCTGCACGTCGTACCGGTGATACTCCGCTCCCCCCGGATCGTGGACGATCGCCCGCGACGCCATCACCGCGATCACCACCCCGATCGCCGTGCCGACCAGCGTCACGATCCCGTACCCCCACAGCGCCTGACCGGGGATGAGGGCCACGCACGCCAGCACGATGCCGAGGATCAGCGCAGCGACGGCGGCACCTGCCCGCGCGGCGAGTCCGCGCGATTCGGCGATCTGCTTGATGTTGACGGACAGCGCCACGATCAGCAGCCCGCCGAGGGCGGCACCCGCCCCGGCGATGGCCACGTTGAACTCCGCCCACGGCTCGAGCTGCGCATCCATGCCCACATGCTAGCCAGGGGACGCGCCGGGGGCGTATAAAGAGGCCATGAGCGAACCGATCGAGCAGTGGGTGGAACTCTATCGGCGGGCCTGGGAGTCCAACGATCCGGACGACATCCGGGCGCTGTTCACCGAAGAGGCCAGCTACCGCACCGAGCCGTTCGCCGAGCCGTGGGACGGCCACCTCGAGATCGTCGAGGGCTGGCTGGATGCGCAGGACGATCCGGGAGCAGCCACCTTCGAGTGGCGCGTGGCGGGCCGCGACCAGCACACCTATTTCGTCGAGGGCGTCACCGACTACCGCGACGGCCCCATCTACAGCAACCTCTGGGTGGTGAAGCTCGCCCCGGACGGCCGGGCAGAAGAGTTCACCGAGTGGTGGATGGAGCAGGAGCCCGCGCAGGACTGAGCCGTCTGCGAGACGCTCGGCGCCGGCTGGCCAGCTCCCCCACCTCCCGCCGCCTTCCGCTCAAGCGGAGAAATCTCCACCAGCGCGCGCGAACTCCGTTCGGGCGGAGGGACGCGCCGCGCTGACGCTCGGACTTCCGCTGAAGCGGAGCCGCCAGGCGGCGGGCCGGTTGAGCCGGAGTTTCCGGCCGACACGCCGCCAGGATCTCCGCTCAACCGGAGCATCCCGAAGTCGCGGGCTGGATTTCCGCTTAGACGGAACCTATGGAGTGCTGGATGGAGCAGGAGCCCGCGCAGGACTGAGCCGTCTGCAGCACGGCCTAGAGCGCGCCGAGCCAGAGGCCGAGGCCCGCTGCGGCGAGCGCGAGCAGCATCATGCCGAACGCGTTGAAGGCGGCCGCCCGGTAGCGGCGCTGCTGGGCGAGGCGGACGGTTTCGTAGCTGGCGGTGCTGAAGGTGGTGTACCCGCCGAGGAAGCCCGTGCCGATGATCGCGCGCCATTCCGGCGGCAGCCCGTTGGCGATGGCGAGTCCCGTGACCAGGCCGAGGAGGAACGAGCCCGTCACGTTGATCACGGTGGTGCCGAGCGGGAAGGCGACAGCGATCCGGCTGCGCAGCACCCCGTCGAGCACGAGACGTGCGACGGCGCCCAGGCCGCCCGCGACGGCCACCCCGACCACCAGCAGCGGCGTCACCGCGTCCGCCCGATGCGCGCGCCGAGCGCGATCCCGGCCACCGACGCCACCGCGCCGACCAGGATCGTCGCGATGGCGTAGAGGATGCTGCCGCCGAGGTTCTGTGCCGCGATCAGGCCGTCCGCATCCACCGCGAACGCGCTGTACGTGGTGAAGCCGCCCAGGATACCCGTCCCGGCGAACAGGCGCACGCTGCGGCGCATCCCGTGGTCCGGTCCGCGCCTGGCGAGCGTTTCGAGCAGCCAGCCGAGCAGGAACGCACCGACCACGTTGATCGCGAACGTCGCCACCGGAAGCCCGGCCAGCGGGGGAATCGCCGCCGAGATCAGGTAGCGGGCGGTCGTGCCGAGCGCCCCGCCGACGAAGACCAGCCCGAGGTACTGCCAGCGCAGGTGCACGGGAGCTTGTCCGGTCGCGGCCATGCGGTATCCACCCTTCGGTCAGGAAGCGTAGGAACTATCAGCGGACGACGCGGTTCGGGCGCGAAACGGTCGCGGCCCCGGCGAGATCCATCGCCGTTCGCCCACTATACCGGCGGGTCCTCCCACGGCAGCGCGCCCTGCCCGGGCACCGGCGCGAGCGGCACCACGATCACCGGGCGGTGCTGCCGGTGCGCCAGGTGCACCGCCACCGAGCCGTTGAAGAACTCCCGGATGCTGCCCCGCAGCCCGGCCTCGCGCGTCCCGACCACGATGTAGCGCGCATCCACCTCGTCGGCCAGCCGGGTGAGCGCCCACGAGGGGTCGCCGGCCAGCTGCTTCAGCTGGTACGGCACGCCCGTCCCGTTCAGCACCGACCGGATGCGCTCCTCCAGCTCGGGGTCGAAGGTCTCGTCTTCGACCTCCGGGAGGTCGGGGTCGTACGGCAGCGCGACCACGGTGCCGTCCACGTAACTGGACACCAGGTAGCGGTTCGGGTCGACGTTCGCGCAGATCAGGGGAACGTCGAGATCGTCGGCGAGGGTGAGTGCGTGCTGCAGGACGGTCACCGGCTGGCCGGGGACGACCGCGACGAGGATTCCTCCGCGCAGACTGCTGTCATTGCCGCTCATGTCCCTAGTGTGCACCACGCCCGCCCTCGACGGCTGCAGGATGCTGGGGTACCGTCGCGGTAACGCGGCCGTACCGATCGCCGTGCAGAGAGAACGGGAGCCTGATGAGTTTCGACAAGCCGCCGCTTCCCCGCGAGCGACGCAGGACCACGAAAGGCTTGCGGCCTCTGCCCGAGCTGACGAAGGACCTCGTCGCGCAGCTGCGGAGACTGGTGGCGAGCGAGCTCGCCCTGTTCAAGTCGGAGATGGCGGCGAAGGCGAAGGCGGCCGGTGTCGGCGCCGGGCTGCTCGTCGCCGCGCTGTTGTTCGTCTTCTTCGCGCTCTGCGCGCTGGTCACGACGGCCGTGCTCGCGTTCGCGCTGATCGTGCCGGCCTGGCTCGCCGCCCTGATCGTCGCCGGCATCCTGCTCGTGCTCGGCATCATCGCCGCCCTGATCGGACGGGCGAGCCTGAAGCGCGGCGTCCCGCCCGTGCCGGACGACCTCAAGCAGGAACTGGGCGACGACCTGCGCGCCCTGAAGGGAGAGCGACCGTGACCGACCGCCGACCCGAGCGGCCGCCGCTCCCCCAGGGCGCAGGCATCCCCACGATCAAGCTCGACCTGGAGCAGACCAGGGACGAACTGGCGTCGACCCTCGACGACCTGTTCGCCACGTTCAACCCCGGCGTGCAGATCCGGTCGCATCCCGTGCTGTTCGCCGGCCTGTTCCTCGGCGCCGTCGCCGCCGCGGCCGGTGCCATCGCCCTGCTGACGCGAGGCCGGTCGCGTGGCCGCTGAGCGCGGCGCTGTCGGGGTCGGCGTCGGTTCGTCGCGCGCGGAGGCGGTGGGCCGGATCGAGCGGATGCACCACGTCTCGTGGTTCCGTCTGCCCTGGGGGTTCATCCTCAAGCGCACGTTCCGCAGCTTCTCGCTGGACGCCTGCACCGACCTCGCCGCCGGCCTGACCTACTTCGCCGTGCTGTCGCTGTTCCCGGCGATGATCGCGCTGGTGAGCATCCTGGGCCTGATCGGTCAGAGTCAGGCGGGGATCGACGCGCTCTTCAAAGTCGTCGAGGAGTTGGCGCCCGGCACCCTGGATGCGGTGAAGGGCCCGATCGAGAACCTGGCGGCCTCCCCCGCGAGCGGATGGGGTCTCGTGGTCGGCATCGTGGGCGCCATCTGGTCGGCGTCCGGATACGTCGGCGGTTTCGGGCGAGCGCTGAACCGGGTCTACGGAGTGCGTGAGGGCCGCACGGTCTTCACCCTGCGACCTGTGCAGCTCGGCGTCACCGTCGCTGCCCTGGTGCTGATCGCGCTGATGGCCGTGATGCTCGTGGTGTCCGGCCCGGTCGCCACCGCCATCGGGAACGCCATCGGCGTCGGCACGACGGTGGAGGTGGTGTGGTCGATCGTGAAGTGGCCCATCATGATCTTCGCCATCGTGCTGCTGGTCGCCCTGCTCTACTCGGCGACGCCCAACGTCAAGCAGGCGAGGTTCCGCTGGCTCACCACCGGATCGTTCGCCGCGATCATCGTGCTCGGGATCGCGTCGGCGCTGTTCGCGTTCTACGTCGCCAACTTCGGCAGCTACGACAAGACGTACGGCGCGCTCGCCGGCATCATCGTGTTCCTGCTGTGGATCTGGATCGCGAACGTCGCCCTCCTCCTCGGCGCGGAGCTCGACTCCGAGATCGAGCGCGCCCGCCAGCTGGTCAGCGGCATCGAGGCGGACACCGTGCTGCGCCTGCCGCTCAAGTCGGACAAAGCCATCGTGAAGGCACGGGATGCGGAGTCCACCGACATCCTCGCCGCCAGGGAGATCCGCAAGCGCTACCGTTAGGCTCGCGCCATGAGCGAGGAACGACCGGCAGGGGAACGGACAGCAGAGCAACGACCAGGCACGAGCATCCCGGACTCCCGCGGGCGGACGGGGCTGCACCGGGTGGGCGCCGACCTCGACCGCAATCCGGATGTGCGCATCCGGAGCGTGGAGGTCACCTCCGACGGCTGGCACGTGCTGCGCCGCACCACCTTCGACTACCGCGGCCGCGACGGCGCGTGGACCACCCAGGCGCGAGAGACGTACGACCGCGGAAACGGCGCCACCATCCTGCTCTACGACCCGGATGCGCGCACCCTGCTGCTCACCAGGCAGTTCCGCTTTCCCGCTTATGTGAACGGCCACCACGATGGGATGCTCGTGGAGGCCGCCGCCGGTCTGCTCGACGACGACTCGGCCGAGGAGGCCATCCGGCGCGAGGCCGCGGAGGAGCTCGGCGTGACCGTCGGCGAGCTGACGCACCTGTTCGACCTCTACATGAGCCCCGGATCGGTCACCGAGCGCGTGCACTTCTTCGCCGCGCCGTACTCGGCGGTCGAGGTGCGCGGCGGCGGCGGCGTCGAGGAGGAGGGCGAGGAGATCGAGCCGGTGACCATCGGCTACGACGAAGCGCTCGACCGGATCGCCGACGGCAGCATCGTGGACGGCAAGACCGTCATCCTGCTGCAGTGGGCGGCGCTCACCCTTTTCGGCGCGTGACGCCGGTCAGTGCGTGAAGCTCGACACCTGGCCCTCGGTGGGCATGGGGGCTTCGAGCGCATCCAGGTAGTCCGTGGCCTCCCGGATGTCGATCACCAGGCTCTCGGCGAGGTTGCGGCTCAGGCCGTTGCGCACGACGATGCGCTGCACCACCAGGTCGGAGAGGTCGTCCGGCATCGGGTACGCCGGGATCAGCCAGCCTTTCAGACGCAGCCGCTCCGACAGGTGGTAGAGGTTCCACTTGTCGGTGTGGCCGGGGGTGATCTGCCAGGCGAACACCGGGATGTCCGTTCCGTCGTTCCAGAGGGTGAACGCGTCCATCGCCGCGATCTCGCCGGACAGGTAGACGGCCACATCCTGGCAGGTCTTCTGCACCCGGTAGTAGCCGTCCCAGCCCAGCCGGAGGAACAGGTAGTACTGCAGCAGCACCTGCGCGCCCGGCCGGGAGAAGTTGAGCGCGAACGTCGGCATGTGGCCGCCGAGGTAGGTGACGTCGAACACCAGGTCCTTCGGCAGGTCGTCCACCGACCGCCAGATCACCCAGCCGAGCCCCGGGTACACCAGGCCGTACTTGTGCGCTGATGTGCTGATCGACGCGACGCGCTCCACCCGGAAGTCCCACGCCAGGTCGGGCTGCAGGAAGGGCGCGATCATGCCACCGGATGCGCCGTCGACGTGGATCGGGATGTCTAGCCCCGTCTGCTCCTGGATGCGGTCGAGGGCTTCGGCGATGGCGGCGACAGGCTCGTACATCCCGGTGTACGTGACGCCCATGATCGCGACGACGCCGATGGTGTTCTCGTCGACGTACTTCTCCAGCTCGAACCCGTCGAGCACGCGGTGCTCGTCGCTGATGGGGACGAACCGCGGCTCCACATCCCAGTAGTTGCAGAACTTCTCCCAGCACACCTGCACCGCACTCGACAGCACCAGGTTCGGCTTGTCGGTGGAGGCGCCCGCCGCGCGCCGGGCGTGCTGCCAGCGCCGCTTGAGGGCGAGACCGCCGAGCATGCACGCCTCCGACGACCCGATGGTGGAGGTGCCGATCGCCTTGTCCCGGTCCGGCGCGTTCCACAGGCCGGCGAGCATCGTCCAGCAGCGTTTCTCGATCGCGGCGGTCTGCGGGTACTCGTCCTTGTCGATCATGTTCTTGTCGGCGGACTCGGCGTAGATCCTGTCGGCCTGCTCGTCCATCCAGGTTCCGACGAACGTCGCCAGGTTGAGCCGGGAATTGCCGTCGAGCATCGCCTCGTCGTGCACGATCTGGTACGCCGTCTCCGGAAGGGACTCGCTGGGCGGGAAGTTGTTCAGCGGGAAGTCGGTCGCCTCCCCCGCCCGCGCGAACACCGGGTTGAGCTGGTCCTGGTCGCTGATTCCGGTGTGCGCGTGATGCGTCTCGCGCGGCGTGCCGGACGCCGAAGTGGTCATGGGGCCACGCTAGGCCCGTCGCGCGGCGAGCACCAGAGCCCCGGGGGGTGTGTGGTCAGGCGCTGATGGTCCTGGATGCGCCGAGAACTTCGCCGTCCGCATCCAGTGCCTGAACGGCGACGCGCTGAGCCCGCTCGATCAGGAGGGAGGTCTCGAACCCGGAGCGCTTCACGGTTCCCACCGGCACCGGCTCGCCCGAGGTGGAGGCGAGCACGCGCCACGATCGCACCTCCGTCGCGCCGTTCCAGCTGGCGAACACGCGCGTCTTCTCGCCCTCCTCGCGCACGGCGACCGCGGGCGCGGTGGTCGGATGCGCCGTCCAAGGGTGCCGCGAGGCGCGGTATGAGATGGCGCCGAGCGTTGCCTCGTACACCGCGTCGCCCGCTGCGGTGAACTCCGTGACCGATGGGTCGGTGCCCCAGCCGACGATGACGTTCCCGTTGGGGAGCACCTCGACGCTGCCCATCGCGGTCCCGAGGTGACCGTCGTAGCTGTACGACTGTTCCAGGGTGGCCGTCGTCTCCGTCGCGTCGAGCGAGAACCGCATCCCCCTGGATGCGCCGTCGGTGCCCGAGTAGAGGTGGTTGTCGAAGAGGGTGATGCTGCCGTCCTGGTGCCTGCGCACGTCGTGCTGCCAGGCGAACACCGCATCCTTCGCCACGGCGATGTCGCTCCTCCTGCCACCGAACCGCCATTTCACCTCGCCGGTCACCCGGTCGATCGAGTAGATCGTGTGCGTGTGCCTGGCGGAGACGAGGATGCGGTCGCCGTCCTCCTCCACCGCGTTCAGGTGGTAGGCGTCGAACGCGCGGCCGACGGTCTTGCCGTCGTGCCCAGGATCCTGCGTCAGCCCGAGGTAGGTCTCCGCGACCGGGATGTGGTCGAGCGCCGACCAGTCGAGCAGCACCTTTCCGGTCTCCACGTCGATCTCCTGCACGTGGCAGTCGAAGACGTAGCCGTTCTTGGGGCCGCCGATCGAGCTGAGGTCGGCGGGCTTCGTCACGTAGACGGTGATGAGGGCGGTGCCCCGGTCGGTGAGGTTGAACTCGTGCAGGTCGACGTCGAGGTCGTTTCCCGCGGAGACCGTCGCGATGGTCGCGTAGGTGGAATCGAGGATCCTGCCGGTGCCGGAGCCATGCCCGCCCGTGCTGGTGCCCGTCCAGTACGTGAGCACGGGTTCGCCCTTGTACGTCTGCACCTTGAGGTCGGTGACGTTGGCCTTGGTCGGCTCGATCCAGACCGGCTCGCCGCTCTCCCGCACGATCGCGCCGTTGAAGCCCTTCACCTGCTGCGTCACGAACAGGAAGCCGGGTGCGGTCGTGCCGGTCTTCCAGGAGGTGATCGCGGGGACGGTGAGGTCGGTGCTGACGAACGAGCGGAGCACCGGCTGAGCGGTGGCCGTCGGCGACGGCGTGGCCTGGCGCGTTGCGGCGGACGAGCCGGAGCCCGGCCGGGTGGCGGCGAAAAGACTCGCGGCGACGCCGACGCCGAGCATGCTGCCGCCGGTGATCAGCGCGCGGCGAGAGAGCGCAGGTGTTTTCTGATCGGGGGTCACCCCTCCACTATCCGCGCGGAAATCGGCGGACGCTAGGCCGCAGCTATGAGCGGGCTGGACGCCCGTGCCCGGCCCCCCGGCCGCGCTACGCGTGGAGCGCGTCGATGACGCCCTGCACGCGCCTGGCCCTGGTGTCCGCGCTCTTGGCGCCGTCGATGGAGAGCGCGTGCGCACGCTGCTTGCTGTACGACTGGGCTGCCCACGCCTGCGCCGCCGCCGGATCGGCCTCGAACGCTGCGGCGAGGTCGGCCGGCACCTCGACCGTGCGCGGTGCGTCGTCGACCTCGAGCGTGACCTCGACCTCGTCGCCCGGGCCGCGGCCCGTCGCCGCCCTGGTCTCGGAGTTGAACGAGATCAGATAGCGGCCGCCCATCGACGCGATGGTGTTCCGGTAGCTGTACCCGCCGTCGATGGTCACCACGACGGGGACGCGCTTGCCTCGGTCGAAGCCGAGCACGACCTCTTCTGGCACGACGATGCCGACGTTGTTCCCGCCGCCGGCCGACAGGGTTGTTCGGAAGCTGACCACGGGTGTCCTCTCGCTGATGCCGGTGCCGTGCCGGCTACGGCCAGCGTAGAGGACGGCGCGCGGTGAGGCGAGGGCGCGATCGGCTGCGACGCGATCTGCGGCGGCGGCGATCAGCCTCCGGCGAGCGTGGGCCCTGTGGCGTTGCCGAAGTCGATGTGCAGGTGGTTGCAGGTGTCGTCGAACGGCTTGAAGTTCTCGACGCTGATCGACGACCGGCAGTTGATCTGGCCGAGGCCGGAGCCGTTCGGCACCAGCGGGTCGAGCAGGCGGATGAGTTCGAGAGAGCGCGAGTCGCCGCCGGTGAGCGGGGCGCCGTCGAGGAGGTAGAAGTCGACGGCGTGGCCGCCGCCGTTTGCGTAGTGGGACGATTCGGTGCCGGCGCCCTCGATCTGACCGGTGCAGCGGCGGTTGATGTCGCTGACGCCCACCTGCGAGAAGTGTTGCAGCGCTACGGAGATGCTCTGCAGCACGCGGTAGTCCACACCGCATCCCGGAACGGCGTTGCCTTCGGCGAGGTCCGCGATCTCCGGGATGTGGTTGGGGGTCGAGCCGACGAGCCGACCGGATGCGACAGCGCCCATGAGCTGGACGGCCAGCGCTTCGACGCTCGGCGACACCGAGGTGTTCATGGTCGAGTCGAGCATCTGCGGCGACTCGGCGATCTGCAGCCCGTCGCGGGAGACGACCTGTGCGGTGACGTCTCCGCTGGTGAGCGTCTGCACGGCGAGTGCGGTGCGGGCGTTGCCCATCGGCGACGCCTCGTTGGTGCTCGCGTATGCGGGCAGGGCGGCGGTGCCGAAGAAGGCGGTCAGCGCGAGGAGCACGGCGGCGTGGAAGCCGAACCGCTTGCGGTGCGTGACGTGCACCGTGCGGAAGATGCCCCGCGTGGGAGCGGCGGCGGGTCCTGGCTGTGCGGCAGCGCGCGCGGCGGCAGCAACGGATCGCCTGGTCGGCTTGACCACGATGCGCTCGCGCTTCGCGGGCCGCTGACGCTCGTGCTCGACGCGTGCACGACGGCTCACGAATACCTGTCCGGGGTCCGTCGAGAGCTCCGCCGGCTCCTGGACGTCGACGACGACCGGAGCCCGATAGGTGCGGCGAGACCGCGACGGGGCACTGGACTGGGGCAAACCGTAGGCTTTCTGAGCGGGGGTAATGCGCCGGGCCTGGCGCAAACGCGTACTGACTAGTTTTACCCGATTTCGCCTGAAGGTTCCATCAACATGCATGGATTTCCCGGCCGCAGGGGCCCGTCCCGCGCGTTCGGGTCACGCAGGAATGGGCCCCTGACCGGGGGTTTCAGCACGGATCGCTCCGCGTTGATGCATCCAAATCTACGATGTCCGCGTTTTGGAGGACCGGCGGGGTACGGCTGTTACGACAGAGGCGCGTGAACACCCCTGATCGCGACCGGAATCAGCGGATCGCGACGGCCAGTTCGACGCCGCCCGCGCGTTCGCGCAGCGCGACCTCTGCGCGGCCCGCGAGGTCTTTCAGCCCGATGCCCGCGCCCGGCGAGGCGAGTTCGCCGCCGGAGGTCACGAGCACCAGTACGCCGTCGTCCTCGCCGCGTTCGAGCTCCAGGGTCACCGGGGATCCGTCGCCGTGCCGCACCGCGTTGGCGAGGCCCTCGGACATCGCATCCACCACCGCCTCGCAGCGGCGGTCGTCGCCGTCGAGGCGATCCCAGACCTCGTCGTCGATGCGCACGTCGAGGGTCATCGCCGAGCGCCAGCTGTCTGCGAGCATCCGGATGCGGGTGCGCGCGTCCGTCCTCGGCCGCGAGCCCCGCAGTTCGCTCCGGATGCGGTCGACGGCGTCGCGCACGGCGGCGGACGCGTCCGCGGGGGTGCCGCCGCTCATTCCGACCGCGAGGGCGCTGGCGATCAGCTCGGACTGGACGCCGGAGTGGAGCAGCCGGGCGATGCCTTCGCGCTCGTGGTCGTATTCGGCCCGCGCTCGAGCCGCGGAGTCGACCGCGGCCTGCATCGACTCCTCGATGGCGCTCTGGTCGGCGCGCACGCGTACGGAGAGCGACGACACCAGGGCGACCGCTGCCGCGACCACCGGGTAGACGAAAGCCTGGAACGCGATCAGCGTGGTCGAGTACCCGGCCGCGCGCAGGAACAGGGAGCTCTCGACCGTCAGCAGCACGCCCACCGCGATGTAACCGGTCAGCACGGTTGCAACCCGGGCTCCCGCACGTTTCACCCGCGAGGAGAGTTTGGCCACGGCGATGTTTCCCAGCAGCAGGATGATCAGGGAGGCGGGCGTCTGCCCGAGAGCCACCCCGATCCCGTACTCCCCGACGGCGAACGGCGCGACCATCCCGACGAACAGCACGGCTGTCGGGAGCGCGGGAGCCGGCCGGATGCCGCTGACCACCGAGCGCAGCCAGCCGATCCGTCCCGGCGCCGGCGGCTCAGCCGCAGCCTCCGCGCGCGACTCCGCACCAGCCTCCTGGCGCGCGGGCTGCGCCTCCTCGGCGACGTACAGCTCGTGGCTCGCCGGACGGACGATGTCGTTCGCCAGCGAGCGCAGCAGCCGCGAGGCGTCCGCCGGTTCGATGCCGGCGAGCATCGCAGGGGCTGCGGCGTCCTCGATCTGCGCGAGCACCGCATCCACCGACACCGCCCGCAGGTTCCGGATGCGGTCCAGGGCAGCCAGCTCGTCGGCCTCCGCCGCCTGCCGCACGGCGTTGAGACGCCGGAACACGCCGCGGTGGTCGCGCACCAGGTCGACGCCGATGGCGATGAGGGAGAACACCGACAGGCAGGTGACGACGTTGATGGCGACGCGGACGCCGAGTTCCCCCACCGTCACCGGGATGCCGAGAAGCGCGGCCGACCCGAGGAACACGAACGGCCGGGCGGCTCCGACTGCCGCGAACAGCAGCAGCGCGACGACGGCGCGCATCCGGTCGGGCGTCACCTGCAGGACGCCGTACGCCGCCGCCAGGAGCACGCCGATGCCGATGTGCTCGATGCCCGCGACGGCGGCGGCGCGCCCGAGCGATCGGCCGCCGTCGACGTACTGCAGGCCGGACATGACCGTCATGGCGAACGGGAACGTGATGATCCAGGTCCACCAGGTGATGGCGTTGCGTCCGGTCGCCCTGGCGAGCAGGCGACGGGTGGAGACGAGGTTCATCGGACGCTCACCCGCCCTCAGCCGAGGCCTGTGCGCGGGTCGCCGAACGTGGCGGTGTAGAGCGTCGCCGCCGCGACCCTCGGGGTCACGCGGTCGTCGCCGGAGACGCCGAGCGCGCTGAAGATCCGCTCGACGCTCTTCTCGACGGCGCGCACGGTCACCCCGCGGCGGCGCGCGATCTCGGCGTTCGAGAAGCCCGCGGCGAGCAGCCGCGTGGTCTCCAGCTGCGCTTCGCTCAGCCGCAGCATGGCGGCCCGGCCGTCGCCCTCCGGCGCCTCCCGAGAGAGCGGACGCTCGGCCAGCGCCGCCTCAGCGGCGGCGACCAGTTCGTCGATGTCCTCGATGGCGCCCTTGTTCACGAACGACGCGCCGCTCACCGTCTCCCGCGCACGTGCGACGGCCGCCTCCCTCGACAGGTTGCTGAGGAACACGATGGCGATGTGCGGCGCGCGCTCGCGGAGGATGGTCGCCAGCTCCAGGCCGTTCGGCCGCTCCCCCAGGTCGATGTCGGTGACCAGTAGATCGGGGTCGGCCGTGTCGGCCAGGCGCAGCGCTTCGGCGGCGGACGCGGCGGGCGTGACGTCGAACCCGCGCCGTTCGAGCGCCTCGGCGACGAGGGAACGCATCAGCGCGTGGTCCTCGACCACCAGCGCTCTGCGTCTCCACCCGTTGATCGTCATTTCCGACAGGATAACCGGGCGCGGAGGGGGCTTCGGACCGCCCAGTGCACCCCAGTTCGGGGACGTGAGGATGCCCGCCCCGGGGTTCGCGCGGCCCGGGGCGGACAGTCTGGGGTCAGCCTCGCGCGAAGCGGAGGGTGACCAGCTGGAAGGGCCGGAGGGTCAGCTCGACCCGGCCGTGACCGGCGCCGTCTCCGGTCGCGCCGACCACCGCATCCCTGGCCGTCTCGCGTTCGAGGAGGTCGGTCTCGGTCACCCCGGCGTGCGGGAAGTGCACGCCGATGCTCGCCGTTGTGCGGCTGCCGTGCGCCTCGTACAGTCGCACGACCACGTCGCCGGAGCCGTCCTCCGCCAGCTTGACCGTCTCGATCACCGCTGCGGGGCTCGACGACGACACCAGCGGCTCGACCGCTGGCGCCTGCCCGGCGCGCACGGGGAGGTTGAGCCGGTAGCCGGCCTCGATCGCCGCATCCAGACCGCCGACGACGATCGAGGTGCGCAGCGTGTGCTCGCCCTGGTCCGCATCCGGATCGGGGAACATCGGCGCCCGGAGCAGCGTCTGCCGCACGAGCGAGTACGTTCCTCCCCCGTCGCGGGCGTGGCGGGTGATGTCGTGACCGTACGTCGCGTCGTTCGCGACGCCGACACCGAAACCGGCCTCGGCGACGTGCACCCAGCGGTGGGCGGGCGTCTCGAAACGGGCGGTGTCCCAGCTGGTGTTCGTGTGCGTCGGCCGGTCGATGTGGCCGAACTGGATCTCCGACCGGGCGGATGCGGTGTGCACGTCCACGGGGACCGCGAGCTTCAGCATCCGCTGCTTCTCGTGCCAGTCGACGTGCGTGACGATGTCGAGCGCGGCCGACCCTGCGTCGAGCGTGACGGTCTGGGTGACCACCGACGACCCGAAGCTGCGCACGATCCGCAGCCCGACGCTTTCGCCGCCGTTGCTCCCGCCGTCGGCGACCACCTCGAGGCTGTCGAGAGCGGTGAGGTCTTCGCCGAACCGGCGGTATTCCACATCCACGTCCCAGGCATCCCACTGCGTCGGGGTATCGCGGAACAGCTGCAGCAGGTTGGCCCGCGTTCCGGGAGGCAGCACCTCACGGCCGGACGCCGCATCGACGATGGAGGCCACCAGGCCGTCCCCGTCGACCGTCACGGTGAGCAGCGCGTTGGCGAGCACGTACCCGTCTCCGGAGCGCTCGATCCGCGCATCCCCCGTCCGGGATGCTGCCCCTGCGCCGAACGCCGGCACGCCGTCCACCGGGAACGGCGAGGCGTTGAACACCACGTCGCCTCCGGATGCGGCACCGGATGCGCCCCCGGATGCGCCGCCCAGCGCCGCCATCGAGCGCGCGATCACGCCCTCCAGCGCCTCAGCCACCGCCGCGTAGTTCTCCACGGCCTGGTCGTGCACCCAGCCGATCGACGAGCCGGGCAGGATGTCGTGGAACTGCTGAAGCAGGACCGTCTGCCACGCAGCGCGCAGCTCGTCCACCGGGTAGTCGGCCCCTGCCCGCACGGCGGCTGTGGTCGCCCACAGCTCTGCCTCGTGCAGCAGGTGCTCGCTGCGGCGGTTGCCGTGCTTGGTGCGCGCCTGCGAGGTGTACGTGCCGCGGTGGAATTCGAGGTACAGCTCGCCCGCCCACACGGGAGCCGGTGAGAACTCGGCCGAGGCGGCCTCGAAGAACGCGGCCGGGGTGGCGACGCGCACGATCGGCGAGCCCTCCAGGTCGGCGGTGCGCTTGGCCGCAGCGACCATCTCCCTGGTCGGGCCTCCCCCTCCGTCGCCGAACCCGAACGGCACGAGCGAGGTGTTCGCGCTGCCCTTGTCGGCGAAGTTCTGCTCGGCGTGCGCCAGCTCGGCCCCGGACAGCACGGAGTTGTACGTGTCGACGGGCGGGAAGTGGGTGAAGATCCTGGTGCCGTCGATGCCCTCCCACTCGAAGGAGTGGTGCGGGAACTTGTTGACCTCGTTCCAGGAGATCTTCTGCGTGAGGAAGTAGTCGGCGCCCGCCGCGCGCGCGATCTGCGGGAGCGCGCCGGAGTATCCGAACGAGTCGGGCAGCCACACCTCTTTCGGCTCGAAGCCGAACTCCTCGAGGAAGAACCGCTTGCCCTCCACGAACTGCCTGGCCATCGCCTCCGACCCCGGCATGTTCGTGTCCGACTCCACCCACATGCCGCCGACCGGCACGAACCGCCCTTCGGCCACGCGTGTCCGGATGCGCTCGAACAGCTCCGGGTAGTACTGCTTCATCCACGCGAACTGCTGCGCCGACGAGCACGCGAACACGAAGTCCGGGTCCTGGTCCATCAGGTCCAGCACGTTCGAGAACGTGCGGGCGCACTTGCGGATGGTCTCGCGCACCGGCCACAGCCAGGCCGAGTCGATGTGCGCGTGGCCGACGGCGAACACCTTGTGCGCCGCCGCCGCCGCCGGGGAGGCGAGCACCTCGGCGAGCGCCGCGCGGCCGTCCGCCGCCGTGCCGTGCACGTCGGTCGGGTCGACGGCGTCCACCACC
This sequence comes from Leifsonia sp. GW821-FHT13C05, assembly GCF_058806515.1. NCBI lineage: Bacteria > Bacillati > Actinomycetota > Actinomycetes > Micrococcales > Microbacteriaceae > Leifsonia > Leifsonia sp. GW821-FHT13C05. The sequence continues at coordinate 115,316 of NZ_JBXAPT010000007.1, read as the reverse complement.
GCATCCAGTGCGGCGAACAGGGATGCGCGCCGCGGCGACTGCTCGGGCAGCACCGCGGCGAGGCCCCGCGCCGTCCACACGTCCTGCACCAGCTCCCACACCTCGCGGTCGCGGTGCACGACGGCCAGGCGGCGCAGCGCGTAGATGGGATGCTGCGGCGCCGTGGACTTGCGGCCCAGCTTGGTGGGAACGAAGTCGACGAACTCGCTGCCCACATCCGGGTTGGCCGCGGCCTCGATGTACAGCTCGAACGGCTGACCTGGTGCCAGCCGCAGCCGCACGTAGCCGTTGAGCGGTTCGATCGCCTTGATGATCGTGCCGTCCGTCGCCCAGACCAGGCCCTCCGCCTGGAAGCCGACCTGACCGGCGGTGAAGCCGAGGTCGACCACCAGCTCGACGTCGTCCGGTGCAGCATCCCAGTCGGTGGGCACCGTCCCCGTCACCCGGAACCAGACGGTCCCCCACGGCCGTCCCCACGCCTGCCCGATCTCGAACGGCGCGAACGTGTTCGTGACGGCCTGCGCGAACGGCACCGGCTCATCCGGCACCTCCCACGCCTCGATCGTCACGGGCGCCGATGCGAACTCCAGGGCGGGTGCGAGACGCTCGCGCACGAAACGGTCGACGCGCATCTCGACGAGCTGGTTCTGCTGATACAACGAGACTCCTTATATAAGAGGAACGGGTTAGCCCTTGACGGCCCCGGCGAGGGCCGACGAACCGCCGAGCACCCGGGAGACGAGGACGTAGAGGGCGATCACGGGCACGGAGTAGATGAGCGAGTACGCCGCCAGCTGGCCGTATGCGACCGCGCCGTACTGCCCGAAGAAGGTGAAGATGCTGACGGCGGCCGGCTGGTTCTCCGGGCTGAGCAGCAGCACGAACGGGACGAAGAAGTTGCCCCACGCCTGCACGAACACGAAGATGAACACCACCGCGATGCCGGGGCGGACCAGCGGGACCACCACCGTCCACAGCGTCTTCATGCTGGATGCGCCGTCCACCCACGCCGCCTCCTCCAGGGAGAGCGGCACCGAGTCGACGAAGTTCTTCGTCATCCAGATCGCCATCGGAAGCGACGATGCCGCCATGAACAGGATCGTCCCACCGATCGAGTCGATCAGGTTCAGCGACACGAACAGGCTGTAGACCGGCACCATCATGGCGGTGATCGGCAGGCAGGTCCCGAACAGGATCGCGTAGAGGAACGGCTTGTTGAACCGGTTGCGGTAGCGGGACAGCGGGTACGCGGCCAGGATGGCGACGATCACCGTGATGAACGCGCATCCGGCGGACAGCAGCAGGCTGTTCCACAGCGGGAGGAACGCCAGGTCGGGCGTGAGCACCTTCTGGAAATTCTCCAGCGTCCACTGCTTCGGCCAGCTGACGGCGAGCGTGGCAGACCCGTCGAACGACGCGAACACCACCCACACCATCGGCAGCACGAAGATCAGTCCGATGAGCAGCAGCAGGATGTTGGCGGTCCACTTGAGTGCCAGACCGCTCGGCGATGACAGGCGCATCAGTCCACCTCCGTCTTGAGGGCGCGCACGTAGACGATGGCGAACACCGCGCCCACGAGCAGCAGGATGGTCGCGATGGCGGTGCCGTAGCCCAGCTCGGAGAACTTGAAGGCCTCCTGGTAGGCGAGCACGGGGAGGGTCATGGACTTGTTGCCTGGCCCGCCTCCCGTCATCACGTAGATGAGGGTGAAGACCGAGAGGGTCTGCAGGGTGATCAGCATCAGGTTCGTGGAGATGCTGCGGCGGATCATCGGCAGCGTCACCAGGAAGAACCGTTTGACGCCGTTGGCGCCGTCGACCTCCGCCGCCTCGGTGATCTCCGGCGGCACCTCCTGCAGCGCCGCCGAGTAGACGAGCATCGAGAAGGCGGCGCCCCGCCAGGTGTTGGCGAGGATCACGGCCAGCATCGGGAACGCGAACAGCCACGACGGCCCGGTGATCCCGATGGCGCCGAGCATGGCGTTGAGCGTGCCCTTCTGGCTGAAGAACGCGTACGACGCGAACGCCGCCACGATCTCCGGCAGCACCCATGCCCCGACGACGAACGTCGACACGATCGCGCCGACGACGCGCCCGCCTGCCCGCATGAGCAGGGCCAGGACCATTCCGACGATGTTCTGCCCGATCACGGCGGAGCCGATCAGGAAGACCAGGGTGAGGACGACCGCGACGGGGAAGTCCGGGCTGTTGAAGAGGTCGATGTAGTTCTTCAGGCCCACCCATTCGCTCGACGCCGCGGCGGCGCCGGTGAGCGAGGAGTTGGTGAACGACCCGTAGAAGGAGGAGAGGATCGGACCGACCAGGAACACGACCAGGAGGCCGATGGCCGGGATGAGCGGGACGGTCCGTGCAACGGAACGGCGCACTCTGCGCGAACGTGCCGTGCGCTCCGGGCGCGGCGGCCGGGGGGTTCCCCGGCCGCGCACGCCCTCGGCGACGGCGTCGACTGTCGACGTCACTGTCTCGTTACTCCGACTTCGTCTTGTCCTTGCCGACGATGCCGACAACCGTGTCGTCGTAGGCCTTGGCGGCTTCTGCCGGCGACTGCTGCCCGGTCATCACCGACTCCATCGCCACCTGGATGCCGTTGGAGATCTTGGAGTAGTCGGGTGTGGCAGGTCGGAACTTGGTCACATCCACGAGCGAGGCGAAGAACGTGGAGGTGGGGTTCGACTTGGCGTACGACGGGTCGGCCGCGACATCCTTGCGCACCGGGATCTGGCTGAGCGAGATGTCGAAGTCGAGCGAGTTGGCCTTGTTGAGCGCGTAGGAGATGAACTTCCACGCCTCGTCCTTGGCCTTGCTCTTCGACCCCATCGAGAGGGTCCAGCCGCCCGACATGCTCACGCTGCCCGGCTCCTGCCCGTTCTGGGTGGGCATCGGTGCGACACCCATCGTCTTGTCCCACTCCGGCCAGTTGGTGTCGCCGGTGGACTGCCAGGTGCCCGCGACCCACGAGCCGTCGAGGTTGATGGCGAGCTTGCCCTGCGGGATGAGCTGGCTGGTGACGATGTTCTGGTAGTTGGTGTCGCTGGTGATCTCCTGCGACGGGCCGAGGCCGCCCTGGTAGACCTCTTTCAGCACATCCAGGGAGTCGGTGAACGCCTTGGACCCGGTGATCCACTTGCCGGAGGAGGCGTCGTAGAGGCCGTCCTTGCTCGCTCCGTAAAGCAGCATCTCGAAGCCCTGCATCGAGCTGGCCTCACCGCCGGCCTTGCCGGAGAAGATGTTGATGGGCGTGACGCCGGGAACCTTGTCCTTGATGGTCTTGGCCGCATCCAGGACGTCGTTCCAGTCCTTCGGCTTCCAGTCGGCCGGCAGCCCTGCCTTGGCGAAGATGTCCTTGTTGTACCAGAGGGCGCGGGTGTCCGTGCCCATCGAGACACCGTAGATCTTGCCGTCGTCTCCCTTGCCCGCATCCTTGGCGTTGTCGTAGAACTGCGACCACTCATCCCACTTCTTGACGTACGGGTCGAGCGGTTCGAGGTAGCCGGCCTGCGCGTCCGAGCGGATGAGGAAGGTGTCCTCGTAGAGCACATCCGGTGCGGTGCTCGCGCTGCGGTTCATCAGCGACAGCTTGGTGTAGTAGTCGTTCTCGGCCGCCTTGATGGGGACGAGCGTGACCTTCTCCCCCGGATTGGCCTTCTCGAACCCGGCCTTCGCCTTGGCCATGAACTTGGCCATGAGGTCGGTGCCGAAATCCTGGTAGGCGACCTTGATGGTCTTGCCGTCATTGGACCCGGACGACGAACATCCGGCCAGTGCGACGAGAGTGGATGCGGCCACCACGGCGGCCAGAACTCTGCTGCGTTTCATCGATGCTCCCTTGCTTCGACGTCCGGTGGGCGCCCTTCATGCCCCTGCGGTGCCGGACCTTGGGTAATTTATAAATCAATTTGATTTATTTGGCAATGCCTGCAAGGAAAATGGCTGATGAGACCCGTGTGGGGGTCGAACGGGATGGGGCTGTCGAGCAGGCGCGAGCGACCGCCCGCTACACCCCGCCGCGCGGCGAGAACGTCGCGTCGAGCACCAGGCAGGCTGCGCCGACGGCCGCCACGTCCTCGCCGACCGCGCTCGATTCGGTGATCACCGGGTGGGTGAGGATCTCCATGTCGAACTCGCGCAGCCAGCCGCGGAGGCGGTCCGCGTAGAAGGGTTCGACGCGGGCCCAGGATGGGCCTCCGAAGACGACGCGGTCGATGTCGAGGAGGGCGGAGAGGTTGGAGAGGTAGTAGGCCGTGTTGCGGATGGAGCGGTCGAGGATGCTGATGGCGGTCTCGTCGCCGGCCGTCGCCGCGGACGTCAGTTCGGTGAACAGGTCGTCGATCGTCTCCACGTCGAGGCCGAGGTCGACGCCGTCCGGCACCTCCTGGCCTCCCGGGGCGGTGAGGACTCCTGCCCAGATGGCCTGCATCACCAGGCGGTACGGGCGCACGGATTCGCCGTAGCAGCCGCGGCGGCCGCAGGCGCAGAGGGCGCCGCCCGGGTCGACGATCGCGTGGCCGACGTCGCCGGCGTTGTGGGAGGCGCCGGTGTAGACGTCGCCGTCGAGGACCATCCCGACGCCGACGCCCGTGCCGTAGTAGACGAACACGTAGTCGCGGCTCGCGCCCGCCGGATCGTGCCAGCGTTCGGCGACCGCCGCCGCCGTGACGTCCTTGGCCACGAGGGCGGAGAGGCCCGTCGCCGCCGTCAGCTCGTCGCGCAGGTGGAAGTCGTTCCAGCCCGGGATGAGCGGAGGGCGCACCACGACGCCGGTGTCCGTGTCGATCGGGCCGGGCGCAGCGACGCCGACGCCGCTGACTTTGGCGCGCTCGACGCCGGAGTCCGCCAGGACCGTGTCGATCGCCTCGACCACGATGTCCAGCGTCTGCATCGCGTCGCCGGAGACCGGGGAGTGGCGGCGCACGTCGGCGACCACTTCGCCCTCCAGGTCGAGCAGCACGCAGGTGATCACCGTCGGGTCGAGGTGCACGCCGACCGCGTACGAGCCCGTCGGCTCCAGCTGCAGGATGGTGCGCGGCTTGCCTGGGCCGTCGATGCGTTTGCCCGCCTCGCGGATGAGGCCCTGCTCGATCAGCCGCCTGCTGACGTTCGACACCGTCTGCGCGGACAGGCCGGTCTCCCCGGCGAGTTCCACCCTGCTGAGACCACCGGAGGAACGGCGCACGGCGTCCAGCACGACCGTGTCGTTGAATGCGGCGATCGCGGGGAGGTTCGCTCCTCTGGGCATACGCCTCCTTCAGTGTGCGCCGGGTCGCCTTCGTAGGATACATACCGAGCCGCACTCGGCCGGGCGGCTCGGCACCAGCGCGGCACTGCGGCGGCCGGCGCCCATCCGTTCCGTAGACTTGCTCCGAACCACGGACGACGGAGGGACACAGCATGGGATCGAGGTGGGCTCGCGTCGCGCGCGGGTTGCTCGCATCCGGTGTCGCCATCTTCGTCGCCGCCCTGTTCCACGTGGCCGGCGGCGGCGCGGCGCCGGGGGCCCTCCCGCTCGCGCTGAGCCTCGCGTTCTCGACCATCGCATCCATCGCCCTCACCGGCCGGTCGCTGTCGCTCTGGCGGCTGACCGTCGCTGTCGGCGCCAGCCAGTTCCTGTTCCACCTGCTGTTCGGTCTCGGCACGGGCACCGCGACGTTCACCGCGCCGGCCGGCACCACCCACCTGCACGCGGGGTCGCACCTCACCATGAGCATGTCCGGCTCGATGCCGACCGCCATGCCCGCCGCCCACGACGAGTTCAGCCTCGGGATGTGGGGAGCCCACCTCACCGCCGTGCTGGTCACCGTGATCGCGCTGCGCTTCGGCGAGCAGGCCTTCTGGGGACTGTTCGACACGGCCAGGATGCACGTGGCCCGGTTCGCCGACCGCCGCATCCTGAGCAGCCTCGCCGTCCTCCCCACGACGCTCGCGCACTCCGCTGCGGCCTCCGCCGCCAGCGCGTTCTCCCGGGAACCGGTGCGTCTGCTCGATCTGGGCGTTCCGCTTCTCCGGCTGCGTCACCGCGGTCCACCGCTCGCCGCCGCGTTCTGACGGAGCGTTCCACGAGTCTGCGTGGCGCCGTCCGTCTGCGCGCACCAGCACTCATCGAACGCTTCCGAACAAGGACGAAGAACTCCCATGAAGAAACGCACCATCGCCGCGTCCATCGCGGCCGCATCCACCGCCATCCTGCTGCTGTCCGCACCGCTCGCCGCCAGCGCGCACGTACACGTCACCCCCGACCAGGCCGAGCCGGGCAGCTACGCAACGCTCACCTTCAAGGTGCCGACCGAGTCCGCGACCGCGGGCACCGTCAAGCTCGTGGTCGACCTGCCGACGGCCGACCCGTTCACTTCGGTCAGCTACCTTCCGCTCCCCGGCTGGACCACCACGGTCGACACCGAGAAGCTGGCGAAGCCGGTCAAGACCGACGACGGCACCATCACCCAGGCTCCCGTGCGCGTAACCTGGACGGCCGACAGCGGCGTGCAGGTGGCTCCCGGCCAGTTCCAGGAGTTCACGATCTCGGCGGGCGCCGTGCCGAAGACCGGCCAGATCCTGCTTCCCACCCACCAGTACTACAGCGACGGCAGCGTGGTCGACTGGAGCGAGAAGACCCCGGCATCCGGCGCGGAGCCCGAGCACCCGGCACCCACCGTGTACGTCACGGACCCCGCTCCGACGGAGGGCGGCGGCCCGCTCGTCGTCGACTCGACGCCTGCCCCGGCGGCAGCATCGTCCGGGATGGCGGCGGACGCGCTCTCGATCGGCCTCGGCATCGGCGGTCTCGCCCTCGGCGCCATCGCGCTCGTGGTCGCGGTCTTCGCGGCCACCCGCCGCGGGCGTGGGAAGGTGGAGGCATGACGCACCGTCTGCGCACCGCATCCATCGGGCTGCTCGCCGCCGCCGGGCTGGCGCTGCTGCCCGTGGCGAGCGCCTCCGCCCACGACTACATCATCAGCACGGACCCGGCGAAAGACGCGACCGTGACCACCCCGCTGCAGACGGTCTCGCTCACCTTCAACGACCGCGTGCTCGACTACGGCGGCAACAACCTGGTGACGGTCACGGGCCCGGATGCGGCAACACGCCACTTCGAGACCGGATGCACGACGGTCGCCGACACCGTGGTGTCGGTCCCCGTCGCCCTCGGCGGTGCCGGGAAGTACACGGTGAGCTACCAGGTCGTCTCGGCCGACGGCCACACGGTGTCCGACCAGTACGCGTTCACCTACCAGCCGCCGGCGGGCACGGCGGCGGCGGAGGGCACGGAGAAGACGGCGTGCGGCGCGAGCACCGCAGCGCCCGGCGGAGAGTCGACCACCGAGCCGACCACGCAGGCGACGCAACCCGCCGGTGCCCAGCCGACGGAGACCGCAGGGTCCCCGAAACCGACCGCAGCCGCATCCACGACCGACGTGGGCCTGGTCATCGGCATCGCGATCGGCATCGTGGTGCTCGCGCTGATCGCGGTGGTCATCGTCATCCTCACCGCCCGCCGCAAGCCCCGCCCCAAGTCCGACTCCGAGCCGAAGTCGGACTGATCCCGGCTAACGGCGCTATCGAGCCGGGACTTGTGTACGCCATCGCCCGGCGTGTCGCGTACACAAGTCCCGGCTCGATGTTTGGGGTCAGGGGGTGGGCATGCCGCCGTTGACGTTGAGGGTGTCGCCGGTGACGTAGCTGGACTCCGGGGAGGCCAGGAAGACGTACGCGGGCGCGAGCTCGGTGGGCTGGCCGGCGCGGCCCATCGGCGTCTGCTCTCCGAAGTCGGGAAGCGCATCCTTCGGCTGGCCGCCGGACACCTGCAGCGGCGTCCAGATCGGGCCGGGCGCCACCGCGTTCACCCGGATGCCGCGCGGCGCGATCTGCGCGGCGAGCGCCTTGGTGAACGTGTTGATCGACGCCTTCGTGGTGGCGTAGTCGACCAGGATCTCGCTCGGCGCGTACGCCTGGATGGACGTGGTGTTGATGATGCTCGACCCGGGAGCCAGGTGCGGAAGCGCGGCTTTGGTGATCCAGAACATCGCGTACACGTTCGTGCGGAACGTCTCATCGAACTGCTCGTCGCTCAGGTCTTCCAGCCGCTCGCAGAACTGCTGCTTGCCCGCGTTGTTCACCAGGATGTCGAGGCCGCCGAGCGCCTCGACCGCGTCGGCGACGAGGGTGCGGCACGCCTCGGCGGTGGTGATGTCGTAGGCGAGCGTCGCGACGGTCGAGCCGCTGTCCTCGAGCACGGCGGCGACGCGGCGGGCGTCCTCCTCCTCGTCGGGAAGGTAGGCGATGGCGACATCGGCGCCCTCCCTGGCGAACGCGATGGCCACGGCGGCGCCGATGCCGGAGTCTCCCCCGGTGACCAGCGCCTTGCGGCCGGTCAGCCTGCCTGTGCCCCGATACGACTGCTCGCCGTGGTCGGCGTGCGGAGCGAGGTCGGCATCCAGACCGGGCGCATCCTGGTCCTGCTTGGGCGCGTCGACCGGATCGAAGCGGTCGACGGGATTCTGGAAAGTCAGTTGATCGGTCATGCCGGGGACGGTACGCGTGCCCGCCGGCGTTCCGAAGGGGGTTTACGGCCGCCTGGCAGGGGGCGTAACGTCGCCGCATGGACAAAGACGCCCAGAATCAGCCGGCCGCGGTCCCCACCGAGCAGATGGACCCGGACATCGTGCCCGCCCCGCTCCCCGACCCTGCCGCCGTCGACGACGGGGACGAGGAGGACGGGCGCGCCTGACGCCCGGCCGGCGCACCCGCTCCGTCCCGCACCCGCTCAGTCCGGAGCGCCGCCCGACGCGGTGTCCTCTTCCGTCTCCGCGTTGTGGTGCTGCTGCTGCGACGGCTCGGACTCCTTGCCGTGGTCAGGATCGGACGCGGTGAAGTCGTCGTTCGTCATCTCCCGCTCGCCGTCGTCGAGGTCTGGGCGGTTCTGCTGGTCGCTCATCCGGTGATCCTTTCGTCGTCTGGACGCGGCTGCGTCCCTCTGGCAACGGACGGTAGCCCTCGCATCCACCCGGTGGAAGGGGGCGACGGGATGGTGCGGAGGACACACACGTGGGGTTGAGCCCGCGCACAGCCTGGTGGGGCATGGTGGGCGGGTGGAGATCGTTGTCGACGTGGTGCTCGTGGTGCTCGCCGTCGTGGCGATCGCCGCCGGCTGGAGCAACGGCGCGATCCGCGCTGCCGGTTCGCTCGTCGGTCTCGGCCTCGGTCTCTGGGGCGGACTGACCCTCGCCCCTGTCGTCGTCACCTGGCTGGCAGACGCCGGATGGGGCAGCGTCACCGAGCGCTCCATCGTCGCCGCCATCGTCATCCTGATCTGCGCGGGCGCCGCGTACGCCATCGCCGCCGGCATCGCCTCCGTGATCGGCAAGCTGGTGCGGCACGGACCGATCCGCTGGCTCGACTCGCTCGCCGGCGCCGTGCTCGGGCTGCTCACCTGGGCCGTGGTGGTCTGGCTCATCGCCGGGTTCGCGATGGCGACCAGCCTCGCCACGGTCGTGCAGGCCGCGAGCTCGTCGCGCGTGGTCGCGGCCCTCGACAGCATGGCCCCCTTCCCCGCCAGCACCGTGCTCGGTGCCGTCGATGACGCCCTCGCGGGCGCCGGACTGCCGCAGGTCTTCGAGGGCGGGGAGCCGATCAAGACCATACAGGCGCCCGACCCGTCCGTCCCGGCCGCCGTGGCAGCGTCCCAGGCCTCCGTGGTCACGGTCCTCGCGTCGAAGCCCGCCTGCGGCGTCGACTCGGAGGGCAGCGGGTGGGTGGTGCAGAGCGGACGCGTGGTGACGAACGCGCACGTCGTCGCCGGCGCATCCAGCATCGTGGTGCGGGAGCCGGGCGACGACAGGGCGGAGCGCGCCACCCTCGTCGCGTTCGATCCGGAGCGCGATCTCGCAGTGCTCGACGTGACGGACATCATGGCGCCGCCGCTCGACATCGGCAAAGACGTCACCGCCGGTGCGCAGACCTACGCCGCCGGCTATCCGGGCAACGGGCCGTTCACGATCAGCCCGGAGCGCGTGCGCGACCGCATCATGGCGCGCGGCACCGACATCTACCAGAGCGGTTCGGTCGAGCGAGACATCTACTCGCTGCGCGGCAGCGTGCGGCCCGGCAACTCGGGCGGCCCGCTGCTCGACACGTCGGGGGATGTGGTCGGCGTGGTGTTCGCGCGCTCGACGGTCGACCCGGACACCGGATACGCGCTGACGCTCGCGGAGCTGCGTCCCGTGCTCTCGTCGGTGAGCGCCGCGCCGATCAGTTCGGGCGCCTGCTCCACCGGCTGACGCGCGGCGAGTCAGCGACCGCGAACGACATTCGTGGAAGAGATTCGGGCGACGGGTGGTTTGCTGGTCACATGAAGGCTGTCACCTATAGCTCCACCGGATCATCGGACGTTCTGCAGTACGGCGAGCGCGAGGAGTCGCACGCCGGACCGGGCGAGGTGCGCGTGCGCATCCGGGTGTCGGGGGTGAACCCCACCGACTGGAAGGCGCGTCGCGGCAGTGGCGACGATCAGCTGCCGCGCCCGCAGGTGCCGAACCAGGATGGCGCGGGCACCGTGGACGAGGTCGGCGACGGCGTCACCGGGTTCGCCGTGGGCGACAGGGTCTGGGTCTGGGATGCGGCCTACCAGCGTCCCGACGGCACGGCGCAGGAGTTCGCGGTGCTTCCCGCGCGCCAGGTGGTTCCACTTCCGGATGGCGCGTCCTTCGATGTCGGCGCCTCCCTGGGGATCCCGGCACTCACCGCGCACCGGGCGCTCACCGTGCACGAGGGCGGCCCGCCGGAGCTCTCGCCCGGCGCACTCAGCGGTCGTACGGTGCTGGTCGCCGGGGGTGCGGGAGCGGTCGGGCACGCGGCCATCCAGCTGGCCGTCTGGGCCGACGCCACGGTCATCGCCACCGTCAGCAGCCACGAGAAGGCCGAGCTGGCCAGGGCGGCCGGCGCGCACCACGTGGTCAACTACCGCGACGGAGACACCGCCCAGGCCATCGGAGCGCTCGCCCCGCGCGGCGTGGACATCGTGGTCGAGGTGAACGCCACCGCCAACGCCGAACTGGATGCGCGGATCGCGGCCCCCAACGCCTCCATCGCCATCTACGCCGACAGCCCCGGCGAGCCCGCCGTCACCATTCCGGTGCGCCCGAGCATGGGCAAGAACCTGCGCTTCCAGTTCGTCCTCACGTACACGACGACGGCGGAGTCGAAGGACGCCGCCGTGCGGGCCGTGTCCGCTGCCGTCGCCGACGGAGCGCTGCCGGTCGGCGCGGAGCACGGGCTGCCGCTGACGCGGTTCCCGCTCAGCGAGACGGCCGCTGCCCACGACGCCGTCGAGGACGGCATCGTGGGCAAGGTGCTCATCGACGTGGAGTGACCGCGCGGGCCCGCCCGACCTGCACCACCAGGGCGATCACCGCGCCGAGCGCGATCGCCACCGTGTAGCCGAGCGCTGTCGGAAGCAGGCCGACCACGCTGATCAGCTCACCGGCGACGAGCGCTGGCACGCCGTACGCGATGTAGCTGACCAGGAAAATCCCGGCGAACAGTTCTGCGCGCTGGTTGTTCGGGGCGAGCGGGGCGAGCATCCTGAGCATCGAGGAGAACCCGGCGCCGAACCCGGCGCCCGCGATCACCGCTCCGGCGAACAGCAGCCAGAGCACCGCGAACCCGATGCCGGCCGCGGCGACTGCGATGCCGACGATGATCGCGCCCATCGAGACGATCGCCGTGGTGCGGGCGGGCGCCCGGGTGAGCAGCAGCCCCGCCGTCGCTCCGACGGCGGGCGGCACGGCCACGATGGCGCCGTTGAGCAGACCGCTGTCGAGGTGGAAGACGCCGCTCAGGATGGACGGCGAGAGCCCGATGAACAGCCCCGCGAGCATCCACGTGGCCACGAACAGCGGGATGGCGCCGACGAACTCCGCGCGGGCGGCCCGGGGCACGACGAGCCGCGGGATGAGCGAGTTCACCGCTCCCGGCCGCCGCGTCACCGTCTCGCGGGAGCCGATCACCACGAGGAGTCCGGCCACGAACAGCACGACGAGGCTGACGAAGACGAGCGTGGTCGGCTGCGGCACGAACTGCACAGCGAGCCCGGTGAAGAACGCTCCGAGGGCGATGCCGCCGACCGGGGCGGTGCTGCCGATGGTCGCGCCGAGCTTCTTGTGGCGCTCGGGCGCCAGCTCGACGATCGCGGCGGTGAAGGTGCTCATCGCCGCGCCGGTCGCGACGCCCTGCACGGAGCGGGCGGCGATGATCCAGCCGATGTCCTGCGCGAACAGGAACATCAGCATCGCGACCACCTGCAGCGCGAGCGCTCCGATCAGCACGGGTCGCCGGCCGATGTGGTCGGAGAGCGAGCCGGCGACCAGCAGGGTCACGAGGAGGGTGATCGCGTAGATCGCGAAGGCGACGGTGAGCAGCCACGGGGCGAAGCCCCACTCGTGCTGGTAGAGCACGAAGAGCGGGCTGGGGGCGCCGACAGCGAGGGCCACGGCGACGAACGCCAGGGACGTGCCGACGAAGGCGGGCATGGGGCCCAGGCCGCGCCGGGAGGCGCGGGTGGCGGGGATCGCTGCGACCGGGATGGTGCGCGTCTCTTCGGCTGTCGTCATCATTCCTCCAAAAGCAAATCTGATTGCTTTAGGGATGCTAGCCCCACGCGCACTTCAAAAGCAACAGTTTTTGCTTTAAGCTATTCCGTATGGAAACAACGACCACACCGTCGAGGCGGACGGGCGGACGCAGCGCCGCGGTCATCCACAGCGTCAGGACGGCCGTGGAAGAGCTCGTCAAAGAGCGCGGCCAGGACCGCGTGACCGTTCCGATGATCGCCGAGCGCGCCGGCGTCAACCCCACGAGCATCTACCGCCGCTGGGGAGACCTGCCCACCCTCATCAACGACATCGCCACCTACCGGCTCGACCCGGAGCGCCCACTGCCCGCCAGCGGCAGCCTGCGCGACGACCTCACCGCCTGGGCGAGCGAACTGGTCGCCCACTACCGCAAGCCGGTGAACGCCGCCCTTCTCCGCGGCGGGGCGGGCGCTGCGGGCGAGCGCACCTCCGACTGCCTCCGCAACCGGCGCGAGGAGGCGACCATGTTCGTCGGACGCGCCGCCGAGGAAGGCCTCACGGCCGACGACATCGTCGACGGCGTCGTCGCGCCCATTGTCTACCGCGCCATCTTCCAGCCCTGGCGGCTCGACGACGACACGGCCGGCGAGCTCGTCGCCCGGCTCTTCCGCCACGCGGCCTGAACTGCCACGCACCTGAATCCGCACGCCCCCTGAACCTCCGGCATACCACGGGCTAGGGTCGGGAGGGTGAGTCGGGAACGCAGCCAGGACGAGCGCGCCGCTGCGCGCTCCGGCTGGGCCGTCGGCATCGCCACGGCGGCGTACGGGGTCTCGTTCGGGGCACTGGCGACCGCATCCGGGCTCGACGTCTGGCAGGCGTGCGTGCTCAGTCTGCTGATGTTCAGCGGGGGCTCGCAGTTCGCGCTGATCGGCGTGCTCGCCTCCGGTGGCGTCGCGGCCGGCGGTTCGGCCATCGCCGGGGCCGCGCTGCTCGGCGTGCGCAACTCGTTCTATGCGCTGCGCCTCTCCCGCATCATCGGGCCGGGCTTCTGGCGGAGGGCGGCTGCGACGCAGTTGACCATCGACGAGTCCACCGCCGTCGCGACCGCCCACCAGGAACCGCGGGCACAGCGCATCGGCTTCTGGACCACCGGCCTCGTCGTCTACATCGGCTGGAACCTGACCACCCTCGCGGGCGCCCTGCTCGGCAACCTGATCGGCGACGTCAAGGCGTACGGGCTGGATGCTGCTGCGGCCGCCGCGTTCCTCGGCCTGCTCTGGCCGCGGCTCAAGGCCCGCCAGACGCAGGTCGTCGCGGTCGCCGCCGGGTTCGTCGCCACCCTGCTCACACCGTTCCTGATGCCGGGCCTTCCCGTACTGGCCGCCGCGGCGGTGGCGATCCTCGTCGGAGTCTTCAACCTGTTCGGGCAGCGCTCGGACCCACCGCATCCCGAGGCCATCCCGATGGAGAGGGAGGTGGAGCCGTGACCACGTGGAACATCATCCTGCTGGCGTCGATCGCGGTCCTCGCCCTCAAGGCGGTGGGCTGGCTGGTCCCGCCGAAGGCGCTCGACCACCCGACGGTCGCCCGCGTCAGCGACCTTCTGACGGCCGCACTCCTCGCCGCCCTGATCTGCGTGCAGACGTTCGGCGCAGGCCAGGCCCTCCAACTGGATGCGCGCCTCCCGGCCGTCGCCATCGCCGCCGGCCTCTACGCCCTCCGCGTGCCCTTCATCGTCGTCGTCCCCGCCGCTGCGGTCGTCGCCGCGCTCATCCGCCTGCTCACCTGACCGCCGCCGCGCCCGCGGTGTCGGCGGCGGTTCGTATGCTCAGGACGCAGCGGGCCGGGCTGCGGACCCGAGAAGGAGAGCAGTGGGCGCGTGGCACCCGGTGACGAACGCGCAGGCGAGCGAGTGGCTCCTGCGGCAGGGGACGCTCGGCGTCCCGTACGCGGTGGTGCGCCGGTTCGCGTTCGGCGACCCGAACCGGCCGGACGTGTGGTTCCGGGTGGTCACCTGGGCGCCGACTTCGGAGGGTCGCGAGCTGATCGGCTGGTGCCGCACCCTCGAGGCGGCGGCCGCGGCGGGCTGGGACTTCCGCTGCGCCGAGGAGTCGTGGCGCCACCACCTGGCGGCGAAGCGGGTGGATGCGGCGTCGATGGCCCGCCAGCGTCCTCCGGCTTCGGAACTGGTCAGGTTCTATCGCGCGGCATTGCGACGTCGGCCGAGCGGGAGCACGATGGACCGCACACCATCCGGAAGGCGGACATGAGCGAACCCGACGACGTCGACCCGGCCGACGGCAGAACCGAGAGCGCACCCCAGCGTGCAGACCGCAACTGGGTGGAGATCCTGCAGGAGCTGCGCGTGACGCAGACCGGCACGCAGATCATCAGCGGCTTCCTGCTGACGATCGTGTTCCAACAGCGTTTCAGCGAACTCGACGGCTTTCAGGTGAGCTTCTACCTGGTGCTCGTGGTGCTCTCCGCGGCCTGCACGGCGCTCGGCCTGGCGCCGGTCGCGCTGCACCGCCAGCTGTTCCGCCACCACGAGAAGGTGCAGACCGTCGCGATCGCGAACCGGCTGCTGCGGACGACCCTCGCCCTGGTGGCGCTGCTCACGAGCGGTGTGGTGTTCTTCGTGTTCGACGTGACGGTCGGCCCGACGGCCGGGATCGTGGCGGGCGGCGTCGTGCTCGCCGTGCTCGTCGTGCTGCTCTACGTGTTCCCGCGGGCCGTGCTCCGCCGGGTCAGCCCGCGGCAGCCATCGGAGTGACACCCCTGACCACGGCTCCGACCGGGGCGACCGCGGCGGCGGCGGCAGCGGCCCCCGGGGAAGCCGCGGGCGTCACGTCACCGATCACCGCGGCCACGTCGTCGAGCACCGTCTCCACCGTGCGCACGGCGGCATCGTCGCCCGACGCCACGGCACGCGCGAAGTCGAGCACCCGCTCGCGGCAGAGGATGTGCTGCGCGTCCGGGGTGAGGTAGAGGTAGCGCAGCACGCGGAGGTGCACCGTCTCGATGGCCTCGGCCAGCACCTGATTGTCGATCGACGCCAGCGCGATCAGCAGCACGCGCTGGAACGTCTCGATCGGCGAGACACCCTCGTCGCGCTCCAACCGCCCGGCCACCAGGCGCAGCTCCAGCTCGTCGCCGTCCGTGCGCAGTCTCAGGGCCTCGGCGATCGCATCCGGATAGAGCCTCCTCAGCACCATGATGGCGTCGGCGATCTCGGCATCGACCAGCGGAGCGACACAGGTGAAGCGGTTGGGCGCCGTCTTGACCAGTCCCAGCGTGACCAGACGGCTGAGCGCCTCGCGGACCGGGGTGCGGGAGACACGCAGCCAGGAGGTGAGCTCGGCGTCTTTGAGTCGTTCGCCCGGAACGAAGCCGCCGTTAAGGATGCGCGTGAGCAGCACCTCGAAGACATCGTTGCGCAACAGCCTGCGGTCGGCCGTGAGCGCCGGCATACCGGTCGGGAAAGTCGAGACCTCGTCAATTGTCATGGGTTGGTTGATTCTTCCTGTTCACGGATACAGAGGAGAGCCACTGCGGTCAGAGGGTCGGGTTCTCTGGTTTTGAATTGGGCCCCGGCCGGTAACAGCCGGGGCCCACCGCGGCCACGAGGGGGGAGTCGCAGCCGCGCACTGGCCGGATACCCGAATCACGGCCAGAGTCTAGAAGTGGCGAGCTATCGCCAGGTTATATTTATAGTTTATCATTGAGCATCTAAGCTTCACAACCTCTTATTGAATAAGGAGCTCCCATGCCGATGCCGACAGATCACGTCGCCCGGGTTTCCCTCTCCGACGAGGCGTATACGCGCATCGAGGCGGCGATCATGGACGGCACGCTCGAGCCGGGCGAGCGCCTCCGCGATCCCGAGCTCGTGCAATGGCTGGGAATTTCGCGCACCCCCATCCGGCACGCGCTCGACCGCCTCCTGGAGCAGGGCCTCGTCGAGATGGAGCGCAACCGGTACACGAGGGTCGCCGCCTTCGACGTCGACGGCGTGCGCTCCGCCATCGAGGTGGCTGGCGACCTCTGGGCCGGCGCTGCTCTCCGCAGCCACGGGTTCTGGCCGGACGACGACCTCCACCTCCTCGACGACATCGCGGAGACCCTGGTCGAGGCGGCAGGAGATAACGACACCAGCCGCTACGTACGCGCCTTCGAGCACCTGGCCACCATGTACGTGCGGGTGGAGGGCAATCCGGTGCGGCTGCGCGCCCTCTCCAACGTCATGCCGCAGGTGCGCCGCATCGCTCGCAAGCTCAACAACCAGGTGAACACCGAGGCCGTCCGCGAGTTCGTCGGCGGCCTGAGCACCGCGACCAGGGCAGGGGACGGCCCGGCGGCCGCCGCGCAGGTCAGTGCGTACATCGCCCGCATCGGCGGCGTGCTCGGCACCTTGAAAAGCTGACACGCGCATCCCGGGCTGGCACGGTCGGGAAGATCCGTGCCAGCCCCGATGCCTCGGCTGCACACCCCCGAATAGCCTGGCGTCAGACGTTCGACCGGGGGCGAACATCCGGGGGGAACCAGAGATCGAGGTCGGAGCGGGAAACCGCACCGGCCTCGATCTTCGTCTGCTAGCGCTCGACCACGAATGCGACGTGACGCCGGAGCACGGTCATCGCGTTCCGCAACGCCCTGTCCGTTCCACAACTCGCCTGCGCGACGAGCCCCACTCCCGCATCGGCGAAGACGCGCACCAGCGCTGCGTCGTGCCGGGTGACGCCGGAGTCGACGGGCGCGAAGACGATGCGCAGCACATCCATCGTCCTGCCAGCACCGGATGCTGCGGTGTCGTTGAGCGCGACGACGGAGCGGGCGCGCAGGGCCCGGTTCTCGTGCAGGTCGCTTGTCGCGTCCACGAGGGCGGCGGAGGAGCGGGCGTCGTCCCCGTCGATCACGTAGTCCTCATCGGCGACGTCGAAGCGGTCCAGGCTGACCAGGCAACCGGTGCCGCGCTGCCGGTATTCGATGTACTCAGCGTCCCCGCCCGGCTCGACCGCCCATCCGGAGACGCGGTCGAGGTCGGAGTAGAAGGAGATCGCGCCGGCGTCGGCCTCGCTGAGGGCCGAGCCGTCCGCGAAGGTGAGGGACGCGGGGCGCCCGGCCATTCCTGGCATGCAGCCTGCCAGCAGCACGGCGACGGCGACGGCCCCGGCGCACGCCGCCACGACCCGGGATGCAGCACGACGGGATGCGGTTCTCGCGCGCACGTCCACCCCCTTCCACTCGCCCCCATCCTCGCACGCACCGCCCACGGCGGACAGCACGAAGGCCGGACCCCGATCGGGGTCCGGCCTCGTGTGTTTCGCTGCTGGTGACTACTTGGTCAGCGGCTCGAGGGTCGGGTCGTTGGCGTACGCCTTCGCCGCGTTCTCCTTGGTGACGACGACCGGGGTGAGCAGGTAGGCCGGGACGACCTTCACGCCGTTGTCGTAGGACTTGTCGTCGTTCGTCTCAGGCTTCTTGCCCTGCTGCAGGTCGGAGACCATCGCGATGGCCTGCTTGACCAGCGCGCGGGTGTCCTTGTTGATGGTCGAGTACTGCACGCCGGCCATGATCGACTTGACCGACTCGGCCTCGGAGTCCTGACCGGTGACGATCGGGACCGGCTTGCCTGCGCCCTGCACCGAGGTGATGATGGCGCGGGCCAGGGTGTCGTTCGGCGACAGGACGCCGTCGAGCTCGGTCGAACCGTAGTTCGCGGCGAGCAGGGTGTCCATGCGGGTCTGCGCGTTCGCCGGCAGCCAGCCCTGGGTCGAGGTCTGCTTGATGTCGGTCTGCTTGGAGACGACCGTCAGCGTTCCGTCGTCGATCTTCGGCTTGAGGATCTTCATGGCGCCGTCGAAGAACACCTTCGAGTTCGCGTCGTCCGGCGAACCGGAGAACAGCTCGATGTTGTACTTCGTCTTGTCCGGGTACTTGGCCTTCATGCCGTCGAGCAGGGCCTGGCCCTGGAGCTCGCCGACCTTCTCGTTGTCGTACGCGACGTAGTAGTCGACGTTCGGCGAGTTGAGGATGAGGCGGTCGTACGCGATGACGGTCGCGCCGGCGTCGTGCGCGGCCTTGGCCTGCGCGGCGAGCTGGCCACCGTCGACGGCGCCGATGATGACGACCTTGGCGCCGTTGGTGATCATCGACTGGATCTGCGACTGCTGGTCGGAGACGCCAGAGCCACCGGCGTACTGGACGTCGCCCTTGAAGCCGGCGTCCTTGAGCCCGTTGGTGAACAGGTCACCGGCGAGAACCCAGTTCTCCGACGTCTTAGTCGGGAGGGCGACGCCGATCGTGGCGCCCTTGTCGAAGCCGGCGGCTCCGGTGGAGTCGCCCGACGAGCCACGGCTCGAGCAGCCCGAGAGGGCCAGCGCGGCGGCAGCAGCGACGGCCACTGTCGCGAGTGCGATTTTGCGCATCTGTGTATTTCGCTTTCTCTTGTTGAGGTGGTGCAGGGATGGAACAGACGGGTAAGTCTTAGGGGGGATGGATCAGTTGGTCAGCGAGCGCGAGCTCGCTTCGGCGGAGTCGGCGTCCGGCACGACGGCCGGCTGGTCGGCTCCGGCGGCGTCCACGCCCTTCTCGCGGCGCTGCGTGAGTCTGCCGATCAACGACGGACCCCCTCGGCGCTTCGAGTAGACGTCGATGCCGACGGCGATGAGGAGCACGAGGCCCTTGATGATCTGCACCTTGTCGGAGGTGACGCCGAGCAGCTGCAGGCCGTTGTTGAGGACGGCGATGACGAGACCACCGACGATGGAGCCTGCGACGGTTCCGATACCACCGGAGACCGCTGCACCACCGATGAACACAGCGGCGATGGCGTCGAGCTCCCAGCCGAGGCCGTCCTGTGGTCCGGACGAGATCGAGCGGGCGACCGAGATCATGCCGGCCAGTGCTGCGAGCACCGACATGTTCATCATCACGAAGAAGTTGATCCGCTTGATCTTGACGCCGGACAGCTCGGCAGCGTGCCAGTTGCCGCCGACCGCGTAGATGTGACGGCCGAAGATCGTGCTGCGGGTCACGAACGAGTAGACGATCACCAGGATGCCCAGGATGATGCCGGAGACGGGGAAGCTGGTGCCGATGCGGCCGCCGGCGAAGAGGAACGCGGCGTAGATGACGACGGCGTCGAGCACGAGCACCTTGAAGACGCTGACCCAGAGCGGCGCCTTCTCGGAGCCCATCTTGGTCTGGTTGCGGCGGGTGCGCCACTCCATCACGGCGATCACGATCGCGATGATGAGGCCGAGCAGCAGCGTCGAGTTGTTGTAGCCGAAGTCGGGTCCCCAGTCGGGCAGGAAGCCGCCGCCGATGAAGGTGAAGCCGTCGGGGACCGGGATGGTGTTCGCGTTTCCGATCAGCTGGTTGAGGCCACGGAAGATGAGCATTCCGGCCAGGGTCACGATGAACGCGGGAACGCCGACGTACGCGACCCACCAGCCCTGCCATGCGCCGATCGCGACACCGATCAGGAGGCCCAGGATGATCGCGAGCGGCCACGGGACGTGCCAGTCGGTCATCGACTTGGCGACCACGATGCCCACCACCGCGGCCACGGAACCGACCGACAGGTCGATGTGGCCGGCGATGATCACCATGACCATGCCGATCGCCAGCACGAGCACGTATGCGTTCTGGTTGACCAGGTTGATCAGGTTCACCGGCTCGAGCGTCTTGCCGCCGGTCAGGATCTCGAACAGGATGATGATGACGACGAGGGCGCCGAGGATGCCGAACTGGCGTCCGGTCGACTGGCCGCTGCCGAACATCTTGCCGAGGTCGCGGATACCCCCGGACTTCTTCTTTTCGGGAATCTGTGTGGTCATTATCGGGCAACCCTCTTCTTGGCGGATGTCATGCTTTTCAGGAGCGTTTCTGGGGTGGCCTCCGCGATCGGAAGCTCATTGGTGATCTGGCCCTCGAAGATCGTGTAGATGCGGTCCGAGATGCCGAGCAGCTCCGGCAGTTCGGAGGAGATGACGATGACGCCCTTCCCCTGCGCTGCGAGCTGCTGGATGATGCCGTAGATCTCGAACTTGGCGCCGACGTCGATGCCGCGGGTGGGCTCGTCGAGGATGAGCAGGTCCGGGTCGGTGAACATCCACTTGGCCAGGACGACCTTCTGCTGGTTGCCGCCGGACAGCGTGCTGACGCCGCGTTCGACATCCGGGGTCTTGATGCGCAGGCTCTTGCGGTACTCCTCCGCGATCGCGAACTCCTGCTGGTCGTTGACCACGTTGAAGCGCGAGATCTTCTTGAGCTTGGCGGAGACGATCGACTCCTTGATGTCGTCGAGGAGGTTGAGGCCGAGCACCTTGCGGTCCTCGCTCACGTACGCCATCCCGTTGTCGATGGCGTCGCTGACGTTGCGGACCTGGATCTGCTGGCCGTCCTTGTAGAGCTCACCGGAGATGAAGTTGCCGTACGAGCGGCCGAAGATGCTCATCGCGAGCTCGGTGCGCCCCGCGCCCATCAGCCCGGCGAAGCCGACGATCTCGCCGCGGCGGACGAAGAACGACGAGTCCTTGACCACCAGGCGCTCCGCGACCTGCGGGTGCTGCACGACCCAGTTCTTCACCTCGAAGAACTTCTCGCCGATGTTGGGCGTGTGCTCGGGGAAGCGGCTCTCGAGCGTGCGGCCGACCATCCCGCGGATGATGCGGTCCTCGTCGACGCCGTCCGCCTTCACGCTGAGGGTCTCGATGGTGCGGCCGTCGCGGATGATCGTGATCTCGTCGGCGACGCGCTCGATCTCGTTGAGCTTGTGGCTGATCATGATCGAGCTGATGCCCTTGCTCTTCAGCCCCAGGATGAGGTCGAGCAGGTGGGCGGACTCCGCCTCGTTGAGCGCGGCGGTCGGCTCGTCGAGGATGAGGAGCTTGACCGACTTGTTGAGGGCCTTGGCGATCTCCACCAGCTGCTGCTTGCCGACGCCGATGTTCTTGATCGGGGTGTCAGGGTCGTCGCTCAGGCCGACGCGCGCGAGCAGCTCGGTGGCGCGGGTCTTGGCTTCCTGCCAGTTGATGACGCCGCCGCGGCCGGGCTCGTTGCCGAGGAAGATGTTCTCGGTGATCGACAGCTCCGGGATGAGCGCCAGCTCCTGGTGGATGATGACGATGCCCTCGTGCTCGCTGGACCGGATGTCCTTGAAGCGCATCTCCTGGCCGTTGTAGACGATGTCCCCGGTGTACGTCCCATACGGGTACACGCCGGAGAGGACCTTCATCAGCGTGGACTTTCCTGCACCGTTCTCGCCGCAGATCGCGTGGATCTCATCGGCCTTGACGGTGAGGGAGACATCCTCGAGTGCCTTCACACCAGGGAACTCCTTGGTGATCGCGCGCATCTCCAGGATGACTGCGTTCGACGGCATCGTCGCTCCTTCGGGTTGTTGCTAACTGCGAACCATCTGCCTAAGTAGTAAACGCTAAGTTCGGGCTTGGCGTCAAACAGTGAACACAACAAGTAAATAACGGTCTGGATGTTTGCGGCGCGGTCTGCGTCGGTCGCGCGTCAGTCTCGCCCGGCGAGCGAGGCCTGGATCACCAGCGCGGCAGCCCCCAGCGACTCCGCCCTGTCGCCGAGGGACGACATCCGGACGGTGGTGGTCTCGCCGATCACCGGGATGGCGTTCTGCAGGATCCCGTGCCGGATGGGGTCGAGCAGCGCATCCCCGAGCCCGGCGAGCGGGCCGCCGATCAGCACCAGCTCCGGGTTGATGACGTTGGCGATGTTGGCGATGGCCTGGCCGATCGCCGAGCCGGCGTCGCCGACGACGCGCAGGGTGGCCGGATCGCGCTGGAGGCCCTTGCGGAGGATGTCCTCGGTGGTCACCGGCGTCTCGGACCCGCGGCCGAGGGATTCGAGCATCACCGTGGTGGACGCGACCGTTTCGAGGCAGCCTCGGTTGCCGCAGCGGCAGATCACGCCGTGCTCGGTGACCGGTGTGTGCCCGAGCTCGCCGGTGATCCCGAGGTAGCCGTAATACGGCTGGCCGTTGAGGATCAGCCCTGCGCCGATGCCGGAGCCGATCTTCACGAAGATGAGGTTCCGCACGCCGCGGTTGGCGCCCCAGGTCACCTCGGCGAGCGCTCCGAGATTGGCGTCGTTGTCCACGACGACGGGGAAACGGAAGGCGTTCTCGAGGTCGCGCAGGTTGACGCCGACCCACTCCGGCAGGATCGCGCCCTGCAGCACGGTGCCCGTCCTGCGGTCGATCGGGCCCGGGATGCCGACCCCCACGGACAGCACGGACTCGCGCTCCCAGCCGTTGGCGGCGAGCATCCTGTCGATGAGGTCGGAGGCGGCCTGCAGGCTCTCGTCCACGTCGTAGCCGAGCGGGAGGGCGATGGCCTCCTCGGCGAGCACCTCGTAGCCGAGCGTCGTGAGCACGATCCTGACGTGCCTGCGGCCGAAGTCGACGCCGACGGCGATGTCGCCGGTGTCGGTCAGCTGCACCAGCAGGGCGCGCCGGCCGCCGCTGTTCACCGGGGAGGTGGCGACCACGCCTTTGGCCGCCATGTCCCTGACGATGTTCGAGACGGTGGCGGTCGACAGTCCCGTTCCGCGCGCAAGCTCCGCCTGGGTCGAAGGGCCGTTGGCGAGGAGGAACTCGAAGAGTCGCTCCTGGTTCAAGTGCCTCAGTGCGCCTTGCGACCCGGGGTTGCGTGCGCCACGTACGAGAGAGCCCGAAGTGGCGGTCATGCGATAAGGGTGCAGGAGAGGAGTGTTGTAGTCAAGTTGTGAACGTAACCCCACGGTTGGGGCACAACGTGACTTCAGGTTTCTCAGGGGGTGGGCGCGCCGGATGCCTCCCGTTGCGCTGCCAGGCTCCAGACCTCGCCGACGACCATCCCGCCCGGGCCATCGCCGGTGGTCACGAAGTGGTCGACGTACGGGCCGATGAACGCCTGCCAGCGGGCGTTCGCCTCGTCGTTGTCGAGCGCATCCATCGCCGCGGCGAAGTCGTCGCAGTCGACCAGGTGGAAGAGGTCCCTGCCGCTGCGCCAGATTGTCCAGTCGTGGATTCCGACCCGCGCGAACGACGCGACCAGGTCGTCCGGGATCGTGGCGTGCGCCTCCTCGTACCCGGATTCGTGGCCGTCGCGGACGACGGAGTGGAGGGCGACGCGCATAGTGTTCTCCGTGTTCTCCTGCAGTGTTGGAATACTATAGGAAATAGTAATAGGGTTCATGGACGAGCGAAAGGACCCTCGATGCCCACTCTGCCGACCCCGACGATGCGATTCCAGAGACTCGGCCAGCCAGGAGCGGAGATCCCCGTCGTGAGCGACGGGACCACCCCCTGGGATCTGCGCCGGCTCACGGCCGACATCGACGGCGCCTTCCTTGAAGCAGACGGCCTCGCTCGTGCGGCGGAAGCGGCCGCCGCGGGCGAGCTGCCGACGGTCGACCCCGCCGGGATGCGCGTCGGCGCGCCGATCGCCCGGCCGACCGCCGTCATCTGCATCGGGATGAACTACGCGGCCCACGCGCGCGAATCCGGCTCGGAGCCGCCCAGCGACATCGTCGTGTTCTACAAGCACCCCAACACGGTCGTCGGACCGGACGACGCCGTCATCATGCCGCCAGGATCGACCACCACCGACTGGGAGGTGGAGCTCGCCGCGGTGATCGGGAAGCGCGCCAGCTACCTCTCGTCGCCGGCCGAGGCGCTCGACCACGTGGCGGGCTTCACTGTCGCCAACGACGTGTCCGAGCGCGAGTACCAGCTGCAGCGCTCGCTCGGGCAGTGGAGCAAGGGCAAGAGCTTCGCGACGTTCAACCCGCTCGGTCCGTGGCTGGTGCCGACCGCATCCATCGGCGACGGCTCGGGACTCGGCATCTGGTCGACGGTCAACGGCGAGCAGCGCCAGAAGTCGACCACGAGCGACCTGATCTTCAGCGTGGCCGAGATCGTCTACCGGCTCAGCCAGTTCACGGTGCTGGAACCGGGCGACCTCATCAACACGGGGACCCCGGAAGGCGTCGGACTGTCCGGCCGCTTCCCGTACCTCGCGCCCGGCGACGTGGTCGAGCTGGGCATCGACGGACTCGGACAGCAGCGCACGACCGTGCGCGCGGCCGACTGACGCAGGGAGAGACGACGGTGTCGCAGAACTTCGCAGGACTCGTGGCCGCGGTCACGGGAGGCGCATCCGGGCTCGGCAGGGCGATCGCCGACGAGCTCGCATCCCTGGGGGCGCGGGTGTTCTGCCTCGACCTCGACGCCGCGGCCGTCTCGGCGCCGCACACGGGCATCCGGTGCGACATCGGCGACGACGCCAGCGTGCGCGACGCGATGGCCGCCGTGGTGGCCGATGCGGGGCGACTGGACGTGGTGGTCGCCAACGCGGGCATCGGAGCGCAGGGCGACGTGCTCGCCAACGGCGACGACGAGTGGATGCGCGTGCTCAACGTGAACGTGATCGGCTCGGCCCGCACGATCCGCCACGCGCTGCCGCACCTGCAGCAGTCGCCGTCCGCCGCCGTGGTGCTGACCAGCTCGATCGCGGCGTGGGCCGGGCTCCCCCAGCGCGTGCTGTACTCGGCGTCGAAAGGCGCGGTCTCGGCGATGACGCTCGCCATCGCCGCCGACTGCCTCCCGCTCGGCATCCGCGTCAACGCGGTCGCCCCCGGCACTGCCGACACCCCGTGGGTGGGCCGACTGCTCGACGCCGCCACCGATCCGGATGCGGAGCGCGCAGCCCTCGCCGCCCGCCAGCCGAACGGCCGCCTTGTGCAGCCGCAGGAGGTCGCGGAGGCGGTCGCGTACCTCGCGTCGCCGACCTCGGCGTCGACGAACGGCGTCATCCTGGCGGTCGACGGCGGCATGTACTCCCTGCGCCCGCGGCGCTAGCGGCTGCGCCGGACCGGCTGCCCGAGGGCTAGACGGCGGCCCGGACGGCGAATGTGTGGGCGGCGAGAGAGGACTCGTGCATCTCCATGCCGATGCCGGGCGTGAGCGGAGCGCGGTAGCGGCCTCCCGTGACGTCGACCGGCGAAACGAAGTGCTCGTGCAAGTGCTTGGTGTACTCGATCATCCGGCCGTCCTGGCTGCCGGAGACCGCCACGAAGTCGAACATCGAAAAGTGCTGCACGGCCTCGCAGAGCCCAACGCCGCCCGCGTGCGGGCAGACCGGCACGCCGAACTTGGCGGCGAGCAGCAGGATCGCGATGTTCTCGTTGACGCCGGCGACGCGCGTGGAGTCGATCTGCACGATGGAGGCTGCTTGCGCCTGGAGCAGCTGCTTGAACAGCACCCTGCTCATCCCGTGCTCCCCCGTCGCGACCGGCACCGGGGCGATGGCCGCGGCGATGGCGGCGTGGGCCAGGATGTCGTCGGGGCTGGTCGGCTCCTCCACCCAGGCGAGGCCGAACGGTTCGAGGGCGTGGATCCACTCGATGGCCTGGTCGCGGTCCCAGCGCTGGTTGGCGTCGATGGCGATCCGGGTGTCCTGGCCGACGGTCTCGCGCGCGATGCCGAGGCGCCGGATGTCGTCGTCCAGGTTGTCGCCCACCTTGAGCTTGATCTGCTCGAAGCCCTCCTCGACGGCCTCGCGCGCCAGGCGGCGCAGCTTGTCGTCGGAATAGCCGAGCCAGCCGGGCGTGGTCGTGTACGCGGGGTAGCCGACGGCGAGCAGGTCGGCCTCGCGCTCTGCGCGGCCGGGGAGCGCATCCCGGAGGATCGCGATGGCTTCGTCGCGGGTGAGCGCGTCGCTCAGGTAGCGGAAGTCGACCAGGTCGGCGATCTGCTCCGGCGTCATGCGGGAGAGGAGCTGCCAAAGCGGGAGGCCGGCACGCTTGGCCTTGATGTCCCAGAACGCGTTCACGACGGCGCCGATGGCCATGTGCATGACGCCCTTCTCCGGGCCGAGCCAGCGCAGCTGCGAGTCGTAGACGAACTCGCGCCAGAACCCGCCGAGGTCGTCGAGGATCGCCTCGACGTCCCGCCCGATCACCCGGTGGGCGACGGCGTCGATGGCCGCGACCTGCACGTCGTTTCCACGGCCGATCGTGAACACGAAGGCGTGTCCTTCGTGGCCGTCCGGGGCGTCGGTGGTGACCCGCAGGTATGCGGCCGAGTAGTCCGGGTCCGGGTTCATCGCGTCGGAGCCGTCGAGCATGGCCGACGTCTCGAACCGGACGTCCAGTGTTTCGAATCCTGTGACGATGCTCACGCGCATCCCTTCCCATCCATCGCCGAGCACCCTCGCGTCGACTGATAGACAACATCCTATTGGATATAGGTGGATATGCGCGAATTTGCCACCGTTGGATGTGGTGGCTTCGCGCGGAGAACTCGCGCGCAGGCCCGGCGTGTCCTCCGTTCGAGCGGAGTTTTCAGGCGCGACCGGCCGGAACTCCGCTTGGACGGAGATCCGGGATGGGGATGCGGGGCGCGGGTCAGCTGTGCTGGTCGGCGTCCGCCAGGCTGGCGGAGATGCGCGTGTACGACTTGGTGATGTGGTCGAGCATCGCCTTCTCTGCAGCTTCGGCGTCCCCCACGCGCAGTGCTTCGAGGACGGCCTCATGCTCGCCGGAGGTCTCCTCGACCACGCCGTGCTTGAAGTAGACGCGGTACTGGTGCATGTGCGACCTCAGCCGGGCGATGGCGTCGGAGAGCAGCGCGTTGCCGGAGTGCTCGGCGATGATGCGGTGGAAGGCCGCATCCTGGTCGGCGAAGTCGCGGTAGTCGCGGAACCGGTCGTCTCCGCTCTGTGCCGCCTCGCCGCTGGCGTGCATGGCGTCGCAGAGCTCTTCAAGTTCGGCGAGCGTCTCCGTGGTGAGCTCGCCCACCGCCTTGCGGGTGGCGTACGGCTCCATCAGGCGCCGCATCTCGAAGAGCTGACGCAGACCCTCGCTGTCGAGCAGCGGCGCGGCGGTGTACCCCTTGAGCGCCTGCTTGACCACCAGGCCCTCCGATTCGAGGCGCGCGAGGGCCTCGCGGACCGGGGTCGGGGAGACGTTGAGCTGGCGGGCGATGCCGTCGATGCTGGCCCGGCTGCCCGGCTCGATGATCTGGTCCATGAGCAGGCCGAGGACGGCGTCGTACACGTCGTCGGCGAGCGCCCTCCTCGCGGGGAGGAAGTGCGCGCCTGGTGCTGATTCGGTGCTCATGCAGACATCGTATGGCTTCGTCGGAGGGAAAGAGAGGATAGAGGATGCAGGATTCTCACGGCAGAAGTCCCGCCTCGGAGAGCTCCGCCCAGAGCGCATCCGGCACGGGAACTGCGGCCAATCCGGCGTTTCTGGTGATCTGCGCTGCCGAGTCCGCGCCGAGCACGACCGTGGCGACGGCCGGGTGGCGCAGCGGGAACTGCACAGCCAGCTGCGGCACGGTCACGCCGTACGGCGCGGCGATGTCGGCGATGCGGGAGACGCGCGCGAGCAGCGCATCCGGGGCGGCGCCGTAGTCGTACGTCGCGCCCGCCACCGGGCGGTCGGTGGCCAGGATGCCCGAGTTGAACACCGCGGCGACGGCCACGGACACCCCGCGCTCCGCGGCGGCCGGCAGCAGGTCCTGCTCGGACGACGGGTCGAGCAGCGTGTACCGGCCGGCGCACATCACGATGTCCAGGTCGGTCTCCCGCACGAACCTCGTCAGCATCGCCGACTGGTTCATGCCGGCGCCGTACGACCGGATGACGCCCTGGGCGCGCAGCTCGTCGAGTGCGGGGAACGCGCCGTCCAGCGCCTCCCGCTCGTGCTCATCCGGATCGTGCACCAACACCACGTCGATGCGGTCGAGGCCGAGCCTGGTCAGCGAGTCCTCGATGGACCGCAGCACGCCGTCACGCGAATAATCCAGCCGGCGGCGCAGGGTCGACGGCACCGCGAACAGGTTTCCGAGGTCGGTGTCCCCCTCGCGATAGTCCGGGTTGGGCTCCAGCACGCGACCGACCTTGGTCGACAGGACGAACGCATCCCTCGGGTACTCTTGCAGACCGGCGCCCAGCCGCTTCTCCGCGAGGCCGAGGCCGTAGTGCGGGGCCGTGTCGAAGTACCGGATGCCCGCCTCCCACGCCGCGGGCACGATGCCGGGCCACACGTCGTCGCCGAGCGGCCGGTAGAGGTTGCCGAGGGCTGCGACGCCGTAGCCGATCGGCCCGACCGTCAGGCCGCCCCGGCCGAATGTCCGGGATGCGGTGGCCGTGTTCACAGTGTCCATTCTGGTCAGCTCACCCTCAGATCGTCGATCGCGTCGAGGTCCCACTCGATGCCGAGGCCCGGCGTGGTCGGCGCGACGCCCGCGCCGTCGCTGACGGTCATCTCGCTGCGCGTCACGGCGCGCAGCTGCGGGATGTGCTCCAGGTAGAGGGCGTTCGGGATGGCGCAGCACAGTGAGACGTGCAGCTCCATCAGGAAGTGCGGGGCGACGGCGACGTTGAACGCCTCGGCGAGGTGCGCGACCTTCAGCCACGGCGTGACCCCGCCGACTCTGGCCACATCCACCTGCACGATCGACGCTGCGCCGGACTGCAGATACTCGCGGAAGTGCCCGACCGAGTAGATCGACTCCCCCACCGCCACCGGCAGGCTGGTCGCCTCCGCGAGCCTGCGGTGCCCTGCGACGTCTTCGGCGGGCAGCGGCTCCTCGAACCAGAAGATGTCGAGCTTCTCGAACAGGGCTGCGCGCCGGATGGCCTCGGCGGCCGTCATCGACTGGTTGGCGTCGACCATGATGTCCATGCCGGGGCCAACGGCCTCCCGCACGGCGGCGAGGCGTTCGAAGTCCTCGTGCCCGCGCGGCTTGCCGACCTTGATCTTGACCCCGTGCATCCCGCGCGCCTTCGACTCGACCGCCTGCGCCACCAGCTCTTCCGTGCTGAAGTGCAGCCAGCCGCCCTCGGTGTCGTACAACGGGATGCTCGGCCGCGCTCCACCCGCCGCCACCCACAGCGGCAGGCCGGCGGCGACGCAGCGCGCATCCCAGACGGCGGTGTCGACGGCGGCGAGCGCGAGCGACGTGATCGCGCCGACCGTGGTGGCGCGGGTGGACGAGAAGAGCGCGTGCCACACCGCCTCCGGGCGGTTGGCGTCCATCCCGAGCAGCACGTCGAGCAGCCCGGACCGCAGCAGGCTGAGCACGGCGCCGCCTCCGGTGCCGATCGTGTAGCTGTAGCCGATCCCCTCCACGCCGCCCGCGGTCCGGATGCGCACGAAGATCGTCTCCTGCTTCACGAACGACTGCACGGCGTCTGTGCGGACCGTCTCCACTTCGAGGTCGCTCAGCCAGGCCTCCGCGAAGACGATGGTGCCGTCCACGGCGATGCGGTCGATGGGCGGTGCGAAGGTCATCTGCTCTGCTTTCGGGGTGGGGTGGGTGCCGGAGGGGCCGGTGCCGGCGGTGCCGGTGCGCGCGACGACGGCCATCACCGGCCGCCGAAGCCGCCGAGCGCGACGCCCTTGATGAGCTGGCGCTGCAGCACGGCCACGATGATCAGCGACGGGATGATCGCCAGGGTGGATGCGGCCATCATCAGGCTCCACTGGGTGCCGTGCTCTCCGGTGAACATCGACAGGCCGAGGGGCACGGTCGCGAGCTCCTGGCTGTTGATGATGATCAGCGGCCACAGGTAGGAGTTGTAGTAGCCGACGAACGAGAACACGCCGAGCACGGACAGCGGTGCCGTGAGCTGCGGCAGCAGCACCGACCAGAGTGTGCGGAACCGGGAGGCGCCGTCGATCAGCGCGGCCTCCTCGAACTCGATCGGGATGGTGAGGAAGAACTGCCGGAGCAGGAACGTGCCGAACGCGGTGAACGCGAACGGGATGATCAGGGCCGCGTACGTGTCGACCAGGCCCAGCTGATTCATCATGATGAACAGCGGAACGACCAGCACCTCCTGCGGCAGCACGAGCGTGAGCACGTAGAGCAGGAACAGGCGGTCGCGGTACTTGAAGCGCAGCCGGGAGAACGCGTACGCGGACAGCACGGCGACGATCACCGACAGCAGTGCGCCCATGATCGCCACGAAGAAGCCGTTGAAGATGAAGCGCCCGAACGGCACCAGGGTCCACGCATCCACGAAGTTGGACCACTTCACCTCGGAGCCGATGAACGACGGCTTCGCCGAGAACACCTCGGACTCCGGCTTGAGGGCCGAGAAGAACATCCAGATGAACGGGAAGGTGAACACCAGCGCCACGACGGCCATCACCAGGGTGTTCAGCCAGGTCTTGGCGGCCGTGACCTTCTGGGCGCGGCGCAGGCGAGGCTTGCGGGTCAGCGTCTCACTTGACAGCGTCTCACTTGTCATAGTTCACCCACTTCTTCTGCCCGGCGAACTGCAGGGCGGTGATCAGCATCACGACGATGAACAGGATCCACGCCAGCGCCGACGCGTAGCCGAGCCTGTCGAAGACGAAGCCGTTGCGGTACAGGTAGAGCACGAACGTGTTCGTCGACTCCCCCGGACCGCCCTGGGTCAGGATCTGCGGCTGCACGAACACCTGGAACGCACCGATCATGGTCATCGTCATGGTGAAGAACAGCGACGGGGAGATCATCGGCAGGATGATCGACCGCAGCCGCTGCCAGGCGCTCGTGCCGTCCATCCTGGACGCCTCGAGGATCTCCTTCGGGATGCTGCCGAGACCGGCGGAGAGCACGATCACGTTGTAGCCGAACGACTGCCAGACCGACATCGCGATCACTGAGAACAGGGCGAACGACGCATCCGACAGCCAGCTGGGGCCCTGGATGCCGATGGATGCGAGAGCCGAGTTCACGAGGCCGTTGTCGCTCAGCAGCAACCGCCAGACCAGGGCGTTCGCCACCATCGGCGTGATGGCGGGGAGGAAGAAGATCACGCGCCAGAAGCCGGAGAACTTGATCCTCGTGTTCAGCCACAGCGAGACGGCCAGTGCGAGCACCAGGTTGAGCGCTGTGTAGACGAACGCGAAGATCACCGTGTTGATCAGGACCGTGTAGAACGTGGGGTCGGAGAACAGCTTCTGGTAGTTGGCGAACCCGACGAACGTCGGCGAGCCGAACAGCGGCCACTCGAACAGGCTGATCACCAGCGAGCCGAGCAGCGGCACCAGGATGAAGAACGTGAACCCCGCGAGGCCGGGCCACAGGTATGCGAGGGCGACGAGGCCGTCGCCCTTCCGCTTCCTGGTGCCCCGCGGCGGGGAGGGGTGGGGCACGCCGAACGGGCGCGTCTCCGTCGATTCGGGCGCGGCGGACGCCGCCGTCTCCTTCGAGACGACGGCGCCCGAGATCAGCGGGGAAGCCATGCGGCTACTGCCCCACCGAGTTCTGGATCGTGTTCATCACGTCCTTGGCCGTCTTGTCACCGCGGTACCCTTCGACGCCGTACTGGGTGAACAGGGTCTCCACCTGGTTCCAGGTGGGGGTGGTGAGCTGCGCAGTGGCGTTGCCGAGCAGCGCCTGCACGGCGGCAGCGGCCTCGGGGGTCTTGCCCTCCGCCCAGGCGGACTGGGCGTCAGCCCTGGACGGGACGATGCCGCGCTTCTCCGCCTGACCCTTGAGCACGCTCGTGTCCGTCATCGCCTGGATGGCCTTGAACGCACCATCCGGGTCCTTGCAGTTCTTCGCGATGCCGAAGCCGGAGCCGGCCGTCATGCCGTGCGCGTCGCCCGAGGTGCTCGGGACGATGGTCACGCCCATCTGGAACTTGGCCGCCGAGGCGAAGGTTCCGTACATCCACGGTCCCTCGATCAGCATGTCCGTCGAGCCGCCGGTGAACGCCGCCTGCGCCACGTCGGAGCCGTCCGCCGCGTTCGGTGCCGCCGCGATGCCCTCCTTGCTGACCAGGTCGAAGTACGACTGCACCTGGTCGACCAGCTTGGAGTTGGTCAGGTCGAGCTTCCCGCCCTTCACGGCCTCCGCACCGTCTGCGATCGCCCAGGCATTCGGGATGAAGAAGCCCGGCTCGATCGCGAGCGCCTTGTGGTCGCCCGTGGTGAGCTTCTTCGCGTCGGAGAGGAACTGCTCGCGCGAGTACGTCGTGCTCGGCAGCTCCAGGCCGGCCTTCTTGAACGCATCCACGTTGTAGTACAGGACGATCGGCTCTGCGTCGTACGGGATGGCGCGGATCGTGCCGTCGACCGTCATGCCCTTGAGCATGGACGCGTCGAACGCCGAGGTGTCGAGCTTGTACTTCTTGATCAGGTCGTCGAGCGGCATGAGCAGCCCGCCGAGCTCCTGGGCCCGCGCGGCCTGCGTGGTGAGCAGGCAGGGCGGGTTGGAGCCGCTGAGGCGGGTCTTGACCTTCGTCCAGTAGTCGTTGAAGCTCGGGCCGTCGATGGTCACATCGAGCTTCGGGTCGACCTTCTTGCCGAGGTCGATGAAGCCTTCCCACTGGTCGCGGTCGCTCTGACTGCTGACCCAGGTGTACATCGAGACGGGGCCGCCGGAGGCGTTGCCCCCGCCTCCGCCCGCACATCCTGCGAGCGCCGTGAGGGCTCCTGCCAATACGATTGCGGTTCCGATACGTCCCGCCGCGCGCGTGGTTCGTGGTGTCACTTGCTGTGCCTCCTCCATTGGATTCATCAAATGTGATCGCCTACTGAGCCTGCTGTTCCGCGGTCTCGCTCCGAGGGGCGGATCCGCGATCCTATAGGGTCTTTGATATAGGTTATGGGGAGCATAAGCTGCTGCGCCCCGGCCGGTCAAGTAGTCGATCCGGTCTGTGCCGGTCAGGCGAAGTCGATCGCGATCACGTCGACGACGGCTCCGGATGCGGCGGGCGCGGGGATCAGCAGCTCGCCCAGCGGCTCGGCATCCCGCGACGCCTGCTCGTGCACCTCGTAGTTGACCTCGTACGGCAGCTGCTCGTCCGTCGCCAGCAACCGGATGCCCGTGACCCGGCCCACAGGGATGCCCCGCACGATGACCTGCTCGATCGGCCGCATCACCAGGTGCAGGTAGATCGTCCCCGGCCGGGCGGTGGAGGGGCCGTAGTAGTCGACGCCGACGGTCGGCGAGACGCCGACGACGCTCTCGGCGTGCGCATCCATCCACTGGCCGATCTCGTCCAGCGTCTGCACCTGCGACTCGTTGAGGCTGCCGTCGCCCTTGGGGCCGATGTTGAGCAGCAGGTTGCCTCCGCGGCTCGCCACCTCGATCAGCGTGGTCACGAGCGAGGTGGTGGACTTGCTCTTGGTGTCTCCGGGCCGCCACGCCCACATCTGGCCGATGGTCAGGCAGAGCTCCCACGGACCGGTCGGCGCCGTCACGGGGAAGCCCTGCTCCGGCGTCTTGTAGTCGCCTTGGCCGAGCAGGCGGTCGTTGATGACCACGTCCGGTTGCAGCGACTTGATCAGGGCGCGCAGCCCCGCACTGTCCCATTCCTGCTCCGAGCGCTCCCACTCTCCGTCGAACCAGAGCAGGTCGATGGTGCCGTAGCCGGTGAGCAGTTCGGTGAGCTGCCCGCGCAGGTAGTCCTGGTAGCGCGCCCAGGCCTCCGGCGTTGGCCGGCGGTGCTTGTCTTCTGCGACAGGGGTGCCGGCGTTGGCCGGGTCTCCCGCAGCTGGCCAGTGCTCGAGCGGGTACGGGCGGTCGCTGTCCTGGAAGGCCGGGTAGTCTGCGTGGTTCCAGTCGGGGAGGCTGTAGTAGATGCCCACCCGGATGCCCTCCGCGCGGATCGCCTCGACGAACTCGCGGGTGATGTCGCGACCGAACGGCGAGTGCTCGATGCCGAAGTCGGAGTGCGCGGTGTGGAACATCGAGTATCCGGCGTGGTGGCGGGCGGTGAACACGACGTAGCGGGCGCCGGCCCGCTTGGCCAGGCGGGCGAGGGCGACCGCATCCCAGTCGACCGGGTTGAAGGTGGGCGCCGTCGACTGGTATTGCTCGACGCTGACGGTGTCCTCGACCGCGTCGGAGCCGGGGATGATGGACCGGCCGACCAGTGGCCAGGAGATCTCGATGCCCTGCTGGCTGGCGTGGTCCCAGTGCACGAACAGGCCGAATCCTGCGCCGATGAACCACTCCCCGCCTGGCAGCTGGAAGTCGGCGGGACGCACGAACGAGTCGGGTAGAGCGGTGAGGGTCGAATCCACGGGGAGAACTCTCCTTTGAGTAGGGATGCTATTGCCTATAGGATATGGACTTGGGATGCGTCCCACAATCCATTCAACGAAGAAGGAGAATCTCAGCGTGGCCATGTTCACTGACGACCCCGTCCGCCCCGAGAACTACCAGCGGTTCCAGCACGAGCTCCCGTCCTGGTTCAGCGACGCCAAGCTCGGCATCTTCGTTCACTGGGGCCCGTACTCCGTTCCGGCCTGGGCTGAGCCGATCGGCGAACTCGGCACCATCGAGAAGCAGTACTGGTTCGCGCACAATCCTTACGCAGAGTGGTACTTCAACACGATCCGCATCGAGGGCAGCCCGGCTGCCCAGCACCAGAAGGACGCGTTCGGCGGCGCTCCGTACGACGACTTCCTCGACGCCTGGAACCCCGACGAGTTCGATCCGGAGGCGTTCATCGCCCTCGTGAAGAGCACGGGAGCAGGCTACTTCGTCCCCACCACCAAGCACCACGACGGCGTCACCCTGTGGGATGCTCCCGGCACCGACGGCCGCAACACGGTCGCCCGCGGCCCGAAGCGCGACCTGATCGGCGCGTTCGAGAAGGCCACCAGGGATGCCGGCCTCCGCTTCGGCGTCTACTACTCCGGCGGGCTCGACTGGCACTTCTCGCAGCTGCCGCCGATCACCGACGAGGGCCAGGAGTTCGGCCGCCCCGTCGACGCCGCATACGCCGAGTACGCGTACAAGCACGTCGAAGACCTGATCGAGCGGTACTCCCCCGACGTGCTCTGGGGCGACATCGAGTGGCCGGACGCGGGCAAGCCGTCCGGCCCGTTCTCGATGGAGAACCTGTTCGAGAAGTTCTACGCCACCACGCCGGACGGCGTCGCGAACGACCGCTGGGGAACCACCCACTGGGACTTCCGCACCAGCGAATACCAGCAGGGACTCAGCGTGGAGGGCGACGGCGGCTGGGAGAACTGCCGCGGCATCGGATACTCGTTCGGCCACAACACGCTCGAAGACGAGACCCACCTGCTGAGCGGCCCGGATGCGGTGAAGACGTTCGTCGACATCGTCTCGCGCGGCGGCAACCTGCTCCTCAACGTCGGTCTCACCGCCCGAGGGACGGTCCCGGACCTGCAGCGACGCACCCTGGAGCACCTGGCAGCGTGGAACGCCGTCAACGCGGATGCGGTTTTCGGCTCGACCACCCTGGACACGTCGATCGGGGCGGCGGGCTCCGACCCGTGGGTGCGCTGGACGCGCAGCGGCGACGTCGCGAACGCGTTCGTCGACGCATCCGGCGCTGTCACCATCGGCGGGGTCTCGCCCGCGGTCGACGCGGCCTCCGCCCGCCTCGCCGACGGAACCCCCGTCGCCGTGACGCGCGACGGCGACACGCTCGCGGTGACCCTGCCGGACGCATCCATCGCCGGTCCGGCGCTCATCCGCTTCGAACTGGACGCCTGAGCATGACCGTCGACGCCCACCTGCACCTCTGGGATCTCGAGAAGGTCGCGTACCCGTGGCTCACCGACGCGCTGGCGCCGATCAACCGCACGTTCGCGTTCGCCGAGGTCGAGCCCCAGCTGCGTGCGGAGGGCGTCGACGGCGCCGTGCTCGTGCAGGCGGCGAACTCGGTGGAGGACTCCGAGGCGATGTTCGCCGTCGCCGCATCCTCGCCGTTGGTCGCGGGCGTCGTCGCCTGGGTCGACCTGCTCGACCCTGCCGCGACCGCCGCCCAGCTGGAGACGTGGTCGGCGCATCCCGGGTTCGTGGGGGTGCGCCACCTCATCCACGACGAGCCGGACGCCGACTGGCTGGCGCGGGATGCTGTGCGCCGCTCCCTCGCCGTCGTCGCCGCCCACGGCATCGCCTTCGACGTGATCGGCGTGCTTCCGCGCCACCTGGAGCTCGCCGTCTCGCTCGCGGAGGAGCAGCCGGAACTGCGTATCGTCATCGACCACCTCGGCACCCCGCCGGCCGGCTCGGCGAGTTCCGCGGCAGGGAGGGAGCCGTGGGCGTCCCTGATGACCGCGCTGGCCGCGCACCCCAACGTCTCCACCAAGCTCTCCGGCCTCACCACCATCGGGGACGACCTCCAGCCGTACGCCGACCACGCACTCGACGCGTTCGGCGCATCCCGGGTGCTGTTCGGCGGCGACTGGCCGGTCTCCACCTTGGCCGGAACGTATGCGGAGACCACCGCTGTCGCCCGCGCACTCACCGCGGGGCTGAGCGAGCAGGAGCGAGCCGACGTGTTCGGCGGGGCCGCACGCCGGGCGTACCGCCTGGGCTGACCGCCCGGCTCGGCCGGGCCTGAGAGAATTGCCTCATGCCCATCCTGAACAAGGACATGCAGGTCTGCATGTCGCTCGCAGCACGGCCGAGCAACATCGGAACCCGGTTCCACAACTATCTCTACGACGAGCTCGGCCTGAACTTCATCTACAAGGCGTTCACCACCACCGACCTCGAGGGCGCCGTGCGCGGCATCCGGGCTCTCGGCATCCGCGGCTGCTCGGTGTCGATGCCGTTCAAAGAGGCCATCATCCCGCTGGTCGACGTGATGGAGCCGTCCGCCCTCGCGATCGAGTCGGTGAACACCGTGGTCAACGACGACGGTGTGCTGACCGCGTCCAACACCGACTACGAGGCCGTCGCCGCACTGCTCGCCGAGCACGAGGTCGACCCGGCGCGGCGCGTGCTGCTGCGCGGCTCCGGCGGCATGGCGAAGGCGGTCGTCGCGGCGTTCCGCGGCGCCGGCTTCGACGACCTGACCATCGTCGCCCGCAACGAGGAGGCGGGCTCCTCGCTCGCCGAGAAGTACGACTACGCCTGGGTGGCCACCGACCCGGAGCCCGGCTTCGACGTGATCGTCAACGTCACCCCGCTCGGGATGCGCGGAGAGAGCGAGAACGTGACGGCGTTCGGCGACGACCACATCGCCGCGGCCTCCACGGTGTTCGACGTGGTGGCGTTCCCGTCGGAGACTCCGCTGATCGTCGCCGGGCGCGCATCCGGTGCGAAGGTCATCACCGGCGCCGAGGTGATCGCGCTGCAGGCCGCGCGCCAGTTCGAGCGCTACACGGGCGTCACCCTCACCGCCGACCAGGTGGCCAGGGCGTCGGAGTTCTCCCGCGCTGAATAGTCGGCGTCGCCCCGCGAAGCCGACCGGAGTAACGTGAGCCGCACGTCGACCGAAGGGAAGCGCTCATGGGCATCGGCAGTGGCATCTTCTTGGTGGTGGTCGGCGCCATCCTCGCGTTCGCGCTGAACGTGCAGGTGTCGTGGATCGACGTGCAGCTCGTCGGCTACATCCTGATGGGCGCCGGTGTGGTGGTGTTCATCCTGTCCCTCATCTTCATACTGCGCAGACGGCAGACCACGACCATCCGGCGCGGTGGCGTCGACCCGGCGACGGGCGAGCGCATCCAGGAGCAGCGCACGCGCTCCGACGACTTCTAGTCGCCATTTCCTTTCGCGCAGGGCGGGTTTAGGGTGCAGGCATGCGCCTCCGACCCCGCATCGCCGCCCCCGTCCTGCTCGCAGCACTCGCGGCGCCGTTGATACTGGGGTCGTCGGCATCGGCAGCGACCACCACCTCCTGGGCCGGCTGGGCGCCCCTCACCGGCACCGCGAACGACTACACGACCTCGGTCACCGTCGCGAGCAACCCTCCCCTCGTCGCGGATGTGACCAGTGACTCGCGCGCCGGTTCGGTGGGCGTCATCTCCGGCGCATCCACCTGGCTGGCCGCCTCCACCCCGGTCGGCGCGAAGTACGGGTCGAGCCAGGGCAAGCCGTATCTGAACCTCCGCGCTCGCGCCGACAACGCCACTTCGCCCTCCACCACCACGTACACGTTCCGCACGCCGACCCCGACGTCCGGGTGGACGTTCGTGCTCGGAGACATCGACGCCGACAAGGTGCAGATCCGCGCGGTGGGTCCGGATGGGGTCCCCCTCACCGCCGCACAGCTCGGCTACCGCAGCAGCTTCAACTACTGCGTCCCCGGCGTCTGCACCCCCACGCAGGCGCCCGCAGACGTCCCGCTCTGGAACGCGACGACCGCGACCCTCAGCGGCGACCCCGTCGTCAACCCGCGCTCGCTCGACACGGCGGGGGCGTCGGCGTGGTTCGAGCCCAACGCGCCCATCGCCTCCCTCACCTTCACGTACACGCGGGTGACAGGGCTGCCCGTCTTCCAGACCTGGTTCGCCTCCATCGCGCGCGACATCAGCGGGACGGTCACCGACGCGAACACCGGCCCCCTGGACGGCATGGCGGTGACGCTCACGGACGCGACGGGCGCCGTGGTCGGCACCGCGACCACCAGCGGAGGCGGCCACTACGCGTTCCCCGGCTTCCTCGCCACCAGCGGATACACGGTGTCGATCGCGCCGCCGCTCGGGAAGATCGCGGTGACCGCATCCCGTGCGCCCGCCGACCTGTCGGCGACGGATGCGGTGGTCGACTTCGCCGTGCGCGACATCGTCCCCGTCGCGGTCAGCGGCACCGTCCTGGATGCGGCGGGCCAGCCCATCGCCGGCGCCACCGTGACCATCGGCGCGGCCACGGCGACCACCGGGCCGGACGGCAGCTACCTGTTCGACACCATCCCGGTCGGGCAGCACCAGGCGGTGCTCACGGTCCCTGCGGGGTATGCGCTCACCACCGCGCCGCCGCCGTTCACGATCCCCGTCGGCTCGCAGACGCCCGTCACCGATCAGGACTTCGTCGTCACGGCGAACCCGACCCTGAGCGGCACGGTCAGTGCATCCGGTGCGGGAGGTGCCGGCGTGGGCGGTGTGACGGTGACGGCGGATGGGCCGGGCGGATCGGTCAGCGCGGTGACGGCCGCGGACGGGAGCTACCGCTTCCCGCGCATCCCGGCCGGGGCGTACACGGTGACGGTCACCCCGCCGGACGGCCTGGTGGTCGACGGAGCGGGGAGCCTGCCGGTGACGGTGAGCACCGCGGACGTGACAGGCATCGACTTCGCGCTCAGCAAGACGGGCGACATCGGAGGCACCGTGCTGGACGCCGACGGCGCACCGATCCCCGGAGCGACCATCACCATCGACGGGCCGACGAGCAGCACGGTGACCACGGATGCGAGCGGCGCGTTCGGCGCGACGGATCTGCTGCCGGGCGACTACACGATCACGCTCGACCTCCCGGACGGCTACACGAGCACGGGCCCGCTCACGGCCGAGGTCACAATCACGGCGGACGGGGAGACCTTCGGTGCGGTGGACTTCACACTGGATGCGGTCGTCGCGCCGCCCACGCCGCCCGTCACGACGCCACCCACCCCGCCGACCTCGTCATCGCCCGCCGACCCTGGCACGACCGCCGGCACTGGCTCGGCCGACCTCGCGGCGACGGGATCGACGGTCGACCCCGCGCCCCTGCTCCTGGCCGGTGGCGGGTTGCTGCTCGCCGGCGCGGCCGTCGTGGCCGTGGGACTGACGCGCCGCCGCCGGACGTAGACTCGAATCGTGTCCGATGACCTGCTCGCCCTGGAGAACCAGGTCTGCTTCGGCCTGGCCGTCGCCGCTCGCAGCGTGATCGCGCTGTACCGCCCCGTGCTCGAACCACTGTCGCTGACGCATCCGCAATACCTGGTGATGCTCGCACTGTGGGAGCGGGACCCGCGGTCGGTGAAAGAGCTGAGCGAGGCCATCCAGCTGGAACCCGCGACGCTGTCGCCGCTGCTGAAGCGGCTCGAAGCCACCGGCTACGTGGAGCGCAAGCGCAGCACGACCGACGAGCGCACGCTCGAGGTGACGCTCACCGAGACCGGCAGGGCGCTGCGGTCGGAGGCGGAGAAGATCCCGGGCCAGATCGTGGCGAAGCTGGGGCTGCCGGTCAGCGAGCTGGAGCACCTGCGCGAGGGGCTGCACGCGATCATCGCGGCGGCGCTGCGCACGGCGTAAGCGTTACGGGCAGACGAGCCGCGTGGCGTCGCGCTGGCCTTCTGGCCGGAGCACGGTGTGCTCGGTCATCGGGCGGCCGCAGATGGGGCAGGGCGACGCGGCGGAGCGGTGATCTGGGCCTTCCGGGTGACCTGCGCCGAGCTGCGCTGGGCCGGCGACGCTGATCAACTTCTCGTTCATCCGCGTGTACCAGCGCATGAAGCTTCCGGACATGATCTCCTCAATTCGTTAGTGCACTAACTAGTGTACGCCCGATTGACCTTGACCCGCGGGTCAGGGTTTACGCTGTGGGCGGAGGAACGCGGAGGAACACCATGCAGATCAGCGAACTCGCCGAACGCGCCGGGGTCACGGTGAAAGCCGTGCGCTACTACGAGAGCCTGGGTCTCGTGCTCCCCGACCGTCTGCCCAACGGCTACCGCGACTACACCGACGACCAGCTGCGTGCGGTCGCCGAGATCCGCGAACTCGCCGACTCCGGCATCTCCCCCAGCAAAGCGTCGCCGTTCATCGACTGCCTCGGCACCGGACACGCGTACAGCGACGAGTGCCCGGCATCCGTCGACGCATACCGGGACAGCATCGCCGACCTCGACAGGACCATCGCCGCCCTCACCCGCCGCCGCGAGACCCTCGCGCACCGGCTCGACGCGAGCGCCTCCCGGGGCTCCGCCCAGGACTGACCCGGCCGAGCGGAAG
Source organism: Leifsonia sp. GW821-FHT13C05 (assembly GCF_058806515.1). Taxonomy (NCBI): domain Bacteria; kingdom Bacillati; phylum Actinomycetota; class Actinomycetes; order Micrococcales; family Microbacteriaceae; genus Leifsonia; species Leifsonia sp. GW821-FHT13C05. The sequence goes on along the minus strand of NZ_JBXAPT010000007.1, from coordinate 74,059 downwards.
GCACGCGTCAGGCGTGCCGCCCCTGCACCATCTCCCGGATGCGCTCGATCGCGACCTTCGGGCGGCGGTCGTCGGTCACCAGGCCGTTGGTCTCCTGGCCGGTGTCGGCAAGCTGGGTGTAGCAGAACCCTGCGAGCACCGAGCTGGCCAGCGTCGCCTCCAGCAGGGCGCCGACGCGCTCGGCGAAGTCCTCCGGGCTGGAGGCGGCCGAGTATCCCCACGCGCCGTCCACCTCGTGCGCGCGGTCCACGAACGATACGCCGCCGAACTCGGTCAGCATCACCGGCGCCTGCCGGTCGCGTTCACCGCGCACGAGCATCCGGCGCCCGGCCGGTCCGAGTCCGTCGAACAGCCGGTCGACCGCCTCCGGCGTTCCATAGCGCGCGGCGACGACCTCTCCGGACGCCTCGTAGTCGTGCACGGAGAGGATGTCGGAGTCGACGTGCTCCCAGCCGTCGTTCGAGATGACGGGACGGGTGGGGTCGAGCGCCTTGGTCAGCGAGACGAGCGCCGCGGCGTAGTCGCGCATCCGGCCGTCGTGGGCGAGGTGCTGCACCCCCCAGCTCTCGTTGGTCGGCACCCAGGTGACGATGGAGGGATGCGAATAGTCGCGGTCGACGATGTCCGCCCACTCCTTGGTGGTGCGGGTGATCGCGGTCGGCGTGAACTCGTATGCCGCGGGAGACTCGCCCCAGATCAGCAGGCCGAGCGTGTCCGCGAAGAACAGGAAGCGCGGGTCCTCGTACTTCTGGTGCAGCCGCGCCGCGTTGAAGCCGAGGTCTTTGATGAGCTGCGCCTCCGCGCGCAGGCCGTCGACCGACGGTGCGGCGAGGTGCGATTCCGGCCAGTAGCCCTGGTTGAGCACGGAGCGCACGTAGTACGGCCGGTCGTTCAGCAGGAACCGCCCGCCGGCGACCGCCGCCGAACGCAGACCGAGGTAGGACCGCACGGTGTCCGCGCCGACCGTGACCACCGCATCCACCAGTCGCGGGTGCTCCGGCGACCAGAGCAGCTCCTCGTACGCCTGCCCGTTGCGCTGCTGCGGCAGCGGCACCGTCGTCTCGATGTTGCGGCCGACCGCCGGCACCGTCACCGAGCCGAGCGCTCGTCCCTCGTGGCTCAGAGAGATGGCCAGCGTCTCCCCGTCGCGGGCCGGACGGTTCAGCCGGATGCGCGCCGCCACCGTTCCCGAGATCAGGTCGGGGGTCCAGTGGATGCGCTCGATCGCCACCGCCGGCACCGCTTCGAGCCAGACCGGCTGCCAGATGCCTGTGGTGCGGTGATACCAGATCGAGTGCGGCTCGCGGTGCCAGTCCTGCTTGCCCCTCGGCTGGGAGAGGTCGGCGGGGTCGTCCTCCGCGCGCACGACGATCGACACGTCCGCTCCACCGGATGCGCCACCCGCCGCGAGCAGGTCGGTCACGTCGAACGAGAACGGCGACCCCCCGCCCTCGTGCTCGCCAGCGAACCGGCCGCCGACCCAGACGCGGGCACGGTAGTCCACCGCTCCGAAGTTGAGGATCACGCGCGGTGCGTCGTCGCTCGCGCCGATCGTCTCGAGCTCGGAGGCGCCGATGGTGCGCCGGTACCAGACCACCGGATGGAAGCCGGTGTCGCCGATGCCGGATGCGGGCGACTCCGGGGGGAACGGCACCACGATCGAGCGGTCGAAGCGCGTCGCCTCAGCGTCCGAGTACCAGCCCTGCGCCTCGCCGGCGTCTGCGTCGTCGTACGCGAACGCCCACGTGCCGCCCAGGTCGCACCAGTGCTCCCGCACGAGCTGGGGGCGCGGGTATGTTCCATCGAGCGTGCCTGCGGCTGGAAAAGTCATGGTCACTATGGTGCACCAGAAATGCAGCGCTGTAAAACGGTGAGGCGAACACGGCGAGCCGAGCGGGCGGAGCGGGGGACTCAGAGCGTCGGTGCGCTCTCCCTGGTGACCAGCCGATACCCGACCAGCTCGTGCCTGCCCATCGAGGTCAGCCCGTCGATCCGCTCGCAGAGCATCGTGATGGCCCGCGTCGCGAGCGCCGTGAGGTCGGGTGCGATGGTGGTGATGCTCGGGAAGGTGACCGAGGTCATCAGCGTGTTGTCCCATCCGGAGATGGCGACGTCGTCCGGAACCCGCAGGCCGCGCTCCTGCAGGGCGCGCAGTGCGCCGATGGCGGCGAGGTCGTCGCGGCACATGATCGCGTCGAACCGCAGACCCGCATCCAGTGCGGCGCCGATCGCCGCTGCGCCGTCCACCGGCGAGATCGCGTTGCTCGGGATGAGCAGCCCGGGGTCCGGCGTCACCCCGGCGGCCTCGAGCGCGGCCTGGTACCCGGCGATGCGGAGCTCGGAGGTGCGCGAGATGCGCTGCGGCTCGTGACCGGCGAACGCGATGCGGCGGCGGCCGAGCGCGAGCAGGTGCGTCGTTGCCTCGCGGGCGGCGGCGACGTTGTCGATCATCACCCGGTCGATGCTGAGCGGGGCAGCCCCCTCGCCCAGGATCACCATCGGGAGGGAGCTCCTGGTCTGCGCCAGCTCGGCCGAGCTCATCACGCTGGGCTGGAAGATGATCCCGTCGACCATGCCGGCCTCGATCCCGGAGACGGCGGCGCGCTCCCCCTCGATGGTCGAGTCGGTCTGTTCGAGCAGCACGCGGTATCCCTGCTCCTCCGCCACGTCGGACACGCGGCGGGCCAGCTCGGCGAAGTACGGCAGGGTGACATCCGCGAACGCCAGCGCGATCAGGCCCGTGCGCCCGGTGGCCAGCCTGCGGCCGAGCAGGTTGGGCCGGTAGCCGAGCTCGTCGATCGCCTTCTGCACGCGTTCGCGCATCCGGTCGCTGACGTGCGGGTAGTCGTGGACCACGTTGGAGACGGTCTTCATCGACACCCCGGCCAACTCCGCGACATCCTGCAAGCGCACACCGGCCACAGCGTCTCCTTCCGTCGTGAGAACTCTACTTTGCGTCGCTGCTCCCGCCAGTCCACCATCGCTCACCGCTTGACAGCAAATTTCTAGCGCTGTAATTTCGAAGGGCGCGGCCCGGCCGCGCACTCGTGCCTGTCACTCAAGGGAGAGAAATCACATGAAGAAGCGATCTGCCGTGCGGGTCCTGGCCGCCGCGGTGGCCGTGGGCTTCGGCCTCGCACTGACCGCCTGCGGCAGCTCCGGCGGCTCGGGCGGAGAGGTGGCGTCCGGGGACTACTCGGGCCCCAAGGTCACCGTCACGTTCTGGAACGGCTGGACCGGCGGGGCAGCACCCGTCCTGGTCCCGAAGCTCGTCGACAAGTTCAACTCCGAGCACAAGAACATCGTCGTCAAGAACGTCCCGATGGAGTGGGCCGATCTCGCCAAGAAGATGCCGCTCGCCGTCAAGGCGGGCAAGGGCCCGGATGTGGCGGTCGCGCACGGCGACGACGTCGCCACGTACGCCGCCCAGGGCCTGCTGCTCAAGAGCGACTCGATCGTGAAGTCGCTCGGGTACAGCGCCGGCGACTTCCCCGAGGGCCTGATGAAGGCCGGCGAGTACAAGGGAGCCCAGTACGGCATCCCGTGGAGCGTCACCCCGCTCGGTCTCTACGTGAACAAGGACGTGCTCAAGCAGGCGGGCATCGACCCCACGACCATCCCCGCTGACAAGACCTCGTACATGGATGCGCTGGCCAAGCTCAAGACGGCGGGCATCCAGGGCGAGTGGGTCGACGGCTACGTCTTCACCGGCACGTTCGAGTTCCAGTCGCTGCTCTGGCAGTTCGGCGGCGACCTCTTCAACGACGACGTCACGAAGGCCACCTTCAACTCCGACGCGGGCGTGCAGGCGCTCACCCACATGACCGACCTCATCAAGCAGGGATACAGCCCGGCGAACGTCGCGCAGGACGGCAACATCAACGCCCTGATCGCCGGAAAGACGGCCTTCAACTGGAACGGCGTCTGGCAGACCACCAACACCGCGTTCGACAAGCTCGACTGGTCGGCCGTCGCGGTGCCTCAGATCGGCACGGAGAAGGCCGTCTGGTCCTCGTCCACGCACTGGATGTTCATGGCCAACAAGGGTCAGGACAAGAACAAGACGTCGGCCGCGGCCACGTTCGTGAAGTGGATGAACGACAACTCGGCCAGCTGGCCGGACACCGGTGAGCTGCCCGCGAGCAACAGCGTCCGCAACGATCCGGCTCTGGTGCAGAAGTACCCGAACCTCAAGCCGTTCCTGGACGAGCTCCCGTACGCGCACTACGAGACCTCCGCCCCCGGCATCACCAACGTCACGGCCACTGTGACCACGGCCGTCAACGAGGCCATCACCGGCAAGAAGTCGCCGAAGCAGGCTCTCGACGACGCGGTCGAGAAGGCGAACACGCTGCTGAAGCAGAACAAGCAGACGTATGGCGAATGAGCTCGCAGTAGAGGCGGCATCACGGCGTAACGCCGTGGTGCCGCCTCGGCGCGCCCGGCGCAGCTCGAACCTGGCTGCGCCGCGCCGTACGAAGACGGCCTACCTGTTCCTGGCGCCGTTCCTCGTCCTCTTCCTCGTCTTCGTGGCCGGCCCCGCGGTCTTCGGCCTCTGGATCAGCCTCACCAACTGGAGCCCGTTCCGCGACACCCAGCAGTTCATCGGGCTCAAGAACTACATCGACCTCTTCACCCCGGACTCCGCGACCTCCGGCGACTTCTGGCAGTCGATGGGCGCCACCGGCATCTTCACGGTCGCCAGCGTGCCGTTCCTGCTGGTCATCCCGCTGCTGATCGCCCAGCTGCTCAACCGCAGGATCCGCGGCGGCACCGTCTTCCGCGCCGTGTTCTTCGCGCCGTACGTGCTCGGCGTCGCGGTCATCGGCGTCATCTGGAAGTACCTGCTCGACACCCAGTCCGGCATCGTCAACCACGTGCTCGGGATGCTCGGCCTCCCCTCGGACATCCCGTGGACCGTCAACGTCCCCTGGGTCTGGGTCTCCCTGGTCGGCGTCACGGTCTGGTGGACCCTCGGCTTCAACACGGTGATCATCCTGGCCGGGCTCAAGGGCATCAACAACGACCTGTACGAGGCGGCCGCGCTCGACGGAGCTGGCCCCATCCGGAAGTTCTTCAGTGTCACGCTGCCGGGCCTCCGCCAGGTGATGACGTTCGTCGTCACCGTGACCATCCTCGCCTCGGCGAACATGTTCGGTCAGTCGTACATCATCACCAAGGGCGGCCCGGGCAACCAGACCCGCACCGCGATCATGTACATCTCCGATCAAGGTCTCTCGCAGAACAACATGGCCGCAGCGTCGGCCATGAGCTATGTGCTGTTCGTGTTCCTCGCGATCATCAGCATCGTCAACTTCCGCCTGCAGCGGGAGCGCACGGAAAGGGCACCCCGATGACCGCCGTCACCTCTTCGAAGCAGAAGCCGACGCCGGATGCCGAGGGCGGCGAGCGTCAGCTCGCCCGGGCACAGCGGCGAACGTCGCCTCGCCGCACCGCCGGGCAGGTCGTGCTCTACGTCGTGCTGTCCCTGGTCACGCTGCTGATCGTGCTGCCGCTGGTGTGGATCGTGCTCACCTCGTTCAAGACGGACAGCGACGCCATCCAGAACCCGTTCTCGGTGTTCCCGACGCCGTGGTCGATCGACGCGTACGTCACCCTGTCGAGCGGCCAGCAGCCGATCTTCCGCTGGTTCCTCAACAGCCTGCTCGCCGCGACGCTGCAGACGGCGATCATCCTCGTCACCGCCTCCGCCGCCGCGTACGCGCTGGCCCGCCTCGAGTTCTGGGGCAAGAAGATCGTGTTCGGCGCCATCGTCGCCACGCTGCTGGTGCCTCCGGTCATCTTCCTCATCCCGAACTACCTGATCGTGCAGAACCTGGGCTGGCTCGACACCATCTGGGCCATCTCCATCCCGGGTGCTGCGAGCGCGTTCGGCGTGTTCTTCCTCCGTCAGTTCTTCATCGGGCTGCCGGTGGAGATCGAGGAGGCCGCGCGCATCGACGGCGCGGGCGACATCCGGATCTTCCTGCAGATCGTCGTGCCGCTGGCGCGCCCGGCGCTGGCGACGCTCGCCGTGCTGAGCTTCCTCGCCAACTGGAACGACTTCCTCTGGCCGGTCTACGTGCTGCTCAGCCCGGAGAACCTCACGCTGCAGCCCGGCCTCGCCCAGCTGCAGGGCGCGTACTCGACGCACTTCGCCATCGTGATGGCGGGCGCGGTGATCGCGTCCATCCCGGTGCTGATCCTGTTCTCGTTCGCGCAGCGCCACATCGTGGACAGCGTCGCCAGCTCGGGCGTGAAGGGGTGAGGTCGTGAGGTCCGCCGGGGTCGCGGCGGCGGCGGTCGTGGCTGCCGCCGCCCTCGCGGCACTCGCGGCACTCTCCGGATGCGCATCCGGAGCAGGCGTGTCGTCGCGCCCCGCCTCCGGCTCACCGTCGGCGAGCGCCGGCCCTGACTTCGCGATCGACCAGGACTTCGCCGACCCGGATGTGCTCGTCCACGACGGCACCGCGTACGCCTTCGCGACGAACACCCCCGGCTTCCTGGTGCGGTCAGCGACCTCCACGAATATGAGGGACTGGACGGTGTCGCAGAAGGACGCCCTCAGCGCCCTCCCCGGCTGGGCGCAGCCCGGCCGCACCTGGGCTCCCGAGGTGGCGGAGGTCTCCCCCGGCGCGTTCGTGATGTACCTGACGGCCCAGGATGCGGCATCCGGTCGCCAGTGCATCGGCACCGCCACCTCCGCGACACCGGGCGGGCCGTTCACCCCCGCCTCGGATACGCCGCTCGTCTGCCCGGTGGAGGCGGGCGGCGCCATCGACGCCGCCACCTTCCGCGACGACGACGGCAGCCTCCACCTGCTCTGGAAGACGGACGGCAACTGCTGCAGCCTCGACACCTGGATCGAGACGGCGCCGCTCTCGGCGGACGGCCTCACCCTGGCCGGGCCGCCGGTGAAGCTCCTGAAGCAGGACCGCGCCTGGGAGGGCGCGCTGGTGGAGGCGCCCGACCTGGTGAAACGTGACGGCGTCTACGTGCTGTTCTTCTCCGCGAACGACTACGGAGGAGACGACTACGCGATCGGCACGGCAACGGGCACGTCGCTGACGCAGCCGTTCACATCGCAGGAGAAGCCTTTCCTCACCTCCGCGTCGAAGCTCGGCACGTTCCACGGTCCCGGCGGCCAGAACGTCGTCACGTTCGGCGGCCACGACTGGCTCGTCTTCCACAGCTGGGACGACGCGTACGCCTACCGCGGGATGCTCGTCCGTCCCCTCACCTGGGACGGCGCCACCCCGCACCTCGGCTGACGCCCGGGTCAGCTGCCCTCGGACGAGCTGCCGGGACCCCAGGTGACCGACTGGAAGACGGCGCCCGCGTCTCCGAACGACGAGACGGAGCCCTCCACGTCCGCCTCGATCGGAGCCGTCGACGTGATCGTGCCGGAGTCGCCCGTCGCCGGGAACGAGAAGTCGGCGTGGAACGTCACCGTGCCGGGGGTCGCCGTCTTCACCGGCCAGCAGCCGCCGGCGCTCACGTCGGCCTGATCGGGAAGGTGGCAGTCGAAGTCCCACGGCCCCACCGTCAGCTCCGGGCGGCTCTGGATGGTCCATGCGGCGTTCGTCCACACCTCGCCCGCCTCCGCGCCGCTGGAGAGCCCGAACGAGCATCCCGCCGGCTGGGCGTCCTGCGATGCCGCGCAGCCGTCGAGCCAGCCCTGGGCAGCGGCCTTCGCCGCGTCGAGCCCCTTCGGTGTGAGCACGGCCGCATCCCGCAGCTGCGCGTCTGCGCCGAAACCGGCCACCGTCGCCTTCGCCCCGGCGAGCGTGAACCAGTCGGTGCTCGCCTCGGCGGTGAGCGTGTACGTGCCAGGGAAGGCGTTCAGCCGGAGGGTCGCGCCCTTCCAGCCGAGCGGCACACCCGCGAGCGTCGCATCCACTCGCCCAGGCGCTCCGATGGTCACCGTGACCGTGCCGAGCGTGACCGGCGCGAGCTTCCACCCATCGACGCCCACCATCGACGCCGGTGTCCACGCGTCCCGACGCAGCGCGAAGTCGCGCGTGGTGGTCTTACCGCCGCCCGTCACCTCCGCGGTGACCGTCGCGTCGCGCCCGTGCGACCGAACGCCCAGGATGCGGTAGCCCGTGACCCTGTCCGTCGCGTTCTTGTACGCCTTGTTGGTGAGCAGCACATCCACTGCCCGGTGCTGACGGCCTTCGAGCTTCGTCGCCGCCTCCACGTCGCCGCGCTTCACGTCCGCGAGGTAGGCGGACACCACCGCCTGCGGGGTGGCTGCAGCACGAGCCCCGATCACCAACACCAGTGCCGTGATCCCCACGCCGAGGGCGAGCGCCGTACCGACGGCAACCACCACGATCCACAGCGACCTACGCGCCTTCGCCATCACAACTCTCCCCCGTGGCCGCCCGCTGTCGGCCGATCGTCCCGCCCCGGGAATCATACCGGCGGATGACCCACACACGACCCACGGCTGATGCCGCGCGCCGCGCATCCCGGTTGACTGGATACATCGGCCACACCAAGGGGGAAAACCATGACGACGCTGAACCACCAACTCCCGTTCACGGGGTCGGTTCCGCAGGTTCCGCGAGCTCGAGGGGTGCTCGCGGCCGTTGCGGAGAACGCCTATCTGCGGCTGTTCTCCGTGCTCGTCGTCATCGCGGCCGGTGCCGTGGCGCTCGCCTTCGGAATCGCATTCGTGCTCGACATCGTCGTGCCGGTGTTCTTCGGAGGCGAGCTCCGCGCGCTGGGGGCGCTGTTCCCGCAGGTGGGCTGACCGGGACGGCTCTGGCGCATCCCGCACCGACTGCTTAGAGTCGGTGCGGGAGGTTCCACCGATGCCACGTCTCGTCTATTTCGCCATCGCTTCCGTCGACGGCTACACCGCCGACACGTCGGGAGGCTTCGACTGGGCGGCCCCGGATGCGGAGGTGCACGCGTTCGTCAACGACCTGGAACGCGACGTCTCCACCTATCTGTACGGCAGGCGCATGTACGAGACCATGCAGGTCTGGCAGACGTTCGGCGACGACCCGGACGATGAGCCGGAGGTCGTCGACTTCGCCGGGATCTGGCGGAACGCCGACAAGGTCGTGTACTCGTCGACGCTCGCCGAACCGGTCACGCCGCGCACGACCATCCAGCGCGAGTTCGATCCGGATGCGGTGCGCGCCCTGGTCGCAGACGCTCCGGACGACGTCGGCATCGGCGGCCCGACCGTCGCGGCGGCAGCACTGAGGGCCGGGCTCGTGGACGAGGTGCAGCTGATCCTGGTGCCGGTGGCCGTCGGAGGGGGGACGCCGGCCTTCCCGCTCGACCTGACGATCGGGCTGGACCTGCAGGAGGAGCGCCGTTTCGCGAACGGGAGCGTGTTCCTGCGCTACCTGGTCACCCGAGGGTGAGCGTCACGCTCGGCCGCCGAAGCGCCTCGGCCAGCACGTTGAGCGTCACTCCGTGCTCCGCGAGGATCGCCACCGGGTAGAAGAACGGGTCGTAGCCGTGCTGCGAGGTCGGCAGGACCAGGCCGTCGCCCTCGAACGGCAGCGGGTCCCCCGCGGTCCTGGTGACCAGGTCGCCGTCGTCGCCCAGTTCCACGGACACCGTCCGCGTCGGCGCACCGCCCTCGAGGTGGGACCAGCTCATCGCGGGCAGGCGCACGTCGATCATCGCCTGGAACACGCCGATGCCCTCGCTGAGCACCGCGGCTGCCGCGCCGACCGTCTCGCTGGCGCCGAGCAGCATCACCCAGCCGTTGACCGGCGCCGTGAGCACGAGCAGGCCGGGACCGTCGCCGATGCTGGGGTTCTCGGCGAGGCGAAACCGATCGTCGGTGATCCGCGCATCCAGTGCAGCGGCGAGCGCCTCGGGCGTCGTGGCCGGCAGGAACGCCCAGCTTCCGCTCCCGAACGTCTCGAACAGAGCGTCGCTCAGTACGGGGATGTCGTCGGGCACAGCACGAGTCTAGGCGTCGGGACCCGGCCGGTGGATGCGGGATCAGCCCACGAGATTTTCTCACTTTCCCTTCCGCCCCACCCCCGCTCAGGGCTACCCTGAGGCCAGGCCCCTCCAGGGCCTCTGCCTCTGCGGGGGCATGCGCCCCGTGGCAGCAGAGCACAGACGTGAGCTGCGAAGGAGCGCTCCAATGCCTGCTCGTCGAACCCTCACCGCCGCGATCGTCGGCCTCACCGTCGCCGCGCTCGCGCTCACCGCCCCCGGCGGAGCGCTCGGGATCGCGCCGAACGCCACCAGCGTCCACTTCACCGCCTCCGGCGACTACGGCACCTCCGCCAACGCGCAGGCCGTGCTCGCCGGGATCGGCGCACTGCATCCCGACCTCCACCTCGCCGTCGGCGACCTCTCCTACGGTGCCGTCGGCGACGAGCAGTCGTGGTGCGACAGCGTGACCCAGGCGGTCGGAGCCGGGTTCCCGTTCGAGCTCGTCTCCGGCAACCACGAGAGCAGCGGACAGAACGGCAACATCAACGACTTCGGCGCCTGCCTGCCCAACCAGCTCCCCGGCGCGGTCGGCACATACGGGCGGCAGTACTACGTGGACGTCCCGCAGGGCGCCCCGCTCGTCCGCTTCGTGATGATCTCCCCCGGCCTGCCGTTCGCGGACGGCACCTGGACCTACAACGCGGGCACCTCGCACTACAACTGGACGGCGGCGGCCATCGACGGCGCACGCGCCGCGAACATCCCGTGGGTGGTGGTCGGGATGCACAAGCCCTGCCTCTCGCTGGGCCAGTACGGGTGCGAGGCGGGCGCCGACCTGATGAACCTGCTCGTCGGCAAGCGCGTCGACCTCGTGCTGACCGGCCACGAGCACCTCTACCAGCGCACGAACCAGCTCGCCACCGGAGGCGCGTGCACGGCGATCGTTCCCGGAACGTTCTCGGCCAGTTGCGTCGCCGACAGCGACGCTTCGATGGTGAAGGGCGCCGGCACGGTGTTCGTGACGGCGGGCACGGGAGGGAACGGCCTCTACAACGTCAACGCCGCGGATCCGGAGGCCAACTACTTCGGTGCGGCATCCGGCGCCAACCAGACGCCGACGTACGGGTCGGTGGATGTGACGGCCACGTCGACGCAGCTCAGCGGGTCGTTCGCACGTGCGGCGGGCAGCAACTTCGCGGACTCGTTCACCATCGCGCCCGCCGGGGGCGGGGGCAACCAGCCGCCGACGGCGAGCTTCACGTCATCCTGCACCGACCTGGCCTGCAACTTCGACGGCGGCGCGTCGACGGATCCGGACGGCACGATCAGCACGTTCGCCTGGGACTTCGGCGACGGCGCGACCGGGACGGGCGGCACGGTCAGCCACACCTATCCGGCAGCGGGCACGTACACCGCGAGACTCACCGTGACCGACAACGGAGGGGCGAGCGGGTCGACCACCAAGACGATCGCGGTCACCGCACCGCCGCCACCCACCGGCTCGCTGGCGACGGACGGGTTCGACCGCGTCATCTCGAACGGATGGGGAACGGCGCCGACCGGCGGCGCGTGGACGGTCGCCGGCAGCGCATCCCTCTACTCGGTCGGGGCGAGCACCGGCCTGATCCAGCTGCCTGCCGGTTCGGGAGGCACGACCAGGCTCACCGGCGTGAGCTCCGCCAACACCGACCTGCGCCTCAACGTGTCCGCCGACAAGCTGCCGTCCTCCGGCAACGTCTACATCTCCATCTCCGGTCGGCGCGTGGTGACGACGGGCTCCTACCAGGCCAAAGTGATCGTCTCGTCGGTGGGCAAGGTGACGCTGCAACTGGTGCGGGTCGACCCGAACGGCGGCGCGGAGGTGGTGCTGCAATCGTCTGTCGCACTCCCCGCCACATACGCGGCAGGGACGAAACTGGCCGTGCGGCTGCGCGTCACGGGCACGAGTCCCACGCTCATCCAGGCCAGGGCCTGGCCGGACGGCACGACGGAGCCGACCACCTGGCAGCGATCCATCACGGACACGACGCCCGGACTGCAGGCGCCGGGCGGGCTGGCGATCACCGGGTATTTGTCCGGCGGCGTGGCCAACGCGCCCGTGCTGATGGGGGTGGACGACCTGGTGGCGGTGACGCCGTAGGCCGCGACGACGCGGGAGCCCCGCTCAGTCCGGCAGCCGCTCCGCGCGACGGCCGAGCCGGTCGCCGACCCGCCCGCGGATGAGGAACAGGGCGACGATCCCGAACAGCATGACGACGTAGTTCCCTGTCCCCGCGATCGCCTGCAGCCCGTTCTGGGGACCGGCAGCCGCGGTGTCGATTCCGCCGGTGGAGAGGAACAGGGTCGGGTCGGTGAGGGCGTGGGCGACGATCGCCCAGACGATGCTGCCCGTGACGCGCATCACCAGGTACATGCAGACACCGAACAAGAAGGTGTACGGGATGGTGATGAGGACCGTCGGCGTAAAGCCGGTGCCGATGGCGTTGGCGGTATGCATGAGCGCGAAGATCGTGGACGACAGCACCGCGACCACCAACTCGCCGTATCCCGCGTTGCGCAGTAGCGTCACCGCGGCACCGCGCGTCACCAGCTCTTCCGCCACACCGATGAACACCCCGGCCAGCAGCGTCAACGGCACGACGCCGGGCGCGAACGAGCCGTAGTCGATGCCGATGAGTCGCAGCACGATCGGGTAGGCGACGACGGCTACGGCGATCCACATCCAGCCCCTCGCAGGAACGACCCTGGATGCGAACACCCGCGGCAGCAGCCCGGACACCACGAGGAACACCACGATGATCACCGCGCCGATCCCGATCGGGAGGATGAGCTCGAGGAAGACGTTGATCGCGCTGCTCAGCGGGCCGCCGTCGGTGAGCGCGTCGCCCCACAACAGCCCGATGAGCCGGCCGACGGCGAGGTACAGGGCCATGTAGACGGCGGCGACGAGCACCGCCTTCCACCATCCGCCGCGTGCCCAGAACGCCTGCCAGGCCGAGGTCCTCTCGGCTGTGCCCGCGCCGCTCTCGTCGTGTTCGCCCGTCATCGTCTTCCCCGTTCGAGAGTGCGGTGTCGGAGCGACCCCGGCGTCACGACCATACAGGCGAATGCACGCAATCACACCGCACGCGCTCGGTGCGCACACATCTCGGTCAGCAGACCTACAGCGAAGCGCGGAACGCGTCCACGATCCGTGTCGCCCTGTCGTCGCCCGCCTCCATCCAATTCGTCACGAACGAGAACCCGGCCTTCGCCCGGCGGTCGGCGAACGCCACCTGGCCGCCGGCGCCGTCGTGGCCGAAGCTCGCGTCGCCGAGGTAGCGACGAGCCTCGGAGTCGAGCTGGAAGCCGCGCGCCCAGCGCGGCCACGGGGCGGGGCTGGGGAAGACCGGCTCGCCCTCGCTCATGGGGATGAGTGCCGCATCCAGTGTCGCGTCGTCGAGCAGGGTGCGCCCGTCTGTCTCCGTGACGGTGGCCGACCAGATCGCCGAGAGTGCGTCCGCCGTGGCGATCCCGCCGGCGCCAGGGATCTCGGCCGCCCGGATGCGCGGGTCGTTGAAGCCGCCGTCGGGCGTGACCAGCTGCGCAGGAAGCGCGCCGCCCAGCGTCATCGCGAGCGCCGTCCAGGGCGACGGCGCCTCGCCGAGTTCTTCGCCGGCCTCGACCTGCGAGTCGGACGCCTGGAGGTGCGCGACCCGGGATGCGGCAGCGTCCGGCAAGCCGATCCACGCGCCGGAGGTGTGGTCGCCCGCGAGCGCGGCGAAGTACTGCCCTGCACTCTGACCGGTGGCGCAGCGCACCAGCTCACCGGCCAGCCAGCCGTGCGTGACCGCGTGGTACGCGTATCCCGTCCCCGGCTGCCACAGCGGCTCCTCGGCGGCGAGCAGCGACGTGACGTGATCCCAGTCGACCAGCTGGTCGATGGTGAGCGGCTCGCGCAACGCGGACAGTCCGGCGCGGTGGGACAGGAGCTGGGCGACCGTGACGTCCGCCTTGCCCGCTGCCGCGAACTCGGGCCAGTACCGCGCGACAGGGGCCTCGTAGTCGAGCAGGCCATCCTGCACCAGCCGGGCGACCAGGATGGACATCAGCCCTTTGGTGCACGAGAACACCACAGAGGCGGTGTCCTCCTGCCACGGCGAGCGCGACCGCTCGTCGGCCAGGCCGCCCCACAGGTGCACCACCCTCCTGCCGCCGACCCGGATGGTGAGCCCGGCTCCCATCGTCGGGCGTCCGTCGAATGCGCGCTCGAAGGCGTCCGCGACCCGTTCGTACCCTGGCTCGACCGTCCCTGCGATTTCGACCGTCATGCACGTTCTCCTTCTCGTTCGCGCGCGCGGAGCGTGAGGCGCGCGTCGTCCCAACCGATGTCGTACGGGTCGCTGACCCTCCCGCCGAAGCCGCCCGCCGCATCCACGTTCTCGAACGCGAGGAAGACGGAGGCGCCGCTGCGGTCGGTGGTCACCCTGCCGGCGTACAGAGACTCCGGCGTCAGGAGCGTAGCGGAGGCGAGGTCGAACGGCCCGGTGGCAGCCTGGGCTGCCGTGAACCAGACGCCGCCGGAGTCCCCGCTTCGCCGCCCGGCGAGATGTGCCGCGTCGCAGGAGAAGAGCAGGATGTCACGGCCGTCGACCCGCACGAACTGCGGAACCTCGACGTGGGCGAAGCCGCTTCCCGGCGCGCTCACCGGCGGCTGGACGACCCACTCGTGCAGGTCGGCCGACCTGGCATGCCCGATCACTCCCCGGTCGCGCACGTCACCGCCGTCGCGGGCGCGGGCCGTGATCAGCATGTGCCATCCCTCACCGGCCGGATCGCGGAACACCCACGGGTCGCGCCACGCTTCCTCGTGCCACGTCCGGTCGGTGAGGAGTTCGTACCAGCGCGGGTCGGCCTGCAGGTTGAGCCGCGGTTCCTTCGTCCAGGTGAAGAGGTCGTCGGAGGTGGCGACGCCGATCGACTCGACGTTCGCGATCTCGTGCGGGGAGAGGAAGACGGAGCCGGTGTAGAACATCCGCCAGCGTCCGTCGTCGCCGCGCACGACGCTCCCCGTCCAGGTGGCCGAGCTGTCCAGGTCGCCGGGAGGCCCGGCCGTGAGCACCGGCCCGTGGTCCTCCCAGTCGGTCAGGTCGGTCGACGTCGCGTGCCCGATCGACGCGTTCCTGTGGCGCAGGTCAGGGTCACCGAGCGAGGTCGGCGCGTGCAGGTAGAAGAGGTGGTGCGTTTCGCCGTCGTCGGCGAGCCAGAAGTCCCAGACCCAGTGATCCCGTTTGCTGAACACCATGCCCGTCAGCCCTTGACCGCACCCTGGATCAGCGCCTTGATGAACTGACGCTGGAAGATCACGAAGACCAGGATGGTGGGAAGGATGATGATGAGGGCGCCCGCGTTCAGCAGCGGGATGCTCAGGCTGTACTGCCCCTGGAAGAAGGTCAGCGCCCCGGCGACGGTGCGCTGCAACGGGTCGGCGATCAACACCACGGGCAGCAGGAACTGGTTCCAGGTCCAGAGGAACAGCAGGATCGCCAGCGCGGACAGCGCGGGCCGGGCGAGCGGCAGGTGGATGTGCCGCAGCTCCTGCCACATCGTCGCGCCGTCCACCCGCGCGGCCTCGGAGAGCTCGGCGGGCACGCCGACGAAGTGCGCGCGCATCCAGAACACGCTGAACGGCATGAACAGCCCGATCAGCGGCAGGATGATCGCCCACTGCGTGTTCAGGACGTTCAGCGACTGCATCTCGTAGTACAGCGGGATGATCAGCGCCTCGAACGGGATGGTCAGCCCCAGGATGAAGAGGATCAGCAGGGCGCGACCGCCCCGGATCTTCAGGCTGCCGAGCGCGTATCCCGCCAGGCTCGAGATGACCAGGCTGACCGGGACCACCCCGAGCACGATCAGGCCGCTGGAGCCGAGCAGCTCCCAGACGTGCCCGGTGACGAAGGCTTCGCCGAAGTTCACCCACTGCGGGTCGCTCGGCCAGGTGAGGCCGGTCGGGTTGAGGTCGGCGGGCTGCAGGGCGGCGGAGAGCATGCTCACCAGCGGGATGACGGTGAGCACGAGGACGACGGAGAGCAGCACGCGCCCCGTCCACTTCTCGACGGGATGGACGATCATGAGTCACGCACTTTCGAGAGACGCTGAATCGGGAGGACGACGATGAGGACGAGGACCATCAGCACGATGCCGAACGCGGATGCCAGCCCGACCTCGCTCTGGGTGAACCCGATCCGGTAGATCGAGATGCCCGGCACCAGGGTCGCCCGGCCCGGCCCGCCGAGCGTGGTCGTATAGATGATGTCGAAGCTGCTGAGGGCCGCGATGATCGTGATGGTGATGAGCACCGCGAGCTCCTGGCGGAGGCCGGGGATCGTGATGGTGAAGAACTCCCGCCACCACCCGGCGCCGTCGAGGCGCACGGCCTCGTAGAGAGATGCGTCGATCTTGCCGATCCCGGTGAGCAGCAGCACGGTGCAGAGCCCGGTCAGCGTCCACGAGCCGATCAGGCCGACGGCCGGCAGCGCGGTCTGGTAGTCGCCGAGCCACGGACGGGCGAGCCCGCCCAGCCCGACCCAGCCGAGGATCTGGTTGACCGCGCCGGTTTGGGCGTACATCCACGACCAGGCGATACCGGCCGCGGCCAGCGGGATGATCTGCGGGAGGAAGAGCACGGTCTGCGAGAAGCTGGAGAAGAACCCGGCCTTGATCGACCGGATGAGGGTGGCCAGCACCAGCCCGGCGATCACCGGGATCACCGTGAAGAACGCGATCAGGATGAACGCGTTCCTGATCGCCCCGAGCAGGTCGGGGTCGGTGAACACGGTCAGGTAGTTCTGCAGTCCCACCCAGGTGGATGCGCCGATCCCGTTCCAGTCGTAGAACGAGAACTGCACACCCTGGATGAGCGGCCACAGCACGAAGGCCGCATAGAAGAGGACGGCGGGCGCCACCAGCACCCAGCCGATCCTGCTGCCGTACCCGCGCGCCCGAGCGCGGGTACGGGCAGGCCGAGGTGCGGCCCCGGATGCGGTTGCGCCATCCGCCCGCCGCACAGCAGGGGCACTGCCGACGGTGTCGTCGCTGATCCGGGGCCGCACTGTGCTCATCGTTACTTCTTCACTTCCTGCTGGTAGAACGCCTGCACCTTGTCCACGAACTCCTGGCCGGTGATCTTGCTGGTCACCAGGAGCTGGGATTCGGGGATGATCGCCCCGGCGTAGATGCCGGCGGTGGTGTTGGCCATGAAGTCGACCTGGCCGTCCTCCTTGGCGATCTGCGCTGCCGACTCCAGGACCTTCTCGGTGAGGGAGCCCTTCTCGACCTTCGGCTGCGCCTGCGACGGGTCGCCGCCGGGGGCCGCACCGGTCACGTCGACGACGATCTGACGCGCCTTGTCGTTGGTGTGGATCCAGTTGAGGAAGTACGCGACCTCGTTGAGGTTCTTCGACTTGGCTGCCGCGGAGAACGAGTTCGCCGCGCCCATCGCCACGTGGTCTCCGCCCTTCTTGGCCGGGGGAACGAGGAAGAACGACACGTCCTTGCCCAGCTTCTTGGCGTAGTTGGCCGCCTCCCAGTTGCCGTTGAAGGTGAAGACGCCCTTGCCGTCCTGGAAGTTGCTGACGAAGGTGAAGTAGTCGACAGCGTTGATGTCGGACGGGAAGTAGCCGGCATCCGCCCACTTCCGGATGAGGTCAGCGCCCTTCACGATTCCCGGCTGGTTGTACGTCGCGCCCGGCTTGTTGAACATCCAGTCGAGGAACTCGGTCTTGTCCGCGTACTGGTTCATCGCGGCCTGGACGGTGAAGTTGACCACGCCGTCCTTGTCGCCCTCGACGAGCGGGGCGATCCCGGCCGCCTTGGCCTTCGCGAAGTCGGCCTGCAGCTCGTCCAGCGTCTCCGGCGTGGAGGTGATGCCCGCCTGAGCGGCCAGCTTCGTGTTCATGTAAATGCCGGTCACGCTGTAGCCGAGGCCGAGCTGGTAGAGCGAGCCGCTTCCGCGGACGCCCTCGTCCGTCATGCGCAGCGGTGCGAGCTGCGCGGCCGACCACTTGTCCCAGCCGTATGCCTTGAAGTACGGGTCGAGGTTGGCGACCAGACCGTCCTTGACCGTGTCGCCGAGCGTCGGCAACCGGATGAGGTCGGGCGGCGTCGAGCTGGCGAGCAGCTTGGGCGCGTTGGCCGTGAGGTTCTGGAACGTGTCCCTCGTGATCTTGAAGGTGATGTTGGGGTGCTGCTTGGTGAACTCTTTGGCCAGGTCGTCGGTGAGCGGGAAGCCGGTCTCGTCGGCGATGGTCAGCTGCACCTTGTCTTTGGTGAGCGTGGTGCTGACGTCGGTGGCCGTCGTGGCGCCGGGGGTGCTCGACCCCGGAGCGCATCCGGTGAAGACGACGGCGGTGATCGAGGCGATGAGGCCGGCGGCTGCTGCGCCGCGGAGCCGTCGCCTGCGCGAGGTGGGGGACATACAGGACTCCTTTGTCGAAGGGCGGGATTCGTTGCCCGAAACCCTCTGCTAAATGCTTTCAGCAGGCCCTATACTGAGTGACGTCGCACAGATTGTCAACTACGTCTCTCGATTGGCCACGTGAGCGGCTAACATCCCGCAAGGAGGAGGACCGCTCGATGTTGAGTAAGCGCGTGACTTTGGCAGACGTGGCCAGGAAGGCCGGATTGTCGGTGTCTGCCGCGTCCATGATCCTGAACGGCCGCCCGGACACGCGGCTGTCTCAGGATGCGCACGACCGCGTCCACGCCGCCGCGAGCGAGCTCGGCTACCGCCCGAACGTCGCAGCACGCGGGCTGAAGACCGACAAGACCCACACCATCGCCTTCATCTCCGACGTGGTCGCCACCACCCGCTTCGCGTCCGGCCTGATCAAGGGGGCGCTGACCGCGGCCGAGAAGGCCGGTCACGTCATGATGGTGCTCGAGACCGGCGGAGAGCCGAAGCGCGAGACCGAGGCCATCGGCGCCGTCCTCGACCGCCAGGTCGACGGGATCGTCTTCGCCACCATGCGCGCCCGCGAACTGTTCCTGCCGGAGATGGCGATCGAGACGCCCGTGGTCATGCTCAACGCGACCAACGCCCGGTTCCCGCACGCCGTGCTGCCGGACGAGTACGGCGGCGGCCGATCCGCCGTCGCCGTCCTGACCGACGCCGGCTTCCGCGACGGCATCGCCCTCCTCGGCCAGAGCGACGAGAAGGAGCGCGGGCTGTTCCGCTCGGCGACGGTGGCGCAGCGCGTCGCGGGCATCAGGGATGCGATGGCCGAGAACGGTCTGACGTTCGCCTCCGAGTCGTCGTCGTGGCTCTGGGAACCGGACGAAGGCTACGAGGCGACGAAGAAGCTGCTCGCCAGGAAGGTGCGCCCCACGGCCATCCTGAGCATGAACGACCGCCTCGCGTTCGGTGCGTACCAGGCGGCGCTCGAAGCCGGGCTCAGCATCCCGGACGATCTCTCGATCGTCTCCTTCGACAACGACGAACTGGCCGCCTACCTGCGCCCGGGGCTTACCACCGTCGCGCTCCCCCACGAGGCGATGGGCGCCAGGGCTGTGGAGATGCTGCTGAACGACGACCCGGTGCGCGAGGCCCTCATCCCGATGGAGGTCGTGCACCGGGACTCCGTCCTGAGCAGGTGACCGGGCTGCACGACCCGGAGACACGGAACGGCGCGACCAGCCGTGCCGGTCGCGCCGTTCCTCCGAGGACGACTACTTCTTGAACGCGTCCTTCACGTCCTCGACCGTCCCCTTGGCCTTCGCCGCCGTCTGATCGGCCTTGCCCTCCGCGACCTTGCTGTCGTCGTTGGTGAGCTTGCCGATGACCTCCTCGGCCTTGCCCTTGAGGTCCTGCGCGGCGTTCTTGATCTTGTCTTCTGCACTCATCTGCTTCTCCTTCTTTCTTCTTCTGGTGTCACGACGGCCGGACGGCCCTCGTCGTGGTGTCGACCCGCACCGCTGAGCGGAGGCGGGACCGGAATCCGCCCGTCAGCTGGGCGTAGACCGCCGGCTGCGATCCGAGTGCCTGGCCCAGCAGGCGGACGGTGTCGTCGATGGCGTCGACGATGGTGCGCGGCGCGGCTCCTCGTCGGCAGTCGACGGCGATCTTGAGCGCCACGACCTTCCGAACGCGGTATGCACTGACGGCCACTCTCGCCACGCCGGGAACGGTCGAGAGGCTCTGCTCGATGAGAGCGGCCGCGACGGACACGTCGACATCGAGGTCGCCGTCCCCTGTCCGCGCGCTCAGCACCGTGGACGCCGCCCCATGTCCCTGCCACACGATGAAGACGATCAGCAGCACCAGGAGCACGACGGCACCCGCGATCGCGACGACCGCGGCCACGCTGACCGTCGTGCCCGCCCAGAGCGGCGTGCCGAACACGCTGTCCGTCCACGTCCTCGCGGAACGTCCGGCGTCCAGCCAGGCCCGCGCGGCCGACGGGGCCACGAGCGTCCAGGCGATGGCGATGGATGCGAGCCCGAGAACCACGAGGAGCCCGCGGTTGAGAGCCCGGTTGGTGCTGTTCACGATCCGACCCTCCCCGTCTGTGCGACGGTGACGGACACGCGCACGGCCTTCTCGGCGCCGGCGGCCGCGAACTCCTCCTCGACCGCGCGCCGTACCGCCGCCTGGTCGACGCGATCCCCGGAGACGGGGACGATCTGCACCGCAGCGCTGCGCCGGCCGAGGGAGACGCGCACGGCGTCCGGATCGACCCGCGCGGTCCTGGCCGCGGCCCGGGCGAGGGCGGACGCCAGCATCCCGTCGTCGGCGACGACCGCAGCACGGTTCGCCGTCAGCGGTCGGCGCGCCCGCCGTCCGGGGAACACGGCCAGCCCGAGCAGGACGAGTCCGATCACCGCGGCGACGACCGCGACGCCGATGCGCAGCGCGGCCGGGGCGTCCGGGAAGGTGAGGACGGCGAGGAGCGTGCCGCGCGGGTCGGCCAGCAGGGGCCGCATCCCGAGCAGGTGCAGGATGCCCTCGGTCGCGAGCAGCACGATCAGGAGTCCGAGGACCGACGCCACGACGATGGCGGACGTCGACCGCGGCGAGTGCGTCTCGCGGCGGACGACGCGTGTCTCCACCCCGTTCATCGCACCCTCCTCTCCGTGATGATGGCCTTCGTGGCCCGCATGTCGACGCGGGCCACATCCAGGCCGGTCAGTTCGGCGAATCTCGCCCTGGTGTCTGCGGCGGCTGCCGCCAGGCGCTGGATCAGATCCTGGCCGTCGGCGCCGCCGTCGCCGCCGCCGAGGGGCGGCATCGTCACGGGCGACCGCACGGTCACGGCGAGCGCTCCCGCCGCGTCGCTGATGCGCACAGCCGGGTCGCGGGGAGCAACACCGAGCGCGTCTGCCGCGATCGCCTGCACCAGGTGCTCCAGCGCCCGCGGGGCGAAGCGGTCGCGTCCGCCGGTCACGATGACGAGCGGCGGCCGCGGAGCACGTCGATCAGCCGGGCTCCGTCGATGTCTCCGCTCACCAGGCGCCCGACGAGCCATCCGACCAGCATCGCGACGGCGACGCCCACGAACGCCCAGAATCCGAGGGACGCCCAGACGACGGCGAGCACGGCGCCGACGAGCAGGCCGAATCTGGCGGTGGTCACTGGACTCGCGCCTCCTGCTCGTCCGCGTCGTCGGACGGGACGTGCACGTCGTTGACCGTGACGTTGACCTCGGTGACCTCGAGGCCGATGATGTGCTCGATCGCCTGCGAGATGGAGGCGCGCACATCCGCTGCGACCTTCTGCAGCGGCACGGGGTACTCGGCCACGATGGTGACGTCGGCGGCGACCTGGGTCTCGCCGACCTCGACGCTGATGCCCTGGCCGAGGTCGGAGGCGTTCATCGCATCCCGGATGGCTCCGAGTGCGCGGGCCGCCCCGCCGCCGAGCGCGTAGACGCCGGGAACCTCGCGGGCGGCGATGCCAGCCACCTTCGCGACGACCGCGTCGCTGATGACGGTCTTGCCCTGCGTGCCGGATGCGGCGGTCGCGGTCGCGATTCCTGTGGTTGCGGGGGCAGTGGGTGTGGTTGCCATGCGCTTTCCTTCCGTCTCGTGGCGGGGGCCTCCCGCCTCGGTCACCGTTGTGACCTGTGCTTCTCAGACGAGCCGAGTCCGGGATTCGTCACGTCCTATTTCGAAAATCTTCAGAAGAAGCTCGCTTGGCTTGCTATTCGACTGTCTAACATGATGTTGGTCAGCGCTCAAGGATGCGGATCGGGAGGGGGTGCCGTGCGGAAGTCCACCCTGGCCGACCTGCTGGACGCGGCGGACGACACCCTCGTCGGTCGCGCAGCGGACGGAGACACCGTCGCGTTCGAAGTGCTCGTGCGCCGCCACGGACCGCTGATGCGCGCATACGCCGCCCGGATGCTCGGCTCGACCTACGAGTCCGACGACGTCGTGCAGGAGACCTTCGTGACCGCGTGGCGACGTCTCGGCGAGCTGGAGAACGGCGCGGCGGTGAAGAGCTGGCTGATCCGCATCCTGAGCAGACGGTGCATCGACCGCATCCGGGCGCGGCACGAGCACGACGACGTCACCGAGCTGGACGTGCCGACGCAGCAGAAGGACGATCCCGGCCATCTCGCCGAGGTCAGGACGGCCTCTGCCGCACTCGGCAGGGCGCTCGACGGTCTGCCGGAACTGCAGCGGAGGTGCTGGGTGCTGCGCGAAGTGGGACAGTACAGTTACGACGACATAGCGACCGAGCTCGGCATCCCCGCATCCACGGTGCGCGGCCAGCTGGCGAGAGCTCGCAAGAATCTGCTCGAGGCGATGGAGGACTGGCGATGACAGACCCGCTCCTGCCCGAGGACGAACTCATCGACGGCCACACGCTCGACGAGCTGAGCGACTACCTCGCGAACGGCCGCCGCCCGGCCAACCCGGCCATCGACGACTCCCCGGAATGCCAGGCGGCTCTCGCCGCACTGGACCGTCTCGGCCGCGCCACCACGCAGCTCCTCGAAGCCGAGGCCGCGGCCACCCCGGCAGACGACACCTGGGTCTCCCGCATCCTCACGGGCATCCGCCTGGATGTGCAGGCAGGCAGACGCGTCCCGATCGTGCACGACGACCCCGCCGCGGACCTCTCCCTGACCGAGGGGGCGGTCCGTGCGCTCGTGCGCAGCGTCGGCGACGATGTCGACGGCGTGATCGTGGGCCGCTGCCGACTCGACGGCGACCTCGAGACCCCCGGCTCCCCGATCGCCGTGCACCTCGAGATCTCGGTGCGTTTCGGCCTCCCCCTGGACGGCACGGCCGCTGCGGTGCGCAACGCCGTGGCGGCGGAGCTCGTCAAGCACGCCGAGCTGACGGTCGCCTCAGTGGATGTGGTGGTCACGGATGTGCGCGAGCCTCGCGCGGGCAAGGAGCAGGGATGAGCGCGACGCACGCCTCCGACGAGACACCGGCGGACACGCTGACCGGCCTCTCCGACCACATCCTCGGCGTGCCGGGCGTCTCCACCGTCTACCCGGCGGCATCGCCGGTCGCCCAGGTGGTGTCCGCGATCGGCGCTGCGCTCACGCCGGCAGACGCGGACCGGGAGGGCGTCGCAGAGCGGGTGGACATCGCGCTGAGCGACGACCGCATCCGGGTGCGAATCGGTGTGGACGGCGTCGAACCGGCCGGCGAGGTGTGCCGCACGGTGTACGCGGTCGTCCGGGCGTGGGCGGACAGGACGGGCCGCACCGGGTGCGTCGTCGACGTCACCGCGGCGACCATCGGGGACTGACGGGGTCCTCGTCCGGCTGAGCCGTGAGCTCCGCCGCGTGCTCGCGCGCGTAGCGCTGGGCGCGGCCGATCCGCACCGCGTAGTACGGCACGAGGAACACCAGCATCGCGACCAGCAGCACCGCGAGCCCGACGGAGAACGCCGCGTTCCGGCCGTCCACGATGGAGCGCACCTGCTGCACGGCGATGCTGAGGTAGAGCAGCGTCGTCCAGCCCAGGGTGAAGCTGAGCACCGTGGGGACGATCGCCGCGTATTTCGCCGCTGCGACGCGCTCTGCGGGGTCCAGGTCCAGGTCCTTCTTACTGAGGACGACCCTCCCGACCTTCCTGACCGTCCCGAGATCCCCGCCCACCGTGCTCCGCAGCCGCCGGTTGAGCGGCACAGTGAACGCGATGCAGGCCACAGCAGCGGCGAGCGCGGCGAACTGGAGGGCGATGACCAGCGCCCCGCCGATGTCGGGTGACAGGAGCGCGCCGAATGCGACGACCCCCACCGCGTACGCCGCGACGAAGATCCCGGCCACGATCAGCACCTTCCGCTGGATCTCCCGGCGGCCGACGGGCATCCACTCGTCGTCGGCCCGTGGATGCGCCCGCTCGTGCCGCTGCAGCAGCCCGCCGACGGCGAGCGCCAGCGGCGTGAGCACCGCTCCTCCCACGATGAACAGGATCGGCAGCCACACCGGCGCCCCGGCCAGCACGGCGAACAGCCCGATCGCGACAGCCGCGAGCACTTCAAGGCCGACCACGACCCACAGGTAGCGGAGGAAGAACGACCGGCTGCCCTGCGACCCGCGCACATCCCAGTACGACGTCAGCGAACCGAGGACCAGGGGCCCGTAGATCAGGATCGTCAGGGCGAAGATCGCCAGCAGGTCGAGTCCGGCGGAGTGCCTGGACGACTGAGTGACGATCAGCAGCACGCCCCCGGCCACCAGCGCGGTGCCGAGAACGGTGGAGAGGATGAAAGCCAGAACCTTCACAGCGCTGTCCTTTCGCGAGGCTGACCGCGACACAGCGGCCCTTCGCATCAAACGCCGCCCTGCGCGGCAACACAAGGTCGATCTGACGATTTCTCACTTCGCCGCGACCTATTCTTGACCGGTGAACGCTGACGCGAAGAACCCGGCGCCGCCCCGCCGTGCGGCGATCGTCTACAACCCGACCAAGGTGGATGTGGGCATACTCCGTGCTCTCGTCGCGCGCGAGGAGGCCGGAGGCGGCTGGGCGGAGTCACTCTGGTTCGAGACGAGCGCGGCCGACGACGGCCGGGCGGCCGCGCAGAGCGCTCTGGCCGAGCATCCGGAGCTGGCCGTGATCGTCGGAGGCGATGGGACGCTCCGCGCGTCGGCCGAGGTCCTCGCCGGGACGGGCATCCCGCTCGGACTGGTCCCGGCGGGCACCGGCAACCTGTTCGCCCGCGAACTGCGCCTCCCCGTCTCCAACGTCAAGGCTGCGGTGACCACCGCGTTCACCGGGGTGGATGCGAACGCCGACCTCGGTCTCGCCGTGCTCGACCGGCCGGACGGCACGCAGACCAGGCGCGCCTTCCTCGTGATGGCCGGGATCGGACTGGATGCGCACATGGCCGGGCACACGAATCAGCGCCTCAAGAAGCGCATCGGCTGGCTGGCGTACTCGGACCCGATCGCGCGCAGCATCCTGGGCAACAAGCAGTTCGACCTCCACTACGCGCTCGACGACGAACCGGAGGTGGCGCTCCGGGCGCACACGGTGATCGTCGGCAACTCGGGCAGCCTCACCGCCGGCTTGCTCCTGATCCCCTCCGCGACCATCGACGACGGCCTGCTCGACGCGGTCGTCCTCCGCCCCCGCGGAGGCGGCGGCTGGACGAACATCGGCTACCGCCTCACCTTCAACCGGATGCTGCACCGCACCGGCTTCGGCCGCTTCGTGTCGCGCTACAGCCCCACGCCGCGTGCGATCCGCTACGCGCAGGCGAAGACCATGCGGGTCCGGTTCGACGAGCCGCAGGAGATCCAGCTCGACGGCGACCCGAACGGCGTAGTGATCGGGGCGACGCTCACGGTGCAGCCGCACGCGCTGACGGTGCGGGTGGACCCGCAGCGGGCGGCGCAGCGTCGCCGCGCCGCTCCCGTGCTGGCGTCGTAGCGGCGGCTGCCGGGCTCCCTCTCTACGGCGCTGCGCAGCGCCGGGATACACTGCCGCCATGCACGCTGGGTCTTCCCCGCCGCGGGCCTCCGACGCGACACCGATGCGGACCCTCGCGCGCCTGTCGGCCTGGTACACGCGCCACGACCCCGGCCACGCAGCCCTCCGCCGCGCCACGCGCACGGCCATCGTCATGCCGCTGCTGTTCGCCTTCAGCAGCGTCGTGCTCGGTGACGCCCAGGTAGGCACCTTCGCCGCCTTCGGCTCGTTCGCCATGCTGATGCTGGTGGATTTCGCCGGTCCGATGCGCGAACGCCTCCAGGCTCAGCTCGGCCTCGCGATCACCGGCGCCGTCTTCGTCTGCCTGGGAACCCTCGCGTCCTCCCCGATCTGGCTGGCCGTCGCCGCAATGGCGGTGGTGGCGTTCGCCGTGCTGTTCGCCGGGACGGTCAGCTCCGTGCTCGCGTCGGCGAGCACCTCCCTGCTGCTGGCTTTCATCCTGCCGGTCACCCTCCCCGGGACGCTCGCCGACATCCCGCCGCGCCTCTTCGGCTGGGGGCTGGCGGCGGCCGTCGGCCTCGTGGCCATCGCGGTGCTCTGGCCCGCACCCACCAGGGAACCCCTCCGAGCTCCGGCCGCCGCGGCGTGCCGCGCACTGGCCGCCCGCCTCCGCGCCGACGTCGCCTACCTGCACGGCGACGGCGACCCGGCCCTGTCCTCGGCACGCGCCGCAGCCGTCACAGCCGCCGACACCGCGGTCGACGCCCTGCAGACCGTCTTCCTCGCGTCGCCATACCGCCCCACCGGCCTCAGCACGTCCGCCCGCATCATCGTGCGTCTCGTCGACGAGCTCACCTGGCTCAACATCCAGATCTCCCAGTCGGCGCTGTCCCCTCCCCTCGGTTCCACCCCGGCCTCCCCGCTCCGCGAGACCGCCCTGCAGTCGAAGCTCGCCGCGGCAGCAGCACTGGATGCGGGAGGCCGGCTGCTTCTGACATCCGGCGGCGACCCCGCCCCCCTCGAGTCCGCCCTGGCGGACCTCCGGCAGGCCCGCGCCGCCGTGTACGCGGCCGCCATGTCGATGCCCGCGCTGCCGGGCGGCGCATCCGGAGCGGGTGGCGCATCCCTCACCACTTCCACCCCGAGCCCCCTCGTCTCCGCACTCGACCCCGGCTTCCGCGCCCAGGAGCTCAGCCACGCCGTCGACCAGGCCGCCCAGAACATCGCGCTCACCGCCCGGGCGGAGCGCCGCACCTGGTGGCAGCGCGTCCTCGGCAAGCAGCCCGGCGACGTGCCCGGCCCGCTCGCGGCCGCCGAGGAGCGCGCGAGCGGCTACTTCACCTGGCATTCCGTCTGGCTGAGGAACAGCATCCGGGGCGCGGCCGCCCTCGCGCTCGCGGTGCTGCTGGCGGACCTCACGGGCGTGCAGCACTCGTTCTGGGTGGTGCTCGGCACCCTCTCCGTGCTCCGCTCCAACGCGCTCAGCACCGGCCAGACCGCCCTCCGCGGCGTGCTCGGCACCTCGCTCGGCGTCGTGGCCGGAGCGATCCTGCTCCTCGCGATCGGCACGAACACGGTGGCCCTGTGGGTGCTCCTCCCCATCGCGGTCCTCTTCGCCGGAATCGCCCCCGCCGCCATCTCGTTCGCCGCCGGCCAGGCCGCGTT
This sequence comes from Leifsonia sp. GW821-FHT13C05, assembly GCF_058806515.1. Lineage (NCBI taxonomy): Bacteria > Bacillati > Actinomycetota > Actinomycetes > Micrococcales > Microbacteriaceae > Leifsonia > Leifsonia sp. GW821-FHT13C05. The sequence goes on along the minus strand of NZ_JBXAPT010000007.1, from coordinate 46,597 downwards.
CACGATCACCCTCGTGCTGCTCTTCAACATCATCGCGCCGACAGGCTGGACCGTCGGCCTGCTCCGCATCGAAGACATCGCCATCGGCTGCGGCGTGAGCCTCCTGGTCGGCGTGCTCTTCTGGCCCAGGGGAGCATCCGCCGCCCTCCGCCAAGCCCTCGCCGAGGCATACGCCGACGGCCTCCGCTACCTCGCCGCCGCCGTCGCATACGGCCTCGGCCGTTGCGCAGAGTCGGCCGAGGCCCTCCCGCGCCCCACCGCACCGTCCACGAAAGCCGCAGCCTCCTCCCGCCGCCTCGACGACACGTTCCGCACCTACCTGGCCGAGCGCGGCACCAAACACCTCCCCCTCGCCCAGGTGACCGCCCTGGTCACGGGCGTGGCCGGCGTCCGCCTCGCCGCCGACTCGATCGTCGACGTCTGGCAGGGCCAACTCCCCGTCCCCGCCGACGTCTCAGCAGCCCGCCACCCCCTCCAGCACCTGGCAACCCGCCTCACCACCTGGTACGACCAACTCGGCGCCGCCCTCGTCACCCACTCCACGCCACCACTCCCCCTCCACCGCGACCCCGCCGCCGAGCGCAGCCTCGCCGAGGCGATCACGCCCGACCTGGATGCGGTTGCCTCCGATGCCGCCGCCCTCACCTCCCCAAGCGCAGCCACCACTGTCCGCCTCATCTGGACAGCCGACTACCTCGATGTGGTCCGCCGCCTCCAATCACTCATCACCTTCTCCGAGACTGCGGCCCGCAACACGCCCCAGCGCACACCCCCCGGGAACGACGAAGGGCCGACCTGATTTCCATCAGATCGGCCCTCGTACGTTATGTCCGTGCGCGAGGGGGGACTTGAACCCCCACGCCCTTTCGAGCACTGGCACCTGAAGCCAGCGCGTCTGCCAATTCCGCCACTCGCGCGAACTAGGAGAGACTAACACGACCTCCGCATCCATTTCGAATCAGGGCCCCTTCGGTGCCTTCTCACCCGTTCCGACTAACATGCTCATAGTCGACGAGCCGGGAGCGGGAGACCTGTGGGCATTCTGGACAACTTCGAGAGGGGTCTCGAACGTGCTGTCAATGGCGCGTTCGCCAAGACCTTTCGGTCGGGGCTGCAACCGGTCGAGCTCACCAGCGCGCTGAGGCGGGAGCTGGACACCAAGGCCGCCGTCGTCACGCGGGACCGCATCCTGGCTCCCAACCGGTTCGCCCTGCGCATGTCGCCCGCCGACTACAAGCGGATGCGCGGGATGGGGGCGGCGCTCACCGATGAGCTCGTCTCGTTCGTGCAGCAGCACGCGACCACCCAGCACTACCAGTTCGCGGGCGGCATCTCCATCGACCTCGTCGAGGACTCCTCCATCACCGAGGGCATGCTGCAGGTCGACTCGGAGAACGTGAAGGGCGCCGTCGCGTGGACGCCCGTGCTCGACATCGGCGGCAAGCGGTACCCGCTCACCCGGTCCACCACCGTCATCGGGCGCGGAAGCGACGCGGACATCACCGTCGACGACACCGGCATCTCCCGCAAGCACGTGCAGATCATCTGGGATGGGCAGCGCGCCCAGGTGCAAGATCTCGGCTCCACGAACGGCTCCCAGTTGAACGGGCAGCCGGTGCGGAAGGCGATTCTCGAGCCGGAATCCGTCATCACCATCGGTCGTACCCGTATTGTGTTCCGGGTGCTGCCGCAGGCGGCGCCAGCCCCGTCCGCCGGTCAGGGCTTCGCCGACGACGTGACGCGGCGCAACGACATCGGGAATTTCTGGAGCGAATCGTGAACCCCAGTGAGCTGACGCTGCTCGTGCTGCGGTTCGGCTTCCTCCTGTTGCTGTGGCTGTTCGTGTTCGGCATCGTCTACGCGCTGCGCACCGACCTGTTCGGGCAGCGGGTCCGCAAACTTCCGGATGCGCAGCAAGCCGCATCCCCGTTCGTCGCGGCCGCCGGCGGCGCGGCACCGGCGGGTGCGGCAGCGGGTGCGGCGGCAGCCGGCCGCCCCATGCAGGCCCCTCCCGTCTCCAGCCTCCCGTCCGGCGCGAACACCGCCACCGGCCGCCCGAAGGCGACCACGCAGTCCGCCGGCCGCCTGGTCATCACCTCCGGCCCGCGCCAGGGCACCGAGCTCGCCCTCGGGCGCGACCCGATCACCATCGGCCGGTCGAGCGAGTCCGGGCTGGTCATCCGCGACGACTACACCTCCACCCACCACGCCCGTCTGCTCCTCTGGAACGACGAGTGGATGGTCCAGGACCTCGACTCCACGAACGGCACCTTCCTCGACGGCCGCCGGGTCACCGTCCCCACCCAGATCCCGCTCGACACCCCGATCAAGATCGGCACGACGACGTTCGAGCTGCGACGGTAGACGTGGCGGCGAATCGGGCAGCGGCCGTCTCTCACGTCGGGAAGATCCGCTCCAACAATCAGGACTCCGGCTATGCCGGGCATGACCTGTTCGTCGTCGCAGACGGGATGGGCGGTCACGCGGGCGGCGACGTCGCCTCCGCCATCGCCGTCAACCGCATCCGCGAGGCCGACAAGGAGTACGCGACGGCCACCGAGGCGGAGTTCGCCCTGCAGTCCGCGCTGATCGCCGCGAACTCGCTGCTCGCCGAGACCGTGTTCGAGCATCCGGAGCTCACCGGCATGGGCACGACCGTGAGCGCCATCGTGCGGGTCGGCGACCAGCTCGCGCTCGCCCACATCGGCGACTCCCGCATCTACCTGTTCCGCGATGGAGAGCTCAAGCAGGTCTCCATCGACCACACCTTCGTGCAGCGGCTCGTCGACAGCGGCCGCATCACCGAGGAGGAGGCGATGGTCCACCCTCGCCGGTCCGTGCTGATGCGCGTGCTCGGCGACGTGGATGCGTCCCCCGAGATCGACACCTGGATCCTGGACACCCGGCCGGGAGACCGCTGGCTGATCTGTTCGGACGGCCTGAGCGGCGTGGTCAAGCACGACGACATGGTCGCGGCCCTGTCGTCGAGGGATGCGCCGAAGCAGGTCGCCGAGAAGCTCGTGCGACAGAGCCTCGATGCCGGAGCCCCGGACAACGTCACCGTCGTCATCCTCGACATCGCGGACACGGCTCGCGGCGAGACCATGAAAGACCCGGTCACGGTCGGCTCCGCCGCCTCCCCGCTGTCCTTCGACACCGAGGCCAAGCCGACCACCCGCACCACGCGCCTGCCGTCGCTGCGGTTGCACCCCATCCGTCCGGCCACCGGACCGACGCACTTCGAGCCGCAGTCCGAGGACTATCTGGACGAGCTGATCGAGGAGGATCAGCGCCGCGTCCGCCGTCGCCGCGTCACCTGGCTCGTCGGCGTGATCGTCCTCGTACTCGCCATCGCCCTCGCCGCGCTGTTCGGCTACCAGTGGACGCAGTCCCGGTACTTCGTCGGTGCGGCACCGTCCGGAAACGTGGCCATCTTCCAGGGGGTCCAGCAGAATCTGGGCCCGATCTCCCTCTCGCACGTCTATGAGGAGTCGAGCGTGAACGTCGACGAACTCCCCGCGTACGACAAGCAGCTCGTGGAGCAGACCATCAACGCCGACAGCCTCGAGTCGGCCAAAGCGATCGTGAATCAACTGTCCGATGCCGTCAAACAGTAACGCTGCGACGCTCGACCAGCCCGCGCCGGCCACCGGCAGGGTCAAACGACTGCGCCTGCCCGCCAAGCTCCGCAACCTGGAGCTGGCGCTGCTCATCGTCGCCTGCGCCATCAACGCGGTCGCCGTCGTGCTCGTGCAGCTCGGCGCCCTCGGCCACGTGGACCTCACGCTGCTCTACCTCGGCGTCGGCCTCTCCGTCCTGGTGTTCGGGATGCACATCGCGCTCCGCTACGTCGCCCCCCAGGCGGACCCGTTCCTGCTGCCCATCGCCACCGTGCTCAACGGCATCGGCATCGCCGAGATCTACCGCATCGACATCCACTACCAGGACACCGGCTGGAACAGCGCCGGCGTGCGCCAGATCGTGTGGAGCGCCATCGCGATCATCTGCGCGCTGGCGGTCATCATCGTCATCCGCAACCACCGCGTCCTGCAGCGATACACCTACATCTTCGGGTTCGCGGCGCTCGTCCTGCTCCTGCTGCCGATGCTCCCCGGCATCGGCAAGGAGATCTACGGCGCGCGCGTCTGGATCGGCATCGGCCCGTTCAGCTTCCAACCCGGCGAGATCGCCAAGCTCTGCCTCGCGATCTTCTTCGCCGGCTACCTCGTGCAGCACCGCGACTCGCTCTCGATGGTCGGCAAGAAGTTCCTCGGGATGCGGTTCCCGCGCGCAAGAGACCTCGGCCCCATCCTGATCGTCTGGCTGATGTCGATGGCGGTCATCGTGTTCCAGCGCGACCTCGGAACCGGTCTCCTGATCTTCGGCCTGTTCCTCGTGATGCTGTACGTCGCGACGGCCAGGATCAGCTGGGTCATCCTGGGTCTGCTGCTGATCGTGGGCGGCGCCGTCGTCGCCAGCCAGGTGCTCGTCTACGTGCACGACCGGTTCGAGAACTGGCTCAACCCGTTCGCGCAGAAGGTCTACGACGCGGACGGCGGCAGTTTCCAGCTGGTGCAGGGCCTGTTCGGGCTCGCGCACGGCGGGCTCATCGGCACCGGCCTCGGCCAGGGTCAGCCGTGGGTGACGCCGGTCTCGCAGAGCGACTACATCATCGCGAGCATCGGCGAGGAGCTCGGCCTGGCCGGCCTGTTCGCGATCTTCGCGCTGTATCTGCTGTTCGTCGCGCGCGGTCTGCGCATCGGGTTCGCCGGTCAGGACGACTTCGGCAAGCTGTTGGCCGTCGGCCTCGCGTTCACCGTGGCACTGCAGTGCTTCATCGTCATCGGCGGCGTGACCAGGGTCATCCCGCTGACCGGTCTGACCACGCCGTTCCTCGCGGCGGGCGGTTCGTCGCTCGTCGCCAACTGGATCATCGTCGCTCTGCTGCTCCGGCTGTCGGACACCGTCCGCAACCAACCCCGTCTGGTGGTGAGCTGAGTGAATCGCGAGATCAAGCGGATCAGCACGATCGTGCTGCTGATGTTCGTCGCCCTGCTGGTGTCGACGTCGATCCTCGCCGTGTTCCAGGCGGACGCCCTGACGGCGGATGCGCGCAACAGCCGGGCGCGCAACGACAGCTACGCGCAGCAGCGCGGCGCCATCCTGGTCGCCGGACAACCGGTCGCGCAGTCCGTTCCGTCGAACGACGTGTACAAGTTCCAGCGCGTGTACAGCAACGGCCCGCTCTACTCCTCCGTCACGGGCTTCTTCCCGGTCAACGGAGAGCCGACGGGCCTGGAGGGCGCCCTGGACGACAAGCTCTCCGGATCGTCGAACTCGCAGTTCTTCGACCGCGTCAACGCGATCCTCACGGGCAAGAACCCGCAGGGCGCCTCCGTCGAGACCACCATCGACCCCGTCGCTCAGCAGGCGGCGTACGACGCGCTCGGCAGCTACCAGGGCGCCGTGGTGCTCCTGGAGCCGAAGACCGGCCGCATCCTGGCGATGGTCTCGAAGCCCGATTTCGACCCGAACACCCTGGCCGGCCACGACGGCGACACGGTCAACGCCAACTATCAGGCCCTTCTGGATGCGCAGGGCAGCCCCCTGACCAACCGCACCATCGGCGGCGACCTCAACCCGCCTGGGTCCACCTTCAAGCCCGTGATGAGCGCGTCGGCGTTCGAGTCGGGCAAGTTCACCAAGGACAGCCAGCTGCCCAACCTGTCGTCCCTGCCGCTGCCCGGATCGCCCACGGTCGTCAAGAACGACAACTTCTCCACCTGCGGCCCCGGCGCCACCGTCTCGATCGCGACCGCGCAGATCCTGAGCTGCAACATCCCGTTCGCTGAGCTCGGGATGCAGCTGGACCCGCAGACGATCCACACGCAGGCCGAGAAGTTCGGCTTCAACCAGTCGCTGAAGATCCCGATCCCGGTGGAGAAGAGCGTTTACCCGCTCTACGTCGACGACGCGAAGCGCGCGCTCGGCTCGTTCGGTCAGTACAACGACAAGGCGACTCCGCTGCAGATGGCGATGGTGTCGGCGGCGATCGCGAACGGCGGCAAGCTGATGTACCCGAACCTGGTCGACTCGATCCGCTCGGCCGACCTGCAGACCCTCGAGAGCTTCCAGGCGAGAGAGTTCAGCCAGGCGCTCAGCCAGCAGAACGCCGACACGATCAAGCAGATGATGGTCGACGGCGTCGATCACGGCGTGGCGAGCAATGCAAGAATAGACGGGGTCGAGGTCGGCGGTAAGACCGGAACGGCGCAGAACGGGGACAACGACCCGTTCACGCTCTGGTTCACAGGTTTCGCGCCGGCGAACGATCCTCAGTTCGCTGTGGCGGTTGTTGTTGAAAATGGCGGTGGACAAGGTCAGAACGGCACGGGTAACTCCATCGCCGCTCCGATCGCGAAGAAAGTACTAGAGGCGGTGCTGAATAAATGAGACCCACAGCAGGGCTCACCTTCGGGGGACGTTACGAGCTGCAGTCGCGTATCGCGATCGGCGGCATGGGCGAGGTCTGGCAAGCGACAGACCTCGTCATCGGACGCACCGTCGCCATCAAGATCCTCAAGGACGAATACCTGGGTGACCCGGGCTTCCTCGAGCGCTTCCGTGCCGAGGCCCGCCACGCCGCCCTGGTGAACCACGAGGGCATCGCGAACGTCTTCGACTACGGCGAGGAGGAGGGCAGCGCCTTCCTGGTGATGGAGCTCGTCCCCGGCGAGGCGCTGTCGACCATCCTGGAGCGCGAGCACGTGCTCAGCACGGACAAGACGCTCGACATCGTCGCGCAGACCGCCGCCGCGCTGCACGCCGCCCACGCCGCCGGGCTCGTCCACCGCGACATCAAGCCGGGCAACCTGCTGATCACGCCGGACGGCCGCGTCAAGATCACCGACTTCGGCATCGCGCGCATCGCCGACCAGGTTCCGCTGACGGCCACCGGCCAGGTCATGGGAACCGTCCAGTACCTCTCGCCGGAGCAGGCGTCCGGTCACCCGGCGTCTCCGACCACCGACATCTACTCGCTCGGCATCGTCGCGTACGAGTGCCTCGCCGGCCGTCGCCCGTTCACGGGCGAGTCGCAGGTCGCCATCGCGATGGCGCAGATCAACGAGGCTCCGCCCGAGCTCCCCGCCACCGTCGCCGAGCCGGTTCGCAACCTGGTCTTCGCGTGCATCGCGAAGAACCCGGCCGACCGCCCGGCGTCGGCAGCGCACCTGGCGCGTGCGGCTCAGGCCCTCCGCCGCGGCGACGTCCAGGCGGCCGCCGCCTCCGTGCCCGCCGTCCTCGGCGGTGCTGCTCTCGGCGGAGCGACCACGATGCTCATGCCGTCGGCGAACGCCGGCGCCACCGAGGCGACCACCGTGCTCCCGTCCGCGGGCGCGCGGACCATGCAGACCGAGGTGCAGGAAGCAGAGCCGTCGACCACGACGAAGAAGCGCAGCCCGTGGACCTGGCCGCTGATCGCGCTGATCGCTCTGCTGGCGCTCGTGCTCATCGGAACGATCATCGCCCTTGTCGCACAGCCGAACACGCCGGCGCCCACGCAGACCAAGACCACGACGAGCCAGCCGCCGGCGCCCAAGCCGACGACGCCGAGCCCGACCCCGACGAGCAACACCGTGCAGATCACGGAGGCCGACTTCGACGGGCTGACCGCCGACGCCGCGCGCGCCAAGCTGCAGGGCCTCGGGATGGTCGCCGACGTGCAGACCGGCAACGCCGCCACCGCGCAGGCCCAGGTGAACACGGTCTACTCCGTGAACCCCACCGGACCCGTGCAGAAGGGCGCCACGATCACGGTCAAGGTGTTCGGACCGGTGACCCCGATCCCGACGCCGACGGACGAGGTCACGGCCAACCCGAGCGAGGTCGACAACTTCGACCCGAACAACATGCCCAAGGTCACGGTCACCTTCGGATCGGCCACCTGCCCGGCCGGACAGGACCTCAAGGGCCGCGCGCTCTACGTCAACGGCACGCAGCAGACACCGGTGAACGCCACGTCCACGACGTGGACCCCGAACGCCGTCGGCACCTACCAGCTCTCGTACACGATCTTCTGTGGGGAGTCGATCGAGTCGGCGCAGTCGCCCGCCGTTCCGTACGTGGTCAAGGCCAGCGCATCCACCGGGGGGAACAACAATGGAGGAACAGGGACGGGGACGAACGGCGGCTGATCGCGCGTCTTCATCACGGGGATATACCCAGACTGAGACCGCTACACTAGCCGGAGCCACCACCCAGAAGGAGTCCGCATTGAGCCCAGATAGCCGCCTGCTCGCAGGCCGATATCAGGTGGGCGAACTCATCGGACGGGGCGGCATGTCCGATGTGCACCGAGGCAAAGACACCCGCCTCGGCCGCACGGTCGCGATCAAGCTGCTCAAGCCGTCTCTGGCCACAGACCCCGCGTTCCGCACGCGTTTCCGCCAGGAGGCGCAGGCCGCGGCCCGCATGGCGCATCCCACGATCGTCCGCGTCTTCGACGCCGGCGAGGAGACCGTCCGCGAGCCGAACGGTCACGAGGCGCAGCTGCCCTTCATCGTCATGGAGTACGTCGACGGCGTGCTCCTCAAAGACCTGATCAAGAAGGGGCCGCTCGAGGTCTCCGAGGCCGTGCGCATCACCGAGGGCATCCTCACCGCGCTCGAGTACTCGCACCGCGCCGGCGTCGTGCACCGCGACATCAAGCCGGGCAACGTCATGATCACCAAGTCCGGCCAGGTCAAGGTCATGGACTTCGGGATCGCGCGCGCCATCAGCGACTCCTCGGCCACGGTGGCGCAGACCACCGCCATCCTCGGCACTGCCAGCTACTTCTCTCCGGAGCAGGCCAAGGGCGAGTCCGTGGATGCGCGCACCGACCTCTACTCCACCGGCGTGGTCCTCTTCGAGATGCTCACCGGCCGCCCGCCGTTCCGTGGGGACACCCCGGTCGCCGTCGCGTACCAGCACGTCAGCGAGGCGCCGGTCAAGCCGAGCTCCATCAACCACAAGATCTCCCCGGCGATGGACGTCGTCGTCGCCCGCGCGCTCACCAAGGACCGGTTCGAGCGCTACCAGACGGTCACCGAGTTCCGCGACGACCTCGAATTGGCCGCCTCGGGCAAGGTGCCCGTCCACAAGACCCCGGATGCGCTGGGCGAGACCCTCTTCGGCGCCCCGCCGAGCGTCGTGTCCGGTCCGGAGGCCGCGTTCCGCCAGCTCGCAGAAGACCAGACGATGGTCCGCACGCAGCGCCGCCCACCGGTCATCTGGATCTGGGCCGGTGTCGCGATCATGGCCGTCGTCATCGTCGCCGTGCTGGCGTGGGTGCTGCGGCTCGCGCCGAGCACCACGATGCCGGAGACCTCGCGCGAGGTGCCGAACCTGTCCGGCCAGACCCTCGACAAGGCCACCGCGCAGCTGCAGGACATGAAGCTCAAGTGGACACAGGCGTCCGAGGCGAGTTCGACGTATCCGCAGGGCGAGGTCATCCGCACCGATCCTGGCGCAGGCATCGTCGTCGCCACCGGTGACACCATCACCGTCTACGTCTCGACCGGCAAGAAGACGGTCAGCGTGCCCGACGTGCACAACATGACCACGGATGCGGCCAAGGCGGCCCTCGCCGCTGTCGGCCTCTCCGTCGGCCCCGTCACCACGACGAACTCGTCGACGGTCCCGGCCAACGTCGTCATCACCACCGACCCTGCCCCCAACGCCAACGCGCACGAGGGCGACGCCATCGCGCTCACGGTGTCGAGCGGCAAGGTCACGGTCACCGATCTCACCGGTCAGTCTCTGCAGGCGGCGACGGGCATCCTGTCGGATCTCGGCCTCACGGTGAACCCGAAACCGGATGCGACCTGCCCGCAAGACAAGGGAGCGCCCCTGGTGCACACCCAGTCGCAGGTGGGCGACGTGCCGCAGGGCTCAGCGGTCGACCTGACCTACTGCTCGGGCTAAGTCAGCCCGGCTAGACCAGGGGTCTAGACCAGCTTCACGAGCGGGTTCAGCGCACGGGATGCGTCGGCGGCGCCGTGCAGTCCCGCCACCTCGAGCCAGTTTCCGAGCATCCGGTATCCTCCCTCGGTGAGCACGGACTCCGGGTGGAACTGCACGCCGTAGATCGGGGCCTCGCGGTGCCGCAGCGCCATGATCACGCCGCCGGGTGTGCGCGCGGTGACGATCAGGTCGTCCGGCATGGTGCCGTCGACGACCGCGAGCGAGTGGTACCTCGTGGCGGTGAAGGGCTGACCGACGCCGTCGAAGAACGGGCTGTCGTCGTGGTTGACCTCGGAGGTCTTGCCGTGCATGAGCTCTTCGGCGTTGGTGACGACACCGCCGAACGCCTCGGCGATGGCCTGGTGACCGAGGCAGACGCCGAGCAGCGGCATCCCGGTCTGCAGGGCGAGCTTCACGATCGGGATGGAGACCCCGGCGTCCGCGGGTTTGCCCGGCCCCGGCGACACCAGCACGGCGTCGTATTCGGCGAGGCGTGCCGGCAGGTCGGCTTCGGCGATGTCGTCGTTGCGGACGACCTCGGTCTGCGCTCCCAGCTCATGGAGGTAGCCGTTCAGCGTGTAGACGAAGCTGTCGTAGTTGTCGATGACGAGTACGCGGGTCACGGCCCCACGGTACCTTCCTGGGGGCCCAAGAGCGAATCAACCCAAGGGAACACCCAGGTGACGAGCGCCGCGAGCACCGCCACGAACAGCACGATCAGAATCAGGATGCGCACCCACACCGGTCCAGGCAGGATGCGCCATAGTGCACCGTACATCGTCGTCACCCTCCGTTGGCCGCAACGGCGGCCGCGATCTCGCTGGGCACCTGCTGCATCGGTGCGTAGTCCTGGAACACGGTGTATGCGATCAGCCGCTCTCCCGCGTGGAACGGCGGGTTGCAGGTGGTGATCGTCATCAGGCGGTCGATCGGCGTCGCATCCGGTTGCCGCGGCACGGGCAGGATCACCTCGACGGCGCTCGGCTGCACGTACTCGAAGTTGCGGAACGTGTACGTGTACCAGCCGTCTTTGGTCTGCACATATATGCGGTCGCCGATGTGCAGCTTGGACAGGTCGATGAAGGTGTTGCCCCATCCGCTGTCGTGCCCGGCGACCGCGAAGTTGCCGACCTGGCCGGGCATGGCTGTTCCCTTGTAGTGACCGACGCCGGCGTCGTAGCTGTTGAGCACCCGCTCGGTGTCGACGGTCTCCCGGATGGTGCGCTTCCAGTCCGCACCGAGCCGCGGGATGTAGATGACGGCGAACGGCTCGTAGTCAGCGGGCTCGGCCTGCACGGGAGGAGCGGGAGGCTGCGCGGTGTCGGTCGCTGTCGGCGTAGGGGTTGGGGCCTTCGCCGCCTCGTCCAGCCAGCGCTGGCTCTGCGCCTGCGCTGCGCCGGTCTGCTGGCCGGCAAGCACAAGGCTGTTCCACCAGATCTGCCAGCCCAGGAAGAGGAGAACGAGCACGCCGGCCGTGATGAGCAGCTCGCCCAGCACGCCGAAGAAGGTGACGCGTTGACGGGGGCGTCGACGTCGCCGGACCCGTCCGGGGGACGCAGTGGCGTCCTGCGGGGGGTTCGGGTCGGTCATATGTGTGATTCTAGGAGACTCCGCCTGTGTAATGGCACCGCGCATCCCTCGGAAAGTCCCCTGAAAGCGTGGGGAAGCTGACAGCGGAGTCCCACAGCCTCTCCCGCTACACTATGGAGCTATGGCACGCACCAAGTCGAAGACCAAGCCCGAGCGCACTGTCGCCCAGTCGGGCGAGGACGCCCCCAACCCTGTCTGGTTCAAGCCGGTGATGTTCGGCTTCATGCTTCTCGGGCTGGTGTGGATCATCGTCTTCTACGTGAGCCAGAACATGTATCCCATCCCGGCTCTCGGCGCGTGGAACATCCTCGTCGGCTTCGGCATCGCCTTCATCGGCTTCCTCATGACCACCCGCTGGCGCTGAGCCTTCGGCATATTCTCCACCCGGGATCGGCAGCAGCCGGTCCCGGGTTTTTTCATGCCCCGGCGGCCATGACGACCGAGTTATTCACAGGTGTCCTCCACAGTGAGGACAACCACACGGGTGTGGTTCTCCCCAGTGTTAATAAGCCTGTGGAGAGTTACACGTGTGTAATTATCCCCATTGTTAATAAGCCTGTGGATAACTTATCCACGCGTTGGGGAGGAATTACAGGAATCGGATCAGGCTCAGCGCGACGAGCAGCACGCACAGCACGATCAGGAGCGGCAGCTGCCAGCGACGGCGCGCGATGCTGCGCGTCTCGACGTAGATCAGCCCGACCAGCGCGCCGCCGATGAGGCCGCCGATGTGCGCCTGCCACGCGATCCCGAACTGCGGGATGAACCCGATCACCAGGTTGATGCCGACCAGCACCAGCAACTGGGTCGCGTTGCCGCCGAGGCGCCGCTGGATGATGAAGAACGCTCCGAGCATCCCGAAGATGGCACCGGATGCGCCGACCACCGGCTGCAGCGGATTGGCGATCAGCAGCACACCCACCGAGCCGGCGAAGCCGCTGATGAGGAACAGTGCGGCAAACCGGGCTCTGCCGAGCAGCGGCTCCAGCATCATGCCGAAGATCCACAGCGTGTACATGTTGAGCGCGATGTGCAGGATGCTGCCGTGCGTGAACACCGTGGTGAGCATCCGCCACGGCTCGAACGCGATCGGCGTCGAGTAGACGCCCGCGTACTGCAGGGCACCCGTGACCGTCGAACCGAGCACGGGAAGCTGCTGCAGGATGAACACGACCACGCAGAGCGCGATGATCGCGTACGTGACGACGGGCGCGCCGCTGCCGGTCATCCTGGTGACCCAGGCCGGCTTGGTGCGCGGAGCCTCAGCCCGCTGCTGGGCCATGCACTCCGGGCAGATCACGCCGACAGCGGCGGGCGTCTGGCATTCGGGGCAGATCGTGCGACCGCACCGCTGGCAGAGCACATAGCTCTGCCGGTCGGGGTGCCGATAGCAAAAGGTCGCCCTCGCGTCGACGGGCTGAGACATCGTTCGACCCGCCCCCGCCGCTACTAGGCCTGCTCGACGGTGACCGACTCGATGACGACGTCGTCGAGCGGCCGGTCGCGTGCGTCCGTCGGCAGCTCGGCGAGCTTGTCGACGACCTTGCGGGACGCCTCGTCTTCGACGGCGCCGAAGATGGAGTGCTTGCCCTGCAGCCACGTGGTGGGTGCGACGGTGATGAAGAACTGCGAGCCGTTGGTGCCGTGGCCGCCCTGGATGCCGGCGTTGGCCATGGCGAGGATGTACGGCTGCGTGAAGTCGAGCTCGGGGTTGATCTCGTCGTCGAACTGGTAGCCCGGTCCGCCGATGCCCTGGCCGAGCGGGTCGCCGCCCTGGATCATGAAGCCGGGGATGATGCGGTGGAAGACGACACCGTCGTAGAGCGGGTCGGTGCTCTTCACGCCCGTGCCCGGGTGCGTCCACTCGATTTCACCGGTCGCCAGGCCGACGAAGTTCCTGACCGTCTTCGGTGCGTGGTTGCCGAAGAGGTTGACCTTGATGTCCCCGTAGTTAGTGTGGAGAGTGGCGACAGCGGTGTGCTTAGACATGGCACCAATTCTTGCACAGGGCTTCTCGGCTCTCGGGCCATCCACAGGCCTTTAGGTGGCAAGATGGAGTGAGTTCGCTACACGACGCAATGGAGGTCCAGATGAACCTGACACGGAAGCGGAAGAAGGAACTCAAGCGACTGCGCAGTAGCGCCGAGGAGCTTTGGGGTCAGCAGCAGGACGTGCTGGCGAATGCCAACGCGGTTGCCGCAGAGGCCCGCAAGCAGGCTGCCTACTACACACGCGAAGAGATCGCTCCGCGAGTGCGCGACGGGTACGAGCACTACGTGCGCCCGGCCACGCAGACCGCCGGCCGTGTCGCCGGCGTGGCACGCGAGCGCCTGGTCACCGACGTGATCCCCGCTGTGGGAACCGTCGTCGGCACGGCGATGTCCGTGGTCGACCACGCTCGGGATGCACGCGCACGCGCCTTCATCGGTGACGTGAAGAAGGCGGGCAAAGACGTGTCGAAGAAGGTCAAGGCCGCCACCAACGACTCGTCCGGCCCGGGAGCTGGGACGGTCATCGCAGTCGTCCTCGGCGCCATCGCCGCCGTCGGGCTGCTCTACGCCGTGTGGCAGACCTTCCGCGCAGACGACGAGCTCTGGGTCGCCGACGAAGAGCCCACGGCTCCCGCAGCCGAGTAGCAGCGACGTCGAAAGGGGTGGTGCCGGAGGGCGCCACCCCTTTCGCGTGCCGTCGCGCGTCCGCGACCTGGTGCTTTCCTCAGGGTCGATTGGGGGGATTCCCCGATACCGGGTCCGGCGGCGCACGGCCAGAATCGAAGCATGAACACTCTCTACCGTCCAACCTCCGGCCGCGTGCTCGGCGGGGTCTGCGCGGGACTCGCTCAGCGCTTCGGATGGAGCGCCACCACGGTGCGCGTCCTGTTCCTGCTCTCCTGCCTGCTCCCCGGCCCCCAGTTCATCGCGTACCTCGCGATGTGGATCATCATCCCGTCGGAGCTCAAGCCCCGCCAGGCCTAGGCCAGCCCGGCCATCCCGAGCGCCACGTTGACGAGTTCGACCCTCCGCGACGGGATGCTGTGCAGCGGGAACCAGCGCGCCTCGTCGGTTGTGCCGTCCAGCTCGTTCGCGAGCGTGCCGCCCACCACGGATGCGCGGTAGACGATCCTGAGCGCGTGCAGCGGTCCGGCGTCGGCCGCGAACCGCGCTTCGGCGGGCACGATGTGCGAGTCGATGCCGAGCAGCTCGCCGGCGACCGCCTCGTAGCCCGTCTCCTCCGCGATCTCGCGGACCACCGCATCCACCGGGTCTTCGCCGGGGTCGATGCCGCCGCCAGGCAGCGTCCAGCCGGAGCGACCGCCCTCGTTCCAGTGCGCAAGCAGGATCTTGCCGTCGTCGACGATGACCCCGTAGGCAGCGACCCTGATATCCATTCCGTTACCCTACTGCGCTTGTCGGTCGCACGCGGCAGACTGGATGCGTGCCTGAACTCCCCGAAGTCACGGCTCTCGCAGCCGACCTCGACGCGCGCCTCCGCGGCCGTGTCATCGACTCGCTGCGCATCGTCGCGTTCGCGGCACTCAAGACGTTCGATCCGCCGGTATCGGCGGTCAGCGGCCTCACCATCGGCGGCGTGACGAGGCACGGCAAGTTCCTGGACATCTCGGCCGGCGACCTGCACATCGTGATGCACCTGGCCAGGGCGGGCTGGGTCCGCTGGCGGGATGCGCCGCCTCCCCCGCCCACCGGTCGCCCCGGGAAGGGCCCGCTGGCCGCGCGTCTCGTCCTCGACGACGGCACCGGGCTCGACATCACGGAGGCCGGCACCAAGAAGAGCCTGTCGATCTCGGTCGTCCACGATCCGTCCGATGTGCCGGGCGTCGCCAACCTCGGGCCCGACCCCCTGGCGCCGGAGTTCACGGAGGAGGTCTTCGCCGGCATCCTGGCCGGCGACGGCCGCGCCCAGATCAAGGGTGTGCTGCGCAGCCAGTCGATCATTGCGGGAATCGGCAACGCGTACTCGGACGAGATCCTGCACACGGCACGCATGTCGCCGTTCAAGCCGGCCTCGATGTCTCCGGAGGAGGTCTCCCGCCTCTACGCCGCCATGCAGAGCACGCTCCGGGATGCGCTCGCCCGCGCCGACGGCCTCGCCGCCTCCGAGCTCAAAGGCGAGAAGAAGCTCGGGATGCAGGTGCACGGCCGCACGGGTCAGCCCTGTCCGGTCTGCGGCGACACGGTGCGCCAGGTGATCTTCGCCGACTCCACCCTGCAGTACTGCCCCACCTGCCAGACCGGGGGCAAGCCGCTGGCCGACCGCGTGCTGTCCCGGCTGCTCAAGTGACAGTCAGCAGTCGCAGTTGATCGCATCCACCGCCAGGGGCGCCGTCAGCTCGTCGGTGGGCCGCTCCACGGGGCCGAGGTCGTTCTCGATGCCGAGCCCTTCGCGCGCCCAGTACTCGAACCCGCCGATCATCTCCTTCACCGGGTATCCGAGCAGGCTGAAAGCGAGCGCGGCACGGGTGGAGCCGTTGCATCCTGGACCCCAGCAGTACACGACCACCGGAGTGCCCTCCGGGATGAGCGCTGCCGCCCGCTCCCGGATGTCCGCCGTCGGCAGGTGCACAGCGCCCGGGATGCGCGCCTGCGACCACGCAGCGTGCCCCCGGGAGTCGACGAGCACGAACCGCTCCCCCGCATCCCGTGCCGCTTTCACGTCGGACGGGTCGGTTTCGAAGTCGAGCTTCGCGGCGAAGTGGCGGGCGGCATCTGCGGCTGAAACGGTCATGAGCAACAGAGTAGGGATGCGCGAGGCCGGTTTGAAGAGACGATCACCGGCATTCGGCCCTCACCGCCGGGGATGTGATGGCAGAATCGGCGCATGACCGCGAATCCCCCATACGTGACCGATTCGGTCGACGACGCCCTGCTCGCCGAGCTGCAGCGCGACGGCCGCCAGTCCATCGCCGAGCTGGCGCGGCGGGTGCACATGTCGAACTCCGCGGTGGCCGAGCGGGTGCGCCGCCTGGAGGAGGCCGGAGTGATCGGCGGCTACCGGGCGCTGATCGACCCGGAACGCCTCGGCTACGGCATCCTCGCGTTCCTGCGCCTGCGCTACCCGAGCAGCGTGTACACGCCGCTGCACGACCTGCTCGCGGAGACGCCGGAGGTCGTGGAGGCGCACCACGTCACCGGAGACGACTGCTTCATCCTGAAGGTGGTGGCCACCTCGATGCGGCACCTCGAACAGGTGAGCGGAAAGATCGGAACCCTCGGCAGCGTGACGACGAGCGTCTCGTATTCGAGCCCGTTCCCGACGCGGCCGATCGTGCCGCCGGCGGGATGAACGCGCGAGGAGAAGCAGGGGAAAAACTGTGGAGCCTAGGAGATTCGAACTCCTGACATCCTGCTTGCAAAGCAGGCGCTCTACCAACTGAGCTAAGGCCCCGAGGGGCTGCGATTCCGGAAGAACATCGTCTTCCGAATCACAGTGGTGGGGATACGAGGACTTGAACCTCGGACCTCTTCGTTATCAGCGAAGCGCTCTAACCGCCTGAGCTATATCCCCGATTGGGCAGATTAGAGACTACCTGATCTGCCCGGCCAATGCGAAATCGGCGGGTGCTGCTAGTTGTTCGTGAAGCCGACGAGCAGGCCGCCGGTGATCTTCACAGAGAGGTTGTACAGCAAGGCGAAGACAGCGCCGAGCGCGGTGATCACGATGATGTCGAGGATTCCGACGACGAGCGAGAAGCCCATCACCTGGCCGAGGCCGAGGATCGACTTGAGGTCGCTTCCTCCTGCGCCCGAGATGTCCTTGAACAGGCTGTTGATCTGGTCGAAGATCCCCGTGCGGTCGAGGACCGTCCACACCAGGAACGTTCCGACGATCGCGATGATCGCCAGGCAGATCCCGGCCAGGAACGACAGCTTCACGGTCGACCAGAAGTCGATGTACACCAGCTTGAGTCGCACCTGCTTAGCGGACACGGGTCTCCGGGATGACTTCTTGGCGAGCTTTTCGGCAACACTACTGCTCATCTACGGTTTCTTCCTTCCCGACGTCACCAGATTCTTCGTCATCTTCCTGAGAATCAAGGTTTCGTTCGGTGTTCTTGGCCAGAGCGATGATCTTGTCGGACTCGGCAAAACGTGCAAAGACGACACCCATCGTGTCGCGGCCCTTGGCGGGTACCTCGGCCACGGAGGAGCGTACCACCTTGCCGCTGGCAAGAACCACAAGGACCTCGTCGTCGTCATCCACGATCAGCGCGCCGACCAGGTCGCCCCTGTCGTCGCTCAGTTTCGCGACCTTGATGCCCAGACCGCCGCGGTTCTGCAGTCGGTACTGGTCGACGGAGGTGCGCTTCGCGTACCCTCCCTCTGTCACCACGAACACGTATCCGTTGTCGGAGACGACGGACACGTCGAGCAGGGTGTCGTCGCCACGGAAGTGCATCCCGATCACACCGGAGGTGGACCGGCCCATCGGGCGCAGCGCCTCGTCGGTCGCGGTGAACCGGATCGACATGCCCTTGCGGGAAACGAGGAGCAGGTCGGAGTCCTCGTCCACGAGCAGCGCGGAGACGAGCTCGTCCTCCTCGCGCAGCTTGATCGCGATGATGCCGCCGGAGCGGTTCGTGTCGTACTCGCTGAGCGCCGTCTTCTTGATCAGGCCGTCGCGGGTGGCGAGCACCAGGTACTTCGCCGCCTCGTAGTCGGGGATGTCGAGGATCTCGGCGATCTCCTCATCCGGCTGCATGGCGAGCAGGTTGGCGACGTGCTGGCCCTTGGCGTCGCGCCCGGCCTCCTGCAGCTCGTACGCCTTGGCGCGGTAGACGCGACCCTTGGTCGAGAAGAACAGCAGCCAGTGGTGCGTGGTGGTGACGAAGAAGTGGTCGACCACGTCCTCGCCGCGCAGCTGGGCGCCCTTGACGCCCTTGCCACCACGGTGCTGGGAGCGGTAGTTGTCGCTGCGGGTGCGCTTGATGTAGCCGCCGCGGGTGACCGTGACCACCATCTCCTCTTCGGGGATGAGGTCTTCCATGCTCATGTCGCCGTCGAAGCCGAACATGATCTCGGTGCGGCGGTCGTCGCCGAAGCGGTCGACGATCTCGGTGAGCTCGTCGCTGACGATCGTGCGCTGGCGCACCGGGTCGGCGAGGATGGCCTGGAAGTCGGCGATCTCACGCTCGATCGCGTCGTGCTCGTCGATGATCTTCTGACGTTCGAGGGCGGCCAGGCGGCGCAGCTGCATCGCGAGGATGGCGTCCGCCTGGATGTCGTCGACGTCGAGCAGGTCTTTCAGGCCAGTGCGGGCGTCGTCCACCGTTGGAGACCGGCGGATGAGCGCGATGACCTCGTCGAGCGCATCCAGTGCCTTGAGGTAGCCACGCAGGATGTGCGCCCGCTCCTCCGCCTTGCGCAGACGGTAGCGGGTGCGCCGGACGATGACCTCGATCTGGTGGTCGACCCACGCGGTGATGAAGCCGTCGAGGGCGAGCGTGCGGGGCACGTTGTCCACGATCGCGAGCATGTTCGCGCCGAAGTTCTCCTGCAGCTGCGTGTGCTTGTACAGGTTGTTCAGCACGACCTTGGCGACAGCATCCCGCTTCAGCACGATCACGAGGCGCTGGCCGGTGCGGCCGGAGGTCTCGTCGCGGATGTCGGCGATGCCGCCGATCTTGCCGTCCTTGACCAGGTCGGCGATCTTGATCGCCAGGTTGTCCGGGTTCACCTGGTACGGCAGCTCGGTGACCACCAGGCAGATGCGGCCCTGGATCTCCTCGATCGCCACGACGGCACGCATCGTGATCGAGCCGCGGCCGGTGCGGTAGGTGTCCTGGATGCCCTTGACGCCCAGGATCTGCGCGCCGGTCGGGAAGTCCGGTCCCTTGATGCGCTTGATCAGCTCTTCGAGGAGTTCCTCGCGCGGCGCATCCGGGTTGGCCAGGTACCACAACGCACCGTCCGCGACCTCGCGGAGGTTGTGCGGCGGGATGTTCGTGGCCATGCCGACCGCGATGCCGACCGAGCCGTTGACCAGCAGGTTCGGGAAGCGGGCGGGGAGGACAGCCGGCTCCTGGGTGCGACCGTCGTAGTTGTCCTGGAAGTCGACGGTCTCCTCGTCGATGTCCCGAACCATCTCCATGGCGAGCGGGGCCATCTTGGTCTCGGTGTAACGCGGGGCTGCAGCTCCGTCGTTGCCGGGGGAACCGAAGTTGCCCTGGCCGAGCGCGAGCGGGTAGCGGAGGCTCCACGGCTGCACCAGGCGGACGAGCGCGTCGTAGATGGCCGAGTCGCCGTGCGGGTGGAACTGCCCCATCACGTCGCCGACCACGCGGGCGCACTTCGAGAACGCCTTGTCCGGACGGTATCCACCGTCGAACATCGCGTAGATCACACGGCGGTGCACCGGCTTGAGACCGTCACGCACCTCGGGCAGCGCACGCCCGATGATGACGCTCATGGCGTAGTCGAGGTAGGAGCGCTGCATCTCGGACTGCAGATCGACCTGGTCGATCCTGCCGTGGACGCCGAATCCGGCCCCTGCGGTGTCGTCGGTCACGATGTCGTCTCCGGGAATGCCGTCGATGTTGTCAGATGTCAAGGAAACGCACGTCCTTCGCGTTCTTCTGGATGAAATTACGGCGCGATTCGACGTCCTCGCCCATCAGCGTGGCGAAGATCTCGTCTGCGGCGGCCGCGTCGTCGAGGGTGACCTGCAGCAGCGTGCGGGTCTCGGGGCTCATCGTGGTCTCCCACAGCTCCTTGTAGTCCATCTCGCCGAGACCCTTGTAGCGCTGCACGCCGTTGTCCTTCGGGATGCGCTTGCCCGCCGCGATCCCCTCGGCCAGGAACGCGTCACGCTCCCGGTCGGAGTAGACGTACTCGTGCTCGGCGTTCGTCCACTTGAGCCGGTAGAGCGGCGGCTGCGCGAGGTAGACGTAGCCGAGCTCGATCAGCGGACGCATGTAGCGGAAGAGGAGCGTCAGAAGCAGCGTCGTGATGTGCTGGCCGTCGACGTCGGCATCCGCCATCAGCACGATCTTGTGATAGCGCGCCTTCTCGGGGTTGAAGTCCTCGCCGATGCCGGCGCCGAACGCCGTGATCATGGCCTGGACCTCGTTGTTGGCGAGGGCGCGATCGAGTCGCGCCTTCTCCACGTTCAGGATCTTGCCGCGGAGCGGGAGGATCGCCTGCGTCTCCGGGTTGCGGCCTTGCACGGCCGAACCGCCTGCCGAGTCTCCCTCGACGATGAAGATCTCGGAGATCGACGGATCCTTGGACTGGCAGTCCTTGAGCTTGCCGGGCATCCCGCCGCCCTCGAGCAGACCCTTGCGGCGTGCGGTCTCGCGGGCCTTGCGGGCGGCGAGCCTGGCGGTCGCAGCCTGCAGCGCCTTGCGGATGATCTCCTTGGCCTGGTTGGGGTTGCGGTCGAACCAGTCGCCGAGCTGATCGCCGACGACCTTCTGCACGAACGCCTTCGCCTCGGTGTTGCCGAGCTTGGTCTTCGTCTGACCCTCGAACTGCGGCTCGGACAGCTTCACGGAGATGACGGCGGTGAGACCCTCGCGCACGTCGTCTCCGGAGAGGTTGTCGTCCTTCTCCTTCAGGATGTTCTTCTCGCGCGCATACCGGTTCACCAGCGTGGTGAGTGCGGCACGGAAACCCTCTTCGTGGGTTCCGCCCTCGTGCGTGTTGATCGTGTTCGCGTAGGTGAAGACGCTCTCGTTGTAGCTCGTCGTCCACTGCATCGCGACCTCGAGCGCGATCTTGCGCTCGGTGTCCTCCGACTCGAACGCGATGATCTCGTCGTGCACGACCTCGGCCTTCTTGGCGGAGTTGAGGTAGTGGACGTAGTCGATCAGGCCCTGCTCGTAGAGGAAGACCTCGGAGCGCGGCTCCTCCTGCCCCTCTTCGAGACGCTCGTCCGTCAGCGCGATACGAAGCCCCTTGTTGAGGAACGCCATCTGCTGGAAGCGGGTGCGCAGCGTGTCGTAGTCGAAGACGATCGACTCGAACGTGTCGGGGCTCGGCCAGAACGTGATGGTCGTGCCTGTCGCATCCGTCTCCTCGCCCATCTCGAGCGGAGCCTGCGGAACACCGTTGCGGTAGCTCTGGCGGTAGACGTTGCCCTGGCGGCTGACCTCGACGTCGAGCCGGGAGGACAGTGCGTTCACCACGGAGCTGCCGACGCCGTGCAGACCACCGGAGACCGCGTATCCGCCGCCTCCGAACTTTCCGCCGGCGTGCAGGATCGTGAGGACGACCTCCACGGTCGACTTGCCCTCGACGGGGTGGATGTCGACCGGGATGCCGCGACCGTTGTCGATGACGCGCACGCCACCGTCGGCGAGGATCGTCACATCGATGTTGTCGGCGTGACCGGCCAGTGCCTCGTCGACGGAGTTGTCGACGATCTCCTGCACGAGGTGGTGGAGTCCACGGGGACCGGTCGAACCGATGTACATTCCGGGTCGCTTGCGTACGGCTTCGAGACCTTCGAGAACCTGGATCTCATTCGCGCCGTAGTCGTGTTCCGACTCAGCCTTGCTCGGTTCCATCGTCATATGAAATTAGGCTCCTGACCGCACTCAGTAGTGACCTATTCATTCTACCAAGCACGGCGCGTCGATATGGCCGAAATCGCCCGTCTGACGCGTTGTTTTCCGCCTATTGACCTCTTTTGTGCACTCAACCGTAAGTATCGCGCGGGCCACGCCCTGGAATCGACCTGGGGCCTCTTTTCCAGGAGGGGGCGTCTGGGCCTTGAAAACGGATCGACTGGATGTCCGCATCCGGGAACCGATCCGCGATCCTCGCGAGCAGGTCGGAGCGCATGATCCGCAGCTGCGTCGCCCACGCCGTCGATTCGCAGCGCACGGTGAGGACGCCGTCGGTGATGCCCTCCGGAGTCGCGTGCTTCGCGGTCTCCTCGCCGGCCAGTTCGAGCCATCCCTCGAGGAGGTCGGACTGGGCCAGCGGCGAGACCCAGCCGAGCTGGACGGCGAGCGCATCCACCACGTCTCCGAGTCCGCGGGGGTCGCGGCCCTTCCCGAACGGCTGGCTCGCGGACGGGTCGACGTCCTTCTTCTTGACACGACGGCTGCGGGTGGTGGGCGCACCGCCGAAGAGCGCGCGCATCCTGAGATAGGTGGCGGACGCATCCGAGAGCGGAGCCGGGTCGAGCGATGCCCTCTGCTCAGCCATCGGTCTCTCCCTTCTCCTTCTCTGCGTTCTCCGGGGTTCCGTCCACGACGGCTCCCGCTTCGATCCGCACGGTGTGCGCGGTCAGGCCGTCGGGAACGTCGTCGAACACCGCCGCCGTGATGAGCACCTGCTCGTAACCCTCTACGGCGGTTGCAAGCATCCTACGTCGAGCCTGGTCCAGCTCGGCGAACACATCGTCGAGGATCAGCACAGGGTCGCCGGTGTTCGACTCGCGCCTCAGCAGCTCGGCGGATGCGAGCTTCAGGGCGAGTGCGAACGACCAGGACTCACCATGGCTGGCGTAGCCCTTCGCCGGGAGCCCGTTGAGCTCGAACAGCACATCGTCGCGGTGCGGGCCGATGAGGGTGAGCCCGCGGTCGAGCTCCTTGCGTCGCACGGCGGCAAGGGCCTGACGGAAAGCATCGGCCGTGGCGACACTGGATGAGTCGGTTACAGCGTCGGCCGGCCCCCCGTCGTCGGCATCCTCCACCTCTGCGCCGCGGACGGTCAGCAGCGGGATGAGCCGCGGGTGGTGATCGTCGCCGGCTACCGAGCGGTAGGCGGTGGTGAGCGGATCGGTGAGGCGCGCGATCAGGTCGAGCCGCGCATCCACCAGTTCGGAGCCCAGTGCGACCAGCCGCTCGTCCCAGATCTCGAGGGTTCCGAGCTGGTTCTCCTTGACCCCGGATGCGCGCGCCGACTTGAGCAGCGTGTTCCGCTGCTTGAGCACCCGCTCGTAGTCCGACAGCACCCCGGCGAACCGCGGGTTCCGCTGCACCAGCAGCTGGTCGACGAAGCGACGCCGGATGCTCGGCTCGCCTCGCACCAGCGCCAGGTCTTCCGGGGCGAACAGCACGCTCGAGAAGTAGCGGGGAAGCTCGCGGGTCTTGATCGCCGACCTGTTCACCTGCGCCCGGTTGGCCGAGCCGCGGTTCAGCTGCAGCTCGACCAGCAGTTCCCTGCCATCGTGCTGGATGCGGGTGCGCACGATCGCGGACTCCTCACCCTGCCGGATCATGGCCTGGTCGCTCGACACCCGATGGGACCCGAGGGTGCTCAGGTAGCCGAGCGATTCGACCAGATTCGTCTTGCCCTGGCCGTTGCGGCCGACGAAAAGGTTCGCGCCGGCCGCAAGCGACACTTCCGCCGTGCGGTAGTTGCGGAAGTCGGTCAGGGAAAGATGTGTAACTCTCAAAGAGGGTTAGTCCACGGCCTTCACGGCGTGACCGCCGAACTGGTTGCGCAGGGCAGCCACGGCCTTCATCGCCGGGGAGTCCTCCTGGCGCGAGACGAACCGCGCGAAGATCGACGCGCTGATCGTGGGGACGGGCACCGCGTTGGCGAGTGCCTCCTCGACGGTCCAGCGACCCTCGCCGGAGTCCTGCACGTATCCCTCGATGTGCTCGAACTCGGGGTCCTGCTCCAGCGCGCGCACCAGCAGGTCGAGCAGCCAGGAGCGGACGACGGTTCCACGCTGCCACGCCTTGAACGTGCCGGTGACGTCCTTGACGATGTCCTTGCGGGTGTCGAGGAGTTCATACCCCTCGGCGTATGCCTGCATCAGCGCGTACTCGATGCCGTTGTGCACCATCTTGGCGTAGTGCCCAGCGCCGACCTCGCCCACGTGGACGAAGCCCTCGTCGCGCGGCCCCTCCGGACGGAGTGCGTCGAAGACGGGCATGACACGCTCGACCTGGTCTTTGCTGCCGCCGACCATCAGGCCGTAGCCGTTGTCGAGGCCCCAGACTCCGCCGGAGACGCCGGCATCCATGAAGTCGATACCCTTCGGCGCCAGCTGCTCGGAGTGCTTGAAGTCTTCGGTGAAGCGCGAGTTGCCGCCGTCGATCACGAGGTCGCCCTTTTCGAGGAGCGGTTCGAGATCGGTGATGACCGCGTCCGTGATCTTCCCGGCCGGGACCATGACCCACACCGTGCGCGGTGCGGGGAGCGCTGCGACGAGGTCGGCGAGGGTGGCGACGTCCGAGACCTCGGGGTTCGTGTCGTAGCCGGTCACCTCGATGCCGTTCTTCTCGAGGCGGGCGCGCATGTTGTTGCCCATTTTTCCGAGACCGACGAGGCCGATGTGCATGATTGTCCTTCTTCTCTGTTCGAGCGGACGGCGGGTTACCTGAGCAGCAGGTTGGGCTGCAGGAGGTACTTGTAGTTGTCCGCGCCTGCCTGGTCCTTTGACGTCTGGCTCGTGATCAGCACAGGACCGGGCTTGTTGGGGTTTTCGGTCTTGGTGAAGGAAATGCGCACGAATTCCGAGTGCACGGCACCGAGACCATCGAGCAGGAACTGCGGCTTCAACGAAACCACCGTTTCCTGGCCAGTGAGGAGAGCGTCGATGCTCTCGGATGCTTGAGCCTGCTCCGAACCGATGGCTTCGAGCGTCAGCCCGTCGGCGGAGAAGGTGTAACGGAGGGCGGCCTCGCGCTCGAGCACGAGGGAGACACGCCTGGTCGCCTCGATGAGCTCGGCGGTGTTGATGACCGCGTAGTTGTCGACCTGCTCGGGGAAGAGCCGGCGCACGGGCGGGAAGTTGCCCTTGATCAGCAGGGAGGTGACGGTCTTCTTGTCTGCCGTGAACGCGATCAGCTCGCGGTCGTCCCTGTTCGTGATCGAGACGGCGATGGTGCCGCTGTGGCCGAGCGTCTTACCGATCTCGGTGAGGGTGCGCGCGGGAACCAGCGCGGTGACGGGCTCGCCCGAAGTGGTGCCGTTGTCCCAGTTGATCTCCCGGACGGCCACGCGGTAGCGGTCCGTGGCCACGAGGCCGAGCGTGTTGTCGCCGACTTCGAGCTGCACGCCGGTGATGACCGGGGTGACGTCGTCCCTGGATGCTGCGACCCCGACCTGAGCAACGGCCTCGGCGAACTCCTCGGCCGGGACGAGCCCTGCATCCCCGCTGACCTGCGGGATGCTCGGATATTCCTCGACCGGCATGGAGAGCAGGGTGAAGTTGGCCGATCCGGCGCGGACAACGATCTTGGAGTCCTCTGTCGAGAACTGCACGGGAGCATTCGGAAGCTTCGACGCGATCTCGGCCAGAAGGCGCCCGGAGACGAGCACACGACCCGGTTCCTCGACCTCGGCCGCGATCTCGGTCTGCGCGGAGACTTCGTAGTCGAACGACGAAAGTTGCAGTCCCGTCTCGGTCGTCTCGATCAGCACACCACTCAGGATGGGGAGCGTCGTCCTCTGGGGAAGGAGCTTCACGGCGAAGGAGACGGCTTCACTGAATACATCCCGGTTGGCTTGGAACTTCACGAAGTCACCTCTGTCGTCGGCGGGAAATGGATCGTGACAAATCCTAGCGCCTGCCCTCGGCGCGAGAAATTGTGATTCGAGCGATCGGGGTTCAGGTTGTCGGCCGCCCTATTCAGAAGACTTAATGATTAATGGTGTTAACCGCTGTGGAAACTGTGGATAACTCTGTCGATGCCAGTCAACCACTGGGAACTACACGTCTGTGACTTGTTGATGACCTGGGGATTCCTGTTGTTTACAGGGAACCCGAGCTGCGACCCGAGAGGCCTCAATTCACAGGCATCCATGATTCCTCCCCATTAACGGGCCGACTTTCCGGAGATTCTCCACAAGTTATCCACAGGTGTTAATAATCGACTGTCCCCACTCTGGGGACAGATTTGTGGATAACTCGACCGAATGGATGTGCGCGAAGCGCGTGTCGCGGGCGCGCTACTTGCTGTAGCGGTGGTTCTGCTTTATGCGGCTCGTGAGCTCTGTCACCTGGTTGTAGATCGAGCGACGCTCCTTCATGAGCTCGCTGATCTTCTTATTCGCGTACATCACCGTGGTGTGGTCGCGGTTGCCGAAGAGCTGGCCGATCTTGGGCAGGGAGAGGTTCGTGAGTTCGCGGCAGAGGTACATCGCGATCTGGCGGGCGGTGGCGACTGCCTGCGACCTGCTCGACCCATAGAGGTCGTCGACGGTGAGCTTGAAGTAGTCGGCCGTGTTCGTGATGATGTCCGTCGGCGCGATCACGTTGTCGTCGTCGAGCGTGATGAGGTCTTTGAGCACGGTCTGGACGAGCGGCATGTCCACAGGCGTGCGGTTGAGGCTGGCGAACGCGGTGACGCGGATGAGCGTGCCCTCGAGCTCACGGATGTTGCTCGACACCTTCGAGGCCATGAATTCCAGGATGTCGTCCGGTACCTGGATCTTCTCGCTCTGCGCCTTCTTGCGGAGGATCGCGATGCGCGTCTCCAGGTCGGGCACCTGGACGTCGGTGATCAGGCCCCACTCGAAGCGGGACCGCATCCGGTCTTCGAACCCGGTGAGGTGTTTCGGCGGCAGGTCGCTGGTGATGACCACCTGCTTGTTGTGGTCGTGCAGGGTGTTGAACGTGTGGAAGAAGGCTTCCTGGGTCTCCACCGCTCGCTGCAGGAACTGGATGTCGTCGATCAGCAGGATGTCGATGTTGCGGTAGCGCGCCTGGAAGGACGAGCCGCGGTTGTTCGCGATCGAGTTGATGAAGTCGTTCGTGAACTCCTCACTACTGACGTACCGCACCCGGATGCCCGGGTAGAGGCTCATCGCGTAGTGGCCGATGGCGTGCAGGAGGTGAGTCTTGCCGAGTCCGGAGTCGCCGTAGATGAAGAGCGGGTTGTACGCCTTCGCCGGCGCTTCGGCCACGGCGACCGCTGCGGCGTGGGCGAAGCGGTTGGACTGGCCGATGACGAAGTTGTCGAAGCTGTACTTCGGGTTGAGGCGTGTGTCGTTGTTGCGCGGCGGCGCGGTGATCTCGGTGGGCGGCGCGATCATCTGCGCAGGAGCCTCGATGTATGCGGCGTCAGCCGGCTCGGTGGGCCCGGCCATCGTCTCCTGCTGGATCTCCGGGTTGACCACGATGGCGAAGGTGTTGACCGCGAGGGATTCGTCGAGGCCGCCGATGGCGTTGAGGAGGGGGACGCGGCTGCGCTGCTCGATCATCCCGCGGGTGAACTCGTTGGGCACCTCGAGATAGAAGGTGCCGGCCATGATGCCTTTGGGCTCGACCAGGCTGAGGAATCCGTGCAGCTGCGGTGTGATGCGGTCGTCCGACTCCAGTGAGTCGAGCACGCTCTGCCATGCCGCAGAAATGGACTCTTCGCCGCCTGCCATCGTTCCCCGTAATTCGTCTCGTGTGGATGCCTTCGACCGGCGAAGTACCCCGACTTCTTCGTCGATGCGTTCATCGGTTCGGCTGCGCGTACGCGGCCGGAAAGGTATTCACAGGGTTATCCACCGCTGTGTGTCCAATACCGTAGCGATCTCCTGCCGATTTTGGGATGGGCTGGGGATAACTTTGGTCCTCACGGTAACTTGTCCACAGGTTGTGGATCAAATTCGTTTGCGGGCATACGGCGGCGCGTCGCTCCTCAGGTTCTTCCCATTCCTGTGCATAATCATTGGATTTGTCTCGTCTGGTTTGACCTCGTCCGCCACAGGTCGTAGTTTTAATCAGTTGACTTCAGCCGTTGAGGCTGCCCAAAAACTTTTCACGGCCTCCCCGTGCTGGACTTTGCATCAGCACCGGCCTGTTAAGAGACCACACGGAGATTGAGATATGAGCAAGCGAACCTTCCAGCCGAACAACCGCAAGCGGGCGAAGACCCACGGCTTCCGTCTGCGTATGCGCACCCGTGCGGGTCGCGCGATCCTCGCTGCACGTCGCAGCAAGGGCCGCACGAAGCTCTCGGCCTAGCCTTCACCGGTGCTCGCCAAAGCCAATCGCATCACGCGGGGGGCGGACTACAAGGCGACTGTGCGCCGCGGCGCTCGCTTCACTGGAGCGAACACCGTGACGTACATCCGTCCCAGTCCGGACCCGGATGTGGTGCGATTCGGCTTTATCGTGGGCAAGACAGTCGGTGTCGCCGTCCGGCGGAATCTCGTGCGTCGTCGCCTGAAGGCTGCGGCCCACGAACTGCTTCCGCGGATGTCGCCGGGCACCGACATCGTGATCAGGGCATTGCCAGCGTCCGCTCAAGCGGAGTGGGCTACCCTGCACGAAGAGATCTCCGCAGCAATCAGCCGATTCACCAGTAGAGGCAACGTCCGTCGATGAACACCGCATTCACTGCAGTGCTCCTTCTTCCGCGGAACTGTGCCGTGTTGGTGCTTCGCGCATACCGTGCGGTCATCTCACCTCTGTACGGAGACGTCTGCCGGTACTACCCGTCCTGTTCCGCTTATGCGTTGCAGGCCATCCAGGAGCACGGACTCGCTATCGGGACCGTGCTCGGCGTTCGCCGAATCGCCCGTTGCCACCCGTGGGCCGCGGGCGGGGTCGATGATGTCCCCCTCAAGAAGAAGCGTCGCTATCGGGTGACACCGTTCGGATTCGTCGTCGCCACAAGCCAGGGAAAGGCCTAGCAACCACATGGACATCATCGGAACGATTCTGTGGCCCATCAAATGGGTCGTGGAGCTCATCCTCGTTGCGTTCCACTGGCTGTTCTCGCAGATCGGCCTCGACCCGGCCGCCGGCCTCACCTGGGTGCTTTCGATTGTCGGACTGACGGTCGTTGTCCGTGCCGCCCTCATCCCGATCTTCGTCCGCCAGATCAAGAACCAGCGCCGGATGCTCGAAATCGCTCCGCAGCTGAAGAAGATCCAGGAGAAGTACAAGGGCAAGAAGGATCAGTTCTCGCGTGAGGCGATGTCCCGCGAGACGATGGACCTCTACAAGAAGACCGGCACGAACCCCCTGAGTTCGTGCCTCCCGCTGCTGCTGCAGATGCCGGTGTTCTTCAGCCTCTTCCAGGTGCTGAACGGCGCCCAGGGCGGCCACGCCGGCGTCGGTCCCCTGAACTCGGAGCTCGCCAAGCAGTTCGGTGGTGCGACCCTGTTCGGTGTCGCTCCCCTGCACCAGAGCTTCCAGGGTGCGATGAACGCCCACCCGCAGCAGGTCGCCGTGATGATCATCGCGGCCGTGATGGTCGTGCTGATGACCGGTTCGCAGTTCCTCACCCAGCTGCAGATCGTCTCCAAGAACATGTCGCCGGAGACCAAGGCGAGCCCCCAGTTCAAGCAGCAGCGCATCCTGTTGTACCTCCTCCCCTTCGTCTTCCTCTTCTCGGGTTTCGCCTTCCCGCTCGGCGTCATGTTCTACTGGCTGACCTCGAACCTCTGGACCATGGGCCAGCAGTTCCTCGTCATCCGCAACATGCCGACTCCGGGTTCGGACGCCGCGAAGGCGCGCGAGGCGCGTCTGGCACGCAAGGGCAAGCTCGTCCAGGAGGACGGCGCCGTCGTGCTGACGGTCGAAGAGGAAACGAAGAAGACCACTCAGCGCGTTCAGCCCGTGAGCAAGAACCGCGCGAAGAAGCAGGCCGGAAAGTAGTAGGGATTCCCAATGACCGATGTGCAGCAGTCCGAGTCCGTAGTCGAGCCCACCTCCGCTGAGGTTCCTTCGGCCGAGGTCGACGTGGACGTCGAGGTCGCCGAGTCGGGCGCTTCGTCTTCGGCTCCCGCGTCGTCGGAGTCCGGCGACTACGAGCAGCCGACCGCCGACCAGCTCGACCAGGAAGGCGACATCGCCGCCGATTACATCGAGGAGCTGCTCGACATCGCCGACATCGACGGCGACATCGACATCGACGCTCGCAACGGCCGTTCGTACATCTCGGTCAACGCCGACGAGAACGCGAACCTGCGCTTGCTCTCGAAGCCGGACACGGTGACGGCGCTGCAGGAGCTCACTCGCCTGGCTGTCCAGAACAAGACCGGCTCGTTCTCTCGCCTGATCCTGGATATCGCCGGGTCGCGAGACGCCCGCCAGGCCGAGCTCGCAACGCTCGTCGAGCGCGCGATAGCCCGCATCGAAGAGGGTGCGGAGCAGGCAGCACTTCCCGCGATGTCCTCGTACGAGCGCAAGCTGGTGCACGACATCGTCTCTGAGCGCGGCTTCGTTTCGAATTCGCAGGGCGAGGGTCGCGACCGTCACACGGTCATCACCAAGTCCTAGTTGTTTCACGTGGAACGGGGATCCGAGCGATGAACGACGTCCTCGAGGCTGAGCCTGCTGCTGCCGCTCTTCTCTTCGGCCCGCGCATCGAGGTGGCTCGACAGTTCACGACGAACCTCGCCTCGCAGGGTGAGGAACGCGGACTGATCGGCCCGCTCGAACTCCCCCGCCTCTGGTCGCGCCACATCCTGAACAGCGCCATCGTCGCTCCGCTGCTCCGCCCGGGCCGCGTGGGCGATATCGGAAGCGGCGCCGGGCTGCCCGGGCTCGTCCTCGCCATCGCGCGGCCCGATGTTTCGTTCGTTCTCATCGAGCCGATGGAGCGACGCGTCGCCTGGCTCAACGAGCAGGTCGCCGAGCTCGGTCTCACCAACGTGGATGTGGTCCGCGCCCGAGCCGAAGACGTCCGCCTGGATGCGCCGCTCGACCAGGTGACCGCGCGAGCAGTCAGCGCCTTCCGCAAGCTCCTCCCCCTCACCGCTCCCCTGCTTCGTGACGGCGGCGAGTTGGTCCTGATGAAGGGCGCCGGCGCGCAGGCCGAAGTGGATGCGGCGACAAAAGAGATTCGCAAGTACAAAGTGCACGAAATCGAGGTTTTGACCCTTGGTCAGGACGTGCTGGACGAGGTCACGAGGGTAATCCGCGCGACCGTGAGGTAGCGAGAGGCGCTTAGGATCGCTCCTGTGGCGCTGAAGCGGGTGCGTTTTCGGGGGTTTATGCCCTGATGGTGGGTGCTGTTTTGGTGTTTCGGGATATTGCGGGCTCGAAGTCTGATCGCGTTCGTGTTGGTTTTCGACTGTGTGCAGGTCCTGCTGGGGTGGCGGCGTTCGGCGGAGCTCTGCTCTACGCTGAGCCGCAGGTCGTGGCACTTCGCGGCTTTGATGCCGTTGGGGCGTTCCTTGCTGGCGCATGGCCGCGTGGTGGGCCCAGCGCCGGTCGGCTGCGGCTGCACCTGTCGCTGCCAATCGGTGGTGATGAGTGCGGTGGGGCACCGCGGTCGGCGCAGCGGTCGCGCGCACAGGTCGACGCAGCCAGCTCGGGCGTGGAGTTGTTGCGTCGTGAGCGTCAGGTGGAGTTGCTTCCCTCGTGGCTCCGCAATAGACGTGAGGCAATGCGGGGAAACGGGGTGTGACGTGAGACCTGAGGATCCACATCAGCCCGCGCTCTCCAATGAGTCGCTTGACCTGGGTGAATCTACTTCGTCGGCTTCCTGTTGCCCGCGACGACGCAAATGGTATTGGCGGGCCGTGCCGGGCGCGGAGTTGAGGTCGATTCAGGCGCGCGCGTGTGGATCGCGGATCGTTGGATGGGCATGTGGTGAGCGGCGCAGCCTACTGGGTTCCCAGCGCAATTCGCGTCCGACATATAGAGACTGGCGCGGGGATTGCAGCGTGACTATGCGGCGTTTCACGTGAAACGGGCACTCGAACTGGCCGTCACCGGGTGCGCCCGGTGTGGCGATTGCCTGTCATCTGGGGGCGCTTGCCCGTCGCTAGAACCGGGTTGGTGTGTCCCTCGGTGCTGGTATCTTGCCAGAGGTGTCCGCGCTCCTCACTGGAGACGAGTTGGTGTCTCCGGATCCAACCAGAGAGCGTGAGATCGCTTTCACCGCGGTGGTCAATGTAATGGGAGTGGCCCGCTGTCCGGCTGCCCGCCCCCGGTCGAGCAGCGTGGCTGCGATCCGAGGACGCCGCATCACCAGGGAAGGTGTCGGCAACTCCGCGCGCCGACATGACGGCACGCGGAATCCTGCGCGCGCCGTTCAAGTCGGGTCACTCTGGACGGCGCAAATCCGCCACCCGACACTGCCCATCTCCGCCGCTCAGGACCAGCGGTTTCCCCGCGCACATCACGGCACATCGTCCCTACACGGCACTACTTGGTGTGCGAACTGGTTCCGCCTGGTCCGCACATCCACTCGCAGGGGCCATGCGCCTAACGCCCGCATGATCGGGTGGCCTGAACGCTAGACGTGCCGAAACCCAACCTTTGCGCGATGGCGTGAGTACGAGTCGCCGCGCGGGACGCGCCGGACGCGCCGAACGTTTCACGTGAAACTGTAGCCCAGGAAGCGCCCGCATCGACGAGTGGCGCAGCCCGCGAACGGTGCGAGGAGCTCGCGAGGACCGGCGCGCCGAATTCCTATGTAGATGCAAGCGGTTTCGAGGCAATCTAAGAAGTACATTCCCCACTGCCTAGAGCTAGCCGGGGCGCGCCCCGAGGCAACCATTATCTCGGGCCACTCCCCACATTTCCCACAGCCTCCAACTATCCACAGCGTGCCGCGATGCGGAATAGCAAGCACGCCATCCAAGATAGAGTTGACTGATGGCCGCAGAGCGCATGCGACCCCGTACTCAGACACCCGGTGCCGTGCACCATGATCGAGCGACAAGGTTTCACGTGAAACAACCGGACCAGGATGCCCAGGTCGGATCGAGCCCAACCGGCTTCGACGCATCCACTCCCCTGGCGCAGGAAATCCACGAACTGACCCGTCGACGGGAGGCTATCGCCTCCGAGACACTCCCCCTGCCGTCGCGGACCCGTATTTTCACCATTTCTAATCAAAAGGGCGGGGTCGGGAAGACTACCACCGTCGTAAATCTCTCCGCTGCCCTCGCGAAGTCGGGTGCTCGGGTCCTGGTGATCGACCTGGATCCGCAGGGAAACGCGTCTACTGCTCTCAGTGTTGAGCACCGCGAAGGAACACCGAGCGTCTACGACGTGATCGTTAACGATAAAGAACTCGACGAGGTCATTCAGAAGTCCCCCGAGTTCGACGGATTGTTCGTGGTGCCCGCGACCATTGACCTCGCTGGCGCGGAGATCGAGCTCGTGTCGATGGTCGCGCGCGAACAGCGCCTCGGGCGCGCGCTGACGCGCTTCCTCGACGAGTACGACTTCGACTATGTCCTGATCGACTGCCCGCCGTCGCTCGGTCTACTCACGATCAACGCTTTCGTGGCCGCGACCGAGGTGCTCATTCCCATCCAGTGCGAGTACTACGCGCTCGAGGGCCTGAGCCAGCTGCTCAAGAACATCCAGCTGATCGAACGACACCTCAACCCCAAGCTTCAGGTGTCCACGATCCTGCTGACCATGTACGACTCCCGCACCAATCTGGCCCATCAGGTCGCCGAGGATGTGCGGGATCACTTCCCCAAGGAAGTCCTGAAGACCATCATTCCGCGTTCGGTCCGCATCTCGGAAGCACCGAGCTACGGGCAGAGCGTCATCAGTTACGACACGAATTCGTCCGGCTCGCTCTCCTATCTGGAAGCCGCCGCCGAGATCGCACGCAGAGGAGCACCCCGCTAATGGCAGCGAAGCGCACAGGATTGGGCCGAGGAATCGGCGCGCTCATCCCCACCACCGACCAGTCGGCGCGTCCCGTCGACGTGTTCTTCCCCGACTCCTCCGCAAACGCTGCATCGGATGGCCTAGTCGCCGTCCCGGGTGCCCGGCTTGCCAACCTCTCCCCCGCTGACATCGTGCCGAACGCTGTGCAGCCGCGCACCGAGTTCGACCGCGAGGCGCTGGACGAGCTTGTGGCGAGCATCCGGGAAGTGGGCGTGCTGCAGCCGGTTGTCGTGCGGCCGATCGCTGGGCAGCCGGACAAGTTCGAGCTGATCATGGGCGAGCGCCGCCTGCGCGCGACGAAAGAACTCGGGCTCGACTCCATCCCGGCGGTGGTCAAAGAGACCGCCGATGAGGACATGCTCCGGGATGCGTTGCTCGAGAACCTTCACCGCTCACAGCTCAACCCGCTTGAAGAAGCATCGGCGTACCAGCAGCTTCTTGCTGATTTTGGGATCACCCAGGAAGAGCTTGCTACGCGGATCGGACGTTCGCGCCCACAGATCACCAACACCCTGCGTCTTCTCAAGCTGCCGTCCAGCGTGCAGAGCCGCGTGGCGGCCGGCGTTCTGAGTGCGGGTCACGCGCGGGCGATCCTGTCCGTCGGGGACGACGAAGAAGCCATGGCGCGACTCGCGGACAAGATCGTCAACGAAGAGCTTTCGGTGCGCGCGGCCGAGGCTGCGGCGAGCAAGAGTCCGAAACCGGTGCGGTCGAAAGCGACGGCGGGCAAACACCGTGGGCACCTGGATGAGATCGCCGAGAAGCTCGGGGACCGTCTGAATACGCGGGTCAAGATCTCACTCGGCGCGAGAAAAGGCCAGATCGTGGTGGATTTCGCGACGATTCAGGACCTCAACCGCATCCTGGATGAGATCGGGCAGCCGAGCTACACCAGGCCGACCTTCAGCTGACGCGGCGGGTGCACTGACGCAGCGGGTCCCCCCTGACTCCGCGGGTACGCTGACGCCGCGAGTCCGCTGACGCCGCGAGTTAGCTAGGGCCGCGAGTCAGTTGACCCCGCGGCCCGACTAGCGGTCGATCGGAGCCGCCACCCGCCGCGACCCCGTCACGCCTCCGCGATAGCCGCTAGCGCCAGCGCCGCGTACACATCCCCGAGGT
Organism: Leifsonia sp. GW821-FHT13C05; assembly: GCF_058806515.1. Taxonomy (NCBI): domain Bacteria; kingdom Bacillati; phylum Actinomycetota; class Actinomycetes; order Micrococcales; family Microbacteriaceae; genus Leifsonia; species Leifsonia sp. GW821-FHT13C05. Next base: position 11,377 of record NZ_JBXAPT010000007.1, on the reverse strand, counting down.
CGCGCCCCGACGCCGCGATTGCCTGCGGCATGATCGACGTCTCCGTCAGACCCGGGAGCACGTTCGCCTCCAGGAACCACGGCACCCCGGCTTCGTCCACGATGAGGTCGATGCGGGACAGGTGGCGAAGGCCGAGCGCGACGTGCGCCGTCGTCGCAGCCGACGCCACCGCAGCGGCGGCCTCATCATCCAGCCGCGCCGGCACGTAGAACCGCGTCTCCCCCGCGTTGTACCGCGCGTCGAACGTGTACGCACCGGACACCGGCTCGATCTCCACGGCGGGCAGCGCCTCCGGCCCGTCCCCCGTGTCGATGACCGCCACCGACACCTCCACTCCCGTGACCTTGCGCTCGATCAGTGCGACGTCGGCGTAGGTGTACGCGTCGACCATCGCGCGCGGCAGCTCGTCGGCCTGCTCCACGATCGTCACGCCCTGCGCGGAGCCACCCTGCGCCGGCTTCACGACGAGCGGCGTGCCGAGACCGTCGAGCACCGTCGCCAGGACGCTGTTGGCGCCCAGCTCACGGAAGGTCTCCTTCGGGAGGGCCACCGACGGCGGCGTCGCGACACCGGCGCGGTCCACGATGGTCTTCGCGGTCGGCTTCGACCACGCCAGCCGGGACGCGTCCGTGCGGGAGCCGACGAACGGGATGCCCGTCTGCTCCAGCAGCGCACGCAGAGCGCCGTCCTCACCGCTCGCGCCATGCAGGGCCGGCCAGACCACATCCGGTCGGTTCTCGGCGAGGAAGCCGAGCAGGGACGCATCCGGGTCGCGGAACGTCACCTGGTGACCCAGCGAGTTCAGCGCGTCCGCGACGCGGCGGCCGCTGCGGAGGGAGATGTCGCGTTCGTGCGAGATGCCACCGGCAAGCACGACGATGTTGAGAGCGGCGTTTTCTGCCATGATCAGCTCTTTTCTTCAAACTCTGTCGGGTGATGAGTGCGCGGTGGCCTGCTGCAGGATGGGATCGAGCGGGCCGGACACCGAAGACTGCTCAGCGCAGGTCGGTGGGCGGGTTGGGACTGTTGCGCTCGCGGCGCGCGGAGAACAGCGGGCCGGTGCCGGCGAACGTGTCCAGGAGGTCCTGCTCGCCGTTGAGGACGTTCGCCAGCCGGCGAACACCCACCCGGATGCTCTCGGGCGTCGGATAGCAGAACGACAACCGGATGTTCTGGGCGCCCGAACCGTCCGCGAAGAACGCCGTCCCGGGCGTGTACGCGACCAGTTCGGTGACCGCTCGCGGAAGCATCGCCTTCGAGTCGAGGTGCGGCGGGAGTGTCAGCCAGACGTAGAACCCGCCGTTGGGGTTCGTCCAGCTCAGCTCGGGCAGATACTCCTCGAGCGCGGCGATCATCGTCTCCTTGCGCTCCCGGTACACGCCGCGGAAGGTGTCGATCTGGCCCTTCCAGTCGGCGTCGCGCAGATACTCGGAGATGACCAGCTGGCTGAACGAGCTGGGGCTCAGCACGGCCGCCTCGTTGGCGAGGATCAGCTTCTCGCGGATCGCGTGCGGCGCCAGCGCCCACCCGACCCGGAACCCGGGGGCGAGCGTCTTGGAGAACGTGCCCAGATAGACCACACCGTCCTGCTCGACGGAACGCATCGCCTCCGGCGGCCGCTCACCGAAATACAGCAGACCGTACGGGTTGTCCTCGAGCACGAGGATGTCGTTGGCCTTGCAGATCTCCAGAATCTCCAGGCGGCGCTCCCAGCTGAGGGTCACACCGGCCGGATTGTGGAACGTCGGCACCGTATACAAGAACTTCACCTTGCGCCCGGCGGCTTTCACCCGGGCGATGTGCTCGCGGAGGGCCTCGGGAATCAGGCCGTGCTCATCCATCGGCACGTGGTCGACCTCGGCTTGGTACGAGCGGAAGATCACCATCGCAGTGACGTAGCTCGGCCCCTCGGCGAGCACCACATCCCCCGGATCGATGAACAGCTTGCTGAACAGCTCGAGCGCGTGCTGCGAGCCGGTCGTCACGACCACGTCGTCCGCGCTGGCCTTGATGCCCTCCAGCGCCATCACATCCAGGATCTGCTCACGCAGGGCAGGAACGCCCTGGCCAGAGCCGTACTGCAGCGCCACAGGGCCCTGCTCGCGCATCACCCGGTCCATCGCGCCGACGACCAGATCCTCCGGAAGGGCCGCGACGTACGGCATGCCGCCGGCCAGGGAGACCACCTCTGGCCTGCTGGCGACGGCGAACAGGGCTCGGACCTCACTGGCGGCCAGGCCGCTCGTGCGCTGCGCGTAGTGGTTGTACCACGGGTCCAGATTGTTGCCGCGTGAAAGCGGGCTGCCCTGTTCAGTCACTTGTCTTCCGTTTCTTACGCCGTTTGCCAATGCTATTTGTGTGGTGCGCCGTGCCCGAAATCGAGGGATGCGCGCTGATACAAAAAAAGACCCGCCCGGCGTATTCGCCGGACGGGTCTGTGAAGAACTGGTCGGCTACGCGAGGTAGGCGGCCAGGTCGGCTTCGAGGGCAGGCTTCGGCTTGGCGCCGATGACGGTCTTGACGACCTCGCCTCCCTGGTACACCTTCATCGCGGGGATGGAGGTGATCTGGTACTTCGCAGCGGTCTGCGGGTTCTCGTCCACGTTGAGCTTCACGATCTCGATCTTGTCGGAGTGCTCAGCGGCGATCTGGTCGAGGATCGGGCCGACGGCGCGACACGGGCCGCACCACTCTGCCCAGAAGTCGACGAGGATCGTCTTCTCGCTGTTGAGGACATCGCTCTCGAAAGAGGCGTCCGTGACCGAACGTGCTGCAGACATTCTTATATCTCCTTATGCGGTGGTTGTGAGTTCGAGATCGCTGGACTCGACCTCGACGGTCTGGTCCAGCAGGTCTTTGGGGAGGGTCGTGAGGTAGTGCTCCGCGTCGAGAGCCGCGACCGTTCCGGATGCGGCTGCCGTGATGGCCTGACGATACGTCGGGTCGATCACATCACCGGCGGCGAACACACCGGCGACCTTGGTCTTGGACGAACGACCGGCGACCGCGATGGTGCCCTCCGGCGTGAGGTCGAGCTGACCGTGCACCAGGTGGACGCGCGGGTCGTTGCCGATCGCGATGAACAGGCCGTTGAGGGCGAGCTGGCTCTCGGCGCCGCTGTTCACATCCCGCAGGGTGACGCTCTCCACGGTCTCTTCGCCGTTGATGGCGACGACCTCGGAGTTCCACACGAACTCGATCTTCTCGTTCGCGAAAGCGCGCTCCTGCATGATCTTGGATGCGCGCAGCTCCTCCTTGCGGTGGATCACGTAGACCTTGTCCGCGAAGCGGGTGAGGAAGTTGGCCTCCTCCATCGCCGAGTCGCCTCCGCCGACGACAGCGATCGTGCGCTCACGGAAGAAGAACCCGTCGCAGGTGGCGCACCAGGACACACCGTGTCCGGACAGGCGCTCCTCGTCGTGGAGACCGAGCTTGCGGTAGGCGGAACCGGTGGCGAAGATCACCGAGAGGGCTTCGTGCTTGGCACCAGAGCCCAGGGTGACGCTCTTCACGTCGCCGGTGAGGTCGACGGACACGACGTCGTCGAGGACGACCTCCGTGCCGAACCTCTCGGCCTGCGCCTGCATCTTGAACATGAGGTCAGGACCCATGATCCCCTCGGGGAAACCGGGGAAGTTCTCCACCTCGGTCGTGTTCATGAGTTCTCCGCCTGCTTCGACGGAGGAAGCGATCAGCAGCGGCCGGAGGTTGGCACGCGCAGCATAAATCGCTGCGGTGTAACCGGCGGGGCCGGAACCGATGATGATGATCTGCCGCACGGCGGGAGCTCCTTGCACTATCTGTAACGGCCCGGAACCGGACCGCTGAGGTGTAGAACACATCCTAGGCGGATGCTATTCCGTTTCACGTGTGAGTTCGGAGCGGACGCCCAACCGGTTCAGAACCGGTGCCAGACCGGCCTGCAGATCGCGCGAACGCAGCAGTGTCAGGATGCCCAAATACACCACGAGCATGACCACACCGACCACCGCGGACGACACCACGGCGCCGATGATCCCGCTCACCGGGAACGCACCTTCGTCCACCCCGCCCATGATCACCAGGAAGCCGCCACCGGCGATCATCGCGGCCAGAGCGGCCACCGCGAACCGCCACAGCCCGCTCAGGATGCGCCGTCCGTCCACTCCCCCGGTCTCGCGGCGCAGAAGGGCGAACGCGAGCGCGGCCTGCGCGACGCTCGCGATCGAGACGACGAGGGCGACGGATGCGGCCCTCGCGGGCGCGGGGACGGCGAAGCACACGAGCACGCCCACCACGATCAGGATCACCTGGGCGAGCGTGAAGAAGAACGGCGTGCGTGTATTGCCCAGCGAGTAGAAGGCGCGCTGGGCCATGAAGACGAGCGAGAACGGCACGAGACCGACCAGATACGCGATCAGCACCCAGCCCATCGCCTGGTAGTCGACGGTGAACACGCGCGCTACCGGGAACGCCACGACGATCAGCGCGGCGGAGGAGAAGGTGATCAGCAGCATGATCGAGCGGGTGGCCGAGGAGAAGTCGTCGCGGAATCCCGCGGCGTCTCTGAGGTGCGCGTGCTCGGCCATCCTGGTGTAGAAGGTGGTCACGATCGACACGGCGATGATCCCGTGCGGCAGCATGAAGATCAGCCACGCATTGTTCATCACCAGCGTTCCCGCGAAGCCCTTCCCGGCGGAGTTGGCGACATTGGTCTCGACCAGCCCGGCCACCTGGGTGGCGATCAGCATGGCGAGCGTCCAGCCCGCCGCCTTGCCCGCGTGGCCGAGATTGACGCCGCGCCAGCCGAAGTCGAAGCGGAACCGCAGGCCTACTCGCCGCCAGAAGAAGAAGAGCAGGAACGCTTGCACGGCGACGCCGAGCGTGGCGCCACCCGCCAGCAGGGCGACCATCCCGCCCGACCAGTGCTCGCTGCGCGTTCCGCTCGGGTCGGCGCCGAACATCACGATGAAGGCAGTGAGCATCCCGATCGCGATGACGTTGTTCGCCACAGGCGCCCAGGTGAACGGACCGAACGATTTGCGTGCATTGAGGACTTCGCCGAGCAGCGTATAGAGGCCGAGGAAGAAGATCTGCGGGAGCGACCAATACGCGAACGCCGTGGCGAGCTCCGCTTGACCGCCGCGCAGACCGAACAGCGTGATCAGCACGGGCGAGAGCAGGGTCGCGACGAGCGCGACGGCCGCGAACACGACGATTCCGAGCGTGACCAGCTTGTTGATATATGCCTTGCCGCCGTCCGCGTTGACGGAGGCGCGCACGATCTGCGGCACCAGGATGGCGTTCAGGATGCCCTGGGCGATGATCGCGTAGATGCTGTTCGGGACGATGGTGGCGGTGGCGTACGCGTTGGAGGCGAACGCCACGGCGCCGATCGCCTGCAGCAGCAGCCACGCCTTCGCGAAGCCGAGCAGCCGGGAGACGAGCGTGCCGGAAGCGAGCACGGCGCTCGCGCGGCCGATGCTAGCCACGGGCGTCCCCCTCGGGCGGGGTGGTGGGCTCGGCCTCGTCGGTGGGGTCGGCCGCGTGCGTGGGTTCGGCCGCGTCGGTGGGCTCGGCTACCTCGCCGTCGCCGCTCTCCCCCGCCAGCCGCTTCCTCCGCTGGTCGCGGCGGCGCAGGATGTTGCGCACGATGCCGAAGCCGAACAGCAACACCAGCAGGATGCCGAAGATCAGCGCACCGATGCCCTCCCAGTCGGCGTGCACATCCACTGTCACAGCGCTCGGGTCGCCGATCGGCACGCCGGCGGGGCTGTAGAGCCGCAGCGACAGCACCACCTGCCCGTTGCCGAGCTTCGCCTTCACTGGAACCAGCATGGTCGCGCGGGAGTCCTGCGGGATGCGCTTGGTCGCGTTCTGGTCGATCTCCAGCCGGCTGTTGGATGGCGCGGCCGTAAGGACGAGGTTCGCCGCCTCGTCCTTCAGCTCGTTGCTGACCGTGAACGGGATAGATCCCTGGGCGCTCACCAGGTTGACGTTCTCGGTCGGCAGGATCTTGATCGAGTGGAGGGTGTCGACGGTGCCCTTCCGGGAGGCGGCGACCGCTGCAGACCAGTCGGTGCGCGGGTTCTGCCAGGACACGGCGAACAGGGTCAGCAGCTCGGCCCTGGTGCGTCCCGTCATCGTCTCCGGCTTGTCGAGCACCGTCGCGAAGGCGTCGAGCGACTGCTCGTCCTGCACCAGCGCCTTGAACGCGTCGATGCGGGTCTGCGACTCCGGGGCGTCGCTGAGCGCGAGGCCGGAGCTCGCGGCCGCGGACGCCGTCGACGGGAAGGTGGCCGGCGTCGTCCACGGGGAGGAGAACAGGGTCTCGAGGGTGCGGCGCAGCTGGGTGCCGCTGGACGGCCAGGAACGGTCGAAGGAGATGAGCAGCTGCTTGCTCTGGGTGCCCTCCGCGCTGATCAGTTCGAGCTGCGCGTTGACCTTGGACATGGCCGTGTTCCAGGCGACGTCGCTGGGGGCGGAGGCCGCTTGCCGGATCGCGGTGGAGAGCGCCTCGTCGGAGATTACAAGCTTGCCGCCGTCGAAGGGAAGCGTCGCGTTGGGGGTGCTCTCGAGCGTGCTCTGGTTGGTGTTGGACCCGGAGGCGATCACGGTGCGCAGGCCGGCGGCGGCCAGCGGCGCGAGGTCCGCCGTGCGCACCGTGTTGTCTCCCGGCCAGCCGATGCCGGTCAGCGAGTATTTCCAGGCCACCAGCTCGTCGAGGGTCGGCAGGGTGACGTCGGTTCCGGAGGTGGGCGTCGGCGACGGCGTCTCTGCGGGCGGCGTGGGCGTCGCGGTGGACGGCTCGCCGACCGGCGTGGGCGACGGCGTGAAGTTCTTCGGGTCGAGCGCGTACGCGAGCGAGGTGGGCGCCAGCGGGGCCGCGATGCCCGCCTGCACCTGACCGGTCACGTCGGCGTCGCCGAACCCGAGGGAGAAGGTGTCGTTGGGCAGCCCGGCGAGGCGGTTCAGCCAGTCGGTCGCGCTCGCGGGCGCCGCGTTCCCGAGGGCGCGGACGGAGGCGACGATCATCGGGTCGATGCCGACCGTGACCGTGCTGTGGCCGATCAGTCCGTCGAGGTCGCGGGTGAGGACGCCGTTCGGGGACGTGTACGTCGCGAGGTCGGCCGCCGAAATGAGACCGTCGGAGGTCGACGGGCTGACGATCGGCATGACGACGCCGACCGAGGAGCGGGTGCTTGCGACACCGGGGTTCCAGACGACGCTGCCCCGTGCATCCACTGTCTTGCCGCCGATGCTGGCGGTGGCACCGATGCCGTAGACCGCGCCGGAGGGGTTGGTGCCGAACGGGACGGCGGCGGCCGGGACCGTGATCCGGACGACCGTGCTGGTGCCCGGCTCAAGGACGGTGACGGGGCCGTCGCCGATGGTGACCCTGTTCGACACGGCCGTCGTGGAGGTGAGCCAGGAGTTGAGTGAGGCACGCGACTTCTGCGGGGACGGGTCGAGCCAGAGCGAGACCGAGCCGGCCGGGTACGCGCTATCGGTGGGGTTGGTGACCGTGACGGAGACCGTGAGGTCTTGCGTCGGCGCGAGCACGCCGCCGTTGTCTGCGGAGAGGGAGGCGGAGATGTCGTCGGTGGTGACGGCGGTGAGGGTGGACGCGGAGACGGTGGATGCGGCACTGACTGACGCCGCAGACCCCGCTCCGGAGGCCGTGGCACCGGATGCTGCCGCCGGCACGACAGCGACGGCCAGCGCGGCGCAGACGAGCGCGGCGAGGCTCCTCACCCCCTGCCGAAGGGTGAATCGGGGTGCGCTCATGCGTCGATGCACGATCCCGACTCGGCCTCCATGTCGACGATTCTAGAGGCCGCCCGCTGTGAGACCCCGACGAGCGCGCCCGGTGGAGCGCCCCTATTAAACTGAGGCACCATGCACAGCGTCGCCGATTCCCTCGCCCGCCTCGGCGACCTCGCCCGTTCGGCGACGGTCGCAACGCTGGCCTCCGCGTTCTCCGGAGCGGGCTACGAGCTGGCGCTGGTCGGGGGTCCTGTGCGGGATGCTCTGCTCGACCGGCCGGTGCACGACCTCGACTTCACGACCGACGCGCGGCCCGACGACATCCTGCGTGTCGTGTCGCCGCTCGCCGACGCCGTCTGGGACATCGGCCGCCAGTTCGGCACGATCGGCGCGCGGTTCGGCGACGACACGGTCGAGATCACCACGTACCGCACAGACAGCTACGACGGCGAGACGAGGAAGCCGGATGTGGAGTTCGGCGACACGCTCGAAGGCGACCTCCTCCGCCGCGACTTCACCGTGAACGCGCTCGCCCTGCGCATCCCGGAGGTGAAGCTGGTCGACCCGTCCGGTGGTGTCGAGCACCTGCTGAGCCGCACGCTCACGACGCCGAGCACCCCCGCCGTCTCGTTCGGCGACGACCCGCTGCGCATGATGCGCGCCGCCCGGTTCACGTCGCAGCTCGGCTTCACCGTCGACGACGAGACGAAGGATGCGATGGCGGAGCTCGCCGGGCGCATCGAGATCGTGAGCGCGGAGAGAGTGCGCGACGAGCTCAGCAAGCTGCTCTGCACGGACGACCCTCGGCCGGGCATCGAGCTGCTGGTCGCCACCGGCCTCGCCGCCCAGGTCATCCCGGAGATCCCGGCGCTGCGGCTGGAGATCGACGAGCACCACCACCACAAAGACGTCTACCAGCACAGCCTCACGGTGCTCGACCAGGCGATCGGCTACGAGAAGGAGCGGCACCCCGGCGAGGCGCCCGACCTCGTGCTGCGGTTGGCGGCGATCCTGCACGACATCGGAAAGCCGGCGACGCGCAGGCTGGAGCCGGGCGGCGTCGTCAGCTTCTACCACCACGACGTGGTCGGCGCGAAGCTCGCGAAGAAGCGGCTCACCGCCCTGCGATTCGACAAGGCGACCATCGACTCCGTCTCCCGCCTGATCGAACTGCACCTGCGGTTCTTCGGGTACGCGGACGCGCACTGGACTGACTCCGCCGTGCGCAGGTACATCCGGGATGCGGGGCCCGAGCTCGAACGCCTGCACATGCTCACACGTGCCGACGTCACCACCCGCAACCGCCGCAAGGCCGACAGGCTCGGGTTCGCCTACGACGATCTGGAAGCGCGGATCGCCGAGCTCAAGGAGCGGGAGGAACTGGATGCGGTGCGTCCCGACCTCGACGGGGAGCAGGTCATGCGCATCCTGGGCCTCAAGCCGAGCAGGGAGGTGGGTCAGGCGATGAAGTTCCTGCTGGAGCTGCGGCTGGACGACGGCCCGCTCGGCGAGGAGGAGGCGACCAGGCGGCTGCTGGAGTGGTGGAACGCGCAGCACTGACGCCGGGTTCTCCACAGGGACGCGCGCCCGCCGGGTTATCCACCGATCACTGACCGCCTGTTCCCGGATGCGCCCCTCCCCGCGAGGGTGGATGCATGACCAACGCACTCCTCGAAGCCCCCGCCGCCGCTCCCCTGGCCACCGCCGACTGGCGCGACACGCCCGCATCCGTTACGCTGGACAGGTTGTCTGGGCAGACGTATGCCCGCACGACAGATGTAGAACCCTCCTGCTACAGACCGTCTGTAGCCGCCAAGTCCAAAGGAGGTGGGTTAGTCATGCATCAGTACGAGTTGATGGTCATCCTCGATCCAGAGATCGACGAGCGCACCGTAGCTCCCAGCCTTGACAAGTTCCTCAACGTCGTCCGCGACGCAGGTGGATCCGTCGACAACGTCGACATCTGGGGTCGCCGCCGCCTCGCCTACGAGATCAACAAGAAGACCGAGGGCATCTACGCCGTCGTTCAGCTGACCTCGAACGGTGAGACCACCAAGGAGCTCGACCGCCAGCTGAAGCTGAGCGAGGCCGTCATGCGCACCAAGGTCCTCCGTGCGGAAGAGGCGATCGCTCAGGTCGCCGCCGCAACGAAGCTCGCCGACGAGAAGGCCGCCCGCAAGGCTGCCGCTCCCGCCAAGGCAGCCGCCGCCGACAAGGCTGGCGCCTAGTCCCATGGCCGGCGAGACCGTCATCACCGTGGTGGGCAACCTCACCAGCGACCCGGAGCTGCGTTACACGCAGAACGGGCTCGCGGTTGCCAACTTCACCATCGCATCCACACCCCGCACGTTCGACCGTCAGGCGAACGAGTGGAAGGACGGTGAGGCTCTCTTCCTGCGCGCGAGCGTCTGGCGTGAATTCGCCGAGCACGTCGCCGGATCGCTGACGAAGGGCTCGCGCGTCATTGCGCAGGGCCGTCTGAAGCAGCGTTCCTACGAGACGAAGGAAGGTGAGAAGCGCACCTCGATCGAGCTCGAGATCGATGAGATCGGCCCGTCGCTGCGCTACGCCACCGCTTCGATCACGCGCGCGCAGTCGTCTGGCCGTGGCCCTGGAGGGTTCTCCTCCGGTGGCGGCGCCGTCGAAGAGCCGTGGGCAGCATCGGCGCCTGCAGACGCCTCCTCCTCTTCGGGAGCAGACGTCTGGAACACGCCGGGCAACTACAGCGACGAGACTCCCTTCTAAGGGTCACCAACATTCACCAGCCCCATCGGGCTTCGATGAGGGCGGAAAGCAAAGGAAATCATGGCTGGAAAGTCGAGCGGCGACCGCCGCAAGCCGATCCGCAAGGGCAAGGACGGCAAGAACGCCGCTCCGGCGAAGTCGATTCGCGTCGGCGTCATTGACTACAAGGACGTCGCGACCCTGCGGAAGTTCATCTCGGAGCGTGGAAAGATCCGCGCCCGCCGCATCACCGGTGTCTCCGTGCAGGAGCAGCGCCTGATCGCACGTGCCGTCAAGAACGCACGCGAGATGGCACTCCTCCCCTACGCCGGCTCGGGCCGTTAGGAGATACGGATATGTCGAAACTCATTCTGACGCACGAGGTCACCGGCCTCGGCTCGGCCGGAGACGTCGTCGACGTCAAGAACGGCTATGCACGCAACTACCTCATCCCGCAGGGCTTCGCTATCGCGTGGACCCGCGGTGGTGAGAAGCAGGTGGAGCAGATCAAGGCGGCTCGCACCGCTCGCGAGCTCCACACCATCGAGCAGGCGCAGGACCTCAAGGCGAAGCTTCAGGCCACCAAGGTCAAGCTCACCGTGAAGGCGGGCCGCGAGGGTCGTCTCTTCGGTTCGGTCAAGACCTCCGACATCGCGGACGCCGTCAAGGCTGCCGGGATCGGCGAGCTGGACAAGCGCAAGATCGAGATCACGTCGCCCATCAAGGTCGTCGGTGACCACGAGGCCACGGTTCGTCTTCACGACGACCTGTCCGCTGTGATCACCCTTCAGGTGGTCGCTGCCAAGTAGGCACGATAAGCAGTGATTGTAGCGGGGGGGGGGGGGGGGGGGGGGGGGGGGGGGGGGGGGGGGGGGGGGGGGGGGGGGGGGGGGGGGGGGGGGGGGGG
>NZ_JBXAPT010000006.1:209609-240179 GCF_058806515.1 Leifsonia sp. GW821-FHT13C05 | reverse complement strand
CGCGCATTGGTGAGTTGGGTTGGTCAGGGCACCTGAATGTGCTGGTGGTTGCAGGTATCGGCGAAGGTGTGGGTGATATTCATCAGCGGGCCGACTGCCACGCCCGACTGGGCTCGGCAGTCGCTTTGACCGGCGCTCGACCCGTGCGGGGCGTAGGGATCCAGCACATGGATCAATTGGAGGGAGAGGTCGTCCGCACCGGTGAGCGAGCGACGGTTGAGGGCGTAGAAATCTACGGCTTTGCCCTTCCAGTGCGCCGATTTGGTCCCGGCGCCAGGTGTTGTGCCGGTGCAGCGGCGGTTGAGGTCGCTGATGCCGACCTGCTGGAACGACTGGACGGCGACCACGATGAGCTGAAGGACGTGTCCGTCGATCACGCAGTTCGGGGTCGCGGTCCCATCAGCCATGTTGACGACCTGTTGCTGGTACCGGGCCTCGAGGAAGTTCAGCTTCTTTGCCTGGATCGCCTGCACTAGAACGGCCGCCGCAGCGCGGGCGTCCACCGGGATCTGGCATGCGCCGGCGGTGGCCCCGGTGAGCGCCGCGAGGACGTGTTGGGCAGGAGCCCAGAAGGGTGCGTAGTGATTCCGGTCCGCGTTGATCTGGACGGCGTGGGCGACCAAGGTCGGAGCGGCGGTCTGCCAATCCGGTACGTGGAGCATCCGCGTGTAGAACGCCACGGCTGCAGTGGCTGGGTCCATTCGTTGGGCTCGGGTGCCGTAGCCGGCGCCCTGCTGGAAGACCCCGATGGTGGTGTTGTCGACGGCGTCGCCGTGGTCGAGGTTCCGTAGCCCGGACTCCCCGATTGCAACCATCAGCGCGAGCGTTTGACCGTGCGGTGGAATGTTCATCTGCTGGCCGACGGTGATGATCGTCGCGGCGATCCTCAACTGGTCCGGCCGATACCCGTCGACGCTCTGGCTGGCCGACACGGTGGGAGCGGAGCCGCCACACACTCCCCCACCGCCGCCGAACGCGTTGGCGCCCATCGCGAGCACCATCGTGACCGGCAGAGCTACCAAGCTGGCAGGAACGACGAGGACAAGGAAAGCGACGACAATCAGCAGATTCCGCGTTGCTTTTGGATGGGTGACTGCGTGCGCGGCAGCGGCTCCTGCCGTGATCATGCCGAGGCCTCCTGCTCTAGAACGGTCCGGGCGATCATCATCAGCCGTTTCGCCGTCGCGATCCGCGCTCTCGCCGATCCGGCGTGGATATGCAGTGTCGCGGCGATCGTCTCAGCGTCGTCGTCGATCATCTCGGCGACCTCCCGGAAGCCGCCCCGCTCAGGGACGCATCCCACAATGACGGAGCCAGTGAGTGGAAGGCCTGCATCAGCGGCCGCGAGTGCAGCGCGCACGGCGTGCGCCGCCTGGCTCACGCGCTCGCGAACTGTCCGAAGCCCGCGCGCAGAGAGGTGGTGCGCGTCAGCCACGCGATCGCCGTCACCATCGGTGAGCCCCAACTCGCCCACCACGACCCAGTCGGATGAGCCGACGAAATCGGCGACCAGGCTCATCCACCGGTTGGCTTCGAACCGACCGATCAGCGCATCAAGCGGGTCGATGTCGCGGCCCGACTGAATGTCCGCCGGCAACTCATCGGTCTCAACGACCTTGCGCTGCAGTTCACGCAGGACCACATGGCGGGTGATCCCGAACACAAACGCGTTCGGTGTCCCTTTCGCCGGGTCATACGCGGAACAGCGGCGCCAGACCGACTCCCGCACGATCTGCAGAACGACATCGACATCGTTCGGCCGACCCCAAAGACGGTATCGGACGAATGAGCGCATGCTGTCGACGGTGCGGAGAAGTTCTCCGAGACGATCGTCCACCACCGCGACTTGATTTCCTCCAGCCACGAGATCACAACCTTCCTTGCATGGATGTGGCTAATGCGAAGGACCGGGTTCGAGCCGTCAGGCCCGTTAGAACAGCGGTGCGACCTGGCGCGCATGGGCGCGCGAAAGCCCACCTGGGCAACGGATGGTGGATGAGCCGAGCAGCGCCGAAGTCATGGGGTTCGGGGCGGCGCCCTCGGGTTCGATGGTGGAGCGGCGACTTCGACTCTGAAGTGCGGGAGTCTCAGCCACGATGCGTCACCGCCGCCCTGACTCGAATCGCGAGTCCGGCGTAACGGCAAGTGGGGTAAGAATCAGCCGCTCCATTTGGTGCCGCACGCTACCCCCGAAGGGGGGTCGCGCTGTGGCGGCGCGCCGGGGTGCACCGGCTGTTCTACTGACAGCTCTCGCACTGAACCGCATCCATTGGATCGACGGGCACCAAGTAGCCGTCCACGAACTCCTGAATGGGCCCGGCCGGAGTGTCGACCGATGCCGCTACGCCAGCATCGACGTCGCAGTCTGAATGCCGGATTCCAGCCATGCGATCACCTCCGCGCGCTTGTAATAGACCCGGTGCGATGTCGGCTTGTAGAAGCGCGGCCCCTGGTGGCGGTAGCGAAGCTGTGCCAGCGCCGCCACCGAAAGTCCCGTGAGTTCGGCCGCGTCAGCGGGCCGAATGAATTCCCCAATCATCTCGTATCCTCCGTTTCGACAACGAGAGTTTTCATGTGTTGTGAAACTGACAATACCACTAATCGCTGGATTGACAACAGGGGCTGCATTAGTCTGTCAACATGGCGGATTTTCGAGCAGGGCAGACGGTCGGAGTGCGGATCAAACTGGCTCGGCGACAGCGTGGGTTCCGCACCACACGCGAGTTGGCCGACGCTATCCCAGGCGGCAATGTCACCGAGGCGGTGCTGGAGAACATCGAGTCTGGACGAAAGGCAGACATCAGCGTCAGCCAGCTCCTGAATGTCGCGCGAGGACTCAACGTTCCACCTTCGATGCTCCTCGCCCCAATGGGCAGCCCGAATGCAGAGGTCGATCTCCCTAACCTCAGCGATGACTTCGCTCAGATGACGGCGGCGGAATTTGACTGCTGGTTCGCGGCAATACCCGCGAGTTCGTATCGGCCGCGACTTGCGGCCGAGCGATCCGATATCGAGATGCTGGCCTCAATTCGTGAACTAGGGACTCTCCGGCGAGAACTTGAGCGTCTAAGGATCGTCCTCGAGGTGCAGTCGGCCAGTAACGACCCTGACCTGCGCGATATGGACTTGGAGGTTCGCAACCGCATGGAGCGAATTCGTCAGGAGGTCTCCAGGTTGGCCGCACTACTTTCGAGCGACGGCCTGCTCGATCTAGAAGAGCCGCCCGAGTGAAAGACTCCCCGATGCGGCGGCGAGAGCACCAACAGTCTTGACGGGGTTACTAGTTCAGCCAACACAGTCGTTCGGCTGCCATGCCACAAATTCGTGTCACACGCGTCGATATCCGGGTGGCGGAGCAAAGTCTGGTCCCGGCGACCAAACCAGTTCCGGCCTGCCACCACGCCAGGCCACAAGCTTCAGTGCCGTCAAATGAGAGTAGATTGCGGCGTCCATCGCCCATGCCGTGTTGTCGAAGTTCGCCGTGAACAGCGCTTGTGACGTTGGGTCTTCGTCCACCCATTCGACGTTCGATCCCATCACCGACCGCGACAATGACGGATGAGTCAGGCCGCTGACGAAATGCCAAGTGGCCTTGGGGATGTTGGTGCTTAGGCCAAGAGCGGGAGCTGCTTCGCCAATGATGGAGCCAAAACCAGGCAGTCCGACGTTCACGTCATCGACACTGATGCCAGCTTGAGTGGCGAGGTCTCGTAATTGCCGCTTGGTTTCCCGAGCGCTTTTCTCGCGATCGCGACGCATCTTGTTCTTCCGCGACAGCGTCGGCTTGTCGTCTCCCACTTCGACCTCCGTGGCGGCGACCGAGAAGCTCGTGTCGTGCTTGACATCGTCCATTCGCGCTCGAATCGCCCGTCGCAATCGTTCCGCGCGATCATCTGGCATGAGCAGCCAGATGGCCAGCGAATTCGCCTCCATGACCGTGCGGAGGAGTGGATAAAGTCCGATCATCGGGACGCGGAGTCCGCCTGTCTCGGGATTACGCAGCACGAGCAACACCGTCCGCTGCGCATCGAGTGACACTGCCAGGCAATGGCCGACGAGATGACTGAGCTGAAACGGTCCCAATTGCGCGTCGTCTGCTTCGAGCTCAGATGCCGGAGCAGCAAGGTCAAAGAATGTGGAAGCGTGAGCGTCGACATTTTCGATCAGTCTTGCGAGGTAAGCGAGGCGCTCAGCGGCTGGATCGGTTTCCCCAGTCGCGCCGCTCGAGGGTCGGCGTCGTTGAGAGCCGCTCGCCGAGCCTCCTGCACTGGTCATAGGACTTCACCCTATTGGGTAGTGCGCGATCAGCGGCGGCGAAGCGCCAGTACGAAGGCTGCCTCCTCGCAGACCACTTCCGTGCCCACACTTTGCCCACAAAATACTGAGATCGGGGCAAATCACGGAGATAACAGGAGATGCAACTTCCGCGGAATTCCGCGGAAGTTGGCCGTCCCGCGCGGCACGTGCGGGCCCCGCTGGGGGTTCGCATCCCCCATTCTTCGCCTTCATTTCCCTGCCGAGTCCACTCACCCAGCCACCCGGTCCTCCATACCGCGTCGGCGCAGCCGCGCGTCGGCCACCTCCGGCCCGCGGTAGACCATGTCCATCGCGCCGATGCTCTCTCCCGGCGGGACGATGGCGTCGATGCGGTCGAGGATCTCGTCGGACAGGGTGACCTCTGCGCCGGCGAGCGTGTCCTCCAGCTGCTCCATCGTGCGGGGGCCCGCGATCGCCGATGTGACACCCGGATGCGCGATCACGAACGCCATCGCCAGGTGGGTCAGTGGGATGCCGACCTCGTCGGACAGGGCGATCAGCTGCTCGATCGCGGCGAGGCGGCGTTCGTCGTGGAAGTGCCGCATCCCGGTGCTCGCGCGGAAGTTGTCGTTCGCCTGGCCTGCGCGGTATTTGCCGGTCAGTGCTCCGCCGGCGAGCGGGCTGTAGACGAGGGTTCCCATGCCGTAGCGCTGGGCCACCGGGAGGATTTCGCGCTCGATCTCGCGGTCGAGGATCGAGTAGTTCGGCTGCTCGGTGCGGAAGCGCTCGAAGCCGCGGTGCTCGGACATCCACTGCGCCTCGACGATCTCGGAGCCGCGCATCGACGACGTGCCGATCGCCCGCACTTTGCCCTGACGCACCAGGTCGGTGAGCGCGGAGAGGGTCTCGTCGATGTCGGTGTCCGGGTCTGGGCGGTGCAGCTGGTAGAGGTCGATGTGGTCGGTGCGCAGGTTGCGGAGCGAGCGCTCGACCGCCTGCATGATCCAGCGACGGGATGCGCCCCTGTGGTTGATGTCGTCGTCCACCGGCCCCCAGAACTTGGTGGCGAGCACGACATCGTCCCGTCGGCCGGCGAGCGCCTCTCCGACCACCTCCTCCGAGTCCCCGTAGCGGTCGGCGGTGTCGACGAAGTTGATGCCAGCGTCGAGGGCCCTGTGGATGATCCGGATGCCCTCCTGACGGTCGGGGTTGCCGAACGAGCCGAGCATCATGGCGCCGAGGGCGTACGGCGTGACCTTGATTCCGGTGCGGCCGAGAGTGCGGTACTGCATGGGGTCCTCCTGTAGGATCGCTATACGGAACGACGTTCCGCATATGCTGACCACTATACGGAACACTGTTCCGTTTACGCAAGAGGACCTCGCCGTGGCTACCGACGCCGACGCTCAACGCCCCGCACGGGCCGACGCACGCAAGAACCAGGAAGCGCTGCTCGCGGCCGCCCGCGACGTCTTCGCGCGCTCCGGCGTCGACGCGCCGGCGCGCGAGATCGCAGCGGCGGCCAAGGTCGGCGTCGGGACGATGTACCGCCACTTCCCCACCAGGTCCGAGCTCGTCGCCGCCGTGTTCACCACGGAGATCGACGGCACCGCGGCGGCGGCCGCCGACCTGCTCGCGACCCACGCGCCCGGCGAAGCGCTCGAACTCTGGATCTCGCGGTTCACCCGGTTCGTCGCGACGAAGCAGGGCCTCTCCGCCGCTCTCCGTTCGGGAGACCCCGCCTTCGACGCGCTCCCCGACTACTTCGCCGCGAAGCTCGGCCCGGCCATCCGGTCGCTGCTCGACGCCGCGGAGGCGGCTGGGGAGGTGCGCTCCGGCGTCGACCCGCTCGGCCTGCTGCAAGCGGTCGGAGACCTGAGCCACCGGGCGCCGTCCGCGGACGGCAGCCCGAACGCGATGGTCCGGCTGCTGCTCGACGGACTGCGCGTCAACGCCGCCGGATCGGCCGGGTGATCCGGCCAACCCCGCGCGCTCCGCTCAGGCTGCCGCGATCTCCGAGAACAGGCCGGTGAACGTCGTGCCGGTTCCGCCCAGACCCTGGAAGAACTCCCCGGCGGCCGGAGTGGCGACGGCGGCCGACGCGTCCTCGTAGCTGTCGAAGTACAAGTCGAGCGTCCGGTGCGCGGGCGTCGGAGTGCCGTCCTCCTTCGGCCAGACCTTCGCCGCCTCGAGTCGGCGCAGCCCGGGGAGCCGGCGGGCGAATCCCTCCAGCTCCTGATACTCCGCCTCGAAGGCGGCAGGGTCGGTCGGGTTGTCGATGATGATGGTGATCTTCGTGGACATTGCATTTCTCCTTGTGTTGTTCGGTGTTCGCTGATCGTGCAGTGCGTGGATGGTCAGCGGGCGGTGCCCGTGGCCGTGCGGTTCAGTCGGATGGCGGAGACCAGGAAGAAGATGCCTCCCAGTGTCGCGTATCCCGCCAGTCCGACGAGCGATGCAGTCGCACTTCCGGACTGCACCGCGAAGGCGACACCGGCGAGCACGGAGATCCCGCCGCTCAGGATCATCGGCCACTGACCACCGAGGCTGCGACGGGAGATTCCGACGATCAGCTGGACCGCGCCCGCCGTCACCGCCCAGAGGCCCCAGACGAGCAGGACAGCGGACCGGCCGGACATGACGGCGACGATGAGCCCGACAGCGGCGAGCGCGCTCAACGCCATGTTCACGTACAGCAGCCCTGCCGGCCGCGTCGCCCGCGACGCCCGGTGGTCGACGACGGCCGCGACCAGGTCGAACGCCGGATAGATCACGAGGAGCGTCGCGCTCAGTGGCGTGATGCTCGCCGCACTGAGGCCGACGATGATCGCCCACACGATGGCGAAGCCGAAGCGGACGAAGTAGAGGCGGCGAAGCGAGGCGGCGATGGATGCTGGCGGCGCATCCGGTGTTGTCGTGGTCATTCTGGTTCCGTTCTTCCGAGAGGGATGTCATGTAGAATGACTAGTCACTCTACCTGGAGTAACCGTAGCCACCGAATGCCGGGCGCGCAAGAGCACGTGAGGAGAACACCTATGATCGGGAGCGTGAAATCGTCGATGCGGGAGCGACTCATCGAGGCGGCGACCGAACTGTTCTACGCAGAAGGTCTCCGCGCGGTCAGCGTCGACAAGGTCATCGAGCGCGCCGGGACGACGAAGGTCACCTTCTACCGTCATTTCAAGAGCAAGGACGACCTCGTGGTCGCGCACCTGCAGCGCAGGGCGCAGCTGGAACGCGACGGCATCACCGGCGCCATCGCCGCCGCCGCCGGCAGCGCAGACCGGGTGTTCCAGCTGATCGCCGAGCAGCTGGGCTCGATGGCGTGCGAGCAGGGCTTCCGCGGCTGCCCGTTCATCAACGCGGCCGCCGAGTACCCGGATGCGACGAGCCAGGTCCGCATCGAGGTCGACACCCACCGCGCCTGGTGCAAGGCCACGTTCGGCGAGATCGTGCAGCCACTCGGCCTGAGCGACCCGCGCGGGGCGGCCGACGACCTCATGCTCATCCGCGACGGCGCGATGGTCGCCGGGTACCTGGACGACGCCGACGCGCTCGCCGCCTCCTTCATCCGGAGCGCCAGGGCGCTCACCGGGTCAGACAACGCTCCCTGAGTCAGCGCACTGAGTCAGCGGCGCGGCGCCGTGCTGTCGCGCACCTTCAGCTCCGGCTGGATGAGCGGGATGGTCTCCGGCGCCTCTCCCCGCAGCGAGCGGAGCACGCTCTCGACGGCCCGACGGCCCACCTCGGTGAAGTCGAGCCGCACGGTGGTCAGCGCCGGAAGGAAGTACGGTGACTCGTCGCGGTCGTCGAAGCCGACGACGCTCACGTCCCCGGGCACCGAGACCCCGTTGTCGTGGAGCGCCTTGATCAGGCCGAGGGCCATCGCGTCGTTGATCGCGAGGACGGCGGTGATCGAGCGGTCAGCGGCGATCCTGACCCCTGCCCGGTAGCCGGACTCCGCCGACCAGTCCGGGGACGTGAACTCGGGAGGCGTCACCCGGCCGGCGAGGGCGAGCTCGGTCTGCCAGCCGCGGCGGCGCGCATCCGACGCCATCCAGCCGTCCGGCCCTCCGACGAAGTGGACGGTCTCGTGACCGAGGTCGAGCAGGTGCCTGGTGGCCAGCTGGGCGCCGAGCGTCTCGTCGACGGACACGGTGGACGGCCCGGCGGGCGAGCCCTGCTCGAACCGCACCACGGGCACATCCGCGTCGAGCCGGTGCAGCACCTCGACGGCGGCGGTCATCGGCGCGAGCACCACGATCGCATCCACCCCGTCGTCGACGAGGGAGTCGAGGCCGGCCTCGATGCTCGCGCGGTCCACGTTCGCGAGGCTCACCAGGCTCGTGGCGTACCCGCTCCTGCGCGCCTCCTCCGCGATGCCGAACAGCGCAAGCGCCGGACCGTGCACGGACAGCGCGTAGCTGAGCACGCCGAGGTTCATCGACCTGCTGGTCGCGAGGGTGCGCGCCGCCGAGTTGCGACGGTAGCGCAGCTGGGCGATGGCGCGTTCGACCCGTTCGCGGATCTCGGGAGCGACGTTCGAGTGGCCGTTGACCACCCGGGAGACGGTCTGCTGCGAGACCCCGGCGAGGCGGGCGACATCGACCATCCGCGCCGCGCGCGGCGCCTCGTTCTGCTCCGTCACCGGCGGCCCCCGGCGCCCGGCGAACGCACGGAAGAGGAAATCATTCCCCCATTATGACCGCGAGTACGACCGCGAGCGGCCGGGCGCCGGAAAGGCGCGCCAGACCGCTCGCGATCCTGCCGGATCCCTTGCCAGGGCCTCAGCGGTTGCCGTAGCGCAGCACGGCGGGGTGCTGCTCGTACGGCCACTCGGCCTCCGGGATCATATAGTCGAGCGTCGTGTAGCTGCCGTCCATCGTCGCGGCGAGCGACGGAGGGCCGGGGAACCCGATGACCCGCCAGCCGACGCGGTTGTCGTTCCCGCCGTAGACCGGGTCGCCGTAGAAACCCTGCCTGGTGTTCAGCACCAGAAGCGGGAAGAACTCGAGGAAGTCCTCGTTGACAGGCTGGTTGCCGGCCGGCGCTCCCCCGCTCCCCTGCCCGTCCGAGTCTGCGAAGGCGAACTTCGCCGGCTTCTCCTTGCGCGAGATGGTCTCCAGCACCGTGTCCTGCTGGTCGTCGTCGAGCTCGACGAACGGGGCGCCGAACTTCTCGGTGGCGATGCCGTCCAGTTCGACGATCCCCTCCCGGTAGAACGTCCGGCGGCTCTCGATGCGCTCCTGCCAGGCCTTCTCTTCCAGCCCCTCCATCCGGAGGAACCCGTTGCCGTCAGCTGCCGGGAAGACGAACTGCGTCCCCGCCAGCATCCGATCGATGAAGCGGACCACGCCTGCTTCTCTCGCTCCTGGATGGTGGTCCGTCGGAATGATGCGCGCAGTGGCGGCCTCGACAGTCGCCCATTCGTGCTCCGTGAAGAACAGCGGCCCATTCGAATCGCGCGTCGAGATCGGCACGGTGACCCATTCTGCCTGTCCCATAGTTATCGTTGTCTCCTCTGAAATCGTGGTTGAGGTCAGTCGGTCCAGCCATGACGGTCCACGGCGATGATGCGGTCGGCGCACCGCCAGGCGTTCGCCATGATCGTCAGTGCCGGGTTGATGCCGGTCGCCGTCGGGAAGAAGCTCGCGTCGAACACGTAGAGGTTCGGCACCTCGTGCGACCGGCACCACCTGTCGACCACCGAGGTGGCCGGATCGTCGCCCATGCGGGCCGTGCCGAGCTCGTGCGAGGTGTTCCCCGTGATGCGCTCCATGTTGACCGGCACGATCTTGGATGCGCCCGCCGCCTCCAGGATCTCGCCGTTCTTCTTGACCTGCCACTTCTCCTGCGCGAAGTCGTTGGCGTGCGGCGTGTGGGTGATGCGGGCGACCGGGAGTCCCCACGCGTCCTTCACCGTCGGGTCGAGGTCGACCCTGTTGGACTCGACCGGGAGGTCGTGCAGCAGGATGCCGATCTTCATGCTGTAGTTGAACAGGTCCCGATCGGCGTCCTTCGCCGCCTGACCCCAGGTGGGGCGGCCGGGGAAGCTCCAGTTGACGGGGTGGCCGAGCATCGACGGGAAGATCAGCGAGCCCAGGATGTGCCCCCGCGACTCGTCCGTCTCGTAGAAGTCGAACGAGCACAGGTTCATGTAGTGCCCTGACCAGCCGTAGAGCGGGTCGTGCAGCTCCTTGTCGAACAGGCCGACCGAGAACGAGTACTGGTGGAAGGTCGCGTTCTTGCCGACCTGCCCGCTGCCGTTGCCCAGCCCATCCGGGAACAGCGCCGACTTCGACATGAGCAGGAGCCTGGGCGTCTCGATCCCGCCGCCGCAGACGATCACGGCCTTCGCGTTCTGCACGAACTCGTTGCCGTTCTCGTCCTGGTAGCGCACACCGGTCGCCTTGCCGGTCTTGTCGACCAGGATCTCGCTGACGTAGCAGTCCGGCCGCAGGTCGTAGAGGCCGGTGTTGATCGCATCCGGGATGAAGCTGATCAGCGTCGACGACTTGCCGCTGCCCGGGTCGGGATACTGCTGCCAGAAGCCGTTCTCGCTGAACGGCTTGCGACCGCGGTACGGCTCGGTGACCATGCCCTGGGGCATCGGGAACGTGCTGTGGCCCATTTTGTTCATCGCGGTCGCGAAGGTGCGGCCGATCTGGCTGAGCGGCGCAGGCTTGGTCGGGTAGTCGCGGGTGCGGCGACCCTCCCAGCGGTTCGCGCCGCCGAGACCCGAGGTTCCGAACTCCCACTCGACCCGCGTGTAGTACGGCTCGAGGTCGTCGTAGCTGATCGGCCAGTCCACCAGGCTCGCCCCTTCGACGTCGCCGTGCAGCGAGCGCAGGCGGAAGTCGTTGACGGTCATCCGGGGAACCATGCCGCCCCAGTGCGTCGTGCCGCCTCCCACGACCTGCGGGGTCGCGGAGAAGTTCGTGATGACAGCTTCCTCGCTGTCGTTCTGACGGTATGTGCGGGGCTTGAGCTTCGGGTCCTGCCAGATGAAGTTGCGGTTCAGGTACTTCAGCTCGTCGCCGGATGCGTGCTCCGGCTTCAGCCACGGGCCTCGTTCGAGTCCCACCACGCGCAGGCCGGCTTCTGTCAGCACCTTGGCTGCCGTCGCCCCTCCTGCGCCGGCGCCGACGATCACGACGTCGACCGGATCAGGGTTCTTGATGGTGGTCATTCTGTGTCCTTTCCTTTCGGGGGTTCGATGGCGGCGCTGCGCCGGCTACGCCAGCACACCGGAGCGGCCGAGGCGTGCGACGGGCAGAAGGGCGTCCCACAGTTCGGCGGGGATGTCGACGGCGGCGAGCCGGGCGGTCTGCTCGACGCGCTTCGGCTCGGACATCCCGACGATCGTGGAGGTGACGCGCGGGTCGCGCACGGAGAACTGCAGGGCGGCCGCGGCGAGCGGCACCCCGTACGCCTCGCACAGGGACTCCATCGTGCGCACGCGCTGGAGCACCTCGTCGCTGACGGGGGCGTAGCAGTACGTCGGCACGGCATCCGGGCCCTTGACCAGCATCCCGCCGCCGAAGGGAGCCGCATTGACGAACGCGACGCCTCTGGCCTGGGCGTCGTCGAGCAGCGGCTCGGCCGACTGGTCGACCAGCGTGAAGCGGTTGTGGCTGATGACGGCGTCGAACGCCTCCGTCGCGAGGTACTGCAGCTCGAGGTCGATCGGGCCTCCCGCGACGCCGAGGTAGTCGATGACGCCTTCGTCGCGGAGCGCGATCAGCGCTTCGAGGGGACCGCCGGGGGCGACACCCTCCTCGAAGCTGATCTTCTCCGGGTCGTGCAGGTAGACGAGCGGAAGCCGGTCGAGGCCGAGACGTTCGAGGCTCTCCTCCACCGACCGGCGCACCCGGTCACCGGAGAAGTCGGTGGTCCCGGGGATGGGGTCGACCTTGGTCGCCACGACCACTCCGTCCGGCACTCCCCCGTTCTCGCGGATCGCCTGCCCGATGCGCTTCTCGCTGTCGCCGCCGCCGTACTCGTTCGAGGTGTCGATGAACGTGAACGGCCCGTCGAACACCCGCCGGATGGTCGCAACGGCCGTCTCCGTGTCCACTTCGTAGCCGTACTGCGCAGGGAAGCTGCCGAGGGCACTGGTCCCGACGCAGATGTCGGAGACGGTGAGTCCCGTGCGTCCGAATTGTTTGATGGTCATGCGCTTCGCTTTCTCTCTCAGGTGTTGATGGCTATCTCAGGTGTTGCTGGATGGTTCGCGGCGTCTGGGAGGGCGGCGCCGTGCTCTGGCGCACGACCAGCTCCGGGAGCACCCTGGGCAGCGCGTCGGCATGACCGCCGCGCATCAGGTGCAGGATGCGGTCGACAGCGAGGCGCCCGACCTCCTCGAAGTCGAGGCGGACGGTGGTCAGCGCCGGCCGGTAGTACCGCGCCTCCGGCACGTCGTCGAAGCCGACGACGCTGACGTCCTCCGGCACCCGCACCCCGTATTCGGAGAGGGCTTTGACGACCCCGAGCGCCATCTGGTCGTTGGCGACGAACACCGCGGTGATGTCCGGGTTGCGGGCGATGTCGCAGCCGGCCGCGTATCCGGAGCGCGTCGACCAGTCTCCGGAGATGACCGGGTTGGTCACCCTGCCGCTCGCCGCGAGCGTGTCCGACCAGCCGCGCATCCTGGCGTCCGACCCGAGCCAGCCGCTCGGTCCGGCGACCTGCCAGACCGTGTCGTGGCCGAGGTCGAGCAGGTGCCGGGTGGCGAGCGCTGCTCCTCCCACCTCGTCGGTCGCGACGCTCGTCGTCCCCTCCGGCGCTCCCGGCTCGAAGACGACGAGCGGCACGCCGGCCTCCAGCCCGGTGATCGCTTCGAGAGCGGCCTCGACCGGCGCGAGCACGACGATGCCGTCCACCGCGTCCTCGGCCAGGTGGTCGAGCGCCGCCTTCATGGCCGTGCGGTCGACGTCGCCGAGGGTCACCAGGTTGGTCGCGTATCCCGCGCTTCTCGCCTCGTCGGCGATGCCGCTGAGTGCGACGGACGGACCGTACTGGGTGAGGCCGAAGCTGACGATCCCGAGGTTCATCGTCTGGCCGTTGGCCAGGGCGCGGGCCGCCGGGTTCCTGCGGTACCGCAGCTGCCGGATGGCCAGCTCCACCCGCTCCCGGATCTCCGGGGCGACGTTGGTGCTCCCGTTCACCACCCGGGACACCGTCTGCTGGGACACCCCGGCGAGGCGTGCGACGTCGATCATCCTGGCACCGCGAGTCGTCGAATGCTTGTCTGTGCTCGAAGGTGCCGACATCGTGGCTAGCCCGCTGTCCGTGCGCTGCGGCGACCCAGATGGCTGCGGAAGAATCCGGAGATCCGTTGCACGCCGCCCGCGCTGGAGAGGAAGACCGCGATCACGATCACCGCGCCCTTGATCACCAGCTGCGGCTCGGAGGAGATGCCGACCAGGTTCATCACGTTGATGATCGTGGCGAGCACGAACACGCCGATCACGGCGCTGATCGGGTCGCCCTTGCCGCCCATCAGGGATGCACCGCCGACGACGACCGCTGCGATCGCATCCAGTTCGTAGCCGACGCCGATGAGCGAACTGCCCTGGCGGAGCTGTGCGGCGGCGATGAGCCCGGCGAGCCCCGCCAGCAGCCCGGACATCGTGTACGTGATGAGGAGGTTGCGGGCCACAGGCAGGCCGGAAAGCCGCGCGGCCTCCGGGTTGCCGCCGATCGCGTACAGCGAGCGCCCGAAGGTCGTGAACTTCGCCACGAGCGCCGCGAGCACCATGACGATCAGGAAGATCATCACCGGGTTCTGCAGCCCGAGGCTCGTGCCGCGGGCGAAGAGGTCCACGAACGTCTGGTCGGTGATCTGGATGAGGCTGGTCGACTGGATGATGTAGCTGAAGCCCTTGACGGCGCTCATCATGGCCAGCGTGGCGATGAACGGCGGGATTCGGAGCCACACCACGAGAAGCCCGTTGATCAGCCCGGCGATCCCGCAGCAGAACAGGGTGAACGCGACCGAGAGCCCTGTCGCCATGCCGGCTTGCAGGGTCAGAGCGACGATCACCGTCGACATCGCCAGGATCGAGCCGACCGACAGGTCGATGCCGCCCGTCAGGATGACGAAGAACTGACCGACGGCGAGCACGGCCACGATGGAGGCCGCCGCGATCACGTTCTCCGCGTTCCTCAGCGAGAGGAAGTCGGCGGAGACGTAGTAGCCGATCACGATGATGACGACGAGGACCAGCAGCAGGTAGGTCTTCGGAAGGACGCGCTTGGCCACGCCTCTCCAGGCGGAGTGCGCCGGGGCGGCGCCGGACTCGGTGGCCGATTTGGCCGGCTTCGCCGGCTCGTGGAGGAGTTTGTTCGACATTGTCTTTCCCGTCGTTGGGTTCAGTCAGTTGATTCAGGGGGCGAGCCGGGGGCTCAGGCGAGGAGCTGGAGGATCGTCTGACCCTGGGGATCGATCTCGTCGTGGTCGAGTTCGGCGACTACGCGACCTCTGGCCATCACGAGCACGCGGTCGCACATCATCGCCTCGGAGATCTCCGAGCTCGCGATGATCACGGTTCCGCCCGAGCGGGCGAAGTCGCGGATCAGCTCGTACATGTCCTCCTTGGCGCCGACATCCACGCCTCTGGTCGGCTCGTCGCAGATGAGCAGGCGGGACGATCGCACCAGCCAGCGGGCCAGGATGCCCTTCTGCTGCGTCCCGCCGCTCAGGGTCTTCATCGGCTGGTTGACGCTGGAGACCTTCATCCCGAGCTTCGCCACCATGTCCTGCGCCGTTCGCTTCTCGCGCTTGCCGTCGATCACGGAGAGCCTGCTGAACATCGGCATGCTCGCCAGCGTGATGTTGCCCGCGACCCCCATGTCCGGGATGAACCCCTGCGCCTTGCGGTCCTGCGGGAGCAGTCCGATGCCGAGCCGGATGGCGTCGCGGGGCGAGGCGAACGTGACCTGCTTGCCGTCGATCGTGAGGTGCCCGTCCGTGCTCTTGCGGGCGCCGGCGAGCAGGCTGGCGAGCTCCGACTGGCCGGACCCGATCAGCCCGGAGATGCCGAGCACCTCACCCCGGTACAGGTCGAAGTCGATGCCGGACACCCGGTCGTCCTCCCCCAGCCCGCGGGCGGACATCAGGATGCTGTCCGTGCGGCCGGCGCCGAGGCGCGGGCTGCGTTCGCCGCGGAGGGCGGCGTCGGCGATGGAGCCCTCCAGGCTCTTGCCGACCATCGCCGTCACGACGTCGGCCGGTTTGGTGTCCGCCGTGGCCAGGTCGGCCGCGGTCACGCCGTCGCGCAGCACGGTCACCGCGTCGCAGAGGCTGTACAACTCATCCATGCGGTGCGAGATGTAGAGGAGCGTGACGCCCTCGGCCGCGAGCTTGCGCAGCACCGTGAACAGGCGCTCGACGTCGGGCAGGGGAAGAGTGGACGTCGGCTCGTCGAGCAGCAGCACGCGCGCATCCTTGTGCAGCGCCTTGGCCAGCTCGACGGCCTGCTGCTCCGCCACGGAGAAGCTCGAGACCGGCTGCGTCACGTCGAGGTCGAAGCCGACGCGGGCCAGGGCCTCGCGGGACTTGGCCTGCATCTGCGCCCAGTTCACGACGCTCCCCTTATTGGGAAGCGTGCCGAGGAAGATGTTCTCGGCGACCGAGAGCGACGGCACCAGGCTCAGCTCCTGGTAGATGGTGTGGATCCCGGCCGCCTGCGCATCCGTCGGCTCGCGGAACTTCACGACCTCCCCGCCGAGCCTGATGGTTCCGCCGTCCGGAATCTCCGCCCCCGAGAGGATCTTGACCAGCGTCGACTTCCCCGCACCGTTCTGTCCGGCGAGGGCGTGGATGCTCCCCCGCCTGACCGAAAAGCTCACCCCCTTGAGCGCCTGCACACCGAGGTAGCCCTTGGTGATGCCTTCGAGCTGCAGCTCGTCCATAAGTTCTCCGCACTTCTTCGTGACTTGTCTGTTTCCCAGCGGTCGCTGCGCCCGAACCGATGACATCGGGCGCAGCGACTCCTGGTCGTACCCGCTGGCGCTTAGTCGTTCGCCCGCACGTACGTGTCTTGCGGCTTGTAGTAGTCCTTGGCGTTCTCGGGCGTGACGACGGTGGTCTTGATGAAGACCTCCTTCTTCGGGCACGCCGTCTTGTCGTCGTTGTATGCGGCGACAGCCATCTTCACCGCGGCGACGCCCTGGTCCCACGGCTGGTTGGATGCGGTGGCCTGCAGAGGCCCCGTCGGGTTGTCGACCATCTCCTTCACGACGTTCATTCCGCCGTCGTATCCGGCGACGATCACGCCGTCGCCCCAGATCCCGGCCTGCTGGAGACCCTGCTCGATGCCGCCCTCCATCACGTCGCTCATGCTGTAGACGATCTTGAGGTCGGGGTTCGCCGTCGCGACGTCCCGGATGGGCGCGAGGGCCTTGTCCGGCTTCCACTCGCCGTACTTCGTCTCGAGCTTCTTGGTCGTGATGCCCGGGTAGGCCTTCATGACCTTCTCGTAGCCCTTCATGAATCCGTTGAACCGCAGGTCGCTGAGCACATCGCCCGGGAAGCCGCCGATGCCGACGACTTTGATCTCGCCCGTCGTGCCGAACTTCTCGACGGCCTTCTTCGCGGCGACCTCGCCGGCGAGCGAGCCGGTGTATCCCTGGTCTTCCGCGACGTAGCAGTACATGTCCTTGACCAGCGACGGGTCGAGGTTCGAGTTGACGGTGACCAGCGGCACCTTGGCGTTCTGGAGCGCCGCGACAGAGGCTCCGACGCCGATCGGGTCGTTGGGGTTCATGATCACCACGTCGACGTTCTTGGTGATGAGCGTCTGCACGTCGGCGTTCTGGCGGACGGTGTCTCCGTTCGCGTCGAGCAACTGGATGGTCGCCCCGAGTTTCTTGGCTTCGGCCTGGCCGCCCTCGACGAGGGTCTTCCACCAGTCGCTGCCGCTGATGCCGCGCTGGCTCCAGCCGATGACCAGGCCCTTGCCGGTCTTCTTGTCCGCGTCGCTGGCTGCTGCTCCGTCTGTTCCGCCTCGCGCGCATCCGCTCAAGACGAGAGCGGTGGCCGCGACGACGCCGGCGACGGTGAGGATGGTTCGGGTACGGCTGCGGGTGTTTCTCGTGGTGCTGCTGGGACTGATCATGGTTCCACTTCCTTGTGAGGTGATCGGTGCTAGGTACAGCTGGGGGGTGCGAGCGGCGGCGCATCGTCCCGAGGGGACCGACGGTCGGAGGGCCGCCGCTCGCACGTTCTGGCTCAGTCGAGAGGGGTGAAGACGCCTCGCTCTTCGAGCAGCTTGATGTTGCGGGCGCGGGTCTCGCGCTCGCGGGCCAGCCATCCTTCGCCGGGAGGGGCGTCGAGGTACTGGTTCTTCGGGTAGATCGGCTTCTCGTAGATCGCGGCGTACTGCTCGGTGCGCAGATCCTTGAAACCGTTGAACACGCCGTTCGCCTGACGGTCGCGACGCAGGGCGTCGATGTCGATCGTCGTGCTGACGAAGGTGTCGCCCGCCGTGACGCCTGGCGTCTCGGTGATGATCTTGCCTCGCTGGTTGACGATCATCGAGCGGCCGCCGAAGAGGTCGTTGATGACGCCGTCCGGGCCGAGCTCCGGGCCGAGGTTCGGTGCGACGACGATCGCGTTGTTGAACAGCGCGTGCGCCTTGTTCTGCACCTCCCACATCCCCTGCGAGGTCTGCGGCTCGATGAGCGTCGCGCGGATGATGACCTCCGCGCCGTTCATCGCGAGGCCGCGGGCGATCTCGGGGTATGCGCCCTCGTGGCAGATCACGTAGCCGATGTTGCCGATGTCCGGCGTCTTGGCGACCGGGTAGATGGCGTCCATCACATTGCCGTCGCCCTTCTTCTGGATCCACTCGTCCCACAGGTCGTGCGGGTTGGTGGTGCCGAGGGTCCCGCCCTCGAAGCCGTCGCTGGTCGCCTTGGCACGGCGGTAGATCACATCGCCGTTCGGGTCGATCATGAACGCGCAGTTGAAGTAGCGGTCAGGGAAGTCGTCGTCGGCGACCAGGTACAGCTCGCCGGCGATGTAGGTGTTCAGCTCACGAGCGGCCTTGCCCAGCTCGTCGGTCTCCGGACCGGGGATGGTGCGGGCGAACTTCTTCTCCGCCTCGCGGTTGCCTGCGGTGAATGCCATGTGCATTCCCTGGATCGCCATCTCGGGGATGACGACCAGCTTCACCGGGTGGCCCTCTGTCGCTGCCACGCCGACCGCGGTCTTCATGAAGCCGATGATGCGCTTGGTGTTCTTCAGCGCGTCTTCCGGCTCGACGATCGGGATCTGCAGCGGCGAGAGCGCTACGACTGTGTACGGCTCAGTCACGTCCAACTCCTTCGTTGTTTGGGGTGCGTGTGGTCATGTTAGCGCACTATCAAACGCTGTCAAATGTTTGTTTTCAGCGCGAATACCACTCAAGCCCCGCCCGGATGCGGTAGACAATGCTGTCTGGATTTCCAGTAAAACAGCCGATGATTTACGATTTTCTGACACAGAAGAGGCGCCATTGATGCAGCAGTCGACAGCCGAGGAATCAGATCGCAAATTGAGTGAGCGCACTCACAGAGCAGGCTCTATCGCGTGACGGCGAGTGCCGCAACACCCGTGGTGACCGCGAGGAGGGCACCGACGAGGAACAGCGAGAACCGGCTCTTCGCGACCCACCCTCGGACGGCCCCGCGCAGCCGCGCCCCGCGCGAGGTGTCCGCGGCCGACACGATCGGCTGGCTCTCGGGGCGCGGCGCATGCGCGGTCGGGAGGAACTCGACGAAACCGCAGCGCGTGCATCCGGTCAGGTAGCGGTGGACGGCGAGGCCGACCCCGTAGTACGGGTTCTGGATGACCCGGGCGCGGGCTCCGCAGCGCGAGCACCACCGGGGTCTCGTCCGTGCGTTCGACTCGTTCATCGTTCGCGAAGTTCCATTGCCGTCTCCTGGGTGTTCCGTCGGCAGTGCACGCGGAGCACAGCGGAGGAGGCACGGCGGCCTTCCCCACCCGAAGGAGAAGGCCACCGTGCAGGTGCCGCGCCGGGGAGCTGCGACGGAATTCACGGTATGCGGCGATTCGAGCGGGTCGATATCCGCCCAGCGCGGATCTGTGTCCGTTTTGTGCGGCTCGTCATGAGCCCGTCGACGGCCGTGCTTACAATCACGGGATGCAAGCGAACTCGGCCGAGATGTTCCGCAGCCGACGCATCGTGTCGTGCCGCGGGATCGACCAGGCGCGCGAAGCACTCACCGAGGTCTTCCTGCCGGTCGACTTCCCGACGGCGCGGGCATCGACGAGCGTCGCGCTGGACCTGAACGCCCTCACCGTCGGCCGGGTCACCGTCGGGTACATGCAGTTCGAGGACGCTGTGCGGATCGAGACGGCAGAGGCCATGAACTTCCACGTCGACATCCCGACGGCGGGGCGCGCGACGATGCGCGCGGCGTTCGGATCGCCGATCTACGGAACGCAGCGCACCGCGGGAGTGTTCATGCCGGGGAGGCCCGTCGACCTCGACTGCGACGCCGGCTTCGCGCAGGTCTCCGTGATGATCCCCAGGGAACACCTCCAGCTCGAACTTGAGAGCATGCTCGACCAGCGTCTGACGCGACCGCTCGAATTCACGGGCGAGCTGGACCTGATGGCCCCGGGCGGCCGCGCGATGCTCCAGACCCTCCGCCTCATCGACGCCGTCTCCGAGCAGCCAGGAGGACCCCTCTCCCATCCGCTCACGCTCCAGCGCCTCGAACAGCTCCTGATGAACAACCTGCTCTTCGCCCAGCCGCACAGCCATTCGGCCCAGCTGACGGGATCCGCCCCAGACCCCGGCGCCCGGCCGGTGTCTCGGGCCGTCGAGCTCCTGCGCAGCAGCCCCGCGCATCCCTGGACGGTGTCGGAACTGGCGTCGGCCGTCTCACTCAGCGTGCGCAGCATGCACGAGGGCTTCCGCCGCTCGCTCGACACCACGCCGATGGCCTACCTCCGCCGCCTCCGGCTGGAGAAGGTGCGCGAGGAACTGATGGCGGCCCCGCCCGGCACGGTCAGCGTGACGGAGGTGGCCACACGCTGGGGCTTCGTCCACCTGGGACGCTTCGCCGCCGCATACGCCGCCGCGTTCTCCGAACGGCCGTCCGACACCCTGCGTTCGACCGGGCAGTGACGCCCGCCGTCGGGAGGCGGATGACGGTCGAACGCTGAGCATCCACGTCGCAGAACGGGGCTAGACAGCTCCTCGGCGTCAATGGTTCGATGGGCCGCACCACGAGCAGGGAGCGGAACATGACCGAGAACGTCACCGGACCGACACCGAACACGAGGTTGACCGAGGCGTACGTGCGCGCCGTCGGCCGGATGGCGTATGTGTGGGGCTGGCCGATGGTCTCGATGATCAATCGGCGCGCTGCGATCACGTCCGTGCCCGAGCCCGGCCTGCGTGGCGGGGTGCTGCCGAACGCTCCGCTGAACCGGGTCTGCATGCTCACCGACTACATCCCGGCGGGGCAACGCTTCATCGCCTGCACCAACCAAGATGTGCTGTACGGGATCGGCTTCGGCGACCTGGATGTGACGCCCGTCATCGTGCAGCTGCCGGACTTCGGCGACCGGTTCTGGGTGTCCGCCGCGTGGGACCAGCGCACGGACTCCTTCGCGCAGCTGGGGAAGCAGTACGGCACGAAGGCCGGCTTCTACGCACTGGTCGGCCCGGACTGGGACGGCGACCTCCCCGACGGGATCGCCGGTGTGTTCCGGTCCTCGACCGCGCTGGTCGCGTTCTGTCCGCGCGTGTTCATCGAGGACACCCCGGAAGACCGCGCGGCCGTGATCGAGCTGATCACGCAGATCAACATCTACCCGCTCGACGAGTTCGACGGCACGGCGCATCCGTACGACTGGGAGCACCTCCCGAGTTTCCCGATGCCCGAGATCGGCGCAGATGAGATCCACTGGGTCGAGCCTGACCGCTTCTTCGACCAGTTGCGGGAGGTGCTCGGCATGGTTCCTCCGCTGCCGGGCGAGGAGGCGCTCTACCAGCAGTTCACCGCGATCCTGGATGCGGCCGACAGCGACCCCGACCTGAAGCGAGCGCTGCTGGACGTGGCCGCCGAGGCGGAGCGCGAGATCATCACCCCGCTGCTGCGCTGGGAGCACAACGGGCCGGAAGCCGGCAACGGCTGGTACTCCGCGAAGAACAACTCGGCGTTCGGCACCGACTACGTCACCCGCGCAGCGATCGCCCGCTCGAACATGTTCGAGAACACCCCGCAGGAGACGAAGTACATCTTCACGGACACCGACTCGAGCGGCCGCCAGCTGAACGGCAGCGACGGCAGCTACGAGGTGACCTTCGCGGCGGGCGAGCTTCCCCCTGTCGACGGCTTCTGGTCGCTCACCCTCTACAACGAGCACCACTTCTACTACGAGAACGAGCAGGACCGATACTCCCTCGGCACCAAGAACCCCGGCCTGCACTACGGCGACGACGGCAGCCTCACCCTGTACGTCGGACACCAGCCGCCCACGGACGCACCGGAATCGAACTGGCTTCCCGCCCCGGAAGCCCCGTTCTCCCTGTACATCCGCGCATACTGGCCGAAAGAGCCCATTCTGGATGCGACGTGGCTGCCGCCGGAGGTGCTGCGGAGGGGGTGAGCGGGCGGGCTGGTCACAGCCCTCCCGTCACCGCCCACCCGTCACCTCACCGCCCGCCGCCCCCGCCGCCGGTCCCGTGCAGCACCGACACCGCGAAGCTGGCCGCGCGCTCGCGCAGGCTCGCCATGCGTTCCTGCCTGGCCGCCTCCACGTCGAAGCCGACGTAGGCGAGGGGCGGGCGCTTGCGGACGTTGGCCGAGCAGCCGAAGTCGGTGCAGACGAGCGTTCCGACCGTGTCGCCGTTCTTGCCGGCCTGGCCTGCGCGCTTGGCGCTGAAGAACGAGACATCGTTGGTCAGGTTGACGTCCTGGCACCAGGAGCACTGGGGGCGGCTGAGCGCTGACGCCTCCGCCTGTCGGAGGAGCAGGCCGACGGGGGCGTCGTCGAGGATGACGACCGCGTATGCGCGTTTCGGCTGTTTGCGGTCGCGCCAGCCGAGATAGTCGAGCGTGTTCCAGTCGATGGTCTGGAAGTCGGCGGGCAGGGTCAGGTCGCTGACCTCTTTGCGGGAGGCGTTGACGAAGGACGAACGGAGCTGTTGCTCGGTCAGGGGAAGCATGGAAGTGTCACCAATCGGAAATGGCGGCGATGGCCGCTGAGGTCGCACGGGCCGGCAAGCCCGGATGCGCGTCGATGTCTGCACGGGACGACCGGCGCCGCGACGGGCGCGCACGATCGAGCCCCGCATCCCTCGCTGGATGCGCGAGGTGGAAGGCAGGGGACGGCGACGCTATCTCACGCCGGCGTTCAGAACGCCGACGGCCTCCTGACGCCCGGAGGGCAGCACGGGGATGAGCGAGGTGGACACACGGGCAGTGTAGCAAACGCCCCCGCGTGCGACCCGGACAGCTCCGGATGGGCGCCATACGCCGAAAACCGGACGTCCGTGTCCCCCAAAATGCCGCTACCGGGACGCCTCCAGGTAGGCGATCCTCGAAGTATGGAGGGTCGGCGTGAGCTGAGACAGGAGACGGGCGTGACGCAGGAGGCAGTTGTGCTGCGTCCGCACGCCCACCTTTTCGCACGCGGAATCATCGCCATCCTGGCTCTGACCACCCCGGTTTTCGCCGTCCTCTACTGGCTGACCATCCCGGACGGCGTCTGGCCGCTCGTGCTCGGCATCCACATCGTGGTGATCGGCGGAACGACGGTCGCCGTGCTTGCCTTCTTCAGCACGACCATCCAGGTGGGTCACGATTTCGTGCGGGAGCGCGGCTTCTTCGGCAGGACAGTGGATGTGCGTCCCGGCAGCGTCGGCTCCGTCATCATGGTCAACCTGTACGAGGGCAGCACGCTCGACACGCAGCCGCAGCTGTTCGTCACCGGCACGGACGGCAAACTGCTGATCAGGATGCGCGGGCAGTTCTGGGCGCTCGAAGACATGGAGCGCGTGGCGGAGGAGCTCGACGTGCCCGTCACCCGGCGCGAGGACTCGATGACGCTGGCGGAGTTGCGCCGCGCATCGCCCGGCCTGTTGTACTGGTTCGAGCGGCTGCCGCGCTTCGGGCGCTGAGCCTCAGACCTCGGCGGACGTCGAGATGCCGTACACCGGTCCGTCCGGCCTGCTCGACGGCAGCTCGTGGAATCCGAGCCGCTCGTAGAACGCCCGGGCGCCGTGGTTCGTCGGCGACATCTTCAGGTAGACGCCGGGCACCCCGCGCTCGCGGAGGGCGGCCAGTAGCGTGCGGATGAGCGCGCGCCCGAAGCCCTGCCCCTGCAGTTCGGGCAGGAGGTCGATGTGCAGGTGGGCCGGGTATTCGGCGAGTTCCGGCACGAGCATCCCGTGCACGTCGAGGCCGAAGCCGATCGCCTCGCGCTCCCTGTCGTCGCGGGCGCTCTCGACCGGGTACTTCTCCGCGAACGCCGGCATCCACTCGCGCGAGTACCAGTCGACGAACGCCGCACTGTCCGCGACGGCGATCACGTACCCGGCCACGTGGTCACCGGTGTCGACGACGAACGCGAGGTCGGGCTGGTACGTCACGTACGGACCGGCGAAGACATCCGGGATGAGGTCGTCGTCCGTGTACGTCCCCGTGGCGTCCCCGCCGCTCGCCCCCGTTTTGATGCACACCGTGTACACGTCGTCGCGGTCGCCGGGCTGGTAGGGACGGATCGAGCTCACCGTGAAAGTATGTCAGTGTGAGCACCTCCGCCGCTGCCGTACCCGCCGTCGACGCCCGCACCGGGCTCGGCGCACCGCCGGTCAGCCGCGGGCACCTGAACGAGAACGGGGCGGCGCCGGTGAGCATCGAACGGCTGTGGCCGGGCGACGACGCCGCGGCGTTCGTCCGCCACTACTGGCTCCCCCGCTGGCAGCTCGCCGACGGCACGTTGCTGCGGCAGCAGGTGCTCGAATATCCGACGGCCAACCTCGTCGTCGAGGACGAGGAGGTCGCTCTGCACCGCGCCAGGCGCGGGCTCAGCGTGAAGACACTCAGCGGTCACGGCTGGGCGTTCGGCGCGATGCTGCGGCCCGGTGTGGCGCGCGGGCTCTCCGGCACGAGCGTGCGGACGTTGCCGTCCACCGTGCCGCTCGCCGATGGCCCGCCCGCCGGATTCCAGCACCACGCACTCCTGCTGCCGGGGGTGGATGCGGTGACCGCGCGCATCCGGGACGCCATGCGGGCGGGCGACGATAGCGGCGCCGTCGATGCGATCGAGGCCTGGCTCGGCACGTTGCCTCCTCCCGGTGCGGGGGCGCGGCTGGTCGACGCGATCGTGGAGGCGGTGGAGGCGGACAGGACCATCACCAGGGTGGAGCAGCTCGCCGAGCGGTTCGGGCTCGGCGTCCGTCACCTGCAACGCCTGGTCGCCGGGCACATCGGGTTCGGACCGAAGTGGCTCATCCAGCGCTACCGGCTCCAGGAGGCCGCCGCCGCCCTGCGCTCCCCCGCGCCTCCGCTGCTCGCGGACCTCGCCGCCGAGCTCGGCTACGCCGACCAGGCGCACTTCGGACGCGAGTTCAAAGCGGTCGTGGGCACCACGCCCGGCGCATACGCGGCCGACGCGGGGCGCGGCCGATGACGCCGGACAGCATCCTCGCTCCCTGGCGCGACCGCTGGAGGCTCACCCCCTCCGGCGACGCGTTCGTCACCCCCTCGAGCGTGCTGCAGCCGGTGGAGTGGCGCGGCCGCCCCGCGTTCCTCAAGCTGGCGACGGTCGAGGAGGAGGTCGCGGGATCCCGCCTGCTCGCCTGGTGGGACGGTCGCGGCGCCGCCCCGGTGTACGAGGCAGAGGGCGACGCCATCCTGATCGAACGCGCGACAGGTGACCGCGACCTGGCGACCATCGCCGCATCCGGGCCGGACGGGGACGACGCGGCCACGCGCATTCTGTGCGGCACGGCCGAGCGGCTGCACGCCGTCGACGACCGTCCGCGACCGGACGGGCTGGTCGGGCTGACGACGTGGTTCCGCGAGCTCTTCGCGGAGGCGGCCGAGCATCCGGATGCGCACGACGGGCTGTACGCGCACGCCGCATCCATCGCACGTGAACTGATCGCGCATCCGGTCGCCGACGTGGTGCTGCACGGCGACCTGCACCACGGCAACGTGCTCGACTTCGGCGGGGAGGGGGACGGCGGGGACGGCTGGCTTGCGATCGACCCCAAGCATGTCGTCGGCGACCCCGGTTTCGACTACGCCAATATCCTGTGCAACCCGGATGCGCGCCTCGCCACCGCGCCCGGCCGCTTCGAGCGCCAGCTCAGCGTGATCAGCGCGGCGGCGGGCGTCGAGCCCGGCCGGATGCTGCGCTGGGCGTTCGCGTGGGCCGCGCTCTCGTCCTGCTGGACGGAGCGCAGCGGCGGAGACCCCGGCCACACGCTGCAGGTGGCGCGGCTGGCGCGGGGGTTGCTGCCGGAGGCCACCCCGGACGCGGGCGCGACCGGGATCGGGCTCGGCTGATCGACCCGGCGGCCGCGCACTCCGGCCGCCGCCATCTCGCCGCCTTCCCCCGCCCGCCGTCAGCGCCGCTTGCGCGTGCCGAAGATCCCCTCCACCACCCCGGTGAGGATGGACGCCGTCGCCTTCGAGCCGAGCACCTGCTCCAGGATGTTGGGCTGCGGATTCGAGCTCGTGCGCCGTCCCCGGGAGGTGGGGCCGGTCGATTTCAGCAGCCTGTCGTATTCGGCGTCCGCGGCCTTCTGCGCTTTGGCCTGCGCCGCCGCCGCCTTGTCTGCGGCCTTCTGCGCCTCCACGGCAGCCTTCGCCTGCTCGAGGACGCGCTCCTGCTCCTCGGCGGCCGCGGCAGCCGCATCCAGTTTGCGGGTGAGCATTTCGCGGGCGGAGTCGCGGTCGATGGCCGTGCCGTATTTCGCGAGCAGCGGGGATGCTGCGATGGTCGCGTCGAGCTGCGCCTCCGGAGCGGGCGACATGGAGCCCTGCGGTGCGCGCAGCCGCGTCCACGCGACCGGGGTCGGGGCGCCCTTCTCGCCCATCACCGTGACGATCGCCTCGCCGGTGCCGAGCTGCTGCAGCACCTCGGCGAGGTCGTAGCCCGACTTCGGGTAGGTCGAGACGGTCGCCTTGAGCGCCTTCGCGTCATCCGGTGTGAAGGCGCGCAACTGGTGCTGCACGCGGGACCCGAGCTGCGCGAGCACGTCGGACGGGACGTCCTTCGGGGTCTGGGTGACGAAGAAGATGCCGACGCCCTTCGACCGGATGAGCCGCACGGTCTGCGTGATGGAAGCCAGGAAGTCCTTCGACGCGTCCTTGAACAGCAGGTGCGCCTCGTCGAAGAAGAACACCAGCTTCGGCTTGTCGAGGTCCCCCACCTCCGGCAGGTCGTTGAACAGGTCGGCGAGCAGCCACATCAGGAACGTGGAGAACAGCGCAGGCTTGTCCTGGACGCCGGGAACCTCCAGCAGGCTGACCACCCCGGTGCCGTCGGGGGCGAGCTTCAGGAACTCGGCGGTGTCGATCTCCGGCTCGCCGAAGAACGCGTCTGCGCCCTGGTCGGCGAACGCGATCAGTTCCCGCAGGATCACGCCGACGGTCGCGCTGGACAGCCCGCCGAGGTCGGCGAGCTCCGCTTTGCCGTCCGCACTGTTGAGGAAGGTGAGGACGGCGCGCAGGTCGCTGAGGTCGAGCAGCGGCAGCCCGGCCTTGTCCGCATAGTGGAACACGAGCCCGAGACTGGACTCCTGCGTGTCGTTCAGCCCGAGCACTTTCGACAGCAGCAGCGGCCCGAACCCGGCGACGGTCGCCCGGATCGGTATGCCCTTGCCGGTGCCGCCGAGCGAGAAGAACTCGGTGGTGGTGGCGCGCGGCGTCCAGTCCTGGCCGATGCCCTTGGTGCGGTCGAGCAGCTTGTCGTTCGCCTCGCCCGCCACGGCGATCCCGGACAGGTCGCCCTTGATGTCGGCCGCGAACACGGGAACGCCGTTCGCCGCCAGCTGCTCGGCGAGCACCTGCAGCGTCTTGGTCTTGCCAGTGCCGGTGGCTCCGGCCACCAGCCCGTGCCTGTTCGTCATCGCCAACGGGATGCGCACGGGCACATCCGCGCGCGCGTCCCCGTTGACCAGCGCCCCCATCTCGAGCGCGGCGCCCGTGAACGCGTAGCCGGCGCGGACCGCGTCCACCTCGGCGTCGGTGAGCGGGGTAGGGGTGGTGGGAGTTGGTGGGGTGGATGCGGGCGCCGCGGCAGGCGCTGGCGCGGCAGGAGCCGACGTAGCGGGCGGAGGCGCGGCAGGTGCCGTTGCAGCGGGCGCAGGCGCGGCAGGTGCCGGCGGCGCCACCTCCGTCGCCGCCGCACTGGCCGCCGTTGCGGCGTCCGACGCAGCAGCCGCCGTCTGCGACGCTTCCGCGCGCGCCTGCGCCGCCTCCGCCTCCGCCTGCGCGGCCTCGGCCTGCGCCTGCGCGGCGGCCGCCGCATCCTGGGCCCGTTTCAGTGCCTCCGTCGCCTCCGCCTGCAGTCGCGCGGCGTTCTCCGCTGCGGCTTTCGCGTCGGCCTGGGCTGTGGCAAGTGCATCGGCGTCACTCATGCGCTCACTCTATGGTCCCCATCCCACGCCCGCACCAATCCATCTCACGCCCGCCCCAATCGAGCCGGGACCTGTGCACGCGACACACCGGGCGAAGGCGGCCACAACTCCCGGCTCGAACCCTTCGGCGGCGGGCGCGGGTCACTGCTCCCTGAGCCCCCACGGCTGGCCGTACCCGCCCTCCGCAACGGGACGCGCCATGAGCTCCAGGAACGGCGCGGCATCGAACGCCTCCGGCCCGAGCACACCCGTGCCCGACCACGCGCCGGTCGCGAGCAGCTCCAGCGCGATCACCGGGTTCATCGCCGTCTGCCACACCACGCACTGCGACTCGTACTCGGCCATCGTCCACTCGTTGTCGCTCACGTGGTACAGGTACACCTCGCGCGGATTCCCTTCCACGCCCGTGCCTTTCACCCACACGCCCGCGCAGGTCTTTCCCGTCATGAGCGGCCCGATCGTGGCGGGGTCCGGCAGGGCGGCGGCGACCACATCCCGCGGTGCCACCTCCACCGGACCGTTCTGGCTGCGCACCCGGATGGGCGTCGTCGAGTCCAGCCCGAGCTGATGCAGCGTGCGCAGGATGCCGATGAACTCCTCCCCCAGCCCGTACTTGAACGTCACCCGCTCCGCGTCGATCCAGCGCGGCATCAGCAGCACTTCCTCGTGCTCAACGTTGACGCACTCGACGGGACCGATCCCTTCCGGGAAATCGAACACCTCCGGCTCGCTGAACGGCGGCGTCGTGAACCAGCCGGCGTCCTTCTCGAAGATCACCGGAGGGTTGAGGCACTCCTCGATGGTCGTCCAGATGCTGAACGACGGCGCGAAGATCTCGACGCCGTCGCTGTCGCGCACGACCAGGTTGGCTCCGTCGCGCGTGCCGAGCTCCTCGATGTGGGAGAACAGCGTGTCGGCGGCGTACCGGGCGAACACGTCGCTCAGGCCGGGCTCCACGCCCATGCCGACGAGGGCCAGCCGGCCAGCCGACTCCCAGTCTCCGCGCTGCGCGAACTGGTCGTCTCCGAGCTTCACCCCGGTCTTCGCATACGGGTCGGTGGGATGCGGCTCCGACAGGCTCATCGCCATGTCCAGGTAGTCTGCACCGGCTGCGAGGGCACCGGCGAAGATCGTCGGCACGAACTTGGGCTCGACCGCGTTCATCACATGGGTGGCGCGATGCTCGGTGGCGACCGCCGCGACCGCATCCGGGTCGGACGCGTCGATGGCGGCGGCGACGAACCGCGACGCCACCTCATTGCCGTGCCGTCCGCGAATCCAGTCGATGGTCCGCTCCGCCCGGCCGACGTCGTAGTCGCTGACCACGATGGTCTCGAAAAAGGTGCGACGCGCCGCGATCTTCGCGATGGCGTCGCCGACACCGCCGGCGCCCACGAGCAGGATTCTCATGGCGCAACGCTAGCGCGCCGGACGCGGCAGCGGTCAAGGGGATCTCGGCAGCGAGTCCAGGGCGTACAACCGGCATCGGCTTCACCTCCGGCGATCGCGACGATCTGGTATCAGCCACGGGGCGCGATCGCCCTGTTCTGCGTCGCGGTGTCTCGCGTTTCGGCCGCGCGGTGTGGTACTCGCTGGCTGGCCCTGAGCGCAGAGTTGCCGTGTCATTGAGTGACGAGTGGCGAGGAGGGTTTCATTAACGTGGGCGGGGCCCGGACATGTACGTCCGGGCCCCGCCTGTAGGTTTACCGCGTGTGGCGGTTCAGCCAGCCTGTCGACTAGCTGATGGTGGTGCTTCCGTTCTCGTCCTCCGCCTTACGACGGCGTCCGAACAGGAACGCTCCAAGCCCGAGGAGGAGACCGGTGATGCCTCCGCCGACGAGCCAACCATTGGTGTCAGAACCGGTGCTGGCAAGCTTGCCGTTACCGGACCCTGTGGTGGTGCCATTGCTGGTGCTGGTGCTGGTTCCGTTCGTGCCAGCATTCGCGTTGGACCCACCAGCAGTGGAGACCTCGGCATTCGCGCTACCGGTCACCGACGCAATCGTGGTGGCCGTACCCTCCTTGCTCGACTCGTCGTTCGCGTTCGCGTTCGCATTCTCGTTCGTGTTCGCGTTCGCCGTCGCGCCAGCAACATCCGCCGACGCATCCGTGAGCGCAGCAGCCTGAGCAGCAGCCGTGTTGTTCGCGGTCGCCGCAGCAGACGCCGACGCGTTCTCACCAGCAACCGTGCTCACATCAGCAGCAGCCTCAGCCGCAGCCTGCGAACCCGCATTCGCGTCCGTCGACACATCCGCCGACGCATCCGTCGACGCCGTCGGGTTCGCCGCAGCCTGCGCCGCAGCCTGAGCCGTCGTCGTCCCCGGAGCCGAAGCCACCGAATCCGCATTCGCGAACGCCGCAGCCTCCGCAGCAGGATCCGCATCCGCCGACGCCGCAGCAGAAGCCGACGCGTTCTCATTCACGTTCGCGTTCGCACCCGAACCAGAACCAACCACCGACGCATCCGTCGACGCCGTCGCGATCGCCGCAGCCTGCGCAGCAGAACCACCCGACACGTCCCCATCAGCAGACGTGTCCGCAGCAGTGTCATCATCACCAACACTGTTCGCCGCAGCCTGAGCCGCAACCTGCGAAACAGCATTACCATTCGTCGTCACATCCGCCGACGCATCCGTCGACGCCGTCGGGTTCGCCGCAGCCTGCGCCGCAGCCTGAGCCGTCGTCGTCCCCGAAG
>NZ_JBXAPT010000006.1:95805-209518 GCF_058806515.1 Leifsonia sp. GW821-FHT13C05 | reverse complement strand
GTTCGTCACATCCGCCGACGCATCCGTCGACGCCGTCGGGTTCGCCGCAGCCTGCGCCGCAGCCTGAGCCGTCGTCGTCCCCGAAGCCGAAGCCACCGAATCCGCATTCCCGAACGCCGCAGCCTCCGCAGCAGGATCCGCATCCGCCGACGCCGCAGCAGAAGCCGACGCATTCTCGTTGCCCTGATCGACGAGCACCTCTGTGGTCGCCGCGGAAATGTTGTTCGTGAGGTCCGGGTCGTCCTCGTTCGCGATAAGCGTCGCGTTGTTTGTGACCGTCGTCGGCGCGCTCGGAGCCTGCGCTGTGAACTCGACACGGTGCACCGCGTTCGGGGCGAGAACCGGCACGTTGCAGGAGATGTCGCTTGCGTCGAGGAGGCAGCCCTCAGGCAGCTGGACGTTTGTGAGTCCAGCGGGCAGGGTGTCTGTGATCACCGAACCAGACGACGTGTCCGTGGCGGAGTTGTTCGTCACCTCGAGCGTGTAGGTGATCGTCGATCCGGGGGTGACCGTAGCAGGTGCCGACTTCACGAGCTGAAGGTCGGTCGAGAGGTCATCGAGCCCAACGAACGTGGCGTCAGACGCCGCGTTCGACCCGGGGTACATGTATCTCCCGACGAGCGTGAACGTGGGATTGCCTGATCCGGGGTTGTCGATCTTCAGCTGTAACGCGGGTCGACCAGATCCGGTGGCGATGTTCGCGTACATGAAGCCGAGGTTGCCGTTCGGGAAGGTCCAAGCGCCTCCCGAGCCGACCATGACTTCCGGAGCCAGATCTGCCGGGCGGGGGAAGATCGTCGTGGTCATGAGCGTCGGATCGATTCGGACGATCGAGGTCGCGCTGAGAGCCCAGTAGTACCCTTGCGAATAGGACAGGTCACCTCCGGTAAAGCTGATGTCCGGAATTTCCTTGTAGCTACCCTCGAGCGGATTACCGTCGCTGTCGACGGTCAGGACACCCGTGTAGTACTTGATCTCATCCACGACCTGGGCGAAGTACTGGAAAACGAAGGTGTTCGCGTACGCACCCTTTCCAAAGGCACCACCGGCGATGTACACGCCGTTCATGTCCGTGCCGTCGGGGAAGACGCCGCTAGGAATCCCGTACTGGGTGACCGCGCCGTCCGAAGCGATACTGGTCCACCAGCCGTTCCTCGTGAAAGGCCGCTCCGTGAATCCGAAGATGAACCCGGAATCTGCGTGATATCCCACTGCCTTGTAGCCGTCTTGAGGGTCGCCAACAGGCTCGACGGTCAGACCGGATTCCAGGTTCTGCACCCTGAGCAGCAGCGATTGCGTATTCGCTTGGTCGAGGGCAAGGCTCGTGTAGATCGCGCCGACCTCCGGGTCGAACGGCTGACCGGGTGCTGCGGCGGCCGGGAGCGCGACGATGCCGCCGGCTCCCACACCCCCCGCCACGGCGAGGGCAATAGACGTCCTCAGTTTTCGTGAACGCACGTTGTGTTGTCTCCAATCGCCAGCGGATGCGCGAGCCGACTATGTCGGTCGGGTTCTCGCATTCCGCGGGCAGGTTCGAATTCGAATTGTGATGCCCGGAGGTGACCGCCAGTCGAACCAGCAGTTCTCTCCTCAGGAATACCCAGAACGGTCTGCAGTGCGGCAGATCGCTAGGTGACCTCATACATCCAGAGTGCGAAACATTGTGTTGATAACGCGAGGAATACGAAATATTTCAGCGGTCGGGTCTGAGCGATCCGGCCGGCTCAGTTTCTAGCGCCGCGCGAGGAAGAACGGATGCGGCTCCAGCCGCTCCTTTGCCAGGCGCAGCGCCAGCGGCGCCCACACGATCACCGCGATGGCCGCGCCGAGCAGCAGCCCGCCGATCGTGTCGCTCAGCCAGTGAGCCCCCAGGTAGGTGCGGCTCACTGCCATCAGCACCGCCCAGAGCACGCCGACGATCCACACCCAGACGCGCGGGAAGACGATCGCGAGGACCACCACCATCGTCGCAGCGTTGGCCGTATGCCCGGACGGGAATGATCCAGTGTCGGAGTGCACGAGGATCTCGGTCGGGCGCGCTCTGCCCACCGTGTGCTTGAGCAGTTGGACGCACGCCACCGACAGGACGCTGGCCACAGCGAAGAAGGTCGCGCCCCACGGTCGCCGGAAAGAGAGCAGCAGCAGGAAGATCACGACGGGCACGACGATCGAACCGACGATGCCTCCGCCCGCGTAGTTGAAGAACAGGGCGGGCCCCAGCCAGATCGGCGAGCGGTGTTCGACGATCTCACCCATCCACTCGAGGTCGAGGGAGAACGGCTCCTTGGGGCGGAACGCGATGATCGCGCCGAGCACCACGACGAGCCCGACGGCGACCGACGCCGAGATCACCGGCCAGCGCCTGCTGACCTTCGCAGCCTGCCTGACCTGCTCGTGCGCCGTTCCCATTGCACCAACGTACTCATTCCACGGCGCGCATCAATCGAGTCCGAAGGTATTCACGGGTGCCACCGGCGTGTCGTGTGAATAACTTCGGACTCGATTATCAGGGGATGGGAAGCGCGGGTCAGTGGGCGAGGGCCGGGACGGTGCGGGGACGGACGATGAGCCAGAGAGCGGCGATCGAGACGACGGCGCAGATGGCCATGACGAAGCCCATCGGGGTCGCGCTGCCGACGCCGAGGATGCCGACGACCGGCGAGACGATGCCCGCGATGCCGAAGTTCAGAGCGCCGAGGAGGGATGCGGCCGTGCCCGCCTCGTGCCCGTGACCGTTGAGCGCGAGCACCTGGACGCAGGGGAAGCCGAACCCGCAGGCCGCGATGAAGAACCAGAGCGGGATCGCCGTTCCCCACAGGCCGACGTGCGC
This sequence comes from Leifsonia sp. GW821-FHT13C05, assembly GCF_058806515.1. NCBI lineage: Bacteria > Bacillati > Actinomycetota > Actinomycetes > Micrococcales > Microbacteriaceae > Leifsonia > Leifsonia sp. GW821-FHT13C05. The sequence continues at coordinate 206,688 of NZ_JBXAPT010000006.1, read as the reverse complement.
CTGGTCGAGGATGACGATGAGCACGCTGGAGACGAACATCACGACCGTCGAAACGGCGAGGATCCACTGCGGCCCGACGTATTTGGTGATGCGCGCGGCCGACTGCACGCCGATGATGATTCCGATGGAGTTCACGGCGAACAGCAGGCCGTACTCCTGGGCATTGAATTTGTAGATCTCCTGGAACACGAATGAACTCGACGAGAGATAAGAGAACAGGCCGGTGAAGTTGGCTGCGCCGACGATGGCGATGCCGACGAAGATCCGGTCGCTCAGCACGGCCTTGTAGCGCTGTCGCATCGTGGAGTGACCCGCGTCGTGACGGCGGGCTTTCGGCAGCGTCTCGACGATCCAGAGCGAGACGCAGATGACGACGAAGAGGCCGTAGCAGGCGAGCACGACGAAGATGCCGCGCCAGGGCATGACGAGCAGCAGCCAGGATCCGAGCACCGGGGCGAGCACGGGGGCCAGGCCGTTGACGAGCGCGAGGCGGCTGAGCATCCTGACCAGCGGGCGCCCGCCGAAGAGGTCGCGCACCATCGCCATCGCGACGACACCGCCGGCGGCGGCGCCGATGCCCTGCATGGCGCGGGCGAGGCCGAGCAGCTCGACGTTCGGAGCGACGGCCGCGCCGAGGCAGGCGAGGATGTGCACGCAGGTCGACAGGATGAGCGGGAGGCGGCGGCCGATCTTGTCGCTCCACGGGCCGACGAGGAGCTGCCCGACGCCGAATCCGATGGTGGTGGCCGTGAGGGTCAGCTGGATGGCGGCCGTCGAGACATTGAAGTCTTCCTGCAGCGTCGGCAGCGCGGGCAGGTACGTGTCGATGGTGAACGGACCGAGCGCCGTGAGCGCACCGAGGATGAGGATGTATGCGAGGCGCTGGCGGCCGGAGAGGGAGTCTCCGGGATGCACGACGGTGGTCACGAAAGTTCCTTGTGGAGAGAAGACGAACACCGCGACCGTGGCCGCGGTTGGTGGGAGGGGTGGGATTCTGCTCGCTCGTTCGAATCGATTCGACCGTCGTTGCCTGGTAATCCTATCGGATACCGGACGCGAATGTTACCGTGCACATCCCCCGGTTTCGGGGGGGGGGGGGGGGGGGGGGGGGAGGAGAACNNCGTACCTACCCCCCCCCCCCCCCCCCCCCCCCCCCCCCCCCCCCCCCCCCCCCCCCCCCCCCCCCCCCCCCCCGCGTCAGTCGGCGGGAGCGGCCAGCAGCGGCGCGAAGGCGAGTTCGGCGGCGCCGATCATCAGGATGTTCGCCCCGAGCTCTGCCCGCGCGATGCGGAGGTGCTCCCCCGATGCGGCGAGCGCCTCCCGCGACACGAGCAGGATCAGCCGCTCCGGCGCGACGGCGAACAGCGCGCCGAGGAAGCCGCCGAGCACCACCAGCTCCGGGTTGAACACGTTGGTCGCGTTGCGCAGGGCGATGGCGAGGAAGCCGAGCTGCCGTTCGATCTCCGCCAGCACGGCCGTGTCTCCGCGCTCGACGGCGGCGGCGAGCGCCCCGTCCAGCTCTTCCCCGTCCGCCGTCTCCAGCCCGAGGGCGGCGAGGAGCGCGCGCTGGTTCACCTCGGTCTCCAGGCAGCCGACGGCGCCGCAGTGGCAGCGGATCCCGTTCGTGTTGACGAGCGTGTGGCCGAGCTCCCCCGCGTATCCCGAGACGCCGGTGAGCGAGACGCCGCCGACGATGACGCCTGCGCCGATTCCGGATGCTCCACCGTTCAGGTAGACCAGGTCGCTCGCTCCACGCCCCGCGCCGAACAGCCGCTCGGCGTTCGCCCCGAGGTTGGCGTCGTTGGCCGCGCTGACGCTGAGGCCGGTCGCCTCCGCGAGCTCGGCGGCGAAGGGTTCGTCGCGCCATTCCAGATGAGGGGCGAGCCGGACGACGCCGTCGCTCTCCCGCACCAGTCCAGGCACGGCGACCCCGATGCCGACCACCCTGGTCGCAGCGGACAGGTCGGGGCGGAGCCCGTCGATGACCGCCGCGGCGACGGTCGCCGCCTCCTCGGCTCCCGGCACGTGGTCGAGCGGGAACCGGACGCGGCGGTGCACGACACCGTCGAGTCCGACGATGCCGACCGTCACGGCGTCGATCTCCGGGTTGACGGCGATGGCGACGACGCGGCTGTCTGCGACGACGACGGGAGACGGCCTGCCGACCCTGTTGCTCGTCTCCGGCTCACGCTCGGTGACGAGCCCGAGCTCGACGAGCTCCGCGACGAGCGCCCCGACGGTCGACCGATTCAGCCCGGTCGCGTGCGTCAGAGAGGAGCGGGCGGCCGGTCCACCCCGGTGGACGAGCCCGAGCACGGTGGCGAGGTTGTTCCGGCGCACGGTGTCGAGGTTCGTCCCGGTGGTGTTCATGGTCCTGTGTACTGTACCGTTTCGCGCCGGGCCGGACGGTTCACCAGCTCTCGGGCCGCACTCCGAACGGGACGGGCTCCGGTCGCTCCACCGTCGACGTGAGCGTGACCACCTCGTGGGCGCGCCCAGCGGCGATGATCGACTCCATGATCTCGAGCACGTGGAACGCCAGCTCTCCGGATGCGCGGTGCGGCCGCCCCGTCTCGACCGCGCGGGCGAGGTCGGCGAGCCCGACGCCGCGCCCGGCATCCGCATAGCCGGCCGACGCAGGCACCTCGCGCCAGGTGCGGTCGTCCGCGGTGGCGATGGATGCGATTTCCGAGAAGGCGTTCGGGTCGGGCACGGCGATGCTGCCGGTGGTGCCGAACACCTCGAACAGCGGAGCGCGGGACTCCCACACCTCGAACGACACCGTCACCGTGGAGATGACGCCGTTCGCGTGCTCCAGGATCGCGGTCACGTGCGTGTCCACATCCACCGGGATGGGGGTTCCGGCGAGCGGTCCCGTGGCGACGGTGCGCTCGCGCTCTGAACGGCCGACGGCGCCGGAGACCCGCACGACGGGTCCGAAGAAGTGGACGAGGCTGGTCAGGTAGTACGGGCCCATGTCGAACAGTGGCCCACCGCCCGGCTGGTAGTAGAACGCCGGAGCGGGGTGCCACAGCTCGTGACCAGGGGCCGTCCACGAGACGGCGGCGCCGACCGGGCGTCCGATCCTGCCGTCGTCGAGCAGAGCGCGCGCGGTTTGGATGCCGGTGCCGAGCACGGTGTCGGGGGCGCTTCCGACGCGCAGGCCCTTCTCGGCGGCGCGCTGCAGGACCGGAAGCGCGTCGGCCGTCGCGAGGGCCAGCGGCTTCTCGCCGTAGACGTGCTTGCCCGCATCCAGTGCCCTGAGCGCGATCTCGGTGTGCGCGGCGGGAATGGTGAGGTTGAGGACCGCGTCGATGCGCGGGTCGTCGATCAGCGCATCCACGGTGAGCGCGTCCACGCCCTGCTCGGCCGCGACCACGGATGCGCGGTCGAGATCGAGGTCGGCGACAGCGGTCAGCGCGAGGTTCGGGAGGTGCAGGAACTGCTCGAAGTACTGGCGGCTGATGTTGCCGACCCCGACGACGCCGACGTTCAACGGGCTGCCCACAGGAGTCCCCTTTCGATGATGGTGCGGACGGGCTGGCTCTCCACGATCTCGAGCCGGTGGCCGGGAGCAGAGACGAAGATGCGGCCCTTGCCCCACTGGCGGGTCCAGATGGCCGGCGCCGTGACGGGGCGGTTCCACGCATCCCACGGCCGCACGGACTGCGTCGTCGTGGCGAGGACATCGTTGTACTCGTCGCTCAGCACCCAGTACTGCTCGCTGACGAGGTCGAAGTCGTCGATGCCCTGCGTGATCGGGTGCGTGCGGCCGTAGTCGGTGATGTGCACCGTGTACGGGATGTAGTTGTCCGACTGCTCCCCGGTGCGCTCGGCGGGATCTTTGCCCGCGTGGTGGGCGAACTGCCCGCCGATCATGTGCAGGTAGTCGGCGTTGTCTCGGTAGGCGTCCGCGATGCCGCCGTGCCAGCCCGCCATGCCCGTCCCGTTGAGGACGGCGCGCTGCAGCCCGGCGAACTCCTCGCGGGTGATGGTGTTCATGGTGTTGATCTGGAGGATCAGGTCCACGGTGTCCAGATACGCCTCGTCGGTGTAGATGGCCGGGCCGTCCTCGATGCGCACCTCGAAGCCGTTCGCTTCGAGGTGCGGGATGAAGAGGTCGGTGGTCTCGACGGGCATGTGCCCGTCCCAGCCGCCGCGGACGACGAGTGCTTTCCTGGTCATGCTTCCTGTCCTGTCGATTCTGCTGTCGTCTGTTCTGTCGCCGTCCACGCGCTGCCTGTCGCGGCACTGCGCTCGACGGCGGCGAGGACTCGCTGCACGTGCAGACCGTCGGCGAACGACGGCTGCGGGTCGCGGCCGTCCGTGATGTCGTCGACGAAGTCTTTGATCTGGTGGCTGAAGGCGTGCTCGTAGCCGATGGCGTGCCCGGTCGGCCACCAGTTGGCCATGTACGGATGCTCGGGCTCCGTCACGATGATCCTGGTGAACCCCTGCTCCCCGGCGGGGAGGGTCGCGTCGTAGAACTGGATTTCGTTCATGGCTTCGAGGTCGAACGCGATGGCGCCGCGCGATCCGCTCAGCTCGATCCGCAGGGCGTTCTTGCGTCCTGTCGCATAGCGGGTCGCCTCGAACGCGCCGATGGCCCCGGAGGCTGCGCCTCCCCCGCCGAGCCGCGCGGTGAACCACGCTGCGTCGTCGACGGTCACCCGACCGCGCTCGGACGAGGCGGTGCCGGAGAGCCCGACCGTCTCGCCGAGCAGCGGGCGCTCCTCGACGAACGTCGCGAGGGTGCCGGAGACGCTGTCGAGGCGGGAGCCGGTGATGTGCTCGACCAGGTCGATCGCGTGCGCGCCGATGTCGCCGAGCGAGCCGGAGCCTGCTGCGTCCTTGTCGAGACGCCAGGTCATCGGGCCGTCTTCGTCCGTCAGCCAGTCCTGCAGGTAGAGCGCCCGCACCTGACGGATCGTGCCGAGCCTGCCCTCTTCCACGAGCCGTTTGGCGAAGCCGATGGCCGGAACGCGCCGGTAGCTGAACCCGACCATCGAGCGCACGCCGCGCGCCGCTGCACGTTCGGCGGCGGCGACCATCGCCTCCGCCTCCTCGACCGTGTTGGCGAGCGGTTTCTCGCAGAGCACGTGCTTGCCGGCATCCAGTGCCGCGATGGCGATCTCGGCGTGGGATGCCCCCGGCGAGCAGATGTCGACGATGTCGATCTCCGGATCGTCGATGACGCGGCGCCAGTCGGTCTCGGCGTGCTGCCAGCCGAAGCGGTCGCGTGCTGCCTCGACGCGGGCACTGTCCCGGCCGACGATGGTCCTCATCACCGGTTCCGCGGCGAGAGGGAAGAACCGAGGGGCGACCCGCCAGCCCTGTGAGTGCGCGGCTCCCATGAACCCGTAGCCGACCATCGCCACGCGCAGCTGCCTGGCAGCATCCGTCATCTCTCGCTCCTTCGCGTCGTTCCGCCGTACGACGCTATGGCCGGGGCGAGGGCGGCCACAAGTTTCGATAGATCATTGGAAAACTTTCGCATCCTGATGGTCGGAACGGCCGCTCCGACGGCAGCTGCGAACGCGGCGTCAGGCGGCGGGAGCAGCCGTCGAGTGCCGCACCACGAGCGACGTCGAGAGCTCCAGCCGCGCATTGTCGATCTCCCCGGAGCGCAGGCGCAGCGCCATCCTGGTGGCCTCCTCCGCCATCTCCTGCAGCGGTTGCCGCACGGTGGTCAGCGGCGGCCTGGCCCACAGCGCAGGCCGCACGTCGTCGAAGCCGACGACGGACAGGTCGCCCGGCACGTCGAGCCCGAGCGAGGCCGCCGCGTCGTAGACGCCGAGGGCCTGCAGGTCGTTGCCTGCGACGATCGCGGTCGGGCGATCCGGCAGGCTGAGCAGCCTCCTGCCCTCCCGCTCGCCGACCAGCTGCTCGAAGACGCCGCCCGCCGAGAACTCCTCCACGATCGGGATGCCGGCCTCGGCGAGCGCAGACTGATATCCGGCCACCCGGGCGCGGGAGCACATCAGGTCGGCGGGGCCGGAGATCACCCCGATCTTCGTGTGGCCGAGCGCGATCAGGTGGCGCGTCGCCGCGACCCCGCCCGCCCAGTTGGTCGCTCCGACCGCCGGGACGTCCGCGGGCGGGTCACCGGCAGGGTCGACGACGACGAACGGGATGTTCCTCGTGCGCAGCTGCCTGCGGTGCTCGACAGTCAGGTCGGAGAACTGCAGGATCACCGCGACCGGCTTGCGCTGCAGCACCCCGGTGATCCACTCCTCGTGCGGGCGGTGGTGGTCGCCGAGGGCGGACAGCGCCAGGACGAACCCGGATTCGCGGGTGATCCGTTCGACGCCGCGGATGATCTCCACCGACCACTCGCTCTGCAGGTTGTCGACGACCAGCTCGACCAGCCCGCCGCGCTCGGGGTCGAGACCGCGCCGGGCGTACCCGGAATCGCGCAGCAGTTCTTCGACGCGCTGCCGGGTGGCCGTGGAGACGCCCGGGCGCCCGTTGAGGACCTTGGATGCGGTCGACAACGACACGGACGCCTGCTGCGCTATCGCCTCCAGGGTGGGCCTGGTTCGATCGGACATGCTCACACTGTGCCACAATGTGGCCCATCCCTTTCGCCCGATCCGGCGAAAACTTCCCAGGAGGATCCCCTCAGCGATGGCTTTCACCGACTTGTCCCCCGCCGAACTGCTCGCTTTCCGCCCCGAGGTGGACGAGCCGGACGACTTCGACGCGTTCTGGACGGAGACGCTCGCCGAAGCGCGCTCCGCCGGCGCAGAGGTCACGCTCACCCCGGCGGACACCCCGATCACGCAACTGATCGTCGACGACCTGACCTTCCCCGGCTTCAACGGGGAGCCGGTGCGCGCGTGGGTCTCCCGGCCGAGGGATGCGGAGGGTCCGCTGCCCGCCGTCGTGCAGTTCCAGGGCTACGGAGGAGGGCGGGGACTCCCCGGAGAGAACGTGCTCTGGGCGCTCGCCGGGTACGTGCACGTCTTCGTCGACACGCGCGGGCAGGGCAGCAACTGGGGCACGGGAGGAGACACCCCTGACCCGCACGGCTCAGGACCCGCGACCCCCGGATACATGACCCGCGGCATCCACGACCCGCGCGAGTACTACTACCGCCGCGTCTTCACCGACGCGGTGCGGGCGGTGGATGCGACGCGGGCCTTCCCGTTCGTCGACGCGGACAGGATCGCCGTGACGGGCGGGAGCCAGGGCGGCGGCATCGCCATCGCAGCGGCGGCGCTGGCCGACGGCGTGCGCGCCCTGCTGCCGGACGTGGCGTTCCTCAGCGCCTTCCGCCGCGGAGCAGAGGTCGCGATCGGCGGCCCGTACCTAGAGCTGGCCACCTACCTGTCCGTGCACCGCGACCAGGTGGATGCGGTCTTCCGCACCCTCTCGTACTTCGACGGCGTGAACTTCGCCCGCCGCATCCAGGTGCCGTCGCTGTTCTCGGTGGCGCTGATGGACCGCGTCGTGCCCCCGTCCACCACGATGGCCGCGTTCAACCACCTCGCGGCGGAGGACACGACGATCGAGGTCTACCCGTTCAACGACCACGAGGGCGGCTCCGCCGTGCAGTGGCAGAAGCAGGCGAGGTGGCTGGCCGAGCGGTTCTAGATCCCGAGCGGTCCTAGACCGCGTCCACCATCTCCTCTGCCCGCTCGGACAGCAGCACTCCGACCGTGCGCCGGTCGGCGGCGGTCACCTCGTGCACGTCGCCGGTCAGCGTCACGATGGCCCGCCCGGTCGCCGTTCCGGCGATGTGGCGCACGTCGGCCTGCTTCTCGTTGACGATCGCACCGCCGGTGACCTCGTCTCCGCGAAGGCCGGTGGATGCCGCTGCGTGCGTCGCCGCCCACACTTCCACGTCGCCGGGCTCGACGACCCTGACCATCCTGCGGTCGCTGAATGCGAGCCTGGTCGCCGGCACGTCGAAGGTCACCCGCACGGATTCGCCGGCCTCCAGGTCGACCCTGGTGTATCCGAGCAGCTGAGCGACCGGCCGCGTGACCGTTGCCGTGACGTCGTGGCCGTAGAGCTGCACCGTGTCCGTGCCGCGCACGGAACCGGTGTTGGTCACGGTCAGGGTCGCGGCGAACGCCCCGTCGGTGGATGCGTCTGCGTCGACCTCGAAATCGGAATACGCGAACGCGGTGTACGTCAGGCCGAAGCCGAACGGGAGCACCGGAGTGGAGTCGGTGGCCGTCACATCGGACGGGCCGCCCAGGATCGGGTGCAGGTAGGAGTACGGCTGCGCGCCGGCCGAGCGCGGCATCGAGACGGGGAGACGGCCCGAGGGGTTCACCCGTCCGGTCAGGATGTCGGCGATGGCCGGGCCGCCGCCCTCGCCGGGGAAGAAGGCCTGGAGCACGGCGCTCGGGGCTGCGTCTCCGTTCAGCGCCCAGTCGATGGCGTACGGGCGGCCGGTGAGCAGCACCATGACCACCGGCGTGCCCGTGGCGATCACCGCGTCGACCAGGCGCCGCTGGGCGCCGGGCAGCTCGAGCGATTCGGAGTCGTTGCCCTCGCCGACCGTTCCGCGGCCGAACAGGCCGGCCTGGTCGCCGACGACGACCACCGCGAGATCGGCGCCGGTCGCCGCATCCACTGCCGCAGCGAAGCCGGACTCGTCGTCGCCCTCCACGGCGCAGCCTTCGGCGTGCACGAACTCGGGAAGGGGCAGCCCCGCATCCGCGAAAGCGGTGGGCAGCGCTTCGAGCACCGTCGGGATCTCGAACCCGAGCGGGAGGCCAGGGTGTCCGGCCAGCACGTGGTTGGCGAACGAGTAGCAGCCCTGCAGCGCCTCCGCGCGGTCGGCGTTCGGGCCGATCACGGCGACCGTCGAGACGGGCGTCGTGCGTGAGCCGAGCGGCAGGACGCCGTCGTTCGACAGCAGCACGACCGACTCCTCCGCCAGGCGCCTGGCCAGCTCGCGGTGCCGCGGAGAGTCGAGGTCGACCTCGGCGGGCGGCTCGTCCTCGAACGCGTCGGCGTCGAGCAGGCCGAGCTCCTCCTTCTGGGCGAGCGCGCGGAGCACGGCGCGGTCGACGTACGCCTCGTCGAACTCCCCCGACCGGATGCGGTCGGCCAGCGGCTGCAGGTACGCGTCGCCGGTCGGCAGCTCGATGTCGATGCCGGCCTCGAGCGCCAGGGCTGCCGCCTCACCGCGGTCGGCGGCCACGGCGTGCATGACCTCCAGGAACGCCACGGCAAAGTAGTCGGCGACCACCACGCCGTCGAAGCCCAGCTTCTCGCGCAGCGTGCCGGTGAGCAGGCCGGGGTCCGCGGCGACGGGGACACCGTCGATCTCGGTGTACGAGTTCATCACCGAGCGGGCGCCGCCATCCAGGATGGCCATCTCGAACGGGGGCAGGAACACGTCGGCGATCTCCCGCGGACCGGCGTGCACGGGCGCGTGGTTGCGCCCCGCTCGCGACGACGAGTATCCGAGGAAGTGCTTGAGCGTGGCGTGCACGCCCGACTCCTGCAGACCCCGCACGTACGCGGTCCCAACGGTGCCGACGAGGTACGGGTCCTCGGCGATGCATTCGTCCACCCGGCCCCAGCGGGGGTCGCGGATCACATCGAGCACCGGGGCGAGGCCCTGGTGGATGCCGAGCTGCTTCATCGAGTCGCCGATCGCGGCGCCGACCTCCTCCACGAGCTCCGGGTCGAACGACGCACCCCACGCGAGCGGCGTCGGGAAGGTCGCCGCCTTCCACGTCGCCAGCCCGGTCAGGCACTCCTCGTGCACCAGTGCCGGGATGCCCAGCCTGGTCTCACGCTTCAGCCTCCGTTGCTCGTTCCACAGCCAGGCTGCGCGCTCGGCGGGCTCGACAGGACGCGTGCCGTACACCCGCGTGTAGTGCCCGATGCCGTGCCGGGTGACATCGGCCAGGCTGCCTTTCGCATCCTGCGTAGCGGCCATCTCGCCCTGCATCGGGGCCACGAGGCCGTTCTGATCGAGCCAGTACCCGACGATCTGCGCGAGCTTCTCTTCGAGGGTCATCCGGGCGTGGAGCGCGCGAACACGCTCCGACACGTCTGGCATGGCCGCGGGAAGAACGGTCGCGGACTCAGTGCTTTTCTTCACAGGAACCAATCACAAGAGAGAGCTGAATGCAGTGGGACGAGAAACGGACGGCGGCCGCGGTCAGCCCTTGACCGCGCCGGTCAGGCCGCCGACGATCCGCTTCTGGAAGATCGTGAAGAAGATCAGAGCGGGGATCATCGAGAGCGACGTGAACGCCAGGACCTTCGCCGTGTCGACGGAGTACTGCGACGCGAACGCCTGGACTCCGAGCGGCAGGGTGAACGTCGACGGGTCGTTCAGGATGAACAGCGGCAGCAGATAGCTGTTCCAGCTCGCGATGAACGCCAGGATGCCCGTGGTCACGACACCCGGGATCGACAGCGGCATCACCATCCGGAAGAAGAACCCGAGACGGCTGGTGCCGTCGAGCGCCGCGGCCTCCTCCAGTTCGACGGGGATGGCCCGGATGAACGGCACCAGGATGATCACCGTCGTCGGCAGGGAGAACGCGATCTGCGGCAGGATGACGCCCGCCAGGCTGTTGGTGAGCCCGAGATCCTTGACCAGGATGTAGAGCGGGGTGATCGCGACCGTCAGCGGGAACATGAGTCCGGCCGCGAACAGCGAGTAGATCGCCCCGCGGCCGCGGAACGTGTAGCGGGCGAGCACGTAGCTGACCATCAGCCCGAGGGCGACGACGCCGACCGTGGTCAGGATGCCGACGATGGCCGAGTTGCCGACCTCCAGCCAGAACGTCGAGCTGGTGAGCACGTCGGCGTAGTTGACCATCACCCACGGGTTGGGAAGACCGGCAGGCGACGTGGTGATCTGCGAGTTGGTGCGGAAGCCGCCGATGATCGTGTAGAGGATCGGGGCGAGGCACACGGCGATGAAGACCAGCGCGATGAAGTAGGTGACGGGGCTGCCCCACTTCTCACCGTTCTTGGAGAGACGCTGCCTGCGGCCTCGCTGTTCCCTCACCGGCTGAACCGTTCCGGCTGTCGTTGCTGACATTACTTCTTACCCTCCGTAATGGCGCCGACCATGTCGCGACGAAGCACGAAACGCTGGTAGACCAGGGCGATCACGAGCGAGATGAGGAACATCACGACCGCGACGGCGTTGCCGAAGCCGTAGTTGCCTGAGCCGCGGCCGTTCACGACCATGTACGTCGCCATGGTCGACGTCCCTGCGGTCGCAGCGACGTACTGACCCCAGATGATGTAGACGAGGTCGAACAGCTGCAGGGATCCGATGATCGACAGGAACGCCCAGATCCGGATGGTCGGGCCGAGCAGCGGAAGCGTGATGCGCCGCTGGATCTGCCAGTAGCTCGCCCCGTCGATGGCTGCCGCCTCGAACAGTTCCTCCGGGATGCTCTGCATTCCGGCGAGGAAGAGGATCACGGCGAAGCCGATGTACTTCCAGGAGATGATGAACATCAGCGACCAGATCGCGATGCTCGGGTCGGACAGCCAGTCCTGCTTGAACGCACCGAGGCCGATGCTCTGCAGCAGGTCGTTGACCGCGCCTGCGCTCTGCAGCATCAGGCTGAAGCCGGTTCCGACGATGACCTCGGAGATCACGTACGGCACGAAGATCAGCACGCGGATGATGGTGCGGCCGCGGATCTTCTGGTTGAGGAGCAGGGCGAGCACGATCGCCACCGGCCCCTGCATGACCAGGGAGAGCACCAGGATGATCCCGTTGTGCGTCAAGGCGTCCTGGAACGTCTTGTCCTGGAAGATGATCAGGTAGTTGTTGAGCCCCACGAAGTCGGTCGGGGCTCCGTAGCCCTTCCACTTGAAGAAGCCGTAGTACGCGGCGAGCACCACCGGGAAGATGACGAACGCCAGGAACATGATGATCGCCGGACCGGCCAGCAGGGTGATCTCTGCTCGCTGACGCCAACCACCGCCTCTGCGGCGTCGCGGGGGACGCGACCGCACAGGGGGTGACGCCACGACGGCGTCACCCCCGTTTGTGCGAACGCTCGGAGCTTGTTGCTCGTCGATGACCGACTTTGCACCGAGGGACTCACTCATGATCGAGAACTATCCCTTTGCTCCGGCGTCGTTGACGGCCTTGACGATCGCCTCCGGGCTGCCCTTGCCTGCGAGCATGTCGACGACACCGGCGTTCAGAGCGTTACCGACGCTCTGTCCGTAGAGGGTGTCGAGCCAGACGGACACGTACGGTGCCTTGTTGTACGCCTCGAGGATCTTCTTCAGCGCGGGGTCGGTGACGACGTCCTGGGCGTCCTTGCTCGCCGGGAGGGTCTGGAACGCGGTCGCGTAGCCCTCCTGGTACTTCTTCTGCATGAAGAAGTTGAGGAACTCCGGGCACTCCTTCGGAGCCTTCGTGGCACAGGTGAAGCCGTCGACGCCACCCATCATCGCGTCTGCCTTGCCCTTACCGCCGTCGATCGCGGGGAACGGGAACCAGCTGAGGTCGGCCAGCGGCTTCTGGTCGGGGGTGAGCGATGCGATCACTCCCGGGTCCCAGGCGCCCATCAGTTCCATCGACGCCTTGTGGTTGGCGACGAGACCGGCGGAGCTGCCTGCGCCCTGCTGTGCCGTGGTGGTCAGGAAGCCGTCGTTGAACGGCTTCGTCGCGGCGAAGGACTGGAGGTCCTCACCGGCCTTGAGCCAGCAGTTGTCGTCGAAGCTGCGCGACTTGGCCGCCTTGTTCATCGTGTCCTGCGAGCACTCGCGGAGGGCGAAGAAGTAGTACCAGTGCGCTGCGGGCCATGCGTCCTTGCCACCGAGGGCGATCGGCTGAACGCCGGTCTTCTTGACGGCCTCGACCGTCGCCTCGAGTTCCGGGATGGTGGTCGGGGTAGTGGTGACGCCGGCCGCCTTGTAGAGGTCCTGGCTGTAGTAGATGCCGCCGGGGAGCACGGCGGTCGGCATGCCGTAGATCTTGCCGTCGACGGCGAACGAGTTCAGGACGCCCTCGCTGACCGCCGACTTGGTCGCGGAGTCGATCTTGTCGCTGATGTCCATCGCCTGGCCTGCTGCGACGACGTCGGCGAGCTTTCCGCCACCGCGTGCCATGAAGATGTCGGGACCGTCGCCGGAGTTCAGCGCGGTCTGCAGCTTGCCGTCCATGTCTTCGTTCTGGATGGACTGGATCTTGATCGTGACGTTGGGGTTGGCCTTCTCGAAGTCCGCGACCGTCTGCTGCCAGTAGGCCTTGCCCGGTCCGGTGGTGGAGTTGTGCCAGAAGGTCATCGTGACCTTGCCGTCAGCAGAGTTGCCGCCGTCGCCAGTACACGCCGTTGCGAGAAGGGCTGTGCTCGCGACGAGTGCGAGCAAGCCCGCCGCTCGAATTTTCCTCTTCATTGTGGAAACTCCTTGGTTGTCCTCATTGACGCACATTCGTCCGCCCGCCGAGAGCTTCGCATCCCATCCTGTGATTTGTCAAACGATGTCGATAACGTTTTCGACAACGTTATCGAAATGTCGCTGCAAACCTGGAAAAGCGCTGGGCGCACGGTACTGTGTCCACTATGTCCACGGAACTCGACCCCGCCGCCTTCGGCAGGGTGACGATCAACGACGTCGCCCGTGCGGCAGGAGTCTCGGTGTCCACCGTCTCCAAGGTGGTCAACGAACGCTACGGCGTCGCGGCCACCACCTCCCAGCGCGTGATGGAGGTGGTGAACGAGCTCGGCTACGAGACCTCGCTCGTCGCGAGCAGCCTGCGCAGGCGCAGCACCAACGTCATCGGCATCCTCGTCGCCGAGTTCGAGCCGTTCTCCGTCGAGCTGCTGAAGGGAATCTCGGTCGCCGCCACCGGCACGGGATACGAACTGCTCGCGTACACCGGGCTCGTCTCCGGCGTGAGCAGCGTCGGGTGGGAGCGCAAGTCGCTGTCCCGCCTGGCAGGCACGCTCATCGACGGGGCGATCATCGTCACGCCCACCACGCTCATCCCGAGTTCCTCCATCCCGGTCGTGGCGATCGACCCGCACACGGGGCAGGGCGGCCCTGCGACGATCGACTCGGACAACGTGGGAGGCGCGCTCGTCGCCGTCCGCCACCTGATCGGGCTGGGGCACACCAGGATCGCGCACATCCGCGGCCGACGGGATCTGGCCTCCGCCCAGCTCCGCGAGGACGGCTACCGTCAGGCACTCCAGGAGGCGGGCATCCCGTTCGACCAGGACCTGGTGCTGTACGGCGAGTACTCCGCGGCACAGTCCGCCGTCGTGGCGCGCGAGCTGCTGGACCGGCCGGACCGGCCGACGGCGGTCTTCGCCGCCAACGACACCTCGGCGATCGGCGTGCTCTCCGTCGCCAGGGAGCTGGGCCTCCGGGTGCCGGAGGATCTCTCGATCGTCGGCTTCGACGACATCCCGGATGCGGCGAACTCCACCCCGCCGCTGACCACCGTCGCGCAGCCGCTGCACGAACTCGGCGAGCGCGCGCTGCAGATGCTGCTCGCCCTGTTGGACGGACAGCCCGTCGCGACCGGCGTGCACCTCCCTGCCGAGCTGGTCGTCCGCGCGAGCACGGGTCCCGCCCCGACCGTCTGAGAAATTCGCATTTCCCATCGGCCGCTCTCGCTGATATGTTCTTAGAAACAACAATTCCCCTCCGAGAGTGAATCAGTGTCGATCTATTCCGCAGCCGAGCCGTCGACCACGGCGCCGGCCCACCGCATCCACGAGGCCGTCGTCACGGTCCTGGATGCGCGAGGAGAGCCGCTGGCCGGCGCCGAGGTCACGGTCGAGCAGACCAGGCACACGTTCGGCTTCGGCAACATCGGCTTCGACTTCATCGGCCTGGCGAACGGGGAGGGGAACGAGGCGGACGAACGTCTCGCCGAGCTGTACACCGGCGTGTTCAACACCGCGACGCTCCCGTTCTACTGGGGCCGCTTCGAGCCACGCCGCGGAGAGCCGGACACCGCCAGGCTGCAGCGCACCGCCCGCTGGTTCCGCGACCGCGGCGTCGCGCTCAAGGGCCACCCGCTGGTCTGGCACACCGTGCAGCCGGACTGGCTGCTCGGCCTGCCGCTCGACGAGGTCGAGCGCCTGCAGCGCGAGCGCATCCGCCGCGAGGTGCACGACTTCGACGGCCTGATCGACACCTGGGACGCCATCAACGAGGTCGTCATCATGCCGGTGTTCGACAACGGCGACAACGCGATCACCCCACTCGCCCGCGCCAAGGGACGCATCGCCATGATCCGGATGGCGTTCGAGGAGGCCCGCGCCGCCAACCCGAACGTGAAGCTGCTGCTCAACGACTTCGACCTGTCGACCGCATACGAATGCCTGATCGAGGGCGTGCTGGAGGCCGGCATCCCGATCGACGCCATCGGCCTGCAGACCCACATGCACCAGGGCTACTGGGGCGAGGACGCCGTGCTCGCGACGGTCGATCGGTTCGCCCGCTACGGCCTTCCCCTGCACCTGACGGAGACGTCGCTGGTGTCCGGGCACCTGATGCCGGCCGACATCGTCGACCTGAACGACTACCAGATCCCCGAGTGGCCGTCGACGCCGGAGGGCGAAGAGCGGCAGGCCGACGAACTGGTGCGGCACTACCGGTCGCTGGTCGCGCATCCCTCCGTGGAGGCGATCACGTACTGGGGTCTCACCGACGCCGATGCGTGGCTCGGCGCGCCGATCGGCCTGGTCCGCGCGGACGGAACGCCCAAGCCGTCGTACGAGGCGCTGCGCAGGCTCATCGCCGACGAGTGGTGGCTGAGCCCCACCACCACCATCGCCGACGAGAACGGACGCGTCGCCGTCTCCGGCTTCAGCGGCGACTACCTGGTGCGTGTCGGCGACACGGCCACCCCGATCACCATCGACCGAACCACCGATCGCATTCAGATCTCCATCCCATCGAACAACTGAAGGAAATTGCTATGACTGCCACACCCACCCGCGAGGACAAGTTCTCGTTCGGACTCTGGACCATCGGATACAACGGCACCGACCCGTTCGGCGGCCCCACCCGTCCGCAGCTCGACGTCGTCGAGGCCGTCACCAAGCTCAACGAGCTCGGTGCGTACGGTCTGACCTTCCACGACGACGACCTGTTCGCCTTCGGCTCCACCGACGCCGAGCGCCAGAAGCAGATCGACCGCCTCAAGGGCGCCCTCGCCGACACCGGCGTGATCGTCCCGATGGTGACCACCAACCTGTTCAGCGCTCCGGTCTTCAAGGACGGCGGCTTCACCTCCAACGACCGCGCCGTCCGCCGCTTCGCGCTGCGCAAGGTGCTCCGCAACCTCGACCTGGCCGCCGAGCTCGGCGCCAAGACCTTCGTCATGTGGGGTGGCCGCGAGGGTGCGGAGTACGACTCGGCCAAGGACATCCGCGCCGCGCTGGAGCGCTACCGCGAGGCCGTCAACCTGCTCGGCCAGTACGTCACCGACAAGGGATACGACATCCGCTTCGCCATCGAGCCGAAGCCGAACGAGCCCCGCGGCGACATCCTCCTCCCGACGGTCGGCCACGCGATGGCGTTCATCGAGACGCTGGAGCGCCCCGAGCTGGTCGGCGTGAACCCGGAGGTCGGACACGAGCAGATGGCCGGCCTGAACTTCGCGGCAGGCATCGCCCAGGCGCTCTACCAGGGCAAGCTGTTCCACATCGACCTCAACGGTCAGCGCGGCATCAAGTACGACCAGGACCTGGTCTTCGGTCACGGCGACCTGCAGAACGCGTTCGCGCTGGTCGACCTGCTCGAGAACGGCGGCCCGAACGGCGGCCCGTCCTACGACGGCCCCCGCCACTTCGACTACAAGCCGTCGCGCACCGAGGACATCACCGGCGTCTGGGACTCCGCAGCGGCGAACATGCGCACCTACCTGCTCCTCAAGGAGCGCGCGCAGGCCTTCCGCGCCGACCCCGAGGTGCAGGAGGCGCTCGAGGCGTCGCGCGTCACCCAGCTCGCGCAGACCACGCTGGCCGACGGCGAGAGCTACGACGACCTGCTGGCCGACCGCGCCTCGTACGAGGACTTCGACGCCGACGCGTACTTCGGCGGCAAGGGCTTCGGCTTCGTGCGGCTGCAGCAGCTGGCGCTCGAGCACCTGCTCGGCGCTCGCTGAACCCGCTGAATTGCGACTGAATCACACCTGAAACACCTCGAGGGGCGCCCGCGATCCGGGCGCCCCTCTCCCCCATTCATCGGAAAGGACAGAGCGGATGACGCTGGTCGCCGGAGTCGACTCATCGACGCAGAGCTGCAAGGTGGTCGTGCGCGACCTCGAAACGGGAGCCGTCGTGCGGTACGGGCGCGCCGCGCATCCCGATGGCACCGAGGTCGACCCCGCCGCCTGGTGGGCCGCCCTGCAGCAGGCCATCGAGGAGGCCGGCGGACTCGACGACGTGGCCGCTGTGTCCATCGCCGGGCAGCAGCACGGCATGGTGACACTGGATGCGCAGGGCCGGGTCGTCCGCGACGCCCTGCTCTGGAACGACACCCGCTCCGCCCAGGCCGCCCGCGACCTCATCGACGAGGTCGGAGCCGCCGAATACGCCGCCCGCGTCGGCGTCGTCCCCGTCGCCTCCTTCACGGCGACCAAGCTGCGCTGGCTGCGCGACGCGGAGCCGGCGAACGCCGAACGCGTGGCAGCGGTCGCGCTCCCCCACGACTGGCTCACCTGGCGCCTGCTCGGCTACGGCCCGGCGGGCGAGAGCGAGCTGGGCGCCGACCTCGACGCGCTGACGACCGATCGCTCGGACGCGAGCGGCACCGCATACTGGGGCGCAGCATCCGGGGCGTACGACCTCGACCTGTTCTCGCGCGCCTTCGGCCGCGCGGCCCGGGAGGCAGGCACGGCCGGCGACGGCATCGTGCTCCCGCGGGTGCTCGGGCCGGCGGAGTCGGCCGGACGCACCCCCTCCGGCGTGCTGGTGGGACCCGGCGCAGGCGACAACGCGGGCGCCGCGCTCGGGCTCGGTGCCGCCGACGGCGACGTGGTCGTCTCGATCGGCACCAGCGGCACGGTGTTCGCGGTGACCGATGCCCCCGTGTCCGACGAGAGCGGAACGGTCGCAGGCTTCGCCGACGCCAGCGGTCTCAGCCTCCCGCTGATCGCGACGCTCAACGCCGCCCGCGTGCTCAGCTCCATCTCCGGCCTGCTCTCCGTCGACTTCGACGAGCTGGCCGACCTCGCGCTGTCCGCGGAGGCCGGCGCGGAAGGCGTCGTCCTCGTGCCGTACTTCGAGGGAGAGCGCACCCCGAACCTGCCGGACGCCACGGCGAGCATCCACGGGCTCACCATCGCCAGCACCCGCCCGTCCACGTTCGCCCGCGCCGCCATCGAAGGGATGCTCTGCGGGCTCGCGGACGGCCTCGACGCCGTGCGCGCGGTCGGTGTGCGGGAGAAGCGCGTGCTCCTGATCGGCGGGGCCGCGCAGAACCGTGCGGTCGCCGCCATCGCTGCGCAGGTGTTCGACGCTCCCGTCGTGGTGCCGGCGCCTGGCGAGTACGTGGCGAACGGCGCGGCGGTGCAGGCCGCGTGGGCGCTGACCGGCGAGCGGCCGGAGTGGACGGTGGATGCTGCACCGGCGCTCGCGGTCGACACCCGCCCGGTGATCCGCGAGCAGTACGCACGCGCGACCGCGGGGGTCTGAGCGCCGGGTGGTCCGGGCGCGGTGGCGAATGCGCGACCGCGCTCAGGCCGCGGCGTGCTGTGCGGCCATCCGCACCGGGGCGTTGCCCGCGCCGTAGCCGTCGTATCCGCCGACCCGCTGGACCAGCTCGATGAAGACGCTGCCGAGCGTCGGCGTGTAGAAGTGCACGAACTCGCCGTCCGCGTCGCGGTCGTAGAGCAGGTCGAGCGAGCGCAGTTCGGCGATCCTCTCTGCGCCGAGGTCGAAGCGTGCGGCGAGGTCCTCGTAGTAGTTGGCGGGAACGGGCAGGAACCGCAGGCCCCGCTCCCGCGCACGCGTGGCCAGGCCGACCACGTCCGAGCAGGAGATGGCGACGTGCTGGGCGAAGGGCCGCGCATCCGGGGTCGCGTCGCGCTCGGACAGCGACGGAGCGACGTTGAGCGCGAACCGCACGCCCCCGTCGCGCGAGCGGACCACCTGGCTGCGGACCAGCCCGACGGGGCCGGCCACCTCGGTCGTGGCCGACGGCCGCAGCGCCAGCAGGCTTCCGTAGAACAGCACGGCCTCGTCGAAGTCGGCGGCAGGCTGGGCGAGGTTGACGTGGTCGATTCCGCGGATGGCCGCGTCTCCGGCACCGAAACCTCCACTGAACTCGGCCACCCAGTCCGGAGTCGCCGACCCGGGCGTCGGTGTCGACCAGAAGATCTCGGTGCCGTCCGGGGCGACGACGGCGGGGAGGTCCTGATCCTGGGCGCTCGTGCGGCGGAACGCGCGAGGCACGCTCAGCGCCGAGGCCCGCGACGCTGCCGCCGCCGGGTCCGCCACGTCGAGACCCACCGCGGCGATGGACGGCTCACGGCCACGCGCCTGCTGTTCGTTGAGGACCACCCGCGCGTCGCCCTGCGACCAGAGGCGCACGTCCTTCGTCCTGTGCTGCCCGGCGAACGCGAAGCCCAACTGGTCCAGCAGGACGGCGACGGCGTCGGTGTTCTCGGCCTTGATCTCCACGAAGTCGAAACCGCGCGGCTCCGGCACGGCGGTGACGGTGGCGAGGTCGGTCGCGCCGCCGGGCGCGCTCGCCAGCAGCCGCGCCGTCGCGTCTTCGAGCACGCGCAGCGACCGGTGCGCGTGCCTGGCCGTGCGCCAGGCGTCGGTCTGGCGGAAGGTGTCGTTGAACACTTCGAGCGACAGCGGACCGCGGTATCCGCCACGCACGACGTTGGCGAGGAACGCGGGCAGGTCGAAGCCGCCTTCACCGGGGAACAGGCGGTGGTGACGGCTCCAGGAGAGCACATCCAGCGACAGCAGCGGGGCGTCGGCCAGCTGCACGAAGAACACCTTCTCACCAGGGATGCTCTCGATCCCGGCCGGATCGTGCCCGCGCGACAGGATGTGGAAGCTGTCCAGGCAGACGCCGAGCGCCTCGTGTCCTGCCAGCTCCACGATCCGCCAGGAGCGGCGGTAGTCGTCCACGAAGCGGCCCCACGCGAGGGCCTCGTACGCGATGCGCATCCCACGCGCCGCCGCCCTGTCCGCCAGCCGCGCCAGCTGGGAGGCGGAGACGGCGTCGTCGTCGACGGTCGCCGTGGCCACGTTGCTGCACACGAGCACCGTGTCGATGCCGAGCCGCTCCATCAGCTCGAACTTGGCCTCCGCGCGGTGGAGCACGGCGCGGAAGACATCGTCGCTGACCCCCTCCGCATCCCGGAACGGCTGGTACAGCGACAGCTCGAGTCCGAGTCTGTCGCTCAGCGCGCGCAGCTCCTCCGGCGACTGCTGGGCCACCACGAGGTCCGGTTCGAAGATCTCGACCGCGTCGAAACCGGCGTCGGCCGCCGCGTGCAGCTTGTCGACGATGGTGCCGGAGAGGCAGACCGTGGCGATGGAGGTGCGCATCAGCGGCCCAGCGCCACGAGGTCGAGGAACTGGGCGTGCATCCTGGCCCTGTCCGGCTCACGGCCGGTGATGAGGCGGAACGCGTCCGCCGCCTGTCCGACGGCCATGTGCCCGCCGTCGAGCACGCGGCACCCCGCTGCGCGTGCGGCGGCGACGAGTTCGGTGACCACGGGCCGGTAGACGATGTCCGCCACCCAGAGACCGGGATGCAGGAGCGTCGCGTCCACCGGGATGCCCGGATGCGAGTGCATGCCGACGAAGCTCGCGTTGACGAGACCGTCCGCGTCGGCGAGGAGCGCCTCGAGGTCGGCGGGGGCCGCGGAGGAGACCCGTGCCGCCGGGAAGGCGGCGGCGGTGTCCGCGGCGAGCCTGGCAGCGGAGGCGGGGACGACGTCCACGATCGCGAGACGCGCGACCCCGGCGCCGAGCAGCGCGTGGGCGACCGCCCCGCCTGCACCTCCCGCGCCGATCAGCACGACCGAGCCGAGGTCTGCTCCCGGCAGGCCGTCGGCGAGCGCCGACTCGAACCCGGTGACGTCCGTGTTGTGGCCGACCAGCTTCCCGTCGACGATGAGCACCGTGTTCGCTGCGCCCACCGCTGCGGCCACCGGATCGACCTCATCCAGGGCGGAGAGCACCTCGCGCTTGCACGGGTGGGTGACGTTGAAGGCGGAGAAGCCGAGCGCCCTTCCCTCCGCGATGATCGCTCCGACCTCATCGGCGCGCCTGCCCAGGACGGCCAGGTCGAGCGGGCGGTAGAGGTAGCGGATCCCGTGTGCGTCCCCCTCCGCTTCGTGCATGGGCGGGGTGAGCGACGGGAGTACGCCGTCGCCGATCAATCCCACGAGATACGACTCGCCTACCACGCTCATTGCGCCTCCTCGCTGCAGAAATTGGATGTTGGGATTCAGTTGACACCGACCCCGTCAGCTTCCTAACGTACCGTATGATTCATGCAGCATTTAAGTTGCGTGAAGCACCCACTCTGACGTACGCGAGGACGATTCAATGACGACAACCGCCCCTCCCCCCGGCACCTCCCCCAGCAAGACCCCGCGGCGCGCGGCCGTGGCCAGCTTCCTCGGCTCCGCGGTCGAGTACTACGACTTCTTCATCTTCGGAACGGCGGCGGCCCTGATTTTCCCGCACGTCTTCTTCCCGGACGCCGACACGAACGCGCAGGTGATGTCGTTCGCGACGTTCGGGTTCGCGTACATCGCGCGCCCCGTCGGCGCCATCTTCCTCGGCCACTTCGGCGACAGGATCGGGCGCCAGAAGGTGCTCGTCTTCACCCTCGTCCTGATGGGAATGTCGACGTTCATCATCGGCTGCCTGCCGACCTTCTCGGCCATCGGCTGGTTCGCCCCGGTGCTCCTGGTGCTCTGCCGGCTGATGCAGGGCCTCTCCGCCGCCGGCGAGCAGGCGGGCGCCAGCTCGATGACGCTCGAGCACGCACCGGAGAACCGCAGGGCGTTCTTCACCTCCTGGACGCTCACCGGCACCCAGGGCGGCCAGATCCTGGCAGCGCTCGCGTTCATCCCGATCCTGGCCGCGCCGGACGAGTTCACGTATTCGATCGGCTGGCGCATCCCGTTCTGGCTGTCGGCGCTCGTGGTCGTGATCGCGTTCGTGGTGCGCCGCTCGCTGCCGGAGTCCCCGGAGTTCGAGAGCGCGAAGAGCAAGGGCGAACTGGCCAAGCTGCCGGTGGCCGACCTGCTGCGCGACCACTGGCGGGATGTGCTCCGCGTCGTGCTCTGCGCGACCATCGCCGCCGTGTCGACCGTGTTCGGCAGCCTGGCCATCGCATACGGGATCAGCGTCGGCGTCGACAAGGAACTCACGCTCTGGCTCGTCGTCGCGGCCAACGCGGTCGCCATCGCGACCCAGCCGCTGTTCGGGATGCTCGCCGACCGCATCGGCCGCAAGCCCGTGTTCGTCTACGGAGCGCTGGCGAGCGCCGTGCTCATGCCGTTCTATCTCGTTTCGATGTCGCAACCGAACATGCTCATCGTCTTCGCGCTCTCCGTGGCGACGTTCTCCTGCGGGTACGCGGCGTCGAACGCGGTCTGGCCGGCGTTCTACAACGAGATGTTTTCGCGGCGCGTCCGGTTCTCCGGCGTCGCGATCGGCACCCAGCTCGGCTTCCTGGCAGCCGGGTTCACCCCGAGCATCGTCACCGCACTCGGCGGCACCGGCGAGAACGGCTGGGTGGTCATCTCGCTCTTCACGGCGGGCATCGCCGTGCTGGCCTCCGTCGCGGCGCTCACGGCGCGCGAGACGGCGCACGTGCCGACCGACCGGCTGGGGCTGGATGGCGCATCCCGTGCCGTCGAAGTGCCGGAGCCGGTCGCGGTGCGCTGACCCAGCAGACCGAAACAGAAGCGGCACGAAGCAGAAGCGGCACGAACGAGAAAGGTGCGGCCGGGACTCCCGACCGCACCTTCTCCGTTTCGTTCTCGCGTGCCTACGCGGTGACCGCCTCGCGACGCCCGCCCGGCCCGACGTACTGCGAGCTGCCGTAGCCGACGATGAAGTAGCCGATGATCGCGAACAGCCAGAGCAGGAAGATGCTGAAGGCGGCCCCCTTGCCGAACGCGCGGCCGACGCCGAGCGCGACGATGATCGCGACGATGATGTTGACGATCGGGATGAAGTACAGGATCACCAGCGCACCGTGGAATCCACCGATCTTCACCAGCAGGTAGGTGTTGTAGATCGGGATGAGCGCGCCCCAGCCCGGCTTGCCCGCCTTGGTGAAGACGGGCCACAGGGCGATGACGACAAGGATGTATCCGATGAGGCCGCCGATGATGGACGGCACCGGGTTGTATGCGGTGGTCTCGGTGGCGATCAGGCCGTCGGCGGCCAGGGCGATGGGGAACATGGGTGTCCTCTCTCTGAACGGAAATGACAGTATCCATTCAGCGTTTCAACAGGGGGACGCCAGGTGAACCGGGCGTGTCGCACGGACGGCGACCGCGTATCGTCGCGGCGGCGGACGGCTGTCGCTCGGCCCCGCGGTTCGGGAGCCGTCCGGCGCCGCCGCGACGAGTCTGTAAGGGCGCGCGTCAGCGGCGCGACACCAGGATGCGCGGCCCGGCGACCCACGACGCCAGACACAGGATGCCTGTGAAGGCGAACACCCCGACGAACGGCCACGCGCCGCCCAGCCCGGACAGCGCGGCGAACACGATCGCGGTCGCGGCGAGCGAGATGGCGGAGCCGATCGCGTCCGCGATGGAGAGCGCAGAGCTGTTGAAGCCCTGGTTCTCCGTGGTGGAGTACTCGAGCGTCAGCACGCCGAGGCGCGGGTAGAGGATCCCCATGCCGGCACCGGCGAACGCCCAGCCGACCACCACGACCACCGGAGACAGGTGCAGCAGAGCGGTCAGCAGCAGTGAGGCGATCGCGACGCTCAGCCCGATCGAGCCGAGGCGCGCCGCCAGCCGGTTGCCGATGGCGGGGAACCGGCCCTGCACCCACGACGCCGCCGCCCAGCTCACCCCGGCCGCCGTCAGCGCGAGGCCGGACAGGGCCGCGGTGAGCCCGAACTCGGTCACCAGCAGCAGAGGCACGTAGACCTCGGCCGCGAAGAACGTCGCGGCGACGAGGGCACGCACGAGGATCACGCTCGGCAGCCCCCGGGCGGCGCGCAAGGCGCGCGGCGGCAGCAGCGGCCGGATGGCGACGATCGCGACAGCGACCGCGAAGACGGGTGCGATCCACTGCACGGGTCCGCGGGCCTCCGCGGTCAGGTTGAGCGCGAGCACCGCGACGGCGACCAGCACCGCCCAACCGATGCGTCGCAGGTCGAGCGGCGGGCGCTCCTCCCCCTCGTCCGGCCGGTGTACACCGCGCATGGCGGGCACGACCATCAGCATGGCGAGGACAGCGAGCCCGACGACACCGAGGAACACCCAGCGCCAGCCGACCGACTCCGCGAGCGCTCCCGCGATCAGCGGACCGACGAGCGACGGGATCACCCAGGCCGCCGCGAACCCGGCGAAGATCTTGGCGTGCAGGTTCGGCGGGTACACCCGCGCGACGATCACGTACAGGGCCACCGTCAGGGCGCCGCCGCCGAACCCGTGGATGAGCCGGCCAGCGACGAAGACGCCCATGTTCTGGGCGGTGCCCACCACGAGCAGCCCTGCCACGAACATCCCGACCGAGGCGAACAGCGCGTTGCGGGGACTTCCCCTGTCGCACCACGCCCCGGCGAGCACCATGCCGACGACGCTCACGGCGAGCGGTCCGGCGAAGGCGAACGCGTAGAGGCTCGCGCCGTCGAGTTCGCGGCTCACAGTCGGCATGATCGTGGTGACCGCGAGCGCCTCGAACGCCGCGAGCATGATGAGCGCGCACATCCCGATGCTGACCCAGCGATAGCGGGCGCTCAGGACACCGCCGGGTGGCGGGAGGTCGGCGACCGCGGCTCCCTGCTGCAGGGGCGTGCTGGTGCGTTCGCGGTCGTCAGTGGTCATGGTGCGAGCCTATGACCTCAACTACGGTTGAGGTCAATGACTCCCTCCGAACCGATCCTCAGCGTCGGCGACATCGCTTCCCGCAGCGGCGTCGCCGTCTCCGCCCTGCACTTCTACGAGCGACAGGGACTGATCAGCAGCGAGCGGACGGCGGGCAACCAGCGGCGATACCGGCGCGATGTCCTGCGGCGGGTGGCGTTCATCCGGGTGTCGCAGCGGGTGGGCGTGCCGCTCGCCGAGATCCGTCTCGCGCTCGACTCGCTGCCGGAGGGCAGGACGCCGACGAAGAAGGACTGGGCACGGCTTTCCCGGCTGTGGCGGGATGCGCTCGACGAACGGATCAGAGACCTGGAGCATCTGCGCGACGACCTCACCGGGTGCATGGGATGCGGGTGCCTGAGCCTGCGCACGTGCGCGCTGCAGAACCCATCGGACGAGCTCGGCGGCAGCGGGCCTGGGCCACGGAGGTGGCTGGACGGCGCGACCGAGGAGGAGGACTGACGCGTTCAGCGCGGCGCCGTGGACGCGCGCACGATCAGCGCGGGCTGCACGTTGCCGGGGTGCGGCTCGGCGGTCGACTCGATCTCGGCCACCAGCCGGGCGACGCAGCGGCGGCCGAGCTCGGCGAAATCCTGCCTGACCGTCGTGAGCGGAGGGCAGAAGTGGGCGGCCTCCGGGATGTCGTCGAAACCGACCACGCTCAGGTCGCCCGGGATGTCTCTGCCCTGGTCGCGGGCGACGTGCATGATGCCGAGGGCCAGCTGGTCGTTGGAGGCGAACACGCCCGTGATGGCCGGGTCGGCGAGCAGCTCCTCCCCTGCCGCGTAGCCGGACTGCGCCGTCCAGTCGCCGCGGATCGGGGAAAGCACGTCGAGGCCGGATGCGCGCAGCTCGTCCTGGTAGCCTCGCAGCCTGGCCTGCGCCTCGATCCAGCCGAGCGGCCCGGAGACGTGCACGATCCTGCGGTGGCCGAGGTCGATCAGGTGGCGGGTTGCAGCGCGGGCCCCGGCGAGCTGGTCGACGGAGAGCTCTCTCTCCGCATACTGGTCGCCCGCCTGCATGGTCACGTACGGCACATCCAGCCCGGTGGAGGCGATCAGGTCGAGCACCCGCTCCTGCGGCGCGATCACGACGATCCCCTCCACCGCCTGGGCGAGCAGATGGTCGATCCCGTCGGCGATGCTCTCCTCGGTGAGGTCGGCGAGCTGGGCGACCGCCACGTAGTACCCGGCCTCGCGCCCCGCCGTCTGGATCGCGCCCATGCTCGACACCGGCCCGTAGAGCGCGGCGGCGGAGGCGGCGAGCACGCCGATCGTGTTCGACCGGGCGGTGACGAGCGCCCGCGCGGCGCGGTTGGGCCGGTAGTGCAGTTCGTCCATCGCCCGCACGACCCGCTCGCGCGTCGAGTCCCGGATGCTCGGGTGCCCGTTCAGGACGCGCGACACCGTCTGGTGCGAGACCCCCGCCACCCGCGCGACATCGCGCATGCTGGCGGCCCGGCTCGCAGCGTCGTCGTGCGTCATTCCCTCATTATGCGCTCCGCCCACGCGCGCTCCCGCTCCCGCGACGGGGGCGGATGAGGAGGGCGGCGACGGCGAGGACGAGCGGGAAGACGAGGTGCCAGCCGGCGAGCAGGAGGAGACCGGCGGCGAAGACGCAGGAGGCGAGGGACATCCACCAGCCGAGCGACCAGCGCGGCAGCAGCACGAGCGCCGACGCGACGCCGAGCGCATACACGGCCGCCGCGATGCTGGTGTGCACCAGGATGAACGGCGGCAGGTCGCCGCTCGCGAGGACCAGTGCGGAGTATGCGGCCATGATCACCGCGGACAGGAGCAGGCCGCGCCGGGCGATCCCGCCGTTCTCGGCTCCCCTGCCGAACCAGCGCGGCAGGTCGCCGTCTCTGCCCATCGCGGCGCCCAGCTTGCTGAACGCGGCGAGGTAGGCGTTGAACACCCCGGTGACCACGATGGCGGCGATCACGGCCACCACCACCCCGCCGCCCGGGCCGGACGACACCGTCACGAGGTCGAGAAGAGGCACGGCACTCGTCGATGCCGCGTCGCCGAGCACGAGCACCGTCACCGTCTGGATGGCCAGGTATGCCGCAGAGACGATCACCAGCGCCAGCGCTGTCGCCCGCGGGATGTCCCGCCGCGGGTTGCGGAACTCGCCGCCGATCCCCGCCACGGCCTCCCACCCGGCGAACGCCCAGATGTAGAGGCTCATCGCGAGCCCGACGCCCTCCCAGCCGTGCGGGAGCAGCGGCTGCAGGTTGGCCGGATCGGAGTGCGGGACGGCGGCCGCGAGCACGAACACGAGCACGGCCACCAGGGCAGCGGACAGGACGAGCTGCAACCAGCCGGCGAAGCGCACGCCGAACGCCGTGACGATCACCGGGATCACCATCAGTCCGATGGCGATCAGCACGGTGGTCAGCGCATCCCCGCCGATCACGGCGACCACGTATCTCGCCGTCATCAGGGCCGCGATGGGCGCACCGATCGGCGTGCCGAAGAAGAACCAGTAGCTGATGACGCGGGCGGCGGTCGGCCCGAACGCGCGGCGGGCGAACGTGGCGACACCACCCGCATCCGGATGCCGCCTGGCGAGAGCGGCGAACGTCGCCGCCAGCGGGATGGAGATGACGGCGAGCGCCGCGACGGCGATGATCGAGCCAGGGCCGGCGACCGACGCGGCGAGCGCCGGCAGCACCAGGATGCCCGTGCCGAGCACGGCGGCGACGTAGAGGGCGGTGCCCCCTGCGACGCCGAGATGCCCGTGTGTGGCGCCAGGCGGTGCATCCGGTGTCGCGCCGCGGGCGCGCGCGATCGATGGCCCGCTGTCCGTCATTCCTCCATCATGGCGGTGGCCGCCGACATCGGCAGAATGTCGCCGCACGGAGACGTATGCTTGCATTTCGACCGCAGGACCGCACGTGCAAGGAGACACAGGTGTCTGAGACGTTTCACGACTCCACTGTCACGCGCGACGTCGACACGGCCGAGGCGAAACTGCAGGCCACGTACGCCTCGATCGTGCTCGGCACGGACCCGCACACCAACGGCCTCCGCTACGCCGAGGAGGTGCACGGCGAGAATCGTTTCGTCGTCGCCCGCCACCTGTTCGACGGCGACGTGGAGTGCGCGGCCGAGCTGCCGTTCTTCACGGTCGCGTCCGTCGTCGGCAGCTACCTCTGGCGGACGGGCGGCGAGGAGGGGGACCTCAGTCGGAGTCCCGCGATCTTCCAGCCCGGCCGGCGGCTCGACGCCTCGGTCTCCCACGCGGACGTGAGCGCGGTGAGCATCACCGTCGAGAGCCTGGCCGCGACGGCCGCAGCGCAGTTCGGCGACGGAGTGACCATGCGCTTCGATTCGGCGCTCCCCGTCACCAGGGCGCTGGGCGAGCGCTGGCTCGCGGTGGCGCGACTGGCCAGGCAGACCGCGCTGACGGAGGCGTTCGAGAACGACCTGGTCCGCGCATCCATCTATCGCCAGCTGGCCATCGCGACCATCGAGGCGTTCCCACTGACCGGCGATCACCAGGCGCGGCGCACGACCGTCGCATCCCGGGCTGTCGCCTTCAAGAGGGCCGTCAGCTACATAGACGACCACGCGTCGCTGCCCATCACCGTCGACGACATCGCCACCGCGGCGGGCACCACCGTGCCCGAACTCGACAGGGCGTTCGACATGCACCTGCCGTACACCGCAGACCAGTACCTGCACAGCGTGCGGCTCTCCGCCGCCCACCGCGACCTGCGCGAGGGGAAGACCGACGTGCACGGCGGGGTGGCTGCGGTGGCGGCGCGATGGGGGTTCGTCGATGTCGACGCCTTCGAGGCGCACTACCGCTTCCGATTCGGCACGAGTCCGGAGCAGACGCTCGGCTGCTGACTCAGAGCCCGGCGTGCACCGCCAGCACCTCGACCGCGAGCCGCCAGTCCCTGGATGGCGCGGCCCCGGCGGTCCCGGCGTCCTCCTCCTCGCCGGGCAGCCTGGCCACGAACATCGGCCACGCTTCGCCGGCGGTCCGCACCTCCTCGATCAGCCCGAGGTACTCCCCGCCGTAGTAGACCTCCCACGCGGCCGTCGCCGTCGGGCTGTACATGAGCGTGAGCGGCGTCGTGCCATAGCTGTAGACCGCGTGCTGGTGGTCGAGCTGGTTCCCGGTCATGTTCGGAAGAGTATGCGCTATCCCGCCCGCACGGTAGCGGTCGGGCGCACAGGGTCACGCGATTCCGTTCAGGCGGCCAGGTGGAAGGTGCTCGCGAAGCGGTCGAGCAGGTCTCCGCGCCCCCGCAGCACCTCCACCACGCCCGTCTCGATCGCCCGTTCCGGGGCGAGTTCGCCGGAGATCAGCCTCCGGATGTCCGGGCCGGTGGAGAAGGCGAGGTCGACCGGTCCGTCGCCGCGCGTCACATCCAGCGTCGTGCCGTCCACCCGGATGTGCAGCTCGGCCTCCCCGAACCGCGCACCGTACGCCGTGGTCGGCAGGGCGGCGGCGACCTGCGGGCGGAACGCGGTCCGCAGATCCATCGTCATCGAATCCGGCGTGATGATCTGCTCCTCCCTCGGCTCGCTCAGGGTCTTGAATCCCCACGCACCGAGCGCGAGCACCACCGGTTCGAGCTCCCGGCCGTACGGCGTCAGCTCGTAGACGATCACCCGCGAGTGCGGAACGCGATGCAGCACCCCGGCCGCCTGCAGCTCCTTCAGCCGCGCGGCCAGGATGTTGCTCGGGATGCGCGGAAGCCCGGCCGCGAGCTCCCCGTACCGGCGCGGCCCCACGAGCAGGTCGCGGACGATGAGCATCGCCCACCGTTCCCCCACCAGCTCGAGGGCCTGCGAGAAGCCGGAGTACTGCCCGTAGTCGCGTGCTGCCATCGCCCTCAGGCCTGCTGGTTCGCGGCGGCGGCCGGTCCCTGCTCGGCGGCGACCGGGTCCATCCAGCCGAATTCGAGGAGGTTGCCGTCCGGGTCGTTGAGCTGGCGCTGGTACATGAAGCCGTAGTCGGAGGCCGGACGTGCCTCGGAGCCGCCGGCCGCGATCCCGTCTGCGATGGTCTTGTCCACGTCCTCGCGGCTGTCGAGGAAGATCGCGGTCGACACGGACGGGTTCACGGCGGGGTCGCCGATCGGCAGGTCGGTGAAGGTCTGGAAGTACTCGCGCACCAGGATCATGAAGTAGCTGTGGTCCTCCTCGACGACGACGCAGGCCGCGTTGTGGTCGGTGAAGAGCGGATTGATGGTGAACCCGACCGCCGTGTAGAACGCCTTCGCGCGTTCCAGGTCGGTCACCGGCAGGTTGACGAACATCGCGGTCATTGTGGTCTCCTCAGGTCGGTCCGTCTGTGGACGCGTTAACACTTGCAAAAAACAAGTGAGGAGTCAATACCCCGGACAATAGCCGGTCAGGAGACGGGCAGATCGTCGCCGGACGGACTCAGCTCGTGCGTCGCATCCACCGCTGCCTGCACCACATCCTCGAGGCTGCCGCGCACCGCGAACGCCGCGCGCTGCCTGCCTGCCCCTCCCCCGGACGCCACGATCCTCGCCAGGCCGTCGTGCACGAGAGCGGCGTCGCCGTTGGCCTCCAACGCCCTCCGGATGTGGACGACCAGCGCATCCAGTGCGTCGGTGATGTCTGCGCCCGCCCCGTGCTGGGGATGCGGCAGCCGGCCGTGCACACCGGTCAGCGCCGCCTGCCACCCGGCTAGGCGCAGTGCGGCGGCCGGCAGATCGGACGGCCGCACCCCGGCGTGCCAGTCCGCCGCCGCGGTGTCGACCAGGGCGCGGACGATCGCGGCCAGGACGACGGCATCCCGCGCATCCAGGCAGACGTCGGCGATGCGCACCTCGATCGTCGGCTGCTTGTGCGACAGGCGGGCATCGAGGTAGACCATGCCGTAGTCCATGATCACCTCGGTGTCGACGAGCAGCCGTTCGAATCTGTCGTACTCTTCCACCGAACCGAACACGTCGGTCGGGCCAGCGCTCTGCCACTGGTGCCAGGCGAGGAAACGGAAGCTCGCATATCCGGTGTCCCCGCCCCCGGCGAAGGGCGAGTTGGCGCTCAGGGCGAGCAGCAGCGGCAGCCAGGTCCTGATCCTGTCCAGGATGGCGACGCCCTCCTCGCGCGACTCGATGCCGACGTGCACGTGGCAGCCGCAGACGAGCGTCGTCTGCGCGGTTGCGCCGTAGCGGCGCATCATCTCGTCGTAGCGGTCCTTCTGCGTGGGATGCGGCTGGACCGGCAGCGGCGACATCCCCACCGCGACCGCGCGCGCGCCGAGCGTGCGGGCCAGCCTGTCCGCCCGCTCCCTGCCCGCGACGATGTCCGCCAGCAGCTCGTCCGTGGAGGTGAGCGGCCTGGTCTGCGTCTCGATCATCTCCTGGTGGATCTCGGCCGAGAGCTGGGGACCAGGTTCTTCCGCGCCGTTCCTGGCCCGCGCGTCGTCGGCCTCCGCCGCGGCGAGCGCCTGCGGGGCGACGGCCATCGGAGCGCCGGTGCGCTCGTCGACGAGCAGCAGTTCTTCCTCCACCCCGAAAGTCCTCATAGACCAACTATCCGCGCCAGCACCTGCGGTGGCCAGCCCCTAGCGGGAACCTCCAGGTTGTGACGTAACCGGACGACGCAGAGCTCAGGCGGAACGCTCCGGCTCCAGGGCGGCGGGCTCCTCCCGCTTCGCGAACCGGAACGGAGCGGTGATGGTCGGCAGCAGCGTCCGCCTCCGCACGACGAACAGGGCGACGGCGAGCACGGCGTACACGGCGGACACGATCAGTCGCGCCTCCGTCGACGTGAACACGAACGTCGCGGCGAACAGCACGAACAGGGCGACCGCCCAGCGTCCGCTGAACCGGAGCGTGAGAAGCATGGCGACGCCCAGGATGGTCTGGGTCGCGGTCAGCGTGAACTCCTCCACCTGCCGTGCATCCATCGGCAGGGCCATCCCTCCGCCGCCGATGAGATGTGCGATGGGCAGCGTCCCGACCAGCGCCGTCCACTGGTTGACCTTGCTGGCGAGCAGGATGCCGATGCCCATCGCCGCCTTGCCGCGCAGCGCGAAGAGCACAGCGATCACGAACTCCGGAGCCTCGGAGGCGAGCGGTGCGAGCCACTGCACGAGCAGGAAGTCGTCGATCCCGAGCGCCCGCCCTCCCTCGACCAGGCTGGTGGCGAACGGCTCGGCGAGCAGCAGGATGATGACGGCGGCGAGGACGAAGATCGTCACGACCGTCGCCCGGCGGGCACGGGTCGGCAGCGTGCCGATGCTGTGCGCGACACCGACGAGTTCCGGCTCGTCGCTCTCGCCGGTCGACACCCGCCACAGGTAGTAGGCGAAGAGCGCGAGCAGCAGGACACCGAGCACGACGTGGATCTGCCCGGTCAGCGGGATGACCAGCGTGAGCACCGACGCGACAAGCAGCAGCCCGAGCTCGACGCGGTTGCCGTGCGGCAGCCGGATCGCGAACGGCTTCGCCTGCACATCCGGATCGGCGGCCGTCCGGCGGCGACGCGCTGCCAGGAACGCGAGGAACGCCACCAGCAGGATGAACGGCCAGCCGAACCCGAGCAGCAATCGGTTGGAGCCGGTCATATTGGCGGCGGCGTACGGAGCCTGAGACGGGTCGGAGCCCGCGCTGAACGCGAAATACAGGTCGATCGCGTACTCGGGCAGGATCGCGATGATCGCCAGCAATCCGACGGCGAGACCGCCCGAGATGTCGACCTCGGCCGCCTCCCCGGCCCAGGCGAGAGCGAAGGCCGCGGCGACGATCGCGACGCCGAACGACAGCACCCCGATGAGCGGGGGAACGTGCACGCCGGTCAGCGTCAGGGCGACGCCCTGGGCGGCGATCAGCGTCACGATGCCGAGCGGGAGGACGAGACGGCGCCAGACGGACGCGGTGGGAGGGTGCGGATTCGACACGGGGAGACCCTTTCGATCACAGGCGGCGACCGAGAGAATGCACAGGGGTGACTCGGTCGCCGGGAATGGCCGACCGAAGGTCTCGTTCGCCCGCACGCAGGCTGCACTGTGCGGGTGGTGCGCCGGGCCGGTCTCCGTGACCAGCCAGTATGTCGACGAACCGCGTCGCCGTCCCCGCACCGTGCGACGGATCGCAACCGGCGGTTCGGGCGGTGGGAACTACTCCCCTTCGATGCCTTCCATCCTGCCCGGGATGCGCGCCCCGCGAGGGGTCGGCCGGGCACTCTCCCAGCGTTTAGGCCCGCCTGACATGCGCGCGCAGGCCGGCCTCATTCCGCCGTTCGGCCTGCCGTCAGGAGAAGCTCGACGATCGGCTCTGGATGCGACAGCGCGGCGAGATGACCGCCGGGCACGCGGTGCGCATCCACGGAGAGGCGCT
The DNA here is from genome assembly GCF_058806515.1 of Leifsonia sp. GW821-FHT13C05. Classification (NCBI taxonomy): domain Bacteria; kingdom Bacillati; phylum Actinomycetota; class Actinomycetes; order Micrococcales; family Microbacteriaceae; genus Leifsonia; species Leifsonia sp. GW821-FHT13C05. The sequence goes on along the minus strand of NZ_JBXAPT010000006.1, from coordinate 173,338 downwards.
CGCGGGCGACGCGCTCCTGGAACGCGGCGGGGAACAGCCGGTCGTCGTCGCCGGCGATCACCGTGAGCGGCACGTCCGGCCAGCCGGGGAAGTCGCACGGCTCGGCAAACATCGTCTCCGAGTCCGCCTCGCCCTCCTGCTGTTCCAGCGCGTCGCGTTCCTCCTCTGGCACGTCGTGGAAGAAGTAGAGGTCGATGTCGAACTCGGCGTCGGGGTCGCGCCCTGCCGCGATGTCGTTCTCGCGCATCGCGGCGTCGTGACCGACCGCCTCCCACCAGCCTCCGGCCGACTCGCCGGGCACGGGGATCATCGCGTTGAGGAACACGATCCCGCTCACCGGCAGGCGCTGCGCGGCGACGGCAGCGGTGAAGCCGCCCATCGACTGTGCAACCAGCACGACACCGTCGGCGCCCTCGGCCGCGGCGACGGCTGCGTCCGCGTAATCGGCGAGCCCGTGGCCGTCACCGGTCACGAACTCGACGGCCACCGCATCCATCCCCCTGGCGGTCAGCTGCTCCACCACGCGATGCCAGACGAATGCGGCCCCACCCGCCCCCGGCAGAAGCACGTACCGCATCAGATGGTGAGCGTTCCGTCGTCGTTGACGGTCCAGTCCGGGTTGTACGCGACCTCCCAGACGTGACCGTCGAGGTCGGCGAAGTATCCCGAGTATCCGCCCCAGAACACGCGCTCCGCCGGCTTCAGGATGCTCGCCCCCGCTGCCTCCGCCTCGGCGAACACCCGGTCGACGGCCTCCTCGGACGGCTGGTTGATGGCGATGGTGACGCCGCTGAACGTGCCGCCGATCGGATGCTTCGCGTCCTCGGCGAGGTCATCCCTGCCGAACAGGCCGAGCGCGATCCCCGGCAGCTGGTAGAAACAGACGCCGTCGAGCGCCTGCGTCGGCGTCCAGCCCAGCCCCTCCTCGTAGAAGCGCCGCGCCCGCTCCAGGTCGGCAACACCCAACGTGATCAGACTCACTCGCTGTTCCATGGCTCGACGCTAGCGCCCGCCGCCGACATGCCGCGAGCGCGGCCGACTTGGAACGAGCGCCGCCGCCTACCGGGACAGCGCCTGGTCGATGTCGGCGAGCAGGTCGGAGACGTCCTCGATGCCGACGGAGAGCCGGATGACGTTGTCCGGCACCTCGAGCTCCGTGCCGCGCACCGAGGCGTGCGTCATCTCGCTCGGGTAGCCGATCAGGGATTCGACGCCGCCGAGGGACTCCGCGAGCTGGAACACCTCCGTCGACTCCGCGAAGCTGCGCGCCGCCGCTGCACCGCCGCTGAGGGCGACGGAGAGCATCCCGCCGAAGCCGCTCATCTGGCGCGCGGCCAGCTCGTGGCCGGGGTGGCTGGGCAGGCCGGGGTAGTAGACGGCGTCGATGCCGTCGCGGCCGACCAGGGCCTCCGCGATGGCCTGCGCGTTCTCGGTGTGACGCTGCATGCGCACGGCGAGGGTCTTGATGCCGCGCGTGGTGAGCCACGCATCCATCGGGGACGACACGGCACCGGCCGCGAACTGGATGAACTGCACCCTGCCCGCGAGCTCTTCGTCGGCGAAGACGAGCGCCCCGCCGAGCACGTCGGAGTGGCCGCCGAGGTACTTGGTGGTCGAGTGCGCGACCACGTCGGCCCCGAGCGACAGCGGCTGCTGCAGCGCAGGGGACGCGAACGTGTTGTCCACGACGACGAGCGCTCCGACCGCGTGACCGAGCTCGGCCAGGGCGGCGATGTCGCTCACCTTCATCAGCGGGTTGCTCGGCGTCTCGATCCAGAGCACCTTCGTGCCGTCGGCCTGCAGCGCGGTGCGGACCGCATCCAGGTCGGTGAGGTCGACCGTGGTGTTGCGGATGTCCCACGCACCGTGGATGCGGTTGATCAGCCGGTGGGTTCCCCCGTAGACGTCGTTGCCGAGCACGACGTGGTCGCCCGGCTTCAAGACGGCGCGCAGCAGCGCGTCCTCCGCCGCGAGTCCGGACGCGAACGACAGCGCGCTCACTCCACCCTCCAGCGCGGCGAGCAGCGTCTCCAGCGAGGTGCGCGTCGGGTTGCCGCCCCTGCTGTACTCGTAGCCGCCGCGCAGGCCGCCGACACCGTCCTGGACGAACGTCGACGTCTGGTAGATCGGCGGGATGATCGCGCCGGTCGTCGGGTCGAACTCCTGGCCGACGTGGATGGCGTTGGTTGCGAACTTCATGGGTCTGTCTGCTGTCTTTCTGGAGTCGTTTTTCATTCGCTGAGGAAGTTGAGGAGGTCCTGCCGGGTGAGCACGGCGACCGGTTTGCCGTCCTCGGTCACGAGCAGGGCGTTCTCGGTGGCGAGGGCCGCGCGCGCCGCGCTGACCGGCTCGTTGATGCCGATCAGCTGGAACGGAGCGCCGATGTGCGCGCCGACGTCGTCGGTCATCTGGGCGCGACCGCTGAACACGGCGTCGACCAGCGAGGTCTCGTCGAGCGCTCCCGCCACCTCGCCCATCACCACGGGCGGCTCCGCCGTGAGAACGGGCAGCTGCGAGACGCCGTAGGTGTTCATGATCTGGATGGCGTCGCGCACGGTCTCAGACGGGTGCGTGTGCACCAGGTCGGGCAGTGCGCCGCTCTTCGTCTTGATGGCGTCGTGCACCGTCGCCTCGTCCGGGACGTCGCTGAAGCCGTAGGACCGCATCCACTTGTCGTTGAAGATCTTGGCGAGGTAGCCGCGTCCGCCGTCCGGGAGGATGACCACGACGATGTCGTCCGCCGACAGGTCTTTCGCAGCCTTGAGAGCCGCTGCGACGGCCATGCCGCTCGACCCGCCGACCAGGATGCCCTCCTCGCGGGCGAGCCGCCGCGTGACGTGGAACGACTCCGCGTCCGAGATCGCGATGACCTCGTCCACCACGGTCGGGTCGTATGCACCCGGCCAGAAGTCCTCTCCGACACCCTCGACGAGGTACGGGCGTCCGGTGCCGCCGGAGTAGACCGAGCCCTCCGGGTCTGCGCCGATCACGCGCACGGCGCCGTCGGACGCCTCCTTGAGGAACTTCCCCGTGCCGCTGATCGTGCCGCCGGTGCCGACGCCGATGACCACGTGGGTCACCTTCTGGTCGGTGTCGCGCCAGATCTCCGGACCGGTGGTCTCGTAGTGGCTGCGCGGCCCGTTCGGGTTGAAGTACTGGTTGGGCTTGAACGCCCCGGGGATCTCCGCCGCCAGCCGGTCGGAGACGCTGTAGTAGGAGTCGGGATGCTCCGGCGCCACCGAGGTCGGCGTGACCACGATCTCCGCTCCGTATGCGGTGAGGACGTTGCGCTTGTCCTCCCCCACCTTGTCCGGCAGCACGAAAACGCACTTGTATCCGCGCTGCTGGGCGACGAGCGCGAGCCCGACGCCGGTGTTGCCGCTCGTCGGTTCGACGATCGTCCCGCCGGGCTTCAGGAGCCCCTCTTTCTCCGCAGCGTCGATGATGCGGGTTGCAATGCGGTCCTTCGACGAACCTCCGGGGTTCAGGTACTCGAGTTTGACGAGCACCGTCGCCGCGATTCCGTCGGTCAGCCTGTTGAGCTTCACGAGCGGAGTGTCGCCGACCAAGTCGATGATGGTCTCTGCGTAATTCACGCGACCAACCGTAACAGTGCCGCGTGCGCACCGCCCGTAGAATTACGACATGCCAGTGTCCGACCTCTCGACCGTGGCCCAGGATTACCTCAAAGTCATCTGGTCCGCGACCGAATGGGCGGAGACGCCCATCACGGTCAAGCAGCTCGCCGAACGCCTCGGCGTCCGCGCCGCCACCATCTCCGACGGCATCCGCCGTCTCGCCGACCAGGGGATGCTCGTGCACGAGCCGTACGGCGGCATCGAGCTGACGGACGCCGGCCGCCGCCACGCGGTCGCGATGGTGCGCAGGCACCGGCTCATCGAGACGTTCCTGGTGGAGGAGCTCGGCTACGGCTGGGACGAGGTGCACGACGAGGCGGAGGTGCTGGAGCACGCCGTCTCCGACGAGCTGGTCGAGCGCATCGACCGCAGGCTCGGCTACCCGTCCCGCGATCCGCACGGCGACCCCATCCCGAGCGCGGACGGCATCGCGCACCGACCGGATGCGACGCCCATGCTCGCCGCGCACACCGGCGTCCCGCTGACGGTGTCGCGCATCTCGGACGCCGACCCCGCGATCCTCCGCTACCTCGCCGACCGCGGCATCGTGCCGGACGCCCAGCTGAGCGTCGACGAGCACCGCCAGTTCGCCGGGGACATCACCGTGCGGCTGGGAGGCGCAGAGGTCGTGCTCGGCGAGACGGCCGCCGGCGCGGTGTGGGTGACAGAGGCCTGATTCAGCTGGTGGGCGGCATCAGCCGACCCACTGCGCCACCGTCAGCACCACCAGCGCGACGTTGAGCACGACGACGAGCGCCGCGATCCCGATCCCGGCCACGCGCATCCACACGCTGTCCGCACGGTCGCCCATCACGTCCTTCGACGCGGTCAGCCGCAGCAGCGGGATCATTGCGAACGGGATGCCGAGGCTCAGGAACACCTGGCTGATCACGAGCGCCCAGGTCGGCTCGACGCCCAGCGCCAGGATCACGATGGCCGGGATGAGCGTGACGATGCGCCGCGTCAGCAACGGGATGCGCACCGTCAGCAGCCCCGCCATGATCGTCGCCCCCGCGTAGCTCCCCACCGACGTGGATGCGAGCCCGGACGCCAGCAGCCCGACCGCGAACGCGATCCCCACCACCGGTCCGAGCGCCGCCGTGATGGCCGCGTGCGCCCCCTCGATCGTGTCCGTCCCATCCGCCCCGCCGAGGGAGGCCGCGGCGAGCAGGAGCATCGCGATGTTGACGGCGCCGGCGAGCACGAGGGCCGCGACCACATCCACACGGGTCGCGCGGAGGAGGGTGCGTCGCGCATCCGGGGTGGAGGCGTGGCCGTGCCTGTCCCTGGCGAGCGCGGAGTGCAGGTAGATGGCGTGCGGCATGACGGTCGCTCCGAGCATGCTCGCCGCCAGCAGCACCGTCGGAGCCCCGTCGAAGCGCGGCACCAGGCCGCCCGCCGCAGCACCCCAGTCCACCGGGCTCACGAACAGCCCGGCGAGGAAGCCGACCGAGATCACGCCGAGCAGTCCGAGGATGACCGCCTCGAACGGGCGCTGGCCTCTGCGCGACTGCACGGCGAGGATGCCGATGGCGACCACGCCGACCACCAGGCCGCCGAGCGGGAGCGGCAGCCCGAACAGCAGGTTGAGCGCGATCGCGCCGCCGATCACCTCCGCCAGGTCGGTCGCCGCCGCGACCAGCTCCGCCTGCACCCAGAAGGCGCGCCGCCCGCCGGTGCCGAGCCGGGAGCCGAGCAGTTCGGGCAGGCTGCGGCCGGTCACGATGCCGAGCTTCGCCGACTGGTACTGCACGAACACGGCGATCACGTTCGCCGCGACGAGCACCCAGACCAGGAGGTAGCCGTACTGCGCGCCGGCGGTGAGGTTGGCGGCGACGTTGCCGGGGTCGACGTAGGCGATGGCGGCGACGAACGCGGGTCCGAGCAGCAGGAACAGGCGGGACGATGGGCGCCGGGCGCGCGCCGGACGCGACTCCGTCGTCTCCACGGCCTCCGCCATCGCATGCCCCTAACCCGATTGTTAGCCCAGCCTAACACTGGCGGGCATGGTGGCGAGAAGGCGTCAGTCGTCGAGCAGCGCGCCCTCCGTCTGCTCACGGTAGAGCCGGGCGTACACGCCGCCCTGCTCCAGCAGCTCCCGGTGCGTGCCGCGCTCGACCAGCCGGCCGTGGTCGATCACGAAGATGACGTCGGCAGCGACGATGGTCGACAACCGGTGGGCGATGGCGATGGTGGTCCTGCCCCGGGATGCGGTGTCCAGGGCCTGCTGCACCACGCGCTCCGAGATGGAGTCGAGAGCGCTGGTCGCCTCGTCGAGGATCAGCACCTCCGGGTCCTTCAGCAGCACGCGCGCGATGGCGATGCGCTGCTTCTCCCCGCCGGACAGCCTGTAGCCGCGTTCGCCGACCACCGTGTCGTAGCCGTCGGGGAACCCGGCGATGGTGTCGTGGATGTTCGCCTTCCTCGTCGCCTCCTCGATCTCCCCCTGCGTCGCATCCGGGCGGGCGTATCGCAGGTTCTCCCCGATGGTGGCGTGGAAGAGGTACGTCTCCTGGCTGACGACGCCGATGTGCGACACCAGAGAGTCCTGCTGCAGCGCCCGGATGTCCGTGTCGCCGAACAGGATGCGCCCACTCGTCGCGTCGTAGAAGCGCGGGATGAGGTACGAGACGGTGGTCTTGCCCGCGCCGGACGGGCCGACGAACGCCGCGAACTCGCCGGGCCTGATCACGAACGACACGTCGTCGAGGGTGTTCCGCTCTCCGTCGCGCGCATCCGGATAGCGGAACACGACGTGGTCGAACTCGATGCGGCCGAGGTCGCGCGCCGGGTCGACGGGGACCGCATCCGGCTGGTCGGCGATGGCGGGCTTCAGGTCGAGGTACTCGAAGATGCGGGCGAACAGGGCTCCGGAGGTCTGCAGGTCGAGCGCGACCCTCATCAGGGCGAGCAGCGGGAAGAGCAGCCTGGCCTGCACCGTGGTGAACGCCACGATCGTCCCGGCCGTGATGTCGGTCGCGCCGCCCAGCACCAGCCAGCCGGAGACCAGGTAGACGATGGCGGGGATGGACGACAGGAAGATGTTCACCATCGCGAAGAACCACTGGCCGCTCATCGACTGCGACACCTGCAGGCGGATCTGGTTGGCGTTCTCGTCGGAGTACCTGCCGACCTCCGCCGCCTGCCTGTTGAAGCTCTTCGACAGCAGGATGCCGGACACGCTCAGTGTCTCCTGCGTGATCGCCGTCATGTCCGACAGCGACTCCTGCGTCTTGGTCGCGATCCGCGCGCGCACCTGGCCGACCCTGCGCTGCGCGATCACCAGGATCGGCATCAGGATGACGGCCACGATGGTCAGCTGCCAGTTGAGCAGGATCATCGCCACGAACGCCGCGATCACCGTGACCGTGTTGCCCAGGATGCTCGACATGGTGTTGGTGAGGACGTTCGCCACCCCGCCCACGTCGTTCTGCAGCCGCGACTGGATGATGCCCGTCTTGGTCTTCGTGAAGAAGCTCAGCTCCATCGACTGCAGGTGGGAGAACAGCCGGACGCGCAGCGCCCCCATCACCTTATTGCCCACCGAGGCGGTCAGATACGTCTGCCAGACGCCGAGCAGCGCCGAGCCGACGAACACCACGATCATCACGACGACGATCGTGATCAGCGCCTCCATGTCCGGCTTCCCGCTCTTCGGGAACAGGCCTTCGTCGAATGCCCGCTGGGTGAGAAGAGGAGGAACGACGGACAGCGCTGCTCCGATGAGCACAAGCACCATCGTGACGATGATCGCCGTGCGGTGCGGCGCGAACAGCGTCGTGATGCGACGGAACAGGTTCGGGATCTTCGGGGCCGTCGCGTTCAGAGCCCGCTGCGCCTCGGCGTCGCCGCCGCTGACCCGGCCACGACCGCCGCCTCCACCGCCGGCCATGCCGCGCATCCCGCTCATGGTTTCAGCGTAGCCCTGGCGTGACCCAACCGTGATGCAAGCGCTTGACGTAAACGCTTGCATTCCACCCCACGACGGGGGTAGCGTCCGTCTCGGGCGCGCCCGCGTCCGCACCAAGAGCTCAACGAGGAGTGAAATGAAAGCAGCACGTCTCTCGGTGATCGCCGGAGTGGCCGTCGTCGGCCTCGCGCTGGCGGGATGCACCGGTGGTGGTTCAGGGGGCAGCGGGGGCGGAGACGCCAGCGCCAACCTGACAGGGAAAGGCCCGATCACCTACGTTCAGGGCAAGGACAACTCCAACGTCGTCCGCCCCCTCGTCGACAAGTGGAACGCAGCCCACCCGGACGAGAAGGTCACCTTCAAGGAGCAGTCCGACCAGGCAGACCAGCAGCACGACGACCTGGTCCAGCACTTCCAGGCCAAGGACTCCGGATACGACGTGGTCGATGTCGACGTGGTCTGGACAGGAGAGTTCGCGGCCAAGGGCTGGCTGCAGCCGCTGACCGGCGACCTCAAGATGGACAACTCGGCGCTCCTGGCTCCGACCGTCAAGTCCGGCACCTACAACGGCACGCAGTACGCGGCGCCGCAGACCTCGGACGGTGGCATCCTCTACTACCGCAAGGACCTCGTGCCGACCCCGCCGAAGACCTGGGACGAGATGCTCAAGGACTGCGACATCGCCAAGGCGAAGGGCATCGGCTGCTACGCCGGTCAGTTCGCCAAGTACGAGGGCCTCACGGTGAACGTGGCTGAAGCCATCAACACCAACGGCGGCACCATCGTCGGCGACGACGGCAAGACGGTCACCGTGGACAGCTCCGAAGCCAACGCCGGTCTCACCCGGCTGACGGACGGCTTCAAGAACGGGCAGATCCCGGCAGAGGCCATCACGTACCAGGAGGAGCAGGGACGCCAGGCGTTCGAGGCGGGCAAGCTCCTCTTCCTGCGCAACTGGCCGTACGTCTACAACCTGGCCAAGACCGACGGAAGCTCGACCGTGAAGGACACCTTCGGCATCGCTCCGCTTCCCGGCGTCACCGCCGACAAGCCCGGCGTGTCCAGCCTGGGCGGCCACAACGCGGCGATCAGCGTCTACTCGAAGCACAAGGCGACGGCGTTCTCGTTCCTGAAGTTCCTGCAGAGCGAAGAGACCCAGAAGTTCTTCGTGACCCAGGGCTCGCTGGCACCCGTGCTGTCGTCGCTGTACGACGACGCCGGCCTGAACACCCAGCTGCCGTACCTGTCGACCCTGAAGACGTCGATCGAGAACGCGGTCCCGCGTCCCGTCTCGCCGTTCTACCCGGCCATCACCAAGGCGGTGCAGGACAACTCCTACGCAGCGCTGAAGGGTGACAAGTCGGTCGACCAGGCGCTGAAGGACATGGCTGCGGCCATCAAGACCGCGAGCGCCGGATAACCGACCGGATGCGGCCACCGGGCGGCGGGAACTCTCCCGCCGCCCGGTCCCTCTTCCCCTGAAATCGTCTCGGAGGCCTCACATGTCAACGTCGAACGTCGTCGCCCCGCCAGGAACCCGCAGCCCCAAGTCGCCGCAAGTGCGCGCTGGGGTGAAGAAGAACCGCCGTCAGCAGAGTCGCTGGGCGCTCTACCTCATCCTCCCCACCCTCGTCCTGCTCGCGATCGTCATCGGCTACCCGGTGGTGAGCGCGATCATCATGTCGTTCCAGAAGGACGCCGGACTCGACCCGGCGACCGGCCTGTTCGTCCAGGGCGGCTTCGCCGGCTTCCAGAACTACGCGCACTGGCTGTTCCAGCAGTGCGCAGGCCCGAACGGCGAGACCATCACCTGCCCGCCGGGCAACCTGGGATCGCAGTTCTGGAACGCCGTCTTCGTCACCTTCTTCTTCACCGTCACCACGGTGGTCCTGGAGACGGTGCTCGGGATGTGGTTCGCCTTCATCATGAACCGCACGTTCCGCGGCCGCGGCCTCGTCCGTGCCGCCATCCTGGTGCCGTGGGCCATCCCCACCGCCGTCACCGCGAAGCTCTGGTACTTCATCTTCTCGGTCGCCGGAATCGCCAACGCCGTGCTCGGAGCGCACATCCTCTGGACGAGCGACGAATGGGCATCCCGGTTCGCGGTGATCATCGCCGACACCTGGAAGACCACGCCGTTCATGGCGCTGCTCATCCTGGCCGGACTGCAGATCATCCCGGAGGAGGTGTACGAGGCCGCCAAGGTCGACGGCGCCACCACCTGGCAGCGGTTCTGGCGGGTCACGATGCCGCTGGTGAAGCCCGCGCTCCTCGTGGCCGTGCTGTTCCGCGTGCTCGACGCCCTCCGCATCTACGACCTGCCAGCGATCCTCACCGGCGGAGGTGGTGGCACCGGTAATGCCACGACCACCCTCTCGATCCTCGTGGTCGATCAGATCAGGCAGGGCTTCAACAGCGCCTCCGCCCTGTCGACGATCACGTTCATCCTCATCTTCCTCGTCGCATTCATCTTCGTCAGGTTCCTCGGGACCAACGTGGTCAGAACGCAGGAAGCCCAGCAGAAGGGAGCGAAGTGATGACCACCGTCGCAGGCCCGGCAGCGGCCACAGCGGAGGCGAAAGCACTCCCCCGCACCAAGCAGAGGTCCAAGGCGAAGTCGCGCCAGCGCAACGCGGGCATCCGCACCGGCGTCAGCGCGATCATCATCGTGCTGTGGTGCCTCCTCCCGTTCTACTGGATGGTCGTGACCTCGTTCCGCGATGTCGGATACACGTTCGACACCACGCCGTGGTTCACCCACTTCACCTGGGACAACTACGCGACGGCGTTCTCCACCAAGCTCGGCAACCATCTCGGCCAGGCGCTCCTGAACTCGCTGTTCATCGGAGCCTGCGTCACGATCATCGCCCTGCTGGTCGGAACGTTCGCCGCGTACGCGCTCGCCCGCCTCGACTTCCGGTTCAAGGGCATCGTGCTGGGGCTCATCCTCGGCGCATCCATGTTCCCGGGCGTCGCGCTCATAACGCCGCTGTTCCAGCTGTTCACGAACATCGGCTGGATGGGCACGTACCAGGCTCTGATCATCCCGAGCATCTCGTTCGTGCTGCCGCTCACGGTCTACACGCTCACCTCGTTCTTCCGCGAGATGCCGTGGGACCTCGAGGAGGCGGCCAGGATCGACGGGTGCACGCAGGCTCAGGCCTTCCGGAAGATCATCCTCCCGCTGGCGGCTCCCGCCGTCTTCACGACAGCGATCCTGGCGTTCATCTCCTCGTGGAACGAGTACCTGATCTCCAGCCAGCTGTCGAGTGACGCCACGCAGCCCGTCACCGTCGCCATCGCCTCCTTCGCCGGCAGCCAGCCGCACCAGGAGCCGTACACCGCCGTCATGGCGGCCGGAACGATCGTGACGGTCCCTCTGGTCATCCTGGTGCTGATCTTCCAGCGCCGTATCGTCGCCGGGCTCACCGCCGGTGGTGTGAAAGGCTGATCACATGCGCTGGGACGATTCGCTCGAACTGGTCGATGTCGGTATCGGCATCGCCGGGTTCTTCGCGTTCGCGTTCCTGATCGTCACGATCGTCTGCGAGCTGACCGGTGTCGACGCCCTCGGCTGGGCGCTGACGCTGCTGGCTCTCGTCCTCATCCTCGTGCTCCTCTGGCAGGCGCGGCGGCGCATCGTCGCCTCGCGCCTGCCGGCGGAGGACGGGGAGCGCGTCACTCAGCCCCACCAGGGCTCCTGACCGACGGGGAACGGCATGGCAGGGATCGACGAGGTCGCGCGCGCGACGGGCGTCTCGACCGCGACGGTTTCGCGCGCGCTCCGGGGGCTGCCGAACGTGTCGGACAAGACGCGTGCCGCGGTGCGGAGGGCAGCGGACGAGCTCGGCTACGTCGCGTCGTCGAGCGCCTCGGGGCTGGCGAGCGGGCGGACGCTGGCGATGGGTGTCGTCGTGCCGTCCGTGAGCCGCTGGTTCTACACCTCCGTGCTGGAGGGCGTGGACGCCGAGCTGCGCTCCGCCAGCTACGACATGATCCTGTTCAACCTGGGCGGCCACCGCGGCGACAGGGAGCGGGTCTTCCACCGCAGCATCCTGCGCAAGAGGACGGATGCGCTGCTTGCCCTCTGCCTCGACTTCACGCCGGATGAGCGCCACCAGCTCGCCTCGCTCGGCCATCCGACCATCGTCGTCGGCGGCCCGGTGAAGGGCCTGCGCAGCGTCGGCATCGACGAGCGCGCGACGGCGCGCACCGCGACGGAGCACCTGATCGGGCTCGGTCACACCGACATCGCGCACATCGGCGGCGAGGACGAGGAGGGCCTGAACAGGCAGGTCCCGATCGGCCGCCTGCACGGCTTCCAGCAGGCGATGCGGGATGCGGGCCTCCCCGTGCGCCCGGAGTGGGTCATCCCGGGCGGGTTCTCCCTTCCGCTCGGGCGCTCGGCGATGAACGCCCTGCTCGACCGGCCTGGCCCCCGGCCGACGGCGGTCTTCGCCGGTTCGGACGAGATGGCGATGGGCGCCATGCTCGCCGCGGCGGACCACGGTCTGTCGGTGCCGGGCGACCTGTCCGTGATCGGGATCGACGACCACGATTTCGCCGCGTCGTTCCAGCTGACGACGATGGCGCAGGACCCGTTCGACCAGGGTTCCGTCGCCGCGCGCATCCTGCTGGACGAGCTGGCAGGCGGTCAGCCGCGCAGCCGGTCCGTGCGGTCGACCGCGACGCTGAAGCTGCGTGGTTCCACCTGCCCGCCGCGCTGAGGGCGCATCCCGACACGCGCGGCAGTACAACGTGGTAGGTCGCACGCTGACCGATCTGGAAGAATAGCCGAGCGAACGTCCGGCTGATCGTGCCTTTCGGGTAGGCGCGATCAACTGCTGTCGATGTCGCCTGTTCTCGAGCACCTAACTCGGGAACGGGAAGAGCCGCCCTGCCTAGGAACAGGGCGGCTCTTCGAAATCTCGGGCGTTCGCGCTAGGCGGCGTCTCCGATCGAGACGGCCTCCGCCTCTTCGATCGTCGTCTCCTCCACGCCGTCGACGCGCTTGAGGTGACGGTGGCCGACCACCACCAGGATCACCGCGACCAGCACGGAGACGGCACCGGCGAAGAACGGAGTGGCCGGGGAGATCGTGTCGGCCAGGAGGGTCGCCGCCGGCGGGGCGATGGCGCCGCCGAGGAAGCGCACACCGGAGTACGCACTGGATGCGACGGAGCGCGGCAGGTCCGTCGCCTCCATCACGCACTCGGTGAGCACCGTGTTCAGCACGCCGAGCAGCAGACCGCCGACGATCACGCAGACGATCAGTCCGACGAGCAAGCCGATCAGCAGCCCGGCGACGGCCAGGTCGATGGCGAGCAGCGGCATCACGATCCAGAGCACCCTGGTGCGCGGCAGCCTGCTGGTCAGCAGCGGTGCGCCCCAGACCGAGGTGATCGCGAGGGCGACGCCCCAGCCGAAGAAGACCAGTCCCAGCGAGATCGCGCTGCCCATCCCGAGCGGTACCAGGGCGAACGGCGTGTACGCGAGCAGCACGAAGAACCCGATGTTGTAGAACAGGGCGGCAGCGGCGAGGAAGCCGAGCGCCGGCTTGGCGAGCGCCTTGAACGGCGCGGAGATGCTGGTGGGCTGCGGTTTCTCCGGCGACTTCTTCAGCATCAGGACGATGGCGATGAAGCCGACCGCCATCAGCGTCGCTGTGCCGAAGAACGGTCCGCGCCAGCTCCAGCTGCCGAGCAGGCCGCCGAGCAGCGGACCGATCGCGATGCCCAGACCGAGAGCCGCCTCGTACAGGATGATCGCCGACGACGTGCCTCCGGCCGCCGCTCCCACGATGGTGGCGAGGGCGGTGGAGATGAAGAGCGCGTTGCCGAGCCCCCATCCTGCGCGGAAGCCGATGATCGACTCGACGTTCTGCGAGAGACCGGCGGCGAGCGCGAACAGCACGATGAGCGCCAGGCCGATCAGCAGCGTCTTCTTGGCGCCGATCCTGCTGGAGATCCAGCTACTGAAGAACATCGCGATGCCGGTGATCAGGAGGTAGCTGGTGAACAGCATCTCCGTCTCCGTCGGCGTCGCCTCCAGGCTCTTGGCGATGGCGGGGAGGATCGGGTCGACGAGGCCGATGCCCATGAAGGCGATGACCGACGCGAAGGCGACGGCCCAGACGGCGCTCGGCTGCTTGAGGAGGTTGCTTGGTTTGTCGTGGGACATAGAGGTGATGGGCTCCGATTGGTCGGTGGGGAAGCGTGAAGCGGTGACGGTGCCGGGTGTGCGGACGACGCCGGCGGCGGCGAGGGATGCGCTACGGGGCGGTGGCGAGCGCCTCGGCCGGTGCGGCGAGGCCGACGCGCGATCCGATGATGCGCACGGTGGCGCGCAGGGCGGCCAGCTCGTCGTCCGTGAGGTCGTCGAACATCGGCACGAGGGCGCCGGAGAGTTCGTCGCGCCAGTTCTGCAGCGCCTTCTCGCCCTTCGGCGTGACGGCGATCTGCCAGGCGCGGGCGTCGTCGGTGTCTGCGATGCGCTTGACCCACTCCGCCTCGACCAGATTGCGGACGAGCTTGGTCATGGTGGGCTGCGAGACCCTGCTGTAGGCGGCGAGCTCGCCGAGGCGCATGGCGCCGGAGGACTGCAGGACGCTGAGTGTGCGCCAGGTGGCGGGCGACTCGGTGTTGCCCGTGACGCGGGCGGCGAGGCGTGTCAGCCGGTGACTCGCGACGACGAGGTCGCCGAGGGTCTCCCGGAGATCACTGGGGGTGCTGTGTGTCATGCCTCGATTATATATAGCCACGCTATATAAATCAATTGATTTCGTTTCAGTATTTCAAATGCCTACGTTTTAGTTTCGTGTTTAATGTTCAGATGCCCAGCACCCGACGCACCCCGCACGAGACCGCCGAACTGCTCGCCGCTCAGGACGACGCAGGCTCGTACGAGAAGGGCCTCAAGCGCCGCCACATCCAGATGATCGCTGTCGGAGGGGCCATCGGCACCGGTCTCTTCCTCGGCGCAGGCGGACGCCTGGCCTCCGCCGGGCCGAGCCTGCTCATCGTCTACGCGATCTGCGGCCTGTTCGCGTTCTTCATCCTGCGCGCGCTGGGCGAGCTGGTGCTGCACCGGCCGGACTCCGGCTCGTTCGTCTCGTACGCCAGGGAGTTCTTCGGGGAGAAGCTCGCCTTCGTGGCCGGATGGTCGTACTGGATCTACTGGGCGATGATCGCCATCGTCGACATCACGGCCATCGCTCTCTACCTCTCGTTCTTCGGCACGTACGTGGAGTTCTTCGCCGTCGTGCCGCAGTGGATCTTCGCCCTCGCCGCTCTGGTCGTGGTGCTGCTGCTCAACCTGCTGTCCGTGAAGGTGTTCGGCGAGCTCGAGTTCTGGTTCTCCATCATCAAGGTGGCCGCCCTCGTCTCGTTCCTGGTCATCGGCATCCTCTTCGTCGTCTTCGGCACCCCTATCGACGGGCGCACCCCCGGCTTCGCGCTCTTCGCCGAGAGCGGGGGCTTCTTCCCGAACGGCGTGCTCCCGGCGGTCCTCGTCATCCAGGGCGTCGTCTTCGCCTACGGGGCGATCGAGCTCGTCGGCACGGCGGCGGGAGAGACCCCGGACCCGCAGAAGACGATGCCCCGCGCCATCAACTCGGTCATCCTGCGCATCGCCCTGTTCTACGTCGGCTCGATCGCCCTGCTGTCGCTGCTCCTGCCGTACACGGCGTTCGAGAAGGGCACCAGCCCGTTCGTCACGTTCTTCGCCTCCATCGGGGTCGAGGGAGCGGACGTCGTGATGAACATGGTCGTCCTGACCGCGGCCCTTTCGTCGCTCAACGCCGGCCTCTACTCCACCGGTCGCATCGCGCGGTCGCTCGCGCTCCGCGGCACCGCCCCGGTCTTCACCACGAAACTGAGCAGGCACGGGGTGCCGTACGGCGGCATCCTGGTCACCGGTGCGATGGCGCTGCTCGGCGTGGGGCTCAACGCCGTCGTCCCTGAGGACGCGTTCGAGATCGGCATCAACCTCACGGCGCTCGGCACCCTCACGGCGTGGGGTGTGATCGTGCTGTGCCAGATCCGGCTGCGCAGGCTCTCCGTCGTCGGCCTCGTCCGGCGCCCGTCGTTCCGGCTGCCGGGAGCGCCGTTCACGGCGTACCTCACGCTCGGCTTCCTCGGAACGGTCGCCGTCCTCATCCTGCTCGACTACCCCACCGGCACGTTCACCTTCGGCACGGCGGTGGTGGTCGTCATCCCCGCCCTCGTCCTCGGCTGGTTCGGCGTGCGCCGCCGCGTCGCCCTCGTCGCCGCGGCCAGGGCCGCCCGCGCGCTTCCCTCCGCCGACCTCACCCCCACCGGCCCTATCCCCACCGCCGAGTCGTCGAGACACCAGTAACTGTCGCGAAACGCCCGGGATGCGCAGCAGTTACTGGTGTCTCGTCGTCAGCGGCGGGCCAGCAGGTAGGCCTGGGGCACCTTCTCGGGATGCTCGGGGGCGCGCACGAGGCGGGTGTGCTCGGTGAAGCCCGCGTGGGTCAGCAGGCTCCGGATGCGATCGGGCGACTGGCGGTACGCATCCAGTTCCAGGTCGTGGCCGTACGCATGCCGCAGGGCGACGACATCGTCGCCCACCTGGAACGCCAGCAGCAGCCACCCGCCGGGCCGCACCACCCTGGCGAACTCCGCGAACAGGATGTGCTGCCGCTCGGGCGGCGTGTGGATGATCGAGTACCAGGCGACCGCGCCGGCGAGCGCAGCATCCGGGAGGTCGAGCGCCGCCATCGTGCCCACCTCGAACAGCAGCTCCGGATAGCTCTCCCTGGCGACCTCGACCATCGCGGGAGACAGGTCGATGCCGAACGCGTCGAGCCCGAGGCCGGCAAGGTGCACCGTCACCCGTCCAGGACCGCAGCCCAGGTCGGCCACCTCTCCCCCGCCGTCCGCCACGACGTGCTCCGCGAATGCGGCCAGCATCGCCCGGTCGAGCGTCTTCCCCGCCAGCTCGTCCCGCAGCAGCGCCGCGTAGTCGACGGCGACCGTGTCGTACGCGTTCCTGGTGGCGATCACATCCGGATGCTCGGTCATGCCAGCAGTCTAGAGAGAAGGTCTACCGAGAAAAGGGAAACGCCCCCGGCCACCTGCGATGGACACAGGAACCGGGGGCGTTCTCATGGGGTCGGGGGCTACCGCAGGAACCGCTCGTACAGAGCGGTGCTGCGGTAGAGATCCGGCGGGTGAGCTGAGCTCTCCCTCGTCTCACCCGACAAGGTTGCGACGGTCAGGTCGCGCCAGTATGCGGCGTATGCACGCCACCTGGATCGGTTCATCGTGGTTCTTCCTTACGGTTGTGCGTCCTTGCACACCGATGCACGCAAGCAGGCGCGATCGGACGCGGTGGGTGGTCGAGCATCCACGTCGATCGGCGTCGTTAAACGCACGAAGGGCGTCGCCCCGTTGCGGGGGCGACGCCCTTCACAACGCGGATACTCGTCTTGCGAGGAGTCCGCGTCGCGTTACGGCAGTCAGCCTGCGGTAGAAAGAGCCCCGATGGGGCGCCGACTACTTGAGGGTGATGGTGGCGCCAGCCTCTTCGAGCTGTGCCTTTGCCTTGTCTGCGGTCTCCTTGTTGGCGCCTTCGAGCACGGTGCTCGGAGCGCCGTCAACGAGGGCCTTCGCCTCACCGAGGCCGAGGCTGGTGAGGGCGCGCACCTCCTTGATGACCTGGATCTTCTTGTCACCGGCAGCCTCGAGGACGACGTCGAAGGAGTCCTTCTCCTCGACCTCTTCCGCGGGAGCGGCAGCGCCTGCACCGGCCGCAGCAACGGCGACGGGGGCGGCGGCGGTGACCTCGAAGGTCTCCTCGAACTTCTTCACGAACTCGCTGAGCTCGATCAGGGTGAGCTCCTTGAACGCCTCGAGCAGCTCGTCAGTCGACAGCTTTGCCATGATTTTCTCCTTAGATTTTTCTCGTGTACTCACCGCTGGTAACGCATCCCGGGGGATGGATTACGCAGCGGACTCCTGCTTCTCACGCAGCGCGTCGACCGTGCGAACGGCCTGCGACAGCGGTGCGTTGAACAGATATGCGGCTCCGAACAGCGAGGCCTTGAAGGCGCCGGCCAGCTTGGCCAGCAGAACCTCACGGGACTCGAGGTCGGCGAGCTTGCCTACCTCTTCTGCGGTCAGCGGGTTACCGTCGAAGTAACCGCCCTTGACCACCAGGAGAGGGTTTGCCTTGGTGAAGTCACGCAGCGACTTCGCGACGGCGACAGGGTCACCGTGGACGAAAGCGATCGCGGAGGGGCCAACGAGCTCCTCATCGAACGACGAGATCCCGGCCTTGTTGGCAGCGATCTTGGTCAGCGTGTTCTTCACCACGGCGTACGTCGCGTGCTCACTGATGGACTTGCGCAGCGTCTTGAGCTGAGCAACAGTGAGACCGCGGTACTCGGTCAGCAGAACGGCGGTCGAGCTCGTGAACAGGTTCTCGAGTTCGGCAACCGTGGCTTCCTTGTTCGCCATGGCCTACTCCTCTATATCTACGTCGCACACCGCGGGAGCGATGTGCGCCCAGACCGCCGGCATGAAAAAAGCTCCGGCGCAGAGGCACGGAGCTGGCGACGCAGGAGAACCTGCGAGAACTGCTTCATACACCTGCGCGGGCGCCCACCTGAGTGGAACTTCTCGTCGTGCGAGCACGACAACCAGCGGTCTTTGGCTTCGTACAGCGTACGGGATGCGCGGTGCTCGCGCAAATCCGGCCGGCGAAGCCGCCGCTCACGCGTGCGCGCTGAGGAATCCGGCGATGTCCCGCGCGAAGTGCGGGTGCAGCGGCACCCCGCCGTGCGCACGGCCACGGTAGACGATCTGGCTGGCGCGCCTGATGCGCTCAGCGGTCTCCCGTCCCAGCGTCGGCGGGTAGAACACGTCACGTTCACCGGACAGGATGAGCGTGGGAGCGGTGATGCGGTCCGCCCGGCCGAGCATGTCGTAACGGTCTTCGGCGCGGACCAGCGCGATCAGGCTCTCCGGGTCGTCCGGCTTGGGAGCGATCCTGCTGGCGAGCCTGACCACCCCGTCGAAGTGCCGCGAGTTCATGGTGGCGCTGGCCAGCTCGGCGTACGCGCGCCGGTCGGCGGCCGTGAGCAGCGAGACGTAGCGGCGCTGGATGGCCCTGCCGCGCGCGCTGAGCCGTCCGGAACCCGCCGCGACGACGAGCGACTTCACGAGCGCCGGGTGGTCGGCGGCGAGCTGCAGCGCGACGCTCGCTCCCGTCGACAGGCCCATCAGCGCGACGGGCCGGTCGAAGTGCTCGCGCAGATAGCGGGCGTAGATGTCGGCGATCTCGGGCATGTCGAAGTCGGTGGGCAGGTACGCGGGTCGTCCGACCGCGTGGACACGGCTGACGCCGGCGGGACCGCGCAGGATCAGGCGCTCCATGATGCGGTCGACGCCGCGGGGGTTGTCCACCTCGGCGGGGAGGGCGCGGATGAACAGCAGCGGTGGCGCATCCACCCGGCCGTAGGTAGCGGTGGCCAGGATGCCCGGGGTCACGGAGTCTCCTCGCCGGCCGGATGCGCGAGCGGCAGCGAGACGGAGAAGACGGTCTCTCCCGGCTCGCTCCGCACGGCCAGTTCGCCGCCGTGCGCATCCACCACCGCGCTCACGATGGCGAGACCGAGACCGGTGGATCCCGTGGCCCGGTTGCGGGAGCTGTCTCCGCGGGCGAACCGCTCGAACAGGGTCGACCGCAGTTCGTCCGGGATGCCGGGGCCGTCGTCCGCGATGGAGATGATCGCGCGGTCTGCCGCCTCGTCGACGGCGAGCTCGGCGACGACCTTCGTGCCCTCCGGCGTGTGGACGCGCGCGTTCGCCAGCAGGTTCGTGACCACCTGGTGCAGGCGCGGCTGGTCGCCGATCACTTCGACGGGCTCGTCCGGCAGGACGATCGACCAGGTGTGGTCCGGCCCGGCGGCGTGCGCGTCGCTCAGCGCGTCGATCAGCAGCATGGAGAGGTCCACCGGATCGCGGTCGCGCTCGCGGCCCTCGTCGAGCCTGGCGAGCAGCAGCAGGTCCTCGACCAGGGAGGTCATCCTGGTGGCCTCCGACTCGATCCGGCCGAGCGAGCGAGTGACATCGGCGGGCAGCTCGTGCGGCGAGCGCCTGGTCAGCTCCGCGTAGCCCCGGATGGAGGCGAGCGGTGTGCGCAGCTCGTGGCTGGCGTCCGCGACGAACTGCCGCACCTTCTGCTCGCTCGCCTGGCGGGCGGTCAGCGCGGAGGCGACGTGGCCGAGCATCCGGTTGAGGGCGGATCCCACGGTGCCGACCTCGGTGTGCGGGTCGGTGTCCGCCTCCGGGACGCGCACGGACAGGGCGACGTCGCCGCGGTCGAGCGGCATCTCCGCCACCTGCTGGGCGGTGCCCGCCACGCGCGCGAGCGGGCGCATCGCCAGCCGCACGACGAAGCTCGCGATCAGGAACGCGAAGATCAGTCCGGCGAGCGTGACCAGCGCGATCACCAGGGTGAGCTGCGACACCGTAGCGTTCACCTCGCTGAGCGGGAGGCCGATGATGACGCTGTCGCCGTTGATGAGCTCGGCGCCGGCCACCCGATACTCGCCGAGCGACGAGCCGAGGTCGACCGTGCGCGGCTTGCCGTCCGCCGGCATCGAGATGAGGTCCCTCGTCGCGATGGTGACCACCTGCGGCGCTGCCGGATCGGTCGACGATCCGGATGGGCGGGTGCCGAGGATGGCCGGGTAGAGCAGCATGCTGCCGCTGCGCACCACGCCGAACGTCCCGACCGGCTGGCCGGGGGTGTTCACGATCCGCGTCGCATCCGGGCCGGTCGGCGCCGGGCCGTACGCCCGGTCCGCCGCGCTCTGGCCGCGTGCGACCGCGCTGGTCAGCTGCCCGTCGAGCCTGGTCATCAGGTAGCTCTGCAGAGCGACGACGCTGATCGTGCCGATCACCGCGCCGAGCACGGCGAGCATCGCGACGACCACCAGGACGACGCGGCTGCGGATGGTCCAGGAACGGAACGGCCGGATGCGCGAGAAGAGCGACCGCCCGCCGGACTCTGTCGGTGTGCCCGTCGCGCGGGCTGACGTCATTGCGCCGCCTTGACCATGTAGCCGGCGCCGCGCACCGTGTGGATCATCGGCGCCCTGCCGGAGTCGATCTTCTTGCGCAGGTAGGAGATGTAGAGCTCGACAACGCTGGACGAGCCGCCGAAGTCGTAACTCCACACGCGGTCCAGGATCTGGGTCTTGCTGAGCACGCGGCGCGGGTTGCGCATCAGGAACCGCAGCAGCTCGAACTCGGTGGCGGTCAGCTGGATCTGCTGGCCGTCGCGGTGCACCTCGTAGCTGTCCTCGTCGAGGACGAGGTCGCCGACGATCAGCACGGGGTCGTTCTCGTCGGCGACGGCGGCGCGCGAGCGGCGCAGCAGGCCGCGCAGGCGGGCGACCAGCTCTTCGAGGCTGAACGGCTTGGTGACGTAGTCGTCTCCCCCCGCGGTGAGCCCGGCGATGCGGTCGTCCAGCGAGTCCTTCGCGGTGAGGAAGAGGACGGGAGCCTCGTTGCCGTCCGCGCGCATCCTGGACAGCACCTGCAGTCCGTCGATGTCGGGGAGCATGATGTCGAGCACGACGACGTCCGGCTTGAACTCGCGCGAGAGCTGCAGCGCCTGCTGGCCGTTGGATGCGGTCTTCACGTCCCAGTCCTCGTAGTGCAGGGCCATCGAGAGCAAGTCCGTCAGCGTGGCCTCGTCGTCGACGACGAGCACGCGGATCGCGCTGCCGTCCGCGCGGCGCAGGAGGCTTCTTGGCTGGCTGGTGGTGCCGGAGGCGGCACGCGAGTTCATGGTCACCTTTCCCATTATGAGGAGCGCACTTGATGTCGGCTATGCGAAAGCTATGGGAAATCTGTGAGGGGCTGCAGTGGCCCACAGCCAAACCATAGCCATGCCATAGCCGTGCCCTAATCCGCGCTCCTAACGTCCAGATCGCCCCCTTGACCGACCCGAGAGAGACGGAAGCACAATGTTCGGGACTTATCTGCGGCGCGAGCTCATCAATCGCCGCAAACAGACAGTGATCATCGCGGTCGGCATGGCCCTCGCGATCGCGCTCGTCATCATCGTCAACTCCGTCTCGGCCGGGGTGAAGGCCGCGCAGGCGAGCGTGCTCCAGTCGGTCTACGGCGTGGGCACGGACATCACCGTCAGCGAACCGGCCACCGCGCAGAGCGCCACCACCGGCCAGGCCGAGGGTGGAGGTCCGCGGTTCGACTTCGGCGCGGGCGCGGGAACGGACACCGGAGCAGGCCGCACGGTGAACACCTCCCGCCTCGAACCCACCCGCGGCGCGACGGTGATGGATGCGACAACGCTGACGACGGTCAAGAAGGTCCAGAACATCTCGGCCGCTGCGGCTGTGCTCTCGCTCACCAACACGAGCTTCTCCGGCACGCTCCCCAACTTCCAGCAGCTGCGCGAGGAGCGACAGGCCGGCGGCACAGGCGGAGGAGCGGCCGTTCCGAGTCCCGCACCGACCGGCGGCGCAGACGGAGCGGGCGGAAGCTCGTTCAGCGTCGACTCCTTCTCCGTGCTCGGACTCGACCCGGCAGGCAAGTCGGTCGGCCCGCTCTCCTCGGTGACGCTGTCCAGCGGGCGCGCGTTCACGGCGTCCGACGCCGGCAAGGACGTGGTCGTGCTCGACCAGGCGTACGCCAAGACCGGCAGCAAGGCGGTCGGAGACACCGTGACCATCGGCGGCACGGACTTCAAGGTCGTCGGCATCGTCGCCGCCACGGGCAGCGACTCGACCACGGCGGCCAACGCATACATCCCGCTCGACGTCGCCCAGAAACTGTCCGGCCAGACCGGCAAGATCAGCTCCGTCTACGTGACGGCGTCGTCGGCCAGCGACATCGGCCAGATCAAGACGGACCTGACGGCGGCGCTCCCGAAGGCGACCGTCAGCACCCAGGCGGATCTCGCATCCAGTGTCTCCGGCTCGCTCGGAACAGCGGGCGACCTGATCGCCAACCTCGGAACCTGGCTGTCGATCATCGTGCTCGCCGCTGCCTTCCTCATCGCGATCCTCTTCACGATCTCCGGCGTCACGCGCCGCACCCGTGAGTTCGGCACCCTCAAGGCCATCGGCTGGTCCAACGGCCGCATCGTCGGCCAGGTGGCGGGCGAGTCCGTGGTGCAGGGCCTGATCGGCGGTGTGATCGGCGTGGCCGTCGGCCTGATCGGCGTCCTCATCGTCAACATCGTCTCGCCCACCCTGTCCGGCCGGGTCGGCAGCACCGTCGTCGAGGCGGCCGCCAGGACCGGCGAAGGCGCGAGGACCGGTGGCACGGGGAGCGGCTTCGGCGGGGGCGGCTTCGGCGGAGGCGGCGCTTTCGCCGGCGCCCGCACGGCCGCTGCCAACGCGACAACGGACATCGCCCTGCACGCCCCGGTCACCGTCTGGGTGATCGTCATCGCCGTGGGCCTCGCCGTCATCGGCGGCCTGCTCGCCGGAGCCATCGGCGGCTGGCGCGCATCCCGTCTCCGTCCAGCGGCCGCCCTCCGCTCCGTCGCCTGAGCCATCCAGAGGAGAGAACGTGTACACACTCACGAACGTCACCAAGAAGTACTCGCAGTCCAAGCGCGAGGTGGTCGCCCTCAACGACGTGACCCTGCACATCCCGGATGGGCAGCTCGTCGCGATCCAGGGACCGACCGGCGGGGGCAAGTCGACCCTGCTGCAGATGCTCGGCGCCCTCGACCGGCCGACCACCGGATCGGTCGAGCTGGAGAAGGCGAGCCTGTCCGGTCTCGGCGACGGCAAGCTCACCGCCATCCGGGCCACGGAGATCGGGTTCGTCTTCCAGGGCTTCAACCTCATCCCGACGCTGACGGCGCAGGAGAACGTGGAGACCGCGCTCGCTCCGCTCAAGGTGAGCGCAGAGGAGAGGAAGCGCCGGGCCGCAGAGGCACTCGCATCCGTGGGGCTCGCCGACCGCGGCAGCCACCTGCCGTCCGAACTGTCCGGCGGTCAGCAGCAGCGCGTCGCCATCGCGCGCGCCCTGGTGAAGAACCCCGGGGTTCTCCTCGCCGACGAGCCGACGGGCAACCTGGACGAGGAGACCCGCGACGAGATCATGGACCTCCTCGAAGGGCTCTGGCGCGATCGCGGCCTGACGCTGGTGATCGTCACCCACGACTCTGCGGTGGCCAAGCGGGCGCAGCGCCGGCTGCACATCAAGCACGGGCAGGTGAAAGAGGTCGCCTGACGATCAGGACGGCAGGACCACCAGGCCGAGCGCTTCCACGAGGGCGACGGCCTGGCGGTCGTCCACGATCGCGCCGCGGAGGGTCGTGGTGCGCGGGTCGAGGCCGGTGAGGTCGCTCCCCCGCAGCGTCGCGCCGCTGAAGTCGGCTCCCTCCGACCACGCGGCGGAGAGGTCGCAGCCCGCGAAGGTGGCGTCTACGCAGCGGGCGTAGCCGAGGTCGGCCTCGCGCAGGCGCACGCCGGTGAAGTCCGCACCGCGCAGCTCGGCCTTCTGCAGGCTGACGAACGACCAGTTGCCGCCGTCCACCTTCAGGATGCCGAAGTCGCAGCCGTCGAACTGGCTGCCGGTGAGCTTGCACCTGGTGAAGGTGGTGTCGAAGAAGTTGCAGCGCGTGAAGGTGCAGTTCACGAACGCGGACTCGGTGTGGCTGCTCACGTTGAACTTGACGTTGAGGAAGGTGCACTCGGTGAATACCGCGCCGGAGCTGGTCAGCTCCGTCATGTCCACGTCGATGAACTCGACCCGCTCGAACTCGGCGCCGTCGAGGTCGCGGCCGTACCAGTCCTCTCCTCTGACCGTGGTCTCGGTCATGGGGGTTCTGGCGTTCTCTCGACTGTCGACCATGACCCCATCCAAGCACCGGCCGCCGACGCTTGCGCGCCGACGGCCGGTGGGATGGAGCTGAGACGGGGTCAGTCCTGGTTGCTGAACGCGGCGTCGAACGACGCGGTCGGCTGCTTCCAGAGCAGGGAGCGGATGTAGCCGACGGCCTCCTTGGCGCCGTGCAGCCTGTCCATCCCCGCGTCCTCCCACTCGATCGAGATGGGTCCGGTGTATCCGATGGAGGTGAGCGCGCGGAAGGAGTCCTCCCACGGCACGTCCCCGTGGCCGGTGGAGACGAAGTCCCAGCCGCGGCGCGGGTCTCCCCACGGCAGGTGGGAGCCGAGCACGCCGGCGCGACCGTTCTTCGGGCGCAGCCGCGTGTCCTTGCAGTCCACGTGGTAGATGCGGTCCTTGAAGTCGACGATGAAGCCGACCGGGTCGATGTCCTGCCACATCATGTGGCTCGGGTCCCAGTTGAAGCCGAACGCCTCACGGTGCTCGATGGCCTCCAGCGAGCGGACACTCGACCAGTAGTCGTAGGCGATCTCGGACGGGTGCACCTCGTGGGCGAAGCGCACGCCCTCCCCGTCGAACACATCCAGGATGGGGTTCCACCGGTCGGCGAAGTCCTGGTACCCGGCGTCGATCACCGCGGCGGGCACCGGCGGGAACTGGGCGACGTATGGCCAGATCTTGGAGCCGGTGAAGCCGACGACCGTGTCGACGCCGAGCCTGCGCGCGACCTTGGCGGTGAGCTTCAATTCCTCTGCCGCACGCTGACGGACGCCCTCGGGGTCACCGTCGCCCCACACCTTCGAGCCGACGATCGCCTGGTGGCGGAAGTCGATCGGGTCGTCGCAGACCGCCTGGCCCTTGAGGTGGTTGGAGATGGCCCAGACCTTGAGGCCGTACTTGTCGAGGATGTCGAGCCTGCCCTGCAGGTAGTCGTCGTCCTCCGCCGCACGCCACACGTCGAGGTGCTCACCGGAGCAGGCGATCTCGAGCCCGTCGTATCCCCACTCGCTCGCGTACCGGGCGACCTCTTCGAGGGTGAGGTCGGCCCACTGGCCGGTGAACAGCGTCACCGGATGCGTGCTGGCGTACTCGCCGGCGTTCGCGCTGTCTGTCATTCTTCTGTTCCCATCTCGATCCAGGTGCCGGACTCCGCGGAGTCGAGCACCGCCTCCGTGACCCGCACGGCCCTCAGCCCGTCGGCGAACCGCGGCAGGCCGTCGGGGTCCGCCCCGCCGATGGCCGCGTACGTGTCCGCGACGAACGCGTTGAACGCATCCTGGTATCCCTGGGGATGCCCGGACGGCACGACACACAGCCGCGCGGCGTCTGCGCTCAGCTGATCGGCGTCGCGCGGGACGAGCATGCTGCCCTTCCGCTTGCCGATCCACAGCGTCTCCGGCTGCTCCTGATCGAAGGCGACGCTCTCCGCGCTGCCCGCGATCTCGAGGAGGAGCCTGTTCTTCCTGCCCGGCGCCACCTGCGACACCAGCAGCGTGCCGAGGCCGCCGGACCGCGTCTCGATGACGACGGCCACCGCATCCTCGGTGGTGATCGACGAGTGCGACGCGCGTTCGGTGAAGAAGGTCTTCTTCGTGGCGGAGACCCTGGACACCCTGTCTCCGCTGACGAACTCGACGAGGTCGACCAGGTGCGAGCCGATGTCGGCGAAGGCACGGGAACGCCCGCCCGCCGCTGAGTCGACGCGCCAGTTGTCGTCGTCGGCGCCGAGCAGCCAGTCCTGCAGGTAGGAGGCGTTCACGGTGAGCACACGGCCGGCGGCGCCGGACGCGAACCGCTCACGCGCCTCGCGCACCATCGGGTGGAACCGATACGCGAACGGCACCGTCGCGGTGCGGTCGCCGACGGCGGCGACGAGCGCCTCCGCATCCGGAACCGTCGTGGTGAGCGGCTTCTCGCAGACCACGTGCTTGCCCGCCGCGAGCACGGCCGCCGCCTGCTCGGCGTGCAGCGCGTTCGGCGTGCAGACGTGCACCACGTCGATCGTGTCGTCGGCGAGCACCTGGTCGAGCGAGTCGTATGCGCGCTCGATGCCGAGCGTCTCAGCCGCCACCGCCGACTTCTGCGGCGTCGACGACACGATGCCCGCCAGCTCCGCTCGCGCGTTGCGGGCGGCGCGGGAGTGGACCTCCGCCATGAACCCGCCGCCGACGATCGCGACCTTCAGCCGCGGCCCTGCAGCCGTGTCCGTCATTCAGCCGCCTGACCGAGGGTGGCAGCGCGCGGGTCCCAGTCCTCCGGCAGCGCGGGGGCGACCTGCACGGTGCTCTGCACGTCGACCGGGGCTCCGGCGAGGCCGGCCTCGATGGTCGAGACCATGACGTCGAGCACGTGGTACGCCTGCTCTCCGGATGCGCGCTCCGGCACTCCCGCGCGGATCGCGCGGGCCAGCTCGACCACGCCCGTTCCCCTGCTCGAGGTCGAACCGGTGGCCGGCAGCGTCTCGATGCCGTCGGCGCCGTGGACGATCAGGTCGCCCTGGAAGGTGTTCGGGTCAGGGACGACGAGCGTGCCCTCGACCCCGGCGACCTCGAACTGCGTGCGGCCGAGCTTGGAGTCGAAGCTGAAGATGCTCTGCGCCGTCTGGCCGCTCTCGAACTCGTAGAGGGCGCTGACGTGCGTGGGAACGGTGACCGCGAACTCCTCGCCTGCGCGCGGGCCGGACCCGATCACGCGGGACTCTTTTGCCTTCGACGCGACGGCGCTCACGCGCGCGACGGGACCGAAGAGCTGAACCAGGGCAGTGAGGTAGTACGGGCCGATGTCGAACAGCGGACCGGCACCCTCCTGGAACAGGAAGTCCGGGTTCGGGTGCCACGACTCAGGGCCGGGGCTCTGCATCAGGGTCAGCGCGGTGAGCGGCGCCCCGATCGTGCCGTTCTCCACCAGGCGGCGGGCCGACTGGATGCCCGCGCCGAGGAAGGTGTCCGGCGCCGTCGCGACGCGCAGCCCCTTCTCGTGCGCGGCAGCCAGCAGCGCGGTGCCGCTGACGCGGTCGAGCGCGAACGGCTTCTCGCTCCAGACGTGCTTGCCGGCATCCAGGATCTGCAGCGCCACCTCGACGTGCACCTTGGGCAGCGTGAGGTTGACGACGATCTCGATGTCGTCGTCGGCGAGCAGGTCGGCGACGGAGCCGGAGCCTGCGATGCCGAACTTCTCGGCCTGCGCCTTGGCCCGCGCCTCGTCGATGTCGGCGACGAACCGCACATCCAGGTCGGGGAAGCTGGTGAGGTTGGTGAGGTATTCGGTGCTGATCACACCGGCGCCGATCACGCCGACGCCGACCTTGCCCGCGCTCATGCGAGACCCTTCGAGGTGAGGAACGCGAAGCTGTCTGCGACGGCTTCGAAACGGTCGCCGCGGGAGTCGTCCAGCTCGATCACGCGGAGGGCGGCGGGCGCTGCGGCGATGATCTGCTCGATCGGCAGCGAGCCCTGGCCGACGGCGACCTGGTCCTTGGTCTCCGTGGTGCCTGGGCCGTCTTTGATGTGCAGAGCGACGACGCGGTCGCCGAGCTTGCCGAGCAGCTCGACGGGGTCGTGCCCGCCGACGGCCACCCAGTACGTGTCGACCTCGAGGACGACCTCGGGGGCGAGCTTGCCCGCGAAGTATTCGAGCGCGGTGACGCCGTCGATGGTGCTCTCGAGCTCGTGCGCGTGGTTGTGGTAGCCGACGCGGACGCCGTAGCGGGCGGCGACCTCTGCCGCCTCGTTGAGCTGAGCGGCGATCTCGTCGACGCTCTCCGCCGTCTGCCAGCGCTCGGGAGCCACGTACGGGTCGATCACGGTCTCGATGCCGAGCGCCTTGGCCGCCTCGAAGACGGGCTCCAGGTCGCCGCCGATGAAGCCCTGGTGGGTGGTGGGCGCCGACAGGCCGGCCTCCTCGAGACCACGGCGGAGGTCGTCTCCGAAGGAGAGGAAGGCGAACGGCTCGACCTGGGTGAACCCGAGGTCTGCGATGCGTTTGAGGGTGCCGACGGTGTCGTCGGTCAGGAGCTCCCGAACGGTGTAGAGCTGCACGGACAGGTTGGACTTCGACACGTTTCTCCTCGTCGAGTGGATTGAGGGCGCGCCTGATGGCGACGTTCCCATTCAAACGAGACTTCTGCCGAATGTCAATCAAAAGTCACATGAAGGAAAACAGACTTTGTTCCGTCCGGGGACGGTGTGGTTCAATAAGCCTCATGACCGACAGCGTGCGTGAGCAGCCGCTCGTCGCCCCGGACGCCGCCGGCCTGCTGGCGATCCTGCGCGACGGCGTCCCCCGCACGCGCGCGCAGCTGGCCGAGCTGACCGGGCTCGCACGCTCGACCATTGCGGTGCGGATCGACAGCCTGACCGCATCCGGACTCGTCGCACCGGCCGGAGACGACGTCTCGACCGGCGGCCGTCCTCCCGCCCGGGTGCGGTTCAACCCGGAGTCGCGCATCGTCATCGCCATCGACCTCGGCGCCACCCACGGTGTGGTCGCGCTCGCCGACCTGGCGGGCAACATCCTGACCAGGGAGTCGAAGCGCATCCTGATCACTGACGGGCCGGAGCCGATCCTGGACTGGGCGCTCGGCGTCGCCCACGAGCTGTTCGCCGCCTCCGGCCGACCGCTCAGCCACCTCATCGGCATCGGGATCGGCGTCCCCGGCCCCGTCGAGCACTCGACCGGCCAGCCGGTGAACCCGCCCATCATGCCGGGCTGGGACCGCTTCGACATCCCCGGATACGTCGGCCGCACCTTCGACGTGCCGGTGCTCGTCGACAACGACGTGAACCTGCTCGCGCTCGGCGAGCACGCCCTCGTCTGGCCGGAGCAGTCCGACCTCCTCTTCGTCAAGGTGGCGACCGGCATCGGCGCCGGCATCATCAACGGCCGCCGGCTGCAGCGCGGTGCGCAGGGCTCCGCGGGAGACCTCGGCCACGTGCGCGTGCCGTTCGGTGCAGACACCCCCAGCCACGGCGCTCAGGATGCGGACCTCGAGGCCCTCGCATCCGGTCCGGCCATCGCGCGCACACTGACGGCGCTCGGCATCCCGGCGCGCACCAGCGACGACGTCGTCGAGCTCGCCCGCACCGGCAACGTGACGGTGCAGCAGACGATCCGCCAGGCCGGTCGAGACCTCGGCGAGGTCATCGCGACCTCGGTGAACCTCCTCAACCCTTCGCTCGTCATCGTGGGCGGCAGCCTCTCCCGGGTCGGCGAGCAGCTGCTCGCCGGGATCCGCGAGGTCGTCTACCAGCGGTCCACCCCGCTGGCGACGCAATACCTCACCATCACGCAGTCGCGCTCCGGGGAGACCGGCGGCGTGATCGGGGCGGCGATCATGGTCATCCAGCACGCGCTCGATCCCGTCGAGAACTACGACAGGTACGCGAGACCCCTGGGCCACTGAGCCCCGCGGCGTCCGCCCGCCACCCGCATCCACCGTCCGCATCCACCCCGGCGCGATCGAATCGTTTCGACCCACCCGCCGTCCACCACAAGACCACCCACAACACACGAATCGGAAGGACAGTCGTGAGCACTGCGACGAACACCGGCGCCACCACCGGCGGTACAGGCGCGACCATCAAGGCCGCGGTCATCGGACTCGGCTGGGCCGGCCAGCAGCACATGGAGGCGTACGCCACCCTCCCCGGCGTCGAGCTCGTCGCCATCGCCGGCATGGAGGACGGCCCGCGCGCCGAGCTGGGAGAGAAGTACGGCATCACCCGCCTCTACCGCGATTGGCACGAGCTGGTCGAGGACGGCGGCATCGACGTGGTCAGCGTTGCCGTGCCGACGTTCCTGCACGCACCGATCGCGGTCGGGGCGCTCGAAGCGGGCATCCACGTCCTCAGCGAGAAGCCGATCGCCAGGACCGCCGACGAGGCGCAGGCGATGGTAGATGCCGCCCACGCCGCGAACCGCGTGCTGGAGGTCGCGTTCAACCACCGCCGCCGCGGCGACATCGAGGCGCTCAAGGCCGCGATCGACGCCGGACAGATCGGCCGCCCGTACCACGCACGCGCGATCTGGCTGCGCAGGGCGGGCATCCCCGCGCTCGGCAGCTGGTTCACCAACCGCGAGATGGCGGGAGGCGGACCGCTGATCGACATCGGCGTGCACGTGCTCGACTACGCACTGCACCTGTTCGGCGAGCCGCGGGTCACCGCGGTGTCGGCCGTCACCCACTCCGAGCTCGGCACCCGCGGCCGCGGCGGTGCTGCGGGCAACAAGCAGGACGTCGGCTCGGCCTACGAGGTCGAGGACCTCGCCAGCCTGCTGCTGCGTCTCGAAGGCGGCGGCTCGATCGTGCTCGAGACGAGCTGGGCGGCATACCGTCCGGCGGGCGACGAGTTCGGCATCACCCTCTACGGCACGGAGGGCGGCGCCGACCTGCGCGTCGTCGACTACGCGCCGGCGGGCGAACTGACCATCTTCACCGGCGAGGGAGAGGCGACCTCCGACGTGAGCGTCGCCGCCGACCCGGGCCGCGGCCACCTGGCCGTCGTCGAGACGTTCCTCGAGCACGTCGCGGACACCGCGCACTGGGCGGAATACGACGGCTCGCGCGCCCTCGACCGCGCCCGCGTCATCGACGCGGCGTACGAGTCGGCCCGCCGCAACGCAGAGGTCGTGCTCGAGCCGGCCACGAAGGGAGCATGACCATGTCGGCACTGCGCGTCACCGTCTGGAACGAGGGGGTCCACGAGGCCACCCAGCCGGACATCGCCGCCATCTACCCCACGGGCATCCACGGCGCCATCGCCGAGGGCCTGAGCGAACTGCTCGGCAGCGAGGTCCGCGTCCGCACCGCGACGCTCGCCGACGAGGAGCACGGCCTCACCGAGGAGGTGCTGGCCGACACCGACGTGCTGCTCTGGTGGGGTCACATCGCCCACGACCAGGTCTCGGACGAGGTCGTGGAGCGCGTCCGCAGCCACGTCCTCGGCGGCATGGGGCTGATCGTGCTGCACTCCGGCCACTTCTCGAAGATCTTCATCCGGATGCTCGGCACGACGTGTTCGCTCGCGTGGCGCAACCCGGAGGGCGGCGAGCGCGAGCTGGTCTGGAACGTGAACCCGACGCATCCCATCGCCGAGGGCGTCGAGCAGCCGATCGTGATCGAGGCGCAGGAGATGTACGGCGAGTTCTTCGACATCCCCACCCCGGACGACCTGGTGTTCATCAGTTCGTTCACCGGCGGAGAGGTGTTCCGCTCCGGCGTCACCTTCACGCGCGGCCGCGGCAAGATCTTCTACTTCAGCCCCGGCGACCAGGAGTACCCGGTGTACTTCCACCCGCAGGTGCGGAAGGTGCTCGCCAACGGGGTGCGCTGGGCCGCCCCCGTGGCGGGCGCGCGGCGTGTGCCCGAGGTGTCCAACCCGGATGCGGGGGTGTGGCCCCGCTAGGTCAGTCAGCGGCACGGCGCCCGTGCTCATCGAGCCGATGAGCACGGGCTCCGGTGCGTGCTCGTTACGGTAAGACTTGCGACGAAACAACACGGGAACACAATTGCGTCGCTGCGGCGTCAACGATCGACGCCGGTCCGCCGATAATCGACACCTGGGTGACGCCGAGCATCCTCTGGCTGTCAGCGGTCGAGTCCGGCTGGCAGTATGGGTGGATGACATAGAGAGGTTCGCCGTTCCTTCCCGCGAGGGCCGATCCGACCAGCGCGTCCGGGAAGTTCCAGCCGGAGGCGACGTAGCCGTGCTTCGCAGCGCCGAATGTATCGCCGATCGCGGCCGAGGTTTCGAAACGGTCCATGCCTGCCACCCTGGACGAGGCGGGGACCATGGACTTCGCCTGTGCGAGGATTCCGTCCGAGACAGCCGAAGGTCCGCCCGCGATCACCAGCTTTCCCGGTGCGAGTTTCGCCAGCGTCGCCGCGGTGGCAGCGTCCAGCCGGTCCGCGTCTCCGTCCACAAGCAGAACAGGTCCGCCCGCCGTAGCCGCGGCGGCTCCCGCAGATAACGCGTCCGGGTAGTCCCTACCGGTGGCCAGGTAGACCGTCGAGACCGGGGCGGTGAAGGATTCCTCCGCCAGACGTCGAGACGTGTCGAACCGATCGGAACCGGCGATCCGCACCACTTGCTCAGCGAGCGAGTTCGCCCATTTCTCGACAGAGGGAGCGAGCGCCGACGTCCCGCCGACGAGAACGATCTTTTTCGGTGACAGTCGCTCGATCTCGGCGATTGTCGCATCGGGCACCTGATCCCATTTCGACAAGAGCACTGGGCCGCCCTGCCGGGCTGCGACCGGTCCCGTCGACAGCGCGTCGGGGAAGTTCACCCCGTTCGTAAGGTAGACCACCGGAGCCGTGTCCTGATAGGCGTTCATCGACACGGCGACAGCGGTGCCGAAACGGTCGGCGCCAGCCAATCGTTCTTTCACTGTCGGTGTCAGCGGTAGAGTCCGAGCGTCCGCGGCAGGCGCGGCGAACGCAAGAGCGACAGCTCCCACGAGCGTCGCCATGGCGAATGGGATTTTATGCATCATCGTTTCCTTTCAGGTGAGTTTCGACTCGGCCGGTTCAGCAGATACGTCCAGCTGCGACATCGGCGTTGAGGGACGTGGTTCCGCCGATCAGAGTGAGTTGCGAGGCGCCCAGCCGGTCCAAGTCGGTGAGTGCTTCGCGGTTGAGGCAGTAGCCCGGCGAGAGATACACGGGCGCCTTCTTCACTGCAGCCAGCGGCGCTGCGACCAGCCCGTCCGGGAAGTTCAGCCCGTTTACGACGAACACTTGAGGAGTTGCTGCGGGGAAGTAATTCTTCGCGATCGCTACGGAGGTCAGGAAACGGTCCGCCCCTGCCACTCGCTGCGTGTCGGAGACGACAGCCTTGATCGTGTTCACTGTGGTCGTGGACACGACCACAGTGCCTCCGACGACCCGGACCGCCGTCGACTTCAGCGACTTCGCCAGACTCGCCGTCGCAGCGTCCGCCGCGGTCGGCCCGGAGCTCACCAGCAGCAGCGGAGCACCCCGTCCAGCGGCACCTGCACCAGCGGAGAGTCCGTCCGGGAACGTATCCCCGGAGGCGACGAACGCCACCGACGCACTCGAGAAGGCATATGACACCAGCTTCCGCGACGTCTCGTAGCGGTCGGCACCGGAGACGCGGACGACCGTCCCCGCCACCTTCTTCAACTCGGCCAGGACACTGTCGCTGATCGACGCCGTTCCACCGGAGACGATGATCTTGCTCGGCTTGAGTCGGCTGATCTCGGCTTTCGTCGGCGCGGTCAGCGCGGTCCCCTGCGTCAAGAGCAGCGGGCCGCCCAGCTTCGCCGCGACCGGGCCGGAGGCCAGGGCGTCGGGGAAAGACTCACCGCTAGCTACGACGACGACAGGCGCCGATACAGGGAAGGCCGCCCGCGCCACCGCAGCAGCGGACTCGTAACGGTCGCCGCCCTCGATCCGTGTCGAGGTCAACGCGCCCTTGGACGTCACCGTCTGACATGAACCTGCTGGCGTGTACGTGTCCCGGGGATAGTTCAGCACCGTCATGCAGACGACGTGGGAACCGGCCGATACGTTGAACGTCACATCGAAGCCTCGGTACGCAAAGTTGGGCAGCTTATGTGCCGCGTTCACGTCTGCGCGATACACATTCGTGACCTGCTGCTTGGCTGTCGCCCCATCGACGGTGATCCTGACTGTCCCTGCCTCGGTCTGATCCGGGTCGAACGCCCAACCGGTCGCGCGGATCTTCCCGGCCGACGGGAACGTGAGCGGCTCGAGCGTCCCGTTCGGTCGCTCATCTCGTCCCAGATGCGCTAGCCCTGCACGATCGCCGTTTTGGTACGAGGCAGAATCGAATTTCGACGGATGCATCACCTGGTACGCGCCCTGAAAGACCCCATCGAAATGCTGTAGTCCGAGTGCATGACCGATCTCGTGGGCCACAACGTGATGCTTCTCCTGGGCCGATCTCCCGTCGATGACCGGGTAGATCCAGACCCTCCCGCTGATGGCGATCGCGTCGGCATCATGCGCTCGTGACCTGAACCACGGTCCGCCGCATCCGACTGCACCGGCTCCGCATTCGTTCGTCGCCACGTTGTAGAAGTAGATCTCGTGGGTTTCCGGTATCACCTTGGGACCGTCTGGGAGCGCGAACTGGCCAGCGGCGATGGTGAGATCGGCGAGGCCCGCCGCTCGCAACTCATTGGCGACCGCCTGCAGAACAGGACGGTACTGCTCTCCCCGAGCCGATGCCGCGATCTTCACCGTGTAACGAAACACGTTGTCGGTCACCCGAGGGAAGGTGAGGAACCCGCCGTCCGCTGCTGCCGCTACGGGCGATTCCATGATTCCTTCGCCAGTATCCACATCACGTGCCACGTAGTCTCGCGTTGCCTCGTCGTGCGCGCGCGCCCCACTGCCTGGCTCCTCGCTGTTCATGGACGTTCCTTCAGCCGCAGCTGGCGCATCCGGCGCGTCGTCAGCCAAAGCGGGCGTGTTCCCAACACACAACGCTGCGGTCAGGGCCATGGCGGCGACCGCCGCTCCCGACTTCACTCGCCACAATCGCAGGGGCTTACGCATCTCGATCCTTTCCTCGGGACGTGAGCGATAATTCCCAGTCGTCCAAACGCGCGGAGATTTAAGCGTATTGTCTTTCAATTTTAGGTTCTCGTACGCATTATGTTTTCATAATAGCTGGAAGATCAATCGCCCCCACAGAGCGCCGGCGCGTGCGGCAGACTGGTCCCATGACCACCCGACTCCGCTCGCTTCCCGACCCGCGCCATCCGGACCCGGCAGACGCACCTCCGCTGCGCTGGGGTGTGCTCGCGCCGGGCGGGATCGCCGCCGACTTCACGGATGCGCTGCACGCGCACACGCGGCAGCGCGTGGTGGCGACAGGGTCGCGGTCGGCGGAGCGCGCCGCCGCGTTCGCTGCGGCGCACGGCGTGGAGCGCTCGTACGGCTCGTACGCGGAGCTGGTCGCCGACCCCGACGTGGATGTGGTCTACGTCGCGTCGCCGCACACCCAGCACGCCGAGCACGCCCTGCTGGCCATCGCGGCGGGCAAGAGCGTCCTGGTGGAGAAGCCGCTCGCGGCCGACGCGGAGGACGCCCGGCGCATCGAGCGGGCGGCGAAGGCGGCGGGCGTGTTCGCGATGGAGGCGATGTGGACGCGCTACCTGCCGCAGACCGACATCATCCGGCAGCTGCTCGACGACGGCGCGCTCGGTGACGTGCGCGTGGTGACCGCCGACTTCGGCGGCAGCGCGCGCTTCGACCCGGCCAGCAGGCTCTTCGACCCGGCCCTCGGCGGCGGGGCGCTCCTCGATCTCGGCGTGTACGTGGTCTCCTGGGCGTCGTTCGCGATCGGCCGCCCGGCCGGGATCATCGCGGCCGGCACGCTCGCTTCCACCGGCGTCGACGAGCAGGCGTCGCTCATCCTGTCGTCGGTGACCGGCGCGCAGGCGCTCCTCAGCACTGGCCTGCGCGCGGCGACCCCGTCGCTCGCGACGATCTGCGGGTCGGAGGCGCGCGTCGAGACCGGCAGCCCGTTCTGGTCGGCGAGCGGCCTGCGCTTCGTGCAGGGCGGCGACGTGCTCAGCTGGGACGACCCCTACGGGCGGCCGGGCAGGCAGGGCATGTCGTACGAGGCCGCTGCGCTCGCCCGCTACGTGACGGAGGGGCTGACCGACTCTCCCCTGCATCCACTGGTCGAGGCGGTACAGACCGTGGAGACCATCGACGAGGCGCGCCGCCAGCTCGGCGTCGCTGGCGTGGGGTCGAGCGCGGGGGCGTGATGCGAGAGAGAATGGACGGGTGCTCGATCCTGTCCTGACCCGTCCAGCCTCTCTCGTCGACCTGCGGCCGGCCGAGGTCGTTCAGGCGG
The DNA here is from genome assembly GCF_058806515.1 of Leifsonia sp. GW821-FHT13C05. Lineage (NCBI taxonomy): Bacteria > Bacillati > Actinomycetota > Actinomycetes > Micrococcales > Microbacteriaceae > Leifsonia > Leifsonia sp. GW821-FHT13C05. The sequence continues at coordinate 137,073 of NZ_JBXAPT010000006.1, read as the reverse complement.
AGGCAGTGCAGGCGGAGCTCGAGTTCCAGCTCGAAGCACCGGATGCCGACCGCGTGTACCGCGGGCACCTCAGCAGGGTCGTCGCCCACTCCAGCGACAGGGTCGCCTGGCTGCGCGCCCGCAGCCGCGGGATCACCGCGACCGACGTGGCGAAGCTGTCCACGCCGCGCTCGGTGCAGTCCGCGGCGTACGACAAGCTGCACGGCACCGGATTCTCGGGCAACATCTACACGCAGCACGGCCGCACCCGCGAGCCCGAGATCGCCGCCTGGGTGGCGGCCACCCACGGCATCCACCCGTCGGATGCGCTCTACCACTCCGAGCGAGAGCCCCGCTTCCTGGCGACACCGGATGGGCTGACCGTGCGGGCCAGCGGCACCATCGAGCTCGCGGAGATCAAGACGACGAACAAGCCGTTCCGGAGCATCCCGCGCAACTACCTGCGGCAGATCTGGTGGCAGCAATTCGTGCTCGGCGCGGAGCGCACCCTGTTCGTCTGGGAGCAGCACTCCGGGTTCGTCCCGCTGCACGAAGAACCGGAATGCCGGTGGGTGGACCGCGACGACGCCGAGATCAGGAAGCTCGTCGCTTTGGCTGGCGACCTCATCGACGCCCTGCGCCGCGCGACCAGCCCGCAGCCGTCCTGAGCTGCCGGCCCGCCTACTCCGCGAGCACCGGAACGCGCACCAGCGTCAGCGAGTAGATCGCCAGCCACGCGATGGCCACCGTCGTCCCGATCAGCTCCAGCCACGCTCCGACATCCGTGGCGACGTGCACGATCGCGAGCAGTCCGCCCACGATGGTGATGCCCGCCACTGCGAAGCAACTCACCAGCGAGAACCGCGCCACCCTGGGCACCGTGGAGGCGAACGCCACCTGGAGCATCGCGTAGCAGGCGGCCCCGAAGCCCAGCACCGCCGTCACCGTGTGCACGAGGTCCTGCACCGTCGACCGCGGATCGGCGAGCGGCACGGGGCACGCAGCCGTGCAGGTGATCTGCGACGCCACGACGAAGCAGATCGCGGCGAACCCGAGCGTCACGGCGGGCGCCCACCGGTTCAGCAGCCGCACCGACGACCGGATGTGCCCGCTCGCCAGCGCAATCGAGAAGCCGCCTGCCGCGATGCACAGCAGCGCGACGGCGAACGGCTGAGCGGTCGGCGCGCCCTGAGCGCCGAGCTCGCTGACGTAGACCGGGTACGGCACGGTGAGCCGCGCCGCCCAGATGATGGTGAGCCCGCCGAGCACCGAGATGGTGCCGAGCGCGAGCAGCACGGGCACCGCTCGCTGCCAGCCGCGCGCGAGCAGCGGTGCCGCGAACGGTTGGCGCACGACACGCAGCAGTCTGCTCACGAGGAGCATCCTAACCAGACGCCGCCTGGAAACGTCCTGGGGGTATCCGAAACGCACTGTTCATACGTGGTGACGCCGCCGAAACACCCGCGAATCATTGACGGGCTTGACTGAAGAGCAGCCGATGAGGGGACGACGAATGCAGAAGACGATGCGGGCCGCACTGCTCGCCAGGCCCGGCGACGCTGACGAGCTGCGGATCGGCGAGACCGCGACGCCCGACAGGGTGAACGCGGAGTTCCTGGTCAAGGTCGTCGCCGCGAGCGTGAACCCGATCGACGCCAAGACCAGGGCCGGGCGCGGCGTGTTCGGCGCCATCCGGGACCTGCCCGCCGTGCTCGGACACGACTTCAGCGGTGTGGTCGTCGAGTCGCCGTATCGCGCGCATCCCATCAAGCCCGGCGACGAGGTGTTCGGGATGGTGATGGTCCCCCGGTTCGGTGGGACATACGCGGAGTACGTCTCGGTGCCGAGCCTCAGCGTCGTCCGGAAGCCGTCGACCCTGTCGCACATCGAGGCGGCCGGCGCCCCGCTGGCCGCACTCACGGCGTGGGGCATGGTGGTCGAGGTGGCGAAGGCGCACGAGGGCCAGCGGATGCTCATCCACGCGGGGAGCGGCGGCGTCGGTCATTTCGCCGTGCAGTTCGCGTCGTACTTCGGCGCGCAGGTCACGGCCACCGCATCCGGTGCGAACGCGTCGTGGCTGCGCTCGCTCGGGGCGTCCTCCGTCATCGACTACGAGACCACCCGGTTCGAGGACGTCGCCGGCGAGATGGATGTGGTCATCGACCTGGTCGGGAACGTGCACGACGACACCGGCAGCCGCTCGCTGGCGGTCCTGCGCCGCGGCGGCCTCATCGTCAACGCGCCCACCGGCAGCTGGCCGACCTTCGAGGAGGAGGCGGCGGCGGCCGGGGTGAGGGGCACCGACTACAAGGTCGCACCGGACGGCAACACCCTCGCCGTCATCGCCCGGCTGCTCGAGTCGGGAAACGTCCGCGTGCACGTCGACAAGATCTTCGCGCTCGACCAGATCGCCGACGCCCACCGAGCGATCGAATCCGGCCACACCCGCGGCAAGATCGTGGTCAAGGTGGCCGAGGGCTGACGAACCGGCCTGCTAGAGCGGCCGCTCCATCACCCAGTCGTCCTCCAGCCGGTCGCCCACCAGGAACTGCTTGGAGCCGACCCGCTCGAACCCGTGCTTGGCGTAGAACTTCTGCGCCCGCGCGTTCTCCTCGTTGACGCCCAGCCACATTCCGGATGCACCGGCCTGCGCCGCCGCCGCGAGGCTCGCTTCCATGAGCCCACCGGCCACCCCTGCGCCGTGGTGGCCGGGCAGCACATAGCACTTGCTCAGCTCGCTGGACGGCCGGATGCGGATGGCCGCGCTCACGTCGGAGTCCGTCGGCTCCCCCAGGTTCACCATCGTGTATCCGATGGCCTCGACGCCGCCGTCCGCGTCCTCCTCCTCGGCCACCAGCAGCACGCGCGCCTCGTCGGCGAGGTACTCCGTGAACTTCTCCTCGGAGAGCATGGTGGCGACGAAGGCCGCCTTCGCCTCCTCGGTGGTGTGCGGAGGGCAGGCGAGCGGGAAGGTCACGGCGGCGACGGAGGCGAGGCCCCGCGCATCCCGTGCCCCTGCGGAGCGGATGGTGACGGTCACCCGCCCCACTCTACTGAAACGGCCGGCCACCCCAGAAGGGGCGACCGGCCGTTCCGTGCGGTGCGGGCGCTAGTGGCGCCCCGCCGCGACGAGGGACAGCAGGTTGAACGTCACACCGCCGAGGCCGGTGACGTCGTCGTAGCCCTTCGCGGTCTTCAGCGTGGTGTCCTGATCGAAGGACACCAGGTAGCTGTTGCCGCTGGTGGCGCTGGTGTACGCAACGGCCTGCGTCGGGTTCTGCGGCACGACGTCGCGGAACGCGTTCGGCAGGATGCGCTTGATGCCGTACAGCGTCGGGTTCGCGAACCCGATCGACGTGTGCGTCGCCTGCTGGACGATCGCGATCTGAGCCGCCACGATCGGAGACGCCAGCGAGGTTCCGCCGTATGTCTCGTTCACGTAGTCGCCCGTCTCGAGGGTCGTGTCGTCGATGATCGGACGGATGCCGATCGAGAACCCGGTGTACGGGTCGGCGAGAGCAGCGACATCCGGGGAGACGCGGTGCCCGTTCGCCAGGGCGGCGGGCACGGCGTTCTTCTGGTAGTCGGGCTGCGCGAACACGGCGCTCACGCCACCGCCGGCACCGCCGACGAACCGGGTGCCCGGGAGGGGCTGCACGTATGCGAGCGAGCCGTCCGCGTTCTTGACGATCTGGTCGACGGTGTCACCCCAGCCTGTCTCGTACGCGATCTTGCCGTTCTTGTCGATGCCGAGGCTCGTCCCGCCCACCGAGGTCACCCACGGGGAGGATGCGGGGAAGTCGGGCGACGCGTATCCGAGGTTCGCGACCTCGTCGCCGTTGTCACCGCTCGAGAAGTACAGGCCGATGCCCTCGCCCGCCGCCTGCAGCTGCAGGTTGACCTCGCCCTGGATCACGTCGGCGGGGACAGCCTCACCCACGTTGCCGTAGCTGTTGCTCACGATCGTGGCGAGCTTGCTGTCGAGGATCTTCGACATGGCGACGTCGAGGCCACCGCTGCAGTCCGTGCCACCCACGTACAGGATGCGCGCGCCCGGTGCGATGCCGTGGACGGACTCGACGTCGAGCGTCTGCTCGCCCTGCCATCCGCTCGGCTGCTGGCACAGCTCCTGGTCGGTGAACTCGCTCGGCTTCGGCACCAGCTGCTGGTAGTTCGAGTTGGTGAGGCCGGGCTCGCCGTACTGCTGCGAGTACGAGTTGACGTCCTTCACGATGGACGGGCTCGCGTACGCGTCGATGATGGCGACGGTCTGTCCCGAGCCGTTCACGCCGCGCTTGCTCAGCGTGTCGAGGCCGTATGCCGAACGGAGCTGCGCCGGAGTGTATCCGCAGTTGTACGTGCTGTACTGCGTCTGGCCGTTGTAGCTCGGCGGAACGGTCACGACGTGCTCACCGGTGTAGTGCGAGCACGGGGTCACCACGACGGGGGCGGCTGCCGCCTTGCGGCTCAGCTGCGGAGTGCCGGATGCGCCGAGGTCGCCCTGCTTGATCGAGTCCGGCTTGGTCAGCGTGCGCGACTGCTCGATGCTGATGCCGGACACCTTCGTGCCGACCGCGGCGGGCAGCGACGGTGCACTGGTCGGCGCGACGAGCTTCTTGCCCGCGTAGTCGAACGAGTGCAGCGACGTGCCGAAGATCGAACCGAGCTGGTCCGGCGTGCCGCGGAAGACCACGTACTGGCGGCTGGCGGGAACGGCGGTGATCGACAGGCCGGCCGTCTTCAGGAAGCTGACGACAGCATCCGTGTCCGCCTGGGTCGGCGAGAACCGGTTGATCCACTGGCTCGGGCTGAGCGCCTTGCGGAAGCCCAGGTTGACCGGATTCGAGACGGCCTTCGCGAGCGCCTCTGCGCCTCGCTGGTCGCGCAGGGGGAGGTAGATCTCGCCCTGCACTGTCTGGTCCGTCGGGGCGGCTCCTGCATCGTTGGCTGCAGTCGCCCAGCTCGGTACGGAGTCGGCGAAAGTGACCCTGTCGGCCGCATTCGCTGCTCCGGTCCCCGCCATCGACAACGCCACCGCGGCGGCCGCGGTGGCGATGATTCCGACGGCCCTTTTGTGGAGGACTCGTCTGGTGGTGCGAGTTGTCATGAAGTTGATCCTTACTCGACAGTGAGCGGCGCGCGGCGCGCGCCAATCGCGAGAGTAGACCCATGGGTTCTACCGCCACAAGAGGGGTAGACAGTTCTGTTGCAAAGTTTTACACGGATGAAAGATGATCACGCGTAAACGACGAAAAGGCCGCCTCCGGAAACCGGAGACGGCCTGATCGAACGATTCAGTCGCTGCCTAGATGGCGTTGACGTCCAGCGGGATGCCCGGGCCGAACGTGGTCGACACAGCGCCCTTCTGAACGTAACGGCCCTTCGAGGAGGACGGCTTGAGACGCATGACCTCTTCGAGAGCGGCCTTGATGTTCTCGTCGAGCTGCTCGGCGGTGAAGGCCGCCTTGCCGACGACGAAGTGCACGTTGGCGTGCTTGTCGACGCGGAACTCGATCTTTCCGCCCTTGATGTCGGAGACGGCCTTGGCCACATCCGGCGTCACGGTGCCGGTCTTCGGGTTCGGCATCAGACCACGCGGGCCGAGCACCTTGCCGAGACGCCCGACCTGGCCCATGAGCTCCGGGGTGGAGACAGCCGAGTCGAAGTCGGTGTATCCACCGGCGACCTTCTCGATGAGCTCGGCGCCGCCGACCTCGTCTGCGCCTGCTGCGATGGCAGCCTCAGCGGCCGGGCCCGTCGCGAACACGACGACGCGAGCCGTCTTGCCGGTGCCGTGAGGAAGAATGACGGTACCGCGGACCATCTGGTCCGCCTTGCGGGGGTCGACGCCGAGCTTCAGCGCGACCTCGACGGTCGAGTTGAAGTTGCTGGAGCCGGTCTCGCGAGCGAGCGTGACAGCCTCAGTGGGGGTGTAGAACTTTCCGGCCTCGATCTTCTCGGCCGCGGCCCGGTAGGCCTTTGACTTCTGTGCCATGTGATTTCTCCTGTCGAGAATGTGGTGCGAGCCTGGCCGGCTCTGCCACGGATGTGTCTGTGAAGGACGAGGACTTACGCCTCGACCGTGATGCCCATCGAACGGGCGGTGCCTGCGATGATCTTCGACGCTGCGTCGATGTCGTTCGCGTTCAGGTCGACCATCTTCTGCTCGGCGATCGCGCGCACCTGCTCCTGGGTCAGCTTGCCGACCTTGGTGGTGTGCGGGACGCCGGAGCCCTTGGGGACGCCTGCGGCCTTCTTGATGAGCTCGGCAGCCGGCGGCGTCTTGAGGACGAACGTGAACGAACGGTCCTCGTAGACGGTGATCTCCACCGGGATGACGTTGCCGCGCTGCGACTCTGTCGCCGCGTTGTACGCCTTGCAGAACTCCATGATGTTGACGCCGTGCTGACCCAGCGCCGGACCGATCGGCGGGGCGGGGTTGGCGGCGCCGGCGTTGATCTGAAGCTTGATCAGACCAGTGACCTTTTTCTTCGGTGCCATGTTTCTTCCTTCTTTGTGTATTCGAGCATCCGGGATCTCATCCCGAACGGCTCTCCCGGTTTCTCGGCCTGTCCGAGATCCGGTGATTGAGAAAACTGAGGGTGGGTCGCTCTTATTCCGTTAGAGCTTGGTGACCTGGTCGAAGCTGAGCTCGACCGGGGTCTCACGCTCGAACAGGGAGACGAGGACGGTGAGCTTGCCGCTCTCCGGCTTGATCTCGCTGATCGAACCCGGCAGGCCCGCGAACGAGCCTTCCTTGATCGTGATGGTCTCGCCGATCTCGAAGTCGACCTCGGCGGGGATGACGCGCTGCGCGGCCTTCTGGCCCTTCGCAGCACCCTTGGCCGGAGCCGCTTCGACCTGCACGAGGCTCTTCAGCATCGAGAAGGCCTCTTCGAAGCGCAGGGGGGTGGGGTTGTGCGCGTTGCCGACGAAGCCGGTGACGCCCGGCGTGTGCCGGACGACGGACCAGCTGTCCTCGTTGAGGTCCATGCGCACGAGCACGTAGCCCGGGATGCGCACGCGGTTGACCATCTTGCGCTGGCCGTTCTTGATCTCGACGACGTCTTCCATCGGAACCTGGACTTCGAAGATGAAGTCCTCCATGTTCATGGAGACCATGCGGTTCTCGATGTTCGACTTCACGCGGCGCTCGAACCCGGCGTACGAGTGGATGACGTACCACTTGCCGATCTTGCTGCGCAGCTCGGCGCGGAACTCCTCGTAGGGGTCGGTCGCTGCCTCGTCCTCGTCTTCGACGGCTTCGAGAGCGGCTTCCGCCTCCTGCTCGTCGTCGACCTCGAGGGCCTCGTCGACGGCGCGGTCGGCCTCGGGATCGACGGCTTCCGCCATCGCGTCGAGGACGGCGTCCAGGTCGATCTCGGTTCCGTCTTCTGCGACCACGTGCAGAGCTTCGTGCTCTGCGGCGTCGACGGATTCCTCGTCGCGGGCCAGAACGTTGCCGGTCTGCGCCTCATCGTCTTCGGAGGACTGCTCGGCTGCGGTCGCCCAGTCCACGTCGTCGCGATTTGTCTCAGACACTGAATTCATTCCATTTCTGTCGGTAGCCGGTCGATCCGCCCTCTGCTGGGGCCGTGACACGGGCGTTGGGTCAGGACGGGTTTCCGAAGACCCAGACGACGCCGAGCCCGAAGACCCAGTCGAGCAGGGACACGAGCGCCATCATGATCACCACGAAGACGAGAACAACTCCGGTGTAGCTGAACAGTTCTTTGCGCGTCGGGGTGACGACCTTCTTCAGTTCGCCGATGACCTGGCGGATGAACAGAGCGATCCGTGCGAAGGGTCCACGCTTTGCGGCGCGGTCCTTCTTCGCGTTGGCGACGATTTCCTCGCTCGGCTCGTCGATAACTTTTCGGGCCACCTTGTTACACCTTTCGTGGGTCGTCACCTGAAGTGACGACTTGCAGGGCGGACAGGACTCGAACCTGCAACCTGCGGTTTTGGAGACCGCTGCTCTACCAATTGAGCCACCGCCCTATGAAAGCGAAATCGCTGAGCGTTCCCGCGCACACCTTCCCGACCAGGCTAGCCGATCACACTCGGAGATTTCTCTGCGAGCGAGGCAGTTCCGCCGGCGGACCTCAATCGAAAAAGGGCGCAAAAAAGCTTGGCAGATTTCAACTACCGCGACCAAGTGTATGTGACCCGGAGCGGACTGTAAAGTTGGGCCCCGTGACCGCACAGCAGCGCATTTCGACACGCATCGCATCCATCGCCGAGTCAGCCACCCTCAAAGTGGATGCGAAGGCCAAGGCCCTCAAAGCGCAGGGCAGGCCTGTGATCAGCTATGCGGCGGGCGAGCCGGACTTCGTGACCCCGCAGAACATCGTGGACGCCGCCATCTCCGCCGTCGATGACCCGCGCAACTACCGGTACACCCCGGCCGCCGGGCTCCCCGAGCTGCGCGAGGCGATCGCGCAGAAGACGCGCAGGGACTCCGGGCTCGATGTGCCCGCATCCGGTGTCGTGGTCACCAACGGAGGCAAGCAGGCGGTCTACCAGGCGTTCGCGACCCTGCTCGATCCGGGAGACGAGGTGCTCGTCCCCACCCCGTACTGGACCACGTACCCCGAGGCGATCAAGCTGGCCGGCGGAGTGCAGGTGGACGTGTTCGCCGGGGCGGACCAGGGCTACCTGGTGACCGTCGACCAGCTCGAAGCCGCACGCACCGAGCGCACGAAGGTGCTGCTGTTCGTCTCCCCGTCGAACCCGACCGGCGCCGTCTACCCGCCGGAGCAGGTCGAGGAGATCGGCCGCTGGGCGGACGAGCACGGCCTCTACGTGATCGCGGACGAGATCTACCAGAACCTCACGTACGACGGCGTGAAGGCCGTCTCGATCGTGGACGCCGTCCCCGCTCTGGCCGACCGCACCATCCTGGTCAACGGCGTCGCCAAGACGTACGCGATGACCGGCTGGCGGGTGGGCTGGATGGTCGGCCCCTCCGACATCATCGCCGCGGCGGCCAACCTGCAGTCGCACCTGTCGTCCAACGTGTCCAACATCTCGCAGCGGGCTGCGCTCGAAGCCCTCACCGGCACGCAGGAGCCCGAGGAGCAGATGCGGCTCGCGTTCGACAGGCGGCGGCGCACGATCGTGTCCGAACTGAACGCCATCGACGGCATCCTCACCCCGACGCCGCAGGGTGCGTTCTACGTCTATCCGGATGTGTCCGGCCTGCTCGGCAGGACCTGGGGCGGCGTGACGCCGACAACGTCGCTGGAGCTGGCCGACCTCATCCTGGACCAGGCGGAGGTCGCGACGGTTCCCGGAGAGGCGTTCGGGCCGTCCGGCTACCTGCGGCTCTCGTACGCGCTCGGCGACGACGAACTGCTCGAAGGCGTGCGTCGCCTCCAGCGCCTGTTCGCCGCACCGGATGCGTGAGATGCCGGTAACTGTCGCGGATCCCGGGCGATTCGCAACAGATAGTGGAGTCTCGCGCTAGAGGAGGCTAGAGGAGCTTGCGCTCCAGCGCCCAGGCCGTGAGCTCGTGGCGGGACGACAGCTGCAGCTTGCGCAGCACGGCGGAGACGTGCGTCTCGACGGTCTTGATCGAGATGAACAGGTCGGCCGCGACCTCCTTATAGGAGTAACCGCGGGCGATCAGCCGCATCACCTCGCGCTCGCGGGCGGAGAGCCTGTCGAGCTCATCCGTCGACTCCGCCTGCTCCCCCGCCGCAGCGCCGAACGCGTCGAGGACGAAACCGGCCAGTCTGGGAGAGAACACCGCGTCCCCGCTGGCGACGCCGACCACCGCGTCGCTCACCTGGCCGCCCGAGCTTCCCTTGGTGAGATAGCCGCGCGCACCGGCCCTGATGACGCCGACCACGTCCTCCGCGGCGTCGGACACGCTCAGCGCGAGGAATCGGGTGTCAGGACACTCCGCGATGGTCCTGCGCACCACTTCTGCTCCCCCGCCGCCGGCCCCGCCGGGCAGGTGCACGTCGAGGAGGACGACGGCGGGGCGCGTGGCCAGGATCGTGGCGACCGCCGCATCCACGTCGGCAGCCTCGCCGACCACGGAGAGGCGGTCGTCGAGGTCGGCGCGCAGGCCGGAGCGGAAGATCGAGTGGTCGTCGACGATCACCACGGTGATCGGGTTCGGGGCGGCGGATGCCGGCTGGTCGGTGTGGTCTGTCATGGTGCCTCGTTCGCGTACTCGATGCTCAGCTGGACTTCGGTGCCGGTGGCCCGGGAGGTGACGGTCGCGTGCCCGCCCGCCCTGCGCATCCGGCCGATGATGGACTCGCGGACGCCGAGCCTGCCCTCCGGCAGCGCATCCACGTCGAACCCCGGGCCGCGGTCCCTGATGAACACGTCCACCCCTCCCGCCCGGCTCTCCACGTAGACGGACACGTCGCCGCCCGCGTGCCTGGCCGCGTTGAGCATGGCCTCCCTGGCAGCGGCGGCGAGCTCGTTGGGCGCGTGCTCGACGGGCCCTCCGACGGCGACGACGTCGATGTGCACCGGATGGTCGACCTCCAGGGCGGCAGCGGTGGCCCGCAGCTCGGAGGCGAGGTCGCGCACCTGCGCATCCCGGTCGTCCGCGGCGTCCGCATAGAGCCACTCGCGCAGTTCGCGCTCCTGGGCGCGGGCGATCCTGGCGACCTCGCTCGACGCTCCCGCCCTGTTCTGGATGAGCGCGAGGGTCTGCAGCACGGAGTCGTGCAGGTGCGCGGCGATCTCCGCACGCTGCTCCTGCTTGATGCGCGCTGTGCGCTCGGCGATCAGCTCGCGCCACAGCCGCAGCGCCCACGGGCCGACGAGCACGGCGGCGCCCGCGAACGTGGAGGCGATGATCCCGAGCCACAGCCAGCCCGTGCCCGCCTGGTCGACCAGCGAGCTCAGCGCGATGGCGATCACCACGAGGAAGGCGCCAGCCGCGATGCGCAGCGTGCGGGAGGTGGCCGGCGTGCGGGCGACATCACCGACGTCGACCAGCTGGTCCCAGGCCACACAGGCGACCGCCAGCAGGATGCTCGCGCCGATGGCCGCGAGCAGGCCGAACGGGGAGGAGCCCGCCGAGGCCAGGGCGACGGCCGAGATGCCGGCGACCCCGGACATCCCGAGCAGCAGCCACGCGACGGGGATGCGGCGCACGACGCGTTCCTGCGGGTCGGCCAGCGTCGCCGGGCGCAGCGGCGTGAGCGCCCACAACCACAGATAGAGGAGGACGCCTGCCCCGCCGATCAGCGCGAGGGCGACGAACAGCCAGCGCACCATCGTGACCGACCAGCCGAGGTGATCGGCGAGCGCGACGCTCACCCCGCTCAGCTCGCAGGTCCGCGGGCGCGCCAACGGAACCCGCGGAGGGCGTGCTGGCGCGCTTCGAGGCGCGAACGTGTCGGTCACGGTGAAATCCAAGCAGACTCGGCCCATCCCCGACACCCCGGCCGCGACGAATCAGGGATGACTCAGGGTGATACCCGATACCGGCGACCCCGCCGCCGACGCCAGGATCGAAGCATGTCACAGCATGACTCGACCACACCTCCCCCACCCGGCACGCCCGGTGCGCCGTACGGCGGCCCGACCAGCGGCCTCTCCGGGCGCGGGACCACGTTCTTCACCTGGATGCGCGGCCTCGGCATCGTGCGCACGGACGGCTGGCTCGGCGGCGTCTGCGCCGGCGTCGCCAACCGCATCGGCATCGACCCGCTGATCGTGCGCGGCATCGTCGTCGTCGCCGCGATCCTCGGCGCCCCGATGCTGCTGATCTACGCAGCGGCGTGGGCGCTCCTGCCGGACAGGGAGAACCGCATCCACCTGCAGCGGCTGTTCGACGGCGACTTCCAGCCGGCCATCGTCGGCATCGGGGTGCTCGCGCTGCTGTCCCTGCTGCCGTGGGCGCCGGGGATCTGGTGGGCGGACGGCGGGTTCTGGGGGTCGCCGTCGATCGGCGACGTGATCGGGCGGGTGGTCTGGACGCTGATCGTGCTCGCGCTGATCGCCGGGCTGATCGTCTGGGCGGTGCGCGGCAACTGGGGGCGGGATGCGTGGAGCGCCAACCGCGGGACCGGCACGGGGGCCGGGAGTGGTGCGGGCGCGGGGGCGTCGCCGTCGGGGGCTGCGGCTGCTGGTGGCGTTGCCGGTGGCGTGGCTGGCGGCGTGGCCGGTGCGGCGGGGGCGCCCGGGCCGGGCGTGTGGACCGCCGATGCGGCAGGCACCGCCTCGGGGCCGGAGACGTCGGCGGACGCGGCGGGGGCCGCTTCCACCACCACGTCGGCACCGGATGCGGCGGGTACACCGGATGCGCTGGGTACACCCGATGCGGCGGATACCGTTCCGCTCGACTCCGCGGCCGACGCCGCAGAGACCGACGCCTCCGCGACCAAGCCCTTGCTCGACGTCACCGCCGAGCCGACCGAGCCGCCCGCACCGACCGTCGGCGCCTCGCAGGAGGACGTGGACGGCTGGCGCACCAGGCACGCCAGCTGGCAGGCCGAGCACGCGCAGTGGAAGGCCAGGCTCGACGAGGACATGCGCGCCGTCAAGCGTCAGCGCGCCGCGGAGATGCGGGCTCAGGCGTCCGTCGCGACCGCGGAGGCGGCCGCGCAGCGCAGGGCGTACCGGGCGGCGAACCCGCGGATCGGTGCAGCGTTCGGCTGGGCGACGATCGGCCTCGCCCTCGTGGCCGCCGCCATCGTGTCTGCCATCTGGGAGCCGACCACCGGCTTGACCGGTTACGGCGTGACCGCCGCCCTCGCCGCTGCCACGCTGGTCTTCGGCGTCGCGACACTGATCGCCGGGTTGGCCAGGAGGCGCAGCGGGTTCCTGATCTTCCTCGGCATCCTGCTCGCCGTGGTCACACTGGTGACGGCGTGGGTGCCGCGCAGCGGTCAGATCGTCTTCGACGGAGCCTGGCTGCGACCGACGGGGAACGCTCAGTACGCTCAGCCGTTCGGTGACACGACGATCGTCTTCGAGGATGCTCTCGAATCGCACCGCGGCACTCCGGTGGTCGACTTCGTCAAGGGCGGCGGCACCACCACCCTCCTCCTCGGTGCGGACAAGACGGTCTCGATCGTCGCGACCACACGCGGCCAGGGGATCTCGGTGGGCGACGCCGACGGAGGCCGCACCGAGCACACCTGCACGACATCAGACGACGACCGTCTCTGCACCGTGGACCTCATGGTCGGGCCGTCGAAGAAGGCGGACGCGATCATCCGCGTCCAGCAGTTCGACCAGGTGGTCGTCCAGCAGAGCACCGAGGAGGTCGCACGATGAGCGAGACCGGCAACACAGCGGGCACCAACGCAGACAGCACCCCGACAGTCGTCTTCGGCCAGGAGCCGGGGTGGGGCGCGCAGCAGCAGCCCACCGCATCCCGTGGCTCGGCACAGATCCGCTGGGGCGGGGTGGTCTGGGGGGTCATACTCATCGCCTTCGCCGGCGGCACCCTCGCCGTGCTCTCCGCCCGCGACCGGCTGATCGCCGCGCAGGTGTGGTTCGCGTCGCTCACCCCGGCGAGCGCGTGGGCTCTCGGCCTCGCGGTCGCCGGCGGGATCATCGTGGTGCTCGCCGTTCTCGGCGGAGTGAGGAGCGCTCAGCGCCGCCGCCGGGCATGATGGGTGGATGAGCGCTCGTCCCCCCGGAGGTCCAGCCGTCGTCGTCCGTGACCTGCGGAAGTCGTACGGGCCGTTCGAGGCCGTCCGAGGGGTCAGCTTCGACATCGAGCAGGGCGAGACCTTCGCCCTGCTCGGTCCCAATGGGGCGGGCAAGAGCACCACCATCGAAATCCTGGAGGGCTACCGGGATCGCAGCTCGGGCGACGTGAGCGTGCTCGGCGTCGACCCGCACCGCGGAGGGTCGGAGTGGAAGGCGCGACTCGGGATCGTCCTGCAGTCCGGCGGGGAGGCCGCCGATGTGACGGTGCGCGAGCAGGTGGCGCACTTCTCCCGCTTCTACCCGGCCAGGCGGGATGTGGACGAGCTGATCGCAGCCGTGGGGCTCGCGGAGAAGGCGAAGGTGCGCATCCGGAACCTGTCGGGCGGTCAGCGACGACGACTGGATGTGGCGCTCGGCGTGATCGGGCGGCCGGAGCTGCTGTCCCTGGACGAGCCGACCACCGGGTTCGACCCGGAGGCGCGGCGCGAGTTCTGGCAGCTGATCCGCGACCTCAAACGCGAAGGGACGACGATCCTGCTCACCACCCACTACCTCGACGAGGCCGCGCAGCTGAGCGACAGGGTCGCGGTGATCGCGCGCGGCGAACTGATCGACATCGGCGCGGTCGACACCATCGGAGACCGGGCGGCGCGCATCCCGATCGTGCGGTGGCGGGATGCGGACGGGCGGCTGCGCGAAGAGCGCACGGACGCGCCGGCGGCGGTTGTCGCCCGGCTGACCGCCGAGGTGGGCGGCGAACCGCGCGACCTCGAGGTGATCCGGCCGAGCCTGGAGGACGTGTATCTGGGGTTGGTGCAGGCGGCGGAGTCGGCGGCGTCCAGTGCTGCCGGGTCTGCTTCTGCCGGGTCGGAGTCTGCCGCATGAGGACGCTTCCGCTCGGCGTCGTCCGCATCCGGTACGAGGTGGTCACCTATTTCCGCCAGGCCGACACCATCTTCTTCACCTTCCTCTTCCCCGTGGTCATGCTCGGGATCTTCTCCGTCGCGTTCCAGGGCCTCGGCAAGGTGGGAGAGGCTCCGGACGGCTCCGGCGGCATCAGCCAGGCCGCCTACTACCTGCCCGGCATGATTGCGGCGGGCATCCTGCTGAGCGGCGTGCAGAACCTCGCCGTCGACATCGCCGTGGAGAAGAGCGACGGCACCCTGAAACGCCTCGGCGGCACCCCGCTGCCCGTCGTCTCGTACTTCATCGGAAAGATGGGGCAGGTGATCGTCACGAGCATCCTGCAGATCGCGCTGCTGCTGGTGATGGCGAGGGTGCTGTTCGGCGTCGAACTGCCGACGGAGCCGGAGCTGTGGCTGCGGTTCGCGTGGATCTACGCGCTGGGCATCGTGACGTCGGCCGTGCTCGGGATCGCGCTGTCCGCCGTGCCGCGAACCGGCAAGAGCGCGACGGCTGTGATCATCCCGATCGTGCTCGTGCTGCAGTTCATCTCCGGCGTGTACCTGGCGTTCAACCTGCTGCCGGAGTGGCTGCGCAACATCGCGAGCATCTTCCCGCTGAAGTGGATCGCGCAAGGGATGCGCAGTGTGTTCCTGCCCGCATCGTTCGAGTCGCAGGAGCCGAGCGGCAGCTGGCAGCTGGGGTGGATGGCCGTCGTGCTGCTGGTCTGGCTGGTCGCCGGGCTGCTGGCGTGCCGGCTGACGTTCCGCTGGATCAGGAAGGACGGGGCCTGACGAGCGCGACGCGCGCGTTTTCCACACCCGCGAGTTCTCCACCGATCTGAGCCCCGTGGGCCTCGGCGTCGGTGCTCTCTGGAACGATGAGTCCATGAGCACCACCAGCACCACACGAGATCAGGCCGTCGACACCCTCCGCGCCCTGGTCGGCGATCCGCAGGCCGACTTCCACGACGGGCAGTTCGAGGCGATCTCCGCGCTCGTCGACGACCGCAGGCGTGCCCTGGTGGTGCAACGGACGGGCTGGGGCAAGTCGGCGGTGTACTTCGTCGCCACCATGGTGCTGCGCTCCCGCGGCGCCGGCCCCACCATCCTGGTGTCCCCGCTGCTCGCTCTCATGCGCGATCAGGTGGCGGCGGCCGAACGCGCGGGGGTGAGGGCTGTCACCCTCAACTCCGCCAACCGCCACGAGTGGGACGACGTCTCTCAGCGCCTCCGCGACGACACAGTGGATGCGCTGCTCGTCTCCCCCGAGCGGCTCAACAACCCGCAGTTCCGCGACGAGTTCCTGCCAGACCTCATCGCCCGCAGCGGCCTGCTGGTGATCGACGAGGCCCACTGCATCTCCGACTGGGGCCACGACTTCCGGCCGGACTACCGACGGCTGCGCGACCTCATCGCCACGATGCCGGACGGCGTGCCCGTGCTCGCCACCACGGCCACCGCCAACGAACGCGTGGTGGCCGACGTGGCGGAGCAGATGGGCACGGGCAGTCACGAAGACGTCCTCACCATCCGCGGACCGCTGGCCAGGCGCTCGCTGCGCCTCGGCGTGCTCACGCTGCCGGATGCCGGCGCCCGGCTCGCGTGGCTGGTCAGCAACCTGGAACGGCTGCCGGGCAGCGGCATCGTCTACGCCCTCACGGTGTCCGCTGCGGAGGACACCGCTCGCCTGCTGCGGCAGGCCGGGCACGAGACGTACGCGTACACCGGCCAGACCGATACGGCGGAGCGCGAAGACCTGGAAGGGCGGCTGAAGCGGAACGAGGTGAAGGCGCTGGTCGCCACGAGCGCACTCGGCATGGGGTTCGACAAACCCGACCTCGGCTTCGTCGTGCACCTCGGCGCTCCGTCCTCGCCCGTCGCCTACTACCAGCAGGTCGGCCGCGCCGGGCGTGCCACGGAGAACGCCGACGTGCTGCTCCTGCCCGGGCAGGAGGACAGGGCGATCTGGGACTACTTCGCCACCGCATCCATGCCGTCGGAGGCGAAGGCGGACGCCGTGCTCGGCGCGCTGCACTCCGAGCCGCAGTCGACCCGCGCACTGGAGAGCCAGGTCGACCTCAAGCCGTCCACGCTCGAACTGCTCCTGAAGGTGCTCGACGTGGATGGGGCCGTCAAGCGCGTCGCGAAGGGCTGGATCAGCACGGGCACGCCGTGGACATACGACCGGGAGCGGTACGAGCGGATCGCCGCCGCGCGCACCGCGGAGCAGCAGTCGATGCTCGATTACGAGTCCACCGGCGAGTGCCGCATGATGTTCCTCCAGCGCGCGCTCGACGACCCGGATGCTCAGCCCTGCGGTCGCTGCGACAACTGCGCGGGCGCCTGGTATCCGGCCGCGATCGACGACTCGGCGAGCTCGTCGGTGGCGTCCGCTCTCGACAGGGTCGGGGTCGAGATCGAACCGCGCAAGCTGTGGCCGACGGGTGCTGACCGGCTGGGCGTGCCGGTGAAGGGCAAGCTCGGCCAGGACGAGCAGCTGGAGCCGGGGAGGGCGCTCGCCCGGCTCACCGACCTCGGCTGGGGCGGCCCATTGCGCGAACTGCTCGGGGCGGGAGCCGTCGACCAGCCGTGCCCTCCCGCGCTGCTGGCCGCGTGCATCCGGGTGCTGGCCGACTGGAACTGGGCGGAGCGCCCGGCCGCGGTGGTGGCGATGCCGTCTCGCCGCCGTCCGCAATTCGTGCAGTCGCTGGCGCGTGGCTTCGCCGACGCCGGGCGGCTCCCGTTCGCCGGCACGCTCGACCTGGTCGACGGCGGTCCGTCCGGCGAGGCCGGAGGAAACAGCGCGTTCCGTCTGTCGTCGGTGTGGAACCGCTTCTCCGCCGACGCGTTGGACCTGCCCCAGGGCGTGCCGGTGCTGCTCGTGGACGACCTGGTCGACAGCCGCTGGACGATCACGGTGGCCGGGCGCACGCTGCGGCAGGCGGGCGCGTCTGCCGTGCTGCCGTTCGCGGCCGCGCTGCGCGCGTGATGCGCGCGGGCCGGGTGGTGGGTGCCCTGGCGGTCGGCGTGGCCGGCGTGGCCGGTGTCCTCGCGTGGGCGGAGCTGCTGCACTGGCGGGCGTCGCGGCGCGGGGTCGCCCGGCCAGGCGGGCGGGTTCCGCGGTTGCAGGCGGTCGTCGTCCTCGGCTTCCGGAACCGGGGGCGCCGCGCCAACGCCGTGAATCGCTACAGGGTGCGCGCCGGGTTGCGGTCGCTCGATCCGCGGGCGCAGCGGAGCGTGCTCGTGCTGTGCGGCGGTGCCGTGGGCGGCGAGGTCCCCGAGGCCGTACTGATGGCGCGCTACGCCCGCGAGAGTCGCCGATACACGGGCGCGATCCTGCTCGACACGGAGAGCACGACCACCTGGGAGAACATCCGCAACGCGATCCCTCTGATCGAGGACGCGGACTCCATCGCCATCGTGTCCAACTCGTTGCACGCCGAGAAGGGGCGGAACTACCTGCGCGCGCTGCGTCCCGACCTGGCCGCGAGGCTGCGCCGGGCGGAGGATTACCGGTTCGGCGAGATCGCCCTGGTGAAGCCGGTCGCCGCCGTCGCCGGGATCAGAGCGAGACGCCGAGCAGCACGGGCTCCGGATGCAGGATGACGCCGAACTCGGACTGCACGCGGGCCTGGACGTACGACGCCAGCTGGGTCACGTCGGCGGCCGTCGCTCCCCCGCGGTTGGTGATGGCCAGGGTGTGCTTGTCGGAGATCGCCGCCCGGGAGCCGGGGAGCGAGAAGCCGCGGCGGATGCCGGACTGCTCGATCAGCCACGCGGCGCTCAGCTTCACCACGTACGGGCCGCCTGCCAGGCCCGGGATGTCGCCGGGCCACACGCCGCCGCCCTCCTGGTCGGGCGCTGCCAGGCCGAGCACGCGATCGGGCTCCGGAGGCGTCACCGGCCAGCGCGGTGCCGTGGCCGGAAGCGAGCGGGCGAAGTTCTCGGAGACGATCGGGTTGGTGAAGAACGAGCCGGCGCTGACCGAGTCCTGGTCGGCCGGGTCGAGCACCATGCCCTTGGATGCGCGCAGGGCGAGCACGGCGCGGCGCAGCTCGGCGACCGGCACCCGGGAGCCGAGGGCGACGCCGAGGGTGTCCGCCAGCTGCGCGTACGCGATCGGGGCGCTCATCGGCGCTCCGAAGCCGCCGGGCTGGTTGCCGTCCTCCAGCTCGAGGTCCACGGACAGCACCACCCCGCGCATCCCCTGCTTCAGCACGGAGGTGCGGTAGCCGAGGCGCAGGTCGGAGCTGGTCATGGTGCGCAGCTCGCCGGTGCTCTCGTCGAGGAACTCGATGCCGACGAGCGCAGACTCCAGCTCCTGGCCGTACGCGCCGATGTTCTGCACGGGCGCTGCTCCCGTCGAGCCGGGGATGCCAGAGAGGGCTTCGATGCCCGACCAGCCGTTCCTGACCGTGTGGGCGACCAGCGCATCCCATGGCTCCCCCGCCTGCACCCGCAACCGGATGCGTCCGGCCGGGGCATCGAGGCGGTCGATGCCGCGGGTGACGACGTGGATGATCGTCCCGTCGAACCCGTCGTCGCTGGCGACCGTGTTGGAGCCGCCGCCGAGGAGCGCCCACTCGTCGCCGTCACGCCACACGTCGAGCGCGGTCGCGACCAGCTCGTCGCGGGTGGACGGTTCGAGCAGGCGTTCCGGCACGCCTCCCACCTGCAGGGTGGTGAGCGTGGAGAGGGCGGGGGTCTGGTCTGACATCAGGCGAACGTGACGCGGACCTGCGCCTTGCCGAGCACGGTGCTGCCGTCGAAGGTCACGGTGAGGTCGATGCGGGCGGCCCGCGACTCCGCATCCAGCTGTCCCACTTTGGCCACGACCGAGACGTCGGCGCCGTCGGCAGGGTCGACGACCACGGGCCGGGTGAACCGCACCTGGTAGTCGGCGACGCTGGCGGGGTCGCCCGCCCAGTCGACGACGGGCTGCACCGCGAGGCCCATGGTGAGCATCCCGTGCGCGATGACGCCAGGAAGGCCCACCGAGGTGGCGATGTCGGCGCGGTAGTGGATGGGGTTGAAGTCGCCGGACGCGCCCGCGTAGCGCACGAGGTTGTCGCGCGTCAGGTGGTAGCTCTGCTCGGCGACGACGTCACCGACGGAGAGGGTGTCGAACTCGGGCATCACTCGTCTCCTCGAACGACCAGGGTGGATACGGCGGTGACGACGTGCTCGCCGGACGCGTCGACGATGACGGACTCCGCCGTGACCATCGAGTGCGCGCCGAGCGACTTGACGCTCGTGACCGTCAGCGTCGCGGTGAGCTCGTCACCGGCGACGACCGCGCGCGTGTAGCTGAACCGCTGGTCCCCGTGGACGACCCTGCTGAAGTCGATGCCGGCATCCGGCTCGGCCAGTAGTTGGGCGAGGGTCTGCTCCTGCACGACCACCGGGAACGTCGGCGGCGCGACCAGGTCGGCGTGACCGGCGGCGCGCGCGGCCTCCACGTCGACGTTGATCGGGTTGGTGGCGAGGACGGCCCGCGCGAACTCGCGGATCTTCTCGCGCCCGACAAGATAAGGACTGGTCGGGGCGAACGTCCGCCCCTGCAACTCTGGGTTCACTGCCACCCGCCCATTCTACGGAAGCGGCGCGCGGCCCCCGCCGCGCAGGAAAAGAGGCGTGGCCCCCGCCGCGCAGGAAAAACGGCGCGGGCGAAAGGCGCCGATAAAGCCGCGCAGACAAAAGAAGAACCCCGGCGGCCGAAGCCGTCAGGGTTCTCGTGCTGGTGCTGCTGCCTACTGGCAGCTGTCGCACTGCAGCAGATCCATGGGGTCGACGGGAACCGAGTAGCCGCCAACACTGTCGCTTTCGTAGTCCATGATGGCCTCCCCTAGAAGTCTCGTTGTGCTCCGCGTCTTGCGGTGTTCACCCACTATATAACCCGAATGACACGATTGTCATTCCACTACATGTAGTGTTTTCAAACTTTTTTGGCTCACCCCTGAATTTACGCGGAACCACCGACATTGACGGCTCGCACGGAGAATGAGATCCCACTCACCACTGTGAGATTCTCTCCATGCGATCACCCAGTTGTTGCCGTCACGCACCTGGATGACACTGGGTTCGCAGCCGAGCGGGCAGCGTCGTTCGAATGCGACTCCTCTCTCTGGCTCTGATATTGTCCGCGGCTATTCAACCGAGACAGCCGCGCTTGTCACGGTCCTTGAGATCCCTAAAGGCTGAGTCGGTCAGCCAGGTCCCAGCAGAAGAGCCGCGATCACCCCAGCGGCGCCAGTCGTGCCGATCGTGCCAATCGTGCCAATCGTGCCAATCGTGCCAATCGTGTTGTTGTAAACGTCTTCCGCTACTGTCGGCGCTTCAACTCCCGATGTATGCAGCAAGGGTCGAACGAGAATCTCGTCGGCCTCGGCCTGTGACGGTCACGCGCCGGTCGTCGCCGAACGGCGGGTCACTCGATAATGCCGCTAAAGGCCTAGACACACCCAGCCTCAAGGCCTTCGACGTTCGCTGATTTCGTGCCCACCGCTCAAGCGGTCAAGGAACCATGTCAGTCCCTCGACGAGCCCGGGAGACATCCCGTCCGGCGTTGGAACCGTATCGAGGGCTTTGGCGAATGAGTCGAGCGTCTGCGAGATGATCTCTTCGATCTGGGCGATTGTGAGTTCGCTCCCCCAAGAGTCGACTTCGTTGATGATCCGCTCGACGCTGACATGACGGTGGTCAATCTGACCATCGATCGCTAAGGCCATGTTCCAATCGACGCGACCCTCTTGATAGAGGTTGGGAAGCGCGTCGTAGAGTTCGGTGATCGTGTCCGTTCCTGGCAGGTGGAGAACGCCCACATTCTTCGCATGCCCGTCGTTGTCCCCGACGAGCACACGAAATGTGAGCTGCTTCACCCATGTCTCAAGAGCATTGTCTGCCAGGTTTGCGAACAGCTCCCCGATCGACCGTGCGCTTGGTCGGTCGCGCCGGCGAAGTCTGAATCGGTCTTGGAATTTCGCTTCGTCGTCAACCCAATTCAGTCCAAGCGCCTGTGCCGCGTCTTCCTGATGGATTGTTCTGACAGAGTTGCCCACAACCTGGCGGTCGAATCGCGTGATGGCGAGGAAATGAGTAGATCCCACACTTTGGAGCTCAGAATGAAATCGCGATAGACCCATCGCTCTGGTTAGTTCATGGCTGTAGTACTCGTCGTAGATCTTCTCAGGCCGTGATGCAAGGCGCGGCTTGAGGATGTGTGTTGAATGAGCCCTCCCATGTGGCTGCATCCACCCGTTCCCAAAGTTCGCCAGAAGCAGTTTCGGTTGAAACCCCTGAATCATGGATCGGCTATCATCGCGGACCGCGAGGTCGTGCTTCCGGACCGCGTCTCGGAGCAGTCGAGCCACCGCGGCTGGCTGCAACTCTTCGTAGCGTGGACGCTGCGCGACGTCGACACCCCGAACCCGGAACGTCAACGACCCTGCGATCGAACCGCCGAACGCTTTCAGAAAGCCGAAGAGGTCGTCCGGAGCGAAATTACGATCGTCCGCCATTGCGATTCGTTGCTGCCCTTCGGGGGTGTAGCCGCCCAAGAAGTTTGATGCGAGGGTGCCGTCAGGCGAGTATCCGGGTAGGACGGTGAAGCTCTCGGTTAGCCTGACGCGCCCAGG
The DNA here is from genome assembly GCF_058806515.1 of Leifsonia sp. GW821-FHT13C05. Taxonomy (NCBI): domain Bacteria; kingdom Bacillati; phylum Actinomycetota; class Actinomycetes; order Micrococcales; family Microbacteriaceae; genus Leifsonia; species Leifsonia sp. GW821-FHT13C05. The sequence goes on along the minus strand of NZ_JBXAPT010000006.1, from coordinate 114,920 downwards.
CTCGTAGTCCGGATCGAACGAAAGCTTGACGAGCTCCGGGCTCCGCGCAGGGCCGCGAGTGACGGCCCCGACGCGTTGATCATGTAGGTACACCTCAAGCTGATCAGTCACGTGAGGCATCCTTCTGCTGGACCGTGTAAGTGACAGTGAGGGTAATCCCGAGCTTGCGAAGGATACGAAAGAGTCTGCTGACGACAAGTGGCGCCGTTCCACTTTCGATGCGGTACAGAGCCACGCGCGACATGCCGAGATCATTCGCGAGATCTTCTTGGCGCACACCTCGCTGTTCGCGGGTGGCTTTGATCACCGCGGCCAGGTCACGAAAGTTACGGATAGGAACCGTGGGCATCTGAATCTCCTCTCTGCAGTCACGGGGTGGTTTTAGCAGGTTCGGCGGCGATCCCCCGCCTCAAATGCAACAATATTGCCACATCGGTCAATGCAACAATATTGATGCATTTCTCAGTGTAGCAATATTGACACATGCGGCAAAATGAAATTCCTGGCCAACCGCTAAATCATAATCGGCGTTGTTTGTAGTACTGGAAAAATAGAAGCAGAAATTGGCAGCCAACTACAGGCTGCGGAAACTGCCGCACAACGCGGAAACCGAAAGGGCTCGCTAAATGCGCAACAAGAATTCTCCGCAAACGACGAACAAGAATTCTCACAAACAGCGAATAAGAACTCCGCTTACAGACGAGATTAGAGGAGCTGAGGAACCTCTCGAGATGCTGCGGTTGCCGCTTGCATCTGAAGAACCGCCGCGCGCGCCTCGCCCGTCGGGATCCTTTCTTGCTCCACGCGGCGATACTTCGGACCGCGTACGCCGGTGAGAAGCTCGTACAGGGCGCGCTCATGGCCTTCGAGATTCCGTGGTGCCGGGCTGTCATCCGCAATAATCGGGTTACCTCGCTTGTCCGTGTTTGTCCCGTATTTCTCCCAGCGCTCGAACGTGGGGAGGTCCATGAATAGCGACTGCACGGGTATCCCGGCGGTGCGGAATTGGGCGAGGATACGGAGGCCGTCCGCGTCCATGTCGCCCCAGTAGACGACCAGGCGCGCGGTGCGGAGCCATTCGAATGCCGCGAACGCGGAGGCCCCAGACCCTGCTCCTTCAACAGCGATGGCATGGTCAACCTCGGGAAAATGGACGGCGGTGTCCTTGTTCTCGCTGATGATGACCAGGTCCGGGATGTACGCCGGGAAGAAGCGGTCTCCTACTGTTGCGGAGTCGTGCCGCCTGCCCCCTGCCATAAGATGCGCTGGGTCGAGGTAGGTGAAGTGGATGCGGGAAGGGTGCGGAGGCAAGAGCCCCAGGTCGTCCAGGCCCGCGAGGCGTGCGACTGCATTGCGCCGGGATTCCAGCCATTTCGAATGGAAGCCTTCCAGCGGCACCTGTCTCGGGCTGAGTCTTGAATTGGGGTTCTTTTCGAACCAGGACGCTGCTCGAGTGAGCAACTCGACATCAACGGGTGTCCAATCCGCCACCACATCGACGATCTTGCCGACGCGGTCGCCGCGGTGCGGGAACCGCTTGTTGATGAGTGCGGCGTGTTCCCGCGCCTGCCGCAGCATGACCTCCCATTCCGCTCCGGCGACCTGGGCGGCTACGTCCAGACTGGGAATGAGGACGTGAGAGAGGACAGGGTAGGTTGTTCGATCAACGCGGATGTTGGATTCGATAACCGTCGCACCGTATGCGGAGGCCCATTTCCGCCATTGGTCGATGAGGGCGATGAGGTCGTCGTACCTGTCCTCGATAAAGGCCACATCGGGGCGACCAAGTGAGTACCGACGTGGCCACCACGTCTGTGCGCCCGTCAGCTCCGCAGCGACGTCCTCTGCCCATCGTTCTTCGACATGCTGGCGAATCCGCTGCTCAATGTCCACGATTGTCTTCACGCCAACCCCTTGTGGTAGACGTGGTCGACGAACGAATGTCCCGTTTCTCGGTTCTTTGAGATGACGATGGTCTGAGCAACGTGGCGTTCCAGGCCCGTGTACTTATCCAACGGCGCCCCGACGATGAGCTGGAAACCTAGACCCTTCCATGCCTCTACGGCACGGCCGGCGTACTCTGAATCCGCTTTGATGAACCCTTCGTCGAGGAAGACCGGCGCGAACCTTGGCAGCTGTCCAAGCTCGTCTCCGAGCTGGAACCGGAGGGCGGCACCGACGATGAAGGCGACGAGTTCCTGCATTTCGCCACCGCTCTTCCCAGCCAGGGACGAGTACTCGGCTGCCGGTTCACCGTCCTGCATCAACTCGCGGGCAGTGATCTCCACATGCCGACGGACGTCGAGGATGTCTTCGCGGGCAACCATCTCGCGCTGCGTTGGGGTCAGTGCTGGGTCGTCGCGTCTACGGATACGAGCGATGAACTCTCGCATCTGCGCGAATCTCACCACGAGCTCTTCATCGGAAGTACCGGTCGTCGCGAGCTTCCGAAACAATTCCAGATCCCGGCGGAACGTGGTTACCTTCTGCGGAGCAAGCCGCCGAAGCTCGATCCTCAGGCGCCCGTCGGTTGGTCCGAACGGAAGCCGTTCGAGAATTGTGTTGACCGAATCGAGGCGCGAGCCGATTTCATCGACGGCTGAGCTCATCGCGCTGCCCAGCAGCCGAAGGCCCTTTCCCGACCACTGCAGAGCGCTGCGCCGCCATTGCTCTCGCTGCTCATCGATCCCGACCCGCGTGATCTCCTCGAAGATCATCAGATACTCCCGATATGCGGCGACGGTCTCGCCCCGGGTCGGGTCAAACCACTGACCCTGGAAAGTGTGGAACGTCCTCTCGATCTGCTGGACGGCGGACCGCTCAGCCTCTAAGGCGTGGGATACCGTCTCCGCCAGAGCACTCGCGAGTCCGCTCAGCAGACGCTTCCATTGATCGCTCTTCGCCGGCTCCCCACGGAGCACCCGAGTCCACTCGCGGTCAAGCCGTGCCGCGAGAGCGTCGTCGAGGATGACGGACCCGTCGTCTTCGAGCGGCCACAGCGCATCGTTCACCTTGTCGATGGCTGTCGCGAGCTCGGCCCGCTTCGCGCCGACGGTGCGGAGTTTCATGACGAGCCCGGCTTCATGCTGCTGCGCGGCCTTCGCTGCACCGGACAACTTCTCCACTTGCATCTTCAACGACGCCAGAGCGCCGTCGTTGGCGAGTAGTTTCTCCTGGAGTCCGCGAAGCTCGGCCGCCTGTCGCGCGGGCGTGGCCACGTCCACATCGGCCCATGCAAATTCGAGCGTGCGTAGGTAGGCGCTCTGTCGCTTGTCGATCGCAGCGATCTCTGCAGCTACTCTTATTCGCGCCTGTGCTGAAACGTCCAGTCGCGCGCGGGCGTCGTCCCGCTGTCGTTCCAGCGTCTCCTTAAGCTCTGCATTGTCGAAACCGATGATCGGCCGGCTGGTGTTCCCGCCGTGCGAGCCACGACGCCGCCTCCGGGTTTGTCCAGAAGTTGTCACCCGGAGGCCAGCACCGTCGAGGCCATCAGTATTTGGAACGCACAGGGCGTTGCGCGACTGATCATTCAAATGCTCGATAACCCACGCCTGGTAGGGCGATTCCTTAAAGTCGAGTTTCCCCGCGATGTGTTGCGGATCCATCGGAGCGGCGGGCGTCGTGTCTCTGCGCTCGACTCCCTCGAAGGTCAGGCGGAGGGATGACTTGATCGGATCGATTGCGCGCGAGAACCTCTCCAACTGCTCATCGGGTACGAGGAGGGTGCGCGCGCTTGCATAGAGGACGGTCTCGATCGCGGTTCGCCATTTCTCCTCGCCTTCGGACACGTCGATGAGCTCCGCGACGAAGGGCAGGTCGGCCACGTCGATACCGGACGCTTCGGCGGCCTCGCGACGACGGGCATCCAGGGACGCGTCAACGCGCCCCGTTCGCCCTTCGAGTGACCGCAGCTCGGCCTTGATGTCGTCGAGTTCTTGGCCGATCGGATACTCGGCCCGGGTCATCTGCTCGCGCCGCGCTTCAAGTGCCGACTTCTGCTCTTCTATCTGACTGGCGTATCCGCGCGCGTCGGAGTGAAGTGCAAGGAGATCGTCCTCACTGTCAACTGTGCGATTCAAAACGGTGAGCTGCTCACTCAGGCGGCCTCGCCACCCACGGCGGGATTCGGCGATCTGCTCGTGGTTCGCGATCTCGGCTGTCAGTTGCTTATCCCGGTCGCCGCCACCGGCGTCGAACTCTGCCTTCGCCACATCAAGGAGTTGTTCGGCGTCGCGGGTCGCAGACTCCGCAGTTCGCACCTGCGCTTCCAACGTGGTTGCTTGCTCGCGGAGCTCGTCGTCTTCGTCGCCCAGGATTCGTGCGTGAGTGCGCAGTCGCCACAAGCCCGCCGGAGTGTCGTCGGCGTCGACCGCGCCGAGCGCACGCGCCTGCGCGATCGCGTCCTGCGCCTCAATCATCTGCGCATGAAGTTCAACGATTGGGGCAAGGAGATCTGCTTGCTGCTGGGAGACCTCCATTTTCCGATACATCTCATCCAGCTCATCGAACGTCGCTATCGCCTCGTCGGCAACCTTGAACGTCTCCGGGAGTTCGATGACGAGCTTCTTGTATAGCTCGTCGACGGTCCGACTCATCGTGCCCGACTGGATTCGGGCGAGAAGGTCGAGCGCTTTCGCACCGTCCCCGCCCTGTCCAATACCCAATCGGGAGAACAGCGATTGGGAGAACTCGTCGTACGAACCGTAAATGCGAAGCTCGGGCCACCGCGTCTTCAACGCTTTCGCGGGATACGACTCGGAGCCAACTCTGGCGAACTCGTATAGCTCTCCGACGTCAAAGGCTCCGGGTATTGTCATCATCCGTTTCAGGATGTCTCCGTCGCGCGCCGCTGACGCCGGGACGAAGTAGGCGCGGATGACGGTGAACCGATTCCCGGTGTCGGCGACGAACGTCGCCGACACCGCGCCCCACGTGGGTTTCCCCTGCCCGCGGAGACTCTTGTCGACAGTGATGCCGTCCTCGACGGTGTCATCCGTCTTTCCCTTCAAATAGGTGCGCAGGGACCGCTGGTCGGATCCACGCACTCGGCCGCCCGCCGCCGCGTTCGACGCACCGTTGAAGGCGACGTCTGAAGGCATCATCAGAGCTAGGTACCCGTCGAGGATGGTGGACTTCCCCACCCCCGACGCTCCGGTCACGATTGTCGCGTCGGGATGGAACTCGAACTTCGTGGTCTTCTGGTGAAATCCGCCCCAGTTGATAACCTGAATCTGTTCGATCCGCCAATGCGTGTCGGGAATGAGGGGATGCGACTTATCAGCGGCGATGGTGAGGTCAGTCATCAGTCGAATCCTCGGATGTCAGGAAAGAGAGCAGTTCTCGGAGCTTGGTGACCGGCATTAGTCGCTCGATGATGGGAGAAATGATGAAGACGCCCTCCTCTTTCGTCGGTTCAAGGAGCCCTGCCGTCGCGATCGTTGTGATCGCACGCTCAACTCGACCCGCGTCCATGTGATGGTCGGTAGCGGTCTTTGGACGGACCGACGCGGCGAACGCCTGAATGTCGGCGGCTGCTACGACGACGCGGGAAACGCCCGCCATTGTCTGGTTCCGGTGAACCCTGCACAGGTGGACTAGCACGACGGTCTGTTCACGCGTCCAGGTCATGGACCGCAGCAGGTAGGGGAACGTCCGAGTCGAATCGGTATTGCGAACCTGAACCTTGAATGCCACCTCGTACCGAGCGTCGTATTCGAGATCAAGGTACATGTCGTTGAGCCGGGACCGGATGTCGTAAAGGTGTGCGAGCAGTCCCTTCCATTCCTTCTTGTGAGTCGACGCAGCGATGAATCGGTTGCTGAGTAGCGCGACAAGTGCGGCCCGGGCGTCAGCGTGAAGCGTTCCGGTGTCGCCGTCGAATTCCACGACGGTCGGATTCGCGTCTTCGTGCTCCGGTTCTTCATCGAGCAGTTCCAGAGACGTGCGGTCGCTGGGCTCGTCGTCGTCCGCTACGAAGTCTGAAACCGCCTCGAAGTCAGCTGTTGTCATCGCGGTCTTCTCCCATCCGGCTCGGGGCGACCTCCGGCATCACCAGGACCTGTTCGCTGCCATCGGGACGACGCGTGGCGTATTCCTCTGTACGACCTGTGCGCACCAGGTCGTCCCGGTCGGCGATCAGGTGGAGCACCCCGAGCGCATCGACAGGCCGGCGCATCTCCTCAGGAAGGTTCGGGAAGACATGTGTCGCGATAGTCCATTCACCGACTCCCGCGTTATCCAGAGCGGCGCGGAGCACATCTAGGTGCGGGCCACCGTGTCGGCGTAGATCGTCAATGCTCACCGGTTCCGGCCGCTCCCATTCAGAATCGTCCAGCGGTTCAAGTGGGACATCGGAAGCTGGATCATAGAACTTCTCCCGCATGTACGCGATCTCTGCACTGTCGGGGAGGCGAGCGGCGGGCACCTCTATGCGCGGGCCCGCTTCCTTCATCCACGTGCCTAGCGCGTCCTCGAGCTGCATCAACAGCCGGTCGAGTTCCCTATCTTCCGCGACATTCCGCGATCGGATGAACGCGTTAAGGGTTTCGACCGTGTCAACGATCTTCGTCATCGTCTCCCGCGCGCCATCTCGGACGATGCGCACGATCCCGACCATCGCCTTTTTCTCTGCGGGGTTCAGAACGGCCGCGATGTCGGGATGGTCAACGAGGGAAGTTATGTCGCGGCGGAGCTGGTCGAGGAGCGCGTCGTCGTCGAGAAGATTGAACGCCCCTTCGAACGCTCGGCCCTCCGGCGTCGCAGTGGTGAGGTCGTCCGCACGGACGAGGAAGTCGGCCACGATCTCGCCGGCGGGACGAGCGTCGGCACGAAAATCGGCTCGTAACTGCTCTTGTAGGGCTTCGATGACCTCGCCCACGCGGGCGAACTCGATCGGTAGCCCCGAGACAAGGTCTTGCAGTTCGACGAGTCCTTCGAGGATGAAATCGGCCGACACCGGTTCGAGTTCTCCCCCTCCTTCGAGCCGTTCAAGTTCGGCTTCCTGCGCCACGATCTGTTCCCGGATTCGTGCCTTTCGTACCTCCACGTCCGGGTTCGCGGCAACACTCAACCGGTTCGCGGTGTCGACAATGTTCTTGATGCGGTGTTCCGACAAGTTCACCCGGTCCCGGGTGAGGTCTCGAACGAGTCCGAGCGCCTGCATTGCATGGGAGGTGAGGGTGTACGTGGTGCCGTCAACGTCGCGGGTCAGCCAACGGCGGCGCACCCACACCATGCAAACGTCCCGACCATCACCTTCCGGCAAGTGCGGCAGCCCACGCTCCCGAAGCTCAAGGATGAGCGAGTCTACGAATTGATGAAGTCGGGCGGCGGGCTGTGTCTTCTGGTCTTGCGGAAACGCGGTGCGGAGGATCGCCACGTTCGCTGGCGCGTTAGGTCCGCGTAACAGGGATAGTGTCGGCTCCTCGAAGGCCGCAGTGACCCGCGCATGCTCTCCGACAATGCTGCTCATTCGGACCTCCCCCAGACCGTAGACGACATGTCCGTTGGATGATGATGCCAGACGGTTCGGACATTTCTTCGCCAGATCAATTTCGTCGTCACAGAACAACCCCTGACGTGACGGTCAGAGCAGCTGCTGGCAGGTCGGCCGACTTCATGCGACGACGCCGCGCACAATAGTATGCCGAGCGCGTGGCTCGTCCTACCTGAGCTTCGTCGGTCACGGCGCCCACGCTGTCTCGTCGCTGCGCGCCCGCCGGGCAGCCTCGCTCGCAGTTGCTAGACCAAACTTCGCGTGCACTTCATGAAACTCAAGCCAACGATCGGCCTGTGCTTCGTCCTCCAACCCGCTGCCGATACGGATAGCGCCATGCCCGGAATGGACCGGCATCTTGGCCCAGCCGCCCTCACTCATCGCGAAGGCGTACGTGAGCTGGGCCCAGGTCGGGTCAATGTAGATCACTTGAGCTGAGTCGCGTGACGGGAACGGGTCCCCGCTCAGGTCGCTGAGGACCGGGTGCCCGTCCACGAACCGCTCGTCGCGGTACTGCAGTCGGCGCGCGTCGACGAGTTCACGCATCGCCTCCTTCGCGTCGGACTTGGGAGAGTGCGAGTGGATGGCGGTGCGGTAACTGAAGTCCTCCGGCGATCCGTCGACCCGGCGGATCCAGATGCCGATGGCGCCATCGGCCACAGCGAACGAGTGGCTCCCGTCGGCTGTTCGTCCAATGTAGAAGTAGTCGACCCCCGACCCCGTCTTCTCACCTGCTTCCGGGTGACATTCGAGAAGTTCTAGCAACATCCGTTCGTGGACGGGATCGTCGATTCGGTCCCCGACCTCGTAACCCGAGTCGCGAAGGATCGCCCGGTAAGCGGTCTCCGCGGCTGTCTTCGACGGCCAACTGAACGAATCGAGTACGACTGGAATGGGCATGGAACCTCCGATAGTGCCAACCACACCACGATGTCGTAGACAATGAGGGCTGGACCAGCCCCAGTTCACGTCGCATGAACCGCCTGTGAGCAGAAGCTCGCTCTCTGCAAGCCGTGGCAGTGGGGGCCTCGGCGAAGGCATCACAGTGAGAGTCCGGAAAAGCTGGCACGGAGATTTCGGAAATAGTGATGTGAAAGAGACATCTGCAGTTCTCGCGACAGCACTTGCGCAGCCAGAATCCGAGGCGGCGATTGCTCTCCTTGGATGTCCAGAAATGTGGGCTGACAGCCGGGCGGCACTGCCAGTGCGCAACTTCAACGCACGGCTGTCAGGCGGCATCTAAGCCCTCATCATCCGAGATAGCCACGACGATCCTGGGACACGACAATGATGGCTGAGCCGGGCAGTGCTCCCTCGGAACGGATCGTGCGCGAGGATGACCTGGACAATGAGAATTACCAGGTACGCGAACTATTCGCCCAGTTCGGCCTCGCCGTGCAAACCGCAAAGACACTCGAAAAGGACCTCGTCAATGTCGCCACAACCGCGAAAGACAACGAGGACCCCCACACAACGCAGCGTGCCTACGACGCAATATTCGAGACGGAACTGATCTCCGACCTCCAATCCGGTCTCGCTACCCGGAACAGGCTGGCCCACTCGTTCTTCTGGGAGCACGCCGCTGACTTCATGAACGTGTTCGCGCGAACAAATGCTTCTCGAGCTTTATCTCGCCACTAAGCAATTCAGCGAACTCGACTCTCGACCCGCACTGGTGCTCGACCGGCTCCTCGCCGCCCGCGGAATTGACCAGAGGCGAAAGCAACGGCTGCTCGACCGATCGATGGACGAGTTGCTTGAGAGCGCGGCTCTCGGGCGCGAAGCGCGACAATCAGACGGTTGTGCGTCACATGGTATGACCGGCGAAGCAAACGCGCTAAGAACTGCGCGGCAACTAGTGCCATCTCTTCTGACGGCACGCTTCTCGCGCGCTCGCAACGCGCCCGCTGTTTGCAGAGTGCCAAGCAGCTGATTAATGTCGATCCGAATGAGGGCTGTCAGAATTTTCCGTGTCGCAGATCGAGACCGAACCGCTCGCGCAGCACGCCGATGGCGCCCTGCCGGTCGGCTGCTCCGCCGGCCTCGTGGCCCGCTCCCGGCCACTCGCGGACGGTCACGGGGGCGGCGTACGCGGCCGCCGCCGCGCGGGCGGTCTCGGGCGGGCAGATGTCGTCTTCGAGGCCGTCGCTGATCCAGCCGGGGGCGACGGCGTGCCTGGCCGAGGTGACGCCATCCACGTATGCGAGCGTTCGCGCGACCGCGGTGGCGCGGTCGGGATGCGCGGTCAGGTAGTCGCGGAGTTCCAGCCACGGGCCGTTCGCCGCCAGCCGGATGCCGTCCGGCGCGTCGGTCAGGAAGGGAGCCTGGGCGAGCACCGCCACGAGGTCGGGGACGAGTGCGCCGACGCCCAGGGCGATGCCGCCGCCCTGGCTGTTGCCGATCGCCGCGACCCTGGTCGCGTCCACCTCGTCGAGGGAGCGCAGCGCATCCACGGCACGCGCCGCGTCGACGAAGACGCCGCGGTAGTAGGAGCGCCGCGGGTCGTCGATGCCCTGCAGGAGGTGGCCGGTGCTCCCTCCCTCCTGCCCGTGGGTGCCGACGAGCAGCTGGGCGAACCCGGCGGCCGCCCAGGTGAGGTCGTCGATCGGCGACAGCCGCCCCGCGCCGTAGCCGTTGGCGTGCACCACGGCGGGCACGGCACCGCTGCGGTGGTGCGGGATGCGCAGCCAGCCGTGCACCCGCCTCCCCTCCCACCCGGCGAACGACACGTCGAAGACGTCGATCGCGGACAGGCCGGTGTCGATGCGCTCGCGCCGGAGGTCGAGGGGGTGGGACCTGGCCTCGTCCAGGGCCTCCGCCCAGAAGTCGTCGTAGTCGTCCGGTGTCGGCAGCGGCTCGCGGCCGAGGAGCGCGGGGAACTCGGTGCCGGGGTGGGTGATCGTCATCGCATCGCTCCTGAGGAAATACGAAAGAAAGGGATGGGGTGGGCCAGGCGGCGCGCCCGGCCCACCCTCGGTATCAGCGGCCGGTGTATCGCACGGCGTCGGTGCGCATCAGATCGCCCGACTCCTTGACCAGCATGATGGTGTGCTTACCGTTCCGGAGGCCGGACGTGCTGAACACCTTCTGCTGGGTGCGGCGGGTGTCGCTGTGCGTGTCGACGCGCTTGACCAGCTTGCCGTCGATGTACACGTCGACCATGCCCTGGTCGGGGCCGGTGGGGGCCAGCCAGCCGACGCCCGTTCCCGAGAAGGCGTACGAGACCGAGGCGCCCGTGTCCTTCGTGGAGTGGACATCGTCCAGGTAGTCCCCGCGGAAGCCGACGTTCAGCGTGGCGGCGCCGACCGGCAGCGTCGCGAGGTACGCGGTGCTGAGCGTGACGGTCGAGCCGGACACGGTGTAGTCGGAGCCCTGTGCGAGCGTCTTCCCGTTCGCCGTGATGCCGGTGAACTCGCCGGGGTCGCGGAGCACGGAGAACGAGGCGGCGGCCGGAGCCTTGGTGTCGAACGACACCGATGACGGGTCGATCAGGTTCGGCTGCAGCACGTCGAGCCGGTCGATGAGCATGAACTGGCCGGACTTCATCACCACGCGCAGGGTGTGCTGCCCGTTGGTGAGGTCGGTCGCCGTGAACACCGTCTGCTGCGGCACATGCGGAGCGGACGGGGCGCTGGATGCGCTGATCGTCTTCACCAGCGACCCGTCGATGTACACGTCCGCGTCGCCCTCCGACGAGTCCAGCTCGGTCACGTAGGAGATGCCGGTGCCTGTGAACGTGTACGAGAACGAGTCGGTGCCCGGATGCTCGGCGTAGTGCACATCGTCCTGGTAGTCGCCGAAGTTGCGGCCGGAGCTGTACCCCCACTGACCCGAATACGCGATGCCGGGGTCGGTGTCGTTGATGCTCGTCGTGCGCGTCGGCCCGGTGGACGTGGACGGCGCAGGGGTGCCCGTGTCCGTCACGTTCACCGTCAGCGCCTGGGTGGTCGAGGCGACCTCCGCCCCGCCGTTGCGGGTCCAGGTTCCGCCGTACTTCATCCCGAGCGCGTCGTCGTTGACCGTCACCGTCGCATCCCTGTCCGGCGTCACCCTGAGCAGCCGCACACCGTGGATGGGCACGTCGGAGGCCACGAACGCGTCTTTGACGCGGCCCAGGTTCTTGTGCGACCACAGGTCGCGGACGGTGGCAGGGCCCTTCAGCCCGATGTCGGACCAGTTCGCTGTCACGTCCGACTCGGAACGCCCGAGGTTGAACAGCGCGACCGTGTAGCTGCCGTCGGCGTTCAGGGCGTACCAGACCTGCTGCTTCGCGGTCGTGGACACCGGACGGGCGGGGACGCCGGCCTGGTCGACGGCGATGACCTCCTTGTTGGTGAGCAGTTCGAGGCCGAGCGTGTCGAGCTTCGTGAGGTCGTTGCCGGTGTACATCGGCGCCGCAGAGATCGCCCACAGCGTGGCCGCCGTGCGCCGCTCATCCGGGGTCAGGCCGTCCATCTTCCCGTTTCCGACGTCGAGGGAGTCGAAGTCGTTCCATCCGCCCGGACCGGCGTGCCTCCACCAGTCAGCGGCCCGGGGGAAGAGCCTGTTGATGTTGTCCCACTGGGTGAGGGCTTCGCCGCCGCAGTAGCACTCGACGTCCCAGTCGACGCGCCAGCCGTTCGCGTACTGCTTCCAGTAGTCGGCGTAGTTGATGTCGAGCGCCCAGGAGAGCTCGAACCAGATGCCGTGCTTCTTGAGGGCAGACGACCACGCGGCGACATCGTCGCGCGCATCCACCGATCCGTCGCTGATGCCCGAACCGGGGGTGACACTGTCGAACTTGACGAAGTTGACGCCGAGGTCGGCCAGTTCGTCCGCGATCGAGTCGACGTACTTCTGCGCGCACGGGTTCGAGAAGTCGATGCGGTAGCCGATCTTCCAGTAGTCGGCCTGCTGCGGAGGCTGCTTCATGATGTCGTGCGTGGTGCAGCCCGGTGCGTTCGCGATCGGGTACGCCTTGTCTGCGACCTCCGACGAGATGCCGGGGATCAGGTAGACGCCGAACTTCTGACCGTTGGCGTGCACGTGGTCGATGACCTTCTTGAGCCCCTGCGGGTACAGGGCGGCACTGGGGGTCGGCCTGCCGTTGGCGTCGACGCCGTCGCTCCAGCCGGCGTCGACGTTGATGCGGTCGTAGCCGGCCTTGCCGAGCTTGGCCTTCATCGCGTCGGACTGGGCGATCAGCTGGTCTGCGGTGATCCACTTCCCGTTCCCGCTGTAGACCTGCATGCTGTAACTGCTCCAGCCCAGGTACGGCGTGAGCGCCCACGGGTCGGCGGTGGATGCGGCCGGCGGGACGGGCGACGGCACGGCAGCAGCGGATGCTTTCGGCGTGGCCTTGGGCGTCGCCGTAGCCGTGGGCTGCGGCGTGGCCGTGGCTTGCGGCGTCGCCGTGGCTTGAGGCGTGGCCGTGGCCGTCGCGCTCGGCGTCGGCGTCGTGGTCGGATCCGGCGTCGCGGAAGCCGGGACGGCGGCAGCCGCCACCAGTCCCAGCGCCGCGACCGCGGCGACGAGAGCCAGCGGGCCCCGTCGCATGCGTGTTCTGCGAGTCATGCGTTCTTCCTCTCTGAAGAGCCCCTGACGCGTCGGTGCGGGAGGAGCGATCGGTGCGGTGGGCCGTCTGGGTGGCGTGCCTGGCCTGCGTCCGGCGTCAGGGGATCCTGACGAGGTCGAAGAACATCGCCTGCTGGGGGTTGAGGGTGGGGAGCGGGACGCCGGCGACGGCGAGCACCGATCCGGGGAGTGTGGTGCCTGCCTGGTCGAGAGCGGCGGTGATCCAGGACGGGTCGGCGCTCTGGTGGCGGCTTGCCGGACCGAACTCGTCGCGGATGCGCACGCTGTATCGTGCGTCCGGGTCGAGGCCGGGGAAGCGCACGCGGCCGGACTGCCCGGGGGCCGAGGTGGCGAGCCGCGCCCAGGTGTACACGGCGCGCGAGCCGTCGTCGGCGACGATCCCGGTGAACACCGTCGCGTCGTCGGCGACATCGGCGTTGACGATCCGGCCCGAATGGATGAGGTCGCGCAGTTCCCGGTAGACGGCGCCCCACTGAGCGATGACCGCCAGTTCCTCGTCGTCCGCCTCCTGCAGATCCCATTCGATGCCGGCATGGGCCGTGAGCGCCACGATCAGCCGGAAGGACAGGTCCGTGCGGCGGGTGGTCGTGTGCGACCTCTCGGCGCCGAGGTGGGAGCCTATGAGCTCCGGCGGCACGAGCATCCTGGTCCAGCGCTCAATCTGCAGCCGCTCGACGGGGTCGTTGCAGTCGGACGCCCAGACCCGGTCGGTCCGCTGCAGGATGCCGAGGTCGACGCGACCGCCGCCCCCCGAGCAGGTCTCGATCTCGAGGTGCGGGTGGCGCGCACGCAGCGTGTCCAGCATCCGGTAGAGGGCGATGGTCTGGTCGTGCACGGCGGGGCGGTCGATGCCCGCGTAGCCGCTCACCGCCTCGGAGAGGTCCCGGTTGTGATCCCACTTGATGTAGTCGACCGCGTACTCGTCCACGATGGCGCTGATCTGCCCGAGCACGTGCTCGTACGCCTCCGGGCGCGTGAGATCGAGCACGTACTGGTCGCGAGCGGCCGCACCGAGTTCGCGCGGCCCGAGCACCCACTCGGGATGCGCGCGCGCAAGATCGGAGTCGAGGTTCACCATCTCCGGCTCGAACCAGATCCCGAACTGCATTCCGCGTTCCCTGACGTGCTCCACGAGCGGGCCGAGCCCGTCGGGCCAGACGGTGCGGTCGACCACCCAGTCTCCGAGGCCGGCGTTCGCGTCGCGGCGGTCGTGGAACCAGCCGTCGTCGAGCACGAAGCGTTCGACCCCCACCCGGGATGCGCGATCCACCAGGGCGGTGAGCCGCTCCAGGTCGTGGTCGAAGTAGACGGCCTCCCACGAGTTGAGGGTCAGAGGACGCGGCGAGCGCGGGTGCGACGGGCGGCCCCGCAGCCGCCGGTGCAGGCGGTCGGCGATGCCGTCCAGTCCAGCACCGGACCAGACGAACAGCACCGTGGGCGCCACGTACCTGTCGCCGGCGGCGAGCGCGATCTCGCCGGGGCGGAGCCCTTCCCCGACGCCGATGACCGACGAGAAGGCTCCCGCCCCCTCGGTGAGCCGCTCGACGACGTACTCGGCGTCGCCGCTCCAGGCGAGATGAGTGGCCCACGCCTCCCCACGGCCGAAGCCGAGGTCGTCCGTTCCCGCGACGACGAGGAAGGGGGCGTCGTGCCCCGGCTTGCCGCGGCGGGCCCGGCGGACATGGCTGCCGAAGGAGAGCTCACCGCGCTGCGGAGCCCGCTCGCGGCACCATTTGCCGGTGAAGTCGAGCATCTCGACGGCCCGATCGGGCACGGGGAGCAGGACGCGAAGGGCGTCGAGCGTGTACGGGACATCGGTGGCCGCCGCGTCCAGCGCGACATCGCGCACGACGGAGACATCGATGGAGAGCACCCCGAAGCCGTCGAGACGGATGGTCATGGTCGACCGCAGCCCGGTGACCGCATCCTCCAGCTCGATGTCGATGCGGCCGCCGTTCTCGCCGTCGTGTTCGTAGCGCGCAGCGACGGTGCGCGGTCGCGGCGTGGTGGCGGTCCCTGCGGCGTGGCCCTCCTGCGCAGGCGTGCCCGCCCATCCCTCGAACTCGGTGGGCCAGAGGCTGAACGCCCGGGGGATGTCCGGCGCATTGTTGAGCACGGCGGGGCCGCCGGTCTCGCGGAGGGCCGCAGCTTCCGCGTCGCTGAGCGGGCCGAGGTCGGCTCCCCAGTGCAGGACGCGCGGCACGCGTCCTGCCGTGTCGATCACGATGGATGTGCCTGCTGCACGCAGGGCAAGAACGGCGCCGTAGCCGTCGAGCATGAGGAGCTCCTAGCGAATGGAGGTTACTTGACAATGTAAATTAACCACGCTTAGTGTTTCGAGTGCAACCCCCGGAAGGACGACCGATGACGATCTCCGACGCGACGCCCGAGCAGACGCTCCGGCTCGCTTGGCACGCCCCCGCGACCCGCTGGGAGGAGGCACTCCCCCTCGGAGACGGCTTCCTCGGCGCGATGGTCTTCGGCGGCGCGGCCGGCCGCTACCAGGTCAACGACGCGACCGTCTGGTCCGGCACCCCCGAGACGTCGGCGGACGAACTCCGCCGCCTGGTCGCCCAGGGAGCAGGACCGGAACGTCTGACCGAGGTGCGCGCCGCGCTGGCGGCCGGCGACCTGGACAGGGCGGAGGAGCTGCTGCTCACCTTCGAGGGCCGCTACAGCCAGGAGTTCCTCCCGTTCGTCGATCTCGGCGTCGAGCTCCCCGGCGCGCAGCAGGTCGAGGGCGAGCCCGCCAGGATCCTGGACCTCGACCGGCGGCTCGTCACGGAGACGCTGCAGGTCGGAGGCGCCCGCGTCGAGCGCGTCTCCCGCGTGGATGCCCGGACGCTGCAGGTGTCGATCACCGCGACGGAGCCACTGCCCGAGGTGCGCCTGACCCTCACCACGCCGCTACGTGAACTGGGGCGCACGGCCTCCGGCGAGACGCTGACCATCGACGTCGCGGTGCCCGTCGACGGTGCGCCGCTGCACGAGCAGTCCGTCCACCCTCCCCTGCGCTACGCGGAGCAGGGGGACGGAGGCTACGACGGCTTCGCCGCCGCGGCCGTCTCCGTGTGGAGCGACGGCACGACGGAGCACGGAGATTCCGGCCTCGTCGTCCATGGCGCCCGCACACTGCTGATCGCCCTCTCGTCCTCCACACGCGCTGAGTCATGGTGGGCCGGCGCGGACGACGAGTGGCGGACCGTCTCCACCGAGACGATCCGGGACCGCGCACGGGACAGAGCCACCGGCGCCATCGCCGGCGGTCGCGCCCCGGCCGCGGATGACGAACCTCATCATCCGGCGGCGGCGCGGTTCGCGATCGGCGGACGACGCGAAGGACTCTGGGACGTGGACGCCGACGTCCTGCTGGGCGACGACGGGCTGAGGGCGACCGTCGCGGCCGAGTACGGCCGGTACCTGCTCACGTCGTCGTCGCGGGCGGGAGGACCGGCCGCGAACCTGCAGGGCATCTGGAACGGCGAGCTGCGCCCGGCGTGGTCGTCCAACTACACGATCAACATCAACACCCAGATGAACTACTGGGCAGCGGGACCGCTCGCGGTGACGGCCTGCGCCGAACCGCTGATCTCCCTCGTCGGGCGGCTGGCGCTCACCGGGCGCGACGTCGCGCGCGAGCTGTACGGCTGCCGCGGCTGGGTGGCCCACCACAACAGCGACCTCTGGGGCTGGAGCCTTCCCGTCGGGATGGGCCACGGCGCTCCCAGCTGGGCGATCTGGATGATGGGCGGGGTCTGGCTCACCCACTCGCTCTGGGACATCTACGAGTTCACCGCGGACGACGATCTCCTGCGCGAACGGATCTGGCCGCTCATGCGGGGCGCGACCGAATTCTGCCTCGACTGGCTGCAGGTGGATGCGGACGGCGTCGGGTACCTCGCCCCCTCCACCTCCCCGGAGAACTCGTATCGGGACGCCGACGGCGTGCCGCGCGCGCTCGGGCTCACGGCGACGATGGACACGGAACTGATCCGCTCCCTCCTGCAGCGCTCACTGCGCGCGCTGGACACGCTCGGACTGACCGACCGGCTGCGCCCGGAGATCGAGGCGGCTCTCGCGGTCATCCCCGAGCCCGGCATCGGCAGCGACGGACGACTGCTCGAATGGTCGGAGGAGGTCGAAGAGCACGAGCCCGCCCACCGCCACCTGTCCGCGCTCGTCGCCCTCTACCCGCTCGAGCTGATCACCCCCGACGACACCCCGGCGCTCGCCGACGCAGCGCGACGCTTCCTCGACGCCCGCGGTGACGGCGCGATGGGATGGTCGTGGGCCTGGAAGATCGCGCTCCGCGCTCGCCTGGGCGACGGCGAGACGGCGCACGAACTCCTGCAGCAGGCGCTCACGCGGTACGACGGCGATGCACTCAGGCACGGGCCGGTCGACGGCTCGGAGTGGGGCGGTCTCCTGCCGAACCTGTTCAGCACGCATCCGCCGTTCCAGATCGACGGCAATCTCGGCTTCCCGGCCGCCATCGCGGAGCTGCTGCTGCAGTCCCACGCGGGCGTCGTGCACCTGCTTCCCGCTCTGCCGGCGGCGTGGCCGGACGGCTGGGCCACCGGCCTGGGCGTCCGCGGCGGGCTCACGGCCGACCTGGAGTGGTCGGACGGCCGCCTCGTGACCGCCGTGCTGCGCAACCCCCGGCCGGAGCCGGTGACGGTGCGCATCCGGTACGGGACCACCGACCGCGACGTTCAGATTCCTGCCCGCGGGGAGCACACCGTTCAGCATCCCGTGGACGAGTTCCCCGTACGTTTGGAGACGGAGACCGGTCGACGACAGAGGTAGGCGTGCACGAATCCACGGACGACGAGACGCGCAGACGCGTCGCGCTGCTCGGTTCGTCGTCGGATGCGGCCACGCGCGTCTTCACCGCCATCCTCACCCGCTCCCCCATCAGCCGGATCGAGGTCGCCCGGCTCACGGGGCTGTCCCAGGCCGCGGTGACGAAGGCGGTCACGCCTCTCGTGGCCGCCGGGATCGTCAGCGACGCACTCGACCCCCAGCTGACGGGGTTGCCCGGCCGTCCGGTCAGCCCGGTCGCGATCGTGCCGGATGCGGTCGTGACGCTCGGCGTGAAGGTGAACGTCGACGAGCTCATCGGCGTCGCCACCGACCTCACCACCCGGGTCATCGTCTCCGAACGCCTGCCGCTCGCCGCGCACGACCCTGCCGCTGTCGCCGACGCCGTCGCCGACCTGTGCGACCGCCTGCAGGAGAGGCTCGGCGCGCTGGCATCCCGGCTGGCCCGGGTGGGCGTGTCGGTGTCCGGCGACGTCGACAGGACGACGGGTGTGGTGCGCGACTCCACGCTGATGGGCTGGCGGGCCGTCCCGTTCGGCGCGATGCTGCGGGAGCGCCTGCCCGTCGACGTCGTCGTCCAGAACGACGTGAGCGCCCTCACCGTCGGGGAGCACTGGTTCGGCGTCGGCCTCGGCACGCGCTCGTTCGCGATCGTCACCATCGGACGGGGCATCGGCAGCGGCCTCCACCTGAACGGCGACGTGGTCGAGGGCGCGTACGGCGTCGCCGGTGAGATCGGGCACCTGCCGCTCACCTCCCCCGACCGCATCTGCGCGTGCGGGCGCCGCGGCTGCGTGGAGGCGGTCGCAGCGACCAGCGCGATCGAGGCCGCCGTCTCGTCCGCGCACGGACGCGCCGTGACCATCCAGGATGCGGTGGCTCTCGCCCGCGCGGGCGATCAGGCGGCGGAGCGGGCCTTCGCCGAGGCGGGAAGCGTCATCGGCGCGGCCATCGCCAGCCTGGTGAACCTGGTCGGCCCCGAACTCGTCATCATCGGCGGGGAGGGAGTGGCCCACTTCGACCTGTTCGAGGCGTCGTTGCGCCAGACCTACGACGAGCACGTCTTCTCCTCGGCGGGTCTCTGCCGCATCGTCGTCCGGCCGCACACCTTCGAGGACTGGGCGAGGGGCGCCGCCGCGACGGCCATCCGGTCCCTGGCGGGCTGACCGGCCGACCGCATCCGGAGACGCCGGCGGGGGGGGGGGGGGGGGGGGGGGGGGGGGGG
>NZ_JBXAPT010000006.1:0-95795 GCF_058806515.1 Leifsonia sp. GW821-FHT13C05 | reverse complement strand
CTTGTCCCTGGTGGGCGGACCGTCAGACGGCATCGGGAGACGCTGGTGGGCGGGCACCCGTCGAGGTGCCCGCCCGCCGTCGCGCTGACTACTTCTTGGACTTGTCGTACGCCGTCTGCAGGCTGCTCAGGTAGTCCTTCAGCCCGAGGCCGTCGAAGCCCTTCACGTACGCGTTCCAGTCCGTGTCGATGTTCTTCGAGCCCGTGATGAAGGCGAGAGCGTTCTGGGTCACGTAGTTGTCGATGTTGGTCTGCTGTGTCGCGATCTGGGTCGCCTTGGCCGGGTCGGGCCACACCCGCCAGGTGGGGTAGACCTGGCTCGTGTCCTCGTGCCCCTTGTACAGCTGGGTCGCATCGAACAGGCGACGCTCGTAGCCCGAGGTGTCGTAGATGTCCGTCGGCACGGCCTGCGATCCGCGGAACGCCGCGTTCTGGTTGTAGGTCGACAGGGCGCCCCACTGCACGGCGTTCGCCGCATCCTGGGACAGCTGCAGGTTGGTGAACGCCGGCTTCTCCGACGGGTCGAGCGCCTTGTCGCTCGCGGCGGCCTTCGCCCAGCCCTTCCCCTCCGGACCGAAGTTGCCGTCGAGCTGGCCCTTCTCGGTGAACAGGTAGTTCACCAGCTTGATGGCGGCGACCTGGTCGTTCTTCGAGGCCTTGTTGGTCAGCAGGAACGTCGCACCGGGCGTGCTGCCGAAGGCGTATGTCGCGTAGTCTGCGCCGTCCGGCCCGGTCAGCGGCGGCACGGCGTCGTACTGCTTGTCCCTGCCGTCCTTCGCACCCGGGCTCACGAAGATGTAGGGGTGAAGGGCGCTGGCGCTGCCCAGCACGACCGGCCCGGCGTTGTTTCCCTCCTGGGCGAGCGCTGCGGGGTTCTGCGTGAACGCCCCCTTGTCGATGAGACCGGCCTGCCACAGCGACCTGATGTACTTCAGGCCATCGCGCCATCCGTCCTTGTTGGCCTGGATGTCGACCTTGCCCTTGTTGAGCACCGTGGTGGACTGGATTCCCTTGTCCGGGTTCTGCGGGTCGTAGATGAACGCGTTCATGAAGTACGGGATCAGCGTGTCGTGCGAGTCGCCGCTGAGCGGGATCTCGTCCTTCGCGCCGTTGCCGTTCGGATCGCCGTCCTTGAACGCTTCGAGGACCTTCTTCATGTCCTCCGTGGTCTTCGGCATCGAGAGGTTCAGCTTCTTCAGCCAGTCGGTGTTGATCCAGAGCTTCGACGGGTACTGGATGTGCTGCGTCTCGGCCAGCTGCGGCAGGCCGTAGATCTTGCCGTCGGGAGACGTCGCCATCGCCTTGTAGTCCGCGTTGCTGTCCAGCACCTTCTGGATGTCGGGCGCGTACTGCTTGATGAGGTCGTTGAGCGGCAGGGCGACACCCTGCTGGGCGAGCTTCTCGACGTCGACCTGGTTGAACTGGTCCACCCACGGGATGAGGAGGAAGGCGTCGGGGTAGTCGCCGCTCGCCATCAGGATCTGCCGCTTCTCCGGGGCGACCGACGAGTCCTGAGTGGTGGTCTGCCAGGTGAAGTCGATGTTGAACTTCTTCGCGACCTCCTTGGTGAAGGCGTTCGTGGCGAGATCCTGCCCCGTGCCTTGCTGCGCGAAGACGCTCAGGTGCGCCGTCCCGCCGATCTTGTCGTCGCCGGCGGACGCCGAGGTGGGGGTGCAGCCCGCGAGTGCGAGCAGTGCGACGCCGCTGGCAGCGGCCGTGAGTGCTACCGAGAGTCTGCGCCGGCCGGCGCGAGTGCCTGTGGTGGACATCATGGTTCGTTCCTCCTTTGGAACCTGAATTGCGTGACGGGACGTGCGGTGTTGCGGTGGGGAGAGAGCGGGGCGGCGGATCGGCCTGGTCAGCCCTTGACCGAGCCGATGAGCACCCCTTTGTTGAAGTAGCGGGCGACGAACGGGTAGATGATCAGCACCGGAACGCTGGTGATGACGATGAGCGCGTACTTGAGCAGGTTGACCAGATCCTGGTTCTGCGCCTGGGCGGCGAGGTCGTTCGTCCCCCCGTTCGTGGCGTTGAGCACCAGGATGTTGCGCAGCACGAGCTGGAGCGGGAACAGGTCGGAGCTCTTGAGGTAGAGCAGGGCGTCGAAGTAGCCGTTCCACTGCCCGATGGCGTACATGAGGGCGATGACCGCGATCAGCGGCTTGGAGAGTGGAAGCACCATCGTCCAGAGGAAGCGCCACTCGCTCGCGCCGTCGAGTTCGGCCGCTTCGACCAGCTCCTCGGGGATCGCCGAGCGGAAGAACGTCCGCGCGATGATCACCTGCCAGACGGCGACGGCCTGCGGGAGCAGCAGCGCCCAGCGGGTGTCGAGCAGCCCGAGGTTCTGCACCACCATGTACGTCGGGATCAGGCCGCCGCTGAACAGCATGGTGAACAGCAGGATGGACATGATCACGTTGCGGCCCATGAAGGTGGGGCGGGAGAGCGGCCAGGCGATGCAGACGGTCAGCGTCGTGCTGATCAGGGTGCCCGCGACCATATAGAAGAGGGAGTTCGCGTAGCCCAGCAGCACCTGCGGGTCTGCGAGCACGGTCTGGTAGCCCTTCAGCGTGAAGTCCACCGGCCAGAGGAACACCTGGCCTGCGGTGACCGCGTGCGGCGAGGAGAACGAGCTGGCGAGGATGAACAGCAGCGGGAGCACCACGACCAGCGCCGCCAGGATCAGGCCGAGGTAGATCACCACGAGCAGAGCGCGGTCGGAGGCCGACTCCCTGATGCGGCGCGGCTTCGGGATGCGCGTCGTGCCTGCCGGCTTCCGGCGTTCTGTCACACGGTCGATGGTCACCACAGTCCACTCCCACTCACTCGACGTGCCACCCAGTTGACGACAAGGAGCAGCACGAGGTTGACGACCGAGTTGAAGAGGCCGACGGCGGTCGCCGTACCGAAGTCGGCGTTGAGGATGCCCAGCTTGTACACGTAGGTCGCGATGATCTCGGACTGGCCGAGGTTCAGCGGGTTCTGCAGGAGGAAGGCCTTCTCGAACCCGATCGACATGATGTTGCCGACGCTCAGGATCAGCACGATCATCGCGGTCGGCATGATGCCGGGGATGTCCACGTGCCAGATCTTCCGGAGCCTGGATGCGCCATCCACCTTGGCCGCCTCGTAGAGCGACGGGTCGATCCCCGACAGCGCCGCCATGTAGATGACCGCGGAGTAGCCGGCCGTCTGCCAGACGTCCGACCACACGTACACGTGCCGGAAGTAGTCGGGGTCGCCGAGGAAGTCGGGCGACGGAATGCCGAAGAATCCGAAGACCTCGCTCAGGATCCCGAGCCTCGGCGCCATTATCAGGATCATCATGGAGACCACGACGACCGTCGAGATGAAGTACGGGGCGTATGTGACCAGCTGCACGGTCTTCTGGAACCAGCGGTGCCGCACCTCGTTGAGCGCGAGCGCCAGGATGATCGGGATGGGGAAGCTCGCCAGCACCGCGTAGCCGGAGAGGGCGAGGGTGTTCGTGAGCAGCGTGGGGAACTGCGGGTTCTGCAGCATGAGCTGGAAGTTCGTCCAGCCGACCCACGGGCTTCCCCAGACCCCGAGCACGGGGCTGTAGTTCTTGAAGGCGATGATCGCGTTGGAGATCGGCACGTACTTGAAGATGATGAAGTACGCGAGGGGAAGCACCGTCAGCAGGTAGAGCTGCCAGTGCCTCCGCAGGGAGATCCGCCAGCGCTGCCCGAGGGTTCTGCGTCGGGATGCCACTCTCCGGGGCGGCGTCGCCGGCGACGGCGGCTTCTGAGCCGTCGAGGCGGGCCGCACACTCGTCGCGGGCGGGGCGGCCGTCACGAGAGGCGCCTCTCCTGCTCGCGATGCCGGCGATGTTCGGCGGCGCACGCCCGGGGGTTTCTCACCTTCGTCATCGAAGACTCCAATAGGTCTGTTGTGCCTGCCGACGGGTCGGCCGGCTCGGATCCGTGTACAGCAAAACCTATTTTTTTGCCGATGTCAATAATCTATTCCGGATGCTGGCCGCACGGGCCGGACGCTGGCCGGTTCGGCGCATCCTGGGCGGCATGGATGTCCATCGATTAACACACGGCGGCAACAAAATCGTTCAGGTGCGTTAGCCTCGGTGTGTGCCAGACAACATCGTCATGCCCTCCAGCGTCGGCCGCCGGCCGTCTCTCGGCACGGCGAAGTCCGCCGAGATCTTCACCAGGATCATCACGCACGGGCCGGTCAGCCGGCTCGACATCGGTCGGCTCACCGGACTCTCGCAAGCCAAGGTGACCAAGACGGTCAGCCCGCTCATCGAGAGTGGCTACGTGACCGTCGGCGAACACGCCGAGCACTCGTTCCCCGGCCGGCCGGTGCGCCCGCTGAGCGTGGTCCCGCGCTCCATGATCGCCATCGGCGTCAAGGTCAACGCCGGGGAGATCTTCGCCGTGACGGTCAACCTCGGCAACGACGTGGTCGGCTCGACGCGCCGACGGCTGAAGAGCCACGACCCGGAGACGGCCATCGCGGCGATCGTGAGCTCGGTGTCGTCCCTCATCGAGCAGCTCGGCAGCGACGCCGAGCATCTCAGCGGGGTCGGCGTCTCGGTCTCCGGCGACATCGACACCGAGACGGGGACGGTCAGGCACTCACCCCTGCTGAACTGGAATCACGTCCCCCTCGGCACCGAACTCGCGTCCAGGCTCGGGCTCCCCGTCACCGTGGAGAACGACGTGCGTGCCCTCGCGAAGGCGGAGCACTGGTTCGGCGTCGGCAGGGATGCGAACTCGTTCGCGATCGTCACGATCGGCGCCGGCATCGGATGCGGGATCTACGTGAACGGCGACGTCGTGGTCGGCTCGCACGGCGTCGCGGGCGAGATCGGACACCTTCCCCTCGCATCGTCGGATGCCCTCTGCGTGTGCGGCCGGCGAGGGTGCGTCGAAGCGGTCGCGTCCTCCAACGCCATCCGGGACGCCGTGCGCCGCGCGCGCAACGAGCCGGAGCTGACCCTGGACGACGCGATCCGCCTCGCCCACGAGGGCGACCCCAGCGCGGTGGACGCCTTCGAGCGGGCCGGGACGGCGATCGGCGCCGCCCTCGCGGCCACCGTGAACCTCTTCGGGCCGGAGGTCGTCGTGATCGCCGGAGAAGGGGTCATGGACTACGACCTCTACGAGCGTCGCTTCCGCGAAGAGTTCCTCGCGCACGCGTTCGGCGCCGCGGCCAACTGCCGCCTGGTCGTGCAGCGCCACACCTTCACCGACTGGGCGCGCGGGGCAGCCGTCGCCGCCCTGCGCGAAGCGATCACGGTCTCCGCCGGGCCCGCTGTCGACTGAGGCGGCCGCTGTGTGAAGATTGAGGTCACACAGTGGGAGGGCGCATGGCGGCGACGATCCGGGATGTGGCGCGCG
The DNA here is from genome assembly GCF_058806515.1 of Leifsonia sp. GW821-FHT13C05. Classification (NCBI taxonomy): domain Bacteria; kingdom Bacillati; phylum Actinomycetota; class Actinomycetes; order Micrococcales; family Microbacteriaceae; genus Leifsonia; species Leifsonia sp. GW821-FHT13C05. The sequence continues at coordinate 90,415 of NZ_JBXAPT010000006.1, read as the reverse complement.
TGGCAGGCGTCACGCCGAGCACCGTCTCCTACGCGCTGTCCGGCAAGCGCGCCATCTCCGAGGAGACGCGGGAGCGCATCCAGCGGGCGATCGTCGAGCTCGACTTCACCCCGAACGCCGGGGCCCGGGCGCTCGCCCTCTCGCAGACGAACGTGCTCGGGATGTTCCTGCAGTTCCAGGAGGACGAGTTCGCCCCGGCGATGCTGCAGTACGTGCTCCCGGTCTCGACCACGGCGCGCACGCACGGGTTCGATCTGCTGATGGTCACCGACCCCGACGTGGATGCGGCGATCAGGCGCACCACGTCGTCGGCGATGGTCGACGGCGTCGTGCTGCTCGACGTCACGTACGACGACCCCCGGCTGGACCCGCTCCGGCAGACCAGGCAGCCGGCCGCCCTGATCGGCTACGCGAAGAACGCGGACGGGTTCGACGCGGTCGACCTCGACTTCGGGGAGGCTGCGCGCAGCGCCGTCGACCATCTCGCCGCCCTCGGGCACCGCGCGATCCTGCTCGTCACGCCGCCGAGACACGTGTTCGAGCGCGGAGGGTCGTATGCCTGGCGGTTCCGGGATGCGGCGGCCGAACGGGCAGCCCGCCACGGCATCCAGCTGCACATCCTCGAGGGCGAGTCCAGGCAGCCCGCCCTCAGCGAGGCGATGCACGCGGCGCTGGACACGTACACCGACGCGACGGCCCTCATCGTCCACAACGACGCCACGATCGCGGCGCTCCCGTCGCTGCTGCACGCCCGCGGCCTCACGGTGCCGGACGACCTCTCGGTGGTCGGGATGTTCTCCGCGGAGTTCGGCACGGCCTTCTCGCTGCCGTATACCGCCGTGGACACCCGGCCGGAGGCGCTGGGCGAGTGGGCAGTGACCCGGCTGATCGAGCGCATCGCCGACCCTGACCGGGCGGAGAAGCCGCAGGTGCGGCTGATCGAGCCGGGATTCGTCGACCGTGGGAGCACGCGCGCGCTGTCCTGACGCGCCTCCCGGGCCTGGGCCGTTGCGAGTCGAACCGGTTCACCAGGCGCGGTGAGCAGCCCGGAATCGGGCCGCTCTGCCCTCGATCCACGCCTCCGAGGGGCGCTGGACACCTCTTTTTCGCAGAATCGAAGCGGTTCGACTTGTGCGCTTTGTCGTTCTGAGTTATCTTCGTCGAAGCGGTTCGACACATCCCGAAACGAACCCACTTCTCGATGAAGCGAAGGAGGCGAACGATGGCTGTCACGATCACCGACGTGGCCAGGGCCGCCGGGGTCTCCACGAGCACCGTCTCCTACGCGCTGTCCGGCAAGCGCTCGATCTCGCCGAAGACCAGGCAGCGCATCGACGACGCCATCAACGCCCTCGGTTTCATCGTCAACGCCGGTGCACGCGCCCTCGCCACCTCTCAGACGATGGTCATCGGCCTGCTCACCCAGTTCCACGCCGACGAGTTCGCCCCGGCGATGCTGGAGTACATCCTCCCCGTCTCCGACACCGCCAGAGAGCTGGGCTACGACATCCTGCTGGTCACCGAGATGGACAGCGTCGCCGCCCTGCGCCGGGTCACCAGCTCCGGGATGGTGGACGGCGTCGTGCTCCTCGACGTCGTCCACGACGACCCGCGGCTCCAGACGCTCCGCGAGGCGAGCCAGCCCGGCGCGCTGGTCGGACTCCCGAAGCGCACCGAAGGGCTCGACGTCTTCGACCTGGACTTCGGCGAGTCGGCCAGGATGCTGGTCGACCACCTGCACGCGCGCGGCCACCGCGAGATCATCGTCGTCTCCCCTCCCACCCACGTCTTCGAGCGCGGCGGCGCATACGGCTGGCGATTCCGGGACGCCGCCCAGGAGCGCGCCGCCCGATACGGGCTGCAGATGCACTCGTACTACGGCGAGGCCAGGCAGCCGGAGATCGGCCGGAGCATCAACGCGATCCTGGATGCGCGTCCCTCGGCCACCGCGATGATCGTCCACAACGACGCCACGATCGCCGCGCTCCCGTCCGTGCTCACCGCACGCGGCGTCAGCGTCCCGGACGACCTCTCGGTCGTCAGCCTGTACGCACAAGACTTCGGAAGGGCGTTCTCGCTGCCGTACACGGCGGTCGAGAGCTCCCCCGATCAGCTGGGCCGTTCAGCGGTCCGGCAGCTCGTCCGGCGGATCACCTCCCCCGATCTCGCCGGACCGGCGGTGACGAGATTCGTCGCGCCGGAGATCACCGACCGTGGGAGCACCCGATGACGGTCTCGCGCAGCCCGGTCGGCCACCCGCAATGCATGATTCAAGGAGGAATACTGTGATCACCAAGAAGACCAGCCGGCTCGTCGGCGCTGCGGTCGTCGCCGCCGCGATCGTCGCGGGCGTTGCCGCCTGCTCCGGCTCGGGCTCCGGCTCGAGCAGCAGCGCCGGAGGGACGTACACGTTCTGGGACCCGTACCCGCAGTTCGACGCTTCGGCCGACTGGACCAAGCTCGTCGAGCAGTGCGGCACCGACGCCGGAGTGACGATCAAGCGCACCGGATACGACACCAGCGACCTCACCAACAAGGCGCTGCTCGCCGGCCAGCAGGGCAACTCCCCCGACCTGCTGCTCGTCGACAACCCCGTCGTCTCGACCCTGGCCGACGCCGGCATCCTCACCGACACCGGCGAGAACAAGCTGGACACGTCCGACATCCAGAAGAACATCCTTGCCGCGGGCGTCGTGGACGGGAAGACGTACGGCGTGCCGATCGGCGCGAACACCCTCGCCCTCTACTACAACAAGGCGGTGCTGAAGACCGCGGGGGTCGACATCAGCACCGTCAAGGACTGGAACAGCCTCACCGACGCTCTCGCGAAGGTCACGGCCGCCGGCAAGAAGGGCATCACCTTCTCGGCCATCGGCACGGAGGAGGGCAGCTTCCAGTTCCTGCCGTGGTTCTGGGGTTCCGGCGCCGACCTGAAGAAGCTCGACTCCGACAAGGCCGTCCAGGCCCTCACGCTCTGGACGGACTGGGTCAAGAAGGGCTACGCGCCCAACTCGGTCATCAACAACACGCAGACCACCAGCTGGCAGGAGTTCGCCACCGGTGACTTCGCGTTCGGCGAGAACGGCACCTGGCAGCTGGGCAACGTGAAGAAGGCCGGTATCGACTACGGCATCCTCACGGTTCCCGGCATCGACGGAGGCGCGGCGGCCGCACCGACCGGCGGCGAGTTCATGACGCTCCCCGTCCAGAAGGACACCGCCCGCTACGCCACCTCCAAGAAGATCGCGGACTGCCTGACGAGCACGAAGAACTTCGTCAAGACGGACACGACCCTCTCCTACATCGCTCCGACCTCGGCAGCGCAGAAGGAGCAGGTCGCGGCCAACCCGGAACTGCAGCCGTGGGTCGACGCGGTCGCGGCCGCCAAGGGCCGCACCAGCGACAACCTCGGCACCAAGTACCCGAAGATCTCCCAGCAGCTCTGGGGTGCGGTGCAGAACGCGCTGAGCGGCGCCCAGACTCCGGAGGCCGCACTCAAGGCAGCCCAGTCCGCCGCAGCGGCAGCCACCAAGTAATCCGAACCGAAACGCACCTGAGGTACAACCGATGACAACCACCCAGACAGTGCCGCCCGGTTCTGTCGGAGACCACGGTGGGGTGGCGCACGTCGCCACCCCACCCCGGTCTCGACGGCGCTCCCGGCGCTCCACGCAGTGGGCCGCCTGGGCGTTCCTCGCCCCGGTAGTGATCTACCTGGCGGTGTTCTACGCCTACCCCCTCTACCGCAACATCGAGCTCAGCGTCCGCGACTACACCGTCCGGTCCTTCGTCCAGGGCGGCGCTCCGTTCGTCGGGTTCGACAACTACGTCAAGGTGTTCCAGGATCCGACCTTCGGGCCGGCCTTCCTGCACACCGCCCTCTTCACCATCGTCTCGATCGTCTTCCAGTTCACGATCGGGATGGCGCTGGCCGTGTTCTTCTACCAGAACTTCCGGCTGTCGGCCACGCTGCGCGCCCTGTTCCTGGTGCCGTGGCTGCTCCCGCTGATCGTCTCGGCCTCCACCTGGTCCTGGATGCTCAACAGCGACTCCGGGGTGGTGAACGCCACCCTCAACGCCTTCGGGCTCTCCGGGGTCAACTGGCTGACGTCGCCGGACTGGGCACTCACCAGCGTGATCATCGCGAACATCTGGATCGGCATCCCGTTCAACCTGGTGATCATCTACTCGGGCCTGCAGAACATCCCGACCGACCTCTACGAGGCCGCATCCCTCGACGGCGCGAACGGGTGGCAGAAGTTCTGGCGGGTCACCTTCCCGCTGCTGAAGCCGGTCTCGGCCATCACGATCCTGCTCGGCCTGATCTACACCCTCAAGGTGTTCGACATCATCTGGATCATGACCCGCGGTGGGCCGGGCACGTCGTCGACGACGTTCGCGACCTGGTCGTACCAGCTGGGCTTCGCATCCACGCTGCCCGACTTCAGCCCGGCGGCGGCCGTCGGCAACGTCCTGATCGTCATCGCCCTGATCTTCGGGCTCATCTACATCCGCACGCAGCGAAAGCAGGACGCCGCATGAACGGGAAGCGACCGTGGTGGAAGACGATCGTCGGGGTCGTGCTGACCCTGATCATGCTCTTCCCCGTCTACTGGATGATCAACGTCTCGCTCACGCCCACCACCGAGATGCGGAAGAGCCCGCCGAACCTGTTCCCGATCCACGCGACGTTCGAGGGCTACCAGGCGGTGATCAGCCAGCAGCTCCCCTACCTCGGCACGAGCCTGCTCGTCGGCCTCGGCACGGTGATCCTGACCGTAGCCATCTCGGCGCCCGCGGCGTACTCGCTGGCGAAGCTGCGTCCGCGAGGCCGCGGAGTGCTCAACTTCGTGCTGCTGATCGCGCAGATGATCCCCGGCATCATCATGGCGATGGGCTTCTACGCGATCTACCTCAACCTCGGGATCCTCAACACGCTCTGGGGGCTGATCATCGCCGACTCCACGCTCGCGGTGCCGTTCGGCGTGCTGATCTTCACCGCGTTCATGTCCGGCATCCCCGACGAGCTGATGAGCGCCGCCAAGATCGACGGCGCGGGGAGCTGGCGGACGTTCCGCTCCATCGTGCTGCCGGTGAGCCGCAACTCCGTGGTCACGGTGTCGCTGTTCGCGTTCCTGTGGGCGTGGTCGGACTTCATCTTCTCGTCGACGCTCAACAGCGGCGGCACGATGCAGACGATCACGCTCGGCATCTACAAGTACATCGGCAACAACAACCAGGAGTGGAACGCGATCATGGCGACCGCCGTCGTCGCATCCATCCCGGCCGCCGTGCTGCTCGTGATTGCCCAGAAGTACGTCGCCGCCGGTGTGACCGCCGGCGCGGTGAAGGACTGAGGCGATGACGCCCCTCGACATCGACGAGGTCCCCTTCTCGACGCGCGGCGCCTGGATCGACCTCTCCCGCATCGTCGGCCTGCACGAGCGCGCCGAGGACGTGCACCTGGTGACACACAAGACCGGGATGCACCCCATCCTGCGCCTGCTGCCCGAGGCGAAAGGCGCCCTCGTGTCTCCGCGTCTGGTCATGGCGCCGGAGGTTCTCTCCTGGGTCGCGGAGGGCGGGCGCGTCGATGCCGTCTTCGACGGGCGCAGCACCATCCGCTTCCGGGGCACCGGTCTCGGGATGCGGTTCGTCGCGTCCGGCGAGCTGACCCCGTTCACCGGCGCCTACCTCTTCCGCGATCCGCTGGACGGCGCCGTGGTGCTCACCAGCTACGAGTCCGGACGGCGGTACCGGTTCACGGTGCTCTCCGGCGAGGCGTCGGTGGTCGGCGCCGGAACGGTGGGTGCGGCAGAGCGGTCGGTCACGCTCGATTCCGGCGTGGCGTGGGAGCTGGCGGTCGAGGAACTGGACACGGCGGCTGCCGCCTACGACGGCGCAACCGACTTCGACGAGATCGTCGCCAGGCAGGCCCGTGAGTTCGAGGACTACGCGAGCCGTTTGGCCGGGGACGCCGGGAGCGCCCGCGGCGAACTCGACGCCGCCGTCCGCAAGGCCGCGTACGTGATGTGGTCCGCCACCGTCGCGCCATCCGGGTTCGTCGGGCGGGAAGCCGTCCTGATGTCCAAGCACTGGATGGACAAGGTCTGGAGCTGGGACCACTGCTTCAACGCCATCGCGCTCGCGGAGGCCGACCCGGATGCTGCGCTCGCCCAGTTCCTCCTCCCCTTCGACCACCAGGATGCGTCAGGCGCGCTGCCGGACTCGCTGACCCACTCGGAGGTGCTCTACAACTTCGTCAAGCCGCCGATCCACGGCTGGGCGTTCGGCCAGCTGCGCGCGCGGTCGTCCCGGCCGTTCACCGCGGCGGAACTGCACGAGGTGTACCGGCGGCTGGCCGCCTGGACGCGCTTCTGGCTGGACTTCCGCCGCCCCCCCGCGCATCCACTGCCCTACTACCAGCACGGGAACGACAGCGGCTGGGACAACTCCACGACGTTCGACCGGTCGCGGGTGATCGTCTCGCCCGACCTCTCCGCCTTCCTGCTCCTGCAGCTGCACGAACTCCAGGAGCTTGCGGCGATGCTGGGGCTGAGCGCACCCGAGTGGAAGGCGGAGGCGGCGACGATCGAGGCCGCCCTGTTCGACCGGCTCTGGACCGGAGACGGCTTCCTCGCCCTGGATGCGCTGAGCGGCGAACCGGCATCGGCGACCAGCCTGCTCAACGCGCTCCCCATCGTGCTCGGCGAACGCCTTCCCGCGGAGGTCGCCTCCACCCTGGCCGGGACGATCGCGGCGCACCTCACCGAGTGGGGCCCGGCCACCGAACCCGTCACGTCGCCGCTCTACGAGAGCGACGGATACTGGCGAGGGCCGATCTGGGCGCCGTCCACCTTCCTCATCGAGGACGGTCTGCGGCGCGCGGGCCACACCGACCTCGCCGACCAGGTGAGCCTCCGGTTCCGCGCGGCCTGCGAACGGTCGGGCTTCGCCGAGAACTTCGACGCCGTGACCGGCGCCGGTCTGCGCGACCGCGCATACACCTGGACGGCCAGCTGCTTCCTCACCCTCACGCTCGACGCGGCCCGCCGCACCCACTCTCTAGGAGAACGATGACCGACACTCTCGACGCGACCAGGACCGGCGGTCCGGTCAGCCCGTCCCGGTCGGCTCTCCGGCCGCTCGGTCAGGACGAGGTGCGCTTCGTCGGCGGATTCTGGGCGGAGAAGCAGGAGCTGAACGCCTCGGCCGTCATCGACCACTGCCTCACCTGGATGGAGCGCATCGGCTGGATCGGGAACTTCGACAGGGCGGCGGACGGTACCGTCGCCGAGCACCACGACGGCATCGAGTTCGTGGACTCCGAGGTCTACAAGCTGCTCGAGGCGATGGCGTGGGAGCTCGGCCGCGCCCCGGATCCCGCACTGGCGGAGACGTACCGCTCGCTGGTGGAACGCGTCGCGGCGGCGCAGGAGCCGGACGGCTACCTCCACACCTCGTTCGGTAGGGAGGGGCAGCGCCCGCGGTTCTCCGATCTGGAGTGGGGGCACGAGCTGTACTGCTTCGGCCACCTGTTCCAGGCGGCCGTCGCCCGCGTGCGCACTGGGCACGACGACCTGATCGTGGACGTCGCCCGCCGCCTCGCCGACCACGTCTACCGGGAGTTCGGGCCAGATGGCCGGGATGCGATCTGCGGGCATCCGGAGATCGAGCCCGCTCTCGCCGAACTCGGCAGGGCGCTCTCCGAACCGCGGTATCTCGACCTCGCCCGCATCTTCATCGAGCGCAGGGGCCGTAGGCGTCTGAAGACCACGCTCTTCCAGTCGAGCGAGTACTTCCTCGACGACGTTCCGGTGCGGGACGCCGACACCCTGCGCGGTCACGCTGTGCGCGCGGAGTACCTCGCGGCCGGGGCGGTGGATGTGGCGGTCGAGTTCGGCGATGACGCGCTGCTCGCCGCCGTGAAGCGGCAGTGGGCGCACACGGTGGCGACCAGGACCTACCTCACCGGAGGCGTCGGCTCGCACCACCAGAACGAGGAGTTCGGCAGCGACTTCGAGCTGCCGCCGGATCGGGCGTACGCGGAGACCTGCGCCGCGATCGGGTCGGTCATGCTCAGCTGGCGGCTGCTCCTGCAGAGCGGGGACGCGGCGTACGCGGACGTCATCGAGCGCACCCTGCTCAACGCTGTGCTGGTCTCCCCACGGGAGGACGGACGGGCGTTCTACTACGCGAACACGCTGCATCAGCGCGAGCTCGGGTCCGTTCCTGCGGAGGACCAGCTCAGCGAGCGCGCGGAGGCGAGCCTGCGCGCGCCGTGGTTCGAGGTCTCGTGCTGCCCGACGAACGTGGCCCGAACGCTGGCGAGCGTCGCGTCGTACGTGGCGACGGCGTCGGCGGACGGCGTGCAGCTCCACCAGTTCGGCGACATCGACATCGAGACGTCCGTCGCCGGGTCGCCCGTGCGCATCCAGGTGCGCGCACCCGGCTACCCGTTCGACGGCCGAGTCTCCGTGACCGTGGACGCTGCCGAGGAGATCGAGCTGAGCGTGCGGATCCCGTCGTGGGCGTCCGGCAGCGACGTCTCGCTGGGAGGCGAGCCGGTGCTGCCGAAGGACGGCTACGTGCGGGTGCGCCGGGTCTTCGATCCGGAAGTGCCGCTGCTCCTCGACCTGCCCATGACGCCGCGCCTCACCTACCCTGACCCGCGGATCGACGCGCTGCGCGGCACGGCGGCCGTCGAGCGCGGCCCGCTCGTGCTCTGCGTCGAGTCGACCGACCTCCCGGACGGCGACCACGTGGATGCGGTGCGCCTCCGCTCCGACACCCCGCCCATCGCGACGCCCGACGGGGCGGCGGCTCCCGTCGACCTCGTCTCCTCCGCCTCCGGCGGCTGGCCGTACGGGACCGCGCCGCACGCGGACCCGCGCACGGCAGTCGTGGTCGAACTGCGCCCCTACTTCCAGTGGGCCAACCGTGGCCCGAGCACCATGCGGGTGTTCATCCCCCTCGCGGGCGCCTAGCTCCTGGCCGCCACCGAAGTCATCGGCGGTGGCGGCCAGGTTCCTCTTCGGAGCTACGCGTCCGAGCGACCCTGCGCATCCCCGTCCCCGCTGGCACCGAGGAGACCGCGGGCCTGCTCGGCGGCGCGGGCGATGCTGTCGCCGACGAAGTCCATGAAGCGCGCCATGTTCTCGAGCCGGGTTCCGGCGGGCGTGGCTGCGCCGAGAAGCCGAACGCCCTCTCTCGCGGTCTCGGCGATCTGCGCGTTGGAGCGGGCGGCGGCGATCATCGACTGGTACCAGACGTCGCCGTCGGCGATGTAGCGCTCCCTGCGGCCGTCTCCCCGCTCCCGGATGACGAGGCCCTGACCCTCCAGCAACGCAATGGCCTTGGAGATGGATGCCGGGCTCACCTCGAGACGCCTGACCAGCTCGGCCGCGGTGAGGCTCCCCGCGTCCGTCGTGTAGAGGCTGGTGAGGACGCCGGCGGCCACGCGCGGAAGTCCGGACTGCATGAACAGCGTCGTGAAGGCGTCCTCGTACTCCCGGATGGCCGGGGAGTCCCGTCCGTCGGAGCGCGGTGAGCGCTGCGCGGTCTGGCCGACGTCGGTGCCGGCGCCGCGGCGTTTGTGCGCGCGTTGCTCCGTCGCACGCTGGGCGAGGTCTGCCCGGTAGGCGGTGGGGCCGCCGTTGCGCATCACCTCGCGGGTGACGGTGGAGGTCGGCCGGTCGATGCGGCGCGCGATCTCGGCGTACGGCAGATCGTCGGCCAGTCCGAGGGCGATCTGCTGCCGCTCCTGTCTCGTAAGCCTGCCTGCCGCCATCCGGGCCTCCCTCTCATCGTCGGGGTCAGCGTAGCGTTCACCGAGGTTTCAGTGCAACGTAATTTTGCGTTACTTTCTGGACGAGTGCAACGATATAGCCCGTTTAACCAGGCTTTTTTCTTATCTATTGCAACATCACTGTTGCATGATTGATGAACGCAACGTAGCGTTTCGCACATCGGAAACATCCACCAGCACCATCTAGCCATCAGGAGTTGAGCACCATGCAGACCTTCACCACCCCCTCTCCCATCGACACCCTCGTCGACGTGCCCGCCGCGCACCTTCGCTTCGTCGCGGCGGAGCGCGCAGACACCCGCGTCGAGGTCCGCCCTGCGGATGCGGCGAAGTCCCGCGACGTGAAAGCCGCGGAGCGCACGACCGTCGCGTTCGAGAACGGCGTCCTGCGGGTAGCCACCCCGCAGGACAACGCACTGTTCGGCCCGAGCGGCGCCGTCGAGGTGACGGTGCAGCTTCCGGCAGGATCGAGCATCCGGGCGACCGGCAGCGCCGAGTTGCGCGGAGCCGGCAGCTTCGGCGAAGTCGTCGTCGACAGGTCCACCGGCCCTGTCAAGGTCGACGAAGCGGCCACCGTGCGCGTCTCGGCCCTGGACGGCGACGTCGCCATCGGCCGCCTCACCGGCCCCGGCGAGGTCGCGACCGCCCGCGGCGCCGTGCGGATCGGCGAAGCGCTGCAGGGCGCCGTGGTCGTCAGCACGCAGTTCGGCGACCTGTCGGTCGGAGTGCCGGCGGGCATCGCGGCCGGACTCGACGCCGGCACGTCGTCCGGCCGCATCACCAACACACTCACCAACGCCGCGGGCGAGCCGGTGGTGCTGATCACCGCGACCACCGCATCCGGAGACATCGACGCGCACAGCGTCTGACACGCATCCGGACGAGGCCCGAAAACACGAGGAGACGACCATGACGAACAGCACCGCATGGACCGGCATGGTGCCGGTCGACGACACGGCTCTCGCGGTCACCGACACCGGTGGCCAGGGAACGCCGATCGTGTACCTCAACGGCCAGTTCGCCACGCAGGGATACTGGCGGCGCGTGATCGCCGACCTCGGCCCGTCGTGGCGGCACATCACCTACGACGAGCGCGCCCGCGGCAGGAAGTCCGGCACGTCGACGGACTACTCGTTCGAGGCGGCCGTGCGCGACGTCGACGCCGTGCTCGCGGCACGCGGCGTCGACCGCGCGCTCCTGGTGGGCTGGTCGTACGGCGCGTACGTCGCAGCGCACTGGGCCAACCGCAATCCCACCAGGACCATCGGCGCGGTGCTGGTCGACGGCGCACAGCCGTACGACTGGCTCGACGACGCGATGGAGGAGCGCATCCGGACCCTGTTCCGCCGGATGGGCTGGTTCACCCCGCTCCTCCGCCCGACCGGACTCACACCCAGGATGAGCGCGGCCCAGCAGGCGGAGAGCAACATCGAACTCGGCAGGCTCGGCAGCACCGGCGAACTCGGCCCGGTGCTCGACGGGATCGTGGTGCCCACCCGGCACGTGGTCGCCTCTGGCACCTCCCTCGGCAGCCGCGGCGACGAGCAGGAGGTGATCCGCGCCGGCCTCGCCGAGGTGGTGGCCAGAAACCCCAACATCGCGATCAGCGCCAAGGTGCGGAGCAACCACGGGGCGATCCTGCGGAAGGACCACGCGGCGGTCGCGGCCGCCGTCCGCGAGGTCGCGGCGCTCGGGCGGGTGACTCCCGAGGTCGAGCGCTGACCTCAGGGCGTGAGCACCACCTTGATGCAGCCGTCCTCCTTGTCGCGGAACAGGTCGTACATCCTCGGCGCCTCCTCCAGGCCGACGCGGTGGGTGACGAGGTCTTCCGTGCCGAGCGGGTCTGCGGGGTCTTCGACCAGGGGGAGGATGTCGTCGCGCCAGGTGTGCACGTTGCACTGGCCCATCCGGATGGCGACCTGCTTGTCGAACAGGTTCATGAACGGCACAGGGTCTGCGACACCCGCGTAGACGCCGCTGAGGGAGACCGTGCCCCCGCGGCGCACCGCGTCGAAGGCGAGCATCATCGCGGAGAGCCGGTCGACGCCGACGGTCGTCATCAGCTTCTTGGCCACCGGGTCTGGCAGCAGGCCGACGGCGGACTGGGCGACACCGGCCACCGTGTTGCCGTGCGCCTCCATCCCGACCGCGTCGACGACGGCGTCCGGCCCGCGGCCGTCCGTCGCCTCGCGGAGCCAGGCCGCCGCGTCGTCGCTGAGGTCGAAGGTGTCGATGCCGTGGCGTTCGGCCATCGCCCTGCGCTCCGGCACAGGGTCGACGGCGACCACCTGGTAGCCGAGGTGCTTGCCGATGCGGCTGGCGAACTGGCCGACGGGGCCGAGCCCGATCACGCCGAGCGTCCCGCCCTCCGGAACGTTCGCGTACTGCACCCCCTGCCAGGCCGTCGGCAGGATGTCGCTGAGGAAGAGGTAGCGGTCGTCCGGCAGTTCGCTGCCGACGCGGAGGGCGTTGAAGTCGGCCATCGGCACGCGCAGGCGCTCCGCCTGGCCGCCGGGGACGGACCCGTACAGCTCGGTGTAGCCGTAGAGGGACGCCCCGGTGCCGTGTTCGCGGTTCTGGGTGGTCTCGCACTGCGTCGTCAGCCCGAGCCTGCACATGTAGCAGTCGCCGCACGCGATCACGAACGGGATGACGACCCGGTCGCCCACGCTGAGTGACCGGACGGCGGGACCGACCTCCTCCACGATGCCCATCGGCTCGTGACCGAGCACATCCCCCTTGGAGAGGAACGGGCCGAGCACGTCGTACAGGTGCAGGTCGGAGCCGCAGATGGCCGTCGAGGTGATGCGGATGACAACGTCGGTGGGCTGCTCGATCCGCGGGTCGGGCACGTCGACCACGTCGACGCGCTTGTTCGCTTGCCAGGTGAGTGCTTTCATACCTGCGTTCTACGCGCGGGAACGGCCGGGCACCACCGGTTGCGGGCTCGGCCGTTCCGTGCGCGACGGGATGCGGCGACTCAGGATGCGGCGCTCACGCTGCGAGCAGCTCCAGCGTGTCCACCACCCGGTTCGAGAAGCCCCACTCGTTGTCGTACCAGGCGACCACCTTCACGTGCTTGCCGCTCACCCTGGTGAGCGCGGAGTCGAAGATCGAGGAGGCGGGCTGGCCCGTGATGTCGGAGGAGACCAGCGGCTCGTCCGCGTACTCGAGCACGCCGTTCAGCGGTCCGGCCGCCGCGTCGCGGTAGGCGGCGAGCACCTCGTCGAGCGTCACCTCGCGCGAGACGGTGGTGTTCAGTTCCACGATCGAGCCGACGGGGACGGGCACGCGGATGGAGTCCCCGGAGAGCTTGCCGTCGAGGTTCGGAAGCACCAGGCCGATCGCCTTCGCCGCGCCCGTGGTGGTCGGCACGATGTTGACGCCGGCCGCGCGCGCCCTGCGGAGGTCGCGGTGCGGCCCGTCCTGCAGGTTCTGCTCCTGGGTGTACGCGTGGACCGTGGTCATGAAGCCGTGCTCGATGCCGGCCAGGTCGTCCAGGACGGAGGCGAGCGGCGCGAGGGCGTTGGTCGTGCAGGAGGCGTTGGAGACGATGACGTGCTTCTCCGGGTCGTACGCGTCGGTGTTGACGCCGTAGGCGAGGGTCACGTCCGCGCCGTCGGAGGGTGCACTGACAAGGACGCGCTTGGCACCGGCGCGCAGGTGGGCGCGCGCGGCGTCCGCAGACGTGAAGCGCCCGGTCGATTCGAGCACGAGCTCCACGCCCAGCTCCGCCCAGGGCAGATCGGCGGGCTCGCGCTCGGCCAGCACCCGGATGCGGCGGCCGTCGACCACGAGATCGGTCCCGTCCACCTCGACGGTGCGGCCCAGACGGCCGAGGGTGCTGTCGTACTTCAGCAGGTGGGCGAGCGTCTCCGGAGCGGTCAGATCGTTGACGGCGACGACCTCCAGGTCGCTGCCGCGCTCCAGCAGTGCGCGGAGAGTGTTGCGTCCGATGCGGCCGAAGCCGTTGATGGCGATGCGGGTCATGGGGAGGGGTTCCTTTCGTTCCGCCTTCCATGCTCGATCGCCGAGACGGGATGCGACAGTGGCTCGAAAGACAGCGTGCGCAAGGATCTCGCCTAGGCGGAGAACGTGTGCCGGTACTCCGTCGGCGACGTGCCCAGGATGCGCTGGAAGTGCAGCCGCAGGTTCGCTCCGCTGCCGAGGCCGACGCTGTCGGCGATCTGCTCGACGCCGAGGTCGCTGCGTTCGAGCAGCTCGCGGGCCAGGTCGACGCGCGCCCGGAGCACCCACTGCATCGGGGTGTACCCGGTGTCCTCCACGAAGCGGCGGGAGAACGTGCGCGGGGACACGCGGGCGTTGCGGGCGAGCGCATCCAGTGTCAGCGGCTCGGCCAGGTGCTCCAGCGCCCACGCCCTGGTCGTCGCGAACAGGTCGCCGAGCGGCTCGGGAACACTGCGCGGCACGTACTGCGCCTGCCCGCCGCTGCGATACGGGGCGGCGACCAGCCGGCGCGCGACGTGGTTGGACAGGCCGACGCCGTGGTCGCGCCGCACCAGGTGCAGGCTCAAGTCGATCCCGGAGGCGGCGCCCGCCGAGGTGAGCACGCCGCCCTCGTCGACGAACAGCACGTTCTCGTCCACCTGCACGAGCGGGTACCTGGCGGCGAGCGCCCTCGTGTAGTGCCAGTGCGTGGTGGCGCGCTTGCCGTCGAGGAGCCCGGCTGCGGCGAGCGCGAACGCGCCCGTCGAGATCGCGGCGAGGCGCGCCCCGCGCTCGTTGGCGGCCCGGAGCGCCGCCACGACCGCTGCGGACGGCTCCGTGGTCGCCGGCTCCCGGTATCCGGGGACGAACACCGTGTCCGCCTCCGCGAGGGCGTCGAGGCCGTCTGCCACGTGGTACGAGAGGCCGTCCCCGCCGGTCACGAGCCCGGGCGCCGCCCCGCAGACGCGCACCTCGTACGGCATGCTCGGCCGGTGGGAGAACACCTGGGCCGGGATACCGACGTCGAGGGGTTTCGCGCCGTCGAGGACGAGGACGGCGACGCGGTGGTTGCTGGACGGCATGGCGACCTCCTGGCGATGTGGATGCCTATCGCAAGCATCCTGCCACGAGGTCGCCGGATGCGCGTCAGCCGGCCGTCAGGAAGGCGTTCATCGCCGACGCGATCTCCGCCGACTTCGTGTGGTGCAGGTAGTGGTCGGCGTCGAGCGGGATGAGTTCGCTGCGCTCGACGCTGGCCGCCTGCTCCTTGTGCAGGGTCATCCAGCCCTCGACGTCGGTGTTGTTCGACTGCACGAACAGGAGAAGCGGGAGGTCCTTCGGGAAGGCCAGCTTCTGGGCGTCGTGGAAGTTGGAGCCGAAGCGCTCCATCTCGTCGGCGTACGTGTCGGTGAATCCGTTGCGGAGGGAGATGATCTTCGACTGGTACTTCTGCGCGTCAGTGTACGGGAGCCCGGTGTACGGGTCGTCGCCCAGCGCGGTCAGGACCCGGACGAGACCGAGGGTCTTGAGGGTGCGGAGACCCGCGACGTTGAGTTCCTCGTCGATGCCCGGCTGGGTGGGAACGCTGGTGTCGATGCCGACGAAGGCGGTCACCTCGTCGCGATAGGTGTTCACATACTGGAGTCCGTAGATCCCGGCGATGGAATGGCCGCCCAGGACGTACCGGTCGATGTGCAGCGCCTGCAGGGCACTGTGCACCTCCCTGGCGATGTTCGCGTTGGTGCGCGGCCGGTCGGTCTCGTCGCTCAGACCGTATCCGAACGGCTCGACGACGACGGTGCGGTAGTTCGCCTTCAGTTTGTCGACGAGCGGTGCGAAGTCGATGACCGGGGAACCGGTGCCGAAGCCGGGCAGCAGCACGATGGTCTGGGCGCCGGCGCCCTGGATGTCGACGTTCATCTTCTTGCCGTCGACGTCGACCAGCCGGCCGTACTTCGTGATCTCCTTCTCCTCGGACGCGGTGGCGATGGCGTTGATCGTCGCGGTGGTGGCGAGGGCGATCACCACCACGGACACGATGCTGACGATCGTCACGATGGTGACGCGAAGGAACTTCCGTCCCCGCTTCCTCGGCGGGGGATTCTGGGCGGCGGACTCGGTGGTCGGACGGGTGTTGTCGCTCATGCTTCGACGCTACGGGCCGGGCGTCCGCGGCGAATCGGGCGGCGGTGCCAGCGCCGCGGAGGCGGTGTGGGACCGGGGCACCATCTTGACCGCGACGGGCTGCTCATCCGTTGCTTGACAGTTTGATTTCTAACTATTAGGTTTCTAACTATGTCATCCCGATCGGAACAGCTGACCGCCCTCATCCGCACGCTCTCGTTCGCCCAGCGAGCGACGGCGGACGCCTGGGTGCGCACCAGCGGCCTGAGCAGGTCGCAGGCATTCACGCTCGGATACATCGAAGAACATCAGGAAAACGGCGTGATCGCCCGGGAACTCTCCGAGATGTCCGGCACCACCCCGGCCAGTGTCGCCAGCCTCCTGCAGGGACTGGAAGAACGCGGCTACATCACGCGCACGCCGTCCCCGGACGACTCGCGGGTGAAGCTCATCAGCGTCACCCCGGAGGGAGCAGAGGTCGTCGCTGGATTCCAGAACGACCTCGCCGCCGAGCAGGAACGCACCTTCTCCGTTCTCGACACCGAGGAACAGGACCGCCTCATCGCGCTCCTCCGACGCGTCACGGACACGCTCGACTCATAGCGCGCACCCTCCCCCACCCTCACACCCACCGAAAAAAGCCGTTACCCGGAACGGAGGTTCCGTCATGTCCTCGAACCGTACCTACCTCGCCTCTGCGCCCATCTGGCGCTCCCTGGTGCACCTCTGCGTGCCCATGGTCGCCGGTTTCTCCGTCGGTGTCGTCTACAACATCATCAACGCCGGCTTCATCGGCGCACTGCACTCCACTCCCCTGCTCGCCGCCCTCACCTTCTCCCTCCCGGTGTTCGCCCTGGTCATGGCGATCGGCGGCGTCTTCGGCGTCGGCGGCGGCACCTTCGTCTCGCGGCTGCTCGGGATGCAGGACGACCCGGATGCGGACCAAGCGTCCGCCGCCGACGGTGCAGCCGCCAGGATCAAGCAGGTGTCGTCGTTCACCCTGTGGGGTGCGCTGGCGGCCGGCGTCGTCATCGGCGTGCTCGGCGTGATCTTCGCCGTGCCGCTCGCCACGGCGGTCGGCGCCAGCGGGGCATCCCTCGAACCGACGGCCCTCTACATCGGGGCGATGTTCGGCTTCGCGCCAGTGCTGGTCGCCGCGTTCGCGCTCGAACAGCTGGTGCGCGCGGAGGGCGCGGCCGTCGCCTCGATGACCGGGCTCATCGCATCCACTGTCGCCAACCTGGTGCTGGACGTGCTGTTCATCCTCGTGCTCGGCTGGGGCGTGCTCGGCGCCGGCATCGCGCTCGGGCTGTCCAACGTGGTGACCGTCGGCTACTACATCTGGTGGTTGGCGAAGAAGAGCAGCGCGGTCTCGCTGGCCCCTCGCCACTTCCGGGCGGACCCGGAGATGCTGAAGACCGTGTTCGGCGTCGGAGCCTCCGAGCTGCTGATGTCGTCGTTCCTCATCGTGACGACCCTCGTGATGAACTGGATCGCCATCGCATACGGAGACGCATTGCTGGCGGCGATGGGCGTCGCCCTCCGCATCGTGCAGCTGCCGGAGATGATCTGCATGGGCGTGTTCATGGGAGCCATCCCGCTGTTCGCCTACGCGTACGGCGCCCGCAACCACGCCAGGCTGCGCGGCGCGATCGTCGGCAGCGCCGTCGCCATCGCCGGGATCACGCTCGTGTTCTCGTCCATCGTGTTCCTGTTCCGCGACCAGGTGTTCGCCCTGTTCAGCGCGGACCCGTCCGTGATCTCCGACGGCACGCTCATCCTCACCGCCATGCTCATCTCCACCCTGTTCAACGGATTCACCGGTCTGGTGATCGCAGTGTTCCAGGCGACGGAGCAGATCAGGAACGCGACGATCATGGCCGTCTCGCAGGGCATCCTGTTCATCCCGGTGGTGCTGGTCGGCAATGCGGTCTTCGGGCTGAACGGCGTGATCTGGGCGATGACGGCGACCGAACTGCTCACGTTCGCGCTCGGCGCCGCGCTGTTCCTCGGGTCGCGGAAGGCGCTGGCTTCCGTGCCGTCGCAGGATGCGGTGGCCGCGGCGAGCGCTGCGGTGGCGGAGGAGGGCGCGGCGGCGGTGACCGCGTGACCGCGTGACCGCGTGACAGCCTGATCGCGACGGGCCGCCTGGACATCCGGGCGGCCCGTCGCTAGTGTGGACGGACCACATGGTCTGACCACACGAGGGAGAGCGCGATGACCACCGAGCCCCGCGCCTGGGAGGGCGTGCTCGCCTCCATCGAAGCGCGGCTCGTCGACGGCCAGCTGCGCGTCGGCGACCACCTCCCGCCCGAGCGCACCCTCGCGGCCGAGTTGAGCGTGGCCAGGTCGAGCGTGCGCGAGGCGATCCGCGTCCTCGAAGCGATGGGACTGGTCCGCACCCAGACCGGCTCCGGTCCGAGCTCCGGCGCGATCATCGTCGCGCGCCCGGTCGGCGGTATGCAGGCCCTCATGCGGCTGCAGGTCGCCGCGAGCAACTTCCCCGTCGCCGACGTGGTGCGCACCCGCCTCCTGCTGGAGACGGCCGTGGCGGTCGACCTCGCCGAGCGGCCGTCCGGCATCCGGCTCGACGATGCGGAGCAGCTGCTGGATGCGATGGACGACCCGACGCTCACGCCGGAGGAGTTCCTCGCGCTCGACGCGCAGTTCCACCTGGCGCTCGCCGACGCATCCGGGAACTCCGTGGTCGCCGCGATGATGGCCGGGCTGCGCACCTCCATCGAGAGCTACGTCGTCTCCGGGCTCGGCGGCATCCAGGACTGGAAGGCGATGGCCGCCCGGCTGCGCGGCGAGCACCGCGCGATCGTGGAGGCGATCACCTCCGGCGACAGGGCCGGTGCGCAGTCCAGGATCCACGACCACATCAGCGGCTACTACCGCGACGCCTCCCCCGTTCTCCCCGTTCCCGTCCACCACGAACCCCGTTAGGCAGCATCATGGTCACTCGCCAGGTCCTCAAGCCCGCCGAGCTTCTGGAGCTCATGAAGTTCAAGAAGCCGGAACTCGACGCGAAGAAGCGCCGCCTGCAGGGCGCGCTCACCATCGGCGATCTGCGCACGATCGCCAAGCGCCGCACCCCGAAGGCCGCGTTCGACTACACCGAGGGCGCTGCGGAAGGGGAGCTCTCGCTCGCCCGCGCGCGCCAGGCGTTCGAGGACATCGAGTTCCACCCGTCGATCCTCCGCGACGTGTCGACGGTCGACACGTCGTGCACGATCTGGGGCGGCCCGTCGTCGCTGCCGTTCGGCATCGCGCCGACCGGCTTCACCCGGCTGATGCAGACGGAGGGCGAGACGGCCGGGGCGGGCGCTGCTGCCGCCGCCGGGATCCCGTTCACGCTTTCAACGCTGGGGACCACCTCGATCGAGGATGTGAAGGCCGCCAACGCGCACGGCCGCAACTGGTTCCAGCTGTACGTGATGCGCGACCGCGAGATCTCCTACGAACTCGTCCGCCGCGCGGCCGCGAACGACTTCGACACCCTGTTCTTCACCGTCGACACGCCGGTCGCCGGCGCCCGCCTCCGCGACAAGCGCAACGGCTTCTCCATCCCGCCGCAGCTCACGCTGGGCACGATCGTCAACGCGATCCCGCGCCCCTGGTGGTGGTACGACTTCCTCACGACGCCGAAACTCGAATTCGCGTCGCTCTCCGCGACGGGCGGCACGGTCGGCGACCTCCTCAACGCGGCGATGGACCCCTCCATCAGCTTCGACGACCTCGCGATCATCCGCGACCTGTTCCCGGGCAAAATCGTCATCAAGGGCGTCCAGAACGTCGAAGACTCCCGCCGCCTGGTCGACCTCGGCGTCGACGGCATCGTCCTCTCCAACCACGGAGGCCGCCAGCTCGACCGAGCGCCCATCCCGTTCCACCTGCTCCCCCAGGTGGTGCGCGAGGTCGGAGCAGACACCGAGATCGCGATCGACACCGGCATCATGAACGGCGCAGACATCGTCGCGGCGTACGCGCTCGGCGCGAAGTTCACCCTGATCGGCCGCGCATACCTCTACGGCCTGATGGCCGGAGGCCGCGCCGGCGTCGATCGCACCATCGAGATCCTGCGCGACCAGATCGTGCGCACGATGCAGCTCCTCGAAGTGGCCAGCCTGGACGAACTGAGCCCGAAGCACGTGACCCAGCTGCGACGCCTGGTGCCGGTCGCGGCGCCGGATGCGGGGGTGCGGGCGGAGGGGTAGGGCCTACCGCTTCGAGGCCTGCTCATCCTGGGCGGCCTCGACACCTTCAGAACGCGTGGTTGTCGAGGGTGGTGGTCGCCTGGCGCAGGACGCGGATCGCCGTGGCGATCTCCGCGGGGTCGATGCCGTCGAGGGCGACGGCGCGGACGTCGGCGAACGGGTCGGGCACGGTGTTCCACAGGTCGTGCCCTGCGGCGGTCAGGGTGAGGAGTCTCTGTCGCTGGTCACGGGGGGAAGGGGACTGCTCGACGAGACCTTTGCGGACGAGCGTTGTGACGATTCCACTGAGGCTCGCGCGCTCCAGGTGCAGGGCGCGGCCGAGTTCGCTCTGAGCCATGGTGCCGTTGCCGGCGAGTTCGTAGAGCACCGCCCACTGGGTGGAGCCGATCCCGTGAGTGCGCAGTACCGCGTCTACGGCCGCCCGGTTGGCGTAGTAGTAGCGTTTGGCCCACGAGCCGAGCGTCGGCTCCCCGGTATCCGTCATGGGCCCAGTATTCACCAGGGGATGGGCGTGTTCTCCCAGCGGGTGAATGTGCCGCTCGGCCCGTCAGGACCGAGCAGACACACGCGGACCACCTCGCGCGAGCCGTCTTCGAGTGATTCCGTGCCCGCGAACCCGTTGAGATTGGTCGCCGTGAAGGCCGGCGAGACGAGGTTGATCTTGATGTCGGTGGACTCGAGTTCGACCATCATTGCCAGCGTGATCGCGTTCTGTGCTGCCTTCGATGCGGGATAGACCGGGCCGAACATCGAGTGATACGGGTAGGAGGGATCGGCGTTCGCGGTCAGTGACCCTACTCCGCTCGAGACGTTCACGATGCGTGCATCCTGCGACTTCCGCAGGAGCGGCAGCATGGCCTGATACACGGCGAGCGTGCCGAAGACGTTGGTCTCCCACACCGTCCTGATCTCTGCCAGCGATGCGGTGCTCGCCCTGTTCCTGGTCTCGTAGTCCGCCAGGAAGTCGCCTTCGGTCTGGACGGCCCGGGAGATCCCGGCGTTGTTGACGAGCAGGTCCAGCCGCCCGAACTCGTCCTCGACCCAGCGCGCCGCCGCCGCGATGGAGTCGGTGTCGGTCACGTCGATCTGGACGGGGATCGCGCCGTCGCCGATCTGAGCTGCAGCGGCCTGCCCGCGCGCGAGGTCCCGCGACCCCAGCACGACCGTGACCCCTGCGGCGACCAGTTCTTTCGCAACCTGGAATCCGACGCCCTGATTGGCGCCGGTGATGAGCGCGATGCGTTCGTGTGACATGCCTGCTCCCGTCTGTTCGGTACCGTACTATTTTCATTCGGTACCGAACGTCTGTCAAGCGGTCTTCGCCCGAATGCCTGGTCGGGCGCCGTCCCGGGGCCGCCACCACGGCCCGTGCAGCGAGCCCTACCGCCGCAGCGCCTCCGGCCGCGGCAGGCCCAGCTCTTCGAGCAGGTCGCCGAGTATCCTGTCCAGTTCGAAGCCCGCCTGGGTGATCTTGTTGTTGCCGAGGCTGACCAGCTGCGAGCTGGGCTGGTCGACGGTGAGGATGGTTCCTCCGTCGCGGCCGGCGTGCAGTTCGAGTCTGGTCGGCGTGTAGAGCATCGCGGCCGGGTCGTGCCGGAACACTCTGGATGCCGTGATGTAGTCGCCGATCAGGTACACGGCGCTCGGGATGTCCGCACCGCCCACGCGCATGATCGGCGTCGGGTAGTCGCGCCAGAACGCGACGAACCGGTGGATGCCCGAGCCTTCCGCCTCCTGCGCGAACCGTTTCCACTCCGCCCCGGATGCGACGAGCTGCTCGAACCGGGCGGAGTCGACCAGCGGCACCTCGGCCTCGAACGCGCGGCGCAGCGTCTCGAACGGGACGTGCGCCGTGATCTCGATGCGGTTCACCGTGACGGGCACCACCCGGTCGGAGGCGTGGAAGGTCATGCCTCTATTGTGTGTCCCGTGGCGGACTTAGCCCGCGAGCACCACCCTGCGCACCCGTTGGCGCTGCGTTCCGAGCCCGTCGATCGTCAGCTCCATCGTGTCCTCGTCTGCGAGGTACGGGAAGCGTCCGGAGAGCGCGACGCCCTGCGGCGTTCCCGTGTTGATGATGTCGCCCGGGTCGAGGACCATGAACTGGCTGAGGTGCCAGATCAGGTGCTCGACGCCGAAGATCATGTCGGCCGTCGTCGAGTCCTGCCTGGGCGACCCGTTCACCGAGGAGCGGAGGCGGAGTGCGCGGTGGTCGACCTCGTCCGGGGTGACCAGTTCCGGGCCGAACGGGTTGAACGTCTCGCTCGACTTGCCCTTGGACCACTGGCCACCGGAGACGTCGAGCTGGTATTCGCGCTCCGACACGTCGTTGGAGACGGCGAAGCCGGCGATGTGGTCGAGCGCGTCGGCGGGAGAGGAGAGGTAGCGCGCCCTGCGGCCGATGACGACGGCGAGCTCCACCTCCCAGTCCGCGCGCTGGGCACCCGGCGGCAGCAGCACGTCGTCGTCGGGGCCGACGAGCGTGTTGGGGTGCTTGAAGAAGACGATGGGATGCTCGGGCGGCTCTGCCCCGGACTCTGCGGCGTGCGCCGCGTAGTTCTGGCCGATGCAGACGATCGCGGCGGGGCGGCCGACGGGCGCGCCGACGCGGAGATCCTGCCAGCCGGTCGCGACAGGGAGCTCCCCGTCCTGCAGCGCGGCGCGGGCGCGGGCGACGCCGTCCGCGGCGAAGAACGCAGGGTCGACGTCGTCGGTCACGCGGCTCAGGTCGTACACGGTGCCGTCCGTGTCACGCAGGTGGGGGCGTTCGGCGCCGTGGTCTCCGAGTCGCAGGAAGCGCATCCGGTTGTCTCCTCGTTCGAGCGGGTCTGGCGGGCGTTCAGCGCACCGGCTGCGCGGCCGCCGCGTTCACGACGGCGGGCACAGGACGGCCTGCCCAGTGGTCGATGATGTTGTTCGCTGCGTGCACCGGCAGGTCGGCGAGCGCCTGAGGAGAGTACCAGGCGGCGTGCGGGGTGAGCAGCACGTTGTCGAGCATCCTGAGCCTGCTGCTGGACGGGAGCGGTTCTGTCGCGAAGACGTCGATGGCCGCCCCGGCGAGCCTGCCGGCTTCGAGCGCGTCGGCCAGGGCCTCCTCGTCGATGAGCGGGCCGCGGCAGGTGTTGACGATGACGCTTCCCTGCTTCATCGACGAGAGCGCCGTCTGGCCGATCAGGTGGTGCGTCGCGGCGGTGAGCGGGGCGTGCAGCGTGAGCACGTCGGCCTGGGCGACGGCGTCGGCGAGGGTGACGGGCTCCAGTCCGTCCGCCAGGATGCGCGCGGCAGGGACGACCGGGTCCGCCACGATCACCCGGAACCCGAGCGCCCGGCAGCGGAGGGCGACGAGGGAGCCGATGCGGCCGTAGCCGACCACGGCGACGGTGGTCGCCGACGGGCGCATGGCCATCGGGGATGCGGCGACGGCCGACCATTCGCCGCTGCGCACGGCGCGGTCGTAGCCGACCAGGCCGCGGCCGAGCGTGAGGATCATCGCGATGGTGTGCGTCGCGACCTCGTCGATGCAGTACGCCGGGGTGTTGGCGACGAGCACGCCGCGCTCGCTCGCCGCTGCGACGTCGATCATGTCGTAGCCGATGCCCAGCCTGCTGATGAAGCGCACGGAGGGGAGGCGGTCGAGCAGGTCGGCGGTGATCGGCGCCCACTGCACGATCAGGGCGGATGCGTCCTCCGCCGCGTCGACGATGTCGTCGGCGGAGGCGGAGGCGGCCCGGCGCGCTGTCAGGCCCGCGGCGCGCAGCGTGTCGTCCGCAGCGCTGCCCGGCAGGTCGTAGTCGGTGATCACGACAAGGTCGGAAGTCATGCCAAAACGCTATAGCATCTAGCGTTTTCTCGCCACATTCCCGCGCTCTTCGCGGCAGATCCGGACGAAATGCTATAGCGTTCTGGGTATGAATCCTCGCCGTTCACTCGTCACAGGGGCCAGCTCCGGAATCGGCGCGGCGACCGCCGTGCGACTCGCCACCGACGGCAACGCCGTCTGGCTCACGTACACCTCGGGAGAGGCGGCAGCGCTCCGCGTCGCCGAGCTCTGCACCGCGGCGGGCGCGCCGGAGGTGCGCGTCAGCAGGCTCGACCTCCGCTCCCCCGCATCCATCGACGCGCTCGTGATGGAGATCACCGAGGCGTGGGGAGACCTGCACGTCCTCGTCAACAACGGCGGCGTCTGCCCGTACCGCCACTTCGACGACATCGACATCGACGAGTGGGATGCGGTGATGGAGACCAACGGCCGAGGCACCTTCCTGCTCACCAGAGCGACCCTCCCCCTGCTGCGCGCGGCGGAGGGCGACCGCTCGGTCATCAACCTCTCCTCCATCGCCGGCCAGGTCGGCGCGCTGCAGACCGGGATGCACTACGCGGCGAGCAAGGGCGCCATCCTGGCGATCACGCGCAGCTTCGCCAGGCACCTCTCCGCCGAGGGCATCCGCGTCAACGCCGTGACCCCCGGACCCGTGACGAGCGCGATCACCGACCAGCTCTCGGACGACGGGCACGACGCGCTCGAGTCCTCCATCCCGCTCGGCCGCTTCGGCGCGCCGGACGACGTGGCCTGGATCATCGGCACCCTCGCTTCACCGAAGGCGGGCTTCGTGACCGGCGCGACCTACGACGTCAACGGCGGCGTCCGCATCGACTGACCGACAGCCGACGACCGCGCGACCCGCACACAGAAGGAGACACCGGATGACGGCACTCGCCGCGCTTCAGACCGTGACAGCACAGGTGGATGCGTTCAACGCGCACGACCTCGAGGCCTTCGTCGCCACGTACGCCGACGACGCGGTGGTGACCGGCGTCGCCGACGCGCCGCTGGTCGGCAGGGATGCCATCCGCGCGTTCTACGCCGGACGCCTCGACAACCCGCTGCTGAGCTGCAGCATCGACGCGACAGCCCTGTTCGGCGACCGCTGGGTGGTGGCCAGGGAGAACGTGGTCAACGACGGCGTCGGCACGGAGACCATCGCGACGTTCGACGTGTGCGGCGGCCTGATCCGCCGCGCCTCCATGCTCAAGGCCTGAGCCCGAACCGTTCCGCGATGGCGGCGTCGGCCTGCGGTGCGCCGAACGACGCCGTCCAGGCGCCGTCCACCGCGATCGACTGGCCGCTCAGATACGACGCCTCGTCTCCGAGCAGGAATGCGGCGAGCGCCGCGACCTCCTCGACGGTGGCGATCCTGCGCATCGGCGGGCCGTCTGCGAGGGCGCGCTCCTCGGCGGCCGGGTCGGCGGCCGCGGCGATCTGCGCATCCAGGTGCGGCGTGCGCACACCGCCGGGAGCGACGGTGTTCGCACGGATCCCGTACGGCCCGTAGGTCACGGCGACGCTGCGGGTCAGGGCGTCGATGCCGCCCTTGGTGAACTCGTATGCCGCGTGGTCGACGAAGCTCGCGCGGCCGTGGATGGAGCCGACGTTGACGATGGCGCCCGGCGTGCCCTGGTCGACGAATGCGGAGACCGCGGCCGAGCATCCCCACAGGTAGCCGAGGCCGTTGATGTCGACGATCTCGCGCACGGCGGCCTCGTCCAGGTCGTGCAGCGGGGTGCGGCGGGTGATCCCGGCGTTGTTGACCCAGCCGCCGAGCGGCGCGAGAGCTCGCGCTTCGTCGGCCGCGCGCAGGTGGGTGGCCCTGTCCGCGCTGTCACCGATGACGACGGCCGCGCAGACGCCCTCCTCCACCGACCGGGATGCGCTCCGCTCGACCCCCACGACGGTCCAGCCGTCCGCGGTGAGCCGTTCCGCGATCCCTCTGCCGATGCCTTTGCCGCTCCCGGTGACGACGACGCTGCGATTCATGCGTTCCTCCCGAAGTCGAAGGTACCCGGCGCGAAGGAGAACCCGATGCCGGGCTCCGCCGTCGGCCGCGCCGTGCCGTCCGCGAAGGCCGGACCGCCGACCACCAGCTGCGGCGACGGGTCGTACGGGTTGCCGCCTGGCCCGCGCCCGAACGTCTCGACGCCGACGCCGTGGCCGAGGTGCACGCTCGTCTCCGGGCTGATGTGACACGACACCGGGAGCCCCCTGTCCTCCGCCCACGCGGCGAACTCGAGCGCAGGGGTGATCCCGCCGATGGCGACGACGTCGAGCCGCGCCAGGTCGATGGCGCCGCCATCGGCGAGGGCTTTGAGGACGCCGGGGTCTGTGACCTCGTCACCGACTCCGACGCGGAGGCCGGTCGCGCTGCGCAGGCGCGCGCATCCGGTCACGTCCTCCGGCAGCAGGGGGTCTTCCAGCCAGGCGAGTTCCGGGTCGCCCCATTCGGCGACCTCGGCGATGGCCGTGTCGGCGTTCGGCCAGCCGAAGCCGACGTCCACGACGATGCCGGTGGTCGCCGGCAGTTCCCTGCGCAGCGTGGAGAGCAGCTCGCGCATCAGCGCCGTGTCCGGCGAGCGCGACAGCTTGACGAGCGGCCAGCCGTCGGCGGCCTGCGAGACGACCTCGTCCACGAGGTCGTTCACGGTGCGCCCCAGTGTCGGGTACGCGGCGACCAGCATCGCCTGGCGCGGGCTGTCGTCTGCGCCGACGAGTTGCCAGACCGGGCGTCCGCTGCGGCGTCCGAGCAGATCCCAGAGCGCGATGTCCACGAGGCCGATCGCCCGGCGCACGAGTCCGACGCGCCCCACGATGGCGCTCCCCCGCAGTGCGCGCTCCCAGAGCGCCGGCACATCCAGCTCTCCGCCGACGACGTGCGGCGCGATCAGCCGCTCGACCAGCTCGGCCATCGGGGCCTCGCGGGTGAGCCCGTACGCGATCCCGGTGCTGCCCTCGCCGTCGGAGACCCGCACGGCGGCGTACTCGCGCCGGGTGACGGTCATCGCGCCGAGGTGCAGGGGCCGGGCGAGCGGCAGGGCGACGGTGGAGGTGCGCAGGTCGCGCACCACCGCATCCGGTGCGGAGGAGACGACGGTGCTCACGGCTTCGGCACCGAGGCCAGCGGCACCCCGTAGTCGACCATGAAGCCGCCGTCCACGTAGATGGTCTGGCCGTTCATGTACGACGCCTGATCGGAGACGAGGAACGACACCGCCGCCGCGATCTCCTCGGCCTGGGCGAGACGACCGGCCGGGATGCGCGCGAGGATCGTCTGCTCGTTCAGGGTGCCTGCCGCGACCCCCTGGCGGAAGACGCCGGTGTCCACGTAGCCGGGCGCCACCGCGTTCACCCGGACTCCCCGCGCAGCCCACTCGGCGCCCGCCGTGGCCGTGAGGCCGATCACCGCCGCCTTCGTCGCCGCGTACGGCGCGCGCCCGGCCGAGCCGCGCGACGAGATCGAGGAGATGTTGACGATGCGTCCGCCTCCCGCCGCGAGCATGTGCCGTCCGGCCGCCTGCAGGCTGAGGAAGACGCCGTGCAGGTTCACGTCGACCACCGCGCGCCACTCGTCCCAGGCCAGGTCTTCGATCGCACGGTGACGCTGGATGCCCGCGTTGTTCACGACCACGTCGATCCTGCCGAACTCGGCTGCGATCCTGTCGAAGACCGCTGCGACGTCCTCCGGGTCGGTCACGTCGAGCCTGCGGTGCACGATCCCGTCGACCGGCGCAGACTCGGTGAAGCCGGGCACCAGGTCGGCGGCGACCACCGTGTATCCGTCCGCTGCCAGGCGGCGGCCGATCTCCCAGCCGATCCCGGCCGCCCCTCCGGTGACGACGGCGACGGGGGTGGATGCGGGGGTTGCGTTCATGGTGATCCTTTCTGGTGGAGCTGATGTGCTGGTGCGTGCCGTGCTGGTGCCGGTGCCGGTCAGACGGTGATGTTGCCCGCAGTGATGACCCGGTCCGAGTCGTCGGGGAAGCCGACGCGTTTCACCGATGTCTCGACGTTCGCCGTGTGCAGCAGGGTCGATCCCGACCCGAAGCCTGCAGCGGACAACTCGAGCTTGCCACCGTCGAAGCGGCAACCGGATGCGCGGTAGTGGTTCGTCCCTCCGGTCAGCGACACGTGGGCGCTCCCGTTGTCCGAGCGGGCGAAGGTGCTGTCGGCGAAGAGCACGGTGACCGCTGCGCTGCCGCCGCGGCCGATGCCCGTCCCTCCCGCACCGGACACGCGGCTCCCGCCGACGACCTCGACGGTCTGGGCGGCCGTCCCGGCGGCGAGCACGGAGACTCCGTCGAGCACGGTGCCCTCGAAACGGGTGTTCGCGGAGGAGGTCTGCAGCGCGTCGGCTCCGGCCGCCGCGCCGAGCCTGCTGTCGCGGAAGGTGATGTCGCCCGCGCCGAGGATCTTCACGCCGCCCACGTTCTCGAGCGTCGTCGCGTCGAACAGGACGGAAGCCTTCACGCTGGCGTCGGTGAGGTTGCCCGGCGCCGCGAACCGGAACCAGGAGTCCCGGATCACGGTGGGCCGCGACGACGCGGACGACGACTGCGTGATCACCAGCGTGCTGTCCGCCGTGCATCCGGTGAGCTGGGCGCCGTCCGCGTTGATCCAGAGCATCCCGGATCCCGCGAGCGACGGTTTGCCGATGACCTTGACGTCCTCGAGGGTGAGGTCGGTGATGCGGACCCTCGCGACGAACCAGGAGCAGACGTGCTTGCGCACCGTGATGCGCTTGGCCGCCGAGCCCCAGGCCGCTCCCGAGTTGGCGAACGTCATCAGCCCGGAGTTGCCCGTGTACGTGAGGTCGTGCTCGTACTGGCCGTGGGTGACGAACGGGCCCTGGTCGTCTCCGTCGCCGTGGCAGTTCTCGACCATCGAGTACGCGCTCGCGGTGAAGTCGTTGAGGTGCCTGGCGTTGGAGGTGTGGCAGTTGGCGACGTAGCCGTAGAGGCAGTAGATCTGCTGGGTCAGGTAGCCCGCCCCGCCGTACGTCACGGATGTGGGGTTGGAGAGGGTGCACTCGATGGTCGAGTAGAAGGTGTTCCAGCGCCGCATGATCAGCGGCCAGAAGGTGAGGGAGCCGACCACCCGCTCCACGTCGCAGCGAACGGCGTACTCGAACGCGATCGGGTGCGAGCCGGTGTACTGGTCGGTGCCCTTGCCCCGGAAGACGAGGTTGCTGATCCGGATGTTCTGCACGGGCTCGACGCGGGTCCAGGTGATGGTGCGCCCCTCGGCGAGCGGCCAGCCGTTCTTGTAGTTCACCCGGATGTGGGTCTGGTCGACGATCTGGGTCACCTGGACGAGCTTCTGCAGCTCCTTCTCCCACCGCCCGCTGAGCGCGTTCACGTCGGCGGCGTACCAGGAGTCCACGGCGAACCAGCTGGCGTCGGCGACCGGGAAGATGTCGCCGAGATCGGGCACGGCCTCGGTGAGAGTGGCCACCTGGACGTCGTTGGTCACCACCCCGGAGAAGAACATCACGGCGCCGAACGGGTTGTCGTACGTGTTGGCGGCGATGCCCTCCGTGGTCATCAGGTGATCGCCGAAGTCGAGTTCCAGGCCGGAGCGCGTGAAGGTGTGCCTGCGCACGAAGTTCAGGTCGGTGTGCGCCTCGATGCGCGAGACGGCCGGGTCGCCGACCATCGCATCCAGAGCGTCGTCGGCCGGTTTGTCGGGCCCGAAGACGCCGAACTGCCGGAAGTCGACGGTGCCGGAGTGCTGCAGCAGCCACACCGTGCCGTTCTTGCCCGCGATGACGGTGCCGCCGTTCGGCGTGCCGTCGAAGCGCGACGCTCCGCGGTAGACGAGGTCGCCCGCGTCCCCCGGCACGCTGTACCCGGCGACCGCGATCAGCTCGCCGTCGGACGCCTTGACGCCGGCGAGGTCGCGCACGAGCCGCGCCTGGCGGATCGAACCGGAGCCGCTGCTCTTCGCCGCGACGGCCGCGTCGGCCGGAGTGGCCGCGCCGATCGCGGTCGCGCCGCCGAGCACGACGGCGCCGAGGCCGACGATCAGGCCGCGTCTCGTGCCGGACGCCGGTGCGCCTGCGGTGGATGCTGCATCGGTGGTGGTGCCCTGAACACTGTTCATCCGTGGATTCCTTTTCGTGTCAGTCGACGACGATGCTGTCGCCGACGATGATGCGTTTCGTCTGTTCGGGAACGGTTCGCTCCACGCCGCGCTCGATCGCCGCGTCGTAGAGCAGGGTGGATGGTGCTGCGAAGCCGGCGTCCGGCAACTGGATGCGTCCCCCGCCGAATTGGGAGCCGACGATTCTGGCGTGGTTGACGCCGGACTCGATCGCGAGGTGCGGGGTGCCCGTCGGCGCTGAGGAGGTCACGCCGTCGATCCGCCAGGTGACCACGCCGGCCCCCGCCGCCCTGCTCAGCGTCGCACCGCCGGTGCGGTCTGTGCTCAGCCGGGCGCCGTCGACGGTGACGACCTGATCCTTCGCCGCCGTCGCGACCAGCGCGACCCCGGTGAGCGTCCCTCCGCGCACGGTCACCTCCGCTCCCGCGAGCTGGAACGGGTCGCCCTTCGCCGGGCCGCTCAGGTCGCAGTCGTGGAAGCGGACGGCCCCGCTCCCCCTGGCGACGGTGCCGTCGATGCCGTCGATGCGGCAGCGCACGAACGAGACGGTCGCCGTCACGGGCGTCTGCACCAGCACCTGCCCCTTCGGCAGCGAGAACGTGCAGTCCTCGATCACCGTCGGGCGGGTGGAGCGCGCGCTGCGCTGGCCGACGGCGAACAGCCCTGCCGTGCATCCACGCAGCTGGGCGCCGTCCGCGTTGATCGTGAGCGTCGCCTGGGGGTCGAAGGTCGACCGCCCGATGACCCGCACGTTCTCGAGGGTCAGGTCGGTGATCTTGGTGCCGGCGACGAGCCAGGAGCAGACATGGTCGCGCACCGTGATGCGTTTCGCCGACGTGCCCCACTGCGCTCCGGAGTTGGCGATGTCCATCAGGCCCGAGCATCCGATGAACGTGAGGTCGTGCTCGTACTGGCCGTGGGTGGTGAACGGGTTGCCGCCCTGGTCGTCGCCGTCGCCGTGGCAGTTCTCCACCATGCAGTACGCGCTGGCGGTGAGGTCGTTGAGGTGCCTGGCGTTCGAGGACGCGCAGTCGCGGACGTGCCCGTAGAGGCAGTAGATCTGCTGGGTGAGGTAGCCGGCGCCGCCGTAGAAGACGGTCGGCGGGTTCTCGATCGAGCAGCGTTCCGTGACGAAGTGGGTGTTCCAGCGGCGCATCACCACCGGCCACCAGGTGTGCGTGGCATGGATGTCGGACACGTCGCAGTGCACGGCGTACTCGAAGGCCGTCGGGTGCGATCCGGTGAGTTCGCGGGCGTCGGGGAGCGAGCCGTCGGTCGGCCCGGTGTACGGCCCCGACCCCACGAAGCGCATGTTGCGCACGCGCACGCGCTCCACCGGCGCGACCTTGCGCCAGCTGAGGCTGCGGCCGGCTTCGAGCGGCCAGCCGTTCAGGTAGTCGACCCGGATGTGCGTGGCGTCGAGCTGCTGCGTCACGCGGACGAAGCGCTGCAGCTCCCGCTCGTCCCCTCCTCCGCCCGCGACGGGTGCGCACTGCACCGCCCACCAGCTGTCGACGGGGAACACCGAGGCGTCCGGCACGGAGACCGCGTCTGTCAGCTCCGGCCACGCCTCCGCCAGCGCGTACTGCACGGCAGCACCCTCCGGCGTTCCCGTGAAGAAGAGGACGGCGCCGAACGGGTTGTCGTGGCTGTTCGCCGCGATGCCCTCCGTGGTGATGAGATGGCCGCCGAAGTCGAGTTCGATGCGGGAGCGGGTGAAGACGTGACGCCGCACGAAGTTGAGGTCGGTGTGCGCCTCGATCCGTTCCACGGTGGGGTCGCCGACCATCGCGTCGAGCGCGTCGTCCGCCGCCCGGCCCGGCCCGTCGATGCCGAAGACGCGGAAGTCGAGGGTGCCGTCGTGCTGCAGCACCCAGACGGTCCCGTTCTTGCCGGGGACGACGGTGCCGCCGTTGACCTTCGTGCCCTTCGCGCCGGCGCCCCGGTAGATCAGGCGTCCTGCGTCGCCGGGCGTGCGGTATCCGGCCGCGATGGCGAGCTGGCCGTCCTTCGCCTGGATCCTGCCGAGGTCGGCGACGGTCCTCGCCTGCTGCACCTCCCCGGACGCTCCCGGCTTCTGCGGTGCGGTCGCCTCCGCCGGAGCGGCGGCGTTGAGCACGCCGACGCCGCCGAGCGCAGCGGCGCTCAGACCGACGATCAGCCCGCGGCGCGTGCTTGCGGGAGTGCGAGGTGGAACGGGTGACGCTGTCATTGCTGCTCCTCGATGATCGTGCGGATGGCGGACACGGCTGCGTCCTCGAGCCTGTCGAGGGAGCCGGGGGCGAGCGGTGTCTGCCAGGCCTGGTACGCGCCGCGCTTGTACGCGTCGCGCGTGGGGAGGTAGACGAAGCCCGGCCCGTTGGTGAGGTTCATCACGACGACGGGGCGGCCGGCGAACGCGGAGCGAAGCGTGCGCTGCAGCCGCGAGTACGCCTCTCCGGGATGCGCGACGACCACAGCGTCTCCGAGCAGCCACGTCCACACCGGATGCTCGACCCGGTCGCCCAGGACGTAGCCGTCGCGCAGGTTGCGCGCCCTGCCGAGCCGTTCGGCCCTGCTGCGCGGGTCGATGTCCGCCCACCGCTCTTCCAGTTCCTCGATGGTGGGGAGGGGCGCGAGGTCGAGGAGCACCGCATCCCTGCTGGTCGCGATGGCGTCGCTCCGGGTTTGCCTGGTCTCTGTCCACATCGCGAGCGGGGCGCCGGACTCGACCACCGCGGACAGTTCGAGTTCGTGCCCAGGCGCAGGGAGGAGGTCGAGGGCGGAGAGCACCGCGTGCCCGAGCGCCCTGCCGTGCCGGTCGGCGACGCCGAGGTCTCCCGTGTACTGCTCGCGCGGGGCCAGCTCGCCGGATGCGCCCTGCAGGAAGAGGCAGGCCGCCCCGGTCTGCTCTTCGACGAGTTCGCGCATCGCGCCGACGTAGTCCGGAGACACCAGCCTGTTCTGCCAGGCCAGCGTGGTCGGGTGGCAGGCGTAGTTGACGATGGTCGCGAGCGCCGTGCCGTCCGCCGCGCTGACCCTGCCGACCAGCACGGTGTCGTCCGCGGTCTCCGCGTCGGGGTTGAACCCGACGAGCGCGCGTCCGTCGAGGTCGAGTTCGCGGTCGGCCGCGAGCGAGCACCGTCCGCTGGTCCAGTCGATGCTGGCGGGCTCCGCGGACTGCAGCGCCTCCCGGCCCGCATCCGTGGCGGCCTCGGCGAGCCTGTCCAGGTAGCCGGGGATGAGGTCGCCTCCGTCGAGGTCGGCGTCTGCGGAGCAGAGCACCGGACCGGCGTGCGTGTGCGACAGGGCGATCATCAGCTGGTCGTCGCGGAGGCCCAGCGCGTCGAGCACCCGCGAGCGCACCGACCATTCGTCGTCGACCCTGCGCCACCACGTCCCGTCGACCGCGATCAGCAGCACGGGCTCTGCGCCGCCCACGGCGAGCGCCGTCAGCGTCATCGGACGGTGCGCTCCCTCCGAGCGCTCCCAGTCCGCCGGCCCCCAGTTCTTCGCCCTGATCCCGGCCGGGGGCGTGATGTCGCGCCGGGCGATGCCGATGGCGGCGTCCGTGTGCGGCACAGCCTGCCGTGCTCCGAGTGCTGTCACAGGTAGTCTCCCGTCCAGTGGTGGGCCGATGGATGCTCGGCCGTGGCGAGCGCGTCGGCGAGCGTCCCGTCGAGCGGGTGGATCATGCCGGTCCCGTCCGGCTGCCAGACGGCGTCGCCGCTGACCGCATCCACGAGGGCGTCGAACGGCTGGCCGCCCGGCAGGTCGAACTCGATGGTCGCGACTCCTCCGGCCGCCGCGAGATCGGAGCACACCGTGCGGCCGATCGCGGAGAGGGCCTCGACGCTGCCGCCCGCTTCGAGCACGGCAGCGTCGGCGCCGCCGTGCTGCGTGCCCGCCGTGCGGACGATCGCGTACGCCGCCTCCCTGGCGTCGCGTCCGGTCGCGAGGTAGACGTCGGCGCCCGCATACCAGCCGTATGCGCGCCGCCAGCCGAGTTCGTCGCGCACCGCACTGAGCGGCAGCGCCGCCGTCGCCGCGTCGTGGATGGTGGAGAGGCGTTCCGGCGCGAGGCCGGAGATGGGCCGTCTGCCGATCCCGCCCGGGCGCCCGCCGTCGCCATCCGGGGATGCGAGCGACCCGATTCGGCGTCTGCGCTGCTGGAACACCGCGAACCCCGCGCCGCGATAGACGTGCGGTGTGCCGGTGAAGAGGAGCGCCCAGTCGTAGCCGGTGCGCCTGCCGTACGCCACGGCCTCGTCGGTCAGCATCCGCGCGACGCGCTGGCCGCGTGCCCGCGTGGCGACGGCGACGTTCGCGAGCCCGAGCACGCGCGCGATCCTTCCGCCCGCGCTGCGCAGGCCGTGATCGAGCAGATACACGCTCCCGATCACCCCGCTGCCGTCCTCGGCGACGATGGTGGAGGCGTGCCTGTTCGGATCGAGCTCCCACTGGGCGAGCATCCCCGGCTCCGCGAAGGCCTCCGCCCAGAGCGCAGCGATCGCCGCGTCGTCCGACGTGGATGCTGTCCGCAGCGTCACCGTGCCCGTCATGCCCGCGCTCCCACGGTCTCCGGCAGCGCGCCGCGTGCGACGGCGGCCGCCAGGAGGGCGGTGCGGTACACAGCGAGCGTGCGCTCCCGGCCGACCGGCGCATCCCCGCCCGCCGCGAACCGGACCACCGCCGCGGCGAGCGCCGCGTACCCGAGGTCGGACGCGTCGCCGAGCGCGAGCGTGTGCACACCGCTCTCCGCCACGATCCGCACGCTGTACTCGTCCGGGCCCGGCACACCGCTGACGGAGACGGTCACCGGCACACCGCCCGACGTGCGCGCCCAGACCAGCCCGGCCGACTCGGAGCGCGTGTCGAGCGCGCCGCGCTCCACCGTGCCGCCCACGATCTCGACGCCGTCGCCGCCGGTCACCAGGTCGAGCAGTTCGAACGCGTGGATGCCGATGTTGAGCAGGGTGCCGCCCGCGCCGTCCTGTTCGTCCTGCCAGCGACGCTCCGGCGTCAGGAACCCGCCGATGTCGTGCTGCGCGGCGACCTGGATGCACAGCGGGCGCTCCGCGCGCATCCGGTCGGCGAACGCGACGGCCTCCGGCGCGAACCGGAGCACGGACGAACTGGCCCAGCGCGCGGCGCCTCGCAGCTCCTCGAACCTGCGAAGGCCGGCCGCCGAGGTCGCGATGGTCTTGTTCAGGAAGACCGGCACCCCGGCGGCCGCGCAGGCGGTCGCCACGTCGGCCGCGCGGGCGGTGCGCGGGGTCGCGACGACCACGTCAGGGCGGAGGGAGAGCAGCGCGTCGAGGTCTGCGATGACGGGCGCGCGGAAGCGCTCGGCGAAGGCGGAGAGCCGGTCGGCGTCGTCCGCGTCCCAGACCCCGGCGACCTCGGCGCCCAGGGCGGTGAGGTTCGCCGCATCCGTGAAGGGATGCGAGTGCGCGACCCCGGCGAACGCGACGCGCACGCTCATGCCATCCGTTCCAGGTCGGCGGCGGAGACCGCGTGCAGCAGGCTCTCCCCCGCGCAGAACCGGCCGACCTCGTCGACCACGATGCGTCCCTGCCGCAGCCGCCCTTCGACTGTCCCCGCCGCCTTGTGCGGCACCAGCAGCACGTTCGGAAGCGTTCGCAGTTCGTGGCCGGCGGGCAGCGGCTCGTCGTCGAACACGTCGAGGGCCGCGTCGATCCTGCCGGAGCGCAGTTCGGCGATCATGGCCTCCTCGTCGACCAGCCACGACCTCGCCGTGTTGACCAGTGCCGCGCCGTCCGGCATCGTCGCGAGCTCCGCCGCGCCGATCATCCCCCTGGTCTCGGGGAGCGACGGGGCGTGCAGCGCGACGACCCTGCTCTCAGCGAGCAGCGTGGACAGCGGAACGAGCGTTGCGCCGAGCGCCTCCGCCTCCGCGTCGTCGATGGTGGGGTCTGCCAGCAGCACGCGTGCGCCGAGCGCCCGCAGCATCCCGAGGTAGGCACGCCCGGTGCGCGACGCCCCCACCACGCCGACCGGCGCATCCAGCAGCTCGTGCCTGGCCGGCGCGTCCTCGGCGTCCGCCCACTCTGCGCCGGCGTGCAGCGCGTGATCGAACCGCGGGATGCGATGCAGCAGCGCGAGCGTGAACGCCAGCGAGACCTCGGCGACCGATCTGGCCATGCCCGCGCCGGCCTGCGTCACGGCCACGCCGCGCTCGAAGCACGCCTCGGACACGAACGGCTTCACGCTCGCCCCGGTGTGCGCGATCAGCCGCAGCGACGGCAGGCGGTCGAGCAGTCCGTCGTCGAAGCGCGGTGCGCCCCAGGCGATGACGACCACCTGCACGGTGGCCAGGTCGAACCGGGCTGCGGCGTCCTCGACGGACTCGGCGACCGCGAGACCGTCGCCGGCCAGACCTGCCGCGGCCGCACCGAGCAGTGCGAGGTCGTCCTCCGTGAAGAACTCGGCGCGGAGCCCGGAGGGCACGGCCACGATGACGGACGGGGATGCGGTCATCAGCGCAGCCACTCGTCGCGGTGCTCCGCGATGAACGCGTCGTCGTTGAGGTGCGGGTACTGCCGCCGCACCCGTTCGATCTCCTCCGCCTGCCCCGGCGACAGCGTCTCGTGCTCGTCGAGGCACCA
The DNA here is from genome assembly GCF_058806515.1 of Leifsonia sp. GW821-FHT13C05. Taxonomy (NCBI): domain Bacteria; kingdom Bacillati; phylum Actinomycetota; class Actinomycetes; order Micrococcales; family Microbacteriaceae; genus Leifsonia; species Leifsonia sp. GW821-FHT13C05. The sequence continues at coordinate 53,776 of NZ_JBXAPT010000006.1, read as the reverse complement.
GATACCGTCGAGCAGCCCCTGCTGGCGCAGCATCTCGTGCACCCCGGCGATCACTCCGGCGAACCCGTTGGCCGGGTCGAAAACGGCGGAGTTGAGGTCGGTGAGGTCGGCGGCCAGGCCGCTGAGCTCCGCTCCGGCCTCGCGGTCGCCGTCCGCCGCCCGGTGGGCGAGCGCCAGCACCTGCGTCGCCGCACGCGTGCCGACCGCCCACTGCCCGAGCAGCCCTCCGACGAAGCGCGCCTCGCGCATCCCGGACGGCGTCTCGACGTGGTGGACGGCGGTGAGGTCGGCGACGATCGCGTCGTCGTTGCCGGTGTAGAGGCTCACGGCGTCCGCACGGTCGGACTCCGACACACCGCGCACGAGTTCGGCGGTGCGGTACCGGTCGAACGGAGCGGCCTTGACGGCCACCACCGACGGCAGATCGGCGAATCTGCGCCAGAACGAGCGCGAGAGCACCGGCCCACCGATGGCCTCCTGCAGGTAGAAGCCGACCACCGGCAGCACCTCGCCCACGGCGCGCGCGCGTTCGATCAGCGCGTCCTCGTCCGCCCCGGCGACCCGGGGGCTGAGCAGCACGGCGTGGTAGCCGAGCCCGGCGGCCAGCTGTGCTTCGCGCACCGCCTGGGCGGTGTCCCCGACCACTCCGGCGATCCTGACCAGCGGGCGGTCCGCCTCCCTGTCGAGCACGTCGGCGGTGAGAGCGAGCACCGGTTCGAGCAGTCCGCGCTCCGGTTCGTGGATCTCGAACTGCGTCGTGTGCACGGCGATGGCGATGCCGCCCGCTCCGGCAGCGAGGTAGTAGCGGGTGAGCGCGCGCTGGCGGCGCTCGTCCAGCTTGCGGTGCGCATCCAGAGCCAGTGGATGCGCGGGGACGACCGTGCCGCGCGCGAGCAGTGCGGCGATCTCCTCCGGGAGGGCGGGAGCGGTGAGCGGTGTGCCCTGCACGTCAGAACCTCCCGTCCCTGACGGCCCACTTCGTGGGTTTGCCGGAAGTGGGGAGCCCGCGGGAGAGCCAGTCCGCCTGCCACTCCACGAGCGTGCCGGCCGGAACGGACGGGTAGCCGAACAGCTCGAAGCACCGGCCGGCGTTGTTGAGCAGCGCCGTCGGCGCCTCCGTGCCGTCGAACTGCACCTCGCGGTCGAACAGCTCCCCGAAGCGCTGCGCGACCGCCCGCACGGAGAGCTGCTCCGGCCCGGTCAGGTTGACGGTGAAGACCGACTCGCTGGCGTGCCGCATCGACCGGAGGACCACCTCGTTGGCGTAGCCCTGCCACACCACGTTCGCCGTTCCCGTCGTCAGCGACACCGGCTCTCCGGCGAGCACGGTCGACGCGATGTCCGCCAGCACCCCGTAGCGGAGGTCGATGGCGTAGTTGAGCCGCACGACGGAGACCGGCGTCGCGCGGGTGAGCGCGGCGAACTCGAACACGCGCTCCCTGCCGAGGCACGACATGGCGTACTCGCCGACGGGAGCGGGCGTATCGGTCTCGACCGACCCTCCGCTCGCCGGCGAGACGAACGGGTAGACGTTGCCGGTGGACATCGCGGTGATCGCGCTGTCCCTGTACCGCCTGGCCACCCGGTCGGGAAGCGCGGCGTTGACCTCCCACGCCCAGGATGCGTTGGTCGCCGCCCCGAACTTCGCGCCGACCATGAACACCACGTTCTGCGCATCCGGCAGCGTGGCGAAGTCGTCGTCGGAGAGCAGGTCGAACGGCACGGTCGTCACGCCCTTCTCCTCCAGGCCGCTGCGCGCCTCCTGGTTCGAGAACCGGGAGACGGCGTAGACGATGTCGGACGAGCGGCCGGCCTGGTCGAGGGCGTTGCGGGCGAGCCTGGACAGGCTCGGGCCCATCTTGCCGCCGGCGCCGAGGATGACGATGTCGCCGGACGACTCCGCCAGGTCGGCGACCAGCTCGGGGCGCGGGGTGGCGAGGGCGTCTTCGAGCTCGATCTCTGAGGTGAACATGGCTGCCTTTCCTGCTGGACGGCCGGTCATCCCTTGATGCCCGCCGATGTGACGCCTTCCTGCACGTAGCGCTGAGCCACGGCATAGGCGAAGAAAATGGGGACGAGCGCGACGACCGAACCGGCGAGCATCACGCTGAGCGGCACGTTCTGCTGCTGCAGCGACGCGACGCCGACGGTGAGCGTCCACATGTCGGAGCTCTTGGCCATGATCAGCGGCCAGAGGAAGTCGTTCCAGTGCCAGAGGAAGATGAAGACGCCGAGGGTGGCGAGCACCGGTTTGCAGAGCGGGAGCACGATCGTGAGGAAGATCCGGAACTCGCCCGCTCCGTCGATCCTCGCCGCCTCGAACAGCTCGTCCGGGAGGCCCTGGATGAACTGGCGCATCAGGAACACCGCCTGCGCGTTCGCGAGCGTCGGCAGGATCAGACCCCAGTACGTGTCGACGCCGCCCAGCTTCGCCAGCACGATGAACGTGGGGATGAGGGTCACGTGGAACGGCACCATCACCATCGCGAGGAACGACCAGAACATCGTCTCCTTGCCGCGGAACCGCTTCTTCGCGAACGCGTAGCCCGCCATCGCGGACAGCAGCAGCACAGCGACGACGCTGACCAGGGCGTAGATCAGCGTGTTGCCCACCCAGACCAGGATGTTCTGCCCGCCGAGCACCTGTTCGTACGACGCGGTGGACAGGTTCCACGGCATCAGGCTCGCGGGGAAGTCGACGGCCAGGCCGGGCTTCAGGCTGAGGATCACCATCGCGTAGAACGGGAAGAAGCACACGACGGCCGCGATGGTCAGCCAGATGTAGCGGACGACGAGGCCCATCCTGCTCGGCTCGAGCGCCCGGTACGCACGCCTGCTGCGCGGGATGCGCTGGGTCGCGGCGGTCATTTCTGCCTCCCGATCACGCGGCGCTGGATGAGCGCGACGACGAGTGTCATGACGAACAGGGCGACGCCGATGGCGGCGGCGTACCCGTAGTCGGTGTACTTGAAGCCCTGGTCGTAGAGCATGTAGACGAGCGAGTAGCTGCCGTGCGCCGGGCCGCCCTGGGTCATCACGTAGACCAGGTCGAACACCTGGAACGACGCCGTCGTCTCGATGACGGCGAGGAAGAACACGGTCGGCTTGAGGTACGGGAGCACGATGAACCTGAACCGCGCCCACGCGCTCGCCCCGTCCATCAGCGCCGCCTCCTCCAGCTCTCTCGGCACGTCCTGGAGCGCGGCGATGACGATGAGCATCCCGTAGCCGAACCGGGACCACACGCCCACGATCACCAGCGCGGGGATGACCAGGACGGTCGAGTTCAGCCACGAGCCGCCCAGACCGAGCGGCGTCATCAGCGTCGACCACGGGCCGTCGCTGGAGAAGATCCACTTGAAGATGGCTCCCGCGAGCACCAGCGAGGTGATCACCGGGAGGAAGAAGACCGAGCGGAAGATCCGCGAGCCGCGGAACGCCCTGCGAACACCGAGCGCCATCGCGATCGACAGGGCCACCGAGATCGGCACGGCCAGCACGGAGTAGATCAGCGTGACCCGCAGCGCCTGCCAGAACACCGGGTCGGCGAACATCCGCTGGAAGTTGCCGACGCCCTTCCAGTCGAGTTCTCCGGAGATGTCGTAGTCGAAGAAGCTCAGGCCGACGCCGGCCAGCGCCGGTCCGAAGCGGAACGCCAGGAACAGCAGGAACGCGGGAAGCACGAAGAAGAGACCGATGCGGGCCTCACGCCTGGCCAGGATGCGCTTGGTCAGGCCGGGCGGTCGCCCGGCGTCTCTGCGCTGCTCACGCTGCTCGCGCTGCTCCGGCGGTCTGGACGCCGCCGGGGCCGGTCTGGTCGTTGTCACGGGGATTCCTCCTCCTTCTCGGGGCGGGGATCGCTCCCCGCCCCGAGCAAAGGGCTTGTTACTTGATGAGCGGCTGGGCGGCGGCTGCCGCATCCTTCAGCGCCTGCTTCGGCGTCTTGGTGCCGAGCAGCGCCGCCTGGATCTCCGGTGCGAGAACACCCATCACCGCGCGAGCACTCGGCTGCAGTTCGCCGACCCTGCTGGTCGGGATGGTCTTCTCGATGGCGCTCTGGATGGGGTCGTCGGCGTAGAGCTCGCCGGTCGACTTCAGCGGGGAGAAGAAGTTGGACGCCAGGTCGAACTTCTTGGAGTTCTCCGCGTCGGTCGCGTACGCGGCGAACTCGCCGGCTGCATCCTTCGACGTCGCGCCCTTCAGCATCGCCAGGGAGCCGACGGTGCCGTAGGAGACGGACTCCTTGTCTGTGAGCGGCGGGAGGATCTTGATCGCGTCCTCACCCCAGAACGAGGTGACGTCCGCCGGGCCGGACTGCCAGGTGCACGCGACCTTGTTGCTCGCCAGCGCGGTCTGCTCGAGGCTCGGCATCGTGGAGATGAGGTCCTTCTCGATGTAGCCGTCCTTGGCGAAGCCGGAGATCAGGCTGAGCGCCTTCTCGCCCGCCGCGCTGTCGAAGGCGACCTTGCTTCCGTCCTTGTTGTAGACGGAGCCTCCCGCCTGCCAGAGCAGCGGGTAGAAGGTCATGTTGAGGGTCACATCCGGCGAGCCGAAGTAGTTGGTGACGTAGATGCCCTTCTCCTTGAACTTCGGGGCGAGGGCTTCGAGGTCGTCCCAGGTCTTGGGGTACTCCGTGATGCCTGCGGCGTCGAACGCCTTGGCGTCGCACATCAGCGCGTTGGCACTGGTGAGGATCGGCGCCCCCATCAGCTTGCCGTCGATGGTGATCGACTTCGTGACGTTGTCGAGGATGTCCTTCTTCTGTGCGGAGGGAAGGTACGCATCCATCGGCTCGATCGACTTCTGGTACGTGGAGAGCTGATCCGGGATGAGGTACACCAGGTCGGGCCCCTTGCCTGCCGCGATCGCTGTCGCCAGTGACTCGTCGCGGTTGGCCCAGGGGTAGATCTCGTACGTGACGGTGATGTTCTTGTGCTCGGCCTCGAACGCCTTGATCGTCGAGTCCCAGAAGGTCTTGTGCGCCTTCTCGTCGGCGATGACCGGGTAGATCCACATCGTGACGGTCTTCTTGGAGGTGTCGGACTCGCCGGACCCTCCGCTGCAGCCCGCCAGAGCGATCGCTGCCGTCGCTGCCACGGCGGTCGCCGTGATCATTTTCTTGTACCGCATGCTGCTCCTTCTCGGTGGCGCGACACGGATGTCGCTCGGGTGGGGTGGAACGCTGTCAGGCTCGGGGAACGGACTCCACGGTGCCGTGGTGCCGTGACCGCTCTGCGGCGAAGACGGCGAGATGGCTGTCGAGCGACTCGCGCGGTCCTGACCGGATGTACGACGGGTCGCCGGTGGCGACCGCTGCGACGAAGGCGTTCATGACGCCGCCGTCTCCTCCGCCGTGGTCTCCCCCGGCGTTGGCCGCACCCGTCGGCGCCGTCTCGTAGACGGCGGACTCTCCGGTGCGGAAGTCTGTGACGGTGACCCGCTCCCCGTCGCCGTCGAGCATCCCGTGCGAGCCGAAGAGCTGGGTCTTCCTGTGCTCCTGCTCACTGAACGCGGTCATGACGAAGGTGCCGGCTGTTCCGTCCTCGAACTGCAGGGCGACGACCTGGTTGTCGACGACCGTGTTGTCCGCGGCGTAGACGCAGACGCCGTATGGACCGGTCCTGAGTGCCTCGATCACTCCGGCCTCCGTCGCGTCGTCGGTGATGACGGTGACCGGCCAGACCGCTCCCTCGTCGCGCACGACCGGGAGGTAGAGCTTCTGCGCCGCGTACGGGCAGCTGTTCTGGAGCGGGCAGTCGAGGCACCGGTCCGCGGCTTCCGCCGGACGGTTCTCGTGGCGGAAGTGATGGCGGGAGCCGAAGCTCGCGACACCGGCGATGCGCTTGCCGGTGACGTACCTGATCCAGTCGAGGTCGTGGCTGGACTTCGCCAGCAGCATCGGGGCCGCCAGGTCCTCCCTGCGCCACGGTCCGCGCACGTACGAGTGGGCCATGTGCCACCAGCCGACGGGCTCGAGGTGCTGCACGTTGATGATGTCCCCGAGCACCCCGGTGTCCACGATGCTCTTCACCAGATCGGTGTACGGCATGTACCGCATCACGTGACAGACGCCGAACAGCACTCCGCTCGCATCGACGGCATCGACGATGCGCCTGCTCTCCTCCTCGGTGGGGGCGAGCGGCTTCTCCATCAGGATCGCGTAACCGCGCTCGGCGCAGGCGATGGCCGGTTCGACGTGCTGCCTGTCCTGGGTGGCGATGATGACCGCGTCCGCGATCCGCTCCGGCAGGGCGAGCAGCTCACGCCAGTCGTCGAACTGCCGGATGCCCTCGTCCCCCTGCGAGACGAGCTCGCGCTGGAACGCCCGCGGGTCTGCGACGGCGACGAGCTGCGCCCTCTCGGGGTTGGCGTGGATCCAGCGCGTGTACGACTGCCCCCTGTTGCCGGCGCCGATCAGTGCGATGCGCACCGATCGTGTGCTCTCTGGGGTGTTTTCCATCGCTCCTAGGCCTTCTCTTCATCGCTGCGGCTGTGCCCGGGAGGGTTCGCCGTCGAACGCTCCCACGATAGCATTATTGCTATAGCATGTAGCAAATGAAAGGTCGGGAAGCAAGATTTACCCGCTCGAAACATTGAGAAGGCGCAGAGAGAGATGGCGCGAATCCATCCTCGCGTCCTATAGCTTGTAGCAAAGCATAATCACGGTGGTTCGCAGGAACAGGCCGTCGGCCGGCGTCCGCCAACGGAGGAGAACGATGACACTCGGGAGCGTTTCCGACAGGAACATCTCGGCGAAGGTGGCCGACGAACTGCGCGAGGCCATTCAGAACGGCACGTTCGAACCCGGCGAGAGACTGGTCGAACGCAAACTGGCCGACCGGCTCGGCGTCAGCCACATCCCGGTCAGGGAAGCCCTCGCGAAGCTCGCCGAGGAGGGACTGATCGAACGGACGCCCCGCCGGGGAGCCCGCGTCGCGCTGCTCACCGACAAGGAGCTCGCCGAGATCTCCAGCCTCCGCATCGTGCTCGAACAGTACGTCGCCCAGCGCGTGCAGCAGACCTGGACCCCGAAGACGGAAGCGCAGCTGCGCAAGGTCGTCGACTCGATGGTCGCCGCCGCGGAGCGCAAGAACATCGACACGATGTTCGCCCTCGACCGCCGCTTCCACGAGACTCTCTGGGAGATGGCGGACAACCGCACGCTCCTCACCATCGCCTCCCAGCTCCGCAGCAGGATCAACGGGTTCCTCCGCGCGGCGAACGCCAGCCTCGCCCCCGACGAGCTCGTGGCCCACGCCCGCTCGCACGACGCCCTCGTGGATGCGCTGGCGAGCGGCGACACCGACCGTGCAGCCCAGGCGATGGCCGACCACGTCGAGATCGCCGCGCGACGCATCACGACGAGCGTGGTGGACGACGAGGGAAATCCGGCGAGCTAGCCGTGGGCCGGCCGGCGCCGCTTGCGCGCCGTGCGCGACTTCCGCAGCGCCTCGATGTCGGAGCGCAGCGCATCCATCCGCTGCTGCCGCCCACGCTCGTCGCCGCCGACCGACTGCACGCGCACCGTCTCCTCCACCACAGACGACAACTCCCGCCAGGCGTCCTGGCGGGAGTGCTCGACGATGTCTGCGAGGTAGTCGGGGTCCGCTGCGCGTGAGCGGAGGGCCCGCGCCGTCGCCTTCGCGAGGGCCTCGCGTCTGCGGAGGTTGAGCGAGTCCGCCGTGCGGTAGTCGTGGGTGTGCTCCGCACGGCCGTCCTGCACCTCCGCCCACGCCTGCTCGCGCACGATCCTGGCCTCGGAGGCGTCCGCCTCCTCCGCCAGCCGCAGCACGGCCTCCGCTGCGACCTCGCGGTAGTGCTCGGCGTCGAAGGCGCGGTCGGTGGTGAGGAGTTCGGTCATCATCCGGTTGCGGACGGCCATGCGCACCGCGTAGTCGGCGATGAGCAGCCCCTCCTCGAGCGCGTGCTCCAGGGTGGTGGGCCGCGGCGATTCGATGGCTGCCGCATCGAACGGCCGCATGTCCACCCGGCGGCCCCGGCGGAAGATGCCCATCGAACCCCCTTTATCGCTGCATCCAGTGTGGCACCGGACGCGCGACCGGCGTCAGGCCGCCGGGACGAGCTCCTGCTCCGGCTCCCCGGCGATCGGCACGGGAACAGCCGCGTGATCGTCAGCCGCCGCCGCGATCCGCGATGCCCGCATCAGCACGATCGCCACCACGGTCACCACGAGCGCCCCGGCGGACAGCAGCCCGGCCACGACGAAGCCGTCGCTGTACCCGGCCTCGGTCGGCAGTCCGTCCGCCGCCGTCGACCCGGTGACCAGCGCGGTCATCACGGCAGCGCCGATGGCGGAGCCGACCGTTCGCAGGTTGGCATTCATCCCGCTGGCCACCCCGGTCTGGGTCGCAGGGACGCTCTGCACGACCACGCTGGTGATCGCCGCGTAGACGAGCCCGAGTCCGATGCCGAACACTCCGGATGCGACCGCCACCTCGGCCAGGCTGCTGTGGAACAGGCCGAGCGACACCGCGGCCACGGCCATCAGCCCGGCGGCGATCACGATCTGGGCGCGGAAGCCCACCCACCGGGCGAGCGGTCCGCTGAGGAAACCGGTGACGGCCATCGTGACGAGCATCGGGAGCATGAGCATCCCGGATTCGGCGACGGATGCGCCGAGCCCGTACCCGGTCGAGACCGGCGTCTGCACGAAGCGCGGGAAGAAGGCGAACACCGCGAACATCGATGCACCGACGAAGACGGCTGCCGCGTTCATCGTCCACACCCCGTGCTCGCGCATCAGGCGCATGTCGACCAGCGGCGTGCGGGAGCGCAGCTCCACGAGGATCCAGGCGGCGAGCAGCACGGCGGCGAGCACGAGCAGGCCGATCACGGCCGGCGACCCCCAGCCCCACTGCGCTCCCGTGCTGAGTGGGAGCAGGAGGGCGACGAGCCAGCCGGACAGCAGCACGGCCGACCACGGGTTGACCCCTCCTGCCGCGCGGGTGGGCGATTCGGGGATGAACAGCATGGCGAGCACGGCGCCCGCGACGGTGAACACCGCGGGGACCAGGAACAGCCCGCGCCAGCTCAGGACGTCGGCGAGCGGCCCGGCGAGGACGGTGCCGAGCCCGCTGCCGATGGCGATGATGGAGGCGATCGCGCCGATGGCGGACGGCAGCCGGTGTGCGGGGAACTCGTCGCGGATGATGCCGAAGGCGAGCGGGAACATGGCGCCGCCGAGGCCCTGGATGATGCGGGCGCCGATCAGCACGCCGATAGTCGGCGCGACGGCGGCGACCACGCTGCCGAGCGCGACGGCCAGGAGGGCGAGGACGAGGATGCGGCGCTTGCCGACCATGTCTCCCACCCGGCCGAGCAGCGGGGTGGCGACGGCGGCGGAGATGAGCCAGGCGGTCATCGTCCAGGTGACGCCGGAGGTGGTGGTGCCGAGGTCGGTCTGGATGACGGGCAGCACGGGGACGACGAGGGATTGCAGAGTGGCGAAGGAGCCTGCGCTCAGCGCCAGGACGGCGAAAGTGAGGCTGGGGCGGGTTCGAGACATTGAGTTCTTCCGTTCTCGAGGGATGTGCCGAGATATCGGCTAGAATGGAGGCTGGCTCCGATCGGAGGCAACCTCCGCTTTAAAGACATTAGCGGAGGGCCTCTCCACTTTGCAACCCTTCCGGAGGAGAATTGGCCAGCACCACCCCGACCGCCGTGTCGAACCGCCCGCTCAGGGCCGACGCGCGCCGCAACTTCGACGCGCTGCTCGCCGCCGCGCGTGAGGCGTTCGCGGCCAACGGCACCAGCGCATCCCTCGAAGACATCGCGCGCAGGGCCGGGGTCGGCATCGGCACCCTCTACCGCAACTTCCCCACCCGCGACGCCCTCGTGGAGGCCGTCTACGTCGACGAAGTGGATGCGGTCGTCGCCGCGGCGGAGGCCACCACCTCCCTCGAACCGTGGGCGGCCGTCGAGACCTGGGTGCGCAGGTTCGTCAGCTACATCGGCACCAAGAAGGCCCTGGTCGACGGCCTGAACAAGGACTCCCCCGTGCTGCTCACCTGCCGCACGTCCTTGTACGACGCCGGCGAGCCGCTCCTCGAACGCGCCAAGCAGGCGGGCGAGATGCGCGACGACGCGCAGATCCAGGATGTGGTCCGCATGCTCTCCGGGATCGCCAGCGTCGCGTTCGACGACGACGAACAGCGCGACCGCGTGATCGCCATCGCAATGGACGGCCTCCGACCCCGCTGACCCCCTCCGCGGGCCGTCGGCCGCGGACGTAGCCCTCTAGGATTGGATATATGGAACTCGGCTTCTACGCGGTCATTGCAATCTCGGTGATCGTCGGTGTCGCCGCGTTCGCGAGGAAGCTCGGCGTCGCCGCGCCGATCATCCTGGTCCTGGTGGGTGTCGGGCTCTCCTACCTGCCCGGGGTGCCGGAGATCGAGGTCCCGCACGAGATCATCCTCGACGGGCTGCTGCCGCCCATCCTCTACGCGGCGGCGATCAGCGTGCCGCTCACCGATTTCCGGCGCAACCTCGCGCCGATCGCCGGGCTCTCCGTGATCCTGGTGATTATCACGGCGTTCGCCTCCGGCTTCCTCCTCTACACGATGCTGCCCGACCTCAACCTGGCCGCCGCCGTGGCGCTCGGTGCGATCATCAGCCCTCCGGATGCGGTGGCCGCGACCTCGATCGGACGCAAGCTCGGGCTCCCTCCCCGCCTCCTGACCGTGCTCGAAGGCGAGGGGCTGGTCAACGACGCGACGGCCCTCGTGCTGCTGCGCACCGCCATCGCCGCGGCCGTCGGCGCGCTGGCGACCCCGTGGGCCGGCGTCTTCGACTTCTTCTACGCCGTGGTGGTCGCCCTGGTGATCGGCCTGGTGGCCGGCATCGTCTCCGTCTGGGTGCGCTCCAAGCTGAACGACCCCGTGCTCGACACCGCGCTGTCGATCGCCGTGCCGTTCGCGGCGTTCATGCCCACGGAGGCCGCGCACGGCTCCGGCGTGCTCGCCGTGGTGATCGCCGGCCTGTACACCGGCCACTCAGCGCCGAAGCACTTCACCGCCCAGGCCAGGATCACCGACCGCATCAACTGGCGCACCATCCAGTTCCTGCTGGAGAACGGCGTCTTCCTGCTCATCGGCCTCGAGATCCGCACCCTCGTCGCCGACGTCGAGCACCCCGAGATCCTCAGCGTCTGGGATGCGGTGGGCATCGGCCTGCTCGCCACGCTCGCCCTCGTGATCATCCGGTACATCCTGATCGGTCCCCTCGTGCTCGCGCTCCGGCAACGCGCACGGCTGGCGGAGAACGCCACCTTCCGGGAGTGGCTGATGATCAGCTACTTCCGCGACCATCCGGTGCGCACCAGGCGCGAAGCCTTCCGCAAGCAGCGCCTCGAAGCCCGGTACGCGCGACGCCGCGCCGACCTGGAACAGCTCAGGCAGGAGGACATCGACTGGCGGGGCGGTGTCGTGCTCGGCTGGTCAGGGATGCGCGGAGTGGTCACCCTGGCCGCTGCGCAGTCCCTGCCGGACGACGGCAGCATCCCGTACCGGCCCCAGCTCATCCTGATCGCGTTCACGGTCGCGGTGGTCAGCCTCGTGGTGCAGGGCGGGACGCTGCCCTGGCTGATCCGCCTGCTCAAGATCGAGGGCATCGACACCAAGTCGGACCGCCAGCAGCTCGCCCGCCTGCTCGACGACCTCAGCAACGACGGCCTCGCGGTGCTCGACGACCCGGAGGGCGCCGCCGGCGTCGCAGACCCGATCGACCCCGAGGTGGTCGAACGGGTGCGCCAGTCCTCCTACCTCCGTGCGGAGTCGGCCTGGGAGCGCATCCTGATCAACGACGTCCCGGCAGACAGCCGCCCGCACCAGCTCTACCGCACCCTGCGTCTCGCCGTGGTCAACGCCGAACGCGACAGGCTGCTCGAAGAGCGGACGCGCGGCGCATACCCCTCGCGCATCCTGGAAGAGGCAGAGTCGATGCTCGACCTGGAGGAGACCAGGCTGCAGTCCCGCAACGTGCGGCACTGACACGCGCGGCAAATGCCAACATTTTTTGAATCATTCAAAACAGGCTAGGCTCGTCCGCATGGACACGGCACAGCTCGAGAGCGCACTGCGCGCCTCTGGGCTCCGGGTCACGGCGGGCCGCGTCGCGGTTCTCGGGACCCTTGCCACTCACCCCCACGCGAACGCCGATACGGTCTTCCGCAGCGTGCTCGACGCGCTGCCGGGGACGTCGATCCAGAACGTGCACAACGTTTTGGGCGACCTGACCGAAGCCGGACTCGTGCGGCGCATCGAGCCCGCCGGCTCGCCGGCGCTGTACGAGCGGCGCATCGGCGACAACCACCATCACGTCGTCTGCACTTCGTGCGGAGCCGTCGCCGATGTGGACTGCGTCGTCGGCCACGCGCCGTGCCTCACCCCGTCGGATGCGTCCGGCTTCGCGGTGAGCACGGCCGAGGTGACGTTCTGGGGGCTGTGCCCGTCCTGCCAGGAGCGCGCGGCGAAAGCCCCGTCGCGCGTCGAGTGACGAAGGAGATTGCATGTCGGAGAACTACACGACCACCCAGACCGGTACCCCGGTCGGCAGCGACGCACACTCGCTGACCGCAGGAGAGAACGGCGTCACCGCGCTGCATGACCGCTACCTGGTGGAGAAGCTCGCGCAGTTCAACCGGGAGCGCATCCCGGAGCGCATCGTCCACGCCAAGGGCGGCGGAGCGTTCGGCACCTTCGTGGTCACCGGGAACGTGTCGCAGTACACCAAGGCCGCCGTGTTCCAGCCGGGCACCACCACGGAGACCGTGCAGCGGTTCTCGTCGGTCGCCGGCGAGCAGGGCTCCCCGGACACCTGGCGCGACGTCCGCGGCTTCTCGGTGAAGTTCTACACCTCCGAGGGCAACTACGACATCGTCGGCAACAACACCCCCGTGTTCTTCATCCGCGACGGCATCAAGTTCCCCGACTTCATCCACTCGCAGAAGCGTCTGCCGGGCTCCGGGCTGCGGGATGCTGACATGCAGTGGGACTTCTGGACCCTCTCCCCCGAGTCCGCGCACCAGGTGACCTACCTGATGGGCGACCGCGGCATCCCGCGCTCGTGGCGGCACATGCCCGGCTACGGCTCGCACACCTACCAGTGGATCAACGCGGCCGGTGAGCGCTTCTGGGTCAAGTACCACTTCCACGCCATGCAGGGCAACGAGGAGATGCACGGCGCGGAGGCGGAGGCCATCGCCGGTGCGGATGCCGACTACTACCGCCGCGACCTCTACGAGGCGATCGAGCGCGGCGAGTTCCCCGCGTGGAAGGTGTCCGTGCAGGTCATGCCGTTCGAGGACGCGAAGACCTACCGGTTCAACCCGTTCGACCTCACCAAGGTGTGGCCGCACAGCGACTACCCGCTGATCGAGGTGGGCGTTCACACGCTCAACAAGAACCCGGAGAACTTCTTCGCCCAGATCGAGCAGGCGGCGTTCTCGCCGGCCAACACGGTCCCCGGCATCGACATCAGCCCGGACAAGATGCTGATGGCGCGCGTGTTCTCCTACCCGGACGCCCAGCGATACCGCGTCGGCACCAACTACAACGAGCTGCCGGTCAACGCCCCGGTCGCTCCGGTGCACAACTACTCGCAGGACGGCGCCGGCCGTCACGGCTTCAAGGCCGCGACCGCCCCGGTGTACGCGCCCAACTCGAAGGGCGGACCCGTCGCCGACGCGGACCGCGCCGGTGAGGGCTCGTGGGAGTCGGACGGCGCCCTGGTGCGTTCGGCGGCGACCCTGCACGCCGAGGACTCCGACTTCGGCCAGGCGGGAACCCTCTACCGCGATGTCTACGACGCCGCGGCCAAGGAGCGCTTCCTCGAGACCATCACGGGAGCGGTCGGCGGCGTGAAGAGCGCCGAGATCCGCGAGCGCGCCATCCAGTACTGGACCAACGTGGATGCGACGCTCGGCGCCGCCCTCCGCGCCAACCTGGAGAACGGCGGGACGACCCCGGACGAGTCCGCCGAGTACGTCGGCGTCGCCGGCTAGTCCAGCGCGTCCAGCGCCTCCACCGGAACGGCCCCGGATCGCCTCCACGGCGGTCCGGGGCCGTTCCCGTCTGCGACCGGTGCGACTAGGAGGGCACGACCTCGGCGAGCGCCCCGGATTCGAGCGCGACCCACACCGTGCCGTCCGGTGCGACGGCCAGGCCGTGCGGCTCGGAGTCCGCGGTCGGCAGGTCGTGCAGCGTCAGGTCGCCCGCCGCCGTGGCGTGCGCGAGCTGGTTCGCTCCCCAGAGCGTCGCCCACACGCCGCCGTCGCTGTCCGCTGCCACCGCGTGCGGCTTCGCGCCCTGCGCCAGCTGCACCGTGCTCAGTTCTCCCCGGTGGATGCGCGCCAGCGCGTCCCCGAGGATCAGCGCCACCCACACGCCGCCGTCCGAGGCGACCGCGATCCCGACGGGACCGGACGGGTCGCCCGGCAGCTCGGTGAACGCGATCGCCGCATCCCCTCCGCGCACGTGGCCGACCAGCCCGGCGGCGTTGAGGGTGAACCAGAGGCTGTCCCCCGTCGTCGCGATCATCGACACGAACGAGCCTTCCCGCCCCACAGGGAACTCCTCCACCCTGCCGAGGATGTCGATGCGGCCGAGGGCGTCGGCGCCCAGCTCGGTGAACCAGGCCGTGCCGTCGTCGAGCGCGACCACGCCGAACGGCTGAGCATCCGGAGTCGGCACGGCGACCTCGCCGATCAGCTCGACGCGCGCATCCCGCACCCCGAGGTGCACCAGGCGGTTGCCCGTGCTGTCGGTCACCCACACCGTCGACTCGGTGGCGGCGGCCAGCAGCGACGGCTGCGACCCGTCGCCGAGCGACAGGTAGGCGACCGTGCCGTCCGGGGACAGCCGCCCCACCCTGCCGCCGTGCACGAGCGTGAACCACACGCCACCGTCGCGGGTGACGGCGACGCCGTACGGGCCGTCGCCCGGCTCGCCGACCGGATGCTCGATCACGCGCACCGCCGAAACCTCCGCCGTCACAGCGTCGCGGTGATCGTGCGGTCGTACACCGTGCGGCCGCCGACGCCGATGCGGTCGTCGCCCTCGATGGCGGTGACCAGCTCGGAGCCCTCGCCCTGGCTGATGTGCAGGTCGCGGCCGAGCCGCGCCGTCAGTGCGATGGCGGCGGCGCCGGTGGCCTCGTCCTCGATGATGCCCATCGCCGGGGCGAACATGCGCGAGCGCAGGTGGGCGACCGACTCGTCGATCCAGGCGTACGCGTAGTGCTTGCCCTCGGTGAACGCGTACGCGTCGAGCGCATCCACGTCGGCCGGGGACTCCAGCGGCAGCCACTCGAACGTCGGCGCCCACTCCGCCTCCGCCGTGATCCAGGTGGGCTCGTCCTCCGAGCCGTACGTCACATCCACGATCCCGGCGGGCTCGCGCAGCATCGTGATCGGCGTGCCCTGCTCGGAGAGCCACCAGGCGGTGCCCACGCTCGGGTGACCGGCGAACGGCAGCTCGGCGGCCGGGGTGAAGATGCGGATGGTCGCGACGCGGCCGAGTTCGCCGTCCTCGCTCAGCGCATCCAGGAACACCGTCTCGCTGAAACCGAGCGCAGAGGCGATCGCCTGCTCCCGCCCGGCCGTCGCCGTCGAACTGCGCACGATGCCCAGCTCGTTGCCGTTCGCGCCACGATCGTCCGTGAAGACGCGCACCACCACTACCTCGATCGATTCGTCCATGCAGCCAGCCTCCCACGAACGCGGCGCGTGCGGATGCTCCTGCGTATAGTGGGGGTGCTCGAAGCAGTGAGGAAGCGCATACATGGGCCGGAATCCGACCGTCTACGATGTTGCGACGCACGCCGGTGTGTCCATCGCGACGGTGTCGCGCGTGTTCAGCCGCCCGGACACCGTGAAGCAGGAGACGCGCGAACGCGTGCAGGCCTCCGTGGATGCCCTCGGCTACGTCCCGAGCGGAGCCGCCCGTGGACTCGCCGCCCGCAAGACGGGGGTGCTCGGCCTGTTCTTCCCCGGCCTCGACGCGATGGACGACATCTCCGACGTGCCCATCGACGGCGAGGACGACGACGCCAGCCGCACCACGATCATCCGGGATGTCGGCGGCGTCGCGGACACCAGGCCGCTGAACCTGTACTTCGACGAAGTGCTCCGCGGAAGCGAGCTGGAGGCGTGGCGCAACGGCTTCGTGCTGCTCGTCGGCGTCGGCCGCGGCACCACGTCGGCCGAGACGGTCAGGGAGATGGCCGGCCGCGTCGACGGGCTGGTGGTGCTGGCGGGGAGCGCGAGCGAGGACGAGCTGGCGCAGCTGGCCAGGCGCATCCCGGTGGTCGTGATGGCGGGGGCCCGCGGCGGCGACACGTTCGACCACGTCTCCGTCAGCAACAGCGAGGGGATGCGCGCCCTCGTCGGCCATCTCGTCGACGATCTCGGTGTGCACGATCTCGTGTACGTCGCGGGAAGCATCGACTCGCCGGACGACGCGGAGCGCTGGGACGGCTACCGGTCGGCCCTCGCTGAGCGCGGGATGCCTGCGCCGGACGCCCCGCTGCTCCGCGGCGACTTCACCCGCGACGGCGGCCGCAGGGTCGGCCGCGAACTGCTCGCCTCCGGCACGCTGCCGCGCGCTGTGGTGTGCGCCAACGACCAGATGGCGCTCGGCGTCATCGACGCTGCGCGCATCGGCGGCGTGGAGGTGCCGGCCGACCTCATCGTGACCGGTTTCGACGGCATCGACGCCGGCCGGCTCTCCACGCCGCGCCTCACCACGGTGAAGCAGCCGATGGAGCTGCTCGGCCGCGCGGCCGTGCAGCTCCTGGTGCGGCGGCTCGCCGACCCCACGCGCCCTGCGGGCTCCGTCCGTCTCCCCGTCGAGGTCTACCTCCGCGAGAGCTCCGAGCCCGCCTGACGCCCAGAGACAGCGGGTCAGGCGGCGAGGACGACGCTTTCGAGGAGGAGGTCGGTGACGGTGTGCGGGGTGCGGCCGCCGACGCAGACGAAGAAGACGAAGTCTTCCTGCGCGTCGACCGTGATGACCGCATCCACCGCGTGCCAGACGTCCTCGGGCAGGGCGGCGAGGCTGAGCATCTCGAACGAGCGCCGTTCGGCGTCGCGCGCGGTGCCCTGCACCGTGTAGAACGCGTCGACGCTGGCGTCGTCGCTCGGGTCGGCGAGCCAGCCGACGAGCGGCGTGGCCGTCGCGGCGCTGATCGGGAGGACGGGGAACAGTGCGGCCGTCAGCCGTTCGATCGAGACGCCGCTCGCGAGCCCGGCGCTGCGGGAGGCGTCGAGCGATGAGATGGCGATCCACCGGCCGGGGGCGACGTCGTCGACCACGGACAGGAGGGGTGCGGGCATAGGGGT
This sequence comes from Leifsonia sp. GW821-FHT13C05, assembly GCF_058806515.1. NCBI lineage: Bacteria > Bacillati > Actinomycetota > Actinomycetes > Micrococcales > Microbacteriaceae > Leifsonia > Leifsonia sp. GW821-FHT13C05. Next base: position 36,417 of record NZ_JBXAPT010000006.1, on the reverse strand, counting down.
GTCAGAGATTGTGGACATGGAAGTTCGGGTACTTTCCATTGAATTCACGCCGATTGATGGGTCACGGAGACGCTTCCCTAGCACGTTCCCCCATGCACCGCATCGAACAGACGAAGCGGGTAAACGCTCTCGACGGTGCCGAGAGGACTCCACCGGCTTTTCGGGAAGCCGATGACGTACCCCGACTATAGCGGTCTGTCCTCCATTGTGCGGACCCCCATTCGGGGGCATCTTGCAAAACTTAATGTATGCGCTTACAGTGGTCGGCGTACCAACAAGGATGGTGGCAATGACGCACACGAAACACACCGGCGCCCGGCGCCGGGGACTCGCGATGCTCGCGACGCTGGCCGCGGCCGCGCTGGCCCTCTCGGGCTGCAGCATCAAGATCCAGAGCCAGCAGGACCCGTCGATCCCGGCGGACACCATGCTGCTGGCCGCAGACAAAGGCACTCCGATGATGGAGCGCAACTTCAACCCGTACCTCGTCAACAAGAGGGCGGCGTCGAGCTACATCTACGAGCCCCTCGTGGTCATCAACGTGCTCGACGGCAAAGGCACGCCCTGGCTGGCCTCGAAGATCGATCTCCCCGACCCGCAGACGATCGACTACACCATCCGGAGCGGTGCGACCTGGTCGGACGGTACACCGTTCACCGTCCAGGATGTGAAGTTCACCCTCGACCTCATCAAGAAATTCCCGACGCTCGACCTCAAGGGCGCCTGGCAGCACATCAAGAGCCTGGAGGTGAAGGGCGACCACCTGATCGTGCACCTCAAGGAGGCGGACGCTCCGGCATCCGACATCATCTCCCAGACGCTCATCGTGCCCCAGCACATCTGGAAGGACGTCAAGAACCCGGACACCTGGCGCGACCCGAACCCGGTCGGCACCGGCCCGTACACGCTGGGCAACTTCTCCTCGCAGCAGTACACGATGGACAAGAACGAGTCGTACTGGCAGGCGGACAAGGTCGAGGTGAAGCACCTCGTGCTCCCCTCCGCCACCAGCGAGCTCGACATCGCCACCAAGGGCTTCGACTGGGCGTACGCCTTCATGAGCGACGTGCAGGGCACCTGGGTGTCCGCCAACAAGAACAACAAGTACTGGTTCCCGCCGGGCGGCGTCATCAGCCTGATGCCCAACCTCACGGTGAAGCCGTTCGACAACCTGGATGTGCGCCGCGGCATCGCGCTCGCCCTCGACAGGGACAAGATCGCCGACTCCGCCACCGAGGGCTACATGAAGGCGGCGGGACAGACCGGGCTCATGCTGCCCAACCAGCAGGCTGAGCTCGACCCGAGCATCCCGGACCAGGGGATCATCTCCCAGAACACCCAGGCGGCGCTGGAGGCGTTCGCGAAAGCCGGATACACCAAGCAGGGCGACAAGCTGGTGGATGCGAACGGCAAGCAGTTCGCGTTCTCCATCACCACCGCGAACGGATACTCCGACTGGCTGCGCGCGGTGCAGGAGGTCCGCAAGGAGCTCGGCGCCCTCGGCATCGACGTCTCGATCAAGCAGCCGCAGCCGCCGGGATATCAGGCGGCCATCCAGAACGGCGACTTCCAGGTGGCGATGGGCGGCATGGGAGGCGGCATCATCTTCCAGGCGTTCAACGGTCTGCTCTCCAGCGAGTTCGCCACCCCGATGGGGAAGGCGACCGCCAGCAACTTCGGCAGGTACAGCAACCCGGCGACCGACCAGCTGCTCCAGGAGTACAAGGTCACCACCGACGAGACCGCCCGCCTGCAGCTCAGCCACGAACTGCAGCGCGTCGTCTACGACCAGCTGCCCGTGATCGGCCTCTACTACGGCGGCCTCTGGGGGCTGTACAACGACGCCAAGTTCACCGGCTGGCCGGATGCGAAGAACCCCTACGCTCCGCCGCAGACCTACGACCAGACCCCGCTGCTCGTCTTCACCCATCTGAAGCTCCGGAAGGACGGTGAGTAGGCCGATGGCGTACGCGCTCCGCAAGCTCGGCCTGTTCGTCCTCACCCTGTGGGCGGCGGTCACGCTGAACTTCATCCTGCCGAGGCTGATGCCCGGCTCCCCCACCGACGCCGCCATCGCGAAGCTCTCGCAGAACGGCCCGGTCACCGCCGCCACCCGCGCGGCCATCGAGGCGCAGCTCGGCGTTCCCGGCGGCAACCTCTGGGATCAGTACGTGAGCTACCTGCACCAGGTGGTCACGTTCGACTTCGGTGTCTCGTACACGTTCTATCCGCAGAGCGTGTCCGAGCTGGTCGGCCAGGCGTTCCCATACACGATCGTGCTGCTCGGCATCGTGACCATCGTGGCCTTCGTGCTCGGCACCCTGCTCGGCGTGCTGGCCGCCTGGCGCCGCAACACCTGGCTCGATTCGCTGCCGACCCTGACCGGCACGTTCGCCAGCACCTTCCCGTACTTCTGGACGGCGCTGCTCCTGCTGTTCTTCCTCGGCTATGTGCTGCACTGGTTCCCCACCTCCGGGGCGTTCGGCCCGACGGCGACGCCGGCGTGGAGCTGGGACTTCATCGTCGATGTGGCGTACCACGCCGTGCTTCCCGCGATCACCATCCTGATCACGTCGATCGGCGGCTGGATCCTCGGGATGCGCAACGCCATGATCAACACCCTCGGCGACGACTACGTGACGTTCGCGGAGGCCAACGGTCTCAAGGGCCGCACGGTCGCCATGAAGTACGCGGCCCGCAACGCGATCCTGCCGAACCTCACCGGGTTCGGGCTGGCCCTCGGCGGCGTGGTCGGCGGCTCCATCCTGGTGGAGCAGGTGTTCGGATACCCGGGCATCGGCTTCCTGCTGTTCAACGCGGTGATCGGCCAGGACTACCCGCTCATGCAGGCGCTGTTCCTCCTCATCACCGTCAGCGTTCTCGTCGCCAACTTCCTCGTCGACATTCTGTACGGCGTACTCGACCCAAGGACCCGCCGATGACCACGACACAGAGTTTCAAGTCCATCACCACGGACGCGGCCTCCGCATCCGGAGGGTCGAAGCCGCCGCACAGGCTCGCATTCATCGGGCGAGCGGCGTCGACGCTCTGGTCGAACTGGAAGTCCAGGCTCGGCCTCATCATCCTGGCGTTCTTCGTGCTCGTCGCGATCTTCGCCCCGCTGCTCGCACCGTACGGCGCGACGCAGGACGGCTTCCCCCGCAACGCGGACTCGAGCCCCGAGCACTGGTTCGGCACCACCGCCGCCGGAGAGGACGTGCTCAGCCAGCTCATCTACGGCGCTCGGGTGAGCGTGGCGGTCGGCTTCATCGCCGGCTTCCTCTCCACGGTCGTCGCCGTGCTGATCGGGCTCAGCTGGGGCTACATCCGGGGCTTCGGCGCCGAGGTGGTCAACTTCTTCGTCAACCTCTTCCTCGTGATCCCCGGCCTTCCGCTGATGATCGTGATCGCCGCATACCTGCAGAACGGCGGCCTGTTCATGATCGTGACGGTGATCGTGATCACCGGATGGGCGTGGGGCGCCCGCGTGCTGCGCAGCCAGACGCAGTCCCTGCGGTCGCGCGACTTCGTCACCGCCGCCCGGTTCTCCGGCGACCGGCCGTTCCGGATCGTGTTCAACGAGATCCTGCCCAACATGACCTCGCTCATCACCGGCAGCTTCTTCGGAGCGGCGACGGCGGCGATCCTGGCGGAGGCCGGTCTGGAGTTCCTCGGACTCGGAGACTCCTCGATCGTCAGCTGGGGCACCATCCTCTACTGGGCGCAGAACTCCAACGCCCTCCTCACCGGCCAGTGGATCCTGCTGTTCGCCCCCGGTCTCTGCATCGCGCTGCTCGCGATGAGCCTCACGCTCATCAACTTCGGCGTCGACGCCATCAGCAACCCGCGCCTCCGCGAAGGCCGCCCCGCGAAAGAAAAGAGCGCACGATGAGCGAGCTTCTCGAGGTCCGCGACCTCTCCGTCATCTACGAGTCGGCCGGGCAGACGCCCGTGCAGGCGGTCGACCACGTCTCGTTCACCGTCGGCGCCGGCGAGTTCATCGGCCTGGTCGGCGAGTCCGGCTCCGGCAAGTCGACGCTGGGCTTCGCGCTCACCCGGCTGCAGAAGCCGCCGGCGCGCACGAACGGCGGCGAGATCCTGTTCGGCGGGCAGGACATCCGGGAGCTCGACGCCGAGCAGCTGCGCCGTCAGCGCCAGGGCGGTTTCGCGATGGTGCTGCAGTCCGGCATGAACGCCCTCAACCCGGTCCGCACGATCCGCAAGCACTTCGCCGACATCTTCCGCGCCCACGGCCACGTGCCGAAGGAGCGGTGGGACGCCAGGATGCGCGAACTCGTGGGCAAGGTCGGGCTGACAGAGCAGGTGCTCGCCCGTTTCCCCGGCGAACTCTCCGGCGGGATGCGCCAGCGCGTCTCGATCGCGCTCGCCCTGTCGCTCGAACCCCGCCTGATGGTGTTCGACGAGCCGACCACCGCGCTCGACGTGCTGGTGCAGCACGCGATCATGGACACGATCACCGAACTGCAGCAGTCGGAGGGCTTCACCGCCATCCTGATCAGCCACGACCTGGGCGTCGTGCTCGAAGCGACGCAGCGCGTGCTCGTGATGCACGACGGACGCATCGTGGAGGACGCGTCGAGCAGACAGATCCTCGAGGCACCGCAGCACGAGTACACGCGGATGCTGCTGAGCCACTACGCCGACCCGCGCGCCGAGGTGGTGGAGCTGCCGGGGTTCCCCGCGAGGCGCGATAGTGCAGGCACGACCGGTGCCGGCGCATCCGGCTCAGGCGCGACCACGGCGGTGCGCGAGCGCGACGGCCGTGCCGCGCAGGCGGCCATCGTGGTCGACGGCGTCTCCAAGGTGTACCCGGCTCCCCGCCGCGGCGAGAGCGAGGTGACCGCGGTCGACAACGTCTCGTTCACGCTCGAACCGGGCCAGTCGCTCGCGCTCGTCGGCGCATCCGGCTCCGGCAAGTCGACCATCGCCAAGCTGCTCACCGGCGTCGAGAAGCCGACCTCCGGCACCGTCACCTTCGGTGACGCGGATGTCGCGAAGCTCGGCCGACGCGGCGTGCGCGACCTGCACAAGAACGTGCAGATGGTGTTCCAGGATCCGTATGCGGCCCTCAACCCGCTGCACACCGTCGAGTACGCCCTGACGCGTCCGGTGGTCAACTTCACCGGTCTGCACGGCTCTGCCGCCCCCGCCCGCGTGCTCGAACTGCTCGAGACGGTCGGCCTCGCGCCGGTCGAGCAGTTCGCCTCCAAGCTGCCGCACCAGCTCTCGGGCGGGCAGCGGCAGCGCGTCGTCATCGCGCGCGCTCTGGCCAGCGACCCGCAGGTGCTGATCGCCGACGAACCCGTCTCCATGCTCGACGTGACCCTGCGCGCCGGGGTGCTCGCCCTGCTCGAAGACCTCAGGGAGCGGTGGGGCGTCTCGCTGCTCTACATCACGCACGACCTGCTCTCCGCGCGGCTCGTCACCGACGACATCATGGTGCTCAACGCCGGTCGCGTCGTCGAGCGGGGCAGGACGGCGGACGTGCTGCGGCACCCGTCGGATCCGTACACGGTCGAGCTGCTCGACGCCGTCCCGAACCCGGCCCGCGCCAGGGAGGCGCTCGCATGACCGCCGCCCGGTTCTCGCCGATTCCCGCGTTCGGTGCGCTGCCCATCCCGGACGGCGTCGAGGTGGTCGGCATCCCCGCCGCAGTCGGCACGCTCACGGCGCTGCACGCTCCGGCACGGGATGCGGCCGGCACGGTGCTCTTCGTCCCCGGCTTCACGGGGTCGAAAGAGGACTTCCGCACCTTCCTCCCCCTGCTCGCCGCGCAGGGCTGGGACGTCTGGGCGTACAGCCAGCGGGGCCAGGCGGACTCCGCCGCCCCCTCCGGCATCGACAGCTACCGGCTCGACGCCCTCGCCGCCGACACCGTCGAGGTGGCGCGCCTGATCGCCGACGGCCGCCCCGTCCACCTGATCGGCCACAGTCTCGGCGGCGTCGTCGGACGCGAGGCGGTCATCGCCGCACCGGAGGCGTTCGCCTCGTACACCATGCTCTGCTCCGGCCCCACCGGCTGGCCCGGCCGCCACCAGGAGACGACGGACACCGTCACCGCCTCCGGTTCGATCGGGATGTGGAACCGCGACAACCCGCACACCGTCGGGCAGCCGGACTCCGCTCTCACCGCCGACGAGGCTTTCCTCCGCCTGCGCGCGAAGCGCACGTCGAGCGAGAACCTGCTCGCCGGGGCCGAGATCCTGCGCGCAGACCACGACACGACGGACGCCCTGCGCGCATCCGGAGTCCCCGTCCTCGTCGCTCACGGCGAGTTCGACGACGCGTGGCCCATCCCGATGCAGCAGCACATGGCGGAACGGCTCGGTGCGAGCTACGCCGTGATCCCCGGCGGCCACCACTCCCCCCAGCTCGAAGCGCCGGAGGCCACCGCCTCCGCGTTGGACGCTTTCCTCTCGACCATCCACTGAAACAGGAGAACTGTGCTCACCTTCCCCGACGGATTCCTCTGGGGCGCTGCCACCGCTGCGCACCAGATCGAAGGCAACAACATCAACAGCAACTGGTGGGTGCTCGAGCACACACCGGGCACGACCATCGTGGAACCGTCGGGAGACGCGATGGACAGCTACCACCGCTACCGCGAAGACATGAAGCTGCTGGCGGACGCCGGACTGAACACCTACCGGTTCAGCGTCGAGTGGGCGCGCATCGAACCTGAGCGCGGCTTCGTCTCCCGCGCGGAGATCGACCACTACCGCCGCATGGTGGACACCGCCCACGAGTTCGGCCTGAAGCCGGTGGTGACGCTCATGCACTTCACCGTGCCGCGCTGGTTCGACCGCGACGGCTTCTGGCGGGCACCGGATGCGGCGGACCTGTTCGCGAGGTACACCGAGCTCGCGCTCCCCATCGTCTCCGACGGCGTCGAATACGTCTGCACCATCAACGAGCCGAACATCGCGGCGATGCTCGCGGGTGGAGAGGACGCGGCCAACCTGGTCGCGTACGGCCTGCCGAACCCGGACCTCGGGGTCGCGGATGCGCTGCTCGCGTCCCACAAACGCTCCAGGGAGGTGCTGTCGCAGGTTTCCGGGCTGAAGTCGGGCTGGACCATCGCGACCCAGGCGTTCCGCTCCAACGGAGAACCCGGCTCGGAGGAGATGCTGCGCGAGTACGGCTACCCGCGCGACGACTGGTACCTGGAGCAGTCGGCCGGCGACGACTTCGTCGGAGTGCAGGCGTACACGCGCACGTTCATCGGCCCGAACGGACCGCTGCCGGTGGCCGACGACGTCGAGACCACGCTGACCGGCTGGGAGTTCTACCCGCCCGCCGCCGCAGAGGGCGTGCGGAGCGCGTGGGAGCTGTCCGGCGGCGTCCCGGTGATGATCACCGAGAACGGGATCGCGACCAGCGACGACGAGCGCAGGATCGCGTACACGGACGCCGCGCTGCGGGAGCTGCACGCCACCATCGAGGACGGCATCCAGCTGGAGGGCTACCTGCACTGGAGTGCCCTCGACAACTACGAGTGGGCGAGCGGCTTCCGGCCGACCTTCGGCCTGATCGCCGTCGACCGCGAGACCTTCGTCCGCACCCCCAAGCCGTCGCTGGCCTGGCTCGGCTCCGTCGCCCGCGCCAACGCCCTCTAAGTAAAAATCGAGTCCGGACTTATGCACGCGACACGCCGAGCGTGACCGTGCATAAGTCCGGACTCGTTTGCGTCTAGCTGGCCGGGATGAGGGTGTACTTCGTCGAGAGGTACTCGTGGATGCCCTCCGCGCCGCCCTCACGGCCGAGGCCGGACTGCTTGATGCCGCCGAAGGGGGCCGCCGCGTTGGAGACGAGGCCCGTGTTGAGCCCCATCATGCCGGTGGCGATGGCGTCGATCATGCGCTGACCGCGCGCCAGGTCCTCGGTGAAGACGTAGCCGACCAGGCCGTACTCGGTCTCGTTGGCGCGGGCGACGCCCTCCTCCTCGGTGGCGAACGTGGTGATCGCGAGCACCGGCCCGAAGATCTCCTCGCTCAGGATGGTGCTGCCCGGCTGCACGTCGGTGATCACCGTCGGCTCGAAGAAGTGCCCGTCGCCCTCCGGCGCGTTTCCTCCGGTGAGCACGCGGGCGCCGCGGGAGACCGCATCCCCCACCAGCTCCTGCATGGATGCGACGGCCTTGGCGTCGATGAGCGGCCCGATGGTCACGCCGTCCTCCGTGCCTCGGCCGAGCCGCAGGGCGTTCACCTTGGCGGTGACCTTCTGCGCGAACTCGTCGGCGACGGACTCGTGCACGATGAACCGGTTGGCCGCGGTGCAGGCCTGGCCGATGTTGCGGAACTTCGCGAGCATCGCGCCCTCGACGGCCTTGTCGACGTCGGCGTCGTCGAACACGACGAACGGCGCGTTACCGCCGAGCTCCATCGAGGTGCGCAGCACGTTCTGCGCCGCCTGCGCGATCAGCCGCTGCCCGACCGGGGTCGAGCCGGTGAACGACAGCTTCCGGAGGCGCGGGTCGGCGATGATCGGACCGGACACCGTGCTCGACGTGCTCGTCTGCACGACGTTCACGACACCGGCCGGCACGCCGGCGTCTTCGAGCAGCTGCGCGAAGAACAGGGTGGTCAGCGGGGTGAGCTCCGCCGGCTTGACCACGACCGTGCATCCCGCGGCCAGCGCAGGCGCGATCTTGCGGGTGGCCATCGCCAGCGGGAAGTTCCACGGCGTGATCAGGAAGCACGGCCCGACCGGGCGCTGCGAGACGACCATCGTGCCCGTGCCCTCGGGGTTCTGCCCGTAGCGACCGCCGATTCGCACGGCCTCCTCGCTGAACCAGCGCAGGAACTCGCCGCCGTACGTGACCTCGCCGTTGGCCTCGGCCAGCGGCTTGCCCATCTCGAGCGTCATCAGCAGGGCGAAGTCGTCGCGGCGCTCCTGCAGCAGGTCGAACGCCTTCCGCAGGATCTCTGCGCGGGTGCGGGGCGGGGTCGCCGCCCACGCCTCCGCGGCCGCGTCCGCCGCATCGAGTGCCCGGATGCCGTCCTCCGGCGTCGCGTTCGCAATGCGCTTGATCACGCGTCCGGTGGCCGGGTCGCTGACCTCGATGGGGTCGCGCGTCCCCTGCTCCCAGCGCCCGTCGATGTACAGGCCGTCCGGCACGCGCGAGAGCAGGTCACTCTCCCGCTCGGACAGGGTGGATGCTGTGGTCTGCTCTGCGATGCTCATGCGTTCTCCAATGCTTCCGCGACGATGTCGAGTCCTTCGATGAGGAGGTGGTCCGGGATGCTCAGCGGCGGAAGGAACCGGATGACGTTCCCGTAGGTTCCGCAGGTGAGCAGCACGACGCCCGCGGCGTGGACGGCGGCCGCGACGGCGGAGGTGAGTGCAGCATCCGGTTCGCCGCTCTCGTCGACCAGCTCGATGGCGACCATCGCGCCGAGGCCGCGCACCTCTGCGACGCGCGGGTCGGCATCGCGCAACGCACCGAGCTTCTCGAACAGGATGGCGCCGATCTCGCGGGCGCGCGCGGCGAGGTCGTCCGTCTCGTACGTCTCGATCGCGGCGAGCGCCGCGACGCAGGCGAGCGGGTTGCCTCCGTACGTTCCGCCGAGGCCGCCGACGTGCGGGGCGTCCATGATCTCGGCGCGGCCGGTCACGGCGGACAGCGGAAGGCCGCCCGCGATGCCCTTGGCGGTGACGATCAGGTCGGGCACGATGCCGAACTGCTCGGAGGCGAACATCGTGCCCGTGCGGGCGAACCCGGTCTGCACCTCGTCGGCGATGAAGACCACGCCGTTCGCGGCAGCCCACTCCGCGAGCGCGGGGAGGAAGCCGTCCGCCGGCACGATGAAGCCGCCCTCGCCCTGGATCGGCTCGATGATGATGGCGGCGAGGTTGGAGGCGCCCACCTGCTTCTCGATCATGGTGATGGCACGTTTCGCGGCCTCCGCCCCGGTCAGGCCGCCGTCGCGCAGCGGGTAGCTGAGCGGAGCGCGGTAGATCTCGGGCGCGAACGGGCCGAAGCCGTTCTTGTACGGCTGGTTCTTGGCGGTCAGCCCCATCGTGAGGTTGGTGCGGCCGTGATACGCGTGGTCGAACGCGACGACGGCCTGCTTGCCGGTGTAGTGCCTGGCGATCTTGACCGCGTTCTCCACGGCTTCGGCGCCGGAGTTGAAGAGGGCGCTGCGCTTGGCATGGTTGCCGGGCGTCAGCCGGTTGAGCGCCTCTGCCACCTCGACGTACGAGTCGTACGGGGTGATGGTGAAGCAGGTGTGGGTGAACTGGGCGACCTGCGCGGTGACGGCCTCCACGACGCGCGGCGCCGAGTTGCCGACGCCGGTCACGGCGATGCCCGAGCCGAAGTCGATCAGCGAGTTCCCGTCGACGTCGACGAGCACACCTCCGCCGGCGGCGACCGTGTACACCGGCAGCGTGGTGCCGACGCCCGCCGCGACGGCCTGGGCTTTGCGCTCGGCGCGCTTGCGCGACTCCGGACCGGGGATGGATGTGACGAGCCTGCGCTCCTGAGGGAGCGATGGCCCGCCGAGGACGGCGGAAGGGGTCTCGACGATGCTCATGCTGGAATCGTAAGGACGCGCCCGACGCAGGCCATCAGCCACGTTGTACAATCGCCTCGCCGGTTTTGTACATACTGGCGGATCGGAGTCGCTCGTGCCCGCCACCGTCGCCCAGCTGCTCGCCCGGCAGGATCTCGGGCTGCGGCTGCTCACCCCGAGCGGGGCCGCCGAGCTGGATGCGCGCATCCACTGGGCGCACAGCTCCGACCTCGAAGACCCGACGCCGTTCCTCGCGCCCGGCCAGGTGCTCCTGATCACGGGGGCGCCGGACGACGTCGAGCCGTACGTGTCCCGCCTGGTCGCGCACGGCATCGCCGGCCTCGGCTTCGGCACGGAGGTGGTGCGCGCCGGGACGCCGGACGCCTTGGTCGACGCCTGCACCCGCCACGGCCTGCCGCTGTTCGAGGTGCCGTACCGCACGCCGTTCATCGCCATCGCGCGGTTCGTCGCCGATCGGGTGGCGGCGGACACCTACGCCCGCAACACCTGGGCGCTCCGCGCATCCAGGGCCATCTCGCTGGCGGCGCTCCGACCGGATGCGCTCGGCGCGGTGCTCGCGGAACTCGCCAGGCAGATCGACCGCCCTGTCGCCCTCGTCGGCGCGGACGGCGAACTGGACAGGGCGTATCCGCCCGGCGGACTGTCCACGCAGGATCGCGCGGCGATCACGACGGCGGCCGAGCCGCTGCTGCGGGCGCGCCGCCGCGCGGCGGGGACCGCGGGTGGTGGATCGGGCGACGGGGCGGGCATTCGAGGCGACGGCGCGGGCGGCGCCGCTGACGGATCGGGCGCCACCGACGTCGGCGCGAGCGCGACGTTCGCCCTGCAGACCCTCGGAGCCGCCGGGCGGCTGCGCGGGGTGCTGGCCGTCGGCTCGGCGGGCCTCGACCAGGCCGCGCAGCAGGTGGTCACCGGCGTCGTGGCGCTGGCCGGCCTCGCGCTCGAACAGAGCAGGGCGACGGATGCGGCGCGGACCCGCCTGCGCACCGCGGTGTGGCGGGCGCTGCTCGCCGGGGACAGGGCGCTCGCGGAGACGGTGGCGGAGCCGGTGCTCGGCGCGCTGCCCTCCGGCCCCGTGCGCGTGGCCGTGCTCGGCGGCACGGCCATCGCCTCCGCCGCCGACGTCCTCGAGTCGCGGCCCGGACTGTTCTTCGCCCGCGACGGGCACGACCTGGTGGTGCTCGAAGAGGACGCTGCCCCGTCCGGCCTCCCGGAGCTCGCCGCCCGTTTCGACCTCCGCGGCGGCATCTCGGCGGCCGGACCGCTCACCGAGCTGGCGTCGGCGCTCGCGCAGGCCTCTGCTGCGCGCGACCGGGCGGACGCCGACCGGCCCCTCCGACGCTTCGACGACATCGCCGGCGGCGGGATGCTCGCCCTGCTCGACACCCCGGACGCCCGCGCCGTCGCCACGGCGGCCATCGCCCCGCTCGGCTCGGCCGACGCCGACCTCCCCCGCACCCTCCTGGTCTGGCTCGACCACAACGGCGTCTACGACGTGGCCGCCCGCGAGCTCGGGATGCACAGGCACACCCTCCGCACGCGCGTCGCGGAGGCAGAGCGCATCCTCGGCGTCGACCTCGGCAGCTTCGCCGCCCGCGCCGACCTCTTCGCGGCGCTCCGCGCCGCGCACGCCTGACCGGCCCGACCAGCCTCCCCAGCCCGACCTTCCGGACGCACGACTGAGCGGGGTGGACGGCTCAACGTCCACCCCGCTCAGGGTCATGCTCGGTGTCGCGGGATCAGCGCGTTCCGTATGCCTTCCTTCGACGGATCAGCAGCAGCACGGCACCCGCGAGCAGGAGCAGCCCGCCGATCCATCCCGCCAGCGTGGCGACGGTCGAACCGGTGTTCGCCAGCCCGTCTTTGTGCCCGGCCGTGGTCGACCCATCCCGGCTGCCGTTCGACGATCCACCACCATTGACGGCAGGCGTCTCCGTCGGGTTCGCCGGCGGCTGCGTAGCCGGAGGTGTCGTCACCGGCGGCGGCGTGGTCGGAGGTGTCGTCTCCGTCGGCTGCGCCGGCTTCGGAACCTCGACCGTGTCCGTGTCCGTCGAGCTGCACCGAGCGTCGTCGGCGCATCCGTGCTCGGTGGTCACGGTCGCCGTGTTGACGATCGTGTCCCCGTCCTCCAGGCCGTCCACGACCCGCGCCGTCACGCTGACGACCTGCTCGCTGTGGGCGTCGAGGGTTCCGAGCTCCCAGGTGATCGTCCTGGTCTCCTCGTCGTACGCACCGTCGTCGGTCGCCGAGACGAACTCGACGGTGTCCGGCAGCACGTCCGTGACGACGGTGAGCGGCGCATCCCAGGCCGCACCGTTGGTCACGGTCAGGTCGTACGTGAGGTCCTGGCCGATCGCCACGACCTCTTCGTTGTCGTCCTTCGCGATCGAGACGTCCGGCGTGTGATCGACGTCCTCGGTGCGGCAGTCGTCGTCGACGATGCAGCCTTCTGCGGTCTCGACGGTCGCGGTGTTCGTGATCGTCGATCCGGCCGGCGTCGTGGCGGCGACGGTCGCGTGGACCTGCACCACCCGTCCGCTGCCCGGAGCCAGGTCGCCCAGGGTCCAGGTGACGGTCCTGGCTGCCTCGTCGTACACGCCGTCGTCCGACGCGTCGACGAACTCCAGGTGCTCCGGAAGCGTGTCGACCACGGTCACGCCGGTGGCGGTCGCCGACGACGAACCGTTCTCGACGAACAGGTCGTAGCGGAGGGTCTCCCCGTTGCCGACCGTGGTGCGGTTGTCGTCCTTCACGATGCTCACGCTCGGCGGCGTCCTGTCGACGTCGCTGGCCGCGCAGGCCGTGAGGCAGTCGAACGTCCCGGTGATGGTCGCCACGTTCGCGATCTCCGTGTCCGGAGAGATGTCGTCCCAGACGGACGCCGTCACTTCGAGGATGCGCGTCTCGCCCGGTGCGAGGTCGCCCAGCGCCCAGGTGATCACCCGGTCGTCCTCGTCGAACGCGCCGCTGTCCGTGGCGCCGACGAAGTCCAGCTCGGCGGGCAGTGCGTCGGCGACGGCCACGGCCTTCGCGACGGCCTGCGCTGCGGTGTTGGTCACGGTGATCGCGTAGGTGATCGACTCACCGGGATGCACGACGGTCAGACCGTCGTCCTTCGTGATGGTGACTCCGGCGCGGACGAGCCCGGCATCGAGCGTCGTGACGATGTTCGCCCCTTCACCGTTCCTGACCGGGTCGGCGATGGTCACCGGTGCGGTGGCGACGCCGACGCCCGTGAAATCGGAGTCGGCGGCCGTGTCGGTGCCCGCGTGGTGCGCGGTGAACTCGTACTCGGCCGGCAGCCCGACGATCGCGACGCTCCACGTGCCGAGCGGCACGGTGAACACGTACTCGCCGTTCTTGTCGGTGCTGGTGCGCACCGGTTGGCCGTCCGCTCCGGTGACCGGCTGGCCGTTCTCGTCGCGGAGTTCGAGCGTGATGCCGGGGACGCCGACCTCACCAGCGTCCTGGACACCGTTACGGTTGGCGTCGAGCCAGACGCTGTCACCCAGCTGCCCGGCGACGCGCCGCGCGCCGACGACCGGCGCCTCGGACGCGAGCACCGCTGCCGTGGCGCCCGCGTTGGTGACGCGCGACGTCTGCCAGGCGACGTTGTTGTTGGCGACCGCCGCAGGATCGGTGATCGCGAGGTCGTTCGCCCCGCTCAATGCCGGCGCGATGGTTCGGTACTCGATGTATTCCGGCGTGAGTGCCGGAGCGAGGTCGGCGAAGACCACCCTGAGTGCCCTGACGCTCGCGGGATCCTCCGGCAGGGTCGCCGACCAGTCGGCGTCGCAGCCGGCAGGCAGCGCCTGGCCGGATGGGCGGTCGAACAGCTCAGGACGGCACGGGTTGTTCGACGTCGAGTACTCGATGGTCGCGCCGGCCGGCATCGACAGGATCGAGCCGAACGTCACCTCCCACGCGCTCCCGCGCTCTGCGCCTTCCAGGACGCCGCTGATCGCCGTGTCGCCGACGTGCGGCAGCACGTCGTAGATGACGAGATCCTTGAGCGCGGTATTGTTCGGGTTGGTCACCGCGAGGCGGTAGTCGACGTGGGTTCCGTTCCCGTCGAACGTCGCGTTCGTCAGTCCGCCGCGGGTCCAGTCCGCGTCGAGCGCTCCCTTGACCGTCTTCTCGATGGCGGCGCCGGCGCTGGCGAGGACGGTCCAGCCGACCGTGCTCTCCGACACCATCTCCTCCGTGTCGCCGTTGCCGTTCAGGTCGTCGGCATCCGTCGCCACGCCCGTGCCCTTGTTGCTGAGGGTGTAGTCCATGTCGAACAGCACGGCGCGCTGGGCATCGTCGTTCGCGTGAGCGCCCTCGGTCGCCGCCAGGGTGACATCCGTGTCGAACGTCACCGTCGGCTGGGGGTCTCCAACGCCGAGCGCCGTGCCTTCCGGCCAGGTCCAGGTCAGCGTCCGATGGCTCCGACCACCGATCGTGACGGTGCCCTGCTTCAGCGTCGGCTTGCCGACCGCATCCAGGTTGGTCCAGCTGATGGTGGATTCGTCGAGCTCCAGCCCGATCGGCAGGACGTCGACCAGCATCGGTCGCAGCGGCACCTTGCCGTTCGCGCCGTTGGCGATCGTGATCGTCCAGGACGCGGCGACGCCGGGGCGCAGACCGCTGACATCGGAGGCCGCAACCTTCACGACCTGCGGATCCGGCGACGGGGAGGCGAAGTACTCGGCTGCCGCGCGCGGCGACCCCGTTCCGGCGATCCCGGCGACCGGGCTGGCGCCCGGCGCGAACTCGGCGCCGTAGAACGGCACGTAGGTGTTGGCCATCGTGAGCAGGCCGGTATCGGCGAACGCCTGCGTGTTCACACCGCGCACCGCCCACCAGTCGCCGACATTGTCCTCGCCGATACTGACGATGCGGAGGTCGGTGACCACCTCGCCGACGGGAAGACCGAGGGTCTCCTCGTTCGGCGCACCGCTCGGACGGTGGATGTTCAGGCGGAACGGCTCGACCTTGTCTGCCGGCTTGACGTAACGGTGCGTCTGCGGCATCACGCCGTTCCAGGTGACGACCTCCACCTGCACGAGGTGGCTCGCCGTCCTCTCGTCGAAGCGCAGCTGCTCCGTACTGAAAGCGGGGTTCGTGCACTGGTCGGACGGGATGCTGATCGCACCGGGGAACGACATGCCCAGCGGATCGCTCGCCGGCATGGCGGGCGAGACCGCTTGCCCGCCGACGAGACACGGCATCCGGTCGAGGACGACGGCCGGACGCAGATTCGCGGAGTCGTAGCCGGGGACGTTCCCGTGCCAGTGCGTCAACATCCCCCACTGGTACTCACTCGTCGTGTCCGAGTGCAGATAGTTGTTGTGCGAGGCGTTCTTGTTGGCCACGAACTCGTATTGCCGCTCGCTGTCCGGCGCGAGGAAGGTGTGGTTGCGCTGGTCGAACGCGGAGAGCTTCGTGCCGTCGAGCGCCACGGCGGTGGCCTCCACCTTGTTCTGGAACGCGTTGATCAACTCGCCCTTCGGGATCGACTGGACGAACGTCTCGTCGGAGTAGATCACGGTGAGCTCGCGGACCTGCGTGGGATTCATGCAGTCGTCGCGCGCCGGCGCCGGAGTGGTCCAGGTGACGGTCACTGCGATCGGATCGTAGACGCCGCCATCGGAGGCGGAGACGAAGGTCGTCCCCTTCGGAAGCGAATCGACGAGCACCAGGTCTGTGTAATCGAGCGCGCCGAGGCTGGCCGCGTTCGGGTTGCAGCCGTAGATGGCATAGGTGACCGGTTCGTCCGGTCGCACCAGGGTCTCGCGGATCGGCGTCTTCATCTGCTTGACGACCGTGAGGGCAGACTTCGCCTCGACGACGACCGGCCGCGCAGTGGTGACCTGCGTCGTCACCTGTCCGTCGGGCGCTGCAGCGTCGGCGTAGCCGAGTCGGATGGTCGCCGGGAACGTCGTTCCGGGGAGCGTCGTGAAGTTGGCTACCGGCCAGGAGATGGTGAACTCGCCGCTCTCGCCGGGGCCAAGATCGCGCAAACCGATGGTGAGCGGCGATCCGGTGGCGGAGACGATGTGCGCTCCACCGCCGAGAACCGCTTCGCCGCCGAACGCGGCAGGCTCGCCGTTCGGCCCGGTGCCGCCCGGTGTCGGGACCGTGAAGGTCGGAGCGATGCAGCTGTCCGTCGTCAGGTTGGAGCATTGATAGGCGACCCGGTAGACCGCTTGGCCGCCGGACTTCACGGTGTCGTCGATCGCCTCGATGGTCGCGGACATGGCGGCGGAGGAGGCCAGAGCCGGCAGGGCGGGGAGGGAGGCGGCGAGCAGCGCTGAGAGCGCGATGGCCGCCCACCCGATCCGCTTCTTCCGCGTCCCTAGCCGCGAAGAATATGTCACGTTCATGAGGCATTATTACCACATTGTGGATGCATATATTTCATATATACTGATGTTCGTTGGGGCGGAGTCCGAACCTCCCACCCCTGCGGGTGTACGCGGCACGCGCCCGTACAACAGAATGGACGGATGACTACTCCCCTCTCCGGAACGCATTTCGGCCTGACCGCCGGCGACTACCACGCCACGATCGCCTCCGTCGGTGCATCGCTGCGCACGCTCGAGTACAAGGGGCGGCCGCTCGTCGTGCCCTTCGACGCGGACGAGGTGCGCCCGGCATACCGCGGGGCGACGCTCGCGCCGTGGCCGAACCGCGTGGTCGACGGGAAGTACACGTTCGCCGGGGTCGAACAGCAGCTGCCTCTCACGGAGCCGAACCGCGGTCATGCGCTGCACGGTCTCGCGACCTGGCTCGACTTCGCCGCCGTCGACCGCTCGGCGAGCAGCGTCACCTTCACCGCCACCATCGAGGCACAGGCCGGCTACCCGCACCGCGTCGACGTCGTGGTGGCCTTCGAACTCGACGAGGACGGCCTGCATACCGCGGTCACCGCGACGAACACCGGACACGACGACGCCCCCTGGGGCACCGGACCCCACCCCTACCTGGTGGCGGGCGACGGACGCGTCGACGAGTGGACCCTGACCCTTCCCGCGGCCACCGTCCTCACCGTCACGGAGGATCGCCTGATCCCGGTCGGCCTCGCCGACGTGGCGGCAGAGGGAGACGGCGTCTTCGACTTCCGCGAACCGCGGCCGATCGGCGACACATTCATCGACCACGCCTTCACCGGGCTGCAGCGCGACGAGACGGACACGGCGACGGTCTGGCTGCGCGCCGCGGACGGAAGCGGAGTCGCGATGAGCTGGGACGACGCCTGCCCGTGGGTGCAGGTCCACACGGCAGACACCGACGACGAGGCAACGAACCGCATCGGCCTCGCCGTCGAGCCGATGACCTGCCCGCCGGACGCCTTCAACTCCGGCACCGACCTCGTCGTCCTCGCCCCCGGCGCCTCCACGACCACCGGATGGACCATCCGCGGGATCTGACGCAGGCATCTGACGGAGGCATCTGGCGCAGACGAAGGGATGCCCCCAGCTGAACCCGAAACAGCTGGGGGCACCGACGCGGCGCTAGGACGCTCGCGCAATCCGGACGGTGCCCGTACCCGTTCAGGCGATCCGTCCGTTCGAGGGCCGGATTACTCACGGTCTCGTTTGGTCCATCCTACATGCCGGATGCCAAATTTTACGACGGTGTCCGCGCTATGAAGGCGTTTCAGGTCATCAATGCCCGAAGTCGTCACGCCCTGCCAGGCGCGCGCGCAGCGATCCGAGGAGGAGTTCGACCCCGAGGTCGAAGGCGCGATCGGCCCGCACATCACCCGGCTCGCCAGTGTCGACCAGGCGGGCGAGGGCCGTTCCCTGCCGCGCCCGCCACACCTGCGGAGGGGCGGACAGGTCGAGCCCTGATCCGAGCGCGAACGCATCCAGGATCGCCACGATCACCAGCACGTCGCCCTCGGGGAACCCGGCGTCGAGCAGCGCCTCAGCGAGCGCTTCGTAGTAGCCGAGCACGGTCGCGTCGGTGACCGGCTTGCCGACCAGCAGCGGCAGTACGAGTGGATGCGCGGAGAACATCGCGCGCTGCTCCCGCACCACGTACTCCACCACCGCATCCCAGGCCAGGCCGTCCGGCACCACGATGGCGGCGCGCTCCGCCAGCCGCCCGCGCATCAGCTCGACGATCGCATCCCGCCCGTCCACGTGGTTGTAGAGCGACGACGGCGTGACGCCGAGCTGCCGGGCGAGCGCGTTCACACCGAACGGCTTGCCGGCGTCGACGAGCTCGATGGCGGCGTCCGCGATGCGGTCGGGACTCAGAATGGGCGATGACGGCCGTGGCATCTCTGCTCCCCCTCTTCCGTCGGTGACGTCTCCTGTGCATAATAAACGAACACTATTCGTTTTAGCACGTTCCTCGAACGGGATGGCCCAGATGACTTTCGCACTCGTCCGCGCGACGACCCCGCCCACCTCCCTCGCCCGCGTCGCAGGCAGCCGCGACGACGCCGCTCCCCTGCGCATCGGCGTCGTGCAGCACGCCTGGCAGCCGGACATCGCCGCCCTCACCGCCGAGCTGGACGAGGCCGTCGCCCTCGCGGCCGCGGAGGGAGCGCAGATCGTCTTCCTCCCCGAGCTGACGCTCTCCCGCTACCCGGCGGACACCCTGCCGGACGGCCGGGCGGACGTGCTCGCCGAAGACTTCGAGACCGGCCCGACCCGCGCGTGGGCGGCAGCGGCCGCCGCGGCGAACGACGTCTTCGTGCACGCGTCCCTCTACGAGCGCACCGGGGACGACGACGGACGCGGCCTCAACACCGCCATCGTCGTCGCTCCGACCGATGAGATCGTGGCGAAGACCCACAAGCTCCACATCCCGGTCACCGCCGGATACTACGAGGACAAGTACTTCCGCGCCGGGCCGGCAGAGACGCCGTATCCCGTGCACAGCATCCCGGGCATCCCGGCCAAGCTCGGGCTGCCGACCTGCTGGGACGAGTGGTTCCCCGAGGTCGCACGCGCGTACAGCCTGCAGGGAGCGGACGTGCTCGTGTACCCGACGGCCATCGGGTCGGAGCCCGACCACCCCGAGTTCGACACGCAGCCGCTGTGGCGCCAGGTGATCGTCGGGAACGGCATCGCCAACGGCACCTTCATGGTCGTCCCGAACCGGACGGGCTCGGAGACGCGCCCGGACGGCACGCCGGGCAACACCTTCTACGGCTCGTCGTTCGTGAGCGACCCGTACGGCCGCATCCTCGCCGAGGCCCCGCGGGACGAGGAGGCCGTGCTCGTGGTCGACCTCGACCTGCCACAGCGCTCCGACTGGCTGGAGCTGTTCCCGTTCCTGTCGACCCGCCGCCCGGACACGTACAGTGTGCTCGGCACCGACGGCACCGGCTCCGCGACCGAGGCCGCGGGGACCGCCCGATGAGCTGGCGGATGCCGCACGAGGGCGCCCGGCACGAACGCACCTGGCTCGCCTTCCCGACCGCGGGATACACGCTCGGCGACACGGCCGAGGACGCCGAGGAGGCGCGCAGCACCTGGGCGGCCGTCGCGAACGCGATTGCCGAGTTCGAGCCGGTGTCCGTCGTGATCGACCCGCGCGACCGCGCCATCGCCCCGCGCTACCTCTCCGGGGACATCGAGCTGCACGAGGCGCCGCTCAACGACGCCTGGATGCGCGACATGGGCCCGACGTTCGTGTTCGGCGACGACGGAGAGCTCGGCGCCGTCGACTGGGTGTTCAACGGCTGGGGCGCCCAGGACTGGGCGCAGTGGGACCTGGATGCGCGCATCGGCAGCGTGGTCGGCTCGCTGGCCGGAGCATCCATCGTGTCGAGCGCCCTGGTGAACGAGGGCGGAGGCATCCACGTCGACGGCGAGGGAACCGTGCTCGCCACCGAGACCGTCCAGCTCGATCCCGGCCGCAACCCGGGCATCACGCGCGCCGAGGTGGAGGCGGAGTTCGCGCGCACCATCGGCGCGACCACCACCGTCTGGCTGCCGCGGGGCCTCACCCGAGACTCGGAGCGTTTCGGCACCCGCGGTCACGTGGACATCGTCGCGGCGTTCGCCCGGCCGGGCGTCGTGCTGCTGCACACCCAGCGCGACAGCGAGCATCCCGACCACGCGGTGACGCGCGAGATCCGGGAGACCCTGGAGGCGGCACAGGATGCGGCGGGCAGGCCGTTCGAGATCGTCGAGGTGCCCGCCCCGGCGACCCTCCGCGACGACGACGGCTGGACCGACTACAGCTACATCAACCACCTGCTCGTCAACGACGGCGTGATCGCGTGCAGCTTCGGCGACGACAACGACGAGGAGGCGGCCGGCATCCTCGCCGACGCATACCCCGGCCGTCGCGTGGTGACCGTGGATGCGCGCCCGCTGTTCGCCCGCGGCGGCGGCATCCACTGCATCACGCAGCAGCAGCCAGCCCGCTAGTCGAGCCGGGCTACGCGCGCGCGACGATGGCCGCCGCCGTCTCCCGACCCACCCGGATCGCGCCGTCGACGTGCTGGTATCCCTTGCCTGCCATGTCGCTGCAGGAGAAGTGGATGGGCCCGACCGGCGTGCGCAGATCGGCGCCGTAGCGCGCCAGCCCGCCCATGTCGAAGCTCGCGGCGTACGCGCCCCTCGTCCACTCCTCGCTGCCCCAGTCGCTCTCGTAGTAGACCACCGTGTCGAGCGCCTTCGGGCCGTAGTAGTGCGACAGCGATTCCAGGATGCGCGCCTTCCGCTCCTCCGGAGACAGGCGGAACACCGCATCCGCCGCCTCGTCGGACACGAAGCCGACGAGGGTGCCGCGCTGGTCGCCGTCGTAGCAGTTGTCGTACGCCTCGTGGACGAGCTCGTACGGGCTGAACGCGGTGCCCGAGTATCCGTCCTCGCGCCAGAACGGCGTCTCGTAGACCGCGTGCACCTTGATGACGAAGCCCATCGAGAGATGCTGGTGGAGCTGCTGCTGGAGGCGCGGCAGCGGCGGCTCGTAGGAGATGCGGCTGATCAGCACGGGCGGGAGGGCGAGGATCGCGAACCGTGCCTTCACCTCGACGCCGTCCGCGATGGCGGTCACGCCCTCCTCGTTCCAGCGCATCGTGCGCACGGGCGCGTTGAGGTGCAGGTCGTCTCCGAGGCGCTCCGCGAGCAGCAGCGGAACCTGCTGCAGGCCGCCCTTCACCCGCTTGTCCAGGATGAAGTCGGCGTCGACCAGGTGGGAGAAGCTGCCGGCGGAGGCGGCCATCAGCAGCGCCTGCAGCGCGGAGAACGAGTGGGCGGGCTTGGTGAGCATCGCGCCGGCGATGAACATACCGATGTTGAGGCGGGCCTCCTCGTCGTCGGTCTGGGTCTCGAGCCAGCGTCGGAACGAGATCTCGTCCAGCTCCTCCGCCTGCGGGTGCTCCCAGGGCCGGTCTGGGTCAATCTCCGCCACCAGCGCGTCGAGCTTGTCGATCAGGCTGACGATCTCGTGCTCGGTCTTCGGGGGCACGGGGAAGATCTCGCCGTCGAACGTGCGGCGCTCCCCGGTGGGGCTGATGTAGATGTTCGTGCCGTCGCGGTAGCGCTCGTACGTCTCGAGGCCGAGCTCGTCCAGGGTGGCGATCAGCGCATCCTGGTCGGGTGAGACCCACTGACCGCCGATCTCGAGGGTGACGCCGTCGACGTCGTCCGTCCACAGCCGTCCGCCGACGCGGTCGCGCGCTTCCAGGACGGCGACGCTGAGCCCGGCCTTCCTCAGTTCGGTGGCCGCCGTCAGCCCGGATGCTCCTGCTCCGACGATCACGACGTCGCGTTCGATGCTGCTCATGGTGTGTCTCTCGTTCACCGGGCGCGGCGCCCATCCACTGGCCTGGCCGATGGATGAGCGCCGCGACGTTCGTGGACTCAGCCGCCGATGCGGATGAGCTTCTTGTTGACGAACTCGTCGGCGCCGAACCGGCCGAGCTCACGGCCGGAACCGGAGCGCTTGACGCCGCCGAACGGCAGCTCGGCGCCGTCGGCGAGGACGACGTTCACGAACACCATCCCGGCCTCGATGCGGTCGGCCACCCTGTCAGCCTGGGCCGGGTCGGTCGTGTACAGGTAGGAGCCGAGCCCGAACGGGGTGTCGTTGGCGATGCGCACGGCGTCCTCCTCGTCCTTCGCACGGAACACCTGCGCGACCGGTCCGAAGAACTCCTCCTTGGATGCCGGGTTGTCCTCGGACACGTCGGTGAGCACGGTCGTCTCGAAGAACGCGCCGTTGCGGCCTCCGCCGCGCACCAGGGTCGCGCCGTTCTCCACGGCCCGCCTGACCTGCTCGTCGAGGTTCTCCGCCGCGCGGAGCGACGAGAGCGGCCCGAGCGCCGAGTCGTCGCTGGTCGGGTCGGTGGCTTCCACCTCCGCGAGCTTCTCGGTGAACTTGGTCAGGAACGCGTCGTACAGCTCGTCGGCCACGACGAACCGCTTGGCGGCGTTGCAGGACTGGCCGCTGTTGTCCAGCCGCGCGTCGACCGCGTTCTGCACGGTCGCATCCAGGTCGTCGGTGGACAGCAGGATGAACGGGTCGGAGCCGCCCAGCTCCAGCACGACCTTCTTCAGGTTGCGCCCGGCGATCTCGGCGACCTTCGCGCCTGCACGCTCCGAACCGGTGAGGGAGACGCCCTGGACGCGAGGGTCGGCGATGACCTGCTCGATCTGGTCGTGACCGGCGTAGATGTTCACGTACGCGCCCTCGGGGAAGCCGGCATCGAGCATCATCCGCTCGATCGCTGCGGCGGACTCCGGGCACTGCTCCGCGTGCTTCAGCAGGATGGTGTTGCCGATGATCAGGTTGGGCGCTGCGAAGCGGGCCACCTGGTAGTACGGGAAGTTCCACGGCATGATCCCGAGCAGCACGCCGAGACCGGAGCGGCGGATGACCGCGGAGCCGTCCCCGCCGAGCAGCGTGATCGGCTCGTCCTTCAGGAACTCGGCGGCGTGGTCGGCGTAGTACTCGTAGATGGCGCCGGCGAAGTCGACCTCGCCCAGCGCCTGCTCGATCGGCTTACCCATCTCGCGCACGATGATCTCGGCGAGTTCCTGCCTGCGCTCGACGTGCAGCTCACCGACGCGACGCACGAGGACAGCCCTGTCCTCGACGGTCGTGCTCTTGGCCCAGGTGCGGTATGCGTTGTCGGCCGCCGCGATGGCCGCCTGCAGGTCGGCATCGCTGATGGTGTCGTAGGTCTTGACCGTCTCACCGGTGGCGGGATTGGTCACGGCATAGCTCATAGCGTTCCTCGTTCTCGTGTGGTGGTGCATGGTCGACAGAGACGACACTAGATGCGCGCCGCCGGATGCGCACCTGTCACCCTGGATTGCCGGCGGCCGGGATCAGCGCTTCGCGGCCGCCACGACCGCATCCACGGCCGCTTCCGCTGTCACCGTCTTGGCCTGCGCTTGGGCGTCGGTCGTCTGGTCCGTCGCGATCGTGGTGGCCGAGATCAGCAGGTTGCCCCACACGGCCTGGACGACGGTGCTCACCGCGGACAGGTTCTGCCCTGCAGCCTCGATGGACATCGTCTGGCGCAGTCCGACGGTGGTGTGTGCGGTGGTCGTGGCGGTGGCCTTCGCCGTCGTGACCTTCGCAGAGACCGACTTGCCCGCGACCTCGAACGACAGCGACACCGTGCTGCACTGGTCGAGCACGCTGTCGACGGTGGTGGTCCACGACGCCTTCTGCGCGGAGGTCAGCGGCTTGCCGGCGAAGGATGCGGCCGTCACCGCGCCCGTGGGGGTGCGGAACTGCGCGGCGATCGCATCCTCGGGCACCCCGCCCTGCATCGTCGTCGCCAGCAGGTCGCCGCACGCCTGCGGAGAGTACGTGACGTTCGACCCGCCGAGCAACTGGGCGAGTCCGGCGGCCCCGCCCACCTTCGCGGCGGCGTCCTTCAGCTCGCTGTCGGTGACAAGGGTGCCGTCGACGCCGAGCGCGGTGCCCGCCCTGTCCAGGATGTTCGCGAGATCGCGGGCGGAGTATGTGCGCTCCGAGGCGCTCGCGCCCGCGCTCGGGCCGGTGCTTGCGCCTGGGTCTGTTCCCGCTGTGCGCCCCGTCGCAGAACATCCGGCGAGGAATGACGCCCCCACCGCCAGCACGCACACAACGAAAACGGACCGACGACGTGTCTTCACCAGATTCTCCCCCGCGAGACGAGCGCCGCCGGGTCGCGGCGCACGGACACCTCCACGCTACCCGAGATGCCCGAGATGCCCGGCGGGGCCCTGTATCGTGATTCTCCCCATCGCCACTGATCTGGAGAACGAGTGACCTTTCGTACCGTGCCCGCGTTCCTCCTCGCCGCCGCGGCGCTCGTCCTCACCGGCTGTGCTGCGTCCGGAGAGGGCGAAGCAGCGACCTCAGCGCATCCGGCCCCTGCGCATCCGGCCGTTGCACTGCCCGCAGCCGGCGCCCGGTTCGACTACCAGCTGGGCGGTGCGTACACGCCGCCCGAGGGGGTGACCGTCGTCGAGCGCGACCGCACGTCCGAACCGTCGGGTGCCGGCTACGACATCTGCTATGTCAACGGGTTCCAGACGCAGCCGGACGCGTCGAAGGCGTTCGCGGCCGAGCATCCCGAGCTGGTCGTGCAGACACCGGATGGTCCGCTCGTCGACGAAGGATGGCCGGACGAGTACATCTTCGACACCTCGACAGAGGACAAACGAGAGTCGCTGGCCGCGATCGTCGGGACGTGGATCCGCGGGTGTGCGGACAGCGGCTTCTCCGCTGTCGAGATCGACAACCTCGACTCGTACACGCGCTCCGACGGCGCCCTTTCGGTCACGGACAACCTCGCTCTCGCCGCCGACTACGCCCGGATCGCCCACGACGCCGGCCTGGCGATCGCGCAGAAGAACACGGCAGATCAGTCGGCCTAGCTGAAGGCCGCCGGGTACGACTTCGCGGTGACGGAATCGTGCTTCCAGTTCTCCGAGTGCGAGTCGTACACCGACGTCTACCCCGTGGTGCTGGACATCGAGTACACCGACGAACTCGGCGAGGATGCGTTCGGTCGCGCGTGCTCGAGTTCGGAGCGACCGCAGACCATGATTCTGCGGGACCATTCGCTCGTCACCCCCGACGACGACGGGTACGTGTACCGCAGCTGCTGAGTCGGGGCGGGAGCGTCAGGACCGCGCGAGGAACGGGTCGATCGCCGCCCACGTCGCTGCGGGCGCTTCCAGGTGGGGAAGGTGCCCAGCTGCGGGGATCTCGGCGAACTGCGCACCGGGAATCGCGTGGGCGACCGCCCGTCCGTATGCCGGGGTCACGATCCGGTCGCTCTCGCCCCACACCATCAGGGCGGGATTCCGGATGCCGCCGAGCCGGCCGAGCAGGGCAGGGTCGCTCATCCCGGCACCCGCGATGACGGCCATCGTGCGACCGTTCGACTGCTGCACGGCGCGCTGCGCGTCTGTCGCCAGAGCGGGATCCCGGTAGCCGCGCTCCGGATCGTGCCAGGCGAGCTCGGCGAGGCCGCGGGCGTCGAGGGCGAAGAAGTCCGCGACCGGCTCGCCGTCCACCACCGCCCCGACACCGTCGATATCGACCACGGCGCCGATCAGGCCGGCGTACCGCTCGTCCGCGGCGGCCTGCACCGCCATCTCGAGGGCGAGCCAGCCGCCGATGGAGGAGCCGATCAGCACGACGTCGCGCTCACCGCCGGCGAGCAGGCGCCCGAGGTAGTCGGAGGCGAGGTCGGCGACGGAGGCGATGGAGGGTGGGAGCGGCGTCCCCTCCCACCCCGGGTGCGTCGGGGCGACAGCGTGCATGGTCGGCGCGAGGTGCCCGACGATCGGAGCGACGGTCTGCGGTCCGCCCCCGCCGTGGAGCACGAGCGCCGTGCGCGACGCGGGGTCGCCGGCCTGGACGAGAGGGAGGTCTTCGAACGGGGACATGGTCATCATGCTCCTAAATCAACATGTTTATTTACGGATGTTGATACGCTAGCACTGTGACGACGAACCTGGAAGTGCTCGGCCAGACGATCAAGCGCGCGCAGTACCGCAACCACCGCACGATGGACGCCGCCCTGCGCGACGTCGGGATCAGCCTCGTGCAATGGGACGCGCTGCGCGCCATCGAGCGCATGCCCCACGCCTCCGGGCACGACCTGGCAGTAGCGACCTTCCAGAGCGACCAGTCCTTCGGCACTCTGGCGACCCGCCTCGTCTCCCGCGGCCTCATCTCCCGAACGGCAGGCAGGGGCCGCCGCATCGAGCACGCCCTGACCGACGCGGGTCGCGCGGCGCTGGCGGACGGCTACCGGGTGGCGTCCGGGGTGCTCGACGACCTCTTCGCGCCGCTCGACGAGGAGCAGCGCGCGACGCTGCTCGCGGTGCTGCAGGTGCTGACGACGGATGGGGCGGAGTCTCCGGGGCCGATTCTCATGCGTCGGTGATCAGCCCTCCGGGGCCGCGAACAGCGCATCCGGTTCGAACTCGGTGGGCGCTGCCGGACGACGAAGACGAGCAGGATGGCGCGGTAGAGGCCGAAGCGTCAAGCGAGGGCCGCCGCCAGGTACGGGGCAGAAGCGCTGGCGGCCGCACCGGCGACCTCCTGGGGTGTCCCAACGGCGACGACCGTCCCGCCGAGCTCGCCGGCGCCGGGGCCGAGGTCGACGACGTAGTCGGCGGTGGCGACGACGCGCATGTCGAGTTCGACCACGACCACCGTGTTTCCCGCATCCACCAGGCTCTGCAGGTGTTCGATCAGGCGGTCGGCGTCTGCGCAGTGGAGGCCGGAGGTCGGTTCGTCGAGCACGTACAGGGTGTCTGCGCGCTGGGCACGCTGCAGCTCGGAGGCGAGCTTCACCCGTTGCGCCTCTCCACCGGACAGTTCGGTCGCCGGTTGCCCCAGCCTCAGGTAGCCGAGTCCGACATCCATGAGCGCCGTCAGGGAGCGCATGATCTCGTTCTCGCCGCCGAAGAAGTCATGGGCCTGCTCCACCGACATCGCGAGGATCTCGGCGATGTTCCGGTCACGCCAGGTGATCTCGAGCGTGTCGTCGTTGTACCGGGCGCCGTGGCATTCGGGGCAGACCGTGTACACCGATGGCAGGAACAGCAGCTCGACCATCACTGCACCCTCGCCTTCGCAGGTCGGGCAGCGGCCCCCGGCCACGTTGAAGGAGAACCGGCCGGGCCGGTAGCCTCGCGTGCGCGCCTCAGGGGTCTCGGCGAAACGACGCCGGACATGGTCGAACAGGCCCGTGTATGTCGCGACGTTGGAGCGCGGGGTGCGGC
This sequence comes from Leifsonia sp. GW821-FHT13C05, assembly GCF_058806515.1. Taxonomy (NCBI): domain Bacteria; kingdom Bacillati; phylum Actinomycetota; class Actinomycetes; order Micrococcales; family Microbacteriaceae; genus Leifsonia; species Leifsonia sp. GW821-FHT13C05. The sequence continues at coordinate 8,660 of NZ_JBXAPT010000006.1, read as the reverse complement.
CGATGGGCTTCTGGTCGATGTTGACCACCCGGCGGACGCCACGAAGGTCGCCGGACACGGTGCCTTCGAGCAGTTCAGGGCCGTCGGCGAGGAGGAGGTCGTCGGATTCCGGAGCACTGTCGGCCAGGTCGACCGGGCGGCCGAGGTGGTCCCCGAGCAGCGCGGGGAGCACCTGGCTGACCAGGCTGGACTTTCCCGAACCGGACACTCCCGTCACCGCAGTGAAGGCCCCGAGTGGGATCGAGACCGACACGTCGCGCAGGTTGTTGCGGGTGATCTGCTCCAGCGTCAGCCATCCTGTCGCCGCGCGCGGAGTCCGTGGAGCGAGCCCGCGCCGGCCGAACAGATAGTCCCTGGTCACCGACTCATCGACGTCCGCCAGCCCATCCGGTGCTCCGCTGTAGAGGACGCGACCGCCCCTTTCGCCCGCTCCCGGACCGATGTCGACCAGCCAATCCGCGTGCCGCATCACGTCGACGGAGTGTTCGACGACGAACAGGCTGTTGCCTCGTTTCTTGAGCCCCTCGAGGATGCCCAAGAGGGCGTTCACATCCTGCGGGTGGAGGCCGGCCGACGGTTCGTCGAGCACATATACGACCCCGAACAGCTCGGAGCTCAGCTGGGTGGCGAGCCGCAGTCGTTGCAGCTCGCCTCCGGACAGGGTCGGCGTCGTGCGGTGCAACGACAGATACCCCAGCCCGAGGTCGATGATGGGGCGCAGGCGCTCCATCAGCTCGGCGGCGAGGCGGGCAGCCGCCGCGCGCTTCTCCACCGCCTGGTTCGGGTTCCGCACCAGGTCTGCGAGCCGTACGGAGAGCTCGCGCAGCGGAAGCCGGGAGAACTCGGCGATGTCGAGTCCTTCGAACGTCACGGAGAGCGCCTCCGGCTTGAGCCGCTTGCCGTGACACACCGGGCACACGGCGGAGGTGAGATATTCCGCGACCCGCCTCTTCATCGACGCGCTCTTGGTCGTGGCGAACGTGTCGAGCACGTAGCGGCGGGCGCCCACGAAGGTCCCCTGATAGCTCGGCTCCATCCCTGCGGAGATCGCCCTCCGCGTCTGCTCGGGAGTGAACCCCGCGTAGACCGGGGCGGTCGGGCGTTCCTCGGTGAAGAGGATCCAGTCGCGATCCTCGCGCGGAAGGTCGCGCCAGGGCGTGTCGACGTCGTAGCCCAGGGACACCAGGATGTCCCGCTGGTTCTGCCCGTGCCACGCCGTCGGCCAGGACGCGATCGCCCGCTCCCGAATCGTGAGCGATGGGTCGGGGACCATCTGCTGCTCGGTGACGGCGTACACCCGGCCGATGCCGTGGCATTCCGGGCAGGCGCCCTGCACGGTGTTGGCCGAGAAGTCCTCCGCGTAGAGCATCGGCTGACCGTCCGGGTAGTCCCCGGCCCGCGAGTACAGCATCCGCACGAGACTGGACAGCGTCGTGATGCTGCCCACCGTCGAGCGGGGGCTGCGCCCACCGCGCTGCTGCTGGAGCGCCACCGCCGGCGGCATTCCGGTGATCGAGCCGACGTCCGGGACACCGGCCTGGTCGATCAGACGCCGGGCGTACGGGGCGACGGACTCCAGGTACCTGCGCTGCGACTCCGCGAAGAGCGTCCCGAAGGCCAGGGACGACTTCCCCGACCCGGACACCCCGGTGAACACGACCATCGCATCGCGCGGGACGGTGAGGTCCACGTTCTGCAGGTTGTGCTCGCGGGCGCCGCGCACCCGAACATCCGGCTGAACATCCGGCTGAATCGCGGACGGGTCTTCATTCGTCATGGTCTCCCGACCCCTCCTTCACCGCCGGATGCTCACAGCGTCGACGCCCGAGAAGGCGCGCAAGCCGATCCACCCCATACTCCCCGGGAGGGCGACGAATCGGTAGGGGGAGACCCCAGACCCACGGGGATGCGACCACCGGCGGGAACCAAAAAAGCCCCGAGATGGCGAGATCTCGGGGCCAGTAGCGGGAGCGGGACTCGAACCCGCGACACCACGATTATGAGCCGTGTGCTCTAACCACCTGAGCTACCCCGCCGCTGCCTCCCGCTGTCGTGCCGGGAGGAGGGAGCCCCCTGTGGGAATCGGACCCACTACCTCTTCCTTACCAAGGAAGTGCTCTACCAATGAGCTAAGGGGGCGAAGCCTGCGCAGCTTCCGCTTCGCGTTTTTGGCAACCGTACGAGGATACCATCTGCGCGAGGGTGGTTTGTACACGCGCACGCCCCCGGCCCGGAGTGGCGACCACCCCGAGCCGGATGCCGTGGGTCAGGCCGCGTCGCGCTCCTCGGAGGCGCCGGACAGCGCATCCAGTTCGTCGTCGGTGAGGTCGAGCGTCACCGACGCGAGGAGGTCGGGGAGCTGGTCGAGGGTGCGCGCGCTCGCGATCGGGGCGACGACCGTGGGCTGTGCCGCCAGCCAGGCGAGGGCGACGGATGCGACGGACACGTCGTGGGCGGCCGCCACGCTGTCGAGGGCATCGAGGACGGCGCGGCCGCGGTCGTCGAGGTACTTCGACGCCCCGGCGGCGCGGGCGCTGTCGACCGTGACGCCGTCGCGGTACTTGCCGGTGAGGAAGCCGGCGGCGAGCGCGAAGTAGGGAACGACGCCGAGGTTCTCGCGCTCGGCCAGCGCGCGGTACTTCTGCTCGAAGTCGCGCTCGACCAGGTTGTAGTGCGGCTGCAGGGCGACCGCGCGGTGCAGGCCCTCCGCCTCGGTGATCCTGAACCACTCCTCGATGCGCTCCGGAGAGTAGTTGGAGATGCCGATGTAGCGCACCTTGCCGGCGTCGACCAGGCTCGAGAGGGCGGCGACGGTCTCCTCCAGCGGAACCGTCTCGTCGTCGAAGTGTGCGTAGTAGAGGTCGATGTGGTCGGAGCCAAGACGTTCGAGGGATGCGTCCGCCGCGCGCAGGATGTTGTCGCCCGCGAGCCCCTTGAAGTCGGGGTGCTGGCTGACCTTGGTGGCGAGCACGACATCGTCACGGTTGCCGCGCGCCTGGAACCACTGGCCCAGGATGCGCTCGCTGTCCCCTCCGGTGTTGCCGGGCACCCACGCCGAGTATCCGTCCGCCGTGTCGACGAAGTTGCCACCCGCAGCCACGTAGCCGTCGAGGACGGCGAACGACGTGTCCCGATCGGCCGTCCATCCGAAGACGTTGCCCCCGAGCGAGAGGGGGAAGACCGAGAGGTCGGACGATCCGATGGTGCGGCGTGGTGCTGTCATTCGTATTTCTCCTTCGATGGCGTCGATTGACGGTGCTCTCACGCTAACGCGGAGTGCTGACGGCTATTCCGGGATCGTCTGAAGATGTGGAGAAGTTACGGCGGATGCCTACTGTGGAGAGATGCAGATCTCCGCGCGCCCCGATCGCGCCGACCTGACCGCCGATTGCGCGCGGTGCGTCGGCCTCTGCTGCGTCGCCCTCGCGTTCGCCCGCTCCTCCGAGTTCGCGTTCGACAAGGCGGCAGGCGACCCGTGCGTCAACCTCGACGACGGCCACCGTTGCCGCATCCACCCGGAGCTGCGCGAGCGCGGCTTCTCCGGATGCACGGTCTTCGACTGCTTCGGCGCCGGCCAGCAGGTCACCCAGCACACCTTCGGCGGAGGCGACTGGCGCGAGCGCCCGGAGCTGCGCGGCGAGATGTTCGCCGTGTTCCCGATCATGCGCCAGCTGCACGAGCTGCTCTGGTACCTCGACGAGGCCATCCTGATGCCCGCGGCGGCCCCGCTGCGACAGCGACTGGATGCGGCACGCACCGAGGTCGCGCTGGTCGCCGACTCTCCCGCCCACCGCATCCTGAGCGTCGAGGTGGACGACCTGCGGGCACCCGTCGCCGAACTGCTGCGGGCCGCGAGCCGTCTCACCCGCGAGGCGAACGTCGCCGCTGCACCGCGCGATCAGCGCCTCACCCCCGGCGCCGACCTCGTCGGGGCGAACCTCGTCGGACGCGACCTGCGCGGCGCCGAACTCCGCGGCGCCCTCCTGATCGCCGCCGACCTGAGCGGGTCCGACCTGTCGTACGCCGAGCTGATCGGCGCCGACCTGCGCGACGCGAACCTCCGCGGCGCCGACCTGCGCACGGCGATCTACGTCACCCAGGTGCAGGTCAACGCGGCAAAAGGGGATGCGCGCACGCTGCTCCCCGCAGGACTCGTCGCCCCGTCGCACTGGGCGGTCTAGAGCGCGCCGACCCCCGGCAGCGTCCACGCCGTGAACGCCGGTCCGCTTGAGGTGAACCGGATGCCGTCCTCTCCGCCGGAGACGATCGCATCCCCGACCAGCGGCGTCGCTGCGGCCACTCCACCGAGAGCGGCAGCATCCACCGTGAACGACACGTCGGCCCGCGCTGCCAGCACCAGCACCGACTCATCCTCCGCCTCGCGCACGAAGGCGAGCGCGTCGTCCCCGACGTGCAGCCACCGCATCCCGCCGCTACTGAGCGCCGGGTGCGCGCGGCGCAGGCCGATGAGCGTCGCGTAGAGGTCGACGGAGGCTGCGGCGGTGGTGTGTTCCGTCCCCCACGGCAGCGGCGTCCGAGATGCCTCCCCGTCGATCCCGGTCAGCCCGAACTCGTCGCCGGCGAACACCACGGGGATGCCCGGCAGCGTCACCGAGAGGCCGAGCGCGACAGGCACGGTGCCCGGCCGGGCGTTGGTCAGGAAGCGCGGGGTGTCGTGGGTGTCCAGCGCGTTCATCGTCCCGAGCCTGGTGCGCCACGGGAATCCGGCCGTGAACTGGCGGTGCGCTGCGAACACCTGCCCGCCCGTGTACGTCGGGATGGTGCCGAACGGCAGCCCGAAGTAACTGGATGCGCTGCCCTCCTCCGACAGCCAGCCCCAGACCGGCCTGGTGAAGTTCGCGTACGTCATGGCGCCGTGCCAGGCGTCGCCCTGGAAGTCGCTCGACGCGTCGTTGGTCGACTCGCCCAGCAGGATCGTGTCCGGGTTGACGGCGAGCATCGTGGCGCGGATCATCCGGCGGACCGACTCATTGAGGTCCTGGTCCCCGTACCGCCCCGTCATGTTGGCGACGTCGATGCGCCAGCCGTCGAGGCCGTACGGCTCCTGCAGCCAGCGGCCGACCACCGAGTCCGGTCCCTCGATGAAGCGGCGGCGCAGCTCGTTCGAGTTCCAGTTCAGCTTGGGCAGGCTGGGGACGCCGAGCCAGGAGACGTACTGCGTGTGCTCTTCGTTCAGCCAGAGGAAGAACTCGCTCTCCGGCGCATCCGGGTTGCCGTACGCGGCCGTGAACCACTCGTGGCCGACGCCGCAGTGGTTGGAGGTGAGGTCGCCGATCACGCGCAGGCCGCGCTCGTGGGCGGCGGCGGTCAGACGCGCGAGCGCCTCGTTGCCGCCGAGCAGCGGGTCGACCATCGCGAAGCTGGAGGCGTCGTAGCGGTGGTTCGAGCTTCCCGGGAAGACCGGCGTGAGGTAGATGGTGGTGATGCCGAGGCGTTCCAGGTGGTCGAGGTGCTCGATCACGCCGTCGAGGTCGCCGCCGTAGAACTGCTGCGACCGGCCGGGCGGCACGTCGTCCACCGGGTCGGACCAGGCCGCGGGGATGGCCCAGGCCGGCGCGGGCCGGGAGTCCGCGGCGGCCGAGCGCGCGAAGCGGTCGGGGAACACCTGGTAGAGCACTGTCTCCTTGACCCACGCCGGCGGAGCGGAGAACGCGACGAGCTTGAAGTCCTCGGAGTCGAGCGTCTCGATGTCGTGCACGCCGGTGGCGTTCACCCACACCTTGCCGCCGTCTGCGCGGGAGATGAGGAACCGGTAGCCGTGCACCGGGTTCTCGACGATGACCGGAGCCTCCCACCAGTCCCAGCCGTCCGCGGACGCGACGAGCTGCGCGTCGGAGAACCGCGGCTCGTGGTCGGGGTTGGAGCGGGTGCGCACTGCATCCACTGCTCCCCAGCTGTGCGGGATGCGGAGCCGCACCTGCACGTGGTCGCCGAGCGACGCCTCCTGGGTCGACACGTGGAGCGGCGAGCCGTCGTGGTGGGGCAGGTGGAACGAGGTGGTCATTTGACGCTCCCGGCCGTGAGGCCGCCGACGATGTATTTCTGCAGGAAGAGGAAGAGCGCCATCACCGGAAGCGCGGCGAGGACCGCGCCAGCAGCGAAGATATCGTAGTTCTCGGAGAACTGCTGCGACACGAACTGGAACAGCCCGACCGCCAGCGTCTGCTTCTCCGGCGTGATCAGCACGGTGCTCGCGATGACGAACTCGTTGGTCGTGCCGAGGAACGACAGCAGCGCCACCACGGCCAGGATGGGCGCCACGAGTCGCAGGATGATCGTGAAGAAGATGCGCGCGTGCCCGGCGCCGTCGAGCTTGGCCGCCTCGTCGATGGAGGTGGGAACCGTGTTGAAGAACCCGTACATCAGGTAGGTGTTCACCCCGAGCGCTCCGCCGAGGTAGACCATGATGAGGCCGAGCTGGCTGTCCAGGCCGAGCGCGGGGAACACGTTGCCGATGCCGTCGAGCAGCAGGAAGATCGCGACCATCGCGAGCAGCTGCGGGAACATCTGCACGAGGAGCAGCGTCAGCAGGCCGATACGCCGGCCGCGGAACCGCATCCGGGAGAAGGAGTACGCGGCGAGCGCCCCGAGGAACACGGAGCCGACAGAGGTCGCGATGCCGATGACGAGGGTGTTGCCGAACCACGCGGCGTACGGCTGCTGCGGCAGCTGGAACAGGGTGATGTAGTTGGCCGGGTCGATCACCGAGAACGGAGCGTTCGCGGTCATCAGCGTGCCGCCGGGGCGCAGGGATGCGGAGAGCACGTAGACCAGAGGGAACGCGGAGAAGATCACCATGACCACGCCGACCACGTGCCGCCACCCTGTGGCGCGGAACCATTTCCCGAACGTCGGCCGACGGGATGCTGTCAGTGCTGGTGCGGTCATCAGGTCAGCTCCTCGAGGGCTTTGGTCTGGCGGAAACTGATCGCGGAGATGACGGCCACCACGATGAAGATGATGATCGACAGCGCGCTGGCGAGGCCGTAGTCGCGGTTGGCGCCGACGAAGGCGACCTTGTAGACCATCGAGATGAGGATGTCCGTCGCCCCGACGTTGATGCCGGCGCTCGCATCCTGCGGTCCGCCGTTGGTCAGCATGTAGATCAGGTTGAAGTTGTTGAAGTTGAACGCGAACGAGCTGATCAGCAGCGGCGCGAGCGAGACGAGCAGCAGCGGGAACTTGATCAGCCGGAACGATGCCCAGGCGCTCGCGCCGTCGACGCGTGCCGCCTCCTGGAACTCGTCGGGGATCGACTGCAGCGCACCCGTGCAGACCAGGAACATATACGGGAAGCCCATCCACAGGTTCACGAACAGGATGCTCGCCTTCGCCAGCCACTCGTTCGTCAGCCACGGGATCTCCGCCCCGCCGAACAGCACCTGGTTGACGAACCCGAACTGCGGGTTGAGCATCCCGGCCCAGACCAGGGCGGAGAGGAAGGCGGGGAACGCGTACGGCAGGATCATGGCGATCCGGTAGAACTTGCGGCCGCGCATCCGCATGTCGTTGAAGACGATCGCGAGGAACAGGCCGAGCACGAACGTGGTCGCGACGGAGAGGATGGCGAACGCGAACGTCCACAGGGTCACTCCGAGGAGCGGTCCGCGGATGGACTCGGTGGTGAATGCGCGCACGAAGTTGTCGAAGCCGACCGTGATCTGCCAGCCGGGCATCAGCTGCTTGCCGTTCGGCGCCGTGAAGGCACCCTGCCCGGTGTCCGAGTAGACGGTGCCGGTCTTGCTGTCCGTCATGGTCCCCGCCGCGGCGTCGTAGCTCAGCGTCGACCGGTAGAGGTAGGCGCTGCTGCCGTCCGACGTGCGCAGTGCTCCATCGTTGGGGTCGCTGCTGACGGCGACGCTCAGCTTCGCGATCTCGTCCTGCTTGTCGATCACCTGCGCGAAGTTCAGAGTGCGGTAGCCGGGAGCGGCCACCGCTGTTCCCTCCTCGTCGAGCGTCGCGCCGGACACCTTCTCGAGCGGGGTTTCCGCCGTGCCGACCTCGACGGAGCCGTCCGGATCCGTCACGAGGAACCCGAGCTGCCCTGCGCGCTCGACGACGCTCAGGCGGTAGGTCGGCGAGTCGGGAACCCTGGCCTGCGCGGACTGCAGGAGGGCGGTGACCGCGTCCTCCTTGGTGCTGTTGTGCCCTGTGCCGTAGTTGGTGAACGCGATGTAGCCGGAGTATCCGATCACGAACACCTGGAACACGAGCAGGAAGATCACGCCGGGCGTGAGGTATTTCGCCGGAAGCTTGCGCTTGCCGAAGTAGATCCAGTTGACGACGAGCGTCACCGCGAGCACGATGCCGAACGGCAGCCAGCTCTTGTTGGCGAAGAGGACGAACAGCGCGTAGAGGCTGGTCGCGTCCACGATGCCGAGCAGCAGGATCTTCAGGATCAGCGTCTTCACGCCGACCGACGCCTCCTCCGCGACCCGCGCAGCGCGCAGGGAGCGCTTCGAGCGGGGAGTGGGGTCGTCTCCGCCGTCCGGACGCGACAGCTCGTCGCTGTCCGGTTCAGTTCGCTGGGTTGTCGTCATCGCGCGGCCCTCCTCGACCACGGCGGCGGGGGGGGGGGGGGGGGGGGGGGGGGGGGGGGGGGGGGGGGGGGGGGGGGGGGGGGGGGGGGGGGGGGGGGG
>NZ_JBXAPT010000005.1:0-315067 GCF_058806515.1 Leifsonia sp. GW821-FHT13C05 | reverse complement strand
GTTGGGACCGGGATCTGCGGCGCGTCGGCGATCGCGGCGATCTCCCCCATCATCGGCGCCGCGAGTTCGGAGATCGCCTACGCGGTCTCGACGATCTTCCTGTTCAATGCGGTCGCCGTGCTGGTGTTCCCTCTCATCGGGCATGCGCTGGGGATGAGCACCCATGCGTTCGGTCTGTTCGCGGGCACTGCGGTGAACGACACCAGCTCGGTGGTCGCCGCCGCGAGTCTGTTCGCGACCTCGGCGCTCGGATTCGCCGTCGTCGTGAAGCTCGTGCGCACGCTCATGATCGTCCCGATCAGCATTACGCTCGCCGTGGTCGAGCATCGGCGGGCGAACGCCGGCGCTCCGCTGACCGTGCGGCGGTTGATCGGTCTCGTCCCGTGGTTCCTCGTCGGATTCCTTGTCGTCGCCACGGCCAATACGCTCGTCGCGGTTCCCGCCGACCTGCACGAAGGGCTCGTGACGGCGAGCGTGTTCCTGGTAGCGGTGGCGCTCGGGGGGATCGGCCTGTCCACCGATGTGGGGGCGATCCGTCGCGCCGGCTGGCGGCCGCTGGTGCTGGGCGCCGTGCTGTCGACGCTCGTCACCGTCACCAGCTTGGGAGTGCTCGCCATCACCGGGCAGCTCTGACCGCCGTCACGAGATCGCGTGCACGACCTCGAGCAGGGGACGTGCGCTCGCGGGCGCGCCCGACCCGCTGCGTCGCCACACCGCGGTCAGCGGCCGGGTGATGCGCAACTGCCGGATCGGGACTTTGACGAGGGTCCCGGCGGCGATCTGCTCGCGCACAGCGAGGATGCTCAGCACGGCTGGGTGGTCGCCTGCCGCAACGGTCGCGCGGATCGCACTGGTTGAGGAGAGCTCCAGCGCCGGCCGAACCGGCGGATGACCGGCGCCCGTCAGGGCGCGCTCCACTGCGAGACGGGTGCCGGAGCCTCGTTCGCGGGAGACCAGGGGAGCGCGGGCGAGCTCCTCCGCTGAGATGCCGCGGGCCCTCCGCGCCCACGGATGGGTGCGTCCGACGACGACGACCAGCTCATCCGACGCGAACTCCAAGGTGCCCAGATCGGTGGGCACATCGGGCGTCTCGATGAACCCGATCGCCGCCGCCGAGCTGCGGACGGCCAGGAGGACCGCTTCGCTGTTCGCGGCCGTCAGCTCGATGCGCGGCCCCCGCCCGCCGGTACTCAGCGCCGTGAGCCAGCGCGGCGCGAGATGCTCCGCGATCGTCATGCTGGCGGCGATACGCAGCGTTTCGTCCGTCGCCTGGCGCAGGGAGGCGACGGAGGCGTCGAACCGTTCCGTGGCGTCCAGGAGGTCGGCGGCCCACTCCACGATGAGCGCGCCGGTCTCGGTCGGATGCGCGCCCCGACTGCTGCGCACGAGCACAGCCGCACCCAGATCCAGTTCCAGCGCCGCGAGCCGCATCGAGGCCGCCTGTTGCGTGACGCCAGCTTCGCGGGCTGCGGAGGAGATGCTACCCGTCCGGGCGACCGCCACCAACAGCCTCAGGCCTGCAATGTCCACGAACGCCTCAGTCTTCCCACCCGCCCACGCTATCCCTCCTCGGCGCAGCGGTCCCTCGACCGGCGGTTGCCGGTCAGCCCCGCGAACCTTCGATGGCCGCCGGTTCGGCCGCCTGGAGTCTTCCATGCCAGTCAGTCGTCGATCCAGCGCAGGCCGAGGCGTCGGAACGCCTCGATTAGCTCATCGGTCTCCGGCGTGACGCGGTGTGGGTCGCTGTGGGGGTCGATGTGGCTGCTGCGCTGCTCATCGTCAGAGCGCTCGAACACCGCCCACATGCGGATCTCGTCGCCGTGGCGGGATCGGAACTCGATGCCGTCAACGAGTTCGGTGCGGTCCTCGCCGCGCAGGTCGTAGACCCAGTGCGCGATCGACCGGGTCAGTACCCGGTCTCGGGCGTCCTTCAGGAGCGCGCTGTCGACGTCAACGAGTGCGATGTCGTGCCGGTCGAACCGGTAATGGGCTTTGAGTGCGGCGAGGCTATCGGAGTGCGTGATGAAGCAGTACCGGCCGGTCTGTTCGGCGTCGCCGTACATCCGGCCGTTCAGCCAGGAATGGCCTACCTCGCCACTCCCGCCCTCAGGATGATGGGCGATACTTCCGTCGTCCTCGAAGTCGTCCAGTTCTGCCTCGAGAGCGGTTGATGGCTGCAGCTTTGCAAGCATCTCCAGAAAACATCCGAGCAGGGTGTCGGAGGTGTAAAGCGTGCGGAATTGCCCGAGCTGGTCGTCCCACCGCCCGTTGAACAGGCCGTCGTCTGTCGCATACCGCCACGGCGTCCACGCCCATATGTCCGGCTCGAACCCGACACGCCAAACCCGTCCCGGGTCGCCCGAGACGTTCAGCTCGACCGGGCTCATCCGACGTAGGCGAACGACTTCGCCGCGGCGAGCACCTCGCGCGCGACCTCCAGCGGCTCGCCCTCGCGCAGCACCTGTGCCGGGGCTTGGTCGCCAAGCGAGGGGTTCATGCCTTTGAACCAGGACTGAACGGTGATTGCGTCGTAGCGCTCCCGCAATAGTGCGGCCGCGTGATACGCGTGGCGCAGGCGCTCCTGGTCTTTCTCGCCGGGCGAGCCTTGGCCGTCGGCCCAGCTGGAGACCGAGCGGGCCGACTTCACGCCACCGATGTAGCCGACCAGACGTACGCCGAGGACGTCGCGTAGCCGAGTCACCAGATCATCGAACGGGAGACCGATCGACTCCTCATGAGCACGGAGACCTGGCCGCTGATCCGAGACCGTTGGGAGCTTGACCATATGGCTAGTGTAGCCCCCGGTGCACTTAAAATGCACCTAAAAATGCGCCCGCTTTCGCGGGCGAAAAGGAAGTCCCTTGCCGGCATCAGGAAGGTGAGAGGGAGCGCTTGGTGTAGGGAAGCGCTCCCTCTCGGCTCGCGTCAGGCGTGGACTCCTGAGAGTCGCGAGCGGCTTAGGGGGAGACTGTTTCGGTCGCCGGGGTGGTGATGGGCAGAAGGCCGTACGGAATCCGCGGGGTCATGGCTTCGATTTCGGTGAGGCGGTTGTATTTCGCGATCCGTTCGCCGCGGGCGGGCGCACCGGATTTGATCTGGCCGACGCCGGTGCCGACGACGAGGTCGGCGATGAAGGTGTCTAGGGTTTCACCGGAGCGGTGTGACACCATCGCCTGCATGCCGAGGCGTTTGGCCGTTTCGATGGCGTCGAGCGTGCCGGTGACAGTGCCGATCTGGTTCGGCTTGATGAGGGCTGCGTTGGAGTACCGGTTCTTCGCCCCGTCTGCGATGCGGCGCATGTCGGTGACGTAGAGATCATCGCCGACGAGCTGTGTTCGGTCGCCGACCGCGTCGAAGAGAAGTTTCCAGCCTTGGTGGTCGTCTTCGGCGAAGCCATCTTCGATGCTGCGCAGTGGAAACTCGTCGAGCAGGCGCAGGTAGTAGTCGACAAGCTGGTCACGGGAGAGCAGGTTTCCGGCGATCTTGTACTGGCCATCACGTTCGTAGAAGCCGTTGGCGGCCGGGTCGATGGCGATCGCCACATCATCTAGGCCGGGTGTGTAGCCGGCGTCTTGGATGGCAGCGACAAGGAGAGTCATCGCTTCTTCGGGGCTGGCGATGTCGGGGGCGAATCCGCCCTCGTCGCCGAGGCCGGCGGTGTGGAACTTCGCTTTCACGCGGGCGGCGAGGGCGTGATAGATCTCGGCGCCGGCTTCGACGGCGGCTTCCTCGTTGGCTGCGCCGACGGGGGCGATCATGAACTCTTGGAACTCGAGCGGGTTGGCGGCGTGTGCGCCACCGTTGAGGACGTTGAAGTGGGGGACGGGCATCCGTTCGGTGCTGTCGGTGACTCGTGCGATCCAGACGTGCAGTGGCACTTCCGCGGCGTGGGCGAACGCCCGCGCAGTAGCGATCGATACCGCAACCACAGCGTTCGCACCGAGGCGTGCAAGGTTCTCCGTTCCGTCGAGCGCCCCGATCGCGTCGTCGACCTCGCGGATGTTGGACCAGCGGCTGCGGGAGAGCAGCGGAGAGATTTCGTCGGTGACCGAACTCACGGCACGGTGGACGCTGCGACCGGAGTAGGACGACCCGTCATCGCGCAGCTCGGCCGCTTCGAAAGCTCCGGTGGACGCACCTGCGGGAGCTGATGCGGTAACCACCGCCCCGTCGCCAAGGTGCATTGTCACGGCGACGGTGGGGTATCCCCGGGAGTCCAGAATCTGCCGGGCGTCCACGCGTTCGATGTGGATCGGGTGGGCGTCGGGGTGGCTGACGTAGTGGCCCTGGTGGGTGGGATCGATGTGTCCGGTGTAGCCGTGGTCGACCATGGGGTCTCCTATCTCTGAGCATGGGGGATCGCTTGAGATAGGGACTGTTGTCGGCATCGAGGTTGGTGTCGGCGAGCCCCACCGCCGAGACGCCGAAGCGTCACGCGTCAGCTTGCCAGAGAACGACGCCGGGTGGAAGCCTGAACTTGTGATCTCTCAGAAAAGGCCGCCGAGCCAGAGGCCGAGGCCTGCGGCCAGGAGCGCCCCGGCGAGCATTCCGAACCCGTTGATCGCGGACGCGGCGTAGCGGCCGTCTTGCGCCAGGCGCACGGTTTCGAAGCTGGCGGTGCTGAACGTGGTGTATCCGCCGAGGAACCCGGTGCCGAGGATCAGCCGCCACTCGGTGGGGAGGAAGTGCGAGAGGGCGAGCCCGGTGACCAGGCCGAGCACGAAAGACCCGGTGATGTTGATGACGGTGGTGCCTAGTGGGTAGGCGATGCGGACGCGGGCTTTGACCAGGCCGTCGGTGATCAGGCGCAGGGCCGCTCCGGCGCCACCGGCTGCGGAGAGGGCGAGCACAACCCAGGCGATCACCGTGCACCCGCTTTCGCGCGGGCACGGTGCACGGCGGCGCCGATGATGATGCCGGCCAGAGAAGCGGCGGCGCCCACGAGGACAGTTGCCACACCGTAGAGGATGCTGTTGCCGATTTGGGCGGAGGCGATGAGCCCGTCGGTGTCGACGGCGAAGGAACTGTAGGTGGTGTAACCGCCGAGGATCCCGGTTCCCGCGAACAGGCGCACAGCCCGGCGCAGGCCTTGGTCGGGGCCGCCACGGGAGAGTGTTTCCAGCAGCCATCCGAGCGCAAACGCGCCGGTCACGTTGATGGTGAAGGTCGCGATCGGCAGCCCCTGCCAGGCGGGGATCGCGGTGGAAAGCAGGTAACGGATGCAGGTTCCGATGGCCCCGCCGACGAAGACCAGACCGATGTACTTCCAGTGCAAATGGATCGGCCGCGGCGCGCGGCGTTGAGGCTCTTCGACCTCCAGGTCGGGGTCGATGGGCAGGTCGTCGGCGCGGTCGGGTTCGCGCTTGTTGAGGCGTTCGTAGGTCATGCGTTCCGGTTCGGTTCCTGGGATCGGGGCGGGGAGGGCTGGCGCTAGGTTCCGCCTTGGCGGGCGAGCAGAGTGGCAGCTTCGACGGCAGCGGCGGGGTCCAGATAGTCAGCCGAGACTAGTTCGGGCGTTCTGGGGGAGAGGTCGAAACGATACCTCAACGGGTGGCCGGTTGGAATGTTCAGCTGCTCAATCGCGGGGATGCTGAGGTTTTGGATGAGCATGGCCAGGGCTCGCAACGAGTTCCCGTGCCCCACAACCAGGGTGCGGGCACTGAGGGTGAGGCCGGGGCTGAGCTGTTCCTGCCAGAACGGGGTGACCCGCTTGACCACGTCAGCTAACGATTCGGTGCTGGTCAGGGCTTCTGGGGGGAGGGAGTGGAAGGGTTCGGTGTGTGCGAGCTCGTCCAACCGGGCGGGATCCATTGGCGGCGGTGCGGTGGCGTAGGAGCGTCGCCAGGTGAGGAATTGTTGCCGGCCGTACCTGCTTGCGACGGCGGCTTTGGAGAGGCCGGTCACGGCTCCATAGTTGCGTTCGTTCAGCCGCCAGTCCGCGATCACTTGGGGAACTCTCGGGAGGAAGAAAGGCAGCATTGCGGCAACGGTTTCGGCTGTCCGGGACAAGGTGGATGTCCAGATCCGATCTGGCACGGCGCCGGATTGGACCAGGAGCTGTGCGGCGTGTTCGGCTTCGGTGATGCCGGCGGCGGTCAGATGCACGTCGGTGATGCCGGTGAACAGCCCGTCCGCGTTCGCGGTGCTCTCCCCGTGCCGGAGAAGGTAGAGCTCGGCGAGTCTCACTCCCACGGCAGCGCCCCGCCGTCGGTCACCGGGGAGAGCGGAATGACCAGGACCGGCCGGTTCTGGCGGTGGGCGAGATGTACGGCGACCGAGCTGCGGAAGAATTCGCGCATCTCACGTCGGAGGCTCGCTTCGTGGGTGCCGACGATGATCATCCGTGCGTTCAGTGTGTTCGCGAGGTGGGCGAGCGCCCGGGCGGGTTCACCGGCGAGGGCGCGCACGTTCCAAGTCACCCCGGTGGGGCCCAGGACTCGTTCGATCTGAGCCGCCAGTTTCGGGTCGAAGCTGTCCTCGTCCAGTTCGGGAAGGTCGGGGTCCAGGGGGAGTGAGTGCACGGAGCCGTCGGGGTTTTCTTCGACGGTGTAGCGGCCGAGGTCGACGTGTGCGCACACTAGTTCACAGCCGAGGTCGCGCGCCAGTTCCGCGGCCTGCTGGAGAACCGTGTCGGGGCGGCCGCCTTCAACGCCGACCAGGATTACTCGGCTGGGATCGGTTGGGGTGTGTTCGGTCATGACCGGCTCCTATCTCGTTTCGGCGCGCCCGAAAGTTGAGATAGGGACTGTTGTCGGCTGCGCCGAGGTTGTTCGCGGTGAGCCCCACCACCGCAGCGCTTTGCGCTGCGCCTAGTCTGCCAGATCGTTCACGGCGGTCAACATCTTGTGGCGTGCACCGTCCGGGTGCACACTGGTCAGTGGCGATGAAGCTCGCCAACAACCGCGGACCGTCCGCTAATGGCTTCTACCTGCACCACCGCCCTGCACGGCGTCCAGGTAGAGGAGAACCCCATTGGCAGAGAACACTGCACCTTCGGTCAGCATCCTCTTCGCCTCCTCCCCAAACGAGCCCGCCATCGAGCTGGTGGAGGTCGAGCCGGATGCGTTCGGCGACCTGAATCTTGACCGACTGGTCGCTGATCTGACTGCCGGCCGTGACCAGTACGAGTTGAGGCCGTACTTCTTCACACCGCTTACGAGTGCTGCTGCGGTGCAGTTCCGGCACGCTGTCATCCAGGACCTCGCCCAACCGCGGGTGAGGGATAGCATCCGGGTTTTCGCGGAGGGAATGCGCGCCATGCGGACCCTGCTGGCCGAGGCTGATTCCCTGCGCTACCGGCAGCAGAAGCAGCGGGTCGCTTTGGAGGCGGTGACCAGCTATCTGCGAGCCGTCGGCGGCCTGGCCTCCGGGCTTATGGATGCCGAGCTGGCCTCGCCCGGCATGCTGCGATTCCGCGACCAGTTGGATCAATACGTGGCCTCCGAGGCGTTCTCGACGCTCGCGGAGGATGCCGACCAGACCACTGACCGGCTCGAGCAGATCAGGTACGAGTTCCTGATCGACGGCGGCAGAGTCAGCGTGTTCCCGCTGACCGAGGAAGCCGACTACAGCGCCGACGTCGCCGCTACGTTCTCGAAGTTTCGGCAGGGCGAGGTCACGTCTAAGCTGCAGAGCCGCCAGGATCCGGTTGCGATGAACCATGTCGAGGCGGGGATCCTCGGCCTGGTCGGTGAGGTGTTCCCCGACGTGTTCGATGCTCTTGCCCGGTTCGTGCAGGAACACTCCATGTTCCAATCCGCGATGATCGCACGCTTCGACCGGGAGGTGCAGTTCTACCTCGCCTACCTGGAGTATCTGGAACGGATCCCCGACCTGGCCACGTGTCTTCCGACGGTGACCAGGGAGCCCACGAGTTCGGCGCGCGACGCCGTCGACCTGGTGCTGGCCGCGAAGCTCGCCGGCGGAGCACACCCGGTTGTCGGCAACGACTTCTCGCTCACCGGTGAGGAGCGCGTCCTTGTCGTCACCGGCGCGAACCAGGGCGGCAAGACCACGTTCGCCCGCGCCTTCGGGCAGCTGCATTATCTGGCAGCGCTGGGTCTGCCGGTCGCGGCGTCCTCCGCGACGCTGCACCTGTTCGACCGCGTCTTCACCCACTTCGAACGGCAGGAGAATCTGCAGAACCTCACCGGGAAGCTTGAGGACGACCTGCTGCGTGTTCACGCGATCCTTCAGCAGGCGAGCGGGGAGAGCATCGTGATCCTGAATGAGATCTTCACCTCGACCACCGTGAACGACGCCCTCTTCCTCGGCAAACAGATCCTCGACCGGATCATCACCCTGGGGGCGCTCGGGGTGTATGTCACGTTCGTCGACGAGCTCTCGGCGCTTGGGCCGGGCACGGTCAGCATGGTCGCTGAGGTCGACCCGGCTGAGGTCACCACGCGCACCTTCCGCATTCGTCGTCGGCCGGCGGACGGGCTCGCGCACGCCACGGCGATCGCGGCCCGATACGGGCTGACGGCGGAACGGTTGCGGGAAAGGATCCACGCATGAAAGCCCACCTGCTTTTCAAGGACATCGACTTCGATACTTCGATCCGCCCCACCCGGCTGCAGCTCCAGCTCGGTGCCGATCTGGAACTGAACGCGATCGTGACCGCGATGGCAAACGACGACGCTTTCCTCCGCAACGTCGCCGAGGCCGCGTTGCTGCAACCGCTGACCGACCCGGAGCGCATCACCTACCGGCAACAGGCGCTGACCGACGCACTGAACTGTCCGGAGGTACTCCGGAGCCTGTACGCGGTGTGCGTGCAAACGCTGGCCGAAGAAAAGAAGATCTACGGCTGGGGGCTGGGCTCGCCCACCTCGAGCCTGCATCGCTCGGTCGAGGCGCTGGAAATGTTCATCCTCCACCTGCGCCAACTCCGGCTGATCGCCGATGAGCACGCCGCCGGCTTCCACTCGCCAGCCTTCACCGAGCTCTGCCGGATGCTGACCGCCGAACTCTCCGACGACTACTTCGCCGAAATCGACGACCATCTGCGCCGGCTGCGGTTCCGACACGGCGTGCTGATCAGCGCCCGCCTCGGACACGCAAACAAAGGCACCGACTGGTGCTTCGGCGACCGCTGCAGCAGAAAGTGACTCTTTTCGAACGGGTCGGCTTCGCCCACCCAGCCCACTCGATGACCATCGCGGACCGAGATGAGGCCGGATTCAACGCTCTCTCGGATCTACGCAATCACGGCCTGAGCCTGGTCGCCAACGCTCTTGCCCAGTCGACCGAACACATCAAGAACTTCTTCACCATGCTGCGCACGGAACTCGGCTTCTACCTCGCCGCGATCAACCTCCAGGACGCGCTCACCCGCGCCGGCGCCAGCACCTGCATTCCGACGCTAACAGCCAACGCCGGCTTCCGATCGGCCAACCTCTACGATGCAGCACTCGCGCTGATCAGCCAGGACCCCGTCATCGGGAACGAAGTGGACGCCTTCGACCGTTCCACGGTGGTCATCACCGGCGCGAACCGTGGAGGCAAGTCCACTTTTCTGCGCAGCGTGGGCCAAGCGCAACTCCTCACCCAGTGCGGGCTCTTTGTCCCCGCCGACGACTTTGAAACCGGTGTGCGGGATGGGATCTTCACCCATTTCAAACGGGAGGAAGACGCCTCGATGCAAAGCGGCAAGCTTGATGAAGAGCTCGCCCGGATGAGCAGCATCGTCGATCAGCTCCGGCCCGGCAGTCTGCTGCTGCTGAACGAATCATTCGCATCAACCAACGAACGTGAAGGATCCGAGATCCTCCGGCACCTGGTTGGGGCACTCACCGCATCAGATGTCCGTGTGGCCATCGTCACGCACCTATATGACTTCGCGCACCGCTACTTCACCGAGGGGCACGCTGAGGCGCTGTTCCTGCGAGCGAACAGGGACCAGAGTGGGAACCGCGACTTCCGCCTCGTCGTCGGGCCGCCGCTGCCCACCAGTTTCGGGGAAGACGTCTATCACCGCATTTTCGACGCACAGGATTCCCGGCCGCAGACCCAGCCGGTGAACTAAAGAGGAGAACACATGTCGCCGCACGCAGAGGAACAGCATCTCTATTTGGCCAGGCACGGGCAAACCGTGCTCAACGCGGAAGGCCGGCTGCGCGGGTTGGCGAACCCGCCGCTGGACGAGGTCGGTCAGGCCGAGGCCGCTGCGCTGGGCCTCTACCTGCAGAACAAGGGCGTGGTCGCTGTGTTCTCCAGCCCCCTGACCAGAGCTGTTACGACGGCCCGGGCGATCGCGGATGCCGTCGGCGTTGAAGCGTACGCCGATGACCGCTTCAATGACCGGGATTACGGCCCGTGGACCGGGCACGTGAAAACCGAGGTGATCGCCGAGTTCGGAAGTGTCGACGCCGCCCCCGGCGTGGAACCGGTCAGCCAGGTGCTGGCCCGCGCCCGCCCCGCCCTTGATGCTGTCCTCGACCAGTACCCGGAGGGCGCCGTCGTCGTGGTCACCCATGACGCGGTGATCCGACCGCTACTGCACGCGCTCGACCCGGAGGTGGGCGAAATCGCTGCACCCACCGGATCGGTCAACGAGCTGTTACGTGTCGACGGGGTTTGGAGCATCCAAGCGGTGGATCTCGCGCCTTCTACGATGACCGGGTAAGCGTCAGAGGGAAGTCCCAACCGTTGAACCAGCTCACCGCTTTCACCCAGGACGCATTCACCGGTTCTGTGGCCGGCAACCCCGATTGGGTCATCGAATCCGTCAACGCCCGCACCTGCCCCGCCAACTCCACCAACATCGTGCGGGTCAGTTCCAGAGCCGCGTCGCTGAACGCCTGACCGGTCAGCATGTGGGCGCGGCAGGGAAGGGTCCCCGGCTGTGCTGCCACCGACCACGTCTTCGCGCACTCGGGACAGACAGCTGCGGCCCAGAGCGGACGAGTTTCGATCAGCCATTCAGTGGTGAAGCGCATCTCGTTGGCCTCGCGGGTGAGTTCTTGCAGATCCATGCCCGCGTGGGTTACCAGGATGCCGGACGGTGTGCCGCCGCGCACATCGGCGCAGATCACGCACTGTCCGTGCCGCTCGAGCGACCTGATCTGACGGTGCCGGCGGCCACTGCTGAGCCGGCCGGCCATCGACTGCAGAAGATCGGTGTAGAGGACCGTGAGATCAAAGGGTTGATGCCCGCCGCGGGCACCCGCCCCGGCCTCCCACAGTTCGATCTCGACAACCGCGTACGCCCAGGAGTGCCGGGGACACATGCCCCAGTACTCCTTCAGCCGCTGCCGGGTGGGGCCGCTCATGATGTCGCCGTGTACGAAGTCCCACAACACCCGGACTTCCTCCGAGCTCAACACAGCATCCACGTCCCGGCTCAACGGTCGGTCGAACCTGCTGTCACCCTCTACCGGCTCAACCACGCCGACTCCTCACCGGGACCCGGAGCACGACTGATCCGGCGAACGAGAGCAGCATCCACGCCGCGGCGTACAGGAACCCGACGGTCGGGGAGACGGTTGTGTACAGGATGCCGGCGACGACGGTCCCAACAATGTTCCCGACCGCCTGCACGCCGCCGATGACGCCGAACCCGCTCCCGCGCAGACGATCGGGAAGGATCTGAGCCACCAGCGCAGACTCTGCTGTCTCAGCGAATCCGATGCCCGCGCCGGCAAGCGCGAAGGCCACCAGAATCGCCCACCACGGGGTCGGCCCAAAAGCGAATACCGCGTAACCCAGCACGTAGACCAGCGCTCCTGCCGCGAACACCCGCCGCGGTCCGGTTCGATCGATCCACCGGCCGCCCAGGATCGACACTCCGGCCGCCACCGCATTATGTGCTGCATAGATCAGAATGGCCGTCGACGCCGCAGCGGTCGCCGTCATTCCCTGCCCTTGGAACAATTGCGTCGCCCGCAGGATCAGCAGCGTGCTCGCCAAGTTTCCACACTCGAACAGCACAATCGGCAGCAGCGGCCGGCCTAGACCTGCGCCGCGTAGGCCGGCCAGGTCGAACCGGATCCGCTGTCGGACACCGTTCCCGTGCCGGCGCGCCTCGCGTGCGGCGAAGCCGATCGCGATCGCGGCAAGAACGCCGGGGATCAACGCGAACCAGATCGCCGGCCGAATGCCCAGCCAGGCGACAAGCCCGGCGGCCGCGAGCGGTCCCACCACCGCCCCCAAATTGTCCCCTGCACGTTCCAGCCCGAACGCGCGCCCGTAGGCGCGCTGCGGCGCCAGCGAGGAAAGCATCGCGTCCCGAGCCGGTGAACGGACGCCTCGCGACGCCCACGCCAGAGCGCGAAGGATGGCGACCTGCCACACAGCAGTGGCAAGGCCGATCGCCGCAGTTGCAAGAGCGGTCACCAAGTAGCCGCCAGTAGCCATCACACGCCTGCGGGGCGGATCGTTCGCCAACGGCCCGCCGATCAACTTCGCCACGCCGGTCAGCGCATCACTGACCCCTTCGATCACGCCCAATGACGCCGCTGACCCGTGAAGAACACTGGTGAGAAAACTCGGAAGCACAGAGGTTGCGATCTCATGGCCGGAATCCGAGAAGAAGCTTGCCGCAGCCACACTCCCAACGCCCGGCGTCAACCAGTGCTGGTCTGCTTCTGTATCAGCCGCTTCGTGCACCGGCTCGGGCGAGTCCGACTCTGTAGTCACGATGAAGCCCTAGCAATGGCGGGCGCGATCATGTTCACAGTTCCCCTATCTCCAGACAGCACAAATCCTTGAGATAGGGACTGTTGTCGGCGATGATGCCGAAGTTACCTACGGTGAGCCCCACCGCCGCCGCGAGAACGCGCAAGTCACAGCATGCCAGACCGTTCCGGTGTGGCCAACGAACTCGCCAGATCTGCGAAGACGGTTGCCGCAATTCTCTTGTGAAAGATGCCTTTACGACCGTCCTCTGAACTGGCAGGAGCGGGAGTTACTCAGGAGGGAGTTGAGCGGCAAGTAGCGATAGCGTCCCCGACCTCGATGTGGAGTTCATCCAGAATTCGCAGGTGTTCCCGCGCATTGGTACGTGCTGCGCCAACGATGTGCTGTGCATCGTTTAGGCTCTCCGCATCCACGCCGAGTTGCGCACTACCGTGCAACCGGTGCCCGACCCAGCGCAGCTGTACGCGCGGGACAGCAGTGACGCCGGGCGTCTCTTCAAGAGCATGCTCTAGACGGTCCACCAGCTCGGGCTCGATGCCGTCGAGCAGGCGCCGTCCGATGCTGCGGACGGTGCCCCAGAGCAGGACGATGATCGCGGCCGAGATCAGCAGACCCACGATCGGGTCGGCCAATGGGAAGCCGAGCATGACGCCGAGAGCGCCGAGGACGACGGCGAGCGAGGTGAACCCGTCGATGCGCGCGTGCACGCCGTCGGCGACGAGGGCGGCGGAGCCGATCCGCTGGCCGACTCGGATGCGGTAGATCGCGACTGCTTCGTTGCCGGCGAAGCCGATGAGGCCGGCGGCGATCACCCAGCCGAGGTTTTCGAGCGGGTGGGGATGGAAGAGCCTGTCGATCGACTGCCACGCGGCGACGACCGCAGAGAGAGCGACGACGGCGATGATGAATAGCCCGGCGAGATCCTCGGCGCGCCCGAAGCCGTAGGTGTAGCGGCGGGAGGCGACCCGACGCCCGAGCACGAACGCAACCCAGAGTGGCACGGCCGTGAGCGCGTCCGAGAAGTTGTGGATGGTGTCGGCAAGAAGGGCGACAGACCCGCTGAAGGCGACAATGATCGCCTGCAGCACGGTGGTGCCCAGCAGTACGAACAGGCTGATCTTCAGTGCACGGACACCCTCGGTGCTCGCCTCCAGCGCGTCGTCGATGGAGTCGGCGGCGTCATGCGAGTGCGGGACGAACAGCCCGTACAGGAATCCTTTGAAACCGGTCGGGTGCTGGTGGCCGTGCTCATGATCATGGCCGTGGCCGTGGCCGTGGCCGTGGCCGTGGCCGTGGCCGTGTTCGTGCGCGTGGCCGTGCGTGTGGCCGTGTTCGTCGTGCTCGTGGGTGTGTGTCCCGCTCACGCGCTCGTCTCCGCGCCGAGCTTGGCCTCGGAGTGATGGTGCCGCGGCGTGCCGCCGAGCGAGTGCTCGGCCTGGAAGATCGCGTCCGTCACGAGTCTGCTCGTGTGTTCGTTCTCGAGCCGGTAGAACACTCGCTGACCGTCCTGGCGGGTCGAGACAATGCGAGCCAGGCGCAGCTTCGCGAGGTGCTGGGAGACCGCGGCAGGCTGCTTGTCGAGGATGTCCGCCAGGTGGTTCACCGAGAGCTCGCCCGCGTCCTTCAGCGCTAGCACAATCCGCACCCGCGTTGCGTCGGCCAGCATGCCGAACACCTCCACTGCGAGCTCGACGTACTGGCTGTCAGGCAGTCTTCCACATATCGCTTTATCTGCATCCATACGCAGATTAAAGATCAACACGGTGTGCGATGCAAATTGCGCGACCCGACCGGCACACGCCTTCACTGCAAAAGTCAGTCGCCGTCGAAGTCGACTGCTTTCCCACGTAGTGCCGAGATCGCCTTCACGATCAGCTGGATCGCCGCGATGGCGATCAGGACCGAGACCGCCAGCGCCAAAACCGGGTCCAGCCAGTAGAGCCCGTTCGTGACCAAAATAATGACGCCGGCCACGGCGATCGCCGCTGCTGCCGCAGCATCCGCAAGCGCGTCGATCAGGACCGACCGCATATGCAGGTCCTCGCCGGCGGCCGAGCGGCCGAGGGCTAGTGCACCGGTGAGCATCACGACAACAGTGACCAGGCTGACGATCACCATCGGCAAGCCCTCAACGGGCGGTGAACCTTCACGCAACCGCGAGATCGCCTCGATCGTCACGGTTACTGTCACCGCGAGCAGGAGGGTGGCATTCACGAGCGCCGCGATGGCGATCGGTCGTTGTGCGTGCGGATGGTCCGGGTCATGGTCCGAAGCGCGATCGCAACGAGGCCGAGCATCAGAGCAAAGCAGTCGGCGACGGTGTCGCCAGCGGCGGCGAGAACGCTCACGGAATGAGCGAATATCCCCGCGACAATCAGCCCGACGATCAGCACCAGGTTGAGGCCGAGCACGATCAGGATCCGACGACGCTGACTCCACCTCGGCACCTTCACGGTCACGTGGTTGGACTTGGGCGGATTCGGAGCACCGGACACCTGACCATTGTTTCATCCCCTCAGAAGGCGGCATCGAGTACGGTCGTCGAGTGACCGACCCCGCGATGAAACTCCGCCGATCCGGCATCGCGCTGGAGATCGTCACCCTCGGTTGGAACGTGGTCGGCGTCGTGTTGCTGGCGATCCTCGCCTACCAGTCGGCGTCCGTCGCTCTGCTCGGCTTCGGGCTCGACAGTTTGATCGAGATCGGCGCGAGCACCGTCGTCATCTGGGAGCTCACCGACACCAGCCCGTCCCGGCAACGCGTGGCCCTACGTCTCATCGGCTGGGCGTTCATCCTCCTGGCCCTCTACCTCCTAGTGCAAGCGGTCGTGGCCCTGGGGCTGGGGCACCACGCCACCCCCCTGATCGGTGGAATCACCTGGACCGGGGCGACCGCGCTCGCCATGTTCACCCTCGCCTGGGGCAAGTGGGTCGTCGGCAAGCGCCTGGACAACCCCGCGCTTCTCACCGAGGGACGGGTCACCCTCATCGACGGAATCCTCGCGACCAGCGTGCTGCTCGGGATCCTGCTGAACTACACCTTCGGCTGGTGGTGGGCCGACCCGGTAGCCGGGCTCATAATCGTCTTCTACGCCGCACGCGAGGCAATCCACATCTTCCGCGCGTAGTTGCGATGCCAGGACGGGTCGACCACGACCGAATGTTCGATTCAACTTGTTCGGGCCGATAGCTGCAAACAGTAGCGTCGGGCCGCCTCGTTCCGTGGAAACCTGCATTAGATGCAGGAATCCACACGGTCAGCGGTATCCTGGCCGAGCGTGCGCCGGGATCACAGGACCGCCCGCGGAACTAAACGCCTGCCATCAGCAAATCTGCAGTCGCGACGGATTGGCGGGAGTTTTTGCATCAAAATGCAACTCACGTGAATTAATCACTGATGAACCTGATTATGACAGTCTGGGTGTGGACTGTACGTCTTCTGCCTGCTTGGAGAACACACTTCGGCGTGATTCTAGGAGGTCGATGAACTCGTCGGCCATTGCGATCTGCTCGCGCAGCTTCTCGCGTCGCTCGATGGCTTGCGCGACGAATTGATCGAGCGCCTGGCTGGCGTCGGTGGCCGATTCTCCGTCGTCGACGACCGACAGGAGGTCGGCCATTTCCTCCAGCGAGAACCCGAGGGGCTTCATTCTCCGGATTAGCATGAGCCGTTCGTAGTCGGTCTCGGTGTATACGCGGAAGCCGCCGTCGGTTCGGCCTGACGCCTTGACCAGGCCGACCTCGTCGTAGTGGCGCAGCGTACGCAATGACAGCCCCGTGCGTTCGGCGAGCTCGCCGATGTGCATGGTGCGCGGTTCCCTAGTCATGACCCTCATTTCAACTCAACCCTCACGTTAGGGTAGAGTTATGCAGGTTCGCTGATCGAGCGAACACTTTCCTACCATTCTTCCCGCTGCGGCGGCAGGTGCGCGCGCGACGAGGCGCCGGATCACAGCCATTGCCCATCCGGTCCTCGCGCTGAGGGCCTCGACCTGTTGGAGCATCTCCATGTCTTCCGCCATCACGGCAGCCTCCTACCGTGCGCATCCCACCGTCCTGGAAGCGCTGCGCAACCCCCGCCTGCTGACCCGTGAGGTCCTCGCCGGGCTGGTGGTCGCGATGGCACTCATTCCGGAGGCGATCTCTTTCTCGATCATCGCCGGTGTCGACCCACGGGTCGGACTGTTCTCCTCGTTCGTGATGGCCGTGTCCATCGCGTTCCTCGGCGGCCGGCCCGCGATGATCTCCGCCGCGACCGGCGCCGTCGCGCTTGTCGTCGCCCCCGTGGTGAAGAACTATGGCGTCGAGTACCTGTTCGCGACCGTCATCCTGGCGGGCATCTTCCAAGTCGCTCTCGGCCTGCTCGGTGTCGCCAAACTCATGCGGTTCATTCCGCGAAGCGTGATGGTCGGCTTTGTCAACGCCCTCGCGATCCTGATCTTCATCGCCCAGTTGCCGCATCTGATCGGCGTCCCCTGGCTGGTGTACCCGCTTGTCGCGGCCGGCATCCTGATCATGGTGTTCATGCCGCGGCTGACCAAGGTGGTTCCCGCACCGCTGGTCGCGATCATCTTGATCACCGTCGCTGTCGTCGTCACCGGCCTGAACGTCCCGACCGTGGGTGATGAGGGAGAGCTGCCGCACAGCCTTCCGCAGTTCCTCTTCCCCGCCGTCCCGTTGACGTTTGAGACGTTCGCTCGGATCGCCCCCTACGCCCTCGCGATGGCACTCGTCGGTCTCCTCGAATCGCTCATGACCGCCAAGTTGGTCGATGACATCACCGATACCCATTCCCGGAAGACCCGTGAATCCTTCGGCCAGGGAGTCTCCAACGTGCTATCCGGTCTGTTCGGCGGCATGGGCGGCTGCGCGATGATCGGGCAGACCATGATCAATGTCAAAGCTTCCGGCGCACGTACCCGCATCTCCACCTTCCTCGCCGGCGTGTTCCTACTGATTCTCGTCGTCGCCCTCGGCGACATCGTGGCGATCATCCCGATGGCCGCGCTCGTCGCGGTGATGGTCATGGTCTCCGTCGGCACCTTCGATTGGCACAGCATCCGACCCGCCACCCTCAAGCGGATGCCGCTCGGCGAGACCATCGTCATGGTCCTGACCGTCATCGTCGTCGTGCTGACCAACAACCTCGCCATCGGCGTCGTCGTCGGGGTGATCGCGGCGATGGTCATCTTCGCCAAGCGAGTCGCCCACTTCGCGACCGTCCAGCGCACGATCCGCCCGGACGGCGACCAGGACGTTGCCTACTACACCGTCACCGGCGAACTGTTCTTCGCCTCCAGCAACGATCTGACCACCCAGTTCGACTACGCCGAAGACCCCGACCGGGTTGTCATCGACATGGCCGGCTCGCACATCTGGGACGCCTCCACCGTCGCCGCCCTCGACGGCATCACTACCAAATACGCACACCACGGCAAGACGGTCACCATCGAAGGCCTGAACGACGCCAGTACCCGGATGCACGAGCGGCTCGCCGGGAACCTCGGCGCCGGACATTAGGGCCGGGCGGCGTAGCGGCGTGGAGCTGCCTAGCGGCTGATGCCGGAGCGAATTCCAGCGGCAGCGCCTTGATGGTGGCTGACGTAATGGCCCTGACACGGTTGGTGGCCTCATGAGCCGGCCAATCGGTAAGTCAAACGTCCAGTATTTCCGTGATACGGCTGGTGATGGCGAACGCAACCATGTCTCGGAGAATTTCGCAGTCCCTCAGCGGTCGCGGCCTACACTCGCACCGTGACGCACCATCGCAGTAGTTCGCGGCCGTCTCCGGATGAGGAGATCGTTGCGACGGTTCTCGGAACGTTCGCTCGAGAGCGATACGCCCTCGCCGCTGTGACCGGAGCCATAGTTCTGGTCGCCTCTGCAGCTATCGTGAACTCTGCACGCCCCCTCTTCGGGCACTCCGGATTCGGGCTTGCGATCAGTCTGACATCCTGCCTGGCCGGGATACTCTTGTCCGCCGTGACTCTGGTCTGGAGTGTTATCAACCGGTCGTCAGACAGACATGTGTCTGAACATCTGCGCGGCACGCACGTCGTCGCGTGGGCACTTACATTCGTTATCAGCGGCGCAGCCATCCTCGATCTCGTCGCCTTTGCTGTGATCCTGCGTCGCTGACGGTCAATCCACGCCGGTGAGGCGGCGGCGCCCGAGCACGTAGCCGACCATCACGCTCCCGGCGATGGCGAGCATCATCGGGACCAGCATCGAGGGGCCTTCATTGGTGAACTCGATAACGAGCACCAATGCCGTCAATGGTGCCCTCATCGACGAGGCGAGGAACGCCGCAGCCCCGATCAACGCGAACGCGGCGGGAGGCACTCCGGGCCACAGGGCGCTCCAGGCCGCGCCGGCCAGCGCACCCGCCGCCGCACCGATCGCCAATGACGGCGTCAGCGTTCCACCGGCGGCGCCGCTGCCGATCGTGCTGACCGTCGCAACCACTTTGAAGACGAGCAACGCTGCCAGCAATCCGATCGGGAGGGCCGCATCGAACGCGATCTGACCCAGAGCGCGACCGTTTCCGAGAATTGCCGGGAATGCAATCGACAGCACACCGACGGCAGCGAACGTGAGGGGCATGACGATGAGAATGCCCCAGGATGCCGGCCGGTGCGCCTGCGCGAACTGGGCGAGCCGCACGAACCCGATGGCCGCGAACCCCATGATCGGCCCCACGATGATGGACCAGACCACCATCGACGGCGACAGCGTGAACTGCGGCAACGAGTACAGCGGGGTCGCTGGCACGACCAGGTGCCCGATCAGGGTCGCGATCGCTGACGTCGCCAAGGCCGGAAGCACCGTCGCGAAGCTCACCTCCGCCAAGAGAATCTCAACGGTGAAGATGGCGCCCCCGAGCGGCACGCTGTAGACGGCGGCGAGTCCGGCGCCGGCACCGCATGCAACGAGAATCCGACGCTCACGTGCGGCTAAGCCGGCCTTCTCGCTCAGCCATCCTGACACCAGCGCGCCTAGCTCTCGCGGCGCGACTTCTCGGCCGATCGAAGCGCCGAGACCGACGATCACCACCTGCAAGCCGGCATTGATCACAGTGACGAAGGGGGGCATCCGCCGACCGCCGACGCTCTGCTCGACAGAGACGAACGGTGTCCCCCATCGGCGCAAAGCCCACCAACCGACCGCGCCGATGACGCCTGCGAGCGTCAGTGCGACGACGCGCGTGACAGGTGGGGCGTGAAGAAGACCATCGAGGAAGGTGCCCTCCGTGTATCCGTACGCGACATGCTGGATCAGGTGCAAGCAGATGGCGACCAGCAATCCGCCCACTCCGGCTCCCACACCGACGAGGAGCGTGACGACGGCCAGGCGCAGCAACCAGCTCGGGGATGCGGGCAGGGTCGGGCCTCTCACAGGTCGATGCTAGCTGCAGCGCGGGCGGCTACACCCTCACATCGCAGCACCGACACGGGCACCCGGCTGACGACCGGCGCGCGCATCAGGCAGCCAGAAGTTTCGTCCCCGCGCGAATCAGCAGTACCGCAACCAGGATTGAAACCGGTCCGACGAGAAAGATCCATCCCCACGCCTGCTGGATCGTCACAACCATGAGGGCGATAGCGCCCAAACCCCCGACACCGCAAAGGAGAAGGCCGAGTACCACACGAAACGTACGAGCCAGCAATACTCCCATCTTTTCAGGCTATCTCATGTCGATTCGACGCGATCGGTGGGAGGGAGCGTCGGGCTCGGCAGCTGGCCAGCCGGTTTGTCGTCCGTGTCGGGCGCCGTATTGGTTGAAGTTGAAAGCACATACGGGGAGGGTTCGGCGCCGGGGTGTCGACGGGTCTGTATGACGAACAGGGTGATTCCGACGGCGACGGCGGCGAAGGAGGCCCACACGTTTGCGGGGATTCCCAGCCACCCGTCGCTGGTCGGGTCGATGCGGATCGCTTCGAGCCAGCTGCGGCCGAGTCCGTACCAGATGAGGTAGAGCGCGAGCACCCGGCCCCATTGCAGCCGGAACCGTCGTTCGAGCAGAAGGATGACGGCGACGCCGGTGAGGTTCCAGATGATCTCGTAGAGGAAGAGCGGATGGAAGAGCGTTCCGGGTGGCATCCCTGCCGGGAATTTGGCGTTGGTGGCCTCGATCTGCAGGCCCCACGGCAGGGTCGTTGGCAGGCCGAAGAGTTCGTGGTTGAAGTAGTTGCCGAACCGGCCGAGTGACTGGGCTACGAGGAGGGCCGGGGCGAGTGCGTCGGCGAAGGCCCAGAACCGCAGGCCAGCCCGGCGGCACGCGATGTAGACGCCGAGTGCGCCACCGAGGAGGGAGCCGTAAAGGGCGTTGCCGCCGTCCCAGATGGCGAAGACGTTCCAGAGGTTCGCGCCGGAGTAGAAGTAGTCCCCGATGTGGGTAAACACGTGGTAGAAACGAGCGCAGACGACGCCGAGCGGAACGGCCCAGAGGACGACATCGAGCACGATTCCCTGGTCGACGCCGCGACGACCGAGCCGGTGTGCGGTGATGAAGTAGGCGGCGACGATGCCGCTGAGGATGCAGAGCGCGTAGGTGTGAACCGTAAGCGGACCCAGTTGGAACTGGGCCCATTGCGGCGGCGGGCTGGGAATGCTGAGGGCGAGCACGAGGATCTCCTTGGATTCAGCCGATGGTGCGGACGGGAGCACCGACCATGGCTCGGGTGGGTGGAGTGAACGCGCTTCCACCGAAACGCTGGTCGAGCGCGGTGAGGATGCGGTGGGCGATGTGGAATTTGACGTCTCCGCCGTTGATGCCGTGGAAGTACTCGCTTCTTAGACGAATGGAGCCGGAGACGTTGCCGACCCAGGTGGCAGCGGCGATCTTGGTCGTGGAGGTGACGAGCCAGTTCTGCACAGCGTGGTCGGTGGTGCCGGTCTTACCGAGGATGGGTACTCCGTCGTGCGGATTGGCTGTGGCGGCTGTGCCGCCCGGCTGGAGGACGCCTTGCAGGTCGTAGGCGACGCCGGCGGCGATGTCGGTGGGGATGCCGCGGCCGCAGGTGCTGGGGCTGATGGGTCGTGGTGTGCCGCGGGGTCCGGTGACTCTCTCGATGGCGACGGGGGTGCACACCGTCCCACCGTCGGCGATCGCCGCGTAGGCGGTCGCCATGGTCAATGGGGAGATGTAGTTGACGCCCAGGATCATGGACGGCACGGAGGTGAGGGGATTCGCCGAGGAGGCGGGGTGGATGCCGAGCGCTTCGGCTGCGTGGAGGATCGAGCAGAGGTCGAGTTTGGTGCCCATCATGGCGAACGCGGTGTTGACCGATTGGGCTGTGGCCGCCATCACGCTGAGACGAGAGGCGGAGCCCTCGTCGTTGCTGACCGGCCACGGTGGCCCCGTGACCGGGCCGCAACTGCTGTGGAAGTCGGACATCGGGAAGGTGTGGTGGGTAGCGTCCACGACCTCGGAGAGGGTGTGTCCCGCTTCCAGCCAGGCGGCGATCGTGAACGCCTTGAAGGCGGATCCGGTTTGGAACCCCTGGGAGCCACCGTAGGCGGCATCCGTGTTGTAGTTCACCGCGGTTGATCCCGGGCCGGCTTGGTTGCTTTCGTCGAAGGTCTTGTTCTCGACCATCGTCTCGATGTGCCCGGTACCGGGTTCGACGGAGATGTTGGACGCGCCCAGGTGCATTCCCGGGTGTGTCGTAGGAATGTATGCGTCGAGCGCTTGCTGTGCCTGTGTCTGCAGTCCGAGCTTCAGCGTCGTGTAGATCTGCAGTCCGCCCCGGTCGATGGCAGACAGGCGATCGACGGAGGTCTTGCCGAAGGCCGGGTCCTTGAGCAGCTCGTCCTTGACGTACTCGCAGAAGAACCCGGCGTCCACGGCGGCGGCGGCGGTGCATCCGCTGCTGACCTGGGTAATGTGCGGTTGGATCGGGGTGGATTTCGCCGAGTCGCGCTGTTGGGCGGTGATGCGATGGTTCGCGTACATGCGGTCCAGGACGTAATTGCGTCGCGCGAGGGTGCGGGCGTAGTGGTTCGCAGCACCGTTCAGGGGGTCGCCGGGTCGGTCGATGCGGAGGGTGGAGGGGCTGTTGAGGATCCCGGCGAGGGTTGCCGCCTGCGGCAAGGTGAGCGCACTGGCGGAGACACCGAAGTCATACTCCGCGGCCGCCTGAGCGCCGTAGATGTTGCCGCCGAACCCCACCAGGTTGAGGTACGCCGTGAGGATCTGGTCCTTGGTGTAGACCTTGGCGACCTCCCCCGCGTAGCGGAGTTCTTGAAGTTTGCGCTGCATGGTGGTGGCGGTGGCCTTCTTATAGCAGGCGGCTGAAGCGTGAGCGTCGGTGAGTGCGTCGCACTGCTGCACGAGAACGTTCTTCACGTATTGTTGCGTGATCGAGGAGCCCCCTTCTAACCGGTGGCCGGAAGCGTTGGCGGCGACGGCACGGACGGTGCCGAGGATGTCGATCGGACCCTCTTCGAAGAAGCGGGGATCCTCCGTCGCGATCACCGCGGACTTCAGTGCTTCGGTCGTGCCTGACCATCGGACGTCTGTGCGGTCCTGTGCGAAGAAGGAGGCGATAGCGACCTGCTGGCCGGCCCGCTCGGCGTAGAGAGTGGAGGCCTGCGCCGGCGGCTGTATTTTCAGGTAGTCGGGCAGCCCGTTGAAGATCGACACTCCATCGCTGACTCCTGTGGCGACAACGGCGACGGCCGGAACCGTCGCCGAGGTCGCCAATACCCCGGCGACGGCGCTCAACAGGACGAAGGCGGTCAGCGCAACGGAGCGCCGGGCGAGCGCTCCGCGTCGGGGTGTTTTCGTCTTCCCGTCCGTTTGCAGCTGCGCGTCGTCCCCACTCACGTTCCCGACGCTAGGGGACAGTCCTGACCGACGCCCGGCAAGCGGCATCGCGAGGGCGCCGGAGGCCTGCGAGAGTTCACACGGTCCGCGGAGGTGGGACCGCCGGGGTGCTGGTCTTCGAGGTTTCTGGGGACGACACGTGTTCACTGGGTCTAGACGCTATCCGCCTGGGAGAGGACACCATGATCCATACCGGTCTCATCGACCCGCAGAGCATCATCCAGGCCGCTGGTCCGTGGGCGCTCGTCGGTGTGTGCGTGCTGGTGTTCATCGAGACGGGTCTGCTCGTGGGCTTCTTCCTGCCGGGGGATACGCTGCTTTTCTTCACGGGGGTGCTCAGCCTGACCGGACACTTCGCCGAGCCGCTGTGGGTGATCATCCTGGCCGTTGTGGTCGCGGCAGCGCTGGGAGATCAGGTCGGTTACGCGATCGGCCGGCGCACCGGACCTACCGTCTTCGAACGGCGGGACTCCGGCTTCTTCAGCCGAGCGAGCGTCGACCGTACGGCGCAGTTCTTCGACCGGTTCGGCGGTTCGGCAGTCATGGTCGCACGCTTCGTCGCCGTGGTGCGCACGATCGCACCGGTCGCGGCAGGGGTGGGCCGGATGCGCTGGTCGGTGTTCACGATTTTCAACATCGTTGGGGCTGCCGTCTGGGCCAGTGCAGTCATCCTCGGCGGGTACGGCCTCGGGCACATTCCCGGGGTCGCGGATTTCGTGGCGAAATACCTCGACCTCGTGCTGATCGGCATCGTCGTACTCTCGGTGGTGCCGCTGGTGATTCGCCTCGTCACCGTCCGTCGGAGTTCCCGAGCACGTTCGTAATCTCGCGGCCGAGAGTTTTAACCGGCCGGGAGCCTCAGCTCGATAGCTGTTCCAGTCGGGCCGGTGCGGGTCACCGCGACATCGCCGCCGTGACGTGTCGCGACGTCGCGAACAAGCGCCAGCCCGATCCCGAATCCCGCTCGTGTGCTCCCCGGTGCAGCAGGGTGCGCCCGCGCGAACCGGTCGAAGATCCGTGTTGGGTTGATGCCGACGATTCCGGCGCCCTCATCGGTGACCGTGAGGACGGCCTGGTTGCCCTGAAGTCGGACGTCGACGGTGATGCTCGAGCCGGCCGATGAGTGCACCAGCGCGTTGTCGATCAGGGCGGTGGCGCAGCGCGTGAGCGTCGTGGCCGGAACCGTGGTCCGCACGTCGTCGCGGCTGCCGAGGACCAGTTCGACGCCGGCGTCCCGGGCCAGCACTTCGAGTGAGTGCAGTGATCGGGTGACCGCATCGCGCAGTGACACGGGTTCGGCGGGTTCGGTGCGTTCGGGGTCTGCGGCGAGAAGCAGATCGTCGACGACGTCGATCAGGATGCGCGTATCGGTGCGAAGGTCGGTGACCGCGGGTTTCGACGGATCGTCCGGTGCAAGGCCGCGTTGGAGCACCTGCAGCCGGGCGTCGAGGACCGCCAGCGGTGTGCGGAGCTCGTGGCTGGCGTCGGCGACGAAGTCGCGTTGGATCTGCAGCGCACGTGCGAGCGGGCGCACGGCTCGCCGGGTCGCGATCACGCTGAGCACGCCCGCGATCGCGACGGCGAGCACGCCGACCAGTGCGAAAGCGACCAGGGCCTCGGGGGCGTCGATGTAGATCTTCTGCTCGCCGGGCCGGGGCGGCTCGCTCACTTCCGAAGGGCGCAGCTGGTTCAGCACAAAGACAAAGGCGGCGCCGATCGCAGCGACCACGAGGGCGCCGGAGGCGATGGCGAGCTGGAGGCCGACCATCCGGGATGCCCGCCGCACTTCCCGTACAGCGGGGTCGGTCGGCGTCTTCTTCATAGTCGTCCCAGCCGGTAGCCGTGTCCGCGGACCGTGGAGATCAGTTCCGGATCCGCCTTGCGGCGCAGGTAGTGGACGTACGTGTCCACGGTGCCCGGCTGCTCGTCGGGGGCGAACACGGCTTCCAGAATCTGGCCGCGGGAGAAGGTACGCAGTGGATTCTCCGCCAATAGTCGTAGCAGGTCGTTCTCGCGCTCGGTGAGCAGGATGCGTCCGTCGTACGGGGAGTACAGCGCCCGGCTTTCCGGGTAGAACGTCCATTCGCCGATCGCGACTTCCCGGCCCTCCCCGGTGAAGGTGCGTGTCAGCGCCCGAAGGCGGGCGAGGAGCTCGTCGAACTCGAAGGGTTTGACGAGGTAGTCGTCGGCTCCCGCATCCAATCCCTGCACGCGGTCGCGCAACGCGCCGAGAGCGGTGAGCATCAGGATCGGGGAGACGACGCCCCGTTCGCGGAGGGCGGTCACGAGCTGCGCGCCGTCCACCCCGGGCAGTCTCCGGTCCACGACCATCGCATCGAAGTCGTGTGTGGTCCCCTCGACCAGTGCACGTTCGCCATCGGTCACCCTGAGGACGTCGTAGACCTCGGCGAGGACCTGTTCGATGAGCGGTCCCAGTTGTGGGTCGTCCTCCACCAGGAGTACGCGCATCCTGTCGCTCATCCGCACCTCCGGGTCCCGTCGCGTCTCTTCAGCATGGTGGTGGCAGGCCCAGAATTCGCCTAGGAACTATCTCAGAGGATTCTGGGAGGGGCACGCTGAAGCTGTCCGGATGCTACCTACACACCATCCCACGCCCCCTGTGGACGATTCGGGCGATCCTCGAATTCGGCTGGCCATCATGCCTCAGCCGCGGCACTGGTTGCTGATGAGCCTGATGGGTGTCCTTGCCGTTTTGATACTGGGATTTAGCGCCAAGCTTGTCCCCGGAGTCCTACCCGCTGAGCTCGCGCTGGATGAGGCGCTCACCGACCATCAAGGTCCGGCGTTGAATGTGGTCGCTGTCGCCGTCTCCACCGTCTTCTCCCCGCCTGGGATCATCGTCGTTCTGGTCGCATCGTTTCTGTTCTTGCTGGTCGTGCGACGTTCACCGGTCAATGCGTTCGCCTTCACCGGTCTCGCCACCTTCGGTTGGCTGTGTTCGGAGGTCTTCAAACTCGCGGTCGCTGAGCCGCGCCCGCCCGCGGGGTTGCTGGATCACCCGCTGCTGGCGGAGATCGGGTACAGCAGCTTCCCGAGCGGCCATACGACCTACGTCGCGGCGTACGCGATCGCCTGCTACGTGCTCGCGCGGCGTACCCGATTCGAGGTCCCGGTCGCCATTCTCGGTATCGTTGCAATTGTCGGCATGGGCGCTGTCCGTCTCTATGTCAGTGCCCACTACCTCACCGACGTTGTCGGATCGGTGCTTGTAGCCAGCACAGCGGCAGTCTTCTTCAGTGGAGTCTGGAACCGGATCGGACTTGCTGTCCTCAACCGGATCCCCTGGATCGATAGGATCGGCCCCGTCCCGAATCCGATAGCTGGGGCGACGACTATCGGGCAGCGATGAGGTCGGGGACCTCCGGCTCGCCTGTGCTCAGTGGCGACTGCCAAAGGATCTAGCATCTGGCGCAGTTCTTGCCGGTTTGTGTGACTTCCCGCTGCCGGCTCGTAGCTCCTTCCCGGGCTTTCGCGGCATATTCTCGCTCGCGGTTGAGCTGTGATCCTCCGTCCCGCGACCATTTCTCGAGGCGGCTGGCCGAAGGCAAGAGCAAGCGTGAGGTCAGTCGCAGCCTGGAGCGCGATATCGCCCGGCAGCTATTCCGCCACCTGGGCTCGGGTATGGCGTGACCGCGGCGCTCACATCCAAGGCGGGATGAGGCCCGACTGTTCGAGGCGGGCATTGCTGGGAAAGCGTCTGCGGATGAACTGTTCGATCAGTTGCTCGGATGTCGTGTTGAGCGTGGCAGCCAATCTCAGAATCTCGATGCGCTCCCGTGGGGAGAAGTGCAGCGTCAACAGCGACGCCCCGCTGTCGTCAGTTCTGGCCAAGAAGATGTTGTCGGCTGTCCCACTCATGCCGACAGGATGATCCACCGTGCCCTGTTGCCACCAGACAGCTGTATGCGTTCTCATCGCGTGGCGAGTGAGCCGGACACCGCTGGCGCTGTGTCCAATGCGGCCAGGGATGTGGAGCCGCACGGAGGCGGCGCTGTCACCGGCGGATGGAACGCCTTCCGGCGTGCTGTTCTTCTTTGTTTTCTTTCCGATCCGGCAGCCGATCATAGCGAGCTCCACCAGCTCCGTGCCCTCCGGTTGCTTTTTGCAGACTCCACTCGCTGCGCTCCCTGCGCTTAGCAACCACTCCCTCCGGGCACTGCGCTGCCTCCGCCCGCTCTCGATCTTTGTGCCGGAACGGCAAGAAAAACTCTAATGATCAGTGGTTGGTCTGAGGCTGGCTGACAGACTGACCTTCGGCCCTGGCGCTGCGTGACTCCAAGAAAAACTGGCCCGCCTTGAGGTGGTGCCTTCCGATCGACCCGTCCGCGCGCTGGGGGCTGAATGTCGGTCTGTCTGTTCCGATGGCTTCATAGAAGGTCGTCCGCTCCCGGCGTTCTGGGCTGCGTGACTCGTTAGCTGTAGTGCCCGGGCAGGTTGGTTGATAGCCGGGTGATGGGTGGGACCTTGCCGATGGCGGTGTGGGGTCGGTGTTGATTGTAGTGATGGAGCCAAGCGGGGAGGGCTGCTCTGCGGGCTGATTCGCTGTTGTAGTGGCGAGTGAATGCCCAACCGTCGGCGAGTGTGCGGTGGAACCGTTCGATCTTGCCGTTGGTTTGTGGGCGGTAGGGCGGGTCTTCTTGGGTGTGATGCCGAGTTCATGGCAGGTGTTCCGCCAGGCGTGGGATTTGTAGGCGGAGCCGTTGTCGGAGAGGACGCGTTCGACGCGGACGCCGTGGTCGGCGAACCAGGATACGGCCCGGCGGAGGACACCGGTGGCGGTTTCGGCGGTCTCGTCGTCGTGGATCTCGGCGTAAGCGACGCGGGAGTGGTCATCGATCACGGTGTGAACGAACGCATGGCCGACCAGAGGGCCGCGGATGTCTCCCTTGCGGCGGATCGGGTCGGAGACCGCGCGATGTCTATCGCCTTGCTGGCGTCCGACGAATCGCCAGCCCCCGCCGTCGGGAATGTTGCCGAGCTTCTTCACGTCAACGTGGATCAGCGACCCGGGATACTCGTGCTCGTAACGCCGAGCCGGCTCCCCGGTTCTCACGTCCACGTGAGTGAGGCGGTTGAGATGACAGCGCACCAGCACCGCGTGAACGGTCGATGCCGACATGTTCAGCCGACCGGCGATCTGCACCGGCCCGAGCCGTTTCTTGATCCGCAGATGGACGATCTTCTTCACCAACATCTGTGGGGTCTGGTTCGGATGGGTATGCGGGCGCGACGACCGATCGGCCATCCCTTCCGGGCCGAGCTCGACATATCGGCGCGCCCACTTCGCCGCCGTTGGCCACGAGATCCGGAAGTAATCGGCCGCTGCCGCGACCGTCCACCCATCGTCGATG
This sequence comes from Leifsonia sp. GW821-FHT13C05, assembly GCF_058806515.1. Taxonomy (NCBI): domain Bacteria; kingdom Bacillati; phylum Actinomycetota; class Actinomycetes; order Micrococcales; family Microbacteriaceae; genus Leifsonia; species Leifsonia sp. GW821-FHT13C05. The sequence continues at coordinate 286,229 of NZ_JBXAPT010000005.1, read as the reverse complement.
ATCAGCCGCGCAACACGCAGTCTTTGCCGCGGCGTCAAAGCCGCATTACCGTGAGACACGAGAACCTCCAGGTTTCGAGTGAGTGTCTAAGCAACTCCCACTCTGGACCGGAGGTTCTCGCTATGTCACGGATGCCAGATCAAACAACGTCCCCGGGCACTACAGTTAGAGATACGCCTCGCAACACCCTTGACCGACGTGATGAACCATCCGTTGAGATAGGGAGGAGTGCTCGGTGACGACCGTGACCGATGAATATGACTACGTGGTCGGGGTGGATACTCACGCCAAGACCCACACTTACGCGGTGCTAGCCGCGGACACTGGCCGAGTGATCGACTCGGCAATGTTCCCCACCTCGCCCACAGGAATCAGTCGAGCGTTGGCCTGGATGCATCGCCGCGCTGATGGTCGGCTGCTGATCGCGATCGAAGGGGCCGGCTCCTATGGTGCCGTCATTGCCCGGGTCTTCCAGGGCGCGGGTCTGGCCGTTTGCGATGTCCGGCCCCCGAAACGCGCAGCGCGCGCTGGCCGGGGCAAGTCCGATGAGATCGACGCAGTTGCCGCAGCACGCACCGCCCTCGCCACCGGCGTCGAGCGGCTCGCGGCCCCACGCTCGGATGGGATCCGCGCCGCCTTGCGGGTCCTGCTGATGGCGCGGCAAGCGATGGATGGCCGACGCACCGCAGGACCGCAACGCGCTCACCGCACTGATGCGCAGCTTCCAGCTGGGGATGGACGTCCGCAAGCCGCTCACCGACGGCCAGATCCGCGAGATCGCCGGCTGGCGGCATCGTCCTGCCGAAGACGCCCCGATGACCACGATCCGGCAGGAAGCCCGCCGGCTCGCGATTTCGGTGCTCGAGCTGACCGCGCAGCTCGATCTGAACCGGGAGGTCCTAGCCGACTACGTTGAGCAGCTCGCTCCCGGGTTGCAGAGCATCCGCGGAATCGGCCCGGTCACCGGCGCTCAGCTCGTCGCGGCTTACTCGCACAAGGGCCGGATCCGCAGCGAAGCCGCGTTCGCCAACCTCGCCGGCGCCGCCCCGCTGCAAGCCTCCAGCGGCAACACGACCCGGCACCGGTTGAACCGGCAAGGCGATCGGCAACTGAACCGGGCGCTGGACACCATCATCCGGGTCCGACTCACCTGCGACCGCGGCACCCAGGACTACATGGCGCGACGAACATCGGAAGGCAAAAGCCGCCGAGAGGTCCGCCGCAGCCTGAAACGCTACCTGGCTCGGCAACTCTTCCGACAGCTGAACACAGTCATGGCCTAACACCCAGCCGGGTTAGCCACCACAGCCAAACGGAGCCGCACGGAGGCGGCGCGGATCTCGCTGTTCGGAACGCCTACGGCGTGCTGTTCTTGCCACCGTCTTTTCGCCATTCCGGCCGGCCGATCATAGCTTCCTCCGGCAGCTCCGTTCCCTCCGGTCGCTATTTGCAGACTCCACTCGCTGCGCTCCCTCCGCTTAGCAACCACTTCCTTCGGGCACTCCGCTGCCTCCACGCGCTCTCGATCTCTCTGCCGGAACGGCAAAAAAACTGATCGGCGGGACAACTAAAGCAACACTCGCTGATTGACACAGACCCATAGAAGGGTCGATCAGAGGCAGGACAAGCCGCTCCAGCAAACCAATTTGACACGGCCCATAAACGGGTCGATCAACCAGGGGAGTGATCAGGATGCGCGTATTCGCCATCGATACGAGAAACATGGGTCCGGAAGTGCAGGGCGGATTGATTGGCGTGGTCGGGTCGACGAGCCCGACTGCGGAGGAGAAGCGGGAGTGCATCGAGACGGTGAGCCGGTACGCCGTCGATGGATGGGCGATAGCCGCTGATCCGCGCACACCGATCGGCCGGCTGGCCGCGCTGACGGCCGAGACGGCGTGTGTGCCGTTCGTCGCCTTCACCCGGGTAGCCGAGCGAGGAGGTCCGGTCGTCGGGCCATCGATGGTCGGCGCCACGCCTCGCGGGCTCTCCTGACCGCGCGAACGGGAAGCGGGCCCGATGCGCGGGCCCGCTTCGGTTCAGTGTGATCAGTCGCCTCCGCCAGGCTCCGCACTGACCTGAGCAGCGTCTGTTTCCTCCTCGGCTGCCGTGTCGGCGGTCACGATCTGCTCGACGTCGCTGAGGCTGTACCCCCAACTGGTGAGCAGGGCGAAGTAGTCGGCGTCGGTGGAAGAGGGGTACCGCCAGGTCTGCTTGCTGGTAACCGATTCGCACGCTCCGAGTACAATCGCGAGAGCGACGTGCTGAGCCTTGGCCGGAGCCTGCTCGATTAGAGCGGCCAGCTTGTCGTTCTCGAAGTAGCCGGACGGCTCCATCCCGAGCAGCTGGTGGGCGAGTTCGTTCCCCTCGCGGGTGGCGGTGCTGATCGCCTGCCTGTGGACGGTGAGTCCCTTGGCGATCACGACTGCTGCGTCCTTGGGGAGGGTCTTGCGGGAGAGGAGGGTGGTGAGCCATTCGCGGCGGACGATCTCGGCGGATGCCCAAGCCTTGTTGTTGGCGATCAGGGTGCGCCGCTCGGCCTTCTCCTCGTCGGTCATCGGGCCGGACTTGGGCTGGCCGCCACTGTAGCCGTGGAACCCGGCCGCCTTCGCGTCCTGGACGAAGTAAGTGACGTTTGCGTCACCGTCGGCGTAGACGCGAACGTGGGCGGCGCGGCCCTGCTGGTTCTCGATGTGCTCGATGGTGACCCGTTGGTCGTCGGCGGTGAGCAGTTCGCTAGTGCGGGTGTAGGTGGTGTCGTAGTAGCCGGGATCGTTGTCGAGGATCAGGTAGCCGCGTCCGGCCAGGTCGGCTTCCGCGTCGGTCTTCGCTTTGGCCCGCGCCTTCTCGTCGCGCGCTCGCTGGGCCGCGTGCGCGAATTGCGCCGGGTCCGTGGTCGCGACCTGGATGAGGTCGGCGCGGATCTCGTCGTTGCCGTCGAACTCGATCAACACCGCCGCCTGATCCAGAGTCAGCGGGTGCTCTCGGATTGCGTCCGCCGCAGCCTGGTTCTCGACCACTGCCAGGGCGGTCTTGATCTCCTTCTGCTTGGTTCCGGTGCGTCGTGCGATTGCGGTGACGCTGAGTCCTTCCAACGCGAGTTGCTGGAACGCGGTGGCACGGTCGCCGTCGGTGAGGGCTTCGCGCTGGTCGTTCTCGACAATCTGCTGCACGATCCGCTTCGCCGTCACCTCGTCCGCCTCCACTAGGTAGACGGGAATGGTGGCGAGACCGGCTTCACGGGCGGCGAACACCCTGCGCTGTCCGGCCCGGACGGTCACGGTTCCGTCGTCGCTTCGGTGGCCGAGGACTGGGGTGAGGACACCGTTCTCGCGGATGCTCTGCACGAAGGCGGGGGTGACGGGTGCGCTGGGTCGGACGTTGGTTTCGATGGTCACGGTGTGGGGGTCGAGGTGTTCGATGGTGCCCGCAACCGTGGTGGTGTCTCTCATTTTGCTTCTCCGATCAACTGTTCTTGTTCGCCTGTCTGGCAAGGGGATCGAGGGTGAGCGGGAGCGAGCGGAGTACCGGGTCGTGGAATACCGCAGGGAGCGAAGCGAGTGAGGATATGCCGCGAAAGCCCGGAACGCAGCACGCGGGGGCGAACTACGATCGACGGCCAGGCAGACGGACACCGCGAATAAACGCGGCGCTGCTCGCGGCTTCATTCGGGTCTTACCGCCGCAGGAAACGAGCCCGCGCCCGATGGGTGCGGGTTCGTCGGTGCTTACTCGCAGCTGTCGCATCGCAGGTTGTCCGTCGGGTCGATCGGAACCAGGTACTCGCGGGTTTCGCCCAGGTAGCGGGCATCACCAGGCTCGTCATCAGTAGCGTGCTGCTCGCTCCACATGTCGGCGGTGGCGGGTTCTCCAAGGGCGCGGAGAAGGCCGGCGAGGGCTTCGGCTTCGATGGGTGAGCTCGTTGTTGCTGGTGATGAGGGCGTGGAGAAGCGTGCTTCGACGCCGACAGACGAGCCGGCCTGACTGCCGGCCGCGGCAACCTCGGCCTGAACAAGCCCCTTAGAGTACGAACTCTAGTCGTCGCATGGTCGATTCTGTGCGCGCGTGCGTGACAACACTTTGACAACACTTGGGCAAAATCGGAGAGCATCGAGCGATCCCATGGGCATCCAAAAGTGCCGAAAATCCGGGGGTTTTCGCTGCGATGCAGGTGGTGCCGGGTCCGCGGCTAGAGTTCGAATCCCACGCCCTCCGCCGTGACGTTCGGCGCGGCCATCCCGACTCATCGTGGCCCTCCTGGCAACCATCCCCGCTCTCACTCTGGCCAGGCCGGCGTTCGTGGAGGACGACCTCGCCGGGGCTACCTGCCGCGTCAGAGAGCTGCGACGAATCGAGTGATGGCGTCGCTGAGCGCTTCCGGGACCTCGAGCGGCATGAGGTGGCCCGTGCCCGGCAACACGGCGAACTCCGCGTCTGCGAGATAGGGCACCAGATTGTCGCGCAGGACTTCGACCGGTTCGACCTGGTCGTGCTCGCCCGCGATCACGAGGGCGGGCACGTCGATCCGGCGGGTGCGGTCGCTGATGTCCTCCGCGATCCCGCGCAGGGGCCACTCGGTGCGCGCATCGTCGCTCCCGCTGGCCAGGGAGTCCGCGATGACCTGGTCGGCCAAGGTCGTGGGCAGCGTCGTAGCGGTCAGCACCTGGTCGCGTGCCCCGGCGACGGACTCCGCCGAGTCGTAGGCGTGGGAGAGGCCCGCCTGGTACTCCGGAGTGATCATCGCTGCAGGCTTTGCGGGCCCGGAGCCGACGAGCACGATCCCGCGCAGGCCATCCGGCCGCGTGGCGGCGACCAGCTGGGCCACCTTGCCGCCCATGGAGTGGCCGACCAGCACGTAGTCGTCGATGCCGGCGACGGAGATCGACGCGAGTGCATCGTCAGCGAGCTGTTGCAGTGTGTACGGGCCGGGGAGGCTGCCGGAGCGCCCCCAGCCCCGCTGGTCGATAGCGATGGTGTCGCGTCCGTCGAGCCGATCCCGTACGCGATCCCACGTGCGGGCGGAGCCGCCCCAGTAGTGCAGGAACACGAGCGTCGGGCCGGTGCCGCTGCTGTGGTCGAAGGCCGGGCGGTCGATGTGGTGCGTTTCGGTCACGATTCTCCTCAGTCGGGTTCGATTGGCTTCTCCTATGCAAGCGCGAGCATGATGCAGGGTCATCGGGAGGACCGGACGTGTCATGGTGCAAAATGGACTCATGCCGTCGATCACGCAGATGCGTTATCGGACCCCCAACCTCGTAGCCCAGCAGGTCGAGACCCTCACCTTCGACCGGCTGCGCTCGATGAACGACGGAGGCACTCAGCGTGCCGACTTCCATGTTCTTGCGCTGGTCGACGAAGGATCGGGCTCGATCACGGTGGACTTCGCCGATCACGCTCTTTCCCCGGGGTCCGTCGTGTGGGTCACAGCAGGCGCTGTGCACCGATGGGGCGAGGTCGCCGACCTCGCCGGCCGGCTGATCCTGTTCATTCCGACCGCGCCGGTCACGGAGGCGACCCGCGCGCTCGTCGCGACTCCGAGCGTTCAACCCGTATGGCGCATCCCGGCCGAAGAGCGACGATTCGTCGCTGCGGCAGTCGAACACCTCGTGCTGGAGACGGAGAATCCAGCGCCGGGCGCTTCGGCGGAGCTGCCGGCGATCCTGCTCTCGGTGCTCCTCGCCCGGCTCCGACCAACCCTGGCGGTCACAGATGTGGAGAACCGGCTGTTCGTGGCGTTCAGAGAGCGCGTGGAGGCGGACTTCCGGGAACACCACGACGCCGAGCACTACGCGCGCGCCCTGGGGTACGCCCCTCGCACCCTTTCGCGAGCTGTTTCGCGGGCGACGGGGTCGACAGCGAAGGCGTGGCTGGTCGAGCGGATCGTGCTCGAGGCGAAGCGGTTGCTCGCCCATGAGGAACTGACGGCGACCGCGTGCGCCGCCGTGCTCGGCTTCACGGACGCGTCGAACTTCTCGGTGTTCTTCCGTCAGGCGACAGGGGAGAGACCGGGAGCGTGGCAGAAGGCAGCGGTGGCGAGGGGCACCAGAGCGCCTGCCGGGCTCAGTTCCGCGCGTCCTTCCGGCGGCGGGCGATCATGATCAGGGCCAGACCGATGAGGATCAGGCCCAGGGTCGGGCCGGCGAGCCAGCTGGGGGCGTCCTGGCCGGTTGATGCGAGCGGGCCACCGGGCGCTGCGCCTGCGCCTGCGCCGCCCCCGGCGCCTCCGCCCGCGCCGTCCCCTCCGCCGGCGCCTGGCTGCGGTGCGGCCGCGATGGTCGACGCCGCTTCCAGGTAGCCGGTCGTGCCGTCGGTTCTGATGCCGGCAGCGATGAAGGTGTGATGGCCGAGAAGCTTCGGCACCTGGATGGTCGCGACGAACGTTCCGTCGGCTTCGGCGGTCGCGTGTCCGAGGACGACGGGGACCGAGTAGATGCCGATGGTGATCGGCGCGCCCGCGGCGAAGCCGCCCCCGCTGAGGTGCAGGGTCTGTCCGACCGTTGCGCGGGCAGGGGCGCCGTGTAGTGTCCCGGTGCTGGTGGGGAGGACCTGCGGGAGGATGCTGGCCCTCGGCGGCGTGACCTGCACGGCGAGCGACTGCACCGCATCCGGATTCACACCGTTGGAGGCCGTGACGGTCAGCGGATACGTGCCGGGCGCGACGCTCGTCGTCCCGGACAGGGTGCCGGTCCCGTCGCCGTTGTCGGTGAAGGTGAGGCCGCCGGGCACAGCGCCGCCGACGGTCAGGATCGTCGGAGTGGACGGGAGCCCGGCGTCGGTGGTGACCGTGAACGAGCCGCGAACCCCTGCGGTGAAAGCGGCCGTCGGGTCACTGGTGATTCTGGGCGGCCCGACGACGGTCAGGACGAGGTTCTGCACCGTGTCGGCCGCTGCACCGTTGGACTCGGTGATCGTCAGCGAGTACGTACCCGGGGCGTCGGGGGTGCCGGACAGGATGGCGGTTCCATCGCCGTTGTCGACGAACGTCACGCCGGACGGCAGCGACCCGGTCGCGGTCAGGGTCGGCGGCGTCGGGTGGCCGCCTGCCGTCGTGACGGTGAAGCTTCCGGCCGAGCCGGCAGTGAATGTCACGTGATCGGCGCTCGTGATGGTGCCGGACTCGTTGACCACGAGCGTGAACGCCTGGTCGGTGTGCCCGGCGGAGTTCGTCGCGGTGATGGTCAGCGGATAGGTTCCACCTGTTCCGGCGGCGGGTGTGCCCGAGAGGGTCGCCGAGCCGTCACCGGCGTCGGCGAAGGCCACTCCGGCCGGCAGCGTCCCCGTCTCGGTCAGCGCGGTGGCGGACGGGAAGCCCGCTGTCGTGCCGATCGTGAACGTCCTCGCGGTGCCGACCGTGAAGGCCTCTGTGCTCGGCGTGGTGACCGCGGGAAGCTCGGTGATCGTCAACGTGAACGATTGCGTCGTGCTGGAGACCGGACCGTTCGATGCGGTCAGGGTCAGCGGGTAGCTGCCGCCCGAGCCGGTGGCGGGTGTGCCGGCGACGCTCGCCGTCCCGTCGCCGTTGTCGACGAACGAGATTCCGCCGAGGAGCGCTCCGGCGGCGGCGATCGCGGTGGCCGTCGGCGTGCCAGGGGTGGTGGTGACCGCGAAGCTTCCCGCAGCTCCGACCGCGAATGTGGTGTGGTCGGCGCTGGTGATGGCGGGCGCTGCGTTCACGGTGAGGGTGAAGCTCTGGACCGAATCCGGCGCCACCCCGTTGCTCGCGGTGATCGTGACCGGGAAGACCCCGTCGGCGGTCGGCGTCCCGGCCACGTCGGCGGTGCCGTCGCCGTTGTCGGTGAAGGTCACGCCGGCGGGCAAGGTGCCCGTCGTGGTGATGACCGTCGCGCTCGGCTGCCCGGCAGCAGTGGTCACCGTGAAGTCGGCCGCGGCCCCGGAGCTGAAGGTCGCGTGGTCCGCGCTGGTGATGGTCGGCGGCTGCGTGACCGTCAGGGTGAAGGTCTGTGTGGCATCCGCCGCCGCCCCGTTGGCCGCCGTGAGCGTCAGTGTGTAGACGCCGCCGGTGTTGAAGGCAGGGGTGCCGGCAATGGTCGCGGTGCCGTCGCCCTGATCGGCAAGGTTCAGACCGGCCGGCAGGGATCCCTGCTCCGTCAGCTGCGTCGCAACGGGGAAGCCCGGGGACGTCGTGATGGTGAACGAGCCGGCCTGACCCGTGGCGAATGTCGCGTGGTCGGTGCTGGTGATCTGAGGTGACCCGGTGACGGTCAGCCGGAAGCTCTGCACCGCCGGTGCGGTCGTTCCCCCCGTCGCTGCCGCGTGCACCGTCACGTCATAGGTGCCGGCCGTTCCGGCCGCGGGTGTGCCGGACAGCGCGGCCGTCCCGTCCCCGGAGTCGACGAACGTGACGCCTGACGGCAGGGCGCCCGTCTCGGTGAGTGCCGTGCTCGTCGGGAAGCCACCGGTCGTGGTCACGGTGAACGCACCTGCCGAGCCGACCGAGAACGTCGCGTGGTCGGCGCTGGTGATCGTCGGAGACTGGTCCACGGTGAGTGTGAAGGTCTGCGATGCGCTCGGGGTGAACCCGTTCGCGGCTCGAAGCGTGAAGGAGTATGTTCCGCCCGATCCGGCAGGTGGAGTGCCCGCGAGTGAGCCGGTCCCGTCGCCGTTGTCGGTCAGCGTGAGCCAGGCGGGGAATTGCGCGCCCGACCTCGACAGCGTGGCGGTCGGGCTGCCGCTGGTGGTGACCCCGAAGTTTCCGGCGGCACCGGCCGAGAAGGTCGTCGTGTTCGCGCTGGTGAAGGCGGGGACGGTCCCGACCAGCAGCGTTGCGGCGGTGGTCGTGGCGGAGGAGACCAGGTTGGTGAAGACGGCGCGGTACATGTTGCCGTCATCGGTGCTGGTAGCGGTGAATGTGTATGTGGTGCTCGTGGCTCCGGCGATGTTCGCGTACGACACTCCGCCGTTCGTCGAACGCTGCCACTGAACGGTCGGAGCCGGCACGCCGCTGGCGGCGGCGATGAAGCTCGTCGATGTGCCGGGGTTCACGGTCTGGTCGGCCGGATTGGCGGTGATGGCCGGGGCCTGGTTTACCTGGATCGTCAGGGTTTGCGATCCGTTCGGGGAGACGCCGTTGGTGGCCCCGAGTGTGACGGGGTATGTCCCGCCCGTGCCGGCGGAAGGGGTGCCCGCGAGGGTGGCCGTCCCATTCCCGTTGTCGGTGAAGGTGAGTCCGGCCGGCAGGGATCCGGACTCTGTGATCGTCGTCACCGTCGGCAGCCCGCTCGTCGTGACCGTGAAGCTGCCCGCGGAGCCTGCCCGGAAGGTCGCGGTCGACGAGCTCGTGAACACTGGGGACTGGCCGACCGTCATCGTGAACGCCTGCGTCGCATTCGGTGAGGTGCCGTTGGACGCCGTCAGAGTGACCGCGAAAGTTCCGCCCGGTCCGGTCGGAGTGCCCGCGAACGTCGCCGACCCGTCGCCGTTGTCGGTGAAGGTCAGACCGGCAGGCAGCGTCCCGCTCTCGGTGGTCGCCGGCTTCGGATAACCGGTGGTCGTCACGGTGAAGGACACTGCCTGGCCGACCGTGAAGTTCACACTGTTCGGGCTGGTGATGGCGGGCGCCTGGTTGACCGTCACCGTCGTCGATACCGTGGCGTTATCGAAGGTCGCAGTGACCGGATCCGGTCCGGTGGTCGTCGCGCCCGAGTGGTAGTCGATGCTCGCCACTCCGGCGCTGAACACCGCGGAGTGGGCACCCGGCGCGGTCGTGACGGTCGCATCGCCCGGCGGGTCGGAGAATGTCACGGGTTGCCCGGCGAAGGCGCCCAGATTGGAAGCACTCACGGCTCCGCCGGCGCTGTCCGTGAGCAGGGAAGCGCTGATCGTCGAGGTGGCGTTCGGCCCCACCACGGTAGCGGGTGTTGCGGTCGCCGTCAGCACCAGGCGTGGGCTGAGAGCTGCTGCGCCGCTGACCGTGTCGCATCCCGCGCTGCCGGGTCCGGCGTTGCACCCCCACCAGTTGTAGGCCGCGTCGGTCGTGGCACCCGTGTGCAGCGCGCTGCCTGACGGTGCACTGTTGCCGGTGAAGCGGTTGTGGTGCAGGGCCGTGGTGCCGCTGGTGGCCTCGATCGCCCGCCGACGTCGAGGGAGGAACCGCCGCTGACGCTGTTCCCGGTGAAGGTCGAGCCGGTCACGGTCAGGTTGCCGCTCTGCTGCCAGATCGCTGCGCCCACCGCTGGGCCCGATCCGGAGGTCGCGGTGACCGTGTTGTTCACGAAGCGGCTGTCGGCCACGACGAAGTTGCTGCCCGTCGTGCCGAAGAGCGCAAGGGCGCCACCGGTCGAGGTTCCCGTGTCGCCGTGCGAGTTGGTGACGCTGTTGCCGCTGAACGTCGCATTGGTGATGCTCAGCCCCTCGGACGACGCGGACCCGTTCGCCCCGTACGCGAGCCCGGAGCCATAGCTCGAACCGGACGAGTTGTTGCTGAAGGTGGAATTCGTGATCGTCAGCTGTCCACCGAAGAACTGCACGCCGCCGCCTGGCTTGTTCGTCACGTTCGGGGCCGCACCGTTGGCGACGTTGCCGGTCACGACCACGTTCGTCAGCGTCAGGGAGTCGCCCGTGGCGCTGTAGTTCGAGCCGCCGATGATCCCGGCGCCGCCGAAGGTGGAGTCCGCCCCGCCGGTGATGGTGATTCCGGAGAACGAGTTGGTAATGCCGCCGACGATGTTCTTGTCCAGGTTGAAGACCCGGCTGAGGCCGCCCGCGTTCACGATGGTGCTTGCCGGACCGGCACCGACGAGAGCGACGTTGCTCCCGGATGCGATGCCGGGGGCGAGCTCGCCGGCCGTCAGGTTGTATGTCCCGGCCGGGAGGTTGATGGTGACCGCGCCGCCGACGTTGTTCGCGAGACAGGTGGCTTCCCGCAGGCTGAGCGGGCTGGGCGGGGTCGTGATGCCCGTGTTTCCGCACGCACCCGAGGATGCCGCGGTGTCCGCTGTGGTGGTGACGGTGTACGTCGTTCCCGCCGCGTACGCCGTGCTGGGCAGCGCGAACTGCGCCGCCACGGCGAGAGTCGCGACGATCGCCACTCCCGGGAGAACGCGGCCGATCTTCAGGGCTCGGAACATACTCATACCGGGACGTCTCCTTCGCGGCGGTATGAAACCGCTCCCCATGGCGTGCCGCGTCTCGCCGACCACGACGCACCGATGCGGCACGTGATCACGCGGAGCGACAGCGCGCTCACGCTATCAGATAACGGATGTCCGCCCCGTTTCTTCACCGCGGCGGCCGGTTTCGGTGAGCGTGCTCATCACCCCGCGGAGCCAGGTCGTGATCTCCATCGAGACCGTCCAGTTCGACCCGCGGGATACCGGAGACGACGAAGAACCGTTCGGGGGCCTCTTCGACTTCTGATCCTCGCGGGCGGTCGTCGGACGGTTCCTGAGAGTTGCTCTCCTTTGCTAGGCGACCAGAGCGTTACATGATAGACATCAGTTAGTAGAGGCAGACCGGGCGGTATCGCATTCTGTTCATAACCCTTTCCCAACTGAGGGATTGCGTGTGACTATGCATCGTTCTCGTCGTATTCGTTCCGGTTTGATCGTGCTCTCGATCGCGGCCGGTGGCTGTCTGGCTCTCGTCGCCGGAGGCGCGGCCCAGGCCGCGACCACAATCAGCGGCCCCATCGACCTGGGAGACGCCACGTCGTTCGGCGTTCTCGGCGGGAGCGCGGTGACCAACACCGGCCCCTCCGTGATCAACGCGGATGTCGGCGTCAGCCCCGGCACATCGGTCACCGGTTTCACCGGGCCTCCCGCTGGCAGCTTCACGGGCACCCTGCACCAGACCGACGCATTCGCGGGTCAGGCGCAGGCAGACCTGACGACAGCATTCAATTCGGCGGCCGGTTTGACGCCGACCACGTCGGGGCTCGGCGATCTGACGGGCAAGTCGCTCACACCGGGCGTCTACTCGGGCGGCGCGCTCTCTCTCACCGGCAACCTCACCCTCGCCGGGAGCGCGAACTCGGTCTGGGTGTTCCAGGCGGCGAGCACCCTGATCACCGGGTCCGCGAGCACGATCACGCTCACCGGCGGAGCCTCGTCGTGCAACGTGTTCTGGAAGGTGGGAAGCTCGGCCACGCTCGGGAGCTCGTCTCTCTTCGTCGGAACGATCATGGCCGACCAGTCGATCACCGCGACCAACGGCGCCGCCGTCAGCGGACGCCTGCTCGCTCGGACCGCGGCCGTCACGCTCGACGACAACACGGTCACGCTGCCCAGTGGATGCGCGGCTCCCGCCGCGCCCGTCGTCACCGGCAGCCCGGCGATCACCTCGGGCACACCGACGGACGGGGTCGTGGGAACGCCGTACACGTTCGACGTGACCGCATCCGGAACGCCGGCAGCCACCTTCGCCGTGACTGCAGGCACCCTCCCGGCCGGGCTTCAGCTGAACACGGCGACGGGTGAGATCTCCGGCACCCCGACAGGGGCGGGCAGCAGCACGTACACGATCACGGCGACGAACGGGGTCGCGCCCGACGTGTCGGCCATCTACACGACGACGATCACCCCTGCGGCCGTCGTGGGAACCCCGGGAACGCCGGGAACGCCAGGAACGCCGGCAACCCCAGTGACCCCGCAGGATGTTGCCACCCCGACAACCGGCGCAGGCGAACTCGCGAACACCGGCTCCAACGCTGACGGTGTCTGGTGGATCGGCGGTGCGGCCCTGGTCGTGTTCGGCACCCTCCTCACGCTCGTCCTGTCCCGTCGCCGCGGCGCCCACCGTCAGTAGCCGTTTCACCGATCCGGGCGTTTGCGAGAGGATCGTTGGATGATCCGCGTAGTGCTCTTCGACCTCGACGGCGTGATTCGGCACTTCGACCCGGCGCACGCCGCAGACATCGAACAGAGACACGGGCTTGAGGCGGGAACGCTCGAAGGCATCGCGTTCGCGCAGCCACTGATCGACGACGTCACCACAGGTCGAATCAGCAGAGCCGACTGGATACGTCGGGTCGGCGTGCTGGTCGGCAGCGCGGCGGCCGCGGAGGAATGGGGTTCTCAATCGCCGGTCGTCGATGAGGAACTTCTGGAGCTTTCCGACGAGATCCGCACCGTGGGGCTGAGGACCGCCGTGCTCACCAACGGGACGGACACCATCCACGCCGAGATCGCCGCGATGGGTATCGGCAACAGGTTCGATGCCGTCTTCAACTCGGCCGATATCGGGTACGTGAAGCCCGACGTCCGCGCCTTCCGGCACGTCCTCGACGCCCTCGGGGTCGGGGCGGAGGACGTGTTCTTCACCGACGACTCCGCCTCGAAACTGGTGGGCGCCGACGCTCTCTCTATACGAACCCACCGCTTCGAGGGCGTCGCCGGCCTCCGTCGTCAGCTCATCCAGGCAGGCGTCGCCGTCACCGAGCCCGAGCGCGTTCGCCGATAGTCACGCAGCACCGTCGGCCGCACGCGCCAGGAACGCCAGGATCCTCACCGCGGCTTCGCGCGGCTCGCGGATCATCGTCTCGTGCCGGTGGCCGGGAACCTCCAGGTACTGGGCGCCCGGGATGGTCTCCGCCACCTCCGTGCACCAGGGCCGCGGGCAGACCCGGTCGTCGGCGCCGCGCAGCACCAGCGTCGGCACCGCGACCCGTGGGTAGACGAGTTCCGGACGGTGCACCAGCATGGCGTGCAGCTTGCGCCGGAGGTTCGGGCCGGCGCGCAGGTATTCGCGGCCGCCGCGGTAGAGGACGAGCGGCTTCTCCGGGGCGAGGTCGCGGAGCAGCCGCCAGAGCTGGGGCGCCAGCCGGCGCGCGCTCGGGTCCACCGTCGGCGCGACCAGCACCAGTCGCTCGACGAGTGCGGGATGTCGCACGGTCAGTTCCGTGGCGATCTGCGTGCCCATCGAATGGCCGATCGCCACGACGGGGCCGTGGTCGCGCGAGCGGAGGTATGCGGCGAGGAGGTCGGCCGTCCGCTCCATCGTCAGGGTGCGCGGAGGCTCAGGGGCGTCCCCGTATCCGGGCTGGTCGATGGCGACGACGCGGCCGTGGGTGGCGAGGATGTCGACGAGTCCGTCGAAGACTTTGCGGCCCATCCCGATCCCGTGGATGAGCAGGAAGACCGGGCGCCCGTCGCCGCGTTCCTCGGCGATCAGTGTCGCACCGGCGTGAGTGAACTCGACGATGACGGGAGCGGACTCTGACACGGTACGACGATAGCGCGGCGGCCGCGATCGGGCGGAAACACCCGTGAAACGTCGTGCATCTACGCTTGCGCCATGTCCTCGTCGAATACGAGCGGGTCTGGGGAGTGGCGGCGATTCACCGACGGTTCGATCGAGCGGGAGATGCTCGTCGCACTCAGCCACCGCGTCGGTGTGGCCTTGCGCCCGCGGTCGCTCACCCTGGCGGGCGGCACGAGGGTCGAAGTCGAGGGGATGGATCCGGCCGGCACCGTCGTGGTGCAGCTCGTGGCGAACCAGGGCGCGTACAAGCCGTCGTATCGCAACAAGGTGATGGCCGACATGTTCAAGCTCCTCTGGCTGCGGTCGAGCGTTCCCGAGGTGGAGCGCGCCGTGCTCGTGGTCACCGCGCTGACCGCCCAGGCGCTGAACGGCTGGGTGGCCGTCGCTGCCGCCGACCTCGGCGTCGAGGTCTACGTGTTCGACGGCAGTGAGGTGGCCTCGCTGCCCCGCCAGAGTTAACGTGCGCGCAATCTTGCGGTGCTGCTGCACGAAACACGGCCTGAATAGGTTGGGGTCATAACAAGCGGACTCCGCGTGGCAGACATCGAACTCGCTACGCACGCTCTCCGCCATCTGGGAACGGGCATGTGTGTCCGTACACGGTATGGAGGGTGCGAATGGTTACACCAGCGGTAGAGCTGGGTTCCGTCGGCAAGGTCTACGGATACGGCCCGTCGGCGATGATCGCGCTGAACGACGTTCAGCTGTCCATCGAACCGGGGAAGTTCGTCAGCCTGATCGGGCCGAGTGGATGCGGCAAGTCGACGCTCCTCCGGATCGTGGCCGGCCTCGAGACCGCCGATCGCGGAGACGTGCGGGTGCACGACGTGACGCCCGCGGAGGCCGGAGCGGCGAAACTGATCGGGCTGGTTCCGCAGACCCCGGCACTCCTGCCGTGGTTGTCCGTGCTCAAGAACGTGACGCTGCCGCGGAAGATCAACCCTGGCGCTGCCAAGCGGCGGGAGCGCATCGGCGACCTGGCCACCCGCCAGGAGGGCAGCGGCGCCCCCGACATGCTCGAACTGCTCGACCGCGCCGGACTCGCCGAGGCCGCCGACAAGCTCCCCGCCCAGCTCTCCGGCGGGATGCAGCAGCGGGTCGCCATCGTGCGGGCGTTCGGGCTGCAACCGGATGTGCTGCTGATGGACGAGCCGTTCTCCGCGCTCGACGAGTTCACGCGCGAGAGCCTGCAGGACCAGCTGCTCGACCTGTGGGACGAGCTGAAGACGACCGTGGTGTTCGTGACCCACTCCGTCTCCGAAGCCGTGCGCATGTCGGACACCGTCGTCGTCATGGCGCCGCGACCGGGACGCATCGTCGACGTGATCGACATCGACCTGCCCCGCCCGCGCAACCAGAAACTGTTCGAAGAGCGCCGGTTCCACGAATACGAAGACCTGATCAGAGATCGCCTGCACACCGCGTGGCGATCGACGGATGCGGCGTGAGGGAGATCGAGATGACTGTCGCAACGAATCGGGTCCCCGTGTCGCAGCGCGTCGAGGCCGAGCCGCCTGCCGAGCTCTCGCGGTTCAGCCTGAAGCATCCCCGGTCGCGGATCGCGTGGATCCGGCCGGCCGTCTGGCTGCCGCTGGTGGTGATGCTCGCCGTCCTCGCCGTCCTCTGGCAGTGGGGCGCAGCATCCATGCCGTACCTGCTGCCGCCGCTGCAGGCCATCGGCGACTCGCTGGCGGGCAACCTCGGCTACTACCTCGGCAACGCGCTGATCACGCTGGGGGAGGCGACCGCCGGGCTGGCCATCGGCTTCGTCGCCGCCTTCGTGGTCGCCGTGCTCATCAGCGAGCTGCCGGTGGCGCGGAGAGCCATCATGCCGATCGCCGTCGTGCTCAACGTCACGCCGCTGGTCGCCATCGCTCCCGCGCTGGTCGTCGCGTTCGGCTTCGGGCCGCTGCCGAAACTGATCATCACGGCCCTGATCTGTTTCTTCCCGATCCTGATCAACACGGCGGTGGGCCTCCGGTCCGTGCCGCAGCAGGTGATGCAGGTGTACAAGACGATGAACGCCTCCCGGCTGGAGATGCTCGTGCACCTGCGGGTGCCCAACGCGCTGCCGTACATCTTCGCCGCGCTGCGCATCGTCTTCCCGCTCTCGATCATCGGCGCCGTCGTGGCCGAGCTCTCCGCATCCGGTTCGACCGGCGGACTCGGCACGGTCATCAGCGTCGCGTCGTCGATGAACCAGCTCGCCGTCGTCTACTCCTCGATCTTCGTCCTCGCCGTCATGGGCGTCCTTCTGCTCGCACTCATCACGCTGATCGAGCGGCGCGTCCTGCACTGGCACGAGAGCTCGACGGACTAGCCGACCGCCGCTCACCGACCTCCTCACGCTGCCGCTCCCGCGGCAACGGCGGTCGTCCTGTGTCTCCACCCACCCACAGCACCCCCTGCACCACCCCTGCACCACCCATCCCCGAAGGAGTGACCCATGCAGCACCGCTTCATCAAGACCGGTCTCGCGACCGTCGCCGCTGTCGTCCTGACGCTCGGCGTCGCCGCGTGCAGCTCCGGCGCCCCGGCAGATTCCGCATCGGCCGGGAGCGCGATCTCCGCCGACCGCTGCGCGAAGAACAAGGCAGCCGGAACGATCAACTACCTCTCCGGATACCAGTTCCAGTCGTCGGCGTCGATCCTCGAATACATCGCCGCTAGCAAGCTCGGCTACTTCTCCGACCTGTGCCTGGATGTGCAGCTCAAGCCGGGCAGCGGCGACACCGCCCAGAACACCAAGCTCCTCGCGAGCGGCCAGGCGACCGTGTCCGCCATCTCCCAGCAGGACCTCATCCAGGCCAGGGCGAACGGCATCGACATCGAGGGCATCTCCTCCTATTCGAACGCTGGGCTCGACATCTTGATGACGAACCCCGGCATCACCGACCTCACGCAGCTCGACGGTCAGGTGGTCGGCCACAAGGGCTACGTGCCCGCCTCCGTCGAAGCGATGATGGTGAAGGCCGGCGTCGACTGGAACTCGCTGAAGCTGGTCAAGGAGGGCTACGACCCGTCGGTGCTTCCCCGCAAGCAGGACGGCCTCGCGGCCCTCACCGGATTCATCTCGAACGAGCCCAACCAGCTCAAAGCGGCCGGAGACAAGGTCACCGTCTGGCAGCCGGTGAAGTACGGCATCCCGAGCTCGCTCGGTGCGATGGCGGTGAACCCGGCGTTCGCCAAGGCGCATCCGACCGCGGTGCAGGACGTCCTCCGGGCCGCGCTGCACGCCTACGAGTACTGCACGGCCAATGACGCGAACATCGAGAAATGCGTCGGCTTCGCGGCCGACCTGTCCGGCGGAGCGACCTACGACAAGAAGCTCAACGCCACCATCTGGAAGACCGAGACCCAGGTCGTCGCAGACAACCCCACTCCCGGTCAGCCGCTCGGAGGGATGGATGCGGAGAACATCACGAAGCTCGTCGACATGCTGCACCAGTTCGAGATCGTGCCCGCCGGCGTGACCGGGACGGAAGCAGCTGACTGGTTCGACGACTCGTACATCAAGGCCATCTACAAGGGCGACGCCCTCATCTGGCCCGCGCCGTAGCCCGGACAGCACCGACCCCGGGGCGGGGAAACGCCTCCCCGCCCCGGGTACCACCAGCCTCAGCACCAGCACGGAATCGCACCGAAAGGCCCGCAGAATGTCAGCGAAAGACTATGGAATCTTCCTCCCCATCGGGAACGGGGGGTGGATGCTCTCGACCACCGCCCCGCATCCGGAAGCCTCATACGCCTGGAACAAGCGAGCCGCGCTGCACGCCGAGAACATCGGACTCGACTTCATCATGTCGATGGCCAAGTGGCGCGGATTCGGTGGCACCACCGACCACTGGGGCCGCTCTCTCGAATCGATGACGATGATGTCGGCGCTCGCCGAGGCGACCGATCGCGTCAAGATCTGGGCGACGATGCACGCCAACGTTCACAACCCCGCCGTCGCGGCGAAGATGTACGCCACCCTGCAGGACGTCTCCGGCGGTCGCGCAGGCATGAACATCGTGAACGGCGCGTACGCGGGCGAGTTCGAGCAGTTCGGCATCTGGGACGAGACGCTCAGTCACGCCGACCGGTACGCGATGACGGAGCTGTGGACCGAAGCGGTCACCCGGCTCTGGAGCGAGGACTCCGTGACCATGCACACCCCGTACTTCGACCTGGTCGACTGCGAATCGCGGCCGCACCCCTCGTCGCAGCCCACCATCATCAGCGCGGGGAAATCGGAGGCCGCGCGGGCGTTCCAGGCCCGCTTCGCCGACGGCGCGTTCCTCGCGGGCGACAGCCTGGAGGAGATGACGGAACTCTCCGCCGACGTTCACGCCCGTGCAGCCGCCAACGGCCGGACCTGCAAGACGTACTCGATGCTCACCGTCGTGCAGGACGAGACGGATGCGCTCGCCGACAAGAAGGTGAAGGAGTGGGGAGCAGGGGTCGACCGCGAAGCGCTGGCCAACATGCGCGCATCCTGGGGCGTGCCGGAGGACCAGGCGCGGGCCTGGGCATCCGGGGCTGTCGGTGAGGCCGCGTTCCAGACGGCGTACGTCGCCGGGTCCGCTCAGACCGTGACGGAGCACATCCAGTACATCGTCGGCGAGGCGGACCTCGACGGGCTGATGCTGATCTTCCCCGAATACGACCAGGACATGGTGCTGTTCGGTGAGACCGTCCTCCCGGCCCTGCGCGCGCACGACGAGGCGGGCACGCGATGAGCGCCCTCCGTGAGGCCCAGTTCGGCCGGCTCACCGCCCCCGGCAGCAAGCCGGCCCTGGTGGTCGTCGACGTGCAGCGCGACTTCGGCGACCCGGCTGCGCTCGGGGCGTACGGCCTGACCGACGAGGTCGTCGCCGTGCTCGATGACACCGTCTCCCGGATCGCGGCTCTGGTCGACAGCGCCAGAGAAATCGGGGTGCCCGTGGTCTGGGTGGAACTCGGCAGCGATCCGGCCCGACCGTGGAAGTCCAGCAACTGGTTGCGCGAAGGCGACTACGACGCACCGATGGGCGAGACCGAGCCGTGCATCGTCGGGACAGCCGGCGCCGAGTGGTACCGGATGGAGCCCGCCGCCGACGAGCTCCGGGTGGTCAAGCGCGGATACAGCGGCTTCCTCGGCACGGACCTCGACGAGCGGCTGCGGGCGAACGGCTACGACTGGCTCACCATCGTCGGGCTCACCAGCGAGTGCTGCGTCGACGCAACGGCACAGGATGCGATGCAGCTCGACTGGCCCGTCGTGGTGCCGAGGGACGCGACAGCGGCGTACGACCTGGCGGTCCACGAGGCCGCGCTGACTCAGCTCGAACTCAACGTCGCCGTGATCTCGGACGTGGACGAGGTCGTCGGCCTCTGGAAGAAGGCCACATCGTGAGCGGCATGCACATCGCGTACGACCTCTCCTTCACCCACACCGAGGGCCGCTGGACGCAACCGGGGTCGTGGGTCGGCCAGCAGTTCCCCGACGTGCGCATGTACATGGAGGTGGCCCGCACCGCAGAGCGCGCGGGCGTCGACATGCTCTTCTTCGGCGACGGTTCTGGAATCCCCAGCACGTGGCGAGGCAGCATCGACCCTGCCGTGGAGTGGGGCATCCAGTGGCCGCGCCAGGACATGTCGCCGATCATCGCCGCCATGTCGACGGTGACGGAGAACATCGGGTTCGGGCTCACGTACTCGTCGACGTTCATGCACCCGTTCTACGTCGCGCGCCTGCTCAACTCGCTCGATCACGTGACCGGCGGCCGGATCGCGTTCAACGTCGTGGCGTCGAGCCGCGGCGCGGATGCGGCCAACTACGGATACGCGCAGCTGATCGACCACGACCTGCGCTACGAGCGCATGGAGGAGTTCATCGGCGTCTGCCGTGCCCTGTGGGACTCGGTGGCCCCGGATGCGATCATCCGCGACAGGGCGACGGGCCGGTTCGCCGACCCGTCGAAGGTGCGGGCGATCGACCACGACGGGCAGTTCTTCACCGTCAAGGGACCGTTGGCGTCGGTGCCGAGCCCGCAGGTGCATCCGGTGATCGTGCAGGCGGGCAACTCCCCGCGGGGGATCGCCGGCTCCGCGTCGTTCGCCGACCTGATCTTCGGCTTCGGCGGCAACCTCGCCGGGCAGCAGCGCCATCGCCGGATGCTCGACGAAGCCCTCGTGGCCGAAGGGCGCGACCCCGCGCACATCGGCATCCTCTGGGCGACCCAGGTGATCGTCGGCCGCACCGCGCAGGAGGCGCAGACCCGCCGCGACGCCGTCGTGGACTTCTGGACGGACGAGGCGGTCGGCACCATGTTGTCGCACAACGCCGGCTACGACTTCTCCACGCTGCCGGCATCGTTCCGCCTCGGCGAGCTGCGGGACGAGATCGTCGCCGCCAACGCCAGCCCGGCCGGATTCGTCGGTGCACTGGTCGCGGAGTTCGGCGGCGAGCACACGATGTCGAGGACGGAGTTCTTCGAGCACGGCTGGGAGGCGGCGACCGGCCTCGACCACACGATCGTCGGCGACGCGGCGACGGTGGCGGACGCGCTCGAGGAGAACTTCGCGCTGACCGGGTCGCGCGGCGGGTACATGCTGTCGAGCCCGCTCTCCATGCCGTCCGGGCTCGCCGAGCTGAGCGAGTCGCTGGTGCCGGAGCTGCGGCGTCGGGGCGCACTCGCCCCGCGCTATCCGGGTGCGACGCTGCGCGAGAACCTGGCGGTGTGACGTGAACGGCGTCGTGCGACAGGGGACACGCGACTGGCTCGCGCTCGGCAGCCTGTGCCTCGGGTTCTTCATGCTGCTCCTCGACAGCACGATCACGTCGGTGGCCCTGCCGGCGATGATGACCGGGCTGGGCGCGACGCAGACCCTCGCGATCTGGGTCAACAGCGGATACCTCATCGCATACGCAGTGCCGCTGCTGATCGCGGGCAGGCTGGGCGACCGGTTCGGGCACCGGCGCGTGTACCTCGTGGGACTCGCTGCGTTCACGGTCGGATCCCTGCTGTGCGCTGTCGCGCCGACGGTCGGCTGGCTCATCGGCTGGCGCGTCGCACAGGGTGTCGGGGCGGCGCTGATGACCCCGCAGTGCCTCACGATCATCCGGTCGCTGTTCACCGCGCCGCGACTCGCGGTCGCGCTCGGGATCTGGGGAGCGGTCGGCGGGGCGGCGACCGTCGCCGGTCCCCTCGTCGGCGGGCTGCTGGTCGGGACCGCCGGGTGGCCGGCGATCTTCGCGGTCAACATTCCGATCGGGGTGATCACGGCGGTCGCGGTGCTGCTCTGGGTGCCCGTCTCCGAGCGCCGGTCGGCGCGCATCCCGCTGTGGGCGATGGTCGGCAACGCGCTGGGCCTCTTCGCGCTGGTGCTCGGGATCCAGGGTACGGTCGCGTCGTCGCCGTCCGTGGCGGGCGTTCCGCGCTGGGCGCTTGCCGTGTCTGGTGCTCTGGTGGTCGCTGCGGTCATCTGGCTGCAGCGGCGAGCGGCCGACCGCGCGCTCCTTCCCCTCTCGCTGTTCCGCAGCCGGGGGTTCGTCACCGCGTCGTGGGGAGCGGCGGCTGCCGCGTTCTGCGTCGGCTCGGCGCCCATCCCGCTCATGCTCGCCCTGCAGGACGACCGAGGGCTGGCTGTGCTGACCGCGTCGCTCGTGCTGGTGCCGATGGGTGTCGTCTGCCTCGTCGCAGCGCCGATCTCGGCCGCGATGAACAACTCGGTCGGGCCTCGCGTGGTCGCGATCATCGGAGCCGTGGCGCTCGTCGTCTCGATCGGCGGCACGGCTGCGCTCATCGCGGTGGCGGCTCCGCTCTGGACGATCTCGGTCGCGTTCGCGCTGTTCGGGATCGCCAACTCGTTCATTTGGTCGCCATTCTCGATCGCGACGGTGACCTCGGTCGACCGGTCGTCGGTCGGAGCGGCCTCCGGCACCTTCAACTCGCTGAAACAGCTCGGCGCCGTCCTCGGCAGCGCGGTCACCGCTGTGGTGCTCGCAGCCGCGGGCAACGCCGTCGCGCTCGGCGTGCTCGCCGCCGTGGGGGTGCTGAGCGTCGTGGCAGCGTCGCTGCTCCGGCTCACGCCGCCGAAGCCCGAGGTGAGCGGCCTCCTCGTGGGCGTCGTGGTGCCCGGTGAGGGCGCTGGGCACGGACTCGGTTACCCGACGGCGAACCTGGCGGTCGAGCATCCGGTCGCCGCGCCTGCCGATGGGGTCTACTTCGGCGGGTTCCGTGCGGATTCGTGGCCGGATCCACTGCCTGCGCTCGTCTCGATCGGGACGAACGACACCTTCCCCGGTCGCGCGCACACGATCGAAGTGCACGTCCTCGACTTCGATGGCGACCTGTACGGACTGCGCGCAGAGGTGAGCACCGACCGGTTCATCCGCGCCCAGCGCACGTTCGCGAACGCCGACGAGTTGATCGACGCGATGCGCGAGGACGAGCGCGGCGCCCGGTCGCTCCTCGCCGAAAGCCGGCACGGAGAGACAGAAATCCAGCACCGAGTAGAACGGACGAAGGTCTGATGGTCACAGCAGCAGTCATCGTTGGCAACCCGAAACCCCATTCCCGCACCCGTGACGCCGCCGAGCGCCTCGCCGCAGCGCTCGGTGCCACGTCGACGACCGTGGAGGTGTCCGAACTGGGGGCCGGCCTGCTCGGGTTCGGCGACCCGCTGGTCGCCGACGCGGTGGCGCACGTGCAGCGCGCAGACATCGTCATCGCCGCGTCGCCCACGTTCAAAGGCACGTACACCGGCCTGCTCAAGCTCTTCCTCGACCAGTTCGCGACGGGAACCGGCCTGGCCGGTCAGGTCGCGGTGCCGGTGATGCTCGGCGCCGGCCCCGCTCACGCGCTCGCGCCGGAACTCAGCCTCAAGCCGGTACTCGTGGAGCTCGGGGCGATCTGCCCGGCCCAGGGCCTCTACCAACTCGATTCGCGCTACGCGGACGAGGGCTCGCTCGACACGTGGGCCGCCGCGTGGGCACCCGCCATCCTCGGTTTCGTTCGAGAGAAGTGATCGCCATGACCATGATGTACGACTTCACCACCGACCCGGCAGAGATGCGCGCGGCCTTCTCCGGCTTCCCCTCCGGGGTCGCCGCCCTCGCCGCGTCGATCGACGGGGAGGCGGTGGTGATGATCGCGTCGTCCTTCTCGGTCGGAGTGTCCTACGAACCGCCGATGGTGTCGTTCGCAGCGCAGCGCAGCTCGACCACCTGGCCGCAACTCGCGGCGGCGCCGGTGATCGGAGTGTCCATCCTCGGAGAGGGTCACGCCGAGAAGACCAGCCAGCTCGCCTCTCGCGACAAGAGGAACAGGCTCCTCGGGGTGCGCAAGGCCGAGGTCGGCTCCGGCGCGGTCTTCCTGGAGGGCTCGCCCACCTGGCTGGAGTGCGTGGTGGAGCACAGCTATCCGGCGGGCGACCACGACATCATCGTGCTCCGCGTCCTCGCCATGATGAGCGACGAGCTCCCGACGCCGATCGTGTGGCACCAGCGTCGGGTGAAGATCTTGCAGGGGTAGGTCCGGACGAGAGCCGTCCGCCCACGCGCGTGCGCAGTCAGGGCTCGGCTCCCGTGCACGATTTGTTCAAGAGGGGCACCCCCGCCCGCTTCTATGGTCGAGCCATGTCCGATCTCGGAGTGCTCGGTGCCACGCTCGACGGGGAACTGCTGACCCCGGGCGTCGCCGGATACGACGACGTGCGGCGGCCGCGCAACGTCGCCTTCGCCGATGTGCGGCCCCGCGCGATCGTGCTGTGCCGCTCCGAACGGGATGCGGTCGCCGCTGTCCGGTACGCCGCCCGCTCGGGCCTTCGCCTGGCCCCGCGCGGCGGAGGACATTGCTTCGCCGGGCGGTCGAGCACGGATGGCATGGTGCTCGACCTCTCCGCACTGTCGGGGATCGACGTACGGAGCGACGGGACGGCGTCGATCGGCGCCGGCGCCCGTCTCGGGCAGGTGTACCGGGCGCTCTGCGCGCACGGTCGCACGCTTCCCGGCGGCTGCGGCGCCGGTGTCGGGATCGCCGGTCTCACCCTCGGCGGCGGGATCGGGTTGCTCGGCCGCTCGGCCGGGCTCACCTCCGACCGGCTGGTCGGCGCGCGCGTCGTGCTCGCCGACGGCGCGGTGGTCGACTGCGACGCCGAACGCGAACCCGACCTGTTCTGGGCGCTGCGCGGCGCGGGAGGAGGGCAGTTCGGGGTGGTGACCTCGTTCCGGTTCGCCACCATCGCCGAACCCGACACCGTGCGGGTGGATGCACGCCTGCACGTCCTCGATCTCGATGCGGCCGCCGGGATGATCGGGGCGTGGCAGCGGTGGGCTCCCGGTGCTCCGGATGCGCTCACCGTCTGCCTCACGGTCGAGGGCGCATCCGGTGGGTCGGGTGTTCTGGTGCGCGTGTCCGGCGCATCCACTCTCCCGGTGGCGCACACCCGCGAGCTGCTGGATGCGTTCGCTGCCACGGTGTCGGTGCCGATCGAGCTGCGGCTGAGCGGGTCGATGCCGTTCTCTACTCTCAAAGACACGCTCGCCGACGACGCGCGCGCAGCGGACGGACAGCCGCTGCGCATCCGGTCGGAGTTCTTCGACGGGGAGCTGGGCGAGGGGACGCTCGTCCGGCTAGTCACGGCGCTCACCGCCACCGCCACAGCCACCAGCACCGCGGAGCGGGGAAGCGGCACGCGCCGGCTGACCTTCACCCCGATGGGCGGCGGATACGACCGTGTCGCCGAGCACGAGACGGCCTTCGCACACCGCGGCCAGCGCTTCCTCCTCGAGCACGCCGCCGCGCCGGGAGACGACTGGGTCGACGTGTCGTGGACGACAGCGCATCCGGAGGCGTCCGGCCGGGTCTACCCGAACTTCCCGGATGCCGCCCTGACCGATCCCGTCGCGGCGTACCACGCGGGCAACGCCGCGCGTCTCGCGGAGGTGAAGCGGCACTACGACCCGCACGGCTTCTTCCGCTTCCCGCAAGCGATCGATCCGGGCACCACGAAACACGACACGAAAGAGGTTCGATCATGAGCAAAGTCATCTGCGGCCTGTCCGTCTCCGTCGACGGGTACATCACCGGGCGCGATCCCGGTCCCGGCCGCGGGCTCGGAGACGGCGGAGCGCTCTTCGACTGGTACGGCAGCGGCGACGTGCAAAGCAGCGTGTTCGACGGGTTCCGGCTGACAGAGCCGAGCGCTCGCGTCTTCGACGAGCTCGCCTCCCGGGTGGGCGCAACCCTCGCCGGTCACACCACGTACACGGATTCCAACGACTTCGCGGGAGGGGCACCGCACCCCACCGCCCCGCTCGTGGTGCTCAGCCATTCGGCGTTCCCGCCGGAGAACGAGCGTCAGACCATCGTGAGCACCGGGATCGTGGATGCGGTCGCTGCGGCCAAACGCGCGGCCGGCGGTAAGGACGTCGGCCTGATGGGCGGGGTGCTCGTGACCGAGGCCCTCGCGGCGGGGGTTGTGGACGAGCTGATCCTGCACCAGGTGCCCATCCTGCTCGGGGCCGGCCGTCGCTTCTTCCACGAACTGCCCGGCCACATCCGGCTGCGCATCCTGGAGGTCGTGTCCGCGCCGGACGTCACCCACCTGCACTTCGAGGTCGAGCGATGATCCTGGTCACCGGAGGGCTCGGGATGATCGGGGCGCACACCGCCGCCGCCCTCGCCGACAGCGGGGAGGAGGTGGTGGTGACCGCGCACCGCTCCACGCGCATCCCGTCGTTCCTCGCTGGGCGCGTGCAGGTGGAGACGATCGACGTCAGAGACAGGGACGCGGTTCTGGCTCTGGGGGAACGGTACGACATCCGGGACATCGTGCACCTCGCCGGGAGCATCCCGGACGGCGACCCTCTCGCGTTCTTCCGGCACGACCTGGCCGGGCTGCTCACCATGCTGGAGGCGGCGCAGACGTGGTCGGTGCGCCGGTTCGCGGTCGCGAGCAGCATCGGGGTCTACACCGGGCGCCCGGAGATCCCGTGGGACGAGGAACTGGCGCTCCCGCTCGCTGACCTGCCGCACGCGATCGTCGCGTTCAAGAAGGCGGTCGAGCCGCTCACCCTGTTAGCCCTCGCGGGGACCGGTGTGCAGCCCGTGCTGCTGCGCATCGGCGGCACCTGGGGGCCGCTGATGGATCCGGAGTCGCCGTTCAACATCATCCCGCCATACGTGGGAGCGCTCCGCAGGGGAGAGCAACCGCCTCCGCTGTACGCCGACGACGGCGGCGACTGGGGATACGCGCCGGACAGCGGAAGGGCGATCGCGCTGCTGGTGACCGCCGCCACGCTCGGGCACACGGCGTACAACGTGTCGAGTGGCACGCGCTACACCAACCGGGAACTGGCCGAAGCGCTCGCTGCCGCGCTGCCGGGCACCAGGGTCGACCTGCTGGACGGGCGTTCCTCCGACGCGGGCAACGATCCGTACCTCGACATCCGGCGGCTCACGGCCGCCACCGGGTTCGCGCCGCGGTTCGGCCTGCGGGCGGCGGTGGCCGATTACGTCGCCTGGCGCGCAGGCAACGACCGTTAGTATTCGCGGGTGGGGAGGTGCCACGGATGACGGAGTCGTACATCGAGCGGCGGCCATCCCCTGCGCTCGCGCACGTGATCCGGACCGTGTGGGTGCACCGCACCGGCGACGCTCCGTACGTGCAGCGGCACCTGCCGACCGGGGGTGTCGAGCTGCACATCCCGATCGGTGGCGCGCCGACCATGATCGGGCCGCTCACAGCGCACAGCATCGAGTGCATCCCGCCGCACACGACCATCGTGGGGGTGCGGTTCTTCCCCGGTGCTCCGCCGCCGCTGCCCGTGGTACTGGACGAGCTGGTGGACACGCGGATCGTTCTGCGCGACGCCTGGGGCGGCCTGGCCGACCGGCTCTCCGACCGGATGGCGGAGGCGGGGGATGTGCGCCGAGCGGTCGCCGTGCTCGAAGAGACGCTCCTCCACGAGTTCCGGAGGGCGGAGCGCGGCGGCGACCGCCAGGTGCGGGAGGCGGTGGCGGTGCTGATGCCCTGGCATCCCGTCGGGATCGGGGACGTCGCCGAACACGTCGCGCTCTCCGAGAGCCAGCTTCGCCGCCGCTCCCTGCAGGTGGTGGGCCTCAGCCCGAAGGTGCTGCAGCGAACGCTGCGGTTCCAGGGCTTCCTCGCGCTGGCGCAGGCCGGGATCGCCCCGAGCGGCAGGCGCGGAGACGACGGCATCGCGGGGCTGGCGGTCGACGCCGGATACGCCGACCAGGCCCACCTCAACCGCGAGTGCCTGCGGCTGACCGGTCTGACGCCGCGGCAGCTGCTGCACGGAGACGTGGAGCGGTGCGCGTGCGGGCACGATCACGCGGCGTCGTATCTGCCGTTCCTCGCGACCCGCACGGCGCGTCCGCTCACACCACCGGGCTGAGCTCCGCCAACCGGCCGTCGGTCATCTCCAGCACCCGATCGCAGTAGTCGAGGACGTCGCGGTCGTGGGTGACCATGACGACGGCGACTCCGGATGCGTGGGCTCGCTCGGCCAGGAGGCTCACCACCTCGTGGCTGCGCGCGCGGTCGAGCGCTGCCGTCGGCTCGTCGACGAGGAGGAGGGACGGGTTGTTCACCAGGGCGCGGGCGATGCCGACGCGCTGGCGTTCGCCGCCGGAGAGCTGGCCGGGACGGTTGCCCGCGCGGTGGCTCATGCCGACCGCGTCGAGGAGGGCTGCGGGGTCCGCGTCGCGGTTGCCTGCGAGGCGGGCGGTGAGTCGCAACTGGTCGGAGGCCGTCAGGGCGGGCAGGAGGTTCCCGGACTGGAAGACGAAGCCGATCGTCGACAGGCGGAAGCGTGCCGCCGCGCCTTTGCTGAGCGCGGTGATGTCCGTGCCGTGGATGCGCACCGTTCCGCTGTCCGGCCGGCCGAGCGCTCCCGCGATCGCGAGAAGGGACGACTTGCCGGAGCCGGATGGACCGACGACGGCGACGAACTCGCCGGGCTGGACGGTGAGCGACACGTCGTCGAGGGCGGTGACGCGGGCGTCTCCGTCGCCGAGTTCGAGGCGGGACTCCGACGATCTCGAGTGCTGGGGTGGTGGTGTTTCCGGTCATCGTTGTCCTCCGAGAGCGGTGATGGGGTCGACTCGGGAGATGCGGAGGACGGCGATCCCGGCTCCGATGATCCCGAGGACGATGGTGAGAAGGGAGGCGATGGCGATCGGGCCGGCCTCCAGGTCGAACGGCATGGCGTCCGGCATGAGCGCGCCCATCCCGACACCCGCTGCGACGCCGAGGGCGGTGAAGCCGACGAGCAGGATCGTTCCCTGGGCGAGGCTGTCACGCAGGAGGTAGCCGGTGGATGCGCCGACCGCCCGCAGCACGGCGATCTCGTGGGTGCGCTGGATGGTCCACACCGTGAAGAACGCTCCGACCACGAGGGCGCAGATGGCGTAGAGGAACACCTGGATCATGGTCAGCGTCATCGTCTCGGCCTCGTAGCCGGGGGAGGCGTTGAATGCGGCTGTGCGTGTCATCGTCATGGTGCCCGCCGTCTTGTCGATCGCGGCGAAGTCGGGGGTGACGCCGTCTTTCGCCTTGATGGCGACGACGCTCGAGTAGTCGTATGCGACCTGGTCGATCGCGGCCTGGGTCGGCGCACCGGCCGGGGCCGTGTTCGAGGCGATCAGCTGCCAGGTGCCGATGGGGAGGTACGCGACGTCCACGTGGCCGAAGGTCGCCTGGCCTTCGGTGAAGCCGACGACGGTCAACTCCACGTTCGAGCGATCCAGCTTCACCGTGCTGCCGAGCTTCAGCCCGGCGTCCTTCGCGGTCTCGGACACGACGATTCCCGCCGGGCCGGAGAGCCGGGTTCCGCTGGAGACGGCGGGGTCGAGGAAGCCGCCAGGCTCGACGCCGAACAGAGTGAGGTCCACCTGCTTGTCGGAGCCTGTGACGCCGTTGACGATGCTGACGCCCATCGGCTCCGCCTCAGCGACGCCGTCGGCATCCTGCCAGGAGTTCAGCTGCTTCTTGTCGACGAGCGACCGGCTGAAGGCGTTGTCGGTGATGGTGCCTTTGTCGAAGGCGAACGCGGTGGCCGGCATGGATTTCAGGCCGGAGACACCGTCGTTGACGAGACCGGAGGAGAGGCCGGAGAGCAGCACCACGAGCACGGCGATCAGTGCGATCACGATGCCCATCAGGGTGAAGCGGCCTCGAGCGAACCGCAGTTCGCGCAGAGCGAGGAACATGACACATCCTTGGAGAGGGCGAGGGGTACCGACAGTGTGTCGGTAAAGATACCGACAGCCTGTCACTAAACCTCGCTGAACTCAAATCGGCGCGTCTGCGGGCAGTCCTTTCGCGAGGAGGCCGGCGATCATGGCGGTCGCAGCATCCGGGTCGACGCCGTGGGTGACGAGCTGCACGCCGGCGTTCAGGAGGCCCTGGATGAGGGTCGCGTGCGCATCCGGGTCGGGCACACCCGTCTCGCGGAGAAGGGTGTTGATGGGTCGCAGCAGCGTGGTGTGCAGAGCCATGATGTCGTCGTACTTGGTTGGCGAGATGTCCGCCTGCTGCAGGATGGACGCGATGGAGTGCTTGCCGTCCGCGGTCATGCGCATGGTCGCCTCGACGTATGCGCGCATCCGGTCGGATTCCGGCACTCCGGCCAGCGCGTCGTCGATCTCCTCTGCCCAGCGATCGAATGCCGCGATGGCGACGGCGGCCAGGATGTCGTCGCGGGAGCCGAAGTACTCGTAGAAGCTCGACCGCGCGAGTCCGGCGCGTTCGGCGATCGACCGCGGGGTGACCCCGGCGAGTCCGGCCTCGACGAGGAGGTGTTCTGTCGCCGTCAGGAGGGCTGCGCGCTGCGCGACGCGATGCTCGGCGACGGTGGGGGCGGAGATCTTCGGCATCCGCTCATTATGCCTCCGTTGTCCAGGCGACCTTCTGGCCTGGGAGCGGCGCCGGCGCGCGGAGCGGACCTCAGCGCGCCGCGCGGCGCCGCGGCGCGGCCGAGCGGGGAGGGGCCGAGCGCATGTGGTCGCGGACCGCTCCCAGGATGCGTGCGAGCGCTTCGACGTCTGCCCGGGAGAGGGGGTCGTAGAGCAGCTCGTCGAGCACGGCGATGTGGCCGGGGAAGACGCGGGAGAGGGCGTCGCGGCCCGCGTCGGTGATCGTGACGGTGGTGCTGCGTTCGTCGTCGGCCGATGGTGCGCGAGTCACCAGTCCGCGCTCGTCGAGCACCTGTGCCTGGTAGGTGAGGCCGCTGCGGCTATAGACGACGCCGTCGGCGAGGTCGGTCATCCGGTGGCTGCCCGTCGGGGAGTCGCCGAGGCGTGCGAGCAGCTGGAACTGCACGTAGCTGAGGTCGCCGGCTTCGCGCAGCTGCTGTTCGACCGCGTGGCGGAGCAGGCTACTGACCTCGATGAGCGCGAAGTAGGCACCCAGCTCGGTCTGGTCGAGGGAGCGGGGCGATTCGGACATGCGGCAACTGTAACAGTTGCTACGAAGTCAAAGTAGTTGCTACGAACTCGAAGCAGTGCTATCGTCCCTCATGTGCTTCGGATTCGAAGCAATCAACGAGAGGACGATAACCATGAAGGCAGTGCGTTTCCACGAGTTCGGCGGACCGGATGTGCTCCGCTACGAAGAGGCGGACCGGCCCGTCGCCGGAGATGGCCAGGTGCTCATCCGGGTGGCCGGCTCCGCGGTCAACCCCGCGGACAGCGGCATCCGGAGCGGCACGCTGCCCTTCCCGGTGACGCTGCCGCACGTCCCCAGCTACGACGTCTCAGGGACGGTCGAGGAGCTGGGCGGCGGAGTCAGCGGTTTCCGGGTCGGCGACGCGGTCGTCGGGTTCCTCCCGATGGGGGAGGACGGCTCCGCGGCCGAGTATGTCGTGGCGCCGGCGGCCGTGCTCGCTGCGGCTCCCTCGCGGATCCCGCTTCCGGATGCGGCAGCGCTGCCATCGGTGGCGCTCACGGCCTGGCAGGCCCTGTTCGACCTCGCCGACCTCCAGGGCGGTCAGCGTTTGCTGATCGTCGGAGCCGGGGGAGCGGTCGGCGGATACGCCATCCAGCTCGCGAAGCGGGCGGGAGCACACGTGATCGCCACGGCCAGCCCGCGCAGCAGGGCGAGTGTGCTGGCGGCCGGAGCGGACGAGGTGATCGATCACACCGCATCCGGGATCGTCGAGTCGGTCGGCGAGCCCGTCGACGTGCTTCTCAACCTCGCGCCGATCGGCGAGGAGGAGTTCGAGGCGCTCGTTCCGCTGGTGCGCGACGGCGGCATCGTCGTCGCGACGACCGCGTGGATGACCACGCCGGGCGACGACAGCCGGGGTGTCCGCACGGCCGGAGTCTTCGTGGAAGCGAGGGTGGACCAGCTGGCGCAGCTGGTGGCACTCGTCGACAGCGGAGAGCTGACCGTCGAGGTCGCCAAGCGCGTTCCGCTGAGCGAGCTTCCGGAGGTCGCGGCCGGGGACCTTCGCGGGAAGGTCGTCGTGGTTCCGCAGTGACGGGAGAACGGATGGTCAGCGGCGGGCTGGTGACGCCAGCCGCCGCGCCGCCTCCACCACGAAGCGGCGGCGTGCCGCACGCTCATCCTGGTCGTCCGGCCCAGCGCCGGTGATCATCTCGGCCAGCTGAGGCACCGTCTGCCACCACGCCGCCAGTGCGATCAGGGAGAAGACGAGGTGCGCGGGGTCGATCGCCTGGTTGATCAAGCCGTCACGCTGGGCGGCGGCGAAGCGGGCCACCTTCTCGCGGTAGTGCTCCGTGCGCACCTCGGCGTGGGCGGGCGGACCGGCCTGCAGGCCCTCCCACTGCAGCAGACGGCCCAGTTCCGGATGCGCCGAGTGGTAGTCGTAGGTCGCACCGGCGAACTCACCGATGTCGTCCAGCCCGGCCCCGGTGAGGGTGACGGCAGCGGACAGGCGCTCCAGCTCGGTGGTCAGCACCAGGTTCCAGAGGGCCTCCTTGTCGCCGAAGTAGCGGTAGAGCCTCTCCTTGTTGACACCGGACCGGGAGGCGATGGCGGCGACGGTCGTGCCCTCGAAACCGTGTTCGGCGAACTCGACGAGAGCGGCGTCGCGGAGTCGGCGCTGCGTGCCGTCGGTGTCCCATGCCATCCTCACAGAATACCAACTCATGGGTTGGAGATGAGCCGAATGGGGTTAGGATCCAACCACACCGTTGGAGTTGGAAAGGAAGCATCATGACAGACATCGACCGTCTCCCCGACGCGATCAGGCCGCCGGACCCCGGGCTGATCGCGCTGGTCACGGGAGCGAACAGCGGCATCGGACGAGAAACCGCGCGACACCTGATCGGTCTCGGCGTGACCGTCTGGGTCGGAGCACGCGACCTCGGCAAAGGGCAGACGGCCGCCGCCGAACTGGGCCCGTCGGCGCACGCCGTGCAGCTGGATGTGACAGACCCGTCATCGGTCGAGGCGGCTGTGCGCCAGGTCGGGTCAGTGGACATCCTGGTCAACAACGCGGGCGTGAACCCCGGCGGAGAGGACGTCGACGACGCCAGCATCGAGCAGTTCCGCGTCGCGTACGAGACCAACGTGTTCGGCCTCATCGGCGTCACGCAGGCGTTCCTCCCCGCATTGCGTAGGTCGGAGCACCCGCGCATCGTCAACGTGTCCAGCGGAACGGGATCGCTCACCTGGAACAGCGGCCAGAACCCCCAGTTCGACTGGGAACGGGTCAAGGGCGGCGGGATCGCGTACCGGAGCTCGAAGACGGCCGTCAACGCCGTCACGCTGCTCATGGCGCAGGCGCTCGGCGAGAGGGTGAAGGTGAACGCCCTGGCGCCCGGGCTGCGCCGCACCAATCTCGTCGCCGGGATGTCGGTCGGCGGAGACCCGGCGGAGGCTGCCGCGGGAGCCGTGCGGCTCGCACTTCTCCCGGACGACGGCCCGACGGGAGCGCTCTGGTCCTGGGACGGCACCCGCGTTCCCTGGTAGCCGAAGCCCCGGCCAGCACGGCCCCCGTCAGGCACGGCCCCGTCAGGCCGGGGGCACCGCCGACAACCGTGTCGCGACAGCGGCAGCGAACCCGGATGCGACCATCGCCACCTCGAAGCCAGCCACGGCCTCCAGGTGCCTGGCCATGCGCAGCGGACCGGCATCCACGGGGGCGGTGCCGAGCTCGCGGGCGAGCGCGATGACGAGGGCGGCGGCCTCTGCGTCGTCGGACGCGATGAACGTCTGCGGCGGCTCTGCGCCAGCGGGGGACGGGAGGGCGAGGAGTTCGGCGTACACGGTGTTGAACGCCTTGACCACGCGCGCACCGGGAGCGGCATCGGCGATCCGCTCGGCGAGGGACGGGCCGCCGGCGTGGCGGCTCTCCCAGTGCGGGGGATCGAGCGGGTTGCCGAGGTCGATCAGCACCGCGCCGTCGAGCACCTCGCCGAGCCCGGCGACCACGTCGACCGCCACGGGATCGTGCACGGCCACGATGACCACCTCGCAGGCGGCAGCGTCCCGGTATCCGGTGCCGTGCGCATCCCCGCCGACGTCGCGCGCGACGGCGGCGGCGCGCTGCGCGTCCCTGCTGCCGATCACGGCGGTGTGCCCTGCCTCAACGAGGCGGGCGCCGATGGCTCTGGTCATCGGGCCGGTGCCGAGGAGTCCGACGCGCATCCCGGTCACTCCTCGTCCGCGATGACGATCTGCACGCCGGCGGCGCGCAGGCGTTCCAGCTCGGCGGGGTCGGCCGAGCTGTCGGTGATGAGCAGCTCCATCTCGGCGGCGTCGGCGATCTGGGCGAGCGCGACGGTGCCGATCTTCGACCCGTCGGCGACGACGACCGTGCGCTGCGCCTTCGCGACCATCGCCCGGTTGGTCCGTGCCTCCGTCTCGTCGTGCGTCGTGACGCCGGCGGAGGCGCTGACGCCGTCCGCCCCGAGGATGGCGGTGCCGACGTTGACGGCGTTGAAGGTGCTCTCGGCGAGGGCTCCGACGAGTTCGAGGGACTCGGGGCGCAGGAACCCGCCGGTCATGGCGAGCCGCACGCCCGCGTAGCCGGAGAGCAGGTTCGCGATGGTGAGCGAGTTGGTCACCACGGTGATGTCCCGGTGGTTGGCGAGGGCCCTGGCGACGCTCGCGGTCGTGGTGCCGCCGCCCAGCGCGACCACGTGACGCTCGGACGGGAGGCGCCGCAGCATTGCCCGGGCGATGGCACGCTTCGCCTCCTGGAACCGGGTGTCCCGCAGCACGACAGGGAGTTCCCTGCGGCGCTCCAGCGCTGACGCTCCTCCGTGGGTGCGCAGCAGGAGGTTCTGGTCGGCGAGGTCGGAGAGGTCCCTGCGGGCGGTGGCTGCGGAGATCCCGAGCGTGTCGGAGAGTTCGGTCAGGCCGATGGTGCCGTGCTCGGTGACCAGATCCAGGATGGCCACCAGCCGTTCGGCGCGCCGTCCCGTGGTGACGCGGGCGATCAGTGACTCGGTGGTCGGAGGGAGCATGGTCGCCCCTTTCAGCGTCGGCGGTGAAACGATCACTCGTTCTGAGCACTTTATTCGCGATTCGCTCATTCTGTTGCGCAGAGTTGACACAGTACCGCAGGATCGCTCCATGCCACAGATTGTCTTCCTCGGCGCAGGTAGCGTCGTCTTCACCCGCCAGCTGCTCGCCGACCTCTACCGGTTCGACGACCTTCCGACCCTGCGCATCGTGCTCCACGACATCGACGAGGAACGCCTCGAAGTCGCCCGCGGCACAGCAGAGCAGGTCGCGGCCCGCTTCGGCCGCGAGACGGAGATCGTCGCCACGCTGGACCGCCGTGCGGCGCTGGCCGGCGCGGACTTCGTGATCAACATGATCCAGGTGGGCGGCATCGCAGCCACCCGCGTCGACCTCGAAGTCCCCGCGGCGGCCGGACTCCTGCAGACGATCGGCGACACCACCGGCGTCGGCGGGGTCTTCCGTGGCCTGCGCACGTTCCCCGTGCTCTCCGGCATCGCCGCCGACATGACGGAACTGTGCCCGGACGCCTGGTTCCTCAACTACACCAACCCGATGGCCATGAACGTCTGGTGGATGTCCGTGGTCGCCCCCGGCATTAAGACCGTCGGCCTCTGCCACAGCGTCTACTGGACGGTCCACGACCTCTGCGAGCTGATCGGCGTGCCGATGGAGGGCACCCACTACCGCGCGGCCGGCGTGAACCACCAGGCCTGGCTCGTCGAGTGGTCGCGCGACGGGGAAGACCTCTACCCGCTGCTGCGCGCGGCGATCGAGAAGGACCCGGAGCTGCTGCGCCGCGTGCGCGTCGAGATCTTCCGCCGCATCGGCTTCTATCCGACGGAGACGAGCGAGCACTCGTCCGAGTACCTCGACTGGTTCCTGCGGTCGCCGGAGCAGATCGAGCGCTTCCGGCTGCGCCCGCTCGAGTACATCGGCATCTCCGAGGAGAACGTCGCGGAGTTCGAGCACGCGAAGGCGGCGCTGGCCGTCGGAGACGACCTGGAGCTCGAGGAGGGTGCTGCGGAGTACGCGCCGCAGGTCATCCACTCGATCCTCACGGGCACCGAGCGCATCATCCATGCGAACGTCGTGAACCGCGGTCTCATCGACAACCTGCCGGAAGGCGCGGTGGTCGAGGTGCCGAGCCGCGTGGATGCCGACGGCGTGCATCCCCTGCCGTTCGGCGCCATCCCGGTGCAGGGCGCAGCGCTCAACCGTACATACCTCTCCGTCGCCGAGCTGGCGATCGAGGCGGCGAAGACGGGCGACCCCGAACTGGTCCGCCGTGCCGTGCTGACCGACCCGAACGCGTCGTCGTCGCTGACCCCCGAGCAGATCTGGGAGCTCTGCGACGAGCTCACCGCGCGCCACGCATCCTTCCTCCCTGTCGCTCTCGGCGGCACATTGGAAACCTCCCTGTAACAAACAATCACAACGAGTGAGCGATATGCGC
This sequence comes from Leifsonia sp. GW821-FHT13C05, assembly GCF_058806515.1. Lineage (NCBI taxonomy): Bacteria > Bacillati > Actinomycetota > Actinomycetes > Micrococcales > Microbacteriaceae > Leifsonia > Leifsonia sp. GW821-FHT13C05. Next base: position 250,130 of record NZ_JBXAPT010000005.1, on the reverse strand, counting down.
ATTGTGATTGTCAATCGCTCACTTGCCATCAAGGATGAAGCCAGCGCGCACCGTCGCGCAGCACCACCCATGACCCACAGGAGCAACTCGTGTCACTGACGTCCGTCGAAATCGCCAGCCAGCCGGCCATCTGGCGGGAGGCCATCGAGAGCAGGTCCGCCGTCGCGGACGAGCTGCTCGCCCTGCCGGGCTCGCGGGTCCTCGTGCTCGGCTGCGGCACCAGCGCCTTCCTCGCGGAGTCGTACGCCGCGCTGCGTGAGCGCGCCGGGCTCGGTGTGACGGACGCCGCGTACGCGTCGGAGCCGTGGCCGTGGCGCGACTACGACGCGGTCGTGCTGCTCAGCCGCTCGGGCACGACCACCGAGGTGATCGAGGCGCTGGACATCATCCCCGAGGGCGTGCGCACCATCGCCGTGACCGGCGTGGCGGACTCACCCCTCGCGGCCAGGGTCGACGATGTGTTGCTGCTCGACTTCGCCGACGAGAAGTCGGTCGTGCAGACGCGCTTCCCCACCACCTTCCTCCTGCTCGCGCGGCACGCGCTCGGCGAGGACGTCTCCGGCCTGCCGGACGAGGTGGATGCGCGCCTCGCCGCCCCGCTCGGCATCGAGACCGGCGCCCTCTCCCACTTCGTCTACCTCGGCAGCGGCTGGACGTACGGGCTCGCCCAGGAGGCAGCTCTGAAGATCAGGGAGGCCGCGCAGGCCTGGTCGGAGTCGTACCCGGCGCTCGACTACCGGCACGGACCGCTCGCGGTGGCCGACGAGCGCTCGATCGTCTGGATCCTCGGGGATGCGGAGCCGAGCCTGGTGGCCGACATCGAGCGCACCGGCGCCCTGGTCCGCACGTCCACGGGCGACCCGCTCGTCGAGCTCGCAGACGCACAGCGCCTCGCCGTCGCGATCGCCGAGCAGCGCGGACTCGACCCGGACAACCCGCGCCTCCTGACGCGCTCCATCGTGCTGGGCTGACAGAGCGTCCCCAGACCCGAACATCCCGAACAGCAGAACTCGAGAAGAGGAACCGACGATGATTGCTCCACTCACGAAGCGGATACTCCGCACCACCGGCATCCTGGCGGCGGCAGCAGTGGTGACCGCTCTGGCCGGATGCAGTGGCTCGCAGGGAGCGACCACTCTCGACACCAAGGCCAAGGTGACCATCCAGGTGTGGTCCGGTCAGTCCGACGCCGCGGAGAAGATCGTCGAGTCGCTGGCGAAGGAGTTCGAGAAGCTCCACCCGAACGTCAACGTGGACCTCTCGCCCGGCGCGTCGTCGACCGACCAGCTGCTGCAGAAGCTGTCCGCCGGATTCGCGGGCGACCAGTATCCGGACATGTCTTACGCGTTCGGCTCGTGGGCCGGCCAGCTCGAATCGTCCGGGCGCACGCTCGACATCTCCGCCGAGGTGAAGAAGCCGGACGTGAAGTGGGACGAGTTCACCGAGGCCGCTCGCGGCACGGCGCAGCCCAGCGGCAAGAAGGTCATCGGGTTCCCCGCGGTCGTCGACAACATCGGGCTGCTCTACAACAAGACCCTGTTCGACAAGGCGGGGATGGCCTATCCGACCAAGGACTGGACCTGGGACGACTTCCGCGCCGCGGCGAAGAAGCTCACCGACCCCGCGAACCACGTCTACGGCTACGGATACTCCGTCTCCGGCAGCGAGGAGACGACCTGGCAGTTCTGGCCGCACCTGTGGCAGAACGGCGGCAGCATCCTGAACGACGCGGGCACGAAATCGGAGTTCGCGTCATCCGCCGGTGTCGACGCGCTCACCTTCCTGCAGTCGATGGCCGTCGACGACAAGAGCGTCTACCTCGACCAGACGGACACCAAGTTCGGGCAGCTCTTCACGAGCGACCGCATCGGGATGATCACCTCCGGCCCGTGGCAGCTCTCCGACCTGAAGACCGGCGGCACCAAGTACGGCGTGGTGCAGCTGCCCGGCACGGACGGCGACCACCAGACCGTGTCCGGCCCGGACATCTGGGCCCTGTTCGACCACAAGGACAAGAACCGCGCATACTGGGCGACCCAGTTCGCGCAGTGGCTCACCTCCGCCGAGCAGGACGAGCGCTTCAACGTGGCCCTCGGCAACCTGCCGCTCCGCTCCTCCGAGGCCGACTCGGATGCCGTGAAGAAGGAAGCGGCCGCCTTCCCCGGCTACGAGGTCTTCGTCGCCAACTCGGCGAACGTGAAGAACACGCGCCCCACCTCCACGGGCTACGCGGCGCTCTCCGTGGCCATCGGCAAGTCGATCTCCAGCGTGCTGCAGGGCGACGGCGAACCCAAGAGCGCCCTCGAACAGGCTGCGAAGACCGCCGACCAGGCGCTGAACAAGAAGTAGCGGGGTCTCGTTCATGACAGACAGCACCGCACGAACGCTCGGCCGGCCGGGCGCGTCCTCCGACGCGACCCGGCCGCGCCGGGCCAAGCGCCCTGGATTCGCCGCCTCGCTCACCGGCTGGGGGTTCGTCGCCCCCGCGACGATCATCATCCTCGGCCTCTCCATCTTCCCCGCGCTGTGGGCGTTCGTCCTGTCCTTCCAGAGCTGGGACGGCTTCAGCGAGGCCACCTGGGTCGGCGGCGAGAACTACGCGAACCTGGTGACGGACGCCGACTTCGGCAACTCCGTCCTCAACACGCTCGGATTCACGCTGCTGTTCGTGCCGGCCTCGGTGCTGCTCGGCCTGTTCCTCGCCGTCGCGCTCAACCGCCGAATCCGGTGGATGGGGTTCTACCGCACCGCGATCTTCGTCCCGTTCGTCGCATCGGCGGCGTCCACCGGCATCCTCTCCACCTACCTGTTCAGCCCGCAGTTCGGACTGGTCAACAACATCCTGAGGGTGCTGCACCTGCCGCAGCAGGGCTGGCTCGACGACCCGCACCAGGCCATGCTCGTGATCGCGATCATGTCGCTCTGGGGTTCCGCGGCGTTCACCACCGTGATCTACCTGGCCGCGCTGCAGGATGTGCCTGCCGACCTCATCGAGGCGGCGCGCATCGACGGCGCGAACCCGTGGCAGACGTTCTGGCGCATCGTCTGGCCGCAGCTGGCCCCCGTGACGGTGTTCGTCTGCATCTGGCAGACCATCCAGGCCATCCAGCTGTTCGACCTGGTGTACACCACCACGCGCGGCGGGCCGCTGGATGCGACGAGGACGATCGTCTACTTCCTGTACGACAAGGCGTTCCACGCCCTGCAGTTCGGCTACGGCTCGGCCGCCGCGTACGTGCTGTTCGCGGCCACCCTGCTCATCACGATCGGTGTCGTGATCTTCCAGCGGCGCCGCGGTTCGGAGGCGTTCTGATGGCGACGATTCTCGACGAGGTCTCCCAGGCCTCCGACCAGGTGGCGAGGGATACCACGCGCGGCGCAGGCAAGCGCACGAAGATGAGCGGGTGGCACTTCGTGCTGTTCCCGATCGCGATCCTGTTCCTGGTGCCGTTCCTGCAGATGGCGCTAGCGTCGTTCTCCCCGGCCAAAGAGCTGGTGGCGTTCCCTCCGCCGTTCGTGCCGTCGCACTTCACCATCGACGGCTACGTGAAGCTGTTCGGCCAGACGGACATCCTGCTCTGGCTCGGCAACACGGTGATCGTGTCCGCGACCGCGATCGTCTCCAACATCGTGCTCTGCTCGCTGGCCGGATACGGCTTCGCCCGGCTGAAGTTCGCCGGGCGCAACTTCGGCTTCCTGATGATCCTCGCGACCATCATGATCCCGACGCAGCTGCTGATGATCCCCACCTACATCCTGTTCGCCAAGCTCGGACTCCTGAACGGGCTCGGCGCGGCGATCGTGCCGTGGCTGGCGACCGCGTTCGGGATCTTCCTGATGCGGCAGTTCTTCCTCAGCCTGCCCGCCGAGCTGGAGGAGGCGGGAGCCATCGACGGCTGCAACCGCTGGCAGATCTTCTTCAGGATCGTGCTGCCGCTCGCCCGTCCAGCGCTCGCCACGCTCGCGATCTTCACCCTGCTCGGCGCTTGGAACGACCTGGTCTGGCCGCTCATCGCGATCAACAGCCAGTCGTCGTTCACCCTGCAGCTGGGCATCGCGAACTTCCAGGGAGCGCACCAGACGGACTGGAGCCTGATCATGGCGGGCAACGTGATCGCCACGCTGCCGCTGATCCTGTTCTTCCTGTTCGCGCAGCGCCAGTTCATCGCGACCATGACGTTCTCCGGGCTGAAAGGGTGAGCGCCGGGCATCCACCGGTCGATGTGCTCGTGGTGGGGGACGCCAACCCCGACCTGCTGCTCACCGGCGACACGGTTCCCCGCTTCGGCCAGGCGGAGCAGCTGCTCGACTCCGCCGACCTGCTGCTCGGCGGCAGCGCGGCGATCGTGGCCTGCGGGCTGGCGAGACTCGGGATGCGCACGGCACTCGCCGCGGTGGTCGGCGACGACCAGTTCGGCGCGTTCGTGCGCGATCGGCTGCGCGAGGCCGGCGTGGGCGACACGGCCGTCGCGACGGATCCCGCCGTGCCGACCGGGCTGTCCGTCGTGCTCTCCGAGCCGGGCGACCGGGCGATCCTGACGCTTCCGGGCACCATCCCGTCGCTCACTCCGGAGGCGGTCCTTGCCGCGGTCGCCGCGCTGCGCCCACGCCACGTGCACGTCGCGTCGTACTTCCTGCAGCCGGGCCTCGCCGCCCAGCTGCCCGCCCTGCTCGACGACCTCGCGGCGCAGGGCATCACGGCCAGCATCGACACGAACTGGGACCCGGCGGAGAACTGGCACGGACTCGCGGACGTGCTCAGCCGCGTCGCGGTCTTCCTGCCCAACCGCGAGGAAGCACTCGCGATCGGCTCGGCCGTGCTGGGGCATCCGGTTACCGACCTGGGCGTCGCGGCCTCCGGGCTGTCCGCGCTCGGCTGCCGGGTGGTGGTGAAGGCCGGAGCGGACGGCGGGATCGCGTTCGACGACGGCGAGGAGTCCGCGACCGCTCCCGGACTCGTGGTGGAGGTCTCCGACACGACGGGGGCGGGCGACAGCTTCGACGCCGGCTACCTCGCGGCCATGCTCGGAGGAATCGCGACCGAGGAGGAGCGACTGCGCTGGGCCGCTGCCGCCGGATCGCTGTCCGTGCGCGGGCGCGGAGGGACGGGCGCGCAGGCGACCGCCGCTGAACTACGGGCGGCGCTCGGCTGAGAGACCCCCACCGCTATGCTCTGGCCATGCGCGCTGAGGATTGGGTGGGGGAGCTGCAGGAACTCGGGAAGCCGGAATGGCCCCGATACCTCGAGGAGCATTCGGGTCTTCCCGGTCCCCGCGCCAACCTTCCGCTGGCGGATGCGGTGGCGAAGGTCGCCGACCGGGAGGCGGTGGAGGTGCTCCTCGCGTCCGGCGGCGAGTATCCGGTGATGTGCGCGGCCGCCGCGCTGGGAGCGCGGGCAGACGACCCGGCCGACGAGAAGGCGGCGCGCGAGCTGGCGGCGGACGAGCGGTGGCGGGTGCGCGAGGGGGTCGCGATCGGCCTGCAGCACCTGGGCGACCGGGCGCTGCCGGAGCTGATCGCGATCGTGCGGCGGTGGGTGGAGGACGGTGACCCGCTGGTGCAGCGCGCAGCGGTCGCCGCGCTGTGCGAACCGAGACTGCTGCGCGCACCGGAGGCGGCGGCCGCCGCCGTCGACGCCTGCCGCACCGCGACGGCCCGCCTCGCCGCCCTGCCGGACGACCGTCGCAAGCAACCGGATGCGCGGACCCTGCGGCAGGCGCTCGGCTACTGCTGGAGCGTCGCGGTCGCCGCCGACCCCGGAGCGGGCATCCCCGCTTTCATCGCCCTGGACACCGCACAGCCGGACATCGCGTGGATCGCGGCGGAGAACCGGAAGAAGAAGCGGCTCGCGTCCCTACTGTCGTCCGCCGCTTCGACCGGTCACTGACCGCGGCCGCGCACCAGCGCCTCCGCGCCGCTCTCGAACCAGGCGCCCGCCGCCGGGCCGCCGTTGCACTGGCCGTCGCTCGTGCCCGGATGTTTCACCCAGAGCAGGGCGTCGAGTTTGGACGTCGGGGATTGCGTGATCTGCGGGTTCTGGCCGAGGGCTGCGCCCGGAGGGTTGCACCAGCCGCCCGTCCAGCCGTTGCCGTTCCGGGAGACGTCGATGACGAAGTGCTTCCAGCCGACCCTCGACGACAGTTTGCCCGCATACGTGCGCTCGGACTGCGTCGTGTCGAAATTGGAGACGTTCGTGAAGAAGCCGGTCGCCTGCGCGATGCCGGCCGAGGTGAGGTATCCCGCCTGCACATCCGGGGTCAGCCAGCGGGCGTTTCCGCCGTCCAGGTAGGTGCTCAGCCCGGCGGCGGCCAGAATCCCGACAGCCGAACGGATGAGGGGCAGCCTCACGTCGGCGACCCCGGCGCATTTCGCGCTCGGCAGCATGGAGAGTGAGTCCGGCTCGATCAGGACGACCGCCCTGCTTCCGCTGAGCGCTGCCGCAACCCGGCGGTTCCAGTCGAGATAGGTCGCCGGCGTGAGGCCACCCGCGGAGTAGCCTCCGCAGTCGCGATCGGGCACGGCGTATGTGACGAACACCGGGGTCGCCCCCTGCGCGGCCGCGGCCTTCAGATGCCGCTGGATCACGGTGTCCAGCATGGCCGGGCTGTACCACTCACCCAGCCAGACGGCCGTCGGCTGGCTCGCGATCTGCTCGATCATGGCGGCGGTGGCGGTATCGCCGGAGGCCGTCAACCGATCGGCCACCCGGCGGGCGTCGCTGTACGGGTCGAGGTAGAGCCGCTTCCCGAACGCAGCGGTTGCGGCGGACGGGGAGGGAGACGGCGTCGGTGCAGCGGTCGGCGACGGAGAGGCCGATGCCGTCGACGCCGTGGCCGCGCGGGGCGCCGACGGTGTCGCGAGTGTCGTCGCCAGCGCGGCCGCAGCGACGACGGCTCCGAGGAGGATCCCGATCGCTGTGCGCATACCGGGAACTATCGGCCGCATCCCGCGACCGGTCACACGTTTCCGCTGACGGGCCAGGATCGGTCACCGCGCCCGGCGGCGACGGACGAGGCCGAACACGATCAGGGCCAGCCCCACGACCAGCAGGATCGGGCCGACGGTTCCCCAGAGCGGCGACCCGCTCATCGCCGAACCGCGCAGCACGTTGAGCCCCTGCAGTGTCCACACCAGTCCGACGATGCCCAGGATCGCGCCAGGCACGACGAACGGCCAACTGCGTTTCATGAGGCAACTGTAGACCGGGCGAGACCGTGTGTCAGCGGTCTCGCCCGGTCCGCCGTCCCGCTCAGCCGCCGAGCGCGCCCAGCACATCCAGTTCCGCCAGGCGGGCCGGGTCGGCCAGCACGTCGAGGCCGACGATGTGGTCCCCGACGATGTCGAACGCCATGATCGAGGCGACCACGCCGTTCAGCACGGCGGCGACGCCCGGTCGGCCGCCGATCACGATCGGCGTGGAGTGCGCGGCGAGGCGGCCGGAGAGCACGGCCTGCTCCGCGATGGACTGCGCGCCCTCGACGAGCTGCGTGCTGGTTCCGTAGTCGGCGCGGAGCACCGCTCCCGTGTCGAGCAGGGAGAGCAGCGCGGTGAGGTCGCCGGTGCTGGCGGCCGTGAGCCACGCATCCACCACCTGCCGCGTACGCCCGCGTTCCGGATGCGCAGGCTCCTCCGCACCGCGCACGCGGCGCCGTGCCCGGGAGGCGAGCTGTCTCGCGGCGGCGGGCGTCTTGTCGAGCACCGTCGCGATCTCATCGAACGACTGGCCGAAGACGTCGTGCAGCACCAGGGCGATGCGCTCGGCGGGCGACAGCGTTTCCAGCAGGACCAGCAGCGCGGTGCTGATGCGGTCGCTCTCCTCCGCCAGCTCCGCGGGGTCGAGCTCGACGGCGACGGGCTCGTCCCGCCACGGTTCGACCTGCCAGGAGCGTTCGCGCAGGCGGCGCGGGGCGCGCAGCATGTCGAGGCTCACCCGGGAGACCACTGTGGTCAGCCAGGCCTCCAGATTGTCGATGCCTGCGACGTCCGTGCGTGCGAGTCTGAGCCAGGTCTCCTGCACGGCATCGTCGGCGTCTGCGTCGGAGCCGAGCAGGCGGATCGCGATGGCTTTCAGCCGCCGCCGCTGCGTCTCGAATCGCCTCGCCAGGAATTTCTGGTCGGTCATGTCACATCTCCTCGGTCGTGATCGTCGGTATGTCGACGAGGGATCGCCCTCGGATGTGACATGAAAGGCAGACATCCATGAATGCTCCCCTGCTCGTGACGGGCGGCACCGGCACCATCGGCAGCCGCGTCGTCCCCCTGCTCAACGCCGCCGGTCACGAGGTGCGGGTGCTCTCCCGCCACCCGCGCACCGACGAGCCAGGAGTCCAGCATGTCGAAGCGGACACCGTCGGCGGCGCCGGACTCGCCGCGGCGTTCGACGGCGTCGAGGTGGTGTTGCACCTCGCAGGAGGCGCGAAGGGCGACGACGTCGCAGCGCGCAACGTGGCGACCGCCGCCCGGGATGCGGGAGTGCGGCACCTGCTCCTCATCTCGGTGGTCGGCGCCGACCGGATGCCGATCGGATACTTCCGCGCCAAGGCGGAAGCCGAGCGGATCATCGCCGGCTCCGCCGTGCCGTGGACGGTGCTGCGCGCGGCGCAGCTGCACGACTTCGTGCTCCCCGTGGTGCGGGGGATGGCGAAGCTGCCGCTGCTCCCTTCCCCCGGCGGTCTGCGGTTCGAGCCCGTCGATGTCGATGCGGTCGCCGGCCGCCTCGCCGAACTCGCGCTCGCAGAGCCGGCCGGACGCGTCGCCGACATCGCTGGGCCGGAGGTGCTCGACATCCGTCAGCTGGCGGAGGCGTACGCCGCGGCGAACGGCCGGAAGACCCGGGCGCGCCTGCCCATCCGCATCCCCGGGGCGGTCGGTCGCGCATACCGGGCAGGCGAGAACCTGGCGGGCGACGGCGCGCTGCGCGGAGGGCGCACCTGGCGCGATTACCTGGAAGAGCTCGCCGCGACGGCCGCGCCGGTGCCATCATGACCACATGCCCGGATATGTCGCACTGCTCCGCGGGATCAACGTCGGCGGCACGAACCCGGTCGCGATGGATGCGCTCGCCGCGAGCTTCCGCGAGGCCGGATACGAGGACGTGCGCACGCACATCCAGAGCGGCAACGTGTTGTTCTCGACCGACGTGAGCGCCGCGTCTGGTGGGCCTGCCCTCGAGGCGGCGCTGGAGTCGATGCTGCAGGAGCGGTTCGGCACGGAGATCCCTGTGATCCTCCGGTCGAGGGACGAGCTGGCGGCGATCGTCGCCGATGCCCCTCCCGGGCACGGCTCCGCCGACCTGCGCAGCGACGTCTACTTCCTCAAGCATCCACTGACCGCCGACGAGGTGATGGCGGAGCTTCCCGAACTGCGGGAGGGCGTCGACACCATGACGCCCGGCTCCGGCGTCCTCTACTTCTCGCGCGTCAAGGCGCAGGCGACCAAGACCCGCGTCCAGCGGCTCCTGGCCATGCCGGTGTTCAAGCGGATGACCGTGCGCACCTGGGGCACCACCACCCGGCTCCTCACGCTGCTGGACGCCCCGCCATCCTGATCGAGGACCACCCCCTCACGCACGGGACTCCTGCACGTCGCGCGCTTTGAGGGAGGTGTACCGCGTCACCGGATGCGTGCCCAGCACCACCTTTCCTCTCGCGTGCAGGTGCTGCAGGTCCGCGTATGCGTCCGCGATGGCCTCCAGCGGATAGAACCCGGAGATGAGGAGGGTGAAGGCGCGGTCGGCCGCGTACTGCGCGAGCCGCTGCAGCTGGCGGGTGCCGTGCTCGACCGCCTCCTGGTCGTCGCCGAGCAGCCGCAGCTCGGTGTCGCGCCGCTCGTCGCTCGACCGGTAGCGCGCGGCAGGGACGCCGAGGAGGTTCGCGAGGTCGCGGCCGTCCTGACCGAAGTTGTCGACGAAGCAGGTGACCTGCGCTCCGCGCGCCGCCTCGTGGATGCGGTCCTGGATGTCTGGTCCGTACCGCACCGGTGTGATGCCGAGCTGACGGAGGTAGTCGAAGTTCCGGTCACCGCAGGTCCCGATGACGCGCGCGCCCGCACGTTTGGCGAGCTGGGCCTCCACGCTCCCGACCGCTCCGGCCGCCGCCGAGATGACGATCACGTCCCCTCGCCCGACGCGGAGTTCGTCCAAGGTGTCCAGCGCCGTGGCGCCGGACAGGTACAGCCCGCCGGCCGCCTCCCAGCCGACGCCCTTGGGCTTGGGGACCAGGGCTGCGACCGGCACGACCAGGTAGGTGGCGTGCGCTCCCGTCCGCACGTGCCCGATCACTTCGGACCCGACGGGGAACCCGGCGGTGTCCGGTCCGGCCTCCACCACGATCCCGGCGAAGTCGCTCCCCGATTTCCGCGGGAACGGCTCGTCCCACTCGGTCTCCGTGCCGCTCCGGATGAAGCCGTCGATGTGGCTGATGCCGGATGCGATGACTTCGACCATCACCTCCCCGGCTCCGGGCGGCGAGAGGGGGCGCCTCCGCAACTGCAGCTCGCTCGCGTCGCCGTTGCGGTCGTACTCCACGACCAGCGCTTCCGTATGCTTCTTCGACATGATCGCCTCGCTAGATCGGCTTTTAACTAGCTTAGCTAGATAACTCCCCGATGGCGAGAGGAGATTGCCGGAGCGGGCGCGCGCCGACCCGGTCAGCCCAGCCGGAACGTGGCCCGCGGGATGTCGTCCACCAGCCGGTGCGCGATGGCGAACGCGTCCTCCTCGCTGAGCTGATGCGTGACCACGAGGGAGGACAGGAACGACGCATCCACTCGGCGGGACATGTCGTGCCTGGCCGGGATGGAGCAGAACGCGCGGGTGTCGTCGATGAAGCCGCTGGTCTTGGTGAAGCCAGCGCTGTCCGTGATGGCCTGGCGATAGCGGAGGATGGCGGCGGGGGTGTCGAGGAACCACCACGGAGCGCCGGCGTAGACCGTCGGGTAGAACCCGGCGAGCGGCGCGATCTCGCGGGAGAACGTCGTCTCGTCCACCGTGAACAGCACGATCCGGAAGGTCGAGCTGGTGCCGAAGTCGCGCAGGATCGGTGTGAGCGGAGCGGTGAAGCCGCCGACGGCCGGCAGGTCGTGGCCGGTGTCCGGCCCGTACGCGTCGAACGTCGGGCGGTGGTGGTTGCGGATCACGCCGGGGTGCAGCTGCATCACCAGGCCGTCCTCCGCGGCCATCTCGGCCAGGCGGTAGAGCATGTTCCTGCGGTAGGCGACGGCCTCCGCGGCGGTCAGGCTGCCGTCGAGCGCCGCCAGGTGGATGCGCGACGCCTCCGCCTCGGAGAGCGGCTCGCTGCCCGCGTCGATCACGCCGGTGTCCGTCGCGGTGCCGCCGGCGGCGATGAACGCCTGGCGGCGGGCGCGCAGCGCGGCGAGGAGGCCGGGGTACGTGGAGGTGTCGATGTCTGCGCGGGCGGCCAGCGCATCCAGGCGGCCGCGCCAGGTCGGCTCGTCCGGGTGCGTGTAGCGGTCGGCGCGGAAGGTGGGGACCACGCGGCCGGTGAAGGTCGGGTCGTCGCGGAGGCGCTGGTGCGCTGCCAGGTCGTCCGCCGGGTCGTCCGTGGTCGCCAGCACCGAGATGCGGAACCGGTCGAACAGCGCGCGTGGGCGGAACTCCGGGCGCGTCAGGGTCTCGGCGAGCTGGTCGTAGAGTGCGTCGGCGGTGGCGGCCGATGGATGCTCGGTGAGGCCGAACACGTCGCTGAACTCCGACTCGAACCAGAACCGCACGGGCGTGCCGAGGAACGCATCCCAGTTCTCGCAGAGCCTCCGCCAGATCTCCCGGCCGGATGCGGTGGGGGCCGCTCCGTTGCGGGAGAGCCCGAGGTCGTCGAGGGGGACGCCGACGGCGTGCAGCATCCTGGTCACGTAGTGGTCGGGCGTGATCAGCAGCGCCGACGGGTCGCCGAACGGGGTGTCGTCGGCGAGCATCGCGGCGGGGACGTGACCGTGCGGGGAGACGATGGGCGCGTCCGCGACGGCGGCGTGCAGGCGTCGTGCCAGGTCGCGCTCGGCCGGATCGGCCGGGAACAGGCGGTCTGGATGGGGGGCGAGCGTCGTCATCGGCGTCCTTTCGGTTCCCGTGCGGGTCCGGTGGACGACCGCACGGTGAGGTGGGTGGGCAGCGTCGCTCCCTGGCGCATCCCGATCGTGCTCTGGTCGTCGAGACGGGCGAGCAGCATCGACACGGCCGTGCGGCCGGCCTGCTCGATGGGTGCGGTGAGGGTGGTGAGCGGTGGGTTGCAGAAGTCGGCGCCGAAGATGTCGTCGCAGCCGACGATGCTGACGTCGCCGGGGACGTCGATGCCGCGCTCGCGGAACCGGGCGAGCATCCCGATGGCGAGGAGGTCGTTGAAGGCGATGCACGCGGTGACGCCGGCGTGCAGCACGGCGTCTGCCGCCGCTGCTCCCGCGTACTGCCGGGGCGAGAACGGTCCGAGCCGGGTGGCCGTGACGCCGTAGCGTTCTGCGGCGCGCACCATCGCCCGCCAGCGGCCCTCGTTCGACCAAGAGGTCTCCGGTCCGGACGCGTAGCAGAGCTGCGTGTGCCCGAGGGAGACGAGGTGGCCGACGGCCTGCTCGATGCCGCTCGGAGTGTCGATGAAGATGTGCGGGACGCCCCGCGTCTGCCGGTTGATCGCGACCAGCGGGATGTCGTTGGCCAGCACCGTGAGCCGGCGGTCGGTGAGACGGGAGGCGGCGAGGATGGCGCCGTCGAACGAGCGGCGGAGCTTGTGCAGCATCCCGTCCTCGAGCTCGTCCGACTCCTCGGTGTCCACCAGGATCTGCGTGTATCCGGCGGCCTTCAGCTGCTGCTGCGTTCCGCGGATGATGCCGAAGTAGAACGGATTGGTCACATCGGAGACGAGCACGGCGATGGCTCTGGTCTTGCCGCTGGTCAGCGCTCTGGCCTGCGAGTTCGGCACGTAGTTGAGCGCGCGCGCCGCCTCCTCGATGCGCTCGCGCGTCGCAGCGTTCACGCGGCCGGGATTGGAGAGCGCGCGGGAGACCGTCGAGGTGGCCACGCCACTGACGGCGGCCACGTCTGCGAGGGTGGCTGGGCGATCCGACCCCGCTCCGGCGAGAGGTTGCATGACGCCATCTCAGCACACGATGGCAATTTTTGGCAATCGGTTGCAGCAACATTGCCGTGGTGCCTAGAGTCCTCAGCAACCATCCTCCGTGCACCAGCAGAGGGTGCTGACAACTCACGTCCCTGTCTCAAAGGAGAGTCACGAATGAGATCTCGCATCGCGCTCGGCGCGGTCGCCGGGCTGGCCGTCATCGGCCTGGCCCTGAGCGGCTGCTCCTCGTCGGGGAGCACCAACTCCTCCACCTCCGGCCCTGTCGACGGCAAGGGCAAGACCCTCGACGTCATGATCGCCGCCAACTCGCTCTATCCGACCGAACAGCAGCAGTGGTTCAAGGATGTCTCGGCTCAGTTCGAGAAGGAGACGGGAGCCACGGTCAAGTTCGAGACCTTCGCCTCCGCGAACGACGAGCTGACCAAGATCCAGACCTCGGTGCTGAGCGGCCAGGGTCCGGACATCTACGACCTCGGCACCACCTTCACTCCCACCGCGTACTCCACCGGTGCGTTCGTGAAGCTCACCGACGACGACTGGAAGAAGGTCGGTGGCCGGGACCGCTTCGTCCCCGCGACCCTCGGCATCTCCGGACCGGATGAGAAGAACGAGGTCGGCATCCCGTTCCTCAGCCGCCCGTTCGTCCTGGCGTACAACAAGGATCTGCTGAAGGCCGCGGGCATCGACAAGCCGGCCGACACCTGGGACGGACTGGCCGAGCAGGCCAAGAAGCTGACCACGGGTGACGTGCACGGCATGGCGATTGCATACGCGGACAGCTTCGACCCGTGGAAGTTCGTCTGGGCGATGTCGATGCAGCAGGGAAACACCATCCTGGATCTGAAGAGCAAGAAGGCGACGATCGACGACGACGCCGTGAAGAAGGCGTACGAGACGTACTTCGGCTGGCTCACCAAGGACAAGGTGGTCGACCCCGCCTCGATCGGGTGGAAGAACGCCCAGGCCGTCGCCGCCTTCGCCGATGGCAAGGCCGCATTCCTGCCGATGGTGTCGTCGTCCTCGCAGGTCTCGCTCGACAAGTCCGGCGTCGCAGGCAAGTACGCGTACGCAGTGATGCCGACCATCCCGCCGGGAGCCACCAAGCTGCCGAGCGACGGCAAGGCCGCCGCGACGATCATCTCCGGTGACAACATGGTCGTGGCGAAGTACTCGAAGAACCAGGATCTCGCCTTTGCCCTGGTCAAGATGCTCACGAGCGCCGACAACCAGGTGAAGTACACCAAGACGTTCGGAGACCTGCCGACCAACGCAGACGCCGCCAAGCAGATCGAAGACGGCAACGCGCTGATCGCCCCCATCCTGGAGGCCGGCACCAAGGCGTACGGCACCCCGTTCAGCGGGGCGTGGGGCGACACCCAGCTCGCGCTGACGAACGTGGTGGTGCAGTCCATCCCGTCGCTGTCGAGCGGTTCCGTCTCGTCCTCCGACCTCGACGCCAAGCTCAAGACGGCGCAGGACGCCGCGCAGAGCTCGCTGAACAAGGCCAAGTAGCCGGGACCGATCATGTCCAACTCCACCCTGGCCGCGCCGGAAGGCGCGACCGGCCACGAGAGCGGTTCGCCCGCGGGGTCCACCCCCGCGGGCGGCCGCCCCGGCCGAACCGAGAGCCCCCGCCGCAAGCGCAAGTACGAGCGCAACCGGCCGCTCTGGATGCTGCTGCCCGGCGGCATCCTCATGCTCATCATCATCGTGGTGCCGCTGATCGTGGCCGCGGTGATGTCCTCCCTCGACCTCGACCAGTACACGCTGCAGAGCTGGCTGCAAGCGCCGTTCATCGGCCTGCAGAACTACGTCGAGGCGATCACGTCGTCGTCGCTGCTGCGCTCCATCGGCATCAGCGTCTCGTTCGCGCTGATCGCGGCCGTCGTCACCATGCCGATCGGCCTCGCGGCCGCCCTGGCGACGCAGAACAAGTTCCGCGGCCGTGCGCTGGTCCGCTCGCTCTTCCTCATCCCGTACGTGCTGCCCGCGTTCGTGGTCGGCACGCTCTGGCGCACCATGCTGCAGCCGGGCGGCGTCGTCGACTCCGTTCTCGGCGGGATGGGCATCCACACCGGGCTGTTCCTCAACGGCCCTCTCAGCTACTGGTCGCTGATCGTCGTGCAGATCTGGACGTCGTGGCCGTTCTTCTACCTGCTCGTGCTCGCCGGTCTGCAGTCCGTGGACCACGAGGTGCACGAGGCGGCGGCGATCGACGGCGCGACCTGGTGGATCAAGCTGCGCTCGGTGATCCTGCCGTACCTGCGCGGTCCGATCCTGCTGGCGCTGATCATCGCGTTCCTGCACAACATCAACGCGTTCACGCTGCCGTTCGTGCTGTTCGGCGTCCCCGCCCCTCAGGATGTGGACGTTCTGCCGGTGCTCACCTACGTCACCAGCTTCCAGAGCTTCCGCTTCGGCCTGAGTGCCGCCATGGCGATCTGCTCGCTCGTGCTCATCGCGATCCCGCTGTTCATCTACCTGCGGGCCGTGAAACTCGACTCTGGGGAAGAGGAACAACGATGACCGCCGTCAAGCCGTCCTCGGCCGACATCACCCGCCTGCTCCCTCGGCCGCTGCTCGTCGTGGTGATCACGGTGCTGCTGGTGATCGTGCTCGGCCCCGTGCTCTACATGCTGTTCGCGTCAGTCAACTCCGACGTCTCCGTCGCCGGGGGAGCGTTCTTCCCGACCGAGCTACACCTCGACAACTACCTCAAGGTGTGGACGACGGTGGATCTGGGCACCGGCCTGATGAACAGCGTGATCGTCTGCGTGGCTGTCGCCATCGTCTGCGCGTTCCTCGCCGTCGCGACGGCGTACGTGCTGGTCCGCTACGACTTCCGCGGGCGCCTGACCTTCCTGCGCGGGCTCCTCGGCCTGCAGTCGATCCCCGGAACGCTGATGCTGCTCCCGGTGTTCGTGCTGTTCTCGTCGACCGCCAGCCTGCTCGGCGTGCAGATCATCGGGACGCGCTGGGCGGTGTTCATCACCTACCTGACGTTCGCGCTCCCGTTCTCCACCTGGGTCATGGTCACCTACCTGCGCGGCCTGCCCAAGGCGCTGGAGGAGGCGGCGCGCATCGACGGTGCGTCGTCGTGGCGCATCCTGACCCGCATCGTGGTGCCGCTCAGCTGGCCGGGCATCGTCGTCTCCGGCATCTTCGCGTTCCTGCTCGGCTGGAACGACGTGCTGTTCGCATCCGTGCTGACCAACCCGGAGACCCGCACCGCCGCCGTGGCGCTGCAGGTCTTCGGGGCGACGCAAGAGGGTGGCGCGGTCCCGCTCTACGGGCAGATGATGGCGGCGTCCCTCATCTGTGCCGTGCCGGTGGTCGTGCTGTACCTCGTGTTCCAGCGCTACCTCGTCGGTGGCCTGACCTCTGGAGGAGTGAAGTGAGCCAGAACGCTCAGAATTCAGTGAGCTGGGCCCTGTCGGGCTTCGGCGACGAGATCGATCAGGACCCTGTCGTGCAGGTCGCGGTGCTGCAGGCACTCGGCGCGAACCACATCGAGGTGCGCAGCGCCTGGGGCGTGAACATCGTGGACCTCGACGCCGAGCAGCTCGATCGGCTCGCCGGCGTCTTCGCCGAGCGGGGGATGGGCGTCTCGGCCATCGCATCCCCGATCGGCAAAGTGGATGTGTCCCTCCCCGTCGAGCACGAGGTCGAACGTCTCGGCCGTGCCATCGCAGCAGCGCATCGCCTCGGCACGCGCTACATCCGCCTGTTCTCCTTCTATTACGGGGACGGCGTCGCGGTCGAGAGCATCCGCGACGACGTGATGCTCCGGATGCGCGCCCTCGCGGACGCGGCGGAGGCCGCGGACGTCGTGCTGCTGCACGAGAACGAGAAGGACATCTACGGAGACACCCCGGAGCGCTGCCTCGACATCGTCGAGACGGTCGCATCGCCGAACCTCCGGCTCGCCTGGGACAGCGCGAACTTCGTGCAGGTCGGCGTCGCGCATCCGTTCGACGACGGATACGCCATGCTCCGGCCGCACCTCGAGTACCTGCAGGTGAAGGACGCTCTCAGCGCCACCGGAGACGTCACCCCCGCCGGGGAGGGCGATGGCCAGCTCCTCGCCACCCTCACCGCCCTGCGCGACGACGGGTACACCGGCTTCGCCTCGCTCGAACCCCACCTCGCCGACGTGAATAACATGGGCGGCTTCTCCGGACCGGAGGCGTTCGGCCGCGCGGGCCGCGCGTTCCGCCGCCTCACCGACCAGATTGGAGTGCAGCTCGTATGAGCGCTCGCCTGAACGTGGCCATCGTCGGCTGCGGCATCATCGGACTCAACCACGCCAGGGCCATCGCCCGGCACCCCGACCTCGCGATCACCGCCCTGGTGGATGCGGTCCCCGCCGCCGCGAGTGCGCTCGCCGACCAGATCGTGTCCGAGTTCGGCGTGCAGCGGCCTGCCGAGTTCGAGACCCTGCCCGCCGCCGTGGCGGGAGCACCGGTCGACATCGTCGTGATCTGCACCCCCAGCGGACTGCACGTGCAGCTCGCCGAGGAGGCGCTCGCCGCGGGCAAGCACGTGGTGATCGAGAAGCCGCTGGACGTGTCGATGGCGCGGGCCAGGCGCATCCTGGAGCTGTCGCGCGAGGCGGAGCGGAACGGACTGGTGGTCTCGGTGATCAGCCAGCACCGCTTCGATCCGGCCTCCGTGGTGGTCGCCGACGCCGCCCACAGCGGCGCGTTCGGCCGCGTGACCAGCGGTATCGCATCCGTGGCCTGGTGGCGCAGTCAGGACTACTACGACTCCGGCCAGTGGCGGGGCACCTGGGAGCTCGACGGCGGAGGTGCGGTGATGAATCAGGGCGTCCACACCGTCGACCTGCTGGTCTGGTTCCTGGGCCGTCCTGTCGAGATCGTCGCCCAGACGGCGCTGCTCGCCCACGAGCGCGTCGAGGTGGAGGACATCGCCGTCGCGACGGTGCGGTTCGAGTCCGGCGCGCTCGCCGTCGTGCACGCGACCACCGCCGCGTATCCGGGCGGTTCCGTGCGTCTTCAGGTGCTCGGCGACCGCGGGTCGGCGATCATCGAGGACGACCAGCTGGAGTATTTCGGCACCGCGGACCCCGCGGCGTTCGACCCGACAGGGGCGAGCGTCGTGAACAGGGCGGCGGAGCTCGTCGACGCGAGCGAGGTGCGCGGCGGAGAACGCGGCGCAGACCGTTTCATCGTCGGCCACCTGCGCCAGTACGAGGACGTGGTGGATGCGATCGAGCAGCACCGCGCGCCGGGCGTCACCGTCGAGGACGCGTTCGTGTCGCTCGCTGTCGTGCGTGCCATCTACCTGTCGGCCACCCTCGGCCGTCCCATCGCGTTCGACGAGGTGCTCTCCGGGGCGCTCGACGACATCACCGTCACGACAGGAGCCTGAGCCATGAAGTTCTCGGTTTTCACCGCATCCACCCCGGACTGGACGCTCGCCGAGGCGGTTGAGACGCTCGCCGCCCAGGGCTGGGACGGGATCGAGTGGCGCGTCATCGACCAGGACGACGCGACCCCCGCCGGCTTCTGGGCGGGCAACCGCTCCACCTGGCCGCTCACCGGCCTGGAGGAGTCCGTGCCGGAGATCGCGCGGCTCACGGCGGAGGCCGGACTCGAGTTCTCCGGCATCGGCGGCTACGCGCGCTGCGACGACCACGCGAACGTCGACAGGATGCTCGCAGCCACCGCAGCGCTCGGCGCCCGGCAGGTGCGCGTCACCATGCCGCGCACGGACGCCGGAGACTACCGGGAACTGTTCGCCTCCGCCCGTCGCGACGTCGAGCGGGCGGCAGCCCGGGCGGGAGAGCTGGGCGTGAAGGCGCTGGTCGAGCTGCACCACGAGACCATCACCGCGTCGGCGTCGGCCGCGTTCCGGCTGATCGACGGCATCGACCCGGAGACCGTCGGTGTGATCCACGACCTCGGCAACCTCATCATCGAGGGCCAGGAGGCGACGCTGTCCGCCTTCCAGCTGCTCGGCCCGTACCTCGCGCACGTGCACGTCAAGAACGCGGCGTGGCTGCCGGGCGAGCCGGAGGCGGACGGCACCGTGCGCTGGCACCACGCGTGGGCGCCGCTGCGCACCGGCACCGGCGACGTGGAGGCGTACTTCACCGCGCTGCACACCTACGGCTATGACGGCTGGGTCACCGTGGAGGACTTCTCCACGGAGCTGCCCCTCGCGGAGCGCACGCGCGACAACCTCGCCTACCTGCGCGAGGTCGAATCCCGCACCCGCTCCCTGGCGTCGGCGACCGCATGACGCCGCCGCCGCGCTCAGCGCGTCACCCCGTCCGCATCGTGCACCTCGGCCTCGGGGCGTTCCACCGGGCGCACCAGGCCTGGTACACCCAGCGTGCGAACGAGCGCGGCGGGCAGGGCGACGGCTGGGGGATCGCGGCCTTCACCGGCCGCAGCCCGGAGGCGGCGCGCGTGCTCGCGACCCAGGATGCGGTCTACACACTGATCGAGCGCGGCCCCGCCTCCGACACTGCGACCATCGTGGATGCGCTGAGCACCGTCGCGGACGGCGGTGACACCGAGCGTTGGCGTGCAGCCGTCGCCGACCCGGCCGTCGCGGTGATCACCCTGACGGTCACCGAGGCCGGCTACCGTCCGTCGGTGGAGGTACTCGACGCCGACCGGGCGTCGCTGGTGGCGGGGGAGGGCGCATCCACTGCCCCCGGCCGCCTGGTCGACGGCTTGCGGGCGCGCCGAGCGGCTGGCGTCGCCGGGCTCGCCGTGGTCAGCTGCGACAACCTGCCGGGCAACGGGGAGGTGGCGCGGGAGGCCGTGCTCGGCCTCGCCGGACAGGTCGACCCCGGCCTTGCCGACTGGATCACGTCCGAGGTCTCGTTCGTCTCGTCGATGGTGGACAGGATCACCCCGGCGACCACCGACGCCGATCGCACGGCCGCGGCTGCCCTCACCGGTTACGACGACGCGGCCCCCGTGGTCACCGAGCCGTTCAGCGAGTGGGTGCTGAGCGGCGCGTTCCCCGCCGGACGTCCGGACTGGGAGGCCGTCGGCGCGCAGTTCGTCGACGACATCGAGCCGTACGAGCGCCGCAAGCTCTGGCTGCTCAACGCCGGGCACTCGCTGCTCGCATACCGCGGCCTGCTCCGCGGCCACCAGACCATCGCGGAGGCGATGGCCGACGACGACATCGCCGCCGACCTCGAACGGCTCTGGGCGGAAGCGCGCACCGAGCTGCCGTTCGAGGACGAGACGCTGGATGCGGCGACCGCCGCCCTCCGCGACCGTTTCGGCAACGCGCGCATCGAGCACACGCTCGCGCAGATCGCGTCGGACGGCTCGCAGAAGCTCGGCCCGCGCATCCTGGATCCGCTGCGGTCGAGGCTGGCGGCGGGACGCGCGCCGGGCGAGGCGCAGGCCACTGCACTCGCCGCCTGGGCACTGCACCTGCTCGGCCCCGACGTGCGCGACCCGGGAGCTGCCGCCCTCGCGGAGACCCTGCGCGCTACTCCGGACGACGATGCGGCGCTCGCCGCCGGCGTCCTCGCCGCACTCGCACCCGACCTGGCGCGCGAGAGCGCCGTGACCGACCTCATCCAGAACCGGATCGCACAGCTGCGCGCCGGAGCCATCACCGAACCACCGCTACCGACAGGAGCACACTGACATGCGAATCACCTCCGCCGAGGTCCTCGTCTCGAGCCCCGGCCGCAACTTCGTCACCCTCAGGATCACGACGGAGGACGGCGTCACCGGCCTCGGCGACGCGACCCTGAACGGCCGCGAGCTTGCAGTCGCCGCCTACCTGAGCGAGCACGTCGTGCCGCTGCTGATCGGGCGGGACGCGCAGCAGATCGAGGACACCTGGCAGTACCTCTACCGCGGCGCGTACTGGCGCAGGGGTCCGGTGACGATGGCGTCCATCGCCGCCGTGGACACCGCGCTCTGGGACATCAAGGCCAAGGTCGCCGGGATGCCGCTGTATCAGCTGCTCGGCGGGCGCAGCCGCGAGGGTCTGCTCGTCTACGGTCACGCATCCGGTGCCGAGTTGCCCGAACTGTTCGACTCGATCACCGAGCACCTGGAGGAGGGCTACCGTGCTGTCCGCGTGCAGACGGGCATCCCGGGCCTGCCGTCGGTGTACGGGGTGGCGTCGAGCAAGAATGCGGCGGCAGGTGCCGGCTCCGGTTCGGACGCGCGCTACGACTACGAGCCGGCCCGCCGCAGCGCCGTGCCCGTAGAGGAGTCGTGGGACACCCGCGCATACCTGCGCCACGCTCCGACGGTGTTCGAGGCGGTGCGTAACGAGTTCGGCGCCGAGCTGCCGCTGCTGCACGACGCGCACCATCGGCTCACGCCGATCCAGGCGGCCAAGCTCGGCAAATCCCTCGAACCGTACGACCTGTTCTGGCTCGAAGACGTGACCCCCGCCGAGAACCAGGCGGCGCTCCGCCGGGTGCGCGAGCACACCACGACGCCGCTGGCGATCGGCGAGGTGTTCAACACGATCTGGGACTACCGCGAGCTGTTCGAGGAGCAGCTGATCGACTACGTGCGCTCTCCTGTCACGCACGCCGGCGGCATCACGGGCCTGCGGCGCATCTTCGATTACGCTTCGGTGTACCAGATCAAGTCCGGCGTGCACGGACCCACCGACGTCTCACCCGTCGGGCTCGCGGCCGCCATCCACCTCGGCATCGCCATCCCCAACTTCGGGATCCAGGAGTACATGCAGCACAGTCCGACCACCCACGAGGTCTTCCGCACCACGTACAGCTTCGAAGACGGGATGCTGAAGCCCAGCGACGCCCCCGGCATCGGTGTCGACTACGACGAGATCGTCGCGCAGTCGTTCCCGTACGAGGCCGCATACCTCCCGGTCAACCGTCTCCTCGACGGTTCGATGCACGACTGGTGAGCGGCGCACTGGGGGAGCACCCGCGCGTCGTCGTGATGGGGGTGTCCGGCTCCGGCAAGAGCACGATCGGCGCCCTCATCGCCGCCGACCTCGGCCTCCCCTTCCTCGACGGCGACGCGCTGCACCCGATCGAGAACGTACGCAAGATGGCGGGAGGCACCCCTCTCAACGACGCCGACCGGGCCCCCTGGCTGCGCGCGGTCGGCCGTGCCTTGGCGGACGCCCCCGGCGGCCTGGTGATCGCCTGCTCAGCGTTGAAGCGCGCATACCGCGACCTCATCGCCTCTGAGGCCCCCGGCGCGGTCTTCGTTCACCTGGCGGGCACGCGCGAGGTCCTGGCCGCGCGCATGGAAGGCCGCACGGACCACTTCATGCCGACCACGCTGCTCGACTCGCAGCTGGCGACGCTGCAACCGCTCGAGGCGGACGAGCGCGGGGTGACGATCGACGTGTCTGCGCCGGTGGATGCGGTGGTTCAGCAGGCGGTCGTGGCAGTGCGGGAGCTCGTCTGACCGATCGCACGGCGCACTGACGGAACCGATTTCGCACCCGTATTCTGCCGCCCGATTGCCGGAAGTTTTCGGCGTGCCTATCGTCGCGAAGCATCCGGAGTCCCGCTGAGGACCCGGGCTTTCACCGACGAAAGAGGACGCATGAAACGCACGACCGCCGCGGCGGGTGCGCTGGTGCTGCTGGGGGCCCTGATGGTCTCCCAGGCGCCGGCTGCCAATGCCATACCGAGCGAACCGACCAATCTGGCGTTGACAGCCACCGCCACCGCATCGAGCGTCGAGCTCGACCGCGCCGACTTCCAGCCGTCGATGGCGATCGACGGGAATCCGAACACACGCTTCTCCTCCGGGTATCAGGACAACGCCTGGTTCCAAGTGCGGCTGCAGACGCCGTCGGTGGTCGACCATGTCGTCATCGCGTGGCCGAACGCGTGCGCGAAGGCATACCGTCTGCAGGTCTCGACCGACGGCGCCACCTGGACGAACGCCGCCAGCTACACCGGGCAGGACACCTGCGCCCGCACCGACACCGTGCAGCTGAACACCGCAGGCGCCGTGTCGTACATCCGGATGCAGGGGATCACCCGCAAATCCGTCTACGGGTACTCGATCTCCGAGTTCGAGGTCTATGGGGTTCCGGGCCGCTCTGCGCTCGCGCTGGTGCCGCAGCCGGTGAGCGTCAGCAGGGGGAGCGGTGCGCCGTTCGCCGTCACCGCGGGTACGGTGATCGTCGCTTCCGGTTCGGGGACCGCGCCTGCGACCCAGCTCGCGACGGTGCTGCGACGGTCCACCGGGTTCGCGCTCCCGGTGGTCGCGTCGTCGACCGCGTCGTCGAAGATCACCGTCGTGGTCGCCGCAGGCAACGCCCCGGCCGGCCAGCCCGCAGAGGGATACACGCTGGCCGCGACATCGGCCGGGGTGACCATCGGCGCCGACACCGCCGCCGGGGCGCTCAACGGCGTCCAGACGCTCCGGCAGCTGCTGCCGCCGGAGATCGAGGCGCCGAGTGTCCGCACCGCGACCTGGACCGTGCCCCCCGTCACCATCAGCGACTACCCGCGATTCGCCTACCGCGGCCTCGAAGTGGATGTGGCCCGCAGCTTCTACACGGTCGCCGAGGTGAAGAGGCTCATCGACCACGCCTCTCAGTTCAAGATCAACAGGCTGCACCTGCACCTGTCCGACGATCAGGGATGGCGCATCGCGATGACCAATCCCGCGAGCAACCCGTCCGGCATCGACTACACCGCGCTCACCAGGGTCAGCGGCGCCACCGCCGTGCAGTTCGACGGCACGGCGGCGACCGGCAGCAATCCCGGCACTCCCGGCTACTACACCGCAGCCGACTACCAGAGCATCGTCGCGTACGCGGGGCAGAACGGGATGGTCGTGGTTCCCGAGCTGGACATGCCCGGCCACACCGGGGCGGCGCTGCACGCCATCCCGCAGCTGAACGGCGGAGGGTCGATGCCCGCGCTCACAGCGGGCCAGACCGTGCTGCCCGTGAACACCGGCAACACCTCGCTCGGCAACGCGAACCCCGCCACCGATGAGTTCATCGGGCAGGTGCTCTCCCAGCTGGCGGCGATGACCCCCGGCCCGTACCTCCACGTCGGCGGAGACGAGGCGCCGACGCCGGCGGCCGCATACGTCGATCTCGTCGACACGGAGACCTCGACGGCGACGTCGCTCGGCAAGACGCCGATCGTCTGGAACGAGGCCAGCGCGACGAACCTGCCGACCGGCTCGATCATCCAGCTCTGGACGGGGAACGGCGCGACCGCGAGCACGGCTGTCGCCCAGCGGGGAGCGAAGGTGATCATGTCCCCGGCGTCGAAGACGTACTACCCGCAGAAGCAGGACTCCCGGCAGCCGCTCGGGGCGACCTGGGCCTGCGGCGGACCGTGCACCCTGCAGAACGCGTACTCGTGGAACCCTGCGACGTTCGTGTCCGGCATCGGAGAGGCGAGCGTGCTCGGCGTCGAGGGCGCATTCTGGGGCGAGTTCATCCGCGGAGCCGACCAGGCCGAGTACTACTCCTTCCCGCGAATGCTCGCCACGGCGGAGGTGGGCTGGACACCGCAGACGGCCCGCGACCAGGCCGACTTCCTCGCCCGGGTCTCGATGCTCGGCGGACGGATGACGCTCGAGGGCGTCAACTTCTTCCCGACGGCCGACGTGTCCTGGCAGACGCAGATCGGTGCCCGCGTGACCGCGCTCTCGCCGACTGCGGGAGGCAGCGCGAGCATCGACGTGTCCGTTCTCGCGCCCGGCGCGGCGGCGGCCGACCTGACCGCGACCGTCGACTGGGGAGACGGCACCAGTTCGCCGGTCACCCTGACGGCGGCGCGCACGTCCGATATCGCGGCGATGACGCTGAACTCGGCGTTCACCGCCACGGTCACGCACAGTTACGCGACGAGCGGCTCGGGGTATGTGGCCATCGTCGTGCACCGGGCAGGCTCCGATCAGGTCGTCACGCGCGTGCTGCACTGACGCTGCAATGACGCCGCACTGGTGCGCCGCCCCGACTCCGGATGCCCTGGGTCGGGGAGGCGAACCGGCGAAACTTTCTGTCGCCGAATTATGTCGGAGTGTTGACGGAAAAAATCCGGCTTCGTACGGTCGACCTATGACATCGCCCGTCGGAGTGCAAGCACTCATCCGACGCACCCACGAAGACAGGGTGCTGGCCGTGCTGCGCGACAGGGGCGCGATGAGCCGCGCACAGATCGCGCCGCTCGTCGGGCTCTCCCGCACGACCCTCTCCGAGATCACAGGAAGCCTGCTGGACACGCGGGCCATCGTCGTCACCAAGACCGATGCCGTCTCGCGCGAGGGCAGGGGCCGGCCGGCCGAACTGCTCGCGCTCGACCCGCGGGCCGGGCAGCACCTCGGCGCCGACTTCACCCACCGTGCCGTGCATGTGGCGGTCGCCGACGCGTCGCACGAGATCATCGCCTCCGGGTCGATGGAGTACCCGCACGGCGCGGAGTGGCGGGTGCGGGTCGAGGTGGCGCTCGCCCTGCTCGACGACCTCGAACGCAGCACCGGTGTCCATTACGACGCGCTGCAGGGCATCGGCATCGGCGTGTCCAGCCCGGTCTCGCGGCCGGAGGAGGGATCGGGAGAGCACCGCACGCTCGCCGGGGGTCCGCTCATCACGGCGACGATCGAAGACGCGTTCACCTCCCGCTTCGACGCGCCCATCCTGATCGACAACAACACCAGGCTGGCCGCACTGGCCGAGGCGGAGTGGATGCTCGGCCAGCCCACCAGAGACCTCATCTACCTGCGCCTGGCAGACGGCTGCGGCGGCGGCCTCGTCGTCGACGGAGCCCTCGTGTCCGGGCGCTCCGGTTTCGCGGGCGAGATCGGGCACGTCACGGTCGAGCCGGACGGTGAGCCGTGCTCGTGCGGAAAGCGCGGCTGCCTCGAGACGGTCGCGTCCCTCCGCGCGCTGACGGCGGCCGCGCATCCCTTCGGGGTGGCCTCGGCGGCCGAGCTCGCCCAGCGTGCACGGAGCGGCGATCCGGACGTGGTCGGGCTGCTCGCCACGGTCGGCGCGGTCGTCGGACGGACGCTGGCGATCCTGGGCACGGCGCTCTCCCCGAGCGAGGTCGTGCTCGGCGGCCAGGTCGTCGGCCTGCATCCGGTCTTCCTGGAGCGCGCGACAGAGGCGTTCCACCACGAGTCGCTCAGTCTGCCCGGCCACGTCCCCTCGGTGAGGCGGGCACGCCTCGGCGACGACTCCGGAGCGCTCGGCGCCCTGGTCGCCGCCTTCCACAACTCGCAGCTGCTTCCCACGGCGGCACCTGCACCATCCCTTCGTACGCGATCCCGCAAAGGAGCACAGATCCGATGAACCATCCACCCCGTTCCCCCCGGCGGAGAGGTGAGGCGACGTGACCGCCATGACGCAGAACACCGGCGCCATCGCCAGCCGCAGCGCCGCACGTGCCGGCCGCAAGCGCTCGAATCGCAACCTGGTGCTCACCGTGGTCTCGCTCGTCGGCGGCATCGCGATCTGGTGGCTGATCTCCCTCGTCGCGCCCCAGCTGCCCACCCCGCCCGCCGTGGCCATCCGCGGCTGGCAGCTCGCGGCGGACGGCAGCCTGTTCCAGGATGTCGGCGCCAGCCTGCTGCGCGTGCTCAGCGGCTTCGTGCTCGGCACGGCGCTCGCCATCCCCGTCGGCTTCCTGATGGGCTGGTACGCCACCGTGCGCTCGCTGATCGAGCCGTGGGTGCAGTTCTTCCGGATGATCCCGCCGCTGGCGATCATCCCGCTGGCCATCGTGCTCCTCGGCATCGGCGAGCAGCCGAAGATCCTGGTGATCTTCCTCGCCGCGTTCCTCTCCTGCGTGGTCTCCACGTTCCAGGGCGTGGTGAATGTGGACAAGACCCTCATCAACGCGGCCCGCGTGCTCGGCGCCGGCGACGGGACGATCTTCGCCCGCATCGTCGTGCCCGCGTCGTTCCCGTTCATCCTGGTCGGGATGCGCATCGGCCTCGGCGCCTCCTGGGCGACCCTGGTGGCCGCCGAGCTGATCGCCGCGCAGAACGGCATCGGCCACCGGATGCAGCAGGCGCAGTTGTACTACGACCTCCCGACGATCTTCGTCGGCCTCATCGTGATCGGTGTGCTCGGCCTGGCGATGGATCGCATCCTCCTGGCCGTCGAGAAGAAGTTGACCAGCTGGCAGGAGCGACGATGAGCGACAACCCCACCATCCGCATCGAGCACGTCCGCAAGACGTTCGACCTCAAGGGCGAGGAGTTCGTCGCCCTGGGCGACGTGTCCATCGACATCGCCGACAACGAGTTCATCACCATCGTCGGACCGTCCGGTTGCGGCAAGAGCACGCTCATGAACATCCTGGCCGGGCTCGAACAGCCGACAGGAGGACGGGCGCTGGTCAACGGCGCCGAGGTGCGTGGCCCCAGCCCCGACCGCGGCGTGATCTTCCAGCAGTACGCGCTGTTCCCCTGGCTGACCGTGCGGAAGAACGTCGAGTTCGGCCTCCGCACGGCCGGGATGCCGGCCGCCCAGCGGCGTGAGAAGGCGCAGCACTTCATCGACCTCGTCGGCCTCACCCAGTTCGCCGACGCCCTGCCCAAGATGCTCTCCGGAGGGATGCGGCAGCGCTGCGCCATCGCCAGGGCGTACGCGGTCGACCCGAGCATCCTGTTGATGGACGAACCGTTCGGCGCCCTCGACGCGCTGACCAGGGTGAACCTTCAGGAGCAGCTCCTCGACACCTGGTCGAAGGAGAAGAGGACCGTCGTCTTCATCACCCACGATGTGGACGAGGCCGTGTTCCTCGGCAACCGCGTGGTGGTGATGGCCGCACGACCGGGCCGCATCTTCGACATCGTCGATATTGATCTCCCGTATCCGCGCACCGAGGAGGTCCGGCTGAGCCCGGAGTTCCAAGACCTGCGCAACCGGGTCTGGCGTTCGGTCTATCACCAGGACAGGCCGACGCCCGTCGCTCACTGAGCGGCAGCACCAGACGCACGACGCACCACTTCTCACATTCCCCACCACCCGAAGGAGTACCACTATGCGCATTTCACGCACCCTCGCCGGCATTGCCGCCGGCGCCCTGGCGCTCGTCCTCGCCGGCTGTTCGGCTCCGACCTCCGCCGGTGAGAGCTCCGGCACAGCGGCCGCAGGCCCGGTCGAGACCGTCAAGGTCGGTTACATCGGCGACTACACAGGCACCAGCCTCGTCGCCATCGCCGACAAGGAAGACCTGTGGGCCAAGCACGGCCTCAAGGCCGAGCTGAGCACGTTCACCAACGGACCCCTGCAGGTGCAGGCACTCAAGACGGGCGACCTCGACGTGGGATACGTCGGCCCCGGCGCCCTGTGGATGCCGTTCTCCGGCCAGGCCAAGATCCTGACGGTCGACGGCGTCGGCAAGGCGGACCGCGTGATCGCCCAGCCGGGCATCACCAGCATGAAGCAGCTCAAGGGCAAGAAGGTCGCCGTCGCCGAAGGTACATCGGGCGACATGATCCTCACCCTCGCCCTCGAGAAGGCGGGCATGTCCAAGTCCGACGTCGACATCGTCACCATGGACCCGTCCACCATCGTCTCCGCGTTCTCCTCCAAGCAGGTGGATGCTGCCGGGCTCTGGTACCCGCTGATCGACACCATCAAGAAGCAGGTCCCCGACCTGAAGGAGCTCGCCAAGGACGCCGACTTCGCCAAGGAGGTCAGCTTCCCCAACGCGATCGTCGGCGGCGTCGACTTCGTCACCAAGCACCCGGAGACCGCCAAGAAGGTCAACGCCGTGCTGCGCGACGCGATGGACTACCGGGCGAAGAACGGCAGCGAGACGATCAAGCTCGTCGCCGCCCAGCTCAAAGTGGACGAGTCGACCGTGAAAGCCGACGCCACCAACGTCCAGGTGTTCACCGCGGCCGAGCTCGACAAGCTCACCAAGGACGGCACCGTCGACAGCTGGTTCACCGGCATGAGCGACTACTTCGTCAAGGCGGGCAAGCTGCAGAAAGCCGAGAAGGTCTCCTCCTACTACGACGCCGACCTCTACACAACGGCCGGCGAGTAGCCGCCGGGCGGGAGGGGCGCGGCGTGTGCCCCTCCCGCGCATCCACTGTCTCCGCGCCCGCCGCACCCATCGAAGGGGAGTTCCTCCGCCCATGCGCCCATCCGTTCGCCGTCCCAACATCGTGCTCATCCTCACCGACGACCACGCCTCCCACGCGGTCGGGGCGTACGGCTCTGTCGTCAACGAGACGCCGCGCATCGACGAGATCGCGGCGGCGGGACGACGCATCGACAACTGTTTCTGCACCAACGCGCTGTGCACGCCGAGCAGGGCGACCATCCTCACCGGCACGTACAGCCACGTCAACGGCGTCACCACCCTCGACACCCCGATGGATGCGTCCCTCCCCACCTTCGTCTCGCAGCTGAAGGAGTCCGGCTACCACACCGGGATCGTCGGCAAGTGGCACCTCGGCGAGGGAGAGGGGCACGACCCGCAGGGCTTCGACTACTGGGCGGTGCTGCGCGGCCAGGGAGAGTACTTCGACCCGCAGGTGCTCACGGAGGACGGCGTCGAGATCGTGCAGGGCTACGCCACCGACATCATCACGGATCTGGCGCTGGACTGGGTCGACTCGCTCCCCGACGACGGCCGCCCGTACTGCCTGCTCATCCACCACAAGGCGCCGCACCGCGCCTGGGAACCCGACGAGAAGCACGCCGATCTCTACAGCGACCCCATCCCGGTGCCCGGCACCTTCACCGACGACTACAGCACCCGCTCGATGGCCGCGCACCACGCCACCATGCGGATCGCGGACTACCTCACCACAGACGACCTCAAGATCAGCCCGCCGGAAGGGCTCACATACGAGGAGTCCGCGCTGTGGAAGTACCAGCGATACATGGAGGACTATCTGCGCTGCGTCGCGTCGGTCGACGACAACGTCGGCAGGGTCATCGACCGTCTGCGGGAGCGGGGCGAGTTCGACGACACCCTCCTGATGTACACCTCCGACCAGGGCTTCTTCCTCGGCGACCACGGCTGGTTCGACAAACGCTTCATGTACGACGAGTCCATCAGGATGCCGCTGCTGATGAGCTACCCGGCCAGGATCGCCCCCGGCGCCCCGCTCACGCAGCTCGTGACGAACGTCGACTTCGCCCAGACCATCCTCGACGCGGCGGGCACCCCTGCGCTGCCGGAGATGCAGGGCGTCAGCTTCCTCCCGCAGCTGACCGAAGAGCCGGACCGTCCCACCCGCGATGCCGTCTACTACCGCTACTACGAGAACGACGACCAGTTCCACCACGCGCTCGCGCACTACGGCATCCGCACCGACCGCTACAAGCTCATCTACTTCTACAACGACGGGATGGGCCACCCCGGCTCGTCCGGGTTCAGCTACCCGCCGGAGTGGGAGCTCTACGACCTCGCCGCCGACCCGGAGGAGCTCCGCAACGTGTGGGGCGACCCGGCATACGCCACGATCCGGGACGAGCTGACCGCCGAGCTGTGGCGGCTGCAGCACGACCTCGGCGACGAACCGCACCCGAGCCAGCCGGAACCCCGGCTGCTCCGGGAGGGCCTGGTCGCGGCAGAGGCGAGCCGGTGAGCCGCTTCCCGTCCGCGGTCTTCGCGCACGGCAGCGAGCCGGATGCGCGGTTCAGCCTGGCCAACGAGCGCACCTTCCTCGCGTGGGTGCGCACCGGGCTCGCCCTGCTCGCCGGAGGCGTCGCGCTCGAAGCGTTCGGACTCGGCCTCCAGCAGGGGATGCGGACGGCCGCATCCATCGTCCTCATCGCCGCAGCGCTCGTGGTCCCGATCCAGGCGTGGCTGGGCTGGATGCGCGCAGAGCGTGCCCTCCGCCTCGGCACGCCGCTGCCCGCCCCGGTCTCCGCCCTGCCGCTGGCGCTCGTGGTCGCGGCGGTCGGCGTGCTCGTGCTGCTCGGCGTGGTGCTGCGGTGACCGCCGTGGGCGACGGCGTCCTCTACGACGCCGGCCTGCAGCCGGAGCGGACGGCTCTGGCGTGGCGGAGGACGTGCCTCGCGTTCCTGGTGCTGTCCGGCGCCTCCATCCGGGTGCTCCCCGGGCAGCTGGGGGTCGCGGGGTATGTCGCGTCGGCGCTCGCGGTCGTGCTGTCTGCGGCCCTGCTCGCTGTTGTGCACCGGCGGTATCTGCAGCATTACCGGCAGCTCACCGGGGCGCGCGCGGGCGGGGGCGCCGTGCTTGCAGGGACGGCGGCGCTGGCACTCGCGCTGGCGATCCTCGGGGCCGTCAGCATCCTGATGGGGGCGGCGTCGTGAGCGGGGCGCGTCCGAACATCCTGTTCCTGATGACGGACCAGCACCGCGTCGACACCCTGCCCGCCTACGGGAACCCCACGGTGCAGACGCCCGCCATCGACCGCATCGCCGCCAGGGGCACGGTCTTCGAGCGCTGCTACACGCCGAGCGCGATCTGCACCCCGGCGCGCGCCAGCCTCCTCACCGGCCTGCACCCGTTCGAGCACGGGCTGCTCAGCAACTACGAATGGAACTCCGGCCACCGCGAAGAGCTGCCGGACGGCCTGCCGACGTTCTCGGCAGCGCTGCGCGACGAAGGCTACGCGATCGGCCACGTCGGGAAGTGGCACGTCGGGCGCCACCGCGGGCCTGACGCGTACGGCTTCGAGGGCAGACACCTGCCCGGCGCACTGAACCCGTACGACGACGAGGACTACACGGCCTGGCTCGACGAACACGGATACCCGCCCTTCGCCGCGCACGAGCCGGTGTACACCAGCGCGGCCGACGGCAGCAGGGGCCACCTGATCGCTGCGAGGCTCGCGCAGCCGACGGAGGCCACGTTCGAGGCGTACCTCGCCGACCGGGCCATCGAGATGCTCCGGCGCTTCGCCGACGACGGCCGCCCGTTCTCGCTGTCACTGCACTACTTCGGCCCGCACCTGCCGTACCTGCTCCCGGACGAATGGTACGACCGCTACGACCCGTCGGAGGTGGTGCTCCCCGCATCCATGTCGGAGACCTTCGCGGGGAAGCCGGAGGTGCAGCGCACGTACAGCGCGTACTGGGGAGCTGACAGTTTCGACGATGCGCAGTGGCGCAAGCTGACGGCGGTGTACTGGGGATACGTGGCGATGATCGACCACCAGTACGGCCGCGTCCTCGACGAGCTCGACCGTCTCGGCCTCACCGACACGACCGCCGTGTTCGCCACAGCCGACCACGGGGAGTTCACCGGGGCGCACCGCCTGAACGACAAAGGCCCGGCGATGTACGAGGACATCTACCGCATCCCGGGCATCGTCAGCATCCCGGGCGGAGAACCGGGGCGGCGTGCGGAGTTCGTCAACCTGCTCGACTTCACCGCGACGATCCTCGACCTGGCAGGGGCGCCGACGGCAGGCTGCCGGGGCCGGTCGCTGCTCCCGCTGCTGAGTGGCAAGCCTGCGGACGGATGGCGGGACGAGCTGATCGCCGAATTCCACGGCCACCATTTCTCGTACGCCCAGCGGATGCTCCGCACCGACCACCACAAACTGGTCGTCAACCCCGAAGGCATCGACGAGTTCTACGACCTCGACGCCGACCCCCACGAGCTTCACAACGCGATCGACGTGCCCCGGCACGCGGCCACGGTCCGCGACCTGCGCCTCCGCCTCTACCGGGAACTCGTCGCCCGCGGCGACCGCTTCGCCCAGTGGCTGGCGTTCCGCGGTGGCATCCCGGAGTCGGAGCGCGTGCGGCCGGAGACGGCGGTGGAGGCGCGGATCGGCTGAGCGGTTGCATGGGTGCCGTGCGGCGCATCCATAGGACGCGGCGGTAGCATACGAGCCGGGCGGCCGACGGGCCGCAGAGCGGAGCCGCGAGCATGACGAACACCGACGCACACGTCCCGGCGGGATGGTACCCGGACCCGAGCGGCGCCCAGCAGCTGCGCTGGTGGGACGGAACGCAGTGGACGGCGCACTTCGCGCCGCTGGCGGGCGCGGCGCAGGCACAGCAGCAGCAGCCGGTGCAGCCGCAGCCGGTCTACGCCCAGCAGCCTGCATACACGCAGCAGCCCGGCTACGCCCAGCAGCCCGCATACGGTCAGACGTACGCCCCGGTCCGCCCACGCCTGGCCGACGGCGCGCGCATCTACAACGTCTACATCTGGCTGGTCGTCGCGCTCCCGTTCGTGAGCCTCGTCCTCCTGCCGTTCTACCAGCCCCATTTCGACGTCGTCGCCACCGAGCACGGCTACACCAGCTACGGCAACCCGTTCGGGATGTTCGGCCCGATGTACTTCGCGATCGTCGGCATCGGATTCCTCGCATACGCCCTCAGCGTCGTCTTCTCCTGGCTCGACTACCGGGAACTCGAACGCATCGGCGTCGTCCGCCCGTTCCACTGGGCCTGGACGTTCCTCAGCGCCCTCGTCTACGTGATCGGCCGCAGCGTCATCGTCCGCCGCGTCGCCCCCGGCCGAGGCCTCGCCCCGATCTGGGTCACCATCGGCCTCTACGTCCTGTCCCTCATCGTCACCATCGCCTGGACCGTCTCCTTCGTCTCCACGATGGTCCACGACCTGCCGATGCGGAACCTCGGCGCCTGACCCCGGATGCGCCCCGCGTCCTGAGAGGTCGGTGTCCGACCCCGCCTGAATCGTCCGTTATGATGGCTGTCGTGCGTCCGTTCACGGTCGCTCAGGAGACGTCGCATAGTTCGGCCTAGTGCACCACCCTGCTAAGGTGGAGTGCCCTTTACAGGGCACCGTGGGTTCAAATCCCACCGTCTCCGCATTTTGATCCCTGTTAGTAACCGGTCTTTCACGCAGGCAATCGCTTTGACCGGTGGTACTGCGTGCGTCCTCGGGACTGCCTTGGACCTGGCCGCCCTGCCGTCGATGCGACGACGTGAATCGCGAGGGCGCCCTAGTGGACTGTTTCCACCTAGGTTCGCGGTTAGTGGTGCTCGGTAAGGATTCACCCGCCAAAGACCTGGATCCAAGCGACAACTGCCGCGACAAGTGCGCCGACGAGCACACAACCCCAAGCGCCAGCTTGGCGATCATATGCGCGGCCGAGGCGCCTCTCATTCTCCGCGAGGACAACCTGTGATTCAGCAACAATCCGTCCCGCTTCGCGACGTCGGCGCGCCAGACGCCATCTCGGAATCGACGCGAGCGCGCGCTGTTGCTCCTCGCGGATGAGCCGATTGTGATCGCCGAGAAAGGCTTCCATAGATTCCACGCCGGAGATCGCGGCCAGGATACATTGCCAAGTAGCGCCAACGAGGGCCGCTGTGGCCGCAACCGCGAGCCACACTAGCGCGCCTCCACTTGGCTCGCTCACGCCGAATGCGCGGCGGCGATGCCGGTGCTGGCGCGGTACTCCGGTGCTGCGGGTTCCGTCGTGAACTCCACAACTTCGACGGCCTCTTCCTTGAGCGCTTCGAGCACGTCTGCCGGGGTAACGCGGAAGAACTCTCGGCGAAGGTTGATTCTGTTGACACGTTGCTCGGCGAAGCGCTTGTGAAGGAAGTTCTCGACGCCGACGGCATCGGCTGCGAAGAAAAGGGCATGAACATCGAACCGGAATGGCACGGACGCGTCTCCGAGTTCGTGGACACGGTCCATCGGCTCGAGGCGTCGAGTCATGCCGATCTTGACCATGTTTTCGCCGAAAGCGCCAATGTTTGAAATGACGTAAACATGCCCGGCGCGGATGTTGGCCGCGCGGTAGTCGACGTCGTTGATGGCACGGTCGACGTCAGACAGTTGCATCCTGATTCGGTCGGCGCCTTCGATGTCGCCGTTGGCTTCGAGTGCGGCAAGAGTTGAGAGGTAGTGGGCGCGCTCCTTCTCGAGTCGTTCCTTCTCGCGACGAAGTTCTGCCTCTGCCTTCTGCTGCTCGCGGAGTTCGGCACGACGTTCACGGTCAAGTTCCCGTTCCCGTTGGAGCGCCATGAGGTGCGAGTTGGCGAGTTCAAGTTCCTTGAGCCGAAGCCGGTGATATTCGTCGGTGATCCGCAGCTGGATCATCTTGCCACCGTTGGCGATCTGCTCGGCCGCCTTCGTCAGCCGCGTCTGGGCCGAGTAGAGATTGCCGGCCTTCGTCGCTTTGATCGCGTTTTCTGCCTCCGCGTTATACGCCCGCAGCAACACCTTCGTCATGTCGTTGATGAACTTCTTGCCCTGCGCAGCCGAGTTATTGAACGTGAACCCGCTGGTGGTCGTCACGGCACGCTTGTCACGAACCATGTTCTTGATTCGCGACCGGACGCTCTCGAGTTCGGTCGCGAGGGCGGCGGACGACTGCGCGGGGTGCTCGTAGTCGAAGAGTCCGACTTCCTGCAGCGCGACGATGTCGGCGACGTCGACACGTTCCTTGTTGATCTCATCCAACTGCTGCCGTGACCACGCGAGTTGCTGCTGGGCGTCCGTGAGTTGCTTGTTGATCGAGGCCAACGATGAGGCCGCCGCGGACTGGGCCGACATGGCCGCTGCCTGGGCGCGGTCTCGTTCGGCCGCGAGCTCCGCCTCCTGCTCGGCCCGGTAGGCGTCTATGTCCGCGAAGGATCGGAGCCCGTGTTTCTCGATAATCGCCTGAAGCTCGGCGACCTTGGCCGTCAGCTGACTCGCTAGTTCACGGGCGTCCGCCTTGCTGAGTCGTTCGATCGGCTTCGCAGCCCGGCGAGTGGAAACAGCGTCAGCCGGCATTCGCTGGTCCGTCCAGATGGCACCATCCCACCAACGCTTTCCCCCGGGCCGTTCCGTATCGGGGTACCAACCGGCTGGCACTGCAGAAGGCTTCGGTCGAGTCTGATCGGTCCAGGTGGACCCATCCCAATAGCGGAGGACGGTTGGATCGTCGGGGTTCTCGTACCAGTCAGCTGCTGCGCTCATCGACTCGCTCCTCGGGTTGCCCGACGAGGCTACCGAGACGGGAAAGGTCGCTAACAGCCCCAGACCGGGTGGCCTGAACGCAACTAGTCTTGCCATCAGACCTCAACGGACGACCCAACCGGCACGCGCAATCTATAGTGTGACCGTGCCGAGCGACATCGACCCCACTGTCTGGCTAACTGCTCCGCTTGCGCCCGAGGCGATCGGTCCAAGTAAGCACGATCCATCGGCGTGGCACTACACGAATGCCGTGGGTATCAACGGCATCGTTTCGACCGGCTTACTGTGGGCGTGTTCGACGGACGGGTTGAACGATAGCCAGGAAGTTCAGTTCGGGATCGGGGCATTCCGCCGTCTGTGGGAGCTGGTCAAGCCCGCTCTCATCGATGAGGCACCGGTGGCTGCGGTCGAAGAGTGGTTAGCTGACATCGAGCGGCGAGCGGCCGCTCGCGAGGTTCTAGTGGTCTGTGCCAGCGAGAACGGTGACAGCCTCCTTCACTGGCAAACGTACGCGCGGATCAATGACGGGTACGCGATCGAGTTGTCTCCGACCGTGGAGTACAAGGTGTTCGCATCCGAGGGGCAGCCCGCGTTGTTCCAGCCGGACGATGTGCCCGCGATCTTCTGGCGCTCGGTTACCTACGGGGACAAAGATCCCGAATGGGGTTGGGAGCAGTGGGACCCGACTCGCCGAATGCTTGAGGGTGCGCTCGACGCCTTCGGCTCGTTGGAGAGGGGCCAGATCGCCAACGAGGGCTTCATGCGCGACCTGCTCGACCGGCAATACGTTGCTCTTGTATACGCCTACAAGCACGAGGGGTTTGCCGACGAGCGAGAGAAGCGACTTATCGTCGTTCGACCCCCAATCGACGGATTTACAGCCGACCGCGATTCGCACTATGGTCCATCTCATAAGGTGTTTTTGGCGGCGGTCGATGAACCGGATCCCGAACGCTACACCGTCGACAGGATTGCCCGATTGCCTATTCTTTCGGTGCAGCTGGCCCCACGGAACCCGGAAGGCGACGAGGAGCGACTGCGTGATCTCCTCGATGCCGCCGGCTACTCGGGAGTACCGATTACCCGATCGAGGACGCCAATCCGATAGAGCCAGATGGCTACTTTCGGAATCAGTTGCGGCGAAACAGGCGCTGAAGGCTAGACCGACGCAGCGGCTCGACGCCCGAGATCACCGCAAGAACGCATTGCCATCTACCTTGCCGGTGCGTGCGTGCAGGCCCTTAGCTCGACGCCTTACGCGCGCTAGCCTGACTCCTCGAACCCGTGCGTCTCCACGAGTGACCGCTGTCGGTGCGTATTCGGCGATTGCACCCAATCGACTCGCACCTGCACCGCATATGGGTGACCGTTGTTGGTGATCTTGTCTTCCTTCCATGCATACTCACCGCGGCGCATGACGCGCCCGAAGTCCCAGTCCGAGAAGCCGTCCGGGTGCGTGATCGGCTTCGGGCCGGGCAAGGGCTCGGCTCCGTTCTGAGGCTGGTACGGCACCCAGCCTTCCCAGACGCTCCCCGCCTGATCCTTGACGCGCGAGTAAATCGAAACGCGTTCGGCGTCACCCGGGCCGAGTTGACGAACTTCGGCACGCCAGAACTCTGAACCTGGATACTGCCCTGCCTGACGGCTGAACTCGAAATCCCAATTCGGCTGTGCGGATGCGCGCTGCCGGTAGATCGAGTAAAGCGATGCAAACAGCGCCACGCCCGCTATAACCGAGGTGATCCAATCGGCGGCAGTCATCGATTGGAGCGCCCCTATTCGTCGTCCAGCAGAACCGTGTCCGCGATCTTCGTCGCCACCTCATCCAACGAGGCGTAGTCCGACGTGGTCAGGCCGGAACGGGCTGCAAGAAGCGGGCTCACCCTCCGAAGCTCCTCGAAGGTCGTGCCGTGCACGATCGGGATAACGCGGTCGGTCGCGAGGAGCGCGGACAGCTCCTGAGAGGCGATCCCGTCGCTGTTGAGGCTGGCGAACAGGGCGGGTGTCACCAGCACGATTCCAGCGCGAGACGCCGCCAACCCCTTATCGATCTTGCGAATGAGCGAGGTGCCCAAAGGCACGTCCATTTCGCTGAACCAAACCGAGACATCGAGCCCGGTCAGGAGGTTGTGCAGTTCCAGCGCCGCCCCCTTGCGGTCGTCCCATGCATGGCAAAGGAATAGGTCGCGCTGTGCAGTCGCGATCTCAGCTATCCGCGCGACCTGTGCACGGACGGGATTGAGAGTCTGATACTCGCGGACGGAGTACGTGACCTCAGACCGACGCGCACGACTCGCCGTGCTAGTGCGACGACCTCCGCCTGCGCGGCTGCCGCTGGACGACCGGCTGAAGCTGGGGTATCGCTTGGGCAGAGGTGGGGTCACAGGAGCCGGTGGTGGCGTGTACGAGGGACGTTGGTTGTACGGGTCCCGGTATCCACCGCCGTAGCGGCCGTAGCGCCCTCCGTGGACGGGGCAGTCTGCGCCGCCGCCGCGGGTGTGTCCTCGAATCGGAGCCGTGCACTGTGCCATGACCGAAGCATAGCTACCGCCTACGACAATGGACGCAAACGTCAGGCGGCGTAGGCGGGGTCGGCGTCAGAGGGAGTCAACGAGGCGGTTCTCCACCGTCGCGATGGTGTTCGCGGACGAAGGTGCGCCGGTCGCGGTAGCAAATTCTTCGGCATAGAACTGCTAACCGGCGAGGGCAGCATGGCTCGGAGGTCGGCAGGCGGCCGCGAGCTTGCCGGTTGGCGTGCTGATGTTGGCAACTCCATCACGCATCCTTTCGCAGTCCCAGGCTCGATTCTGTGAGTCGTCCAGATGCTCGGTCCAGGATGCGTATGGCAGGTGGAACTTTTGGGCTGTCGTCATGGAATCGTGATGGAAAGGCCCCTCGTAGATCGGCGGACTGGCGCCTTATCCGGAATCAACCGAACTGCTCGCACTAAATAGTTCGCATCCATTCCGCGATTCGGCCATGTCGCCACGCGGTGAGTCCGAGCGTCCCAGATCTCCTGCGGCATTTTATTGATAAATGCTCACCTTGACTGCAAGGATGTCCGGGGAGGTCCGGATGACAGAGGGCAAGGCATTCCAGTCGGTGGTCGCGTGGCTCTCGCTGGTGCGGAACCTCCTTGCATTGATCGTCACCGGCGCTGCGGCGATTCCGCTGCTCCTGGTGTGGGGACGAGGGCTGCCGACCTGGGTTCTCCAGACGCTGCTCATCGCCCTGGTTTTCGTTCTCGGAGCCCTCAGCGGTGCTCTCATAGCCCTCTTGATCCTCCGCAAGCGAGACGCTCCTCTGGGCTACCGGTGGCTTCGGCTTGAACGGACCCGCGAATTCGACCAAGTGAATCCTCGACGTCAGCGGATGGTTTCGCACATAACGATCCAAGCGCGGCGGGACAACGTCGAGATCTTCCAGGACCTCATCCAGTGGACGGGCGCCATCAAGCCGCGGCAATCGATTCTCAGCGACGGGCACTCGTTGTTGCCTGTCGAGATCCCGGGGATCGACGGGTGGCAACGGTACTACGTCCACCTCGGCCAGCCGCTGATGAGGGGCGACCTCGCAGAAATCGTCATTCAAACCGAGTTCATAGATGTGTCAGATGACTCCGCCCACTGGATCAGTAAGACCGTTCGCGAGACGATTCTCAACGAGCTGGTCCTGAGGCTTCGCATGGGCGCGTTCACGCCGCCGAAGACACAGTTCCAAGCAAAGGTCAGTGATCCGTCCAAGGATGCATCGTCGATCCTCAAGCGGCTCGACGTCGAGTACGACATCACCACAGGGGATGTGTCCGTGAAAATCGCGCGACCCAAAGTGGGTCGCAGGTACGGGCTGGCTGCATTGCCCTGGACGTACCCGGCTGACTTGCCCGACGCGACACTGGGCAACGCGACGTGGCCTCCGACGCACCTGTCCGCGGCCGCGCCAGCCGAGCGGTAGCTGAGGGATGACGTCACCCCGGCGGCTTCGGCGTGCGCCGCGCCTTGCGCAGAACGCTCCGCGCCTCCCTCATCACTCCGTTCGCGTCTCCCAGGATGCCGCTCGCCTGGTCGAGCGAACGGTCCGCCTTTGCTGCGGTTCTGCTCGGCAGGATGAACTCGATCGCCAGTGAGGTCGCGACACCGAGAAGGACACCCGCTGCGAGGAGGAGCCCCTGGACCCACGCGGTTCCGGATGAGGTGGTCCAGCGCACCATCGTCGCGTCGAGCCTGGTGCGCGTTGCGGGGTCTGCGCCTTTCGGGTCGGTGGATGCCCAGCTCCGCGACCAGGTCACGGACTGAGTGAGGGCGTTTCCCACGCCTTCGTCCGGCATGGTCTTGTCGACGAGGTCGGAGGTCCGTCCCTCCAGGGAGGCTTCGAGGGTGGAGAACGGGCCGGGCACGGCTGCTCCGGGGGGTGGTGCGTAGCCGTCGATGAACTGGCCGTATTGGAGCGGGGGCGTGCGGGCGACACGTTGGTCGATCGTCGCGTCCGTCCATCGACCGACCGGTTCGGCCGAGAAGGAGGCGAGGTTGTCTCCGCTCAGGAAGGTCCGCGACTCCTCGCCGGCCGCGTTGATCTGTGGCGGCCCGTCGGCCTGGAGCTCCACCTTCGCGGTCTGGGACTGCGTGGGTTTCGTGCACGAACGACCGCCGCCGGTGAATGTGACCGTGGCCTTGGGCGTGAACCCGAGCCGGACGGTGGACGGGTCGAGCTGCGAACTGCAGGTGAACTGGAGGTACACCACGTCCGCGATGGCGGAGACGGGTGGCCCGTCCATGGTCGCCTGTTGCTCCGGTCGGGTGACGGTCCAGCGGCCATCCTCGATGCTCGGCACCTCAGGGAACGACGAGACGACGTAGAGATCGAGGCGTCCGTCTTCCTGCAGGGTGATTCTGAGTTTCACGGGCGCATCGCGAACGTTCGTCCAGACCACGATGCCTTCGTAGTCGCCGCGCGCAAGGTCGACAGACGGTGAACGGAGGGCCACCAGGCCGAGCGCGAGTCCCGCGCCCCCGACTGCGAGGACGGCCGCGGTCTTGATCAGCGCGCTGACGACTCTCATCGTGATGTCCGCGGCACAGTCTACTGACAAAAACTCATCAATGGGGATGTCGTCGCGTCGGTGTCACAGACCGGCACCCTCCCCGGTCTCCCTGGTGAAGGAGTTCTGTGCCTGGCGTTCCCGCCGAGCGCTCGACGGGCCAGAATCGGAAGACGGGACGGGGAACGGATGAACGGGAGAACGCGCGCGGCCGACGAGTCGCTGGAGATCTTCAGCCGCGAGCGGCGGCGGGTCTTCGGCACCGCATACCGGATGCTCGGGTCGGTGTCCGACGCCGAGGACATCGTGCAGGACACCTGGCTGCGCTGGCAGGCCGTCGACCCCGCCGAGGTCGACCAGCCCGGGGCGTTCCTGACCACCATCGCCACCCGGCTGTCGATCAACGTGCTGCAGTCCGCCCGCTCGCGGCGGGAGACGTACATCGGGCCGTGGCTGCCGGAGCCGGTGAACACCGAGGCCGACCCGTCGCTCGGGGCCGAGAACGCGGAAGCGCTCGAGTTCGCCTGCCTCCTGCTCCTGGAGGCGCTGTCGCCGACCGAGCGGGCGGCATACGTGCTGCGGGAGGCGCTCGACTACCCGTACGAGCGCATCGCCGAGGTCATCGACTCGTCGCCCGCGAACGCCAGGCAGCTGGTGAGCCGCGCCCGCAAGCATCTGGCGTCCGGTCGCGGCGAGACGGTTCCCGCCAGCGAGTCGCGGCGACTGCTGGAGGCGTTCCTCAGTGCCGCGCGCACCGGGGACGTCGAGCAGCTCGAGCAGCTGTTCGCCTCCGACATCGTCAGCTACACCGACGGCAACGGCGTGAAGCAGGCCGCCCGCATCCCGGTGGTGGGGCGCTCGCGGGTGGCGAAGTTCGTCTCCGCGTTCTCCAGCCACTTCTGGACGGGCAAGCGCATCGGCTGGACAACGCTCAACGGCCAGCCGGCGGTGACCGTCTCCGAGGACGGCGCGATCACCACCGTGCTCACCCTGACGGCGTCGCGCGATGGCATCCTGCAGCTGCTCTGGGTGATGAGCCCGGACAAGCTGCGCCACGTCGCTCCGGTGGGGGCATGACGGGCGGCCCGTCCGGATCCTGGCAGCACGTCCCCACCCGGTCGGCGGCGCGAGTGTACGCCCGGTCGATCGGCGCGATCCTGGCGATCCAGGATGCGTGCACGTCCGGCGAGGTCGCCGGGCTGGCCCCGCTGCTGCACGAGGACGCCCACCTGATCGTCGACACGGGCGGCAGGGTCGCCGCGCCGGAGTCGGCCTGCGGGCGCACCCACGCTCTGCACGCCCTCGCGCTGATCCTGGATGCGCGCGGAGTGGCGACCACGACCGTCCACTCCATCAACGGCTCGGCCGGGCTCGCCCTGCGCGACGCAGGCGACCGGGTGATCGGGATCGTCAGCGTCGCCGTCCACCGGCGGGTCGTGCACCGGATCTGGGTCGTGCTCAACCCGGACAAGCTGCGGCACTGGAACTGAGCATGGCCGATTCCTCCGCACGCGCCTGCGGAGGGGTAACGTGGCGACAATGCAGCCTCA
This sequence comes from Leifsonia sp. GW821-FHT13C05, assembly GCF_058806515.1. NCBI lineage: Bacteria > Bacillati > Actinomycetota > Actinomycetes > Micrococcales > Microbacteriaceae > Leifsonia > Leifsonia sp. GW821-FHT13C05. Next base: position 207,641 of record NZ_JBXAPT010000005.1, on the reverse strand, counting down.
CCGTCATCCTGGTGGCCGCCGCGGGTCGCTGATGGTCGTCGCGGTGGCAGCGCTGGGGGTCGTGTTCGGTGATATCGGGACGAGCCCGCTCTACGCCCTGAAGACGGTCTTCCTGCTCGACGACGGGGCCGTGCGCGCCAACGAGGGCGACGTGTTCGGCGTCATCTCGCTGATGTTCTGGAGCATCACCATCATCGTGTCGATCAAGTATCTCGGCATCCTGATGCGCGCAGACAACGACGGCGAGGGCGGAGTGATGGCCCTGGCCGCGCTGGCGCAGCGACTGTATGCGAAGCGCGCAGGCAAGGCGGGCATCCTGCTCGTGATCGGCATCGTGGGGGTCTCGCTGTTCTACGGAGACTCGATCATCACCCCCGCGATCAGCGTCCTCTCCGCCGTCGAAGGTCTGCACGTCACGGTGCCGGCGATCTCGCATCTGGTCATCCCGATCGCCGCGGTGATCCTGGTCGGGCTGTTCCTCGTGCAGCGCTACGGCACCGGAAGGGTCGGCGTGCTGTTCGGCCCGATCATGGTGCTGTGGTTCGTGGTGCTCGCCGCGGCCGGCCTCGGCATGGTGATCCAGTTCCCGTCGGTGCTGCTCGGCCTGTCGCCCAGCTACGCGGTGGTCTTCATCTTCTCCCACCCTGCGATCTCGTTCATCGCGCTCGGTGCCGTGGTCCTCGTGATCACCGGCGCCGAGGCGCTCTACGCCGACATGGGCCACTTCGGGCGCTCGCCGATCCGGAGGGCCTGGTTCTTCCTGGTCTTCCCCGCGCTCACCATCAATTACCTCGGGCAGGCCGCGCTGGTGCTGCACGATCCGGCGGCGAAGGCCAACCCGTTCTTCCTGCTGATCCCGGATTGGGGGAGGCTGCCGGTGGTCATCCTCGCGACCGCCGCGACCGTGATCGCCAGCCAGGCCGTCATCTCCGGGGCGTTCTCGCTGTCCCGGCAGGCCGTGCAGCTCGGGCTGCTTCCGCCGCTCACTGTGCGGCAGACCTCCCGGCGCGAGGGCGGCCAGGTCTACCTGCCCGCCATCAACGCCCTGCTGCTGATCGGGGTGCTGGCGGTGATGCTCGCGTTCGGGTCGTCCGACCGGCTGTCCACCGCATACGGGATCTCGGTCACCGGCGCCCTCGTCGTCGACACGCTGCTGCTCGTGCTGGTCGCCCGGCCGCTGTGGGGCTGGGGGCCGTGGAAGATGGCGGCGGCCGCCATCGTGTTCGGCGGGCTCGAACTGGCGTTCCTCGCCGGCAACCTTTCGAAGATCGTCAACGGCGGCTGGGTGCCGCTCCTCATCGCCGGCGCGGTCATCCTGGTGATGACGACCTGGCGCCGCGGCCGGCTGCTGGTGCAGGAGGACAGGAAGAAGAAGGAGGGGTCGCTCCAGCAGTTCATCGAGGACATCCGCGCGAAGAACCTCCCGCGCGTCCCCGGCATCGCGGTCTTCCCGCACCCGAACAAGGACAGCACGCCGCTCGCCCTCCGCGCGAACGTCGAACACAACCACGTGCTGCACGAGTCCGTCATCATCGTCTCGATGAGCACGGCGTCCGTGCCGCACGTCCCGCCGCTGGAGGCGTTCACCTACGACGAGCTCGGATACACGGACGACGGCATCGAGCACCTGACGATCCGGTTCGGCTTCTCGGACAAGCCGGACATCCCGCGCGCGCTCCGTGCCGCCTGTTACGCAGGCGTGCTCCCGCTCGACGCCAGAGACTTCAAGGAAGCCTCGTACTTCATCTCCCGCGGGGCGATCCGCACCACCAAGAAGAGCAGCATGGTGCGCTGGCGCCGGTCGCTGTTCGTCGCGCTCGCGCACAACGCCGCCGACCCCGCCGCGCGGTTCGGGCTCCCGGCGTTGCGCACGGTGACGATGGGCAGTGACGTCGAGATCTGACGCCGACCGCTCCGGATGCGGGACCGAGCTTCAGGGGACGTACGCCGCCAGCGCCTGCAGAGCGGGCTGCGACGCGGGATCCGCGACCGCGGCCGCTCCCACGGCACACGCCGTGCTGAGGGCGTCGGCGGGGCTGAAGCCCTCGCGCAGGGCGATGGTCAGTGCCGCGCAGAACGCGTCGCCCGCTCCGACCGTGTTCACCGGCGTCGTCGCGACGGCGGGAACGGAGGCGACCGTCTCGCCGCGTTCCAGCAGGGCCGCGCCCTTCGCGCCGTACGTCACGGCGACGAGCGGGGCGTCGCGGAGCTCGGGCATCAGGGCGTACTCGGTCTCGTTGACGATGAACAGGTCGACGCGGTCGAGCACAGTGCGGGGGAGCGGCTGCGCCGGTGCGGCGTTGAGAGCCAGGTAGCCGGGGACCGTCTCGGCCAGGCGCGTCACCAGTTCCATCGAGATCTCCAGCTGGGCGAGCACCGTCTCGTCCGCCCCGAATTCGACGCCGTCGATGTCGACGAGCGCGTTGGCGCCCTCGCACACCGCTATCTGGTTCTCGCCGTCGGCGTCCACCACGATCAGCGCCGTGCCCGTCGCCTCGCTCACGGCGGCGACGTGCGCGGTGTCGACGCCCGCGTCGGTGAGCGCTGAGCGCATCCACTGGCCGTCGGCGTCGTCGCCCACCGCACCGACCATGCGCACCTGGGCGCCGAGGCGTGCGGCCGCTGCCGCCTGGTTGGCGCCTTTGCCTCCGGCGTCGCGGCGCAGGCGGCCGCCTCCGATGGTCTCGCCCGGCTCGGGAAGGCGGTCGACGATGGCCGTGAGGTCGACGTTGACGCTGCCGACGACGGTGAGTTTCTGCACGCTGAAGGTTCTCTCTGCTACGAGGACGGGCGGGGGAGGAAACGACGGAGCCGGTGTGCGGATCCGCCGGTCAGGACTGGGACGCCTGCACGATGGAGAGGTGGCCGACGCGCGTCGACACGATGCACTTGGCGAGGTAGATCGGTGTTCCGTCGAGCTCGGCGGTCTGCGTGAGGATGAGCACGGGATCGTTGGCGCCCAGGTCGAGGAGCTTGGCACGGGATGCGCCGGCCACGTTGACCGCGATCTGGCAGACGCCGGAGCCGAACACCGGCCCGACGCGCTCGATCAGCCCGGCGAGGAGGGTCGCCTTCGCCTCGGCCGCGGCTTCCAGGTGCTCGGCGATGGCTGGGCTGACATCGCTCAGATACCGTCCGGCGGGGAAGTGCTCCTGCACGATGGCGATCGGCTCGCCATCCTGCTCGATCACGCTCTCGCGGAACCAGGTGTTCGCCGCGAGGTCGAGTGCCAGCTTGTTGGAGATGAAGTCGGTGGTGGGCTGCATGGTGAACTCCACCGGCCGCACCGTGAGGGCGCGGTCGCCGTCGGAGAGCGCCTGCTCGAACGGCCGCAGCTCCTCCAGGCCGACCCTCGGGATGCTCGTGGCGACGAAGCGGCCGACGCCGCGCTTCGTGACGATCAGCCCGTCCTCTTCCAAGAGCATCAGCGCCTCGCGCACGACGGTGCGACTGACGCCGAGGGATGCGCCGAGCTCGGTCTCGCGGGGGAGGGCGGACCCGAGCGGGAAGACGTGACCGCGGATGCCCTCCGCGATGCGCGAGTACACGGCGACGCGCAGCGGTTGACCGACCGTGGCGGTGAGATCGCGTTCCAGGAACTGGTCAACGGTCATGGTCATCGCGTGCGCTCCTTCGCTCGGGGTGCCCCAATTCAACCACGAAAAAGAATTGTGTGCACATGTCGTACCAGAGAGGTATAACATCGTACCCACCGCATCCCGTGCGGTCATGAACCCCAACCCAGAACCCAGACAAAGGAGTCGCCCGTGAGTTCCCCCACGCTCGACAGCGCCGCTACGGCAGCTGCCCACCCCACGTCGCCGCCGTTGCGCGGCGGCAAGGCGGTCGCGCTCGTCGCCACCCTGATCCTCGGCGTGCTCTCGTTCCAGCTCAACGCCAGCATGATCACCCCGGCGCTGCCCGACATCGCCCGCGACCTGCACGAGGACGTCGGCGCCGTCTCGCAGGTGTCTTCGCTGTTCTTCCTCGCCGGTGCGATCGGGGGCGTCGTGCTGTCGCGGTGGAGCGACTTCATCGGCCGCAAGCAGGCCCTGCTGCTCGTGCTGGTGGTGCTGGCGGCCGGGACGCTGCTCTGCATGTTCGCGCCGAGCCTGCCCGTGCTGCTCATCGGGCGTGCTCTGCAGGGGGCGTCGAGCGCGGCGTTCCAGCTGTCGTACGTGATCCTGAGCGAACGGATGAGCGCGAAGGTGTTCGGCACGACGCTCGGGATCATCACGGCGGTCAACGGCGGCGTCGGCGGGGTGGACGGCTACTTCGGCGGTCTGCTGGCGGACACCTTCAGCTTCCGCTCGATCTTCGTGGTGATCTTCCTGGTCGGCCTCGTCGCCCTCGTCTGCGTGCTCATCGTCGTCCCGAAGACATCCAAGCCGGTCTCCGCCGGCCGGATGGACTGGTGGGGCGCCGCCGTGCTCTCGATCGCACTGATCTGCGTCACGTTCTTCGTCTCGCAGGGGTCGTCCGCCGGCTGGACCGCACCGATCACCCTGGTCTACCTGGCCGGGACGATCGCGTCGCTTGTCGCCTTCTGGTTCGTCGAGAAGACCCGAAGCACCCCGCTGATCGCCGTCGAGCACCTGCGCTCGCGGCAGGTCTGGCCCGTGATCGCCACGACCATCCTGACCCTGTCCGGCGTGTTCGCGGTGATCAACTTCACGGTGGTGCTGCTCAGCCAGGACTCGAAGGTGGGCTTCGGGCTCGACGCGGCGACCTCCGCCCTGCTCTTCCTCGCGCCGCCGGCGCTGATCGGCGTGTTCGCCGCGCCGCTGTCCGGCTGGCTGGCCGGTCGGCTGGGCTGGATCCGCATCCTGAGGATCGGGATGGTGCTCTGCATCGCCGCGCTCGTCGTCATCAGTCTCCTTCCGCAGAACCAGGGCGTCGTCATCGCGATGATCGCGCTGCTCGGCCTCACATACAACGGTCTGGTGCTCACCACGATGAACGGCCTGGGCGTGCTGCTCTCGCCGCCGGACGCGCCGGCGGCACTGCCCGGTCTGAACGGTGCGGGGTTCGGCATCGGCGCCAGCCTCGGCATCGGGATCGTCGCGCCGTTCGTCGCCCAGGGCACGCTCGCCGGCTACGGCATCGCGCTCTGGATCTCGGTCGGCATCACCGTCCTCGCCCTCATCGCTAGCCTGTTCATCGCGCCGCGAGCAGGCCAGCAGATCTGACGCACCACCCCGGCGGGGCATCCGGCCACCGGATGCCCCGCATCACGACCAGAAACACGGAGCACCACGCATGACATCCACCGCCCCTTCCCCCTCCTCCGACGCCGGGCGCCGCCCCGTCTACTTCGACTGCGACACCGGCATCGACGACTCGCTCGCCCTCGCATACCTGCTCGCGTCGCCCGAGATCGACCTCGTCGGCATCGGCACGGTCAGCGGCAACGTGAGCGCAGCGCAGGCGGCGGAGAACACGCTGCGCATCCTGGCGCTCGCCGGCCGGCACGACATCCCGGTGGCCGTCGGAGCGCACGACGCCCTGAACCGGGCGTTCAACGGCGGCGCGCCGCACGTGCACGGCGCGAACGGCATCGGCGATGTCGAGTTGCCGGAGTCCGGCCTCACGGCGATCGACGAGAACGCCGCCCAGCTGCTCCTCCGCCTCTCGCACGAGTACGCCGGCGCCCTCGAGGTGATCACGGTCGGACCGACCACCAACATCGCGCTCGCCCTGCGCATCGACCCCAGCCTGCCGTCGCGGATCGCCGAGGTGACGGCGATGGGAGGCGCAGCGTACGCCTCCGGGAACGTCACCCCGGTGGCGGAGGCCAACATCTGGAACGACCCGGAGGCGGCGGCCGAACTGCTCGCCGCTCCGTGGCCGGTGGTGCTCGTGCCGCTCGACGTCACCGTCGAGAACACGCTGGAGGAGTCGCACCGCCAGCAGCTCCTCGCCTCCGGCGTGCCGCTCGCCCGCGCGATCGGCGAGATGCTCGACTTCTATTTCGAGTTCTACGTCGAGCTCTACGGCCGCCGCAGCAGCGCCCTGCACGATCCGCTCGCCGCCGCCATCGCGGTCGGCGGCATCGTCGCCACCAACGCTCCTCTGGTGGACGTGGTGGTGGATGCGACCAGCGGTCCAGGCCGCGGCCAGACCATCTGCGACCTCCGCGGACAGCGCCTCGGCCCCGTCGACCAGCCGGGCGCGCACGTGCGCGTCGTACTCGGCACCGACCGGCAGCTGGACGCGCACCTGGTGGAACGGCTCACCGCATCCCGGGTCGGCGTCGCGGACCCGACGCTCGCCGGGTAGCGGGGAGCAGAACTCCCGCTAGACGCCGGGCGGCGATCGCAATACCCTCGCAGCAAGCGCTGAAACAGCGCGAGCGGGCAGCAGGGAGGCGCCGCGTGACGGATCATTCCCAGCAGGCGGACGGCAAGCGGCGGCGGTGGTGGCCGTTCCGCCGCCGAGCCGCGCGGCAGCAGACGCCACCGCCCGCCGATGCGGACGCAGACGCCGGGGCAGGCGCGACCGGTCAGGCCGGTGGCCGCGGGGTGCGCATCCTGCTCGGTTTCGCCAGCGCCGTGGTCGCCGCGTTCGGGATGCACGCGATCGGCAGCATCCTCGCCCCCGCCCTGCTCGCGCTCGTGCTCACGATCTGCGCGCAGCCGGTGCGGGTGTGGCTGACCAGGCACGGCACCCCGGCCGGCATCGCGACGGGTGCGGTCGCGCTGACCACCTTCGCGCTGCTGGCAGCGTTCGCCGGGCTGCTGATCTTCGCGATGGCGGACTTCGTCGGGATGCTGCCCCAGTATCAGGCGGAGCTGCAGGCGTTCGGCGCGCAGGTCGGGGCGTGGCTGAACAGCATCGGGATCGGGCCCGAGGACGTGAAAGCGGTCACCGGCGGCTTCGACCCGTCGAAGTTCCTCAACTTCTTCACCAGTCTGCTCGGCGGCGCGTTCGGGTTGCTGTCGTTCGGCGTGATCGTGCTGACCATGCTCATCCTGATGCCGGCGGACGCCGCGTACACGCCGACGCTGTTGCGGCAGCTGAAACCGACAAAGCCGAACCTCGTGTACGCGATGTCGGCGTTCGCCACGAACGTGCGGCGGTACATGGTCGTCACCACGGGGCTCGGCATCGTGCAGGGCGTCATCAACGGTCTGGCGCTGTGGCTGCTCGGCGTGCCCGCCGCGCTGCTCTGGGCGATCCTCGCGTTCCTGTGCAGCTTCATCCCGAACGTCGGCTACTTCATCGCCATCGTGCCTCCGCTGGTGTTCGGCTACCTCACCGGCGGGTGGGAGACGGTGATCGCGATCATCGTGATCTACGGGCTCATCAACGCCGTCGTGCAGTCGGTCGTGCAGCCGAAGGTGGTCGGCAACGCTGTGGCGCTGAGCCAGACGCTCACCTTCTTCTCCGTGCTGTTCTGGGCGTTGGTGCTCGGAGCGATCGGCGCGATCCTGGCAGTCCCCCTGACGCTGCTGGTCCGCGCGGTGCTCGTCGACGCCGACCCGCGCGCCCGCGTCTGGCGCGCGGCCATCGGCGACCTGAGCGAGACCCGCGCGATCATGCGCGCGGAGGCGAAGGACAGGAAGGACGCCAAGCGCGCAGGGGGCGTCCCGGATGCGGAGGAGCCGCCCGCCTGACGCGGCGCGTTGCGTCCGCTACGGCTGCGGCGCATCCGGCGAAGGGAACCGCGGCTGGTATTCGTCCCAGTTGCGCAGGTAGCGCCTGTCCGAGATCACCAGGATCACGGCCAGATAGAGCGCCCCGCCGACCAGCCCCAGCACGAGCGCGATCGTCGGCGCGACGGACAGGGCCGCCGCGATCCCGGCGACGAGGATGCCGACCAGCACGGCGTTCACCACCGAGATCAGCATCATGCTGCTCCCGGCGAAATGGCCGGGTCCAGAGCGCCGCCCGAAGATCACGTAGGTGTGCTGGCTCCCCGCGCGGTCGTCGAACGCCGACGTCATCAGGTACGGCCGGATACCGGGGTCGAGCTCCGCGTACGCCGCCCGCAGCCGGTTCATCGCGAGCACGTGGCCGAGGTCCTCGAAGCCGACGTTGAACACCCGGATCTGGGTGAGGACGCCGATGGCGAGCACGATGGCGAGGACGATCATGGCCAGGAGGGGGAACATCCCGTCGAAGTGCATCGCCTGCCCGGCGAGGGCGAGACTCACCAGCCCCGCCGAGGTGAGCGTGAGGAAGATGCTGATGCGGGTGAGCACTTCCGCCTGCGTGGTGCTGCGGGAGGCGAGCAGACTCCAGTGCTCGGTGGCGAGCAGTTGCGCTCGCACCGCTGGGGGGATCTCCTCCGCGCCATCGGGGGTGGGGGCCGCGTGGGCCGACATGCATCCATTGTGCTCCCGATCGCGCGGAACTGTCACAACGGTTCCCGCTGCCCGGTCAGAGCTGGTGAAACCATCCAGCGAAAGGAATGCCATGAAGATCGTGGTCATCGGCGGTACAGGACTCATCGGAGGGCCGCTCGTCGACCTGCTGCGGCAGGCGGGGCACGACGTGGTCGCCGCGTCGCCGTCGACGGGAGTGAACAGTGTCACCGGCGAGGGGCTCTCCGACGCGCTCGCCGGAGCGGACGTCGTCCTCGACATCCCCAACTCGCCGTCGTTCGCCGACGACGACGTGCTCGACTTCTTCCAGCGGTCCACCACCAACCTGGTCGAAGCGCAGAAGGCGGCGGGGGTCGGGCACCACATCGTGCTGTCCATCGTCGGCGCCGACCGGATGCACGACATCGGCTACATGCGAGCCAAGGTCGCGCAGGAGAACATCGTCACGGCCAGCGGTGTGCCGTACAGCATCGTGCGCGCCACCCAGTTCTTCGAGTTCATCCCGCGGCTCGCGGAAGGCGCGGCGGACGGGGACACCATCCGGCTCTCGCCCGTGATGATGCAGCCCATCGCCGCCGCCGACGTGTCCGCGGCGCTCGCCGACATCGCCACCCAGCCGCCGACCAACGGCATCGCCGAACTCGCCGGACCGGAACAGCTCCGCCTCGCCGACCTCGGCCGCCGCGTGCTCGAAGCGCGCGGCGACACCCGCACCGTGGTGGCCGACCCGGATGCGGGGTACTACGGCGGCGTGGTCAGCGACACGTCCCTGGTGCCGGGGAACGACCCGGCCATCACCGCGCTGCGGATCGGGCCGACCCGCTTCGAGGAGTGGCTGGGCGCTGCAGGGGGGAACTGAGCGTCGTGGACGGCGGTGCCCCCGCCCGCGTCTTGGCGGGCGGGGGCACCGCATCACCCCTCGATCAGAGTCACGGATCCCCCATCTGTCGATGTGGCCAGAGATGCTGCAATACCGACCAAGGCGATCCCGCCAATCGTCATGCTGAGTACCACGGTGGCCGTTATCAGCAGAGCCGGGCGTGCAGCCCGCTTTCTCCCGAGCACAATCGCTGTCCACACGATGAGGGCGATCCCGATCGGTATCGCCGCCGGCGCGACCAGCATTGCCGCGCTCGTGACCACGGCGGCGGCGAGCAGCCACCGCTCCTGGAGACCCTTGAGAGACACGGCGATGGCGCGCATCTAGACGTTCTTCAGCCAACCGCTCACAAGGTTGATGCCCCTGTAGGTCACCTGGTGCTGCTTGTTCGCAGACCAGGCCGAACCTTGGTAGAGGAACGACATTCGATGCATGACCGAGCAGGTCCCGCTACCGCCGGACACGTAGTGGTTCGCGGTTGAGTTGACGCTCCACACACCGCCCGCGCCGGAGAACCATCCTGTGCACTCGAGGTTCCGGGTGACCGTCGTGGGGGTGGCTTCAAACACGTAGCGAAGGTTGAACGTGCCCGTCGTGATCCCGAACATGCTTGCGTTGACGGGATACGTGGCGGTGTAACGGCTCGATGCGGCGCGGCTGCGTCCTCCCTCGGTGTCGGAGGCGATCGACGGCTCGGCGCCTTCGTCGAATTCGAGGACGGAGAGCGGGTCTGTAGCTGCCGCGTGGAGAAAGCGTGCCTGCTCGGACGCCGTCAGATCGTCGAATCTCTCAATTAGCGCGTCGTGAGTGGTGTCGTCGACCTTCATGCCCGAGACGAGTGCCTCGAACGCAGTGTCGCTGGCGACCGGCGTCTCGGCATTGGCTGCCGGAACTCCGCCGAGTGAGCAGAGAGCGACGGCCGCCGTTCCGATGAGGAAACGGGCCGCATTTCGATTACGGAGAGACTTCATTGGCATGGTTCCGTTCTTCTCGTCTGCATGCGCCAAAGGGTGCATGCATGTCATGTTCTGAATCTAATATTCAGAACCTGACGACGTCAAGACATCGCGCACAGCAACCTGTCACATTCGCGGCATCCCGACTGTCTTATCTACAGAGACAGGAGGACACCGTGCAGAGGATTCTTGTGGTGGGTAGCGATCATGTCCCGCTCTGACCGGCGCCCGCGCAGGCGCCCGCGCAGGCGCTCCCTCACCGACAGGGCCGCGACCGGCATCGCCACGCGGACGGCGCTCGGGCGACGGCTCACCGCGCTCGCCGCCGAGCTCCGGCAGCGGCACATCACGCTGCACTGGACGAACGTGTTCGGCGTCGTCTCGCTGGCGTGCGTGGTGGTCGTGTTCGTCAGCGGCGTCTTCCTGATGTTCTTCTACGCGCCGTCCAGCACGCAGGTCGTCTACGGCGGCGCGTACGCCCCGCTCGGTGGGGCGACCATGTCGAAGGCGATGCGGTCGACGCTCGCCATCTCGTTCGAGGTGCCGGGCGGGCTGCTGATGCGGCAGGTGCACCACTGGGCGGCGCTGCTGCTGCCCGCCGCGCTCATCCTGCAGCTGCTGGCCACGTTCTTCACCGGAGCGTTCCGCCGGCCGCGACGTCTCAGCTGGGTGCTGCTGTTCCTTCTCCTGATCCTGGCGCTGGCCGGAGGGTGGAGCGGGTACGCGCTGCCGGACGACATGCTCTCCGGCACCGGACTGCGCATCGTCGAGGGCATCGTGCTCGGGATCCCGGTGGTCGGGACGTGGGCGTCCGCTCTGCTGTTCGGCGGCGAGTTCCCCGGGCAGATCATCGAGCATCTGTACCCCGTCCACGTGCTCGTCGTCCCGGCTGCACTCGTCGGGCTGCTGGTCTGGCGCATCCGGATCGCGTACGTGGAGCGGCCGCCGCAGTTCGCCAGGGAGGGTGCGACGGAACGCGCCGTCGTCGGCGTCCCCGTGCTGCCGAACGCGGCCGTGCGCACCGGAGGGCTGTTCGCGATCGTGACCGGGCTCCTGTTCCTGGTCGCTGCGACCGTGACCGTCAGCCCGATCTGGCTGTACGGCCCGTCGTCGGGCGGCGACGCATCGGCGGGCAGCCAGCCCGACTGGTACACCGGGTTCCTCGACGGGGCGCTGCGGCTCGTGCCTCCCGGCTGGGAGTTCGTCTGGCTCGGCCGCACCTGGACGCTCGCGATCCTCGTGCCGCTGGCCGTCGTCGGGGTGTACCTCGCCGCTGTGCTGCTCTACCCGTTCGTGGAGGAGTGGACCACCGGCGACGCCCGCGAGCACCACATCCTGGATCGTCCGCGCAATACCCCGGCACGCACCGGGATCGGGGTGGCCGGGATCGTCTTCTACGGCGCGCTGTGGGGCGCTGGCAGCGCCGACCTGGTCGCGACGCACTTCCAGCTCGGCATCGAGACGGTGGTGCACGTCTACCAGGCGGCGGTCGTCGTCGGCCCGCTCGTCGCGTTCGCCGTCACCCGCCGGGTCTGCCTCGCGCTGCAGAAGAAGGACGGCGAACTGCTGCTGCACGGCTTCGAGACTGGACGGATCGTGCGCCTTCCGGGCGGCGAGTACGTCGAGGTGCACCAGCAGCTCGACGAGCACGAACGCTGGAGGCTCGCGAACACCAGCGACGGCGAACCGTATCAGGCACGGCCGGACGCGCGCGGGCATCTCGGGATGGTCAGCAGGGTGCGGGCGGGCATCTCCCGGTCCTTCTTCGAAGACAGGGTCAGCCCGGTCGCTCGGAGCGTCGAGCCTCCGCAGCCGGTCACACGTGGTGACCGCGCCGCAGAGCCTGCGGGTGCAGGCGCACCCAGATCACGCTGATCAGCGCCCCGGCGAAGTCGACGGTCATGGCGGCCGTCGTCTCACCGCCGGCGCTGAGCAGCAGCCCGGCCTGACCGTTCACCGGCCGCTCCACCACCTCCAGCTCCGGCTTCCTCGCCATGCTGTGCAGCAGCAGCGAGACGGCGTCGAAGGTGCCGTTCACCATCCGCAGCGCTGGATGCTCGTCGTCGCCGGAATCGACCACGACGGCCACATCCGGGGCGAGCATCGACTCCAGCCGGTCGGCGTCGCCGGACACGGCCGCCAGCCGCAGCTCGCGGACGGCGCGGTGGTGCAGGGGGCGGGGGAGGAACGCGGAGATGTTCATACCCTTAAGACCGCCGGGGCGTGCGGAATGTGACCACCGATCCCGCAATACATCGAGCGACGGATGCTGCGGCGACCACCGGATGACGCGGCGGCACACAGCGCGTCCGTAGCGTCGGAGCATGCTCTCCGTCACGACAGCTTCACCGTCCGGCGCCGTCGCCGCGGCCGTCCCGTTCGCCACCCTCACCGTCGACCACGACGCCATCGCCCACAACGTCGGCGTGCTGCGCGCGGTCGCCGGGGTGCCCGTGCTCGCCGTCGTGAAGGCGGACGGCTTCGGGCTCGGGATGGCGACCGTCGCGCGCACCGCGTTGCGCGCGGGAGCGTCCGCGCTCGGCGTCGCGACGGTCGACGAGGCGCTGCAGCTGCGCTCGGCCGGGATCTCCGCGCGCCTGCTCGCCTGGCTCGCCGACCCGCTCACCGACCTCGCCTCCGCGATCCGGCTCGGGGTCGAGCTGGGGGTGCCGAGCGAGCGGATGCTCGACGCCGTCGCCGCGCAGGCGAGGGCCATCGGCGTCACGGCGCGCGTGCACCTCGAAGTCGACACCGGGCTGTCGCGCGGCGGTGCGGAGCCGACGGACTGGGCTGGCCTGTGCGGTGCGGCGGCCGAGCTGGAACGGTTCGGCACGGTGCGGGTGGTGGGGGTGTGGTCCCACCTCGCCAGGGCGAACGAGCCGCATCCATCGGCCACGGCTGTCGCCGTCGACGCATTCCGCGAGGCCGTGGAGGTGGCCGTCGCCGCCGGTCTCACCCCCGACGTGCTGCACCTGGCCAGCTCGGGGGCGGCGCTCGCGCATCCCGCGACCCGGTTCTCGCTGGTGCGCTGCGGGCAGGCGCTGTTCGGCGTGCAGCCGGTGGACGGGCGCGTGTACGACCTGCGGCCGGTCGTCCGGCTGACCTCCCGCATCGTGCAGCTGCGGAGGGTGCCGCCCGGCACGCCCGTCTCCTACGGCGGTGAATACCGCACCCCGGCGGAGACGGTGCTGGCGCTCGTGCCGCTCGGGTACGCCGACGGCATCCCGCGCGCGGCGGGTGACCGCGCGGAGGTGAGCATCCTGGGTCGCCGCTGCCGGGTGGTCGGCCGGGTCTCGATGGACCAGCTGATCGTGGATGCGTCCCCGGTGGGCGCCGAGGTGCGCGAGGGCGACGAGGTGGTGGTGCTCGGCGAGCCGGAGGCGGGGGAGCCCGGGCTGGCCGAGTGGGGGCAGTGGGCCGGCACCATCCCGCAGGAGGTCATGACCGGCTTCGGTGGGCGCATCCACCGCGTGCACCGTGGGGCGGCGCGCGTTGCTTAGGGCGCACACGACGATCGCGGTGCTGTACGGCGGCGCCAACTCCGAGCACGAGGTGTCTGTGCGATCGGCCAGGGATGCGGTGGCGGCGCTGCGCAGGCTGGGGTTCGTGGTGCGCCCGGTCGGCATCGACCGGGCCGGGGTGTGGCACGCCGCGGAGGTGGATGCGCTGGGCGCGGTGGCCGCGCCGGGGCAGGGGCGACAGCCCGGGCAGCCGCGGCAGCAGCGCGGCGTCCGCCCTGAGCTGTGGCGCGGTGTCGACCTCGTCTTCCCCCTGCTGCACGGCCGCTACGGAGAGGACGGGACCGTGCAGGGCGCGATCGAGCTCGCCGGGCTGCCGTACGTCGGGTCCGGCGTGCTGGCCAGCGCGCTCGCTATGGACAAGGCGATGACCTGGCGGGTCGCGTCCGCCGCCGGGGTGCCGATGGTCGAGACGCGCGTGGTCGACGCGGTGCGGTCGCTACCGGATGCGGTGCGCGGCCTGACGTTGCCGCTGTTCGTGAAGCCGAACAGGGCAGGGTCGAGCGTCGGCGCATCCCTCGTCTCCGAGCTGGATGCTCTCGCCCCTGCCGTGCGGGCAGCGCTCGCCCACGACACGCTCGCGCTGGTGCAGCCCGCCGTGCGCGCGGACGAGGTGAGCATCGGCGTCTACCGGACGCCGGGCGGCGCGACCCGCACCACCGGCCCGTCGCGGGTGACGGTCGCCGACGACGGCGCGTTCTTCGACTACGACGGCAAGTACAGCGGACGCGGCCCGGCCATCGAGGTTCCCGGCCGCGTCGATCCGGCGCTCATCCCGCGACTGCAGCAGCTCGCCGTGGAGGCGTTCCAGGCGATCGGCGCAGACGGCCTCGCCCGCGTCGACTTCTTCGTGCAGCAGGACGGCGCGGTGCTGCTCAACGAGGTCAACACGATGCCGGGGCTCACCGCGCGCTCGCACTTCCCGCGGCTCTGTGCGGAGGCGGGGCTGAGCTACCCGGATCTGCTCGGCACGCTGGTGGAGCGGGCGGTCGAGCTCGGGCCCCGCTGACGGCCCGGCGGGACCACAATGGGGGCATGCAGCAACGCATCGGCTGGCTGACCACCGACGACGGCGCCCGGATGGCGTTCGCCACGGTCGGCGACGGGCGCCCGCTGCTGTACGTCTCCGGCTGGCTCAGCCACCTCGAACGCGGCTGGGAGCTGCCGGAGGAGCGCGCCTTCTACGAAGGACTGGCCGATGGCTGCACGCTCGTCCGCTACGACCGGCCGGGCACCGGGCTGTCTGCGCCGTCCGGACGTCCGCCCTCGCTGCAGCAGGAGCTCGCCCAGCTGGATGCGCTCGCCGCCACCCTCGGACCGCAGCCGTTCGACCTGATGGGCGCCTCGATGGGCGCGCCCGTCGCCGCGGCGTGGGCGGCCGCGCATCCGGAGTCCGTGCGGCGGCTCGTGCTCTACGGCGGCTGGGTGACGGGTGCCGCCATCTCGACGCCGGAGGTGCGTGACAGCGTGCTCGCGCTGGTCGAGTCGCACTGGGGGCTCGGCTCCGACGTGCTCACCGACATCTTCGCTCCGGATGCGCCTGCCGGTTCCCGTGCGGCGTTCGCGCGCTACCAGCGGGCGGCGTCGACCGCATCCACGGCCCGGTCGTTGCTCGAACTGAGCTACGCACTCGACATCGGCGACGTGATCGGGCGGGTGCAGGCGCCCACCCTGGTGGTGCACAGGGAGCACGACAGGGCGGCGCCCGTCGCGCAGGCGGTGGCGCTCGCCGACGGCATCCCGGGCGCGCAGCTCGTGGTACTTCCCGGCAGGTCGCACCTGCCGTGGGCGGGGGACACGCACGCGCTCGTGGCGACGATCCGCCGATTCATCGGCCTACGCGCATCCCGCACGGCGGCAGGACGGCTGACGGCCAGGCAGGACGAGGTGGCGGCGCTGGTCAGCGCCGGACGCACCAACCGCGAGATCGCAGCCAGCCTCGGCATCGACGAACGCTCGGCGGAAGGCCACGTCGAGCGCATCCGGGTGCGCCTCGGCTTCCGGTCGCGTGCCCAGATCGCCGCGTGGTACGCCGCCCGCCACGAGCAGGCAGGGCCCGGCGAACTGAGGTAGTTCCACGCCTGACCGCGGGGCGGCGGCGGCGCACGCTGGAGCCATGACAGACAGCGACACGACAGCACCGGCACCGACCCCGGCACCGGCCTCTGCACCGGCCGACTTCGACCTGCACCCGGGACGCGGCCGGTTCAACGCCGCGTTCTTCCACGCGATGGGCCCGACCCTGGAACGCAGCCTCCGGCACCAGAAGCAGCGCGTCTTCGCCGACCTTCCTGCCGAGGTGGTCGAACTCGGCACCGGCGTCGGCGCCAACCTCGGCTACCTCCCGCCCGGCGCGACCCTCATCGCCATCGAACCCAACCGCTACATGCACCCGGCGCTGCGGGATGCGGCCGGTCGCTACGACGTGCGCCTCGACCTGCGCGAACGCACGGCGGAACAGACCGGCCTCCCCGACGACAGCGCGGACACCGTCATCTCCTCCCTCGTGCTCTGCACCGTTCACGACCCGGCGGCCGTGCTCGCGGAGGTCAGGCGCATCCTGCGACCGGGCGGCACCTTCCGTTTCGTGGAGCACGTGGCGGCGGACGACGGCACACCCACCCGAGCTGCCCAGCGGCTGTTCCGTCGGCCGTGGGCGTGGACGTTCGAAGGATGCTCGTGCGAGCGCGACCTCGAACACGCGGTGCGCGCGGCCGGCTTCGGAAGCGTGGAGGTGCAGCGGTACCGGGTGCACACGCCGCTGCTGCCGTTCAACACGCAGATCGCGGGGGTGGCGGTGGCCTAGGTCGTGGCCTAACCCGCCCGCCCGGCCTCGCGCAGCATCCGGAACCAGTCTGTGCGCTCCAGCATCGCGAGCACCGCTGGCGCGAACCCCGTCAGGACGAGGGTGATGCCGCGGCCGGTGAGTTCGCGGTCGAGGTCGCGGAGGCCTTCGATCACCGTCACGGACACGTCTTGCATCACCGAGCAGTCGACGGTGACGCGGCGGGTGCCCGGGGCGGCGTCGACGGCCTCGAGCACCGCCTGCTCCGTCGCCAGCATGCTCGCCGTGTACAGCGGCGCGAGCAGGGTCACGACAAGCTCGCCGCCAGCGTCGCCGCCACCCACCACCCGGATGCGCGGCTTGTTCAGCGCGGACAGCAGCAGGATCAGGGTCAGCACCACTCCCACCAGCACTGCCTGCAGGAGCCCGGCGGTCAGTCCGACCGCCATCGTCACGATCGCGACGGCGAAGTCGCGGCGGCTGATCCGCCAGAGGCGGCGGAGGGAGGAGATGTCGATCAGCCCGAACACCGCGACGAAGACCAGGGCGGCGAGCGTGGCCTGGGGGAGGAGGCTCACCACCGGTCCGAGCCACAGCCCGACCAGCACGGCCAGGCCCGCCGTGACCAGGGCGCTCAGCTGGGAGCGGGCGCCCGCATCCCGGTTGACCGCGCTCTGCGAGAAGCCGCCCGCCGCCGGGAGGGTCTGGAAGATGCCGCCGACCAGGTTGGCCGCCGCGTCCGCGAGGAGTTCCTGGTTGTTGTCGATCGTCCCGTCGCCGGTGCCGCGGAGGCCGCGGGCGACCGCCGTCGTCTCGAGGAAGGCCATCACCGCGATGGCGAACGCGCCGGGCAGGAGGGCGACGATGTGCTCGAACGAGGGGAGGGCCGGCAGCGGGAAACCGCCGGGCACCGGGGCGATGCGGTCGACGCCGGCCTCCGGCAGCCCCGCGAACGCGCTGAGCAGGATGCCCGCCGCCACCACGATCAGCGGGCCGGGCACGCGCGGGGCGAAGCGCTTGAGCAGGAACAGCACGGCGACGGAGCCGACGGACAGCAGCACCGTGGCGAGGTTGGCGTGCGGCACGGCCTCCACCACGGCGACGAACGAGCGGATGAAGCCGCTGCCCGTCGTCGTCTGGGAGACCCCGAGCAGCTTGGGCAGCTGGCCGAGCGCCACCGTCGCACCGACGCCCACCTGGATGCCGAGCAGCGTCGGCTTGTTGATGATCTCCACGAGCGAGCCCAGCCGGAGCAGCCGGGCGACGGCGAGGATCGCGCCGACCAGCAGCGTCAGCGTGACCAGGTCGCGCGGGATGTCGTCCGAGCCGGAGACGACCCCGGCCGACACGAACGTGGTGGCGGTGAGCGTGGCGATCGTGGAGGTGGTCGACACGCTCATCGCCCGGGAGCCGCCGAGCAACGCGTAGACGATCATCGGAACGATGCAGGTGTACAGCCCGGCCTGCACGGGGAGGTTCGCGATGGTGGCGTACGCCATCGCCTGCGGCACGACCACCGCTCCCGCCGAGAGGCCCGCGAGCACGTCGCGGCCGATCCACGACCGGTGGTAGCCGGACAGGGTCGGCAGCAGCCAGGGATTCCGCGGGGGTCTCTGCGTGCCGTTCTGCGTCGTCATGGGGTCCGGCTAGAAGCTTCCGATGCCTTTGCCGATCACCGAGACGCCGATGACGAGCAGCAGGACGGCCATCACGGTCGCGTTGTTGTGGACCAGCCAGCCGCGCAGTGCGTCGAGCGGGCCGCGCATCCGGTCGGCGGCCACGAGGTAGGCGATGACGGGAGCGGCGACCGAGATGACGGCGATCACCGTGAAGACCGCGATGGCGAGGATCTCCGATCCCACGGACAGACCGGCGGAACCAATGACGATGCCCGCGCTCGCCGCGAGCAGCAGGTTCTTGGGGTTGACGGCGGCGAGGACGAAGCCGAGCAGGAGACCGCGGCCGGTGGTCATCGAGTCGATGGCGCTCATCCACTTCGGCAGGGCAGGCTCCTCTCCGTGCTTCGGCCGCGACCGCCACTGCCGCACCGCCAGCAGGAGCAGCAGGATGCCGAGGATGAGCTGGATGGTCCCGGCGATCGGCTTCGACGCATCCGGGTCGTTCTCCGGCAGCACGGCGGCGAGCAGGGTGAAGACGGTGACGGCGACGATCACGCCGACGAGCCAGCCGAGGAGGAAGCCGACGCCCGTGCTCCTCGCCCGCGGCGACAGCAGCATGAGGATCGCCGCGATGATCGGGATGGGGCTGATGGCGACACCGATCGCCAGCGGGAGGATCGCTCCGATCACTTGAGGCATGGTGGTCTCCTTCGTCTCTCAGGCTCCGGCACGGCTGGTGCTCCCCGGCGGTCGGGGGTCGGTCAGCCGGGCGAGCGCATCCCGGTTCGTGTCGTAGACGGTGACGCCGTCGAGCAGGCCGAGGCGCTGCATCCGGTCGCGGAGGCCGGGGCGCATCCTGCTCAGTCCGAGGTCGACGTGCCGGTCGGTCAGCCACTCGTGCACGCTGCGAAAGCCCTCTGCGCCGGTCACGTCCACGTCCGTGACCGCCTCCAGGTCGAGCACGACGTGCCGGACGCCGTCCGCGGAGGTCACCGCGCGCTGCACCGCCTGCCCGAAGGTGACGCTGTTCGCGAAGAACAGCGGGGCTGCGAGCCGCACGACCACGACGCCCGGCGCTGTCGGCTCGCCGGGCTGCGCGGTGTCGAGGAGGGAGCTCTGCGGGTCCCCGTCGGCTGCGAGCGTGTCGATCGCCGGGTTCGCCGCCCGCCGCGTCACGTTGACGACGGCGAGCACGAAGGCCACGACGATTCCGGCGATGGATCCGACGAACAGCGTCACCAGGAAGCACACGGCGCCGATGGCGAACTCGAACCTGTCCTGGCGCCACAGGGCGGCGAAGTCGGCGATCCCGAGCAGCGGCACCACGGCGACGGCGACGATCGCGCCGATGGCGGGCGACGGGATGTGCTCGAGCAGCGCCGTGCCGAAGATCAGCAGCGCGAGCGTGCCGATGGCGGTGACGATGGTCGGCAGCTGCGTCCGCGATCCCGCCTGGTCCATCGCGGCCGTGCGGGAGGTGGACGACCCGACCGAGAAGCCGCCGGACACCCCGGCCGCGAGGTTGGCTGCGCCGAAGGCGAGCAGCTCCCTGTTGGGCTTCGTCGGGTAGCCGCGTTTCTCCCCGTATGAGCGGGAGACGAGCAGCCCCTCGCCCATCGACACGATCGTCAGCGCGATGGCGGACGGGATGAGCGCGAGCCACAGCGACCAGTCGATCACCGGCCAGGTCAGTTTCGGCGGCCCGGCCTCGACGGCGCCGAGCACGGAGACGCCCGCCTTCTCCGCACCGCTCAGGACCACCACGATGGTCGCCACCACGAGCACCACGAGCGCCCACGGCACCGCGCGCGCCAGCACCCGGCCGACCAGCAGGATGATCAGCGCGCCCACGGAGATGAGCAGCGACCACACGTTGAGGTGGCCGAGGCCGGTGACCAGCCCGGCCAGTTTGTCGGTGAACTCGCCGCCGGAGTCGATCTTGACCCCGAGCATCTTGGCGACCTGGGACACCAGGATGTCGAGCGCCAGGCCGCCGACGAAGCCGATCAGGATGGGCTTGGACAGGAAGTTGGCGAGGAACCCGAGCTTGAAGAACGAGCAGAGCAGGAAGAGGACGCCGCAGATCAGCGCCTGGGCGAGCGCGAGCGTGATGTAGTCGGCGCTGCCCGCGACGGCGAGGCCGCCGAGCGACGAGGCGACGAGGGCAGCGGCAGCCGCATCCGGGGACGCCACCAGCTGGCGGGACGAGACAAGCAGCGCCCACACGATCCCTGGAAGCACCAGCGCGTACAGGCCGGCCGTCGGCGGCAGGCCGGCGATCTGCGCGTATCCGATGTTCAACGGGACGGCGATGGCCAGCAGGGTGACGCCCGACACGATCTCGCGCACCGCGTTCCGGCCGGTGAGGCCGGCGAGCGGGCGTGGTGACATGTCGATCCCCTCCGATTGTCTCGGCACCGCGACTGTGAGGGAAGGCTAGTCAGTGCCGGGGCCCGCGTCTAGGGGGACGCGTGGGCCCTAGACGAGACGGAGCGTCGCGGGTTACGTTCAAGTCGGAATCGTCTGAACGACAGCGTCGGATGCGCATTTCCCGACGCCGAGGGCGCACACGGTGGTGCGCCGCCTGTGTGGTGATGGGGTACGCAGAGACGTGGGGAACCGGCTGTGACGCGAGAATTCCAAGGCAAGATCGAACTCGATGTGCGGGACTCGGAGGCGGACTGGGACGCCTTCCTCCCGTCGAAAGCCCCGAAGGGGGCGCCGAACGTCCTCCTCGTGCTGTTCGACGACACGGGCCAGGCGGCGTGGTCGCCGTACGGCGGGCGCATCCAGATGCCGACGATGGACAGGCTGGCGGCCGGGGGGCTCACGTACAGCCAGTGGCACACGACCGCCCTGTGCTCTCCCACGCGGTCGACGCTGCTGACCGGCCGCAACCACCACGCCAACGGGTTCGCGACCATCTCGGAGTCGAGCACGGGGTTCCCCGGGTACAACTCGCACATCCCGCCGAGCAATGCCACGATGGCGAACGTGCTGCGGGACGCCGGCTGGGCCACGTTCTGGGTCGGCAAGAACCACAACGTGCCGATCGACGAGTGGACGGCGGGGGCGTCGAAGAAGAACTGGCCGCTCGCGCAAGGCTTCGACCGTTTCTACGGTTTCGTCGGCGGCGAGACGAACAACTGGTTCCCGTCGCTGGCGGAGGACAACCACTACATCGACCAGCCGTACCTCCCCGAGCAGGGATATCACCTGTCCAAGGACCTGGCGGACCAGGCGCTGAGGATGCTGCGGGATGTGAAGCAGACCGAGCCGGACAAGCCCTGGTATCTGTGGTTCTGCCCGGGAGCCAACCACGCGCCGCACCACGCCCCTCAGGAGTACATCGACAAGTACAAGGGCGCGTTCGACGACGGCTACGAGGCATACCGTGAGTGGGTGCTGCCCCGGATGATCGAGCGCGGGCTGCTGCCGGAGGGCACGGAGCTGACCGCCATCAACCCGATGCCGCCAGGAACGTTCTCCCAGACGGACGAGGTGCGTCCGTGGGCGGAGCTCACCGACGAGGAGAAGGCGATGTTCTCCCGGATGGCCGAGGTCTTCGCCGGGTTCTCCGAGTACACGGACGCCCAGGTCGGCCGCATCGTCGACTACCTGGAGGAGTCGGGCCAGCTCGACAACACGCTCATCATCTACTGCGCGGACAACGGCGCATCCGGTGAGGGCAGCCCCAACGGCTCCGTGAACGAAGGCAAGGTCTTCGGAGGGTACCCGGACGACGAGAAGCAGAATCTGACGATGGTGGACGAGCTCGGCTCGCCGAACACGTACAACCACTACCCGACGGGATGGGCGGTCGCGTTCTCCACCCCGTACCGGATGTTCAAGCGGTACACGTACCAGGGCGGCGTCTGCGACCCGCTGGTGATCCACTGGCCGGCGGGCATCCGGAGTGCGGGGGAGGTGCGCAATCAGTACCACCACTCCACCGACATCGTCGCGACCATCCTGGATGTCTGCGGCGTGGAGATGCCGGACACGTATGCCGGCGTGGAGCAGCGCCCGCTGGACGGCGTGCCGATGACGTACACCTTCGACGCCGACCCGGACGGGCCGACCACGAAGGAGACGCAGTACTACGAGATGCTCGGCAGCCGGGGCATCTGGCACAACGGCTGGAAGGCCGTCGCCGAGCACGGGCCGGTGAGCGGCATGAGCGGTTTCGCGAACGACACCTGGCAGCTCTTCCACACCGATGTCGACCGGTCGGAGGCGCACGACCTCGCCGCAGACGACCCGGCCAGGCTGGAGGAGCTGAAGGCGCTCTGGATGGAGGAGGCGAAGCGCAACCTCGTGCTGCCGCTGAACGATCTGCAGATTATCGGCAACCCGAAAGACTACGAGACGTTCCTCGGCATGGAGTTCAAGGTGCCTGTGCCGCCGAGCGGCCAGTACACCTACTACCCGGGCACGTCCGAGGTCCCCGAACGGTCGGCGGCGAACACCCACGGCGTCTCGTACAAGGTGCTCGCCGAGCTCGACCTGACGGCCGACAGCCAGGGCGTCGTCTTTGCGCACGGCTCCCGCTTCGGCGGTCACGCCCTGTTCATCAAGGACGGGCAGGTGAACTACGTGTACAACTTCCTCGGCATCCCGCCGGAAGACGTCATCTCAGCACCCGTCCCCGGCCCGGGCAAGCACATCATCGGCGTGGAGTTCACCAAGGAGAGGATGGGCGAATACCGGGAGGGCATCGGCCCGCTGGCGCTCTACATCGACGACCAGAAGGTCGGCGAGAAAGAGATCCGCACGGTCCTCGGGCACTTCTCGCTCTGCGGAGAGGGCCTCTGCATCGGCTACGACAGCGGGGACGCGGTGTCCAGCCAGTACACCGGCTCCCGGTTCGAGTTCGAGGGAGGCACCATCGACAAGGTGGTGTTCGACATCGCCGACGACGCATACGTGGATGTGGAGGCGCACTTCGCGGCGGCGATGGCCCGCGACTGAGTACCCTTCAAGGGTGAGTGCACCCCTGACCAGCCAGGTTCCGGTCCCCGCCGGTTCGTTCAGCATGGGCTCCGCCGAGTTCTACCCGGACGAGCAGCCCGTGCACGTCCGGACGGTGGATGCGTTCCTCATCGACGCGCATCCGGTGACGAACGAGCAGTTCGCCGCGTTCGTCTCCGCCACCGGGTACGTCACGGTGGCGGAGCGTCCGCTCGACCCTGCCGACTTCCCTGGCGCGGACCCAGCGGACCTCGTGCCTGGCGGGATGGTGTTCACGCCCACCGCAGGGCCCGTGGACCTGCGCGACTGGCGGCAGTGGTGGCGCTGGGGAGCCGGCGCATACTGGCGGTTCCCGTTCGGTCCCGAATCGTTCGACGCCCTCGCGGAGCGCCCGACGCATCCGGTGGTCCAGGTGAGTTTCGAGGACGCGTCCGCCTACGCATCCTGGGCCGGCCGCCGCCTGCCGACCGAGGTCGAGTTCGAGTACGCCGCCCGCGGCGGCCTCGACGGCGCCCGCTTCGCCTGGGGCGACGACGAGCGCCCGGACGGCACGCTGATGGTCAACCGCTGGCAGGGCAGCTTCCCGTACCGCAACACGGGCGCGGCCGGCTACGAAGGAACCACCCCGGTGCAGACGTTCCCCGCCAACGGCTACGGCCTCTACGACGTGACGGGCAACGTCTGGGAATGGACCACCGACTACTACGCGCCCCGCCATGTGCCCCCGGATGCTGCCACCCCCATCGACGCAGGCTCCCGCCCCAGCCTCCTCGCCCCCGGCAGCGCGGAACCCGGCTCCCGCATCCCGCGCCGGGTGCTCAAGGGCGGCTCCCACCTGTGTTCGCCGGACTACTGCCTCCGCTACCGCCCGGCGGCGCGCTCGCCGGAGTCGGAGGACTCGGCGACGACGCACATCGGGTTCCGCTGCGCGGGGGATGCGGTGTAGGGGACGGTGTCCACCGGGATATCGGATGCCGGACACCGCATGCGCGACTCCGGATGCTGGATGCGCCTCCACGACCCGTGCTAGGTTGCCGATGAGGCACCGCAGCGATTCCGGCCTTACCCGCTCGCCGGAACGCCAGCCCCTGCCTCGTCTGGGAAACACCAACCTCCGAGAGTTGACACGTGACCTTCAGCGCGCCCGATCCGCGGCGCTCGTTCCAGGACGGGCGCGACCCATCGCCGGAAGAGACGTCGGACCCCGACGACATCCGGCTGCACGTCGACCGGACGATGCGGCCGAAACTGATCGCGCTCATCGCCGCGGGGGCATACCCGGCGGCGTCCGAACTGGTCCGCGAGAACTGGTTCGATCTGCTGATGAGCGTCGACGAGGAGCTCGGCGGCATCATCGACCGTATTCCGGCGTCGGCGCTGAGGGAGTGGCCCCTGCTGATGATGCTGGCCGGGATCATCTACAACGTGGTCCCGCACCGCAGGGTGAGGGGTCTTCGGTACTTCGCCGCCGCCGCCAGGGCGGCCCGCGCATCCCGTCGCGACGTCGACCAGGTGGACCGGGCGCTGATCCTCGCCAGCGAGAGCGCCGCGTACCGCTTGATCGGCCGGCCGGGCATGGGCATCGGTCCCGCGCGGGCGGCCGTGGCGGCACTCGACGGCCTCCCGGAACCGGAGCGCCGGTCGGTGCAGGCTCTCAGCAGGGTGTACGCCCACGTCGGGACGACGCAGTACTACGCCGGTCAGGTGGACGAGGCGCTGGAGACCTTCGAGAAGGGTCTCGCCGAGTCGCCCGAGACGGGGTACTCGCCCGGGTTCGGGAACCTCGCGATGCTGGCCGGTATCCGTGCTCTGCAGGGCGACCTGCTCGAGTCGGAGGCGTACATCGAACTCGCGAGGACCGGCGAATGGACCGAGATGCAGCGGTCCTGGTATCCGGGGACCTTCTACCGGATCGCCGAGGCGACCGTCGCCCTCGAACGGTTCGATGCAGCTGAGGCGCGCGAGCAGCTGGGCGCGATGGTGCACGACCGGCGCACGATCGAACACTGGCTCGCCATCGCCACCACGGAGGCGATGGCCGAACTCGTCGCCGGCCGCGCCGCCGTTGCCCTCGCGGAGCTCGACGGCTTCGCTGCGATGCGCGCAGCGGAAGGTCGTTCGTCGTCCGCCAGGGCCGCACTCGCGCCGACGCGCGCCCTCCTCCAGCTCGCCCTCGGCAACCCGGATGCGGCGGATGTGATCCTCCGCCGCGATCTGAGCGCCGGCGTCGAACGCCACATCGGCCGTGCGCGGGTGGAGCTCGCGCTCGGTCGTCACGGAGCAGCGCTCCAGGAGCTTCGCCACGTGGCGGGCGCGACGCCCACCCCGCGCCTCTCTGCCGCCGCCACCACGCTCGAAGCGGCAGCACTGCTGCGGTTCTCCGAGAGGATGCGCGCACGCGCGGTCGTCGAGCAGCTCGGTGCACTGCTCGACAGGACGGGTCAGCGACTCGTGGTCGCCCTGCTGCCCCCGCGCGACGTCGAGCGCCTCGTCTCCGCTTTCGGCGAGGCCGGCTTCGGGCACCTGTTCGACGGGATGCCGTTCCGCTCCCTGCTGCCCGAGATCGACAGGGAGAGCGTGCTGAGCGAACGTGAGCTGGCCGTCCTGCGCGCGCTGGTCGATACACCGACGATCTCCGTCATCGCCGCGCAGCTCGTCGTCTCGACGAACACCGTCAAGACGCAACTCCGCAGCATCTACCGCAAGCTCGGGGTCTCCAGCCGCGACGAGGCGATCGCCATCGCGCTGGAGCGCCACCTCGTCGTGCCCAGGGAGGAGGATTGACGCCGTCGACGCGCATCCTGCTGGTGCTGGCTTCGCTGGGTGCACTCACCGCCCTCGTGCTGCTGGCCCTCATCCCGGTCGGGGGACCGCTCGCCGCGTTCTCGCCGCCGCTCTACGCCCTGGTGGTCGCCGTCAACAGCGTGCTGCCGTTCCTGGCCAGGCGGATGCTCGGCTTCCCGTTCGCTGCGACGTTCGTGTCGTTCTTCGCCGGGCTTCTCACCGGTGCCTTCAGCTCCATCGGCTTCCTCGTGCTCGTCCCTCTGGTGGCAGGAAGCCTGACCTTCGACCTCGTCGTCAGCCTTCTGAACCGGATCCGGCGTGACCGGCGACCGGGCGAGTGGCGGTGGGCGGTCGCGGCGGCCGCATCCGGTGTCGTGCTGTTCCTCGTGTCGCTCCCGGTCTTCTCGCCGGGCGACCTGATCCCGTCGATCCTCGTCGTCACGCTGGTGGCGAGGGTCGCCGGGCAGCTGGCCGCGTCGCTGCTCTCGCGCGTGCTGGCCGCGCGGCTCGCGCGCGCCGGCATCTCGGCCTGACGCGCGTTCGCACCTCCTTCGGGGGTGGACGGGCGGGATGTTCGGGCGCTGTGCGCTCGCGGAAGGTGATCGCGGGGTGAAAACCGTCCCGCGCGGTCGCGGCGGTTGATATTCCTGAGGTTGGCTCGGCCTCCGTTGCCGACGATCTCGCCCGACATCGTCGGCGCCGTGCCCATCCCTTCTGTGTTCTTGGGGGACACGCTTGCTCACGCGCCTTCGCTCCATTCTGTCCACCCGTCTGTCCGCTCGCGCGGCAGGACGGCACGCCGCACGTCGTACACTTCGCGCTCCGGCGTCCGTCGCGGTCGGTGTCGTCATCGCCCTCGTCGGGGCCGTTGCCATCGGCGCGCCGGCGGCCAACGCCGACGACCTCGGATCGGGCGTCCTCAACCTGTCGAAGACGTCCACGGTGGCCGACGCCGACCAGGGCACGCAGTTCATCTACACGCTCAACTTCGGCTGCTCGTCGACTACGACCGGATGCGTGGACGCCACGATCACCGACCCGGTCCCCGCCCCGCTGACCGTCGTCGGCACCCCCACCGTCGTCGGCGGAGGCGCGGTCGTCACCGTCACGGGCGGCACGGTGAAGGCCGTCTTCAACGACCCCGTCCCCAACACCACCCCGGCGAGCCCCGGACTGGCGGCGGGCGCGACGGGCACCGTGCAGATCCAGGTGAAGGTGCCGGATGCGCTGGCCAAATCGTTCGACGGACAGGTCCTGACCAACACCGCCGGCTTCACCGCGTCCAACGCGACGACGGTGAACGCATCTACGCCTGTCACCCTGCACGTGCCCGACGTCATCGGAGCGACCGCGTCGAAGACCTGGACACCGTCGTCCACCCAGTACACGCCCGGCGAGCAGTCGACCGCGACCATCACCGCTGTCAACGCCTCCAACATCGGCGCGACCACCATGACCATCGCCGAGCCGGCCGACCCGACGGCCGTCGGCGGCGTCTTCGACTTCTACGACGTCGCCGGATTCGGAGCAGTGGACTTCCCCGACGGCGCCGACCGGGTGCAGGTCGTGGCGATCACGGCCGGCGGAACGGTGCCAGGTCCTGTCGGCACGACCGCCGTCCTTCCCTCGTCCGTGAACGCGGGAGACGTGATCGGCCTGAAGCTCGTGTTCAGTTCGAGCAGCGGCTCGGCGATCACGCCGGCCGCCTCCGGCTCCGTCGACGTCACGTTCGCGCAGCGCGCAGCGAACCGCAGGGACGCCTCCCCGCTCGTGACGGGCGGCACGCGCGTCAACGGGGTCACCGCGAGTGTCAGCACCGGGGGAGGCGACGCGACCTCCTCGGTCGCCACGGCCTCCCAGGTGGTGGCGCCGCTGACCGTCAGCGTCTCCGCCGACAAGAGCTTCAGCATCCAGCAGCTGCCAGCCGGTCAGTCCACCACCGCCACGCTGACAGCCAAGAACACCTCGACGGGACGTCTGAGCTCGCTGTCGATTCAGGAGCCGGGAAGCGGGACGTTCTTCTCGAACACGATCGTGTTCGGCGGCTTCGGCTCCGGCGCTGCGTGGCCGGAGGGCGCGACGGCAGCGGTCGTGAAGTGGTCGGTCAACACCGGCACGGCCCCTGCCGACTCGTCGTTCACGGAAGCGTCCGGCCTGCCGGCGCCACCGACGCTGTCCGGTGGGCAGTACATCTCCGCGTTCACGGTGACATACACCGGCTCCATCGCGACCGGCGCGACCGCGAAGCTCCCCGTCACGGTGAACACCACGACGGCGGCCGGGCCGGCCGGTTCCGGATTCACGACATACCCGAACGCTGCGACCGTGACAGGAAGCAACGCGGCGGGCAGCGCGAGCGACACGGCCTCCGCCAACCTCGACGTGTACTTCCCCGAGGTCGACCTCGCGCTCGACAAGACCATCACCCCCGCGACGGTCATCCCCGGCGGCGCCAGCCTGGTGCAGCTCTCCGCGCAGACTCCTGCCGGCACGAGTTCGGTGCGCCCGACCTCGATCGTCGTCACCGAACCGCAGGACACCGCGTCCGCTCCGTACTGGAACGCGTTCGACGCCACGGCCATCGCCCCGACCTCCGTGCCGGAAGGCTCGACGCTGACGGTCGAGTACACGACCGACGGAACGACCTGGAAGACCCTCGACACCGTCGACGCCACCTCCAGCGCGAAGACGTACTCCGCCGTGCTCGACACCGAGCTCCCGAACGGGACCACGCACACCGACGTGCGCGGCCTCCGGTTCACCTTCGCCGACGCCGACGGCTTCGGCCAGGCCACCAACGTGCGCCCCACCATCGTCTTCGTCGCCCGCGGAACGCTGCGCGACAACTCCGGGCCGACGAACCCCGGTGCATACCCGGCGACCACGCCGTACGAGAACTGTGCGCTGAGCACGGCGAGCGGCACCGTCAACGGCGGCACCGCCATCACCAGCCGTCCCGCCGTCGACTGCGCCACCGCGAACGTGCAGGCGACCGCCGGCGGCCCGGGCCCGCTGATCGCGAGCAAGTCGTGGGACGGCACCAAGGTCCTGCAGGCCCAGTCCGGCACCACCACCGGCGTCACCCTCGGCTGGGGCACCCAGACGACGGGCGTCCAGTCGATGACGATCCAGGACTCCGCGACGCCCTCCCCGGTGTCCGGCAGCGTCTTCCAGGCGTTCGACCTGGTGAGGATCGACGCCATCACCCCCACGTCGACCGGCGGCGCGACGTTCGACCCGCTGATCCGCTACGACAAGGTCTCGAAGGTCGAACTGTTCGACGGCACGGACTGGAACGACATCACGGCCAAGGCCTGCCCGTCGGCGAGCAGCTGCGACGGCACCTTCCCCGGATACACCCTGAGCACGGCCGAGCGCGCGAGCACCCAGGGTGTGCGGCTGACCGTGATCGAGAGCCCGAACCGCGCAGCGGCCATCGCGTCCGCCGGCGACCCGACAGCACCGAGCGTCGGAAGCGGCGTCGCCAGCGCGTCGGCCGGTGCATTCCCGGGTGCCAGCACCTCGGCGCGCACGATGCACCTGGACCTCCGCATCCGGAACACGGTGCGCGGAGGGGCGGCGACCGACTGGGTCACCGGCACCCGTGAGTACAACATGGCCGGTTCGCCGGGCGCGGTCGACAACAGCGTGCTCGTCGGTGGCATCCCGTTCACCGGGGCGCCGTTCCAGCGGACCGCGGACGACCACGTGACGATCATCGACCCGACCTTCACCACCAAGGTGACCAAGACGGCCAACCCGACCACGCTCGTGATCCCGCAGCTGGATGTGCCCGCCGCGTCGTACCCGTCGACCACGTACACGACCACCATCGCGAACTCCTCGACGAGCAACACCTGGCAGCTCAGGATCAGCGACCCGGTCGACTGCACGAACGCCGCCACCACCGCTCCGTGCGTCTTCGGACCGTACGATCCAGCGGCGAACCCGTTCGACAAGCTGGCCCTGACCAAGATCGCCGTCGACCTGAGCGCCGCCGCCGGCGTGCAGACGTCGCAGAGCGTCGTATCGCTGCTGCACCGCGCCTCCGACGGCACGCTCAGCACCGACACGAAGACCATCGCGCAGGCCACCGCGCTCACCGCCGCACAGCTCGCCGATGTGGTGGGCGTGAGTGTGCTGCTGCGCGGCACGAACGCGCAGGGCACGGACGGCAGCGGCGCCACCATCGCCCCGGGACAGAAGGCCACTGTCACCCTGACCGGTCAGCTGCTCCCGGCCAGCCGCGCGGCCGGCACCGCCCCTGCCGCCGGGATGTTCAACAACACCGTGTTCGGCACGCTGCACGACGACGTCTACCCGGCGGTCGTGGCCGCTGACACGCAGTCGGCCGGAGTGACGCTCGCCAACGGCAACCTCCAGGTCACGACGGCGAAGACCTTCAACCCGGCGAGCACCCTGCAGGCCAGCCCGGTCAACCCGATCCAGGTCAACCTGCGCGCTCGGTCGACGGGGACCCTCTCGCCGAAGTCGGTCACGATCGAGGACTCTGCTCCGACCTTCTGGAACGCGTTCACATTCAGCAGCTTCAGCATCCTGGCCGTTCCCACCGGCGCCGACCGGGTGACAGTGGATGCGCAGACCGGCCAGGGTTCGACGGCCACCTGGCACGCGGGCACCGCATCCACTGTCGGCAGCGCCGCACTCCCGTCCGGGGTGTTAGCGGCGGACGTGACAGGCGTGCGCGTCACCTTCACCAGGGCGGACGGCGCCAGCTTCGCCGCCAGCAACAACGTCGACAACCTCCGGGTGAACGTCAGCCTGCGCTCCGCGCTGCGCGACGGGTCCGGGCCGGTCACCTCCACGGTCTCGCCGACCCCCATGCCCGGCGAGACCGTGGCGGGCACCGTGTCTAACACCGTGTTCGCCGACGCCGCGTACAACGACGTCCACGCCACCAGGGCGCAGGCGACGGCCACCTTCACGGTGAGCCCGGGTACCGCAGCCATCGCCGTGGAGAAGACCAGCCCCGGCCAGGCGGCTGCGGGCAAGGAGGTCAACTGGACGCTGCGGTTCAAGAACACCGGCACCGGCCTCCTCCCCGATCCCGTCGTCGTCGACACGCTTCCCGCGGACGGCTCGTTGCTGTTCGTCCCGACCAACGTGCCGATCTACTCGACGTCGACCGGCGGAAAGCTGCCGACCGACCCCGCCACGGTGACGCGCGCCTTCGACCCGGCAACGGGAACCATCCGGTTCACCTGGCCGGCCGGTTCGCAGCTCGCTCCGGGGGAGACGTACAGCATCACCATCGCGCTGCAGATCAAGCCGGGGCTCGCCCCGGCCAGCTCCGCCGTCAACACCTTCGGCGTCAGCACCGGGCGTACGCTCACCGCACCCGCGTGCACGGCGCTCAACCCCGGAAACGGTCGTGGTGCGTCGTTCGCGGCCAACACCTGCTCGACCACGAACGTCGTGACCACTCTCTCGCAGGGCTCGTTCACCGCATCCAAGGGCGTCGCCTCCGACAGCGGCATCGCTCAGAACGTCAACAACGCGGCGATCCCGTGCACGGCGGACACGGACGGCTTCTATCGCTACCCGTGCGCGGCGGTCAGCGCCATCGGCGACACCGACCACTGGAAACTCGAGATGGTCAACGGCGGCAACGTCGCTGCGAAGAACCTGACGGCGGTGGATGTGTTCCCGTACCCCGGTGACGTCGGCGTCGTCGACCCGTCCCCGCGCGGCTCCGTGTTCACTCCGCGGTTCAACGGCGACGTCGCGTTCCAGGCGACCGGCGGCACCGCGGGAGCCAGGATGGACTGGTTCGTCACCACAGCGGCCCAGCCGTGCGCCACGGAGATCTCGCCGGGTGCCGGCGCCTGCCCGGCGGGCGCGTGGCTGCCGTCCTCGGCGGTCGGTTCGTCCGTCGACGCGGCGGATGTGACCGGCATCAAGATGGTGTTCGACTTCAGCGGCGCCCCTGGCGCGGTGCTTCCTGCGGGGGCGGGCGTGAAGGTCACGTACTCGACGACCAACATCCCGACCACCGCATCCGGTGACCACCGGGCCCCGGTGAATGCCCCTGTCACCGGTGTGCGGGCCTGGAACTCGTTCGGCTTCTACCCGACGTACGCGACGGGAACGCAGCCGGCCGGACCGCAGGAGCCGATCAAGGCGGGCGTCATCCTGACCGGCGGCCCCCTGCAGATCACGAAGTCGGTCACCGGGGTAGCCGCGGCGTACGCCCCGACGAGCTTCGACGCCGACGTGGCCTGCACGGTCGCCGGCGCGAACGTGGACCTCGGCGCGGCGAAGACGGTGACGCTCAGCGACGCGAACGCGTACACCGCGCGCATCGACGGCATCCCGGTCGGCGCATCCTGTGCGGTGACCGAGCATGGCGCTCCCGGATCGTACGGGGAGTCGACCCGCACGGTGACACCGTCGGCCGTGACCATCGCGGCGGCAGCGGACGCGAGCCAGCCGGTGCCGGCCGGGCAGTCGGTGGCGATCGTCAACGACTACGCGACCACGCAGCTGACCGTCACCAAGAAGGTCGACACCGCGGCGACGGGCGCCTCGTTCGGGCCGTTCGCCTTCGCACTGACCTGCACGAGCGCGCTCGGCGCGGCGATCCCGCTGGCCGCCGGAGACGAGGCGTTCACCCTCGCCGACGGCGCATCCCGCACCATCGCCGACCTCCCGATCGGCGCGAAGTGCGCTATCACGGAGACCGACAGCGACGGCGCGGCGACGAGCCCCAACCACGTCGGCATCGCGTTCGACGGCGCCGCGGAGACGGCGGGCGACACCGCGACCGTCACCCTGGCGGGAGCCGTGGGCGGCGACACCGTGCTGGTGACCAACCACTACGCTGCGGGAACGCTGGCCGTCACCAAGACGGTCGACGGGGATGCGGCGGCCGGCTACGGCGACGGACCGTTCACCATCCACGTGCAGTGCGTCTACGACGGTGCGCAGACGCTCTTCGACGGGGACCTCTCCATCCTCGGCGGGCAGACGCTGCCCGTGCCGGGCGTGTTCCCCGCGGGCACGGAGTGCTCCGTGGTCGAGACCGTGGACGGTGGCGCGACGGCGAGCACGGTCGATACCCCGACCGTCGTGATCCCCGGCGCGGCGGACGGCACGGTGCCGGTCGTCACCGTCAATGTGACCAACACGTTCTCCGCCGGTGCTGTCACCATCACCAAGAAGCGGACAGGCGACGGGGCGGCGACCTACGGCGATGGTCCGTTCACCGCTCAGCTCACCTGCACCTGGGTGAAGGACGGCGTGACCTCCACCATCCCGCTTCCCGCCGGAGGGAAGGTCGTGCTCGACAAGGCCAACGGATACACGGCCACCGTCAGCGGGCTGATCCAGGGTGCGCACTGCGACACCGTGGAGTCGGCGACGGGCGGCGCGTCCGCCGTCACCGTCGCACCGGCAGCGGGCGTCACCGTTCCGGCGGGCACACCTGCGGAGGTGACCATCACCAACACCTTCGACACGGGATCCCTCGTCATCGACAAGAAGCGGATCGGTGACGGCGTCAAGCAGTTCGGCGACGGACCGTTCACCGTCGAGGTGACCTGCACGTACCGGGTCGACGGGGTCACCACGCCGATCGACCTCGGCGCGCGCTCGAAAGTGGTGCTCGACGCGGCCAATGGATACACGGCGACCATCGACGACCTCATCGCCGGGGCATCCTGCTCCATCGAGGAGACGGACGCCGGGCTCGCCACGTCCACGACGCTCGATCCGGCGGATGGCATCGTGACCATCGCCGACGGCGCTGCGGTGACCGTGACGGTCACCAACCGCTTCGACGTCGGTCACCTGAGCATCCAGAAGAGCGCGAACCGGCCGACGGCCACGGTCGGCGACACCATCGTCTACACGATCGTCGTCACCAACGACGGCCAGCTCGACGCGAAGGACGTCGCCGTGACCGACACCATGCCGAAGGGCCTGAGCGTGGTTTCGACCTCCCCGGCGGCGACGGCGAAGGACGGCGTGCTCGGCTGGACGATCCCCGCGATCGCTCGCGGCGCGTCCGCGACGGTCACGGTGACCGCGAAGCTGATCGCGCCGGTGACCACCACGAACCGCGCCAGCGTCGAGACGCCGACTGGCCCGTGGGACCCGTCCAGTGCATCCGGCACCTGTGGCGCCGTGGGGGTGGCCTGTGCGACGGTGACCGACCCTCCAGCGGCATCGACCGGCTCGGGCACCGGATCCGGCCTCGCGGCCACCGGTTCCGACCTGCTGGCTCCGCTGTGGCTGGCGCTGCTCGCACTGACCGGAGGGTCACTGCTGTTGACCGCAGGACGGCTGAGCAGGAAGCTGCGCCCACGGAAGCGCTGAGGTCGCTGACGTGAGGGATGCGGGGGTCGCCGAACAGGCCACCCCCGCATCCGGCGTCACCCCTCCAGCTGCGGGTCGGTCTTGAAGCCGACCAGCTTGTGCGTCCCGTCGCAGTACGGCTTGATGGTCGACACCCCGCAGCGGCACAGCGCCACCGTGCGCCGATGCTGCGGGATGGGCTCGCCGTCGGAGCCGAGGATCGTCACCTCGCCGCGCACGAGCAGCGGGCCGTCCGTGCAGGCGACGATGGTCGGCTGACGCTCTGCGGCGGTCACGCGAGCACCGGCTCCCTGTCGCGCAGCGAGCTGCGACCCGCCTGCCAGCACTCGATCATGTGCGCGCCGACCAGGCCGTCGACATAGAGGCACGCGCGTGCGCCGAAGACGATGTCCGGCAGCAGCTCCGGATGCTCCTCCGCGAGCCCGCCGGCGAGGTCGCGCCCCGCGATCTGCTCGTGCACGGCGTCCGCCTCGACGTGCTCGTCGAAGTAGTCGGTGACGTCCTCGCCGAAGCCCAGGCGGCGGAAGCCGTTGCCGTACATCCTGTTGGGAATGGAGGACGTCATCTCGAACGCGGCCAGGTGCCCGGCGATGGCGCCGCGGAGGCGACGGTTGATGCCGAACATCGACATCATGGTGAACGAGGCGAGCGTCACGGCCGGCACGCTGTCGATGTATGCGCCGTACGTGTCGTCCAGGCCGACGCCGCGGACCGTCTTCGCGAAGATGGCGTAGTGCATCCGGTCGGGGTCGCCTCCGCCGTACTCGTCGGACTGCACCTCGACCAGTGCGGCCTTCGCCCGTCCGGTGAGGCGGGGGATCGCCCAGGAGTGCGGGTCCGCCTCCTTGAGCGTGTAGATGGAGCGCTGCATGACGAACTCGATCGCCTGCTCCTTCGTGGCCTTCTTCGCCAGGTAGCGGGACAGGCTGGGTCCGGAGTCCTCGCCGGTGACGGCGAACAGGTACGACGCGACGGCCTCCGCGTCTGCGGCGGGAAGCTCGCCGAGGTCGATGCGCTCGCGCAGCTGCCGCTCGAACAGGTCCTCGATGGAGGTGCGCATGGTCACCTGGGTGGGGTGCCACTCCCAGCGGTCGTCGGTGTCGACGACGCCGCCATAGGAGAGTCCGTAGCTGAGCAGCAGGGTGAGCTGGAGGTCGTCGTCGGTGAGGAGGTCCGGCTCGCCCGCGAGTGCTTCGGTGGCGAGGTCGAGTGCGCGCGTCATCGCGGCGGAGTCGCGGTCCGCCAGCTCGGAGAGCGCGGCGAGCAGCTGCGCGCTGATGGGTCCGCGCGGGGTAATCGGTGCAGTCATGCTCCGACCGTGACCCCAACCCCGGATGCAGTCAACCGGGTTGTGGGCGGGCGGTTTCGCTGCATCCCGTGGTCGGCTGACGCCGCCGTTCACCGCCGCCGCGTAGACTCCGCTCCCGACCGAAAGGAACCCCATGTCCGACAAGCCCACCGTGCTCTTCGTCTGCGTCCACAACGCGGGCCGCTCCCAGATGGCCGCCGGCTTCATGCGGGAACTGTCCGGCGGGGCGGTCGACGTGCTCTCCGCAGGCTCGGAGCCCAAAGCCGACCTGAACCCCGTGGCCGTGCAGGTGATGGCGGAGGAGGGGATCGACATCGCGAACCAGGTGCCGAAGATCCTCACCACGGATGCGGTGGCGGACTCCGACGTGGTGATCACGATGGGCTGCGGAGACACCTGCCCGATCTTCCCCGGCAAGCGCTACGAGGACTGGGAGCTCACCGACCCCGCCGGGCGCCCCGTCGAGGAGGTGCGCCCGATCAGGGACGAGATCAAGCAGCGGGTGCAGAGCCTCCTCGCGGAGATCCTGCCTCAGGCGGCGTCCGGCGGGAACTCCGCCGGGTAGGGCTCCGCGAAGTCGGCCGAGCGGCTGACCGGCGCCCAGGCGAGGTCGTCGGCGAGCAGGCGGCGGTCCTGGGCGACGCTCATCTCGGTGGCGTTCACGCCGAGCGGGAGGTGCTCGGGGATGCTGCTGCGCTTGGCCACAGCCACGAGGATCCCTGCGGCGCGTGCCGGGTCTCCTGCCGGGCCGTCCGTGTTCTGGCGCATCCGCCTGTTCATCGCGCCGACCGTCTGCTCGTACTGCTCTGGTACATCGCGGACCTCCATCGACGAGCCGGCCCAGTCCGTTGCGAAGCCGCTCGGCTCCACGACGAGTACCTTCACGCCGAAGGGCGCCGTCTCCACGCGGAGCACGCGGCTGAACCCGTCGATGGCGAACTTCGCCGCCTGGTACGACGCGATGCCGGGGGAGCCGCCGACGCGGCCGCCGACGGACGAGAACTGGATGACCAGACCGCCGCCCTGCGCCCGCAGCAGCGGGATCGCCGCCTTGGAGACGTTGTACACGCCCCAGAAATTGGTCTCGAACTGGGTGCGGAAGTCGTCGTCGTCCGTCGACTCGATCGGCGACACGTTCGCGTAGCCGGCGTTGTTGACGATGACGTCGACCGAGCCGAACCTGTCGCGGGCGGCGCCGAGCGCATCCCCGGCCTGGGCGGGGTCTGTGACGTCGAGCTGCAGCGGGAGGATGCGGTCGCCGTACGAGGCGACGAGGTCGTCGAGCTGTTCGGGGCGGCGGGCCGTGGCCGCGACGCTGTCGCCCGCCTCGAGGGCGGCGACGGTGAGTGCGCGGCCGAAGCCGCGGGATGAGCCGGTGATGAACCATGTCTGTGTCATGCAGTTAATAAAACACTGTTTCTTTAACTAATGCAACCTCGTTGCGCTAAACTCGTCCCGTGACGCCGACCGAGCAAGCAGACACCGCGTTCCAGCGCGCCCGTTCCCCCGAGGCGAAGGCCGCCAGAGAGCAGGCGATCCTGGATGCGGCACGCGCGCTCGCCACGCGCCGCGGCATCCGCGAGGTCACCCTCACCGACATCGCCGACGAGGTCGGGATGCACAAATCGGCCATGCTGCGCTACTTCGAGACCCGCGAGGAGATCTTCCTGCGCCTCACCGCCGACGGCTGGCGCGAGTGGACCCCGGCGGTCTGTGAGCGCATCCTGGCCGCATCGTCGACGTCCGGCGTCGCCGCTGCCTTCGCCGCGACCCTCGCCGAGCGCGGCACCTTCTGCGACCTGCTCGCCCAGGCCCCCATGAACCTGGAACGCAACGTGTCCGTCGATGCCGTCCGCGCGTTCAAGCTCACGACAGGCGCCTCCCTCGACCAGCTCGTCGACGCGGCGACCGCGACGCTTCCCGGCCTCACCCGCCCGGCCGCCATCGACCTCGTCGCCACCGCCACGTCGCTCGCCGGAACGTTCTGGCAGATCTCCACGCCGCCCCCGCCGATCGCGGAGCTCTACCGCTCCGACCCACGCCTCGGACATGCGCTGATCGACCTCGAACCGCGCCTCCGCCGCATCCTGACGGCGTACCTGGATGGCGCGGTGACGTCCTAGCGGACCGCATCCCGGGCGGCGGATGTCCCTGCAGACCTCCACAACGGGAAGTTCGTCAAGGGGGTGGTGCATCCCCGTGCAGCGCGGAGCGTGAGAGACGTCGGCGCTCGCCGGCGGGGGAAACACCCACACCAGGACGGCCAATGGAGGTCTCATGTTCTTTCACGTGCAGAATCTGATCAACGACATCGCGCAGGACGAGCCGGATCCGGCGGCGGCCAACGCCCTGCAGGAGGGGCTCGGCGGCCAGTTCGGCGAGATGCGCACGATGATGCAGTACCTGTTCCAGGCGATGAACTTCCGCGGTCCGGCGGCGAAGCCGTACCGCGACCTCATCCAGGGCATCGGCACCGAGGAGATCAGTCATGTCGAACTGATCGGCACGACCATCTCGCGGCTGCTCGACGGTTCGCCGCGCTACCAGGGCAAGCCGACCGATACGGTGGACAAGCCGGGATCCGGGGGAGCGATCCCGCTCAACATCGCGCTGTCCGAAGGCAACATCCACCACTACCTCGTCGGCGCACAGGGCGCGATGCCGGTGGATGCGGCGGGCAACCCGTGGCTCGGGAGCTACGTCTACAACTCGGGCAACCTCGTGCTCGACCTGATCTACAATCTCATGCTCGAATCCACCGGGCGGCTGCAGAAGTGCCGCATCTACGAGATGACGGACAACAAGACGGCGCGGTCCACCATCTCGTACCTGATCGTGCGCGACCAGGCGCACGAGAACGCGTACGCCAAGGCGCTGGAGACGCTCGGGGTCGACTGGAACAAGCTCCTGCCGATTCCGAAGACCAACGCCGAGAGCTTCCCCGAGGTGAAGAAGCTCGTCGACCTCGGCCTGCAGAGCAAGCAGTACACGTTCGACCTCGCCGGTCAGTCCGAAGCCGGCCGGATCTTCCAGGGGCTGTCCCCGTCGAACGACGGCACGAACCTCGACGCCAGCGAGCAGGCGCCGGCGGGAATCCCCTCCGTCATCGCGCCCGAGCGGTTCGAGGAGTTCGCCCCCGGACTCGACCCGGAACTGCTGAAGCTCATCCAGGCGACGGCCGACCTCGAACTGGCAGAGGTGGATGCGATGTTCGGGCCGGTGACGACGCCCAAGTAGCCGCCACGCAGCAGGAGCCGGTGCTCGCGGTCACGCCGCCCGCACGCCCCGCGGACTTCGCAGGGCGACGGCGGTCGTGATCGCGAGCACCACCACGCCGATCGCCTCCACGATCACGGTCTCCGGCACCAAGGTGAAGTTCCAGGACTCGGTGATGCCGAACAGGCCGACGGTGAGCGCCAGAAGCAGGGAGGCCAGGCTCGCGATGACGAACAGCAGGCTCAGCACCGTCGCGATGGCGAGGAACCGGCCGCGGAGGGCGAGCATCCCGATGGCCAGTACGATGCCCGCGATGCCGTTGAGCACGAAGAGCACGCCGAGCAGGCCGCCGACGCCGTCGAAGAGAAGGAAGATGTGGATTCCGGCGATCACGAGGAGCGCGATCGCGCTGATGATGCGAAGGACCCTGAGGGCCGAGCCGCTGTCGTTCATGGGTGTACCTGCTTCCGGGGAGATCGGGCGGATGGGGACCACAGGGAGAACACGAGATGGATGCGCGGGAGGTTCACGGCTGAGGCGTGAAGCTCATTCGGCGCAGCCGGTCCTCATTAAGGCCGACTTGAATCGATTTCACTGAAACGTAATCATCAATCTATCGAAATACGACGTATTTCATGGATGATGAGGTCGGATTGGATAGAGAAATGAAGGCACGATATAAGGCTTTGACCGGCGTTCTGGCTGCGGGTGCGCTGACTGCCGGAGCGTTGCTCGGTGCGGGGCCGGCAAACGCCTATGTGAGCTATCCCGAAGGCGGGACCTGGGACTACGGCAACTCGGGGCGCACGTGGTCGGACTACCATCACCCCTCGAAGTTGCACCGGTCGACCGCGTGCAACTCCGTCACCTGTCTCCGCTCAGCCGACACCGCCAGGGGATCGTGGTCGCGCGCGTCGGTCTCGTGGACCGTGACAGGAAACACCTGGTACTACTACAACTACTGAGGGCGGTGGGGTGGCGCAGGCCACCCCGCTCTCCTTCTCGAAGGCTCCCGATGAAGAACTCTGTTTTCGGACGTGCGCTGGCTATTGTCGCGACGACCCTCGCGCTCGCTGGATGCTCGCAGTCGCCGCCCGAGCCTACCCGACCAGCGAACGCGACAGCTGCCGAGATTCCCGAGTTCACGGGCGCGTGGGCGTCCGACTTCGCATCGGCGTACCGACGAGCCACGACGGACTTCGAGCGAAGCGCGTTGAGCGATGGCGTCGTCACGGAGGCAGAATTCGCCGAGATGGAGGACCGGTTCTCCACCTGTATGCACGACAAGGGTGTCGAGTTCACGGGGTTCAATCCGGGAGGCGGCTACGAGTTCCGCCCAGGAGCGGGCATGACCAGCGAAGACGCCAATCGTGTCGCGGACGAATGCTCGGCCCGATCCGGTCTGGATACCATCGGTCAGCTCTTCTTCGCTCAACATCGCAATCCCCAGAACCTCGACGATGCGACGATCATCGCCGCGTGCCTTGTGGAAAGGAGAGTTGTTCCGCAGGGGTATTCGGCGCACGACTACACTCGCGACGCCCCCATGAAATCATTCCCTTTCGTCAGCGCGAGCATCGGGGAGAAGGCACTGGACGCGTGCAGCCGAGACCCGCTCGGACTCTTGCTTGCGGAGAGCGAGAAATGAGCAGGGCTTCTCGGATCGCGGCAGCGCTCCGACCCTGGACGGGCGACGGGCGTCGGCCCCGTCAGCCTCCGTATGCCGAGAGGAAGCGGTCGCGGAACGTATCCATCCGCCACACCGGCGCCGTGGGTGA
The DNA here is from genome assembly GCF_058806515.1 of Leifsonia sp. GW821-FHT13C05. NCBI lineage: Bacteria > Bacillati > Actinomycetota > Actinomycetes > Micrococcales > Microbacteriaceae > Leifsonia > Leifsonia sp. GW821-FHT13C05. The sequence goes on along the minus strand of NZ_JBXAPT010000005.1, from coordinate 167,161 downwards.
TGGGAGCATCCCGGGCTGCCAGCCCCAGGAGGAGATGCGCTGCATCACCGCCGGGTCTTTGGCGATGATGCTGATCGGGACATCGTGGGTCGCGTCCGCGCCGCTGACCACGCGCGCAGGCTGGTGGTCGCCGAGCACGACGAGCACCAGGTTCGGGTCGTCGAACGTGGTGAGGAACGAGAACAGGGAGCCCATCGTGTACTGGATCGACTGCCCGTAGAGCTGCTGGACGTGCGCCGGGTCCTGCCAGACGACGCTCGGAGGCAGACCCTGCTCCGGCTGCCCGTCGAAGATCGAGCCGTCTCCGACCGCCGGCCAGGGCACGGGATGCGGCAGGGGCGTCCACGGGGTGTGCGACGAGACGAAGTCGATCTCGGCCATCAGCGGTGCGTGCGGCTTCGCGAGCTCGTGCTGTTGGAAGGAGGAGAGCGTGTACTGATCCGGCACTCTGGCATAACTGAATTTCGGGCCTCGGTAGCCGACGTTCTTCGCGTTGAGCTGGCTGTCGAAATGGTAGAACGAGCGCCCCACCGGCCACGGTTTGGTGTCGGACGGCACGTCGCTGATGGTCCGCCAGCCCACACGCCGGAAGGCGTCGCTGAGGGTGAGCCGCTGACCGGAGGTGACCTGGTCGTACTTCTGCTGCGAGTCGATCCAGAGGCCGGTCTGCAGGGTCGAGTGCGCGAGCCAGCTGACGCCACCGAAGGTCGGAGAGGTGAGGAAGGCACTGCGCTCGGAGTATCCGTGGGCCGCGAGTTGCGCATCCCCGTCGCGGAGCACGGCATCCACGCCGGGGGAGAACGAGGAGCCCTGCACGGCGGTCTGGCCGTAGCTCTCGACGAACGCGACGATGACGTCTTTGCCCTTCAGCCCGGTGAGGAGGTCGGTCGGGGGCAGCTGCGCATACGGGTCTTCGGCTCCTGCTCGGTCGAATGCGGCCTGATCGCGGGCGACCGCGACGGCCTGGTCGGCCTTCGCTGCGGTGACGGTGACGGCGTCCGCCGCGGCAACCGGCTCGCCGGGCACGAGCTGCACCCCGACGATGGCGAGAGCGAGCCAGCCCGCCGTGACCGCCGATGCGCCGATCATGGTGGGCGCCCGGCGGTGGCCGAGGACGGCGGCCAGATGCAGCAGGGAGGCGGCGACCGCGGCGGTCGCGCCGACCACGGCCACGGCGAGCAGCACGAGGATGAGCACGGCGAGCACCGGGCCGGTGGAGTCGCTGACCACGCCATAGCCGTCGGCGAGCTCCGGCCAGCCGGTGAGCACGTCGAAGGTGCGCCCGACGGTCTCGGTGAACGCGCGGTCGAGCGCTGCGCCCAGGGTGACGAGCACGATGAGCACCGCGAACAGGATCGCGACGACGCGGCGCGCGGCGGCCCACGGCAGGAATACGAGCAGCACGAGCGCGACGACCGCGTCGAGCGGGACGCGCAGGAGGGCGAGCGTCGACCAGGATGCGACGATGCCGGGCGCGAGGGAGGCGACGAACAGGGTGACCGCGGAGAGGACGGTCGCGGTGGCGGCCCTGAGCCGGGGGCGGCGAGGGCGGCGGGGGCCAGAAGGGCGGGGGCGCGACGCCATCAGAGCCGCCTCGCCGCCACGCTCGCCGCCATTCCCGTCCCCGCCGCGCCCACACCCTCTGCGAACCGCCCGGACAGCGCATACCGCAGCAGCACCACATCCCCGATCGTGCGCGCCTCGGCCAGCGTCGCCCTCCGCTCGCCCGTCCACGGGAACAGCGCGTCGCCCACGAACCGCGGCGCCCTCCTGTCCCCGACGAACAGCGGGGCGACCGCCAGCTGCAACTCGTCCACGATGTCGTCGGCGAGGAACTGGGTCAGCGTCGTCCCTCCGCCCTCCACCATGAGCCGCCGCACGTCGCGGTCGCCGAGGTCGGAGAGCAGGTCGGCCATCCGCACGTCGTCCCCGAGCTGCACCACCGTCGCCGTGCCGCCCAGCCGCCGCCGGATGCGCCGCTCCGCACCGCGCGGACAGTAGACGAGCTTCTCGGTGTCGTCTTCGGCGAAGAACGCCGACCGGGGGTCGAGGTCGCCGGAGGCGGTCACGGTCACCTTCCAGGGCGAGCGCCCGCGTCCCGTCTCCGCGCGGCGGCCCTGCCGTTCCTCGCTGTGCACGAGCAGGCGCGGGTTGTCGAGCCGGATCGTGCGCGCGCCGACCATGATGGCGTCGCTCGCCGCCCTGACCTCATCGACCCTGTCGAAGTCCGCCGGGTTCGAGAGCGCCAGCCTCGGCGGGCGTGCCGTGTCCAGGTAGCCGTCGAGTGAGACGGCGCAGCTGATGGTCACGTACGGGGAGTCGGCCATGATGGCTCCTTCTGTGGACGATGGATGCGAGTGCCGCCGCGATCACTCCCGGCAGGAGGGACACGATGGCGAGCACGCCGAACAGGGTGGCGGCGGAGATGCCGGCCGCGGTGCCGAAGCCCGCCACGGCGAACGCCCAGCCGGCCGCTCCCTCGCGGGGACCCCATCCACCGAGGTTGAAGGGGATGGATGCGGCGAGCAGCACGACCACGGCGATGGCGAGCATCCGGAGCGGAGGCACGCTCGCGCCGACCGCCGCCGTTGCAATGGCGAAGGTGGCGAGGTGGCAGGCGACGACGACGATGGATGCGCCCACCACGCGCACGGCGACCGTCGCGGAGCCGAGGCCCAGCCGCACCGCAGCCGCCTCGCGCCGGAGCACGGTGCGCACCCGCGCGCTCGCCAGGGCGGCGACGGCCGCCACCGCGACGACGAGCACGACGCCCGCCCCGGCGACGGGCAGGAGTACGCCGCCGAACCCGGCGCCGGCGACCGCCAGGACGATCACGGTGAGCACGAGCTGCACCAGCTGTCCGACCGTGCGCTCCACCGCGACCGCCCGCGCGGCCATCGCGAGGCTCTGCGCACGGCGGCCGTGGTCGACGGCGCGGTGCACGTCGCCCACCACCCCGCCCGGCAGCACGCTGTTGATGAACTGCGACCGGTAGTACATCCCGACCGCGCGCGGCCAGGGCATCCCCACGCCCAGCCGTCCGGCGATGACGTTCCACCGCCAGGCGGCGGCTGCCGTCGCGGTGGCGGTGAGCAGGATCGACGCACCGATCACCGGCGGGTCTATGCTCTGCAGCCCGTGCAGGAACGGGCCGGTGCCGACGTGCAGCGCGACCGCCACGAGGATGCCCCCGCCGACGATCACCCGGACGGCGACGCCGAACCAGCTGGACCGCACGATCGCACGCATCAGCGCGGCCAGGCCAGCACGTCGAGGTGGTAGACCACGGCGGAGAGCTCCCCGCGGTCGAGGTGGCGGCCGCGCAGCTCCCGGTAGCCGCCGAGCGTTTCGACCAGTTCGGGCTCCTGTTCCTCGGCGGCGCCCACCCACCCGTCGAACCACTCGCGCAGCAGGCGCGGTTCGTGGTCGTCGAGATGCCAGCTGGTGCGGGCCTGGCGCACCCGCCAGCCCGCCTGCTCGAACAGCCCGCGCACGATCGGTCCGGCATACCGCCCGAGCAGCCGCCGGCCGCCGACCTCACGACGCTGGTGCGCGTTGAACGCGTCGCCGACGGCCTTGTCGCGCGCATCCCACGGCCGCAGCTCGACCTCGCCCGTCACGCTCAGCGAGAGGAAGACGGGGACGCCCGCCAGCACGCACGCGTCCACGATGGCGTGCGCCTCGGCCGCGGTGAGCACATCGAGCAGCGCGGACGCCGTGACCAGGGATGCTCCGCCCAGGTCGGCGGCGGTGAGCCGGTCGAGCTCGCCGACGGAGGTGCGGATCGCGACGGGCGCGCCGCCGGTATCGAGCGGACGCGGCCCGTCGAAGGCCCGGGCGGTGAGCGCTTCGTTCCAGTCGTGCAGCACCCAGGTCTGCGGCCCGGGCAGCAGGGGAGCGAGCCAGCGCATCAGCGAGCCCGTCCCGCTGCCGAGATCGTGCACGGTGTGGCGGCCGTGCGGCAGCAGTGGAGGGATGTGCGCCGCCAGGTCGCCGGAACGCGCCGTGGCGTCCTCGCCCTCGCGGAGCGCCAGCCAGTCGCTGCTGACCTCCAGGATGTCGCTCACGATCGCACCGCCGTTTCCGCACTCGCCGCATCCGGCACCCGGGCGAGCGCAGCGGCCACCACCTGCGCGGTCGACGCCCACGTCGTGGAGGCGCCCCGCGCATCCATCGCCGCCGCGCGCAGCTGGTGTCGCCGGGCCGGGTCCTTCCACCACTGCCGCAGCGCGACGCGCAGCGCCCATGGGTCGTCGGGCGGCACGATCATCGCCGCCCTCCCGTCGCCGATCGCCTCCACGATGCCGCCGACGCCCGTGGCGAGCACCGGGATGCCGCGCGCGATGGCTTCGGCGGCGACCATCCCGTAGCTTTCGACGCGCGACGGCACGACGACGAGGTCGGCCTGCCCGTACGCCTCGTCGAGCGCGCGGCCGGCGAGCACGCCGGTGAACGCGACCCTGTCTGCGATCCCGGATGCTGCCGCGCGGGCCGACAGCGCCGCGGCGAATTCGGGGGCCGTCGCGAGCGAGCCGACGAACGTGCACGACCAGCCGTCGATGTCCGCCAGCCCGGCGAGCGCCGACACCAGCAGGTCCTGCCCTTTGTGCGGCGCGACGGCGGCGACGCAGAGCAGGCGCCCACCGGTTGCGGACGGTTCAGACGGCGGCGCCGCATCCACCCCCGGATGCGCGACCACGATGCTGCGCGGGTCTGCGGCATCGCGCGCGATCAGCTCGGAACGCGTCCAGGCGCTGGTGGCGACGATCAGCTCCGCAGAGCGCAGGGTGTCGCGTTCGCGGTCGTCCTGCTCGGGCGCGACCATGTGCGCCAGCACGACCAGGTGGAGGCGTCGGGACTGCTCGGCCACCGCATCCGGGTGCTGCGCGACGAGCAGGCCGTCGATGAGGGCGAGCGCACCGTCGGGCAGCCCGCTCAGGATGCGCCCTGCGTGCCCTTCGCCGTCGGCGACCGTGAGCATCCGGAGGTCGCAGCCGTCGGTCAGCAGCCCGTCGCGGAGACGCAGGTCGTAGACGTTCCCGCCGCTCACCCGCGCCGGGTCGTCCACCGCCTCTGGCACGAGGAAGAACACCGGCCGCGCGTTCACAGCGACCTCGAGTAGCTCGCCCACGCGATGTGCGACTCGTGCATCGTGACGGAGATCGAGGTGACGCTGTTTCCGCCGAGCGCGCCCTCCGCCATTCGTGCGGCCAGCCGGTCGGCCACCACCCGGCAGAGCACTTCGGTGGTCGTGTTGATCCCCGCGAACGCGGGATCGTCGTCCAGGTTGCGGTAGGTCAGCGCTCCGGTGATCTCCGCGAGGGCAGCGCCGGCCCGGCCGATGTCGATCACGACGCCGTCCGCATCCACGTCGTCGGCGCCGAAGGTGGCATCGACGATGAAAGTGGCGCCGTGCAGTCGCTGGGCGGGGCCGAAGAGGTCGCCGCTGAAGCTGTGGGCGATCATCAGGTGGTCGCGCACCGTCACGGTGTATGGCATCAGGCATCCGTCCAATCGATCGTGTGGCAGAGGTCGGCCGTGCGTCCGTCGGCGAGCGCGGCCATCACCCGCGGCAGGTCGCGCCACGACGACTCGCGGGTCAGCAGCACGTCGAACGCCGGGTCGCGCAGCAGGTCGACGGCGAGCGCGAGACGATCGCGGGTGGTGCGGCTGCCCCGTCGCCGTGGAGGTACGGAGCCCACCTGGCTGGCCCGGATGGTGAGGCGCCTGGCGTGGAAGTCGGCCCCGAGCGGCAGGCTGACCGGCCGATCCCCGTACCAGCTGGCCTCGATCACCTCACCCTCGGTGACGACGGTTTCGAGGGCGAGCCGCAGCCCGGCCTCCGCGCCGCTCGCGTTGACGACGATGTCCCTGTCTCGCGGAGCATCCTCCGGCAGGGCGAACCCGACCCCGAGCCGCGCGGCGACCTCGCGCTTCGACGGGTCGGTGTCCACCAGCACCACCTCCACACCCGGGATCCCGGCCGCGAGCCGGGCGACGCTGCAACCGATCATCCCGGCGCCGACCACTGTGAGCCGGTCGCCCAGCAGCGGGGCAGCATCCCACAGCACGGTGACGGCCGTCTCGACCGCGCCCGCCAGCACCGCCCGCCTGGCCGGCACGGCATCCGGGACGGGCACGACAGCATCCACGGGGACGACGAACGCCGACTGGTGCGGGAACAGGGTGAAGACGGTGCGCCCACGCAGTGCGGACGCTCCGTCCTCGACGACGCCGACGTTGAGGTAGCCGTATTTCACCGGCCACGGGAAGTCGCCCTCCTGGAACGGGGCGCGCATCCTGTCGTGCTCGCTCTCCGGCACGCGCCCGCCGAGCACGGTCGTCTCCGTGCCCCTGCTTACCCCGGTGTGCAGCGTGCGCACAAGCACCTCGCCGTCGCCGGGCGCGGCGAGCGGTGCCGAGCGCAACGATCCGGTGCCAGGACCGTCGATCCAGAATGCGGTTGCCTCGACCACGTCCCCTCCTCGGTGAACCATCGGTGCGCGCGTGGCGTGTTAACGGACAGGTGCCATACACGGGAGACACGAGGCGCACGTGAAAAGGGTTCAACTCGCAGCAGCAGGATGGGCGATCGGCGGCGCGCTACTGGTGGCGCTCGTCTACGCGGCATCACCCCCACCCCCGGCCGGATGGGCTGCCGCCGCCGTCTACCTGGCCGTCGCGCACGCCCTCCTCGCCACCGGTCTGCGGCGTCGCGCCACCACCCGCTTCGGCCAGGCCAACGTGGTCACCTCGCTCCGCTCATCCCTGGTCGGCGCGATCACCGGCCTGGCCGTCGCATCCTTCACCGCCCCCATCCCGGTCTGGATGCTCGTGGCCCTGATCGTCCCCGCCCTCGCCCTCGACGCCGTCGACGGCTGGGTCGCCCGCCGCACAGGATCGGCCAGCGACCTCGGCGCCCGCTACGACATGGAGGTGGATGCGTTCCTCCTGCTCGTGCTGAGCGCATACGTCGCCGCCGACCTGGGCGCCTGGGTGCTCGCCATCGGCGCGCTGCGCTACCTGTTCGTGGCGGTCGGCTGGGTGCTGCCGTGGTTCCGCGCCCAGCTGCCGTACCGCTACTGGCGCAAGGTGGTGACGGCGGTGGCCGGCATCGCGCTGGCGCTGGCTGTGGCGGGGACGGCGCCGGGGGTGGAGCTGGGGGCCGTGGGGGTTGTGGGCGTGGTGGTGGCGCTGGGGTTGCTGGTGGAGTCGTTCGGGCGGGATGTGGTGTGGTTGGTGGTGCGGCGGGCGACTGCTCCCACGCGCGTCAGAGCCCCCAGGCCACCGGCGTGGTCACGCCGCTGACCCAGTCACGGCGCAGGATCGCGTACGCCACCGCGTCCAGCGGCCGTCGGTCAGTTCCGCTGGCTCCGGGTGAGCGAGGTGGGATGCGTGTCCGCAGCGCTGTCCCGTTCGTCCCCACGCTCGGCAACCACCACCTCCACCTCCCCTTTCTCCGACCGCACGAACCCGATCCCCACCAGGATCAGCGCACCGCCGACGAACTGCAGCAGCCCCAGGTTCTCGCCGAGCAGCAGCCACGCGTAGAAGGTCGCCGCCACCACTTCGAGCAGTCCCGTGAACGACGCCAGCCGCGAACCGAGCATCTCCGTGGCGGTGATGCTCGCCGCGTATGCGATGGCGGTCGCGAACACCCCGATCACCAGGATCGGCACCCACCACGGCGTCTGGCCGCCGAACAGGTTCACCGGCGCGAAGCTGACCTGGAACGGCACCAGTCCCGTGGCCCCGACCAGCGCAAGGGCCACGCCGCCGACCAGCAGCCCGGACGACGCCAGCGCTACCGGCGGCAGACCGTCGCTCGGCCGCGCCGCGATCAGGTAGAACGCCGCGCAGCCGACCATCGCCGCGATGGCCAGCGCGAGCCCCAGCGGGTCGATGCCGCCGGAGCCGTCCGGGGAGACCACCATGACGAGGCCGCTGACCGCGACCACCGAGCCGATGATCACCACCGCCTTCGGTGGACGCCGGGTGCGCGCCCAGGCGATCGCGACCAGCAGCAGCGGTGCGATGTACTCGATCAGGATGGCCGTGCTGACCGGGATGCGCTGGATGGCGGCGAAGTAGAGCAGCTGCGTCGCCGCCACGCCGACCAGCCCCATCCCGAGCACGCGCCAGCGTCCGCGCCACAGCGCCGACCAGCGGCCGCGCAGCAGCAGGATCGCGACGGGGGCGAGCACGATGCCGCCGGTGAAGGCCCGCACGGTGACGGCGGCGGCGGGGCTCCAGCCGGATTCGAGCAGCGGTTTCACGAAGGCGCCGGACAGGCCGAAGGTCGCCGCGGAGATGACGGCGATGAGAAGTCCGAGGGATGTCTGGCTGCGCTTCATGGCGAATCCTGGTCAGGGTCAAGGTGGATGATGGTCCTGACGTTAGTCTTGTCGTGGATAAGGAGTCAACTTGCATTTTGCCCCTGACACCGAGGATGCTCTGGTCTTCGCCGTCGCCCTCTGCAACACCGTGCCCAGCGCCTCCAGGAGCGGAGAGGACGAGCTCGCGACGGCCGACCAGGTGGCCGACTTCGTGATCGCTCAGCAATACTCGGGCCGCATCGACCGCGACGCCACCGAACTGCGCGAGGTGCACGAGACCCGCGAGCGGCTGCGCCGCACCTGGTCCCTCTCCCGCGACGACGCGGCCGTCGAGGTCAACGCCATGCTCGCCGACGCCAACGCCCGCCCATACCTGATGCGTCACGACGGCTTCGACTGGCACCTGCACGCGACAGCCCAGGATGCGCCCCTCGCCGAGCGCATCCGGGTGGAGGTCGCCCTCGCCCTGGTCGACGTCATCCGCTCCGGCGAAACCGGCCGCCTCCGCGTCTGCGCCGCCGACGACTGTACCGGCCTGCTCCTCGACCTGTCCCGCAACGGCTCCAAGCGGTTCTGCAGCGTGCGCTGCGGCAACCGGATGAACATGGTCGCGTTCCGCAAGCGGCAGGGGGAGTAGCCCTTTCTTCAGAAGAAGTTCTGAACTATGCTGGGGGAATGCTCGCACCAGGACAGACACAACAGGTCTTTCATTCGTCGGAGCTGAGCCGCCACTCCACCCGCGTCTTCGCTGCCGCCGAAGACCGACCCGTTGAGGTGACCCGCCGCGACGGAGAGGACCTCGTTCTGATGTCCAAGCGAGAGGCCTCCGCCCGGGACAATCTGCTCCAACTTGCTGCCACCCTCATCGGCGTGGCGACCGATACACGCGGAACTCTGGCGGAGCGGATGTCCGGTGCGATGCCGTGGATGCTCGCCCTCAGCCCAGAAGACCGCGTCACGTGCGCCAGCGCACTCCTCGAGGCAGCGCGCGCGTCGTTCTCGACCGGCCAGTCCCACCTCGCCGTCGCTGAGTTGACGTCGTGGCAGGAGACTGCGACGGCCGTCGCTGCCGGACTCGGAGCCGCTCCTGTCGAATGGCTCGACACCGAAGCACAGGTCGAGCGGCCGTAAGTGGCGCGGGACAAGAAGGTCTCCCGGCCGACCAAACGCACTGAATACACGATCGAGTTCGCCAGCGTGCAGGCACAGCGTGGATGGATCGACCTGTGTGCAACGATCCGCGGGCCGCTCGCGGATGCCTGGGACGTCCTCACGCGCATGCCGCAGGCGGTGACGCCGACGAACTACCCGCTGAAAGGTCAGCTGGGGACCGTCTCGCGGAACGGCAGGGCGCACCAGCGCTGGCAGTGCAAGCCGACTCTGAAGGGCGACGCTCGAATCTGGTTCTACGTCGAGGGTCAGGTGGTGTACCTGGAGCAGGTCTATACCCACCATCCCAACGCCACCAAGTAGGCCGAACTCTCGGGTCCCCCCGCTAGGACACCTCGAGCCCCAGCTCCTGCCGCCAGTGCGCCAGGAACTCCGCCCCGGCGTCGTCGTGGATCGCGTCGCCGATCGTGATCACCTCGTACGGCTTCTGCAGGATGCCGTCGCTCGGCCGCACATCCACGTGGGCGACGTCGAAGCCGGCGCTGTGGACGTAGTCGGCCATCTTGTAGTCGCTGCGGGAGTCGCCGATGGAGCGCCAGCGGCGGGGGAGCGGGCCGAGTTTGGCGAAGTAGTCGAGGGCGCGCTGGGCGCCGCGGTCCTTGTCGAGCAGCACCGATTCGATGTCGGTGGAGATGATCGTCTGGTCGATGCGGAACGGCAGCTCGCCGTTCGCATCCGGTGCCGTGCGGTCGCCGTAGCGCAGCCCGACGCCCTGCGCCGTCAGCAGCGTGAAGGCGTCGTCCTGGAAACGCGCCTGCGCCGCGGCGTACGTGTCAGCGTCCACGTCGGTGCGCTGCTCGACGGAGATCATCGCGCGCTTGGTCTCGTCGAAGAACATCGTGTCCGCGTAGCGCTCGCGCACCAGGTTCCGGATGCCGTCGACCGCCTCAGCGCCGAACGCCACCGTCTCGTCGACGGTCACCTCGCCCATCCCATCCCCGGTGATCGGCGCCCAGGCTCCGCCCTTCTCGAACACGCCGAACATCCGGGCGCCGTGCTCGTCGAGTGCGTCGCGCAGGCCGGCGTCGCACAGCGGGGTGACCACCTGGTTGCGGATGAAGTCGCCCGAGCGGCCCGTGATGAACGCGATCGGCACGCCGGCCGCTGTCATCGCGACCAGGTCGGTGACGATGCTCCGGACGTTGATGGTCCGGGTGATCGGGCTGGCGATGGGGCCGTCGACGTCGAAGAGGAGTCCGAGATTGTGCACAGTCCATTGTCGCCGAACGGCGGGGCCGGTCAGTGCTTCAGGTCGTTGCGCAGCCCATCCAGGATGTGGTCGAGCGACGCCCGCTTCTGCGCGGTGTCGACAACACTGGACGGGATGGTCACCTCCAGGCCGGAGCCGTACGTCGCCTTCATCCGGAACTTGCCCGGCCACTCGGTGTACGAGGCGGGGTCGAACGCCGGGATGCCGCCGCTGATGTCGAGACGCACGAGGTCGCCCCTCCGCTGCAGCTTGGTCGACACCGACGCCTCGCCGACAGCGCCGCCGCGGGCCTCGCCGATGGCGATCGTCTCCGGCGTGAACGCTCCGACCCGGAACGTGAAGCCCAGCTCCGACTGTTCGAGGGCGGCGCCGAGGTAGACGATCGGGTCGTCGCCGATGGCGAGAGTGAGGCCGGTGAGGAGCCGGCCGTACCAGTTCGGGCGGGCGGCGAGCATCGCATCCAGCCCGGTCTCCGAAGAGATGAGGCGATGCAACGTGTCTCGTGTCTCCTCGAGTGTCGCCATGCCGGTCCTCCCACTTTCCTCCTGCGCGCGTGCGCGCGGCACTCGCAAGGGTACGCCTCTCTTCGGCTACTGCAGAGCCGAGGTGAGCCGGGCGGCGTTGTCCGCGATGCGGCCGAGCACCGGGCGGGCGCGCCACTCTGCCAGGGACAGCTCGCTGCTCTGCGCCCGGTAGTGGTCCTCGACGGCGCGCAGCCTGTCGACCGCCTCCCGGCCGTGCACCAGCACGGACACCTCCATGTTGAGGCTGAACGACCGGATGTCCATGTTGCTCGACCCGATGATGGCCACGTCGTCGTCGATCGAGAAGTGCTTGGAGTGCAGCACCGTGGGCGACCGGTACAGGTAGACGCGCACGCCGGAGCGCAGCAGCGCCCCGTAGTAGGAACGCTGCGCGTGGTAGACGAGCGCCTGGTCGCCCACCTCGGACGCGAACAGCTCCACCTCCACGCCACGCGCCGCCGCTGTGGCGAGCGCGAGCATGATCGACTCCTCCGGCACGAAGTACGGGCTGGTGATGCTGATGCGCCGCTCCGCTTTGTGCAGCAGCGCCGCGAACAGTTTCAGGTTGTTCTCCGCGTCGAAGCTCGGTCCGCTCGGCAGCACCTGCACGTCGAAACGCCGGCCGTCCGCCGCCCCGCCGAGCGTCACGGGCGTCTCGTCGATCGGCAGCAGTTCCCTGCTCTCGCTGAACCAGTCGGTGACGAACACCGCGTCCAGCTCCCGCACGGCGGGCCCGTCGATCCTGACCATCAGCTCCAGCCAGTGCAGTCCGCGGGAGACGTTCTTGCGCTTGTTGTACGAGGCGTCGACGAGGTTCTGCGACCCGGTGAAGCCGACCAGCCCATCCACCACGACCAGCTTGCGGTGGTTGCGAAGGTCGGGGCGCTGCCACTGGCCGCGCAGAGGGCGGAGGGGGGAGCATCCCGTGCCAGTGGATGCGGTGCGCGGCGAGGAACCGCATGGTCGCCTTCCTGCCCGGGTTCATGAACCCGGCGAGGTGGTCGGAGAGCACGCGCACGTCGACGCCCCGCTCGGCAGCGCGGGCGAGTGCGTCGAAGAACGGCCGGGTGGTGTCGTCGAGCACGAGGATGTAGAACTCGACGTGCACGAACCGCTGCGCCCTGTCGATCTCGGCGATCATGGCGTCGAACGATCCGACGTAGTCCTCGATGAGGTCGACGGTGTTGCCTCCGACCATCGGCAGGGCGCCGAGCCGTTCCGTCATGGCGACGATGCCGGGAAGCCAGTCCGGCCACTCGTCGCGGTGACCGACCGCGGCCAGGCTGGGGACGCGCTCGCGCATCCTGGCGGTGACGAACGCCTGGTCCGCCCTGCGCCGGGGAGGGAGCGTGGTGCGCCCGACCAGCAGGAACGCGATCAGCGCGAGCACGGGCAGGAACACCACCGCGAGCAGCCAGGCGATGGCCGCGGACGGCCGCCGGTTCGCCGACACCACCACGGCGGCGAGGATTACCAGCACGCCGTGCGCGATCAGCAGCAGGATCGCCAGCACCTCGCCGTCCATCATGCGGCGTCGGTGAGGGAGGAGCTGGGGGTCACAGCACGGAGCCTAGCGCCCGTCGATCCCCACGACTGGGGTGATGCCATGGTCGGTGGCCGTCGATAGCGTGTGGCGTACCCGAACCGAGTCATCGCGACTCGCCTCCACCCGAAGGAAAGCTGTGAGACGCTCGATCCTCGCGGCGGCCGTGCTGGCCGTCGTCGCCTCCGTCTGCGGTTCCGTCGTCGTCGCTCTGCCGGCGACCGCCGCGTCCGCCACCGGCAGCACGGTGCTCGCCGGCCTGCCGGTCGCCGCGCCCGTGCAGACCACCACCTACAACCGGAGCCTGTTCCCCACCTGGGTCGACGCCGACCACGACGGCTGCGACACGCGCTCCGAAGTGCTGCAGGCGCAGACCACGGTCGCCGTCACGTTCACGACGGCCACCGGATGCACGGTCGCCACCGGCAGCTGGAACTCCTGGTACGACGCCCAGACCTGGACGCTCGCCTCCGATGTCGACATCGACCACCTGGTCCCGCTCAAAGAAGCGTGGATCTCCGGCGCCTGGGCGTGGACGACCGCGCAGCGGCAGGACTACGCCAACGATTTGAGCATCCCGTATGCGCTGCAGGCGGTGACGGACAACGTCAACCAGTCGAAGAGCGACAAGGACCCGGCGGCGTGGATGCCTCCCGTGGCTGCCGTCGCCTGCCAGTACGCGCAGGACTGGGTACTGGTGAAGTACAAGTGGGGTCTGGCGATCGACCCCGCCGAACAGGCGAAGCTGGCCTCGATCTTCACGACAGGTGGATGCGGTGCGCAGCCGCTCACCCTGCCCGCCACGGTGACCACGTCCAGTGGTGCGGGCGTGCAGCGCATCGCGGGCTCGGATCGGTTCGGCACCTCCGTCGCGATCTCGCAGAGCGGGTTCCCGACCGGTGCAGGGGTCGCATACCTCGCCACGGGCACGAACTACGCGGATGCCCTCTCCGCTGCTCCGGCCGCTGCCGCGCAGGGCGGGCCGCTGCTGCTGACCACGCCGGGCGGCCTCCCCGCCTCGGTGGCCTCCGAGCTCGCCCGGCTGAAGCCGGCGCGCATCGTGATCGTCGGCGGGACCTCCGTGGTGTCTGCGGCGGTCGAGCGGCAGGCGCACAGCTACGCGCCGCAGGTGGACAGGATCGCGGGAGACGACCGCTTCGCCACCTCGCGGGCGGTCAGCGCCGCGGCGTTCCCGAGCGCGGCGACCGCCTTCATCGCGACCGGCCGCAACTTCCCCGACGCGCTCTCCGCTGCAGCAGCGGCAGGCGCATCTGGATCGCCGGTGGTGCTCGTCGACGGCGCTGCCGGGGCGGCCGACGGAGCGACCGTCTCGCTGCTGCGCGGGATGCACGTGACATCCGTCGTCCTCGCGGGCGGCACGAGCGCGGTGAGCGGAGGGATCGCGTCGTCGCTCGGCTCGGTGGGGTCGGTGACCAGGCTGTCCGGCGGCGACCGCTACGAGACGTCGAACGCGATCAACCAGGCGCGGTTCCCGTCCGCATCCCGGGTGTACTTCGCGACGGGAACGAACTTCGCCGACGCGCTCGCCGGTGCAGCGCTGGCCGGCCGAGACGGCTCCCCGCTGTTCGTGGTGCCGTCCGGATGCCTTCCGCCGAGCACGGCCGCGACGATCGCGACATACGGAGCGGTCGGCCGGGTGCTGCTCGGCGGACCGAACGCACTGACCAACGCGGTCGGCGCAGGAACCGTCTGCGCGCCGCCGCCCCCGCCTCCCGCGCCGCCGGCACCTCCCGTGCCGCCTGCGCCTCCCGCGCCTCCCGCCGGAGCCACCGCCCTGTGCAATGACGGCACGTACTCCTACGCCGCGCATCACCAGGGAGCGTGCTCGCATCACGGTGGCGTCGCCATCTTCTACAAGTAGGAATTCCCCGGCCCCGGTGACGTTGTACGCGGCATGACCAACGTAGGAATCATCGGGGCCGGGCACATCGGCACCGCACTTGCACGCACGTTCATCGAGCACGGGTACACCGTCACCATCGCGAACTCGCGCGGGCCGGAGACGCTCGCACAGCTCGTCGCCGACCTCGGCCCGTCAGCCACGGCCGCGACCGCCGCTGAGGCCGGTGCCGCCGGGGACTTCGTGGTGGTGACCGTGCCGCTCAAGTCTCTCGCGGACATCCCGGTCGAGCCGCTCGCGGGCAAGATCGTCATCGACACGAACAACTACTACTTCGAGCGTGACGGCCACATCCCGGCCCTCGACGACGGCACGGCCACCGTGTCCGGGCTGCTGCAGGAGCACCTGCCGGAGTCCAGGGTCGCCAAGGGGTTCAACCACATCGGCGCTCGCGACATCCAGGGCAGCGGCTCGCCCGCCGGCACCCCGAACCGTCGCGCCCTCGCCACCGCGAGCGACTTCGACGACGCGGCCGCCCTCGTCACCTCGATCTACGACGAGTTCGGCTACGACACCGTCAACGTCGGACCGCTGTCGGAGAGCTGGCGGGTCGAGCGCGACCGCCCGGCGTATGTCGTCCGCCAGAACCGCGAGGAGCTCGAAGCCAACCTCGCCAAGGCGCCGCGCACCATCTGATCGCCGACGCCCGCACGCCGACTCTCACGGGGTGACGATGGCGAAGTCCGGGTCTCCTGTCGACAGGACCGCGAGGAGGGCAGGCAGCGTCCCGGCGTCTCCGCTCACGGTGACGCCGGGTGAGACGCTGTCCCCTCCGAGCAACCCGATCAGTCGCGCCTTCGTGACGGTGAGCGTCGTGGGGGCGGTGCCGTCCGCCGGCCGCTTCCGGTAGACGAGCACGCCGTTCTTGAGCGTCACGCGGTAGGTGGCGTCGAGGTCGGTGAACGTGATGTCGAACGCCAGGTCGAGGTCCCAAGCCTTCGGACCGTCGACGGAGAGCGCGATCGAGTCGAGCAGCTGCTCGGCGGTGAGCTGGGCCACGATCGCGGGCGCCGACGTCTCCGTGGGCGTGCCGAAGGCGCCCTCGCGCAGCTCCGTCGCCCCGGACAGGAAGAAGTTGCGCCAGGTGCCGTTCTCCGCGCCGTACGCCAGCTGTTCCAGCGTGTCGGCGTAGAGGGCGCGCGCCGCGGCGTGCTCGGCGTCCGTGAACACGGCGTGGTCGAGCAGGGTCGCCGCCCAGCGGAAGTCGCCGGAGTCGAACGCCTCCTGCGCGAGCGCGACGACCCTGTCGACGCCGCCCAGCGCATCCACGTAGCGTTTCGCCTGCTCGACAGGGGGATGCGGCCACAGCCTCGCGGGGTTGCCGTCGAACCAGCCCATGTATCGCTGGTAGATCGCCTTCACGTTGTGGCTGACCGAGCCGTAGTAGCCGTGCGTGTTCCACGCCTTCTCGAGTGCAGGCGGCAACTGGATCGTCTCGGCGATCTCCGCCCCGGTGTATCCGTGGTTGATCATCCGGAGCGTCTGATCGTGCAGGTAGGCGTAGAGGTCGCGCTGGGTGGAAAGGAACCGGATCACGTTCTCCGTGCCCCAGGTGGGCCAGTGGTGGGAGGCGAACGCCACGTCGGTGCGGTCTCCGAACGTGTCGACGGCCTCCGTGAGGTATTCGGACCAGACGTGCGGGTCGCGCACCAAAGCTCCGCGCAGCGTCAGCAGGTTGTGCAGGTTGTGTGTGGCGTTCTCGGCCATGCAGAGCGCCCGGCGCTGCGGGAAGTAGAAGTGCATCTCCGACGGTGCCTCGGTGCCCGGCGCCATCTGGAACTCGATCTCGACCCCGTCGACCGTGTGCTTCTCCCCGGTCTCCGTGATGAACAGCGTCGGCACGATCATCCCGACCTCACCGGACGACGTGGTCTGCCCGAGCCCGGCCCCCACCTGCCCGAGCGGCCCGCGCGCGAGCACAGCGCCGTACATGTACCCCGCCCTGCGGCTCATCGCCGTTCCGGCGTAGACGTTCTCCGCGACGGCGTGCTCCACGAACCCTTCCGGGGCGATCACCTGGATGCGCCCGGCCTCCACATCCTCCACCGACGCCACCCCGAATACCCCGCCGAAGTGGTCGACATGGCTGTGCGAGAAGATGACGGCGACGACAGGGCGGTCTCCGCGATTGGCCCGGTACAGGCCGAGGGCGGCAGCGGCGGTCTCGGTGGAGATGAGCGGGTCGATCACGATCACGCCGGTGTCGCCCTCCACGAACGTGATGTTCGACAGGTCGAGCCCGCGCACCTGGTAGATGCCGTCCGTCACCTCGTAGAGGCCCTGGCGGGCGACGAGCTGCGACTGCCGCCACAGGCTCGGGTTGACGCTGGTGGGCGCGTCGCCGGCGAGGAAGGAGTAGCTGTCGTTGTCCCACACCACCCGCCCGTCCTGCGCTTTCACGACCCCGGGTTCGAGGGCGGCGACGAAACCGCGGTCGGCGTCCGCGAAGTCGTCCGTATCGTCGAACGGCAGTGAGTCGAGGAGTTCGCGATGTGCGGCTTCGACGGTCGGTGTCGGCGGCTTCTGGTCCATCTCCGGTCCCCTTCGCTCGCGGTCCCACCCGACGGCGGGCCATCACGCCCGACTATCCTCCGGGCCATCGGGGGCTGTCTAGTACTGAGATTCGGCCCTTGCCGCGGGCGCACCCGCGGTCATACCCTGACCACGTGACCTCGGCGCCCGATGGTGTTGCAACGTCGCTCGACGGAAGACAGTTCCGGTTCAGGACCCCCGTCGAGACGCCGTTCGTGCCCGGCGGGTTCGTCACCCTCCGCGACGGAGGCGCCGCGGGCGGCGCGGCAGAGGCCCGCGAACAGCTCGGGCAGGTCGACGATCTCGACTTCGACGGCGACGACACGCTCGCGGGCACCGGAAAGCTGCTGGGGGAGCGCAGAGCGGACGGCAGCCTCGACACCGGGGCGACGCATCCCTTCGCCTGGGCGGCCGTGGATGCGGCGGACGACGAGGCGGTCGAGCTCGTCTTCCGCGCGGCGAGGGCCACCCTCGACGTCGGATCGCTGATCGGCGTCGACAACGTGCGGGCCAGGCTGCTCACCCACCGGTTCAACCGGCACACCTTCTGGTGCGGCCAGAGCGGGTCGGGCAAGACGTACGCGCTCGGCGTGCTGCTCGAACAGCTGCTCGTCGACACCGAGCTGCCGATGGTGATCTTCGACCCGAACGGCGACTTCGTGCGGCTTCGCGAGCTGCGCACCGTCGTCGACACGGAGGCGGAGCGCACGCTCGCCGGGAAGGACATCCGGGTGCTGCGGCCCGGCGACAGCGAGAACCCGCTGCTCGCGCGGTTCATCGACTTCCCGATGCGGTCGAAGGCGGCCGTGCTGCGCCTCGACCCGATCGAGGACAGGGCGGAGTACAACGCCCTCGTCCACCTCGATGTGCGCGAGGAGGCCAGGCGCCCCGACGGGATTGTCCCGGCGCTGCTCGCCTCGGGCGACTCGGCGGCGGAAGCCCTCGCCCGCCGCATCGAGAACCTGCGCCTGATCGACTGGGAGGTTTGGGCGGAGGGGCGGGAGGCGGTCACCGACATCCTCGACGACCGGCCGGATGCGACCGTGCTCGACCTGGGCGGGTTCGCCTACCCGGACGAGCATCTGGTCGTTGCCCTCGCCGTGCTCGACGACCTCTGGGCCAAACGGGAGTCGCGGCGACCGCTCCTCATCGTCATCGACGAGGCGCACAACCTCTGCTCGCCGGACGACGACCGGCCGCTCCAGCGCGCGGTGCGCGAACGGATCATCCAGATCGCGGCCGAGGGACGCAAGTTCGGGTTGTGGCTGCTGCTGTCGACGCAGCGGCCGTCGAAGGTGCACCCGAACATCGTCTCCCAGTGCGACAACCTCGCCCTGATGCGGATGAGCTCACCGCTCGACCTGGAGGAACTCGGCACGATCTTCGGCTTCGCGCCGCCGTCGCTGCTCGCGCACGCGCCCAGCTTCCGGCAGGGCGAGGCGCTGCTGGCCGGGGGATTCGCGCCGGCGCCGATGCTCGTGAAGGTGCGGGACAGGCTCACGGAGGAGGGCGGCGCCGACGTGCGCGTGCCCCTGCGGAATCCGGCCGGCTAGGGTCGGGGAACCGTGACGACCCAGGAAGTGACCGCCGAGGCGCCGGCGCGGGGCGCGCATCCACTGTCCCGTGTGCTGCGGAGGCCGGTGGGCAGCGTCGAGTCCGTCGAGTCGTCTGCGCTCGTCATCGGAGCAGCGGTCTTCGTCGTCGGCGGAATCGTCGCGCTGTTCGTGTTCTGGGACAGGGACCTGCCCATCTCCGGCCGAGGCTCGATCGGCGAGTTCGCCGCGATCGGCGGCGCCGTGACGGCCGCCGTGGTGTTCGCGCTCGGGCGCATCCTGGTCGACGTGCTCCCGCACCGGGATGCGGGAGCCCGCCCGCCGCTGCGCCTGGCCGTGTTCGACGTGGTGGCGCTCGCCGTGGCGGTCGGGCTGATCGCGCTGCTCGCCTGGACCGCCATCTCGGACGTGGTGGAGCGCAGCTTCCAGGGCGCCGTGGTGTTCACACTGCCGGGCGCGGTGCTGGCCGGGGTCTCGCTGGCCCTCACCGCCTACGTCGTGTTCCTGACCGCCGTGCAGCTGACGTCGATGCTGCTCTCGCTCGTGCTCGCTGTCTTCCTGGTGGTCGGCGTGTTCACGAGCATGCTGAGTTCGTCCGACCCGCTCTGGTGGCAGAAGAACCTGTCGGCGCTCGGGATGACGGACGACCTCTCCGCCTTCGCGTTCAACCTGACGCTGATCGTGGCCGGAGCGATCGTCGTGATCATCGCGCGGGTGGCGACGGCGGGCATCCCGACCCCGGATCACGCGAGTCGCAGGGGCCGCGACCTCGTGCGGTGGGCGTTCGTGCTGATCGGGGTGTTCCTCGGGTGCGTCGGCGTGTTCCCCGTCGACCGGTTCTTCGTGCTGCACAACACCGTCGCATCCGGGATGGCCGTCGTGTTCGCCGCCCTCGTGATCGGGTTGCGCTGGTGGGTGCCCGCGATGCCGCGCGTGTTCCTGCTGCTCGGCTACGTCTACGTGGGCGTGGTGGTGGTGCTCGCCGTGTTCTTCGCCGTCGGCTACTACAACCTCACCGCGGTCGAGCTCGTGGCGGCCATCCTCATCTTCAGCTGGATCATCCTGTTCCTGCGGAACACCGCCGCGAGATACCCGTAACTGTCGCGTATCCCGGGCGTTTTGCGACAGTTGCCGGCATCTCGCGAAAACCGAGGCTGGGGATTTGCCCGGGTCGCGCCGGGCTCCCAGGGAGTGCGGGATATGGTGGGGCCATCCGGGCGAGCAGCCCACCCCCATATTGGCTGGGAAGTCGATCCAACCGAACGGCCCGCATATGGTTTCGCTCGCCCCTACCGCCGCACCCCGGGCATCCACGCTCGGCCCGATTCGCCGCACCGGCCCCCGCATCGAAGCGGCGCCCCCGGTCACCCAGAGCTTCAAGATCCTGCTGAACACCGTCCGCGACCAGGGCCTGCTGCGCAGGGCGAAGCTGTTCTACGCTCTCGTCGCCGGCGCTCTCGTCCTCGCCCTCGGCGGCGCGGTCGCCGGGATGATCCTGCTCGGTGACAGCTGGTTCCAGCTGCTCATCGCCGCAGCCCTCGGCCTGATCTTCACGCAGTTCGCGTTTCTCGCCCACGAGGCGTCGCACCGCCAGATCGCCGCATCCGGCCCCACGAACGACCGCCTCGGCCGGATGCTCGCCACCCTCGTCGTCGGCATCAGCTACTCGTGGTGGATGACGAAGCACACCCGTCACCACGCCAACCCCAACACCATCGGCAAAGACCCGGACATCGAGGTCGACACCATCTCGTTCGTCGAGGAGGACGCCGCGAAGCGCACCGGGTTCCTCGCCTTCATCACCAGGAAGCAGGGCTACCTGTTCTTCCCGCTACTGCTGCTCGAGGGCTTCAACCTGCACGGCCGCTCGTTCGGCACCCTGTTCCAGCGCGGCAAGGTGGATGGGCGCGGCAAGGAGTTCACCTTCCTCGCGATCCGTTTCAGCCTCTACTTCGGCGCCATCTTCTGGCTGCTGCCGCTCGGGATGGCGTTCGCCTTCATCGGCGTGCAGCTCGCCGTCTTCGGCCTGTACATGGGTGCGAGCTTCGCCCCGAACCACAAGGGCATGCCGCTGATCGCCCCGGGCGTGAAGGTCGACTTCCTCAGCCGCCAGGTGCTCACCTCCCGCAACGTGGTCGGCTTCGGCATGACCGGCCTGCTGGGCGGCCTGAACTACCAGGTCGAGCACCACCTGTTCCCGAGCATGGCCAGGCCGCACCTGCGCAAGGCCGCCGCCATCGTGCGCGAGCACTGCCAGACCGAGAACATCCCGTACACCGAGACGTCGCTGATGAACTCGTACGGCATCGTCATCGAATACCTCAACCGTGTCGGCCTGTCCGCGCGCGACCCGTTCGACTGCCCCGCCGCCGCCTCGATGCGCTGACGCGCTGACGCCGTCGCGGCTGTCCCCCGAAGTGTGGACATGCGCTCTGCACAGAGCGGTCTACCGTATGGAGTGATCGCCGGATGGCAGGCCGGACCGTATTCGGGACGGACGGCAGAACTGCACTCCCGGTTTGTGGCGGCGGCGCGAGCTTTCGGGTAGCGAGCGCCGCCGCCGATCTCGTCTCCGGATGCGGCTACGCCCCGAGCGCCCGCACCTCGACCGGCGCGAAGCGCGCTTCGACGAACCGCGCCGCCAGCTCGACCGCCCTGTCGATGCCGGAGACGTCGACCAGGTAGTAGCCGCCGACGAACTCCTTGCACTCGGTGAACGGCCCGTCGGTGACGTGCACGCCGTGGGCATCGGTCCTCACCACACGCGCGTCCGTCACGCTGAGCTCTTGGGTATCGACCAGCTCGCCGCTCGCCGTCAGCTCGCGCTGGAGCTCCTGGTGCGCCCGCTCGAACTCGTCTTTCAGGTCTGTCTCCATCCTGGTCACGAACTCGTCGGTGTTGTAGATCGTCAGCAGATACTTCATCGTCGTCTCCTTATCGGCTCTGTCTCCTTCACGTCGAACGGGGTGCGGCCGATTCGACAGCTCGTGAGCGGTCCTTCCCAGAATGTACGCACGCTCAGGCGCGCGCTGCACCGAATCCGCGGATCCCGGTGACCTTTCCGCGGGCCTTTGCTACCCTCGAACGGGTATGCAGTCCGCATCCACCAGCCCCCGCAGTCATGGCCGCCGCTCGGCGGAACGCCGTGCTGCCCTGCGCACGCCGGGGCCGAGGGTGCCCGTGCACCACAGGATCGGCGTGACGCTCGCCGTCCTGGCGCTCATCACCGGCTTCTCGATCGTGCCGACGGATGCCGCCCTCGCGGCGACTCTGGCCGCCCCGGTCAGTACCGTCGCCCCCGGCACGGATGCGCCGAAGCACACCCCCGCGCAGCGCATCGACGTGGATGCGACCATCGCCGCCCCGGTCGTCGCCCGCGACCAGCTCTCCGCGACCGACGGCGTGCAGACCCTCAGCAACAACGGCACGAACGCCGACTGGGCGAAGCTCGTCCTGATGTTCGGCGGGTGGCCGCAGACCGACGCGAACGTGCAGGTGATGCTGCGCTGGATGCGCCAGGAGAACGGTCCTCCCGACTGGTGGAACCGCAACAATCCGCTGAACAACGGCTACGGCTCCGGTGGAGGGGCTGGTCTCGGCAGCTATCCGGACCTCACCACCGCCGCAGAGTACGCGGCGAAGAACCTGCAGCGCGGCTACCCGGGCATCGTGGCGGGCCTCACGGCCGGCACCTCCGCCGACGCGACCGCCGCGGCCATCTGGGCGTCTCCGTGGGCCACCAGCCACTACGGCAACGGCTCCCACTGGAGCACCGCCCCCGTGCAGCTGGTCAAGGCGCCCGCCTCCGCCTGGGGCAACTGACCCCGGGCCCCGACCCCCGGTCCGCCTCGCCTATTTGGCGGCGAGCCAGGCGCGGAGGCGGGGGAGCGGCCAGGTGGTGACGATGCGGTCGGCGGGGACGCCGTTGGCGGCGGCACGGGCCGCACCGTACGCGAGGAAGTCGAGCTGGCCGGGAGCGTGGGCGTCGGTGTCGATGCTGAACACGCATCCGGCCGCCAGGGCCAGCTGGATGAGGTCGTCCGGCGGGTCCTGCCGTTCCGGCCGCGAGTTGATCTCCACCGCGACATCGTTCTCCGCGCACGCGGCGAACACCCGCTCCGCGTCGAACTCCGACGGCGGCCGGGTGCCGCGCGAACCGGAGACCAGCCGTCCCGTGCAGTGCCCGAGCACGTTGGTGTGCGGGTCGCGGATGCCGCCGAGCATCCTGGCGGTCATCGTGGCCTTGTCCGAGCGCAGCTTGGAGTGCACGCTCGCGACCACCACGTCGAGCCTGCCGAGCAGCTCGGGCGTCTGGTCGAGCTCTCCGCTCTCCAGGATGTCCACCTCGATCCCGGTGAGCAGTTGCACGCTCCCGGTGTCGAGCGCCGCGATCACGTCGAGCTGTTCGGCGAGACGTTCGGCGCTCAGCCCGTTGGCGACGGTGAGGTTGGGCGAGTGGTCGGTGATCGCCTGGTACTCGCGGCCGAGCGTCGCGGCCGCCGCGGCCATCGCCTCGATCGGCGTCGTGCCGTCCGACCACTCGGTGTGCGCGTGCAGGTCTCCGCGCAGCGCTGCCCGCAACTCGTCGCCGCCCTCGGCCAGTGGATGCGCGTTCTTCTCGCGCAGATCGGCCAGGTAGTCCGGCACCTGTCCGTCCACCGCCTGCGAGATCACCTGGAAGGTGCGGTCGCCGATGCCCTTCGTGCGCTTCAGCCGCCCGTCCGCCACGCGCTCCCGCAGCTCGTCGGCGCTGAGCGGGGCGATGGTGCCCGCCGCCCTCCGGAAGGCCTGCACTTTGAACGTGGGGGCGAGTTCCCGTTCCAGCCAGAAGGCGATCTCGTTCAGGGCGTCGACAGCATCCATGGAGACCATCATGCTCCCGTTCGGCGCTGACGCAGCAGGACGACGACGACCGCGCCGATGATCGCGAGGACGGCGGTTCCGACGAACAGCAGGGAGAAGCCGTCGGAGACCGCGGTGGCAGCAGGGTCGCCGGCGCTGAGTCCCGCCGTGGTGCGGGCGGCCGCCACGCTGCCGAGGACCGCCAGTCCGAGCGCCCCTCCAATCTGCTGGCTGGTGTTGACGAGCCCGCTCGCGAGTCCGGAGTCCTGGGCGGTTGCGCCGTCGACCGCGAGCTGCGTGGCCGTGATGAAGCCTGCTCCCAGCCCGGCGCCGATCAGGATGCTCGGGCCGAGCAGCCCGCCCACGAACGAGGCGTGCGGTCCTGCGGCGGCGAGCCAGAGCATCCCGCCGGCGAAGACCACGAGGGCGGCCACGAGGGTCGGCCGCAGTCCGAGCTTGGCGATCAGGGCCGGCACGACGGCGGCGATCACCACGAGCGACCCGGCGAGGGGGAGCTGGCTGATTCCCGCGGTGAGGGCGTCGTAGCCGAGCACCTCTTGCAGGTAGACGGAGAGGGCGAAGAAGAGTGCTGTCGTCGCACCTCCGGCGAGGAGCATGACGACGTTGCCGGTGGCTGCGTCCCTGTTGCGGAAGAACGCGAAAGGCACCAGCGGATGTGCAGCGCGCCGTTCGACCAGCACGAACGCGGCCAGGAGGGCGAGCGCGGCGGCCGAGGTGCCGAGGGTGACCGGGCTCGCCCAGCCGAGCTGACCGGCGAAGCTGAGTGCGGCGACGAGCGCGGTGAGCCCTGCGGTGATCGTGGCCGCCCCCGCGATGTCCATGCGCTGGCGGTCGCCGGCCGGATCGCGACCGACCAGGAACGGGATGGCGACGAGCACCACGATGCCCACCGGCACGTTCACGAAGAACACGGCCTGCCAGCCGAGCAGCGCGGTGAGCACGCCGCCGAGGAGCACGCCGGCCGCGCTCCCGATCCCGGCGACGGCGCCCCAGACGCCGAGAACCTTCGCGCGGTCCCGTCCGGTGACGAACAGCTGGGTGACCAGCGCGAGGGAGGCCGGCGCGAGCAGAGCGGCGGATGCGCCCTGGACGGCGCGGGCCGCGAGCAGCATCCCGCCGCTCACCGAGAGCCCGGCGATGGCGGACGCGACCACGAAGCCGGCGACGCCGATCAGGAAGACGCGGCGGTGGCCGTAGCGGTCGGCGAGTCGCCCACCGAGCAGGAGGAGCCCGCCGAAGGGGAGCACGTACGCGGTGATGACCCACGCGAGCGCGGCGGTGTCGAGGTGGAGCTGCGTGCCGAGCGCCGGGAGGGCGATGTTCACGATGGAGGCGTCGAGCACGACGAGGAACTGGGCGAGGGCGAGCACGCCGAGCGCCCACCAGCGATGCGCGCTGCGGGTGACGGCCGGGGCGCCGACGGTGGTGGATTCGAGGGACATGAGCGATTCCTTCCGATAGTGAGTGACTGATCAGTCACTCTTCTGGGTGTGAAAAACGAATGGTGCGATGAGAAGTGCGAGAAGGAGGGGAGCGGGGGAGGGGCGGCTACGGGTGCCGGATGCCCGCGGTGAGGATGCGGGCCCAGTCGGACGAGTCGCTCTCGATCCCGGCGGTCACGATGAGGTGGCACAGCTGCCCGAAGGCGATGAAGCGCTGCACCTCGTCGTCCGTCGCGCCGGAGCGCGTCTTGGTGAAGCGGGTGATCCTGGCCATGCCCCGCCGCAGGGACGCGCCGATCTCCGGCTCTGCTGCTGCCGACTGGGCGTGTACCTGGAGCATGAGCAGCGAGCGGTCCGCGATGAGCTCCGCGTATGCGTCCCCCATCGTGTAGAGGATGTCGGAGGGCGACTGGCTCGCGCTCGCCGCCGCGCCCGTGTCGAGGGCGTCCTCGATGCGGTCGAAGCAGCGATCCAGGGCGGCCACGAACAGCTTCTCCTTGCCGGGGAACAGCTTGAACACGTATGCGGGGGAGATCCGGGCATGCTCGGCGACCGCCGAGATCGGGGTGCCGAGGTAGCCGGACGCCCCGAACACGTCGATGGCGCTGGCGATCACGGTCTCGCGCCGTTCTTCGGCGGTCGAGAGGGTGGAGCGCGAGGAGGAAGACATGTGAGTGACTGTACACTCACTCTTTGCGCGCGGTCAAGCGTTACGTCCCCTTACGCCGCCCAGCGCCCGGCCGCGGCCCCCGCCGCTAGCGTCGGAGGGTGAGCTCCACCATCGAGAACCTCGGCCGCGAGACGCGCCTCTATCCGCCGACCGACGCGTTCGCGGCGCAGGCGAACGTGGGGGCGGATGCGTTCGACGACGCCAGCGACCCCGTCGCGTTCTGGGAGCGTCAGGCCGCGCGGCTGGACTGGGCGGAGCCGTGGCGCACCGCTCACACCTGGGAGCCCGCGACCGCCGGCACGGACGGCGAGCTGAGCATCCCGCGCGCCGAGTGGTTCGCGGGCGGCCGGCTGAACGCCGCCGTCAACTGCGTCGACCGGCACGTGGACGCCGGCAACGGGGACAGGGTCGCCATCCACTTCGTCGGAGAGCCGGGCGACACGGAGACCATCACATACGCCGAGCTGCAGCGCCGGGTCGCGAAGGCGGCCAACGCGCTCACGGCCCTCGGCATCGGGCCGGGCGACCGGGTGGTCGTCTACCTGCCGGTGATCCCGGAGACCATCGTCATCACGCTCGCCATCGCGCGCGTCGGCGCCATCCACTCGCTCGTGTTCGGCGGGTTCTCGGCGGAGGCGCTGCGCTTCCGGGTGGAGGACACCGGCGCGAAGCTGCTCGTCACCTCCGACGGCCAGTTCCGGCGCGGCACAGCGGTTCCGGTGAAGGCCAACGCCGACGCGGCCGTCGCGGGGGACAACGCCATCGAGCACGTGCTCGTGGTGCGCCGCACCGGCGACCTGACCCCGGACATCCCGTGGCAGGAGGGCCGCGATGTCTGGTGGCACGACATCGTGGATGCGGCGCCGGACACCCACGAGCCGGAGTTCTTCGACGCGGAGACGCCGCTGTTCATCATCTACACGTCCGGCACGACCGGCACGCCGAAGGGCGTCGTGCACACGACGGGCGGCTACCTCACCCAGGCGTCGTGGAGCCACTGGGCGCTGTTCGACGCCAAGGAATCCGACGTGTACTGGTGCACGGCCGACCTCGCCTGGGTGACGGCGCACACCTACGTGCTCTACGGTCCGTTCTCCAACGGAGCCACCTCCGTCATCTACGAGGGGACGCCGAACACCCCGCATCCCGGGAGGCACTTCGAGATCATCGAGCGCTACGGGGTCACCACGTACTACACGGCGCCGACGCTCATCCGGACGTTCATGACCTGGTTCCCGGACGGACTGGGCGACGGCTGGGAGCTGTCGAGCATCCGGCTGCTCGGCACGGTCGGCGAGGCCATCAACCCGGAGGCGTGGGTGTGGTTCAGGGAGCAGCTCGGTGCGGGAAGCGCTCCCGTGGTCGACACCTGGTGGCAGTCGGAGTCCGGCTCCGCCATCGTCGCGCCGCTGCCCGGGGTGACAGCGCTGAAACCCGGATCGGCGACCACGGCCGTGCCCGGCGTGACGGTGCGTGTCGTGGACGAGAACGGCGTGGACGTCCCGCGCGGCTCCGGCGGCTCCATCGTGATCGACGGCACCTGGCCGTCGATGGCGCGCACGGTGTGGGGCAACCCGGAGCGCTACCGGGACTCGTACTGGGCCACGTTCGCCGAGCACGGCTACTTCCTCGCCGGTGACGGCGCCGCCGTGGACGAGGACGGCTACATCTGGTTGCTCGGCCGCCTGGACGACGTGATCAACGTGTCGGGGCACCGCCTGTCGACGATCGAGATCGAGTCGGCGCTGGTCGCGCATCCCCAGGTCGGGGAGGCCGCCGTCGTCGGCGTCGACGACGCGACCACCGGCCAGGCCGTCGCCGCGTTCGTCGTGCCGAGCGGCCAGGCGTCCGCCGAGCAGCCGCCCAGCGAGCAGGTGCTGCGCGATCAGGTGACGCGCGAGATCGGCGCCATCGCTAAGCCGCGCCACATCGTCATCGTCCCCGACCTCCCCAAGACCCGCTCGGGCAAGATCATGCGCAGGCTCCTCGTCGACCTCTTCGACGGCCGCCCTCTCGGAGACGCCACCTCCCTCCAGGACGAGACGGTGCCCCACACCATCCGCGCCCTGCTGCAGAACCGGGTCTGAACCTAGTCGCGCGAAACGCCGGCGGAGGCGTGAACACCGTCGGACTCGATGACCGCGTCGCGGAATGCGGCGGTGAGCGTTGCGAACGGCGGCCGGGCGAGGGGGTCGCGCGCGGTCATGGCCGTCAGCAGCGCCGTCCACTGGCCGGGCAGGTCGCTCGGGATGGGCGGGTCGGTCCGCAGCCGCGCCAGGGCGGACTCCACGGCGGAGCCGGGGAAGGTGACCGTGCGCGTGAAGCACTCCAGCAGCACGAGGCCGAGCGAGTACACGTCGCTGGCCGGGGTGGCGTGCTCGCGCGACGCCTGCTCCGGGCTCAGGTAGGCGGCCGTGCCGGTCGTCGTGCCGTTCTCGTCCGGCTCCGGCCCGATGATCCCGCTGGCGATGCCGAAGTCGGTGATGCGCGCCCGTGCGCGGAACGTCGTGGTGCCGTAGGACACCAGCATGATGTTCGACGGCTTGATGTCGCGGTGCACCACCCCGTTGGCGTGCACGTATTCGAGCGCCTCCGACACGTCGTAGGCGATCTCGGCGATCTCCCGCTCGGCGAGGGTGCGCTCCACGATCGCGGTCTGCAGGTCGGTCCCCGACACCAGCTCCATCACCAGGAACGGCCGGGGGTCGTCGAGCGCCGAGTAGTCGACGCCGGCGTCGATCAGGGACACGATGCCGTGGTGGCTGAGCCGCGCGAGCGCCGCCTGCTCCCTGCGGTACTGCAGCATCTCCTCCTCGCCGCCGGAGCGGTAGACCTTGATGGCGACCTCGCGGTCGAGGAGCTCGTCCGTGGCGCGGAACACCCGTGCCTCCCCGCCCCTGCCGATGAGGGTGTGCGGCCGGTACCGGCCGAGGAGGGCGGGCACTTCGTGCTCGGACATCAGCCGGCCCGCGAACGCAGCAGCGCGAACGAGGTCTCGCCCACGATCAGGGACTCCGGATGCTCGACCGCGAGCTCGAGGTCGCTCGACAGTTCCAGCTCCCATGCCCCTCCGTCGGTCTCCGGGAGGGCGAAGTCGACGCCGTTCTCCGACGCGTTGAGCAGCAGCAGGAAGCTGTCCGACCCGGCGTGGCGCAGCTCGAACGCGATCGACTTGGCGTCCGCGTCCTCCCAGTCCTCGTCGGAGAACGGCTCGCCGTCTGCGCGCACGATGTGCACCGTGTCCGTCGCGCCCGTCTCCGGCGCCTGCCGGTACCAGTCAGGGCGCAGAGCCGGCTCCGCCCTGCGCAACCGGATGAGCGCGGTGGTGAAGTCGCGCAGCTCGGTGTCCGCGTCCTCCCAGTGGAACCAGGAGATCTCGTTGTCCTGGCAGTACGCGTTGTTGTTGCCCTGCTGGGTGCGCCCCAGCTCGTCGCCGCCGAGGACCATCGGCACGCCGGCGGAGAGCAGCACGGTGGCGAGGAAGTTCTTCCGCTGGCGTGTGCGCCTCGCGGTGATCTCCGGGTCGTCCGTCGGGCCCTCGACGCCGTTGTTGCATGAGCGGTTGTCGGATTCGCCGTCGGCGTTGTCCTCGCCGTTCGCCTCGTTGTGCTTCTCGTCGTAGCTGGTGAGGTCGGCGAGGGTGAAGCCGTCGTGGGCGGTGACGAAGTTGACGCTGGACAGCGGGGAGCGGCGGGAGTCCTCGTACACGTCCGGGCTGCCGAGCACGCGCTGCGAGAGGGTGGCGAGCATCCCGTCCGTGCCGCGCCAGTAATCGCGCACGTCGTCGCGGAACTTCCCGTTCCACTCCGACCAGCCGGCGGGGAACCCGCCCACCTGGTATCCGGCGGTGTCCCACGGCTCCGCGATCAGCTTGACCGTCGCGAGGGTGGGGTCCTGCTGCACGAGGGTGAGGAACGCGCTGTGCAGGCTGGCGTCTCCACCCTGCCGGGTGAGGGTGGTCGCGAGGTCGAAGCGGAACCCGTCGACGTGCATCTCGGTGACCCAGTAGCGCAGCGAGTCCATGATCAGCTGCAGCGCGGCGGGGTGGCTGACGTTGACGCTGTTGCCGGTGCCCGTCGTGTCGAAGTAGTGCGCAGCGTCGTCTTCGACGAGCCGGTAATACGCGGGGTTGTCGATGCCTTTGAAGCTGAGGGTCGGGCCGAGGTCGTTGCCCTCGGCGGTGTGGTTGTACACCACATCGAGGATCACTTCGAGGCCGGCAGCGTGCAGCGCCTTGACCATGCCCTTGAACTCGTCCACCTGCTGGCCGGCGTCGCCGGAGGCGGCGTACTCGCCGTGCGGGGCGAAGAACCCGATCGTGTTGTATCCCCAGTAGTTGCGCAGCCCCTTCTCCTGGAGGTGCGCATCCTGCAGGAACTGGTGCACGGGCATCAGCTCGACGGCGGTGACGCCGAGCGAGGTCAGCTTGTCGATGGCAGCGGGATGCGCCAGTCCGGCGTAGGTACCGCGCGCGTCCTCCGGCACCTCGTCGAGCAGCTTGGTGAAGCCCTTCACGTGCGTCTCGTAGACGACCGTCTCGGAGAGCGGGGTCGCCGGCGGCCGGTCGTCTCCCCAGTCGAACGAGTTCGGGTCGATGACGACGGACAGGGCGACGTGCCCCGCTCCGTCGGTCTCGTCGAGCTGGTCCGGGTCGTCCAGGCTGTGCCCGAACACCGCCTGACCGGTGTCGAACGACCCGGTGACAGCACGGGCGTGCGGGTCGAGCAGCACCTTCTTGTCGTTGAAGCGGAGCCCGTTCTCCGGGTCCCACGGGCCGGAGACCCGCAGCCCGTACTTCGTGCCCGGCGTGAGCCCCGGCACGATGCCGTGGAAGACGTGCGCCGTGCGCTTGGTCAGCTCGGTCCTGGTCTCCCTGCCGTCGTCGGCGAAGACGCAGACGTATACGGCGTCCGCGTGCTCGCTGTAGACCGCCACGTTGGCGCCGCCATCGACCAGGGTGACCCCCAGCGGATACCGACGGGATGCCTGCTCGGTCATGCGCGTCCCGCTCGATATTCCGTTGTGTTCATGCCAGCCTCGCCTCGTGGTGAATCGTTAGATTATCTAGACATCGTCGCCTGCCGCCACCCGTTGACAGGCGAGGGGGCGTCCGCTAGCCCGCGGGCGCGACCCGCACGGCGTCGCCGAACCGGAGCAGCGCATCCGGGGCCGAGCCCGCACTTTCCGGCAGGCGGTCGCCGCGCAGGTTCACCTGCACGCGCATCCCGCCCCTGGTGAACGAGAACACGTCGCCGTCTGCGACGATGTCCGTCGCCCGCGCATCGGCGGGGACGGTGCGGCGCAGCGCGATGAGGTCGCGGTAGAACGCGAGCAGCCGCGCGTGCTCCTGCCGCTCCGGCTCGGACCAGTCGAGATGCGAACGCTCGAACGTCTCCGGATCCTGCGGGTCGGGGACAACGTCGGGATCCCAGCCCATCTTCGCGAACTCGGCGATCCGGCCGCGGGCCGTCGCCTCGCCGAGCTCCTTCTCCGGGTGCGAGGTGAAGAACTGCCACGGTGTCGTCGCGCCCCACTCCTCACCCATGAACAGCATGGGCGTGAACGGCCCGAGCAGCGTGAGCGTCGCGGCGGCGGCCAGTTGCTCCTGGGTGAGCGTGGCGGTGAGCCGGTCGCCGACCGCCCTGTTGCCGATCTGGTCGTGATCCTGGCTGAACGCGACGAGCCTGGTGTGCGGGATGTCCGCATCCAGTGGCCGTCCGTGATGGCGTTCCCGGAAGCTCGACCACGTGCCGTCGTGGAAGAAGCCGCGGTCGAACACCTTCGCCAGCGACGCCACGCCCGCGAAGTCGGCGTAATACCCGGTGGTCTCGCCGGTGAGGTTCGCGTGGATGGCGTGGTGCACGTCGTCGTCCCACTGGGCGCCGATGCCGTAGCCGGTGCGCGCGCGGTCACGGATGATGCGCGGGTCGTTGAGGTCGCTCTCGGCGATCAGCGTGAGCGGGCGGCCGAGCTCGGCGCTCGCCTCGTCCACCCTGGTCGCCAGCTCCTCCAGGATGTGCACGGCGCGTTCGTCGTGCATGGCGTGGACGGCATCCAGTCGCAACCCGTCGACGTGCAGCTCGCGCAACCAGTACAGGGCGTTGTCGACGATGTACTGCCGCACCTCGTCGGACTGCGGCCCGTCGAGGTTGACCGACGCTCCCCAGGTGCTGTGGCCGTCGCCCAGATACGGGCCGTAGACCGGCAGGTAGTTGCCGCTCGGGCCGAGATGGTTGTAGACCACGTCCTGGATCACCGCGAGGCCGCGGGCGTGGCAGGCGTCGACGAACCGCTGGTATGCGGCTGGGCCGCCGTACGGCTCGTGCACCGCGTACCAGAGCACGCCGTCGTAGCCCCAGCCGTGCTCGCCGTTGAACGCGTTGACCGGCAGCAGCTCGACCGCATCCACCCCCAGCTCGACGAGATGGTCGAGCCGGGCGACGGCGGAGTCGAGCGTTCCGGTGGGGGTGAAGGTGCCGATGTGCAGCTCGTAGATCACGGCGCCGGTCAGCTCCCTGCCGCGCCACGCTCCGTCCGCCCACTCGTGCGCGGACGGGTCGAACTCGCGGCTCAGCTCGTGCACGCCGTGCGGCTGCCGCAGCGACCGGGGGTCGGGATGCGGTCCGTCTCCGTCGACCACGAAGCCGTAGTCGAGCGGGGCGTCGCCCGGCAGCGGCGCATCGAGCTGCCACCAGCCGTCGTCCGTGCGCGTCAGGGCGTGCTCCGCGCCGCTGTCTCCGCGGCCGACCACCAGGGAGACGGTGGATGCGCCGGGCGCCCACACCGGGAACCGCCGGTTCACAGCGCCACCAGCAGCGCGACGGGGTAGCGCTCGAAGATCCTGGCCAGCGGGGTGACCCCCGTGTGCTCCGCGCCGGTCAGTTCGTCGCGCATCCGTTGTCCTCCGAGGTCGATGGTCGTGTCTCCCCAGCCTCCAGCGGCGGAGAGGCCGATGGGGAGCCTGGTTGCGAGCGCGATGGCGCCGCCGCGGTCGAAGCCGACGAGGTGGTCGGCCTGACCGCCCTCCGCGAGCACCGGCCGATACGTCGTGAACAGGTCGGGCCGGTCGCGGCGCAGGCGCAGAGCGCGCGAGGTGACGAGCACCTTCGCGGCCCCGGAGGAGTCGATCTCCGGCAGCCAGCCGTCGTCGATCCTGGCGAGCAGCGCATCCGCCACCTCGAAGCCGACCGGGCGCCGGTTGTCCGGGTCGACCAGCGACTGCTCCCAGCGCTCGCTGCCCTGGTAGACGTCCGGCATCCCGGGGGAGAGCAGCTGCAGCAGCTTGGCGCCGAGGCCGTTGGATGCTCCCGCCGCGTCGATCCGCGCGACGATCGCCTCGATCTCCCCGCGCACGATGTCGTCGTCGTACGCCGCGTCGACCAGACCGAGCAGGCGCTCCTCGAACTCTGCGTCCCCGTCCGTCCACGACGTGCGCGTCCCAGCCTCGCGGGCGGCCTTGAGCGCGTATTCGCGCAACCGCTCACGCGAGATCGGCCACGCGCCGACCGCGGCCTGCCACAGTCCGTCCTCCAGCGACGGGTCGCCGATGGATGCGCGGGCGCCCACCTCCAGCAGGAACCGCGCCCACGCCTCCGGCACCTCCGCCAGGGCGGAGACGCGGGCGCGGGTGTCCTCTCCGCGCTTGGTGTCGTGCGTGCTCAGGGTGGTCAGCGACTCGGGCAGACGGGCCTGCCGGTCGGCCTGCCGCTCGTGGAACGTGGCGACGGACACGGCGAACTCCGCGGGCTCCGCCCCCACCTCGGTGAGCGTGATGAGCCGCGTGTACCGGTAGAAGGCGTTGTCCTCGACGCCCTTGGCCATGATCATCCCGCTGGTCTGCTGGAACCGGACCGCCGCAGGTTCGGCAGGGTCGGACAAGCGCTCGGTGACGCGGCCGATGGCGTCGGCGAGGTCCGGCCGCGAGGCGAGTGCGGCATCCCGTGCGGCGTGCAGGTGTTCGAGACCGAACAGGAGGTAGCTGCGGTAGACGGGGAAGCAGGCGGCCAGCTCGGCGATGGCGTCGACCGTGTCCTCCCCGGCCTCTCCGCCGTCCAGCTGGCGGGCGATCCTGCGCACCTCCGAGTTCAGGATGCCGTCGGCCACGGCGCGCTTGCGGTCGTGCACGAGCGTCGCCCAGTCCGTCTCCGCGTCGCCCGCGAGCTCGGTGAGTTCCTGCTCGCCCGCCTGGTCGACGAAGACGCGGTCGATCAGCGCCAGCGCGTCGTACCCCGTCGTGCCGCTGACCGGCCAGTCCGGGATGCGCTCGTCGCCCTCGATGATCTTCTCCACCCACACCGGCTTGCCGTCGGCGAGCGCGGCCAGGCGCTCCAGGTAGCCTCCGGGGTCGGCGAGGCCGTCCGGGTGGTCGACCCTGAGCCCGTCGACGAGGCCGTCGCGCATCCACCGGCCGATCTCGACGTGGGAGTCGTCGAACACCTTCTCGTCCTCCACCCGGATGCCGGCGAGCGTGTTCACCGCGAAGAACCGGCGGTAGTTGAGGTCGTGGTCGGCGCGCCGCCAGGAGACCAGCTCGTAGTGCTGGCGGTCGTGCACCTCGGCGGGGCTCCCGCCCTCCGTGCCCGGCGCGATGGGGAAGCGGTGCTCGTAGTAGCGCAGCTCGCCGTCGACGAGCTGCAGCTCTGCGGTGTCGTCGTCGCTGCCCAGCACCGGGATGCGCACCCGCCCTCCTCCTGCCGCCCAGTCGATGTCGAAGTGGTCGGCGTACGCGGAGTCCTGGCCGTGCGTGAGCAGATCCCACCACCACGCGTTCAGGCGCGGCGTCGCGACGCCGACGTGGTTGGGCACGATGTCGACGAGCACCCGCAGTCCGCGGCGGTGGGCGGCGTCGGAGAACGCGCGCAGCGCATCCTCTCCTCCGCGGGCCGGGTCGACGCGGGAGTGGTCGATCACGTCGTAGCCGTGCGCGGATCCCGGCTCCGCCTCCAGGAGAGGGGAGAGGTACACCCAGCCGACGCCGAGCCTCCGCAGATAGCCGAGGAGTTGCGCCGCATCGCGCACGGTGAATTCGGGGGTGATCTGGATTCGATAGCTACTGGTGCTCACGTTTGTCATCCTCTTCGCGTCCGCCCCCGCTGGGAAGGCCCGCATTCTCCGAAGTTCCTGGCAAGGGGGTAGAAGCGACGGGCGGGGAGTGGGAGCGTCGTTCACAGGTCGGCGGACAGCCGACGCGAATGCGTGAGAAAGGGAGGATCGTCATGGGACTCGACGACAAGATCCACAACGCTGCTGAGAACGCAGGGGGCAAGGCCAAGGAAGCGGCTGGCAAGGCCACCGGCAACGAGCGCCTCGAAGCTGAGGGCAAGGCGGACCAGACCAAGGCCGACCTGAAGAACGCCGGCGAGAAGGTCAAGGACGCGTTCAAGGAGTAGCACCAGCACGACGCGAGACGGCCGGACCCCTGAACGGGGTCCGGCCGTTTTCC
This sequence comes from Leifsonia sp. GW821-FHT13C05, assembly GCF_058806515.1. Lineage (NCBI taxonomy): Bacteria > Bacillati > Actinomycetota > Actinomycetes > Micrococcales > Microbacteriaceae > Leifsonia > Leifsonia sp. GW821-FHT13C05. The sequence goes on along the minus strand of NZ_JBXAPT010000005.1, from coordinate 131,955 downwards.
GTTGCGCCGATTCTTCACCGCGCGTTCATCTGGCGTTCACCGCCGTGCGGGAGTAAATTCCGGAGAATGGGCGACCGTGTGGAGCGCGCCAAGGCCTGGCGCGGAGTGGGTATCGGGCTGTCGTTCGCCGTTCTGACGGCGATCGCGACCGGTGCGCTCGCCGTGGCCATCCCGACGCAGGGCGAGAATCCGCGGGCCTGGGGAGTGATCGTGTGCGGTGTTCTCACCGTCGCGATCTGCGTCCAGCTGGCCCTCCGGAACTGGCGCAGGATCCGTCACTACCGGGGCGACGACCTCCCCCTGGCGAGGGCTGGAGCGAAAAACCGTACGACCGGTTAATGGTAGTATTTTGGGCACGAGGCGCCGGTGTTGGTCGACGCCGTCACGGGGGTTATGGCGCACCCGCCGGCGCCTCTTCTCCGCTGCGCCCCCTCGTCACGGCAGCAGGATGACCTTCCCGCCGGGGTGACCGGACTCCACCAGCCGCTGCGCCTCCGCAGCCTCGGCCAGCGGGAACGTCCGCGCGATCTCGACCACGAACTCGCCGCGTGCGATCAGGTCGAGCGCCACTCCGTACGCCTCCTCCCGCCACGCCTGCTCCTGCGGTGTGAGGGGAACGGGACTGCCACCCGCCCACGCCTGGATGCCCCACTCGGCGGCGCGTGCGCCCATCACGATGGTGCCGATCCGCGAGCGGTCGTCGACCAGTTCGAAGGACGCCTCCAGCGCTTCGTCGGTGCCAACCGCATCCAGGATGCGGTCGTAGCCCTGCGGGGCAGTGGTGCGCAGGCGATCGACCAGCCCCGGTCCGTATTCCACCGGGATCGCGCCGAGGGCGCGCAGGGCGTCGTGGTTGCCCGCGCTCGCCGTGGCCACCACGGTGGCGCCGTCACGCGTCGCGAACTGGATCGCCGCGCGCCCCACGCTGCCGGAGCCTCCGTGGATGAGCAGCGTCATCCCCTTCCCGACGCCCAGCGAACGCAGCGCCTGGTAGGCCGTGCTGACCGGAACCCCGATCGCGGCGGCCTGCTCCCAGGTCACCGTCGTCGGCTTCCGCACCAGCTGGGCCGTGGATGCGGTGAGCTGGCTCGCGTACGCACCGTGCGCCCCGCGCACCACCACCTCGTCGCCCACCGCCCAGTCCGTGACGCCGTCTCCGACCTCGGACACGACGCCGGCAGCGTCGGAACCGAGCCCGCGCGGCCCGGTGATCGGACCGCTCGGCCGCAGCGCAGACCGGATCTTCCCGTCGATCGGGTTCACTCCCGCCGCCCGCACGTCGACCACCACGCCGCCCGCCGGCGCCGTCAGCGGCGGAACCTCCACCACCTCGAGCACCTCCGGCCCGCCGAACCGCTCGTACTGCACCCGCTGCCCCATCACCGCTCCTCGTTCTTCATGCCTGTCTGCACCGCGACTCAGGAGGCGGGCGTGAGCGCGGGCTCGCGGCGGGCGAACGCGGCGCGGTAGCGCGTCGGCGCGACGCCGACCTCCGCGTCGAAGTGGTGGCGCAGCAGGGTCGCGCTGGCGAACCCGCACTGGCGAGCCACCTCATCCACCGGCAGGTCGGTCGTCTCCAGCAGCAGCCGAGCGTGCAGGATGCGCTGGGTGGTCAGCCACTGCATCGGCGACACCCCGGTCTCCGCGACGAAGCGGCGGGAGAAGCTGCGGGTCGACATGTGCACGCGCTCGGCGAGCCCGCTGACCGTGTGGTTCTCGTCGAGGTTCTCCGTGAGGTGGCCGAGCAGTTCGGTGAAGGTGTCGTCCGTACAGTCCGGCACCGGCCGCTCGATGTACTGCCGCTGGCCGCCGTCGCGCTGCGGAGGGACGACCATGTTGCGTGCGATGGAGTTGGCCGTCGCGCTGCCGAGCTCCCTGCGCACCAGGTGCAGGCTCGCATCCACCCCGGCGGAGGTGCCGGCGCTGGTGATCAGGTTGCCGTCGTCGACGAACAGCACATCGGCGTCGACATCTGCGGCGGGGAAGCGCCGGGCGAGCGCGTCGGCGTAGCGCCAGTGCGTCGTGACCTTGCGGCCGTCGAGCAGCCCGGCCGCGCCGAGGATGAACGCGCCGGAGCACACGCTGAGCAGGATCGCGCCGCGGTCGGCCGCGCGGCGCAGAGCGTCGATCAACTCGGGCGGGTACTCGTCCCTGATGCGCGCGGCCGGCACGGCGATCAGGTCGGCGTCGTCCATCGCCTCCAGCCCGTACGGCGCGATGATCGGCGCTCCTGTCGGGTTCGGGATGGGGACGCCGGGCTCGATCGCACACACCCGGAAGTCGAACGGCTCGATGCCGGCGTAGCTGCGGTCGAGGCCGAAGACCTCGCAGACCACGCCGAATTCGAACATGGCGAAGTCGTCGATGAGCGGCACTGCGACAGAGCGGATCATGCCCGTCAGCATACTGGCCGAATCTTTGCGAAGGAAGACCCAAAGCCATCTCGTGGCCGAATGTTTTCTTCCGTAACGTTCATGTCATGGCACAGGGAATCTTCGTACAGGGTATGGAACACGGCTGGATCGGCCACGCGACCGGCGCCGAGAGCGCGGTCGAACGCATCCCGCGTCGTCGGCGGTTCGTGTTGAGCGAGTGGCTTCCGGCAGCACTGCAGGCGCGCGGGATGCGCGTCGACCGCGAGACGGAGCGGGCATACGCCGACCTCAGCGCGGCGCGCGACGCCCGCGAGTCCGGCCGCTGACCGCTCCGCCGTCGCAGGACACCGGCCGTAAAGCGCTCTAGACGGGCCGAACCTCCCGCGCTACTCTCAGCGCATACCCAGGCCCGCCTCGGCCGGGGTCACGGAGGGTGGGGAATCATGTGGGATAACTTCTGGAACATCATCTGGCTCTTCTTCTGGAGCTTCGCGTTCATCGCGTACCTGTTCGCGCTGTTCTCGATCGTGGGCGACCTGTTCCGCGACCACAAGCTCAACGGCTGGTGGAAGGCGCTGTGGATCATCTTCCTGATCTTCGTGCCGTTCCTCACCGCGTTGGTCTACCTGATCGCACGCGGGCCGGGCATGGCGGAGCGCAGCCAGAAGGAAGCGCGTCAGGTGCAGAGCGCGACCGATCAGTACATCCGGACCGTCGCGAGTACGAGCCCGGCCGACGAGATCGCCAAGGCCAAGCAGCTCCTCGACCAGGGTGTCATCACCCAGGAGGAGTTCGCGCACCTGAAGGCCCGCGCCCTCGCGCACGACGGAGGGGCCGCCGGTGGGGCGCATGCAGCGCCGCCAGCGCCAGCGCCTGCCGCCGCGGCGCCCGCCGCGCCGCCCGCGCCGACGCCGCCCGCACCGCCTGCTCCGCCCGCTGCCTGACGCAGCCCTGACGCGGCGAGCGCCCCAGAAGAAGGGGTCCGTGTTGACCGACCGGTATGCAAAGAGGTTTGCTTAAGGGGTCGGCTGGCGCAGACGCTGGGATCCAGGGGCCCTTTCGACCGCGCCGGCTACTTACCCGCCGGGCGGGGTTCCCGGCCGCCGCGGTCACTCCGGCATCGTCACGACGACCTTGCGGCCGCGCTGTGCCCGGTCGGCCGCGCGGTGCGCATCCCGGATGCGCTCGAACGGCACCGCATCCACAGCGGGGGCGGTCAGTTCGCCGGCGGCGAGCATCCCGAGCAGTGCCGTGAGGTCGCGGCGGTCGTCGTTGCGTCTCGTCGCGACCAGCCCCGGCACCGAGCACACCCGCTGCCGCTGCGCTCCGAAGCGGTGTGCTGCGGCGGTGAGCGAGCCGCGCAGCGAGTCGCCGCGCTCGTGTCCTCTGCGCCCGACGAACGCGGTGTGCACCCAGGTGCCGCGCGGCGAGAGGGCGGTCAGCACCTCCGCTGACCCGGTGTGGTCGATGGCCGCGTCGGCCCCGCCGTCCGTCGCGTTCTTGACGCGCGCCGCCCAGAGCGGGTCGGTGTAGTCCACGAACGTCACGCCCAGTGCCTCCGCCGCTTCCCTGGAACGGGTGGATGCGCTGCCGAACACCGTCAGCCCCTCGCGCGTTGCCAGCTGCGCGGCATACGAACCGACCGGGCCGGTGACGCCCTGGACGAGAACGCTGCCGCCCGCATCCACCTCCGCCAGCCGGAGGGAGTGGGATGCGGTCACCAGGTCGAGCGGCGCCGTCGCGGCGACCGCGGAGTCGAGCCCGTCCGGAACGGGGGCGAGGAGCGAGGCGGGGATGACCAGTCGGGTGGCGTGCGCGCCCATTCCGGGGAGCACCCCGGCAACGCGCGCTCCGGCGCGCAGCCCCAGCACGGCCGAGACGGCCGACTCGGTCTCGAGCACGCCGACGAAGTCGTATCCGGGCACGAACCCGGGGAACGGGTGGAAGACGTAACCCCCGCGGCGCGCGAGCACGTCCGTCGATCCGACGGACGCGTGGGTGACCCGCACGACCACCTCGGTGCCGCGCGGTGCGCGCACCTCCTCGTCGACGAGCTGGACGACGTCGGCGTCGCCGAACGCGGTGATCCGCGCCGCTGTGCGCTCCGGCACGGTTCAGCCGGCCCTGCGGGCGAGCAGCCCCGACCGCTCCTGGTGTGCCTCGAACCAGTCGGCGACGTACCAGCACATCGGGACGATCCGCAGCTCGGTGTTCGCCTCGATGTCGTTCACGGCGTATTCGACCAGCTGCGCCGCATACCCTTTCCCGCGTTTCGCGGGGGTGGTGAACGCCCTCGTCAGCGAGATCGAACCGCCCAGGATGCTGTAATCCAGCACGCCGACCAGCTCGCCGTCGATGTGCATGGCGTACCGTTTCGCATCCGTTTCATTGCTGAACTCCGTGGCCATGCGCCCATCGTACGTCCGTCGCGCACGAACGGAACCCGAGGTAGGCTGACGCCGTGGGAACCCGACCCGCACCCGATCGGGCTTCCGCGCGCTTTCCGCGTTCGAGCCACAGCAGGCCAGGCCGCAGGCGACATCCGTCGCGTGTGCACCGAAGACTCTGGAGCTGTTGTGACGTTCGATTCCCCGTCGCCCCTCTCGCCCGCCCATGAGGCGCTGCTCGCGCAGGTGCCGATCCGCGACAGGGCGGTGATCGAGACCGAGACGCTCGGCTACGAGCACGAAGGGGTGGCCCTCGAGGGCTACCTGGCGAGGGATGCGCAGGCCGACGAGCGCCGCCCGGCCGTCCTCCTGCTGCACGACTGGCACGGCGTCGGCGACACGGTCAGGATGCGCGCCCAGATGCTCGCCCGCCTCGGCTATGTGGCGTTCGCGGCCGACCTCTACGGCGTCGGCGTGCGACCGCAGGGTGACGCGGCGCCCGCGGAGGCGGCGAAGTACTACAACGACCTGGCGCTGCTGCGCACCAGGGTCGCCGCCGGCTTCACGGTGCTGCAGCAGCATCCCACCGTCGACCCGGCCAGGCTCGCGGTCATCGGCTACTGCTTCGGCGGTACGGCCGCGATCGAGTTCGCGCGCACGGGAGCGCCCGCCCGCGGTGTCGTGTCGTTCCACGGCGGGCTGATCGCGCACGATCCGTCCGACGCCGCGGCGATCGCCGCATCCCTCCTGGTGCTGACCGGCGGCGACGACCCCGTGGTGCCCCCGGATGCGGTGGTCGCGTTCGAGAACGAGCTGCGCACCGCCCCGCACGTCGACTGGCAGGTGACCACATACTCCGGTGCGCCGCACGCGTTCACGATCCCCGGAACGGACAGGTACCGCCCGACGGCGGACGCGCGCAGCTGGCGGGCGATGGTCTGTTTCCTCGACGAGGTGTTCGCCTGAGCGGTACCCTCGCCAGATGGATCACCCGGAACTGTTCGAAAACGGCGACCCGTTCGTCGAACGGATGCGCGCCATCTGCCTCCGCTTCCCCGACGCCGTCGAGGTCCAGACCTGGGGACGCCCCACCTTCCGCGCAGGCAAGAAAGTCTTCGCCCTCGCCGGAAGCGGCCTCGCGCGCCCATACTCCCTGGTCTTCAAGCCGGACCCGGACGAGGCGAAAGCCTTCCACGAGGACCCCCGCTTCTTCGTGCCCAAATACTGGGGAGCATCCGGCTGGCTGGGCATCGACATCGACCAGGCCGCCGACGACGCCACCTGGAAAGAGGTCGCCGAACTGATCGAAACCTCCTACCGCCAGGTGGCGTTGAAGCGCCAATTGGCGGTACTCGACGGTGTCATGTAAGCTCTAATCCGGCCCGCGAGCAGCAATGTTCGAAGGCATTGCGCCCGTAGCTCAACGGATAGAGCATCTGACTACGGATCAGAAGGTTGGGGGTTCGAATCCCTCCGGGCGCACACAACACCCTCGGCCAGCCACTCAAGTGGCTGGCCGGTTTCATGTGCCCAGCGAACGAAGTTCGTGGCGCTCGGCTCTGTCTTGCCCGTCTCCCAAGCCGAGACGGTCGTGCGAGCTACGCCGAGCCGCGCCGCCATATCACCCTGCTCTAGACCAGCCAGGAGGCGCGACCGCTTGAGGCGGTCGGTGAGCGTCCATGCCGGATTCTCGATCATCGTCATGTCGGCATGCTAGCGCACGGCGCGGCAAATAACACGACACGCCGCGGTCAATCCATACAGTTGTCTCGACGCCCTGTTGCATGCACTCATGACAACAATCGCGACATCGAATGAGCCCCGGCTCATCCGCCGCCGCATGCGCTTCGAACGCAACTTTACCCAGCTGCCGAACACGTGGCTCCGCGACGAGTCCCTGTCGTTCCGTGCTCGCGGCCTGCTCGCGCTGCTCATGACGCACGACGACGGTTGGCACGTGACGTTGAAGGCCCTTGCCGAGGCGAGCCCAACCGAGGGCATCGACGCGCTGCGCACCGCGACCGTCGAGCTTGAGCAGCGAGGCTACCTCAAGCGCACGACGATCCAGGGCAAGGGCGGCAAGTTCGAGGGCACCACCTGGGAGATTTGCGACCCGCACGACGATGGCGACGTGCCGCTGTTCTCCGCGTTGGATCATCCAACAACGGCAGGCGACCGCGTTGGATCATCCAATGCGAACCGCGTTGGATCATCCAACGCCTATAAGAACACCAGTAAGAACACTATTAAGAGTTCCGAAGGTGACCACAGAGCGCACCTGTCCGACAGCGGACGGCCGTGCCTTGCTGAGATGGTCACTGACCGCCACTGCGCGTACGGACACATCGTGTTCCCCGAGGCGGTCGACGCATGACTCGTCGCCGCTCGACCCACCGTCGGCCCGAGCCGCCGAGCTGGGCTCCCTATCTCGTCATCGCCGGCCTCACCGCATCCGCGTGGCTGGCTTCACCCCTGCTCTGGATGGGAGCCACGAAGTGAAACCGTTCGTCTGCAAGTCGCGTGTCCAGCCGGTGTGGCTCGCCCTCGACATCCACGGGTGGACCGAGCACGCCACCTGGACCGACGCGTTCGCTCACGCGTTCAGCGCCGCGACCGTCAGCGAGGCAACAGCATGACCCCGGACCTCGACAACCCACTGTGGCAACTGCTCGTCTGCGCTGTCCTGCTCTGGCTCGGCTGCGCGCTACTCTGGCGGCATGACCGACTCAAGCACCGTCGAGCCCTCCGAGCACGAAGCCGCGTTCTCGCCCACCTGGGCGCGCCGTTCGCACGAGCAGCGCGTGCGCTTGCTGCTCGGCTGGATCACCGCGTTCACCGGGATAGCCGCCGCCGCACTCGTCACGAGCGTCGTGCAGAGCATCATCGCGTCGGTCACGTTGGCCAACGCCCTGCACTAACCGACGACGAGCTGGTCGCGCTCGCTCGCCTCCACAGCCGCCTGTTCGTGGGCGGGATGCCCCGCACCGGGGGAACGCTGCAATCCGCCCTCGACAAGATCGAGCGCGCTGCTGACGGCGTGCTTTACGCGGACCGGGCGGCACGACGGTGAGCCAGCATCACCGCGCCCAGAAGTGGACGACGCACGCGCCCAAGCTGCGCGAGAAGATCAAGCCGCAGCTCCCGCTCCCGTGCATCGACTGCGGGAACCCCGTGTTCCCCGAGGACGACTGGCAGGTCGGGCACCGCACGCCGGCCAGCGTCGGCGGTCGTCCAACCACTGCGAACACTGGACCGACGCACACCCGATGCAACCGCAAGGCAGGCGGCAAGCTCGGCGCAGCGAAGACCAACGGCCGACGTGCCGAGTCGAACGGCATCCGTCCGTGGTGAGCGTCGCTGCGCCCCAGGTTTTTGAGGATCAGTCCGTACCTCCGCCCGTAGGCAGCACGGAATTCTCTCTAAATTTGTGGGACCAGACCAGGAACCGCGTGGAACCGCCGACGTTCCACGGAGAGTTCTCGGACAACTCCGAGCTGCGCCGAGAGTTCCTGGTCGGGGCGCGGATGATGGGCTACGAGCTCGTCGACCTCGACGACACCGAGCGGATCGCCGAACTCAAGGCGATGAAGCCGGCGCGCTACCCGATCCAGCCGCAGCAGCTCTGGCTCGCCGACGCGCTGAACGCCGAGGGCTACGACGAGTACCTGATCGAGGCGATGCGCCGGCTCTCCAAGACCACATCCATCTTCATTTGGTGCCTCGGCCGCTGCGCGTGCCGCGACGACTATCAGGTGACGTTCTCGGCGCAGTCGGGCGTGAAGGGCACCGCCCGTCTGCGCGAGTGGAAGACCCGCCTCGACCGCACCTGCCCCGACCCTGAGTCGGACATCCCGCCGTGGAAGCGCGGCGCGCCGCGAGTCTCGCGCGCCGTCGAGCGCCACCTGTCCCTGTTCGGCGACGACGAGCTGACCGAGACAGCACCGACGCCGGCGACCCGCGGATTCCGCATCATGATGGGCGAGGTCGGCAAGGGCATCTACTTCGACAACGGGTCGCAGTTCCTCGTGTTCAAGCCCGACGCGGACGCATACCGCGGCGAGGCCGGCGACATCTCGTGGGTCGACGAAGCGCAGGAACTCGACCCCGAGGAAGGCGCTGACCTGCTCGCCGGCATCGTGCCCCTGCAAGACACCAAGCAGGATGCGGCGCTCGTCGTGTCCGGGACGGCCGGCGAGGCTCGCGTCGGCGTGCTCTGGGAACGCGTCAAGCGGATGCGCGCAGGCGACCCCGACATTGGCGGAGTCGACTACTGCGCACCCGAGGACACCCCGTGGGAGACGATCTTGGACGAGGAAGCGGCGCTGGCGCTGCTCGTGTCCATCCACCCCGGCATCGGCACCCTCACGACCCTCGACAAGATGCGCCGCAACTGGCGCAAGTTCGACAAGCCGAAATGGGCGCGAGAGTACCTGTCGATGTGGCCCGAGACGGCCGGCGCGCGCGTGATCGAGCCCGAGGTCTGGGAGGCCGGCAAGAGCAAGATGATCCAGCGGCCGGCGCGGGTCGCATTTGGTTTCGACATCAAGCCAGGCGGCAGCGTCGGCGCGGTCTGCGCTGCCTGGCGGAACTCCCGCGGCGTCGCATTCATCGAGGTGGTCGACCATCGGCCATCGACCGACTGGCTTCCTGAGCGCGGCCAGCACCTGACCAAGACCTACCGCGGCTCGACCCTCGCCTATGACGACATCGCTGAGGGCAAGGCCACCGCGACCGAGATGCAGCGACTCACCCCTCGCCCGCGTCTGCGCTTGCAGACGTACCGCGAGACGGCCGCAGGATGCGTCCAGTTCGACCGCGACCTCAAGCGCGGCAAGCTCAAGCACTTCGACCAGGCCGGCCTCAACGGGGCGGTCGAGCACGCGGCCAAGCGCGAGGTCCGTAACGACCAGGGCGTGTGGCTCTACACGATCGACGAGCCAACGGCGGACATCACCTGTCTCATGGCCGCGGTTCGCGCGCTGCGCAACTGGGACCAGCACTTTGCAACCAAGCGCGCCGGCGGCGCGGCACCGATCATGGGCGACTAGGAGAAACCCGACATGACCATCAAGCTCGACATCTCGCCCAGCTCCATCGTGATCTATTGCGAGGGATGCGGCCACTGGCGCGGGCTCGCCTTCGACCGCGAGGACGCCGAGAGGCGCGGGGCCGCACACGAAGAGCGCGTGCACCCCGACGACTGGACGTTCCGCCGTCAGGTGATGAAGAACCAGACGCGACGCGCCGAGAGACACGCCGCCGATTCCATCAATGACCAACAGCGTCCGGACGATTCTGCACATGGGATTCTTCGGACTCGGCTTCGGGAAGCGCGCAGCTAACCTGCTCGCCGGCAAGGTCGACCTCGGCGTCGTCGCGCCGTGGGCGCCCGAGGCTGACCTTGCCCCCATCGTCATCGCCGACGCGCTCGGCCTCGACGCCGACGCGCTGCCCATGACTCGCTCGGCCGCGATCAAGATTCCGGCCGTATCGAAGGCGCGCAACCTGCTCGTCTCGACCATCGCGTCGAAGCCTCTCGTCGCGCTCAACTCGGCCGGCGTCCTCGACTCCAAGCAGCAGCCATCGTTCCTCTACCGCACCGACTCCAACGTCACGCCCCTTGAGCGCATGGCGTGGACTGTCGACGACCTGATCTTCTACGGGTATTCGCTCTGGCGCGTGACCCGCGGAGCCGGCGATTCGCCCAAAGGTGGCCCGATCCTCAATGCCGAGTACGTCCCCATGCGCACCTGGCGCATCAACAACGGGGCGCTCTACATCGACGATGAAGAAGTCACCGACCTGTCGACGGTGATCCTGTTCAACTCGCCCTTCGAGGGCCTGCTCAACATCGGGTCGACCACGCTCAAGGGCGCTCGCGACACCGAGGCATCGTGGGTCGGACGAGCACGCAACCCCATTCCACTGATCGAGCTGCATGTCACCGACGATGCCGAACTCGAACCCGAGGAAATCCAGGCGTTCGTGAAGGCGTGGAGCAACGCACGGCGCAGCCAGGACGGCGCGATCGGGTACACGCCGGCCGGCATCGAAATCAACGTGCACGGTGAGGTCAAGGCCGAACTCATGGTGGAAGGCCGCAACGCCATCCGCACCGATGTCGGCTCGTTCCTCAACATCCGCGCGTCGATGCTCGACGGGACGATGGGCGTCGACTCGCTCACCTACACGACCACCGAGGGCGAGAAGAACTCGTTCTACGAGTTCGACCTCCCGTTCTGGACCGACCCCATCGCGCACCGGCTCTCGATGGACGACGTAGTGCCGCGCGGACAGCGCGTGCGCTTCGACATGTACGGCGCGTACCACATGCCCCTCGACACCGACACACCCACGGAGGACTAGCACCATGACCAACGTACAGATCGAGGCCGGCACGCTCGCCGCGAATCTCGAAGATCGCACCGTCTCCGGACTCCTGCTCAAGTTCGGCGAGGTCGGCCGCACCAACCTCGGCCGCTTCAAGGTCGAGAAGGGCGCGTTCAAGCTGCCCAAGGACGTGTCGACGTTCCTCGGGCTCGACCTCGGCCACGACCGCACGAGGCAGATCGGGACGGCGCTCATGGCGACCGAGACCGACGAGGGCATCTATGCATCGTGGAAGATCGCGGACAACGCCGAGGGCAACGCGCTGCTCGCCGCTTACAACGCCGGCGACCCGGACGCCCCGCGCCGGCTCTCGATCGAGGTCGACGATGTGCGCCTCCGGAACGGTGTCGCGATCGGCGGCAACATCCACGGCGCTGGCGTCGTCAAGGCCGGCGCATTCCCGTCGTCCACCCTCATGGCCGAGGACACCGTGGACGTGAACGGCGAGCCGCTGCCTGCCGAGACGACCAGCTCGTCGAGCTACTCGAACACCGGCAGCGATGGCTCCGAGTACAGCGACGAGACGAAGACCACCGAGCAGATCGAAGACCTGGGCGATGGCAAGAAGCGCATCACCCGAACCACCGTCACCGTGACGGAAGTCAAGGAGCCGGACCAGCCGGCCGACAACCAGGAGGAACCCGTGGGTAACAGCATCATCCCCGCTACGCTCGACGCATCCGCGGCGAGCCTCGTCGCCCCCGAGGGGCAGGTCGACGAGAGGTCGGCCCGAGAAATCTTCACTCTCATGGCCAGCGCCATGAAGGGCGACCCCGAGGCGGCGACCCTGCTCGCCGCGCTCACCGACATCACGACCAGCGGAGCCGGCGCACTCCCGATCGCCGGCGTTCTACAGCCGGCCTGGCTCGGCGAGGTCTGGCAGCAGAAGACGTACAACCGTCGATACATGACCCTGCTCGGCACCATCGGCACGATCACCGCACAGGACGAGAAGGGCTTCACCGTCTCCGCCGCGGCCGAGCCCGTGCAGCCGTGGGCCGGCAACAAGTCCGCGCTCCCGTCGTCGAGCGGCACGACCGAACTCGTGTCCTCGACCTTCCAGCGATGGGGTTGGGCCGCGGACATCGCCCGCGAGTTCTTCGACATCCCCGGCAACACCGCTGTCGTCGAAGCGTTCCTGCGCCTGGTGAACAACAGCTACGCCCGCCAGACCGACAAGTGGACGCTCGCGCAGATGGTCGCCGCATCCACCATCGTCGCGCCCGACACCTACCCGGTGCTCGACCCGACGCGCGACTACCCGGTCGCGATCAAGCAGCTCATCCAGGGAGTTGACGTGGTGTCGGCCGACCCGATCGACGACACCCCCGCGTTCGCGATCGCCAACGCCGCCGCCTGGCGCGAGATCATCTACGCGCCCAAGGATGCGCTCCCCGAGTGGCTGAGCCTCAGCTTCGGCATCACCGACCAGAGCGGCCAGGCAGACGGCAAGGTCCGCGTCGTCCGCGGCGACATCGGCATCGACGACGCCCCCGCCGTGCTCGTAGGCGCTGTCGACGCCGCGCACGTCAACGAGCTGGGCGGCGCATCCCCGCTCAACCTCTCCGCACTCGACATCGCTCGCGGCGGCATCGACCAGGCCGTCGTCGGGTACACGCAGTTCATGGCCGACTACGCCGACGCGCTCGTCATCGTCGGCGAGGCGGACGCGTAAGCGGCCACGGGATCATCGGGAAGGGCAGGCACGATCATGGGTTACTACGTCGGGGACGTACCCGCGCAGCCTCTCGTGATCGAGCCTGCCCGGAACGACGAGCTGATCGACCTCGAACCATTCAGCCAAGCCGACGCGCAGCTCTACGACCCGGATGGTGGCCTCGTGCTCACCCCCGGATTCCTCGCCACCATCGAGGGCGAGGTGATCGTCGTCGACTGGCCGGAGTCCAGCCCGTTCGACGAGGCCGGCATCTACGAGCTGCGCGTCGTGCTCAGCAACACCGACACTGAGGTACGCGAACGCATCGCCCCCGTGCGGCTCGTCGCCGACCTCGCCGACGGCGGCGGATGGCACACCCTCGACACCGCCCGCGACGACTGGCGCGACGCGCCCGGCTTCGACGCCTGGCTGTATGAGTGCCTGTGGGTCGCCCGCAACGATGTCGAAGCGTTCGCACCGAAGCTCGCCGAGGGACAGCGCCCGCCGCTGAACTACCGGCGCGCGCAGATCATGCAGGCCCGCAACCTGTGGAACGCCGGCAAGGTCGACCCCTCGTCAGGTGGAGTCGGCGAAGACACGTTCGTGCTGCGCCCGTTCCCGCTCGACTGGACCATCAAGCAGACGCTCCGCCCCAAGCGGGCCGTCCCGAGTGTGGGGTGACCATGCCGAACATCCGATTCCGCCAGAGCGTCATCAGTCGCCTCAAGCCGTTGCTCCCGCGCAAGTGGAAGCTCCTGCCGTACGGCACGAACCTCGACACCCTCAGCGTCCCTGTCGTCATGCTCACCATCCAGAGCATCACCCGCACGCCGGCCGCCCCGCAATCGCAACGCACCTACGCAGCAACTCTCAGCATCTTCCAGCCGAGCACCGCGCCCGGACGGATGGACGACGCACTCGACGACGACCTGATCGACCTACTCAACGCCATCGACACGCTCAAAGACGTGAAGTGGACGAAGGCCGAGCGCGTGCTCGGAAACAACGACAGCAACTACGGCTTCGACATCACCATCGAAGTCGTCTACCGAAAGGACGACCCCCATGCCTGAAGTCGACATCCAGCCCATCCTGCTCAGCGACATCGACCTCACGATCGGAGCCAATGGATACGCCGGCAGCGTCTCGTCCGCGGCGCTCGTGCCATCGTCGAGCATCGTCACGTGGAAGGGCATGAAGAAGGGCGTTAGCCACAGCTTCCCGACCGACTCGACGTGGCAGTGCAACCTCAACTTCGCGCAGGACTGGGAGGCCGCACAGTCGCTCAGCAACTACCTGCTCGACCACGAGGGCGAGGTCATCCCCGACTGCATCCTCGCGCCGAAGTCCGGGGGCCAGGCGTTCAAGGTCACGCTCATCCTCGTGCCCGGACAGATCGGCGGCGACGGCGACTCGGTCGCCACGGCTCAGGTGTCCCTCGGCGTCTCCGGGTCGCCTGTCAAGGTCGCAGCGTAGTGGTCACGATCGAGCTGACTGTGGAGGACGCCGGCCGCACGGCCGGCGCCCTCCTGACCGTCGCCGCGCTCACGAGCGACGAAGGGCTGCGCCAGCTCGCATCGGACATCCGCGAGCAGGTCACCGGCCAGCCGCTCATCCCGAGGGAGTAGGCCGTGGCCCTGCGAATCAGCGTGTTCGCCAGCAAGGAGCTGCAACAGGCAACCGCGATCCTCAAGGGCGTCGACCGGGAGATATCCAAGTTCATCCGCCAGACCCTCAAGACCGTTACCTCGCCCGAGTGGGCGGAGGCGGTCAGAGGCCGAACATCGAACGCTCAGGAGGTGAAGGTCTTGTCCGACACAGCACGCGTCGCCGTGAGTAACCAGAACATCACCCTCAAGTCCGGCGCGATCGGTAAGAGCCTGAGCGGCGGTGCCAAGCCCTCCGACATCGTGAGGCAAGTCGAGTTCGGCGCACCGCAGAACACGACGAACACCTACACGGCCACGAGCCGGAAGGGCAAGACGTTTCGCGTGACCCGGCACACGAACCGTCAGTTCAGGGGACCGAGCCGCAGCGGATACGCCGTCTACCCGGCCGCGGCGAAGGTCATCCCGCGCATCGCGGCGCTCTACGTCCAGACCACCATCCGGACCTTCTACGAACTCATGGAGAAAGCAGCATCCCGTGGCTAAGGGCATCAGCATCGGCATCGCCGGCGACGCGAGCGAGTTCGCTTCCGCCGTCAAGAAGGGCGTGATCGAACCGCTCGAAGATGCCGACGACGCGGTAAAGGACATCGGCCGCGACGCATCCCGGCTCGACGAACTCGAATCGAACATGACCGACGCCCAGAAGGCAACGGGCAAGTACGAGCGCGAGCTGCAGGACGCGATCGCCGCGCAGAAGAAGGTCGCTCGCGGCGCACGCGATGTCGGCGACGACGCACAGCGCGGATTCAAGGACGCCGGCGAATACTCCGGCGAGTTCAAGGACGAAGCCCTCGCCAACTTCTCCGAGGTCACATCGAGCTTCGACGGCAGCATGACATCCGTCGTCGACCTCGCGCAGGGCACGTTTGGTGGCCTCGCATCCCTCGGCGGCCCGGTCGGCCTCGCGCTCGGTGGCCTAGCCGCGCTCATCGGCGGCGTGTTCGCCGGCCTCGCCACGAGCGCCGACGAGAACTCGAAGGCGGCAGAGCAGTCGATCCAGGACATGTACGCCGACATGGTGGAGTCGGGGCAGGAGTTCGTCTCGCAGGACTTTGTAAACCAGAAGATCCAAGAGATCATCGGCAACCAGGAGCAACTGAACAAGGTTCGCCAGGACGCGGCGCAAGCAGCCGTCTCCCAGCAGACGGCGCTCCGTGCCGAGGCCGGCGACCAGGACGCGCTCAACACAGCCCTCCAAGGCGCGATCGCCGCGCGCGATCGCATCTCGGCGCAGATCGACGAAGTAGTGAAGAACGGCGGCACCGTCTCCGGACAGCTCCGCGACCAGGCCGGCGCAGCGCAAGACCTCGTGCTGCACTACCAAGACCTCGCCGCGAACACCGACACCGCGAAAGCCAAGGCCGACCTCTACCGCCAATCGACCTCAGACACCGCCGCCGCGATGGCCGACGCATCCGGCAAAGCCGCGGACCTCAAGGGCAAGCTCGACTCCCTCCACGACGTGAACGTGAAAGTCAGCGTGGACGACGCCGAGGCACGCGAGCGTCTGCGCCAGCTCGGCAAGGCCATCAACGTCGACATGTTCGTGACCCCGCGCACCGGATTCGGAGTTGGCTAATGACGACGACCATCACCCGCACGCCCCGCACCCGCGCGACGCTGCGGACGAACTACTACCCGAACCCCGCCAACGCGAACCCGTCGAGCGGACTCCACGCGAGCGCGAACGCGTACGCAACAGGCTCGGCCACAGGCGCGTACGCGATCGCCACCGGCAACTTCCAGCAGCTCACCACCACCGCCCTTCCGGCAGGCTCTCGGTTCGGCTACTACATGGACGTGCTCGTGAACGCACCCGCTGGGGCGCAGGTCGCCGCCGCCCTGTTCTTCCAGCTCAGGACTGGTCCGGCCCCGATCCGCTTTTGGATCGACTGCTATTCGTCGGCCGGCGTCCAGGTCGGCCACGCCGACACGATCAGCTCCGCCGCCGGCGGCACGCTCAACCTCGGTGTGACCACCACCGACGCCATCACCCGCATCCGCTACTACGTGTTCTTCGAGAACCAGACAGCGGCAGCGATGGCGGCGTCGAGCATCCAGGTCGCCCGCTACGTCGTCGAGCTCGGCGTGCCCGTCGCCGGCCCGTTCTTTTGGGGCGGACAAGCGGCATCCGGAACCACCACCTACGGATGGCTGGGAACCGTCAGCAACTCCCCGAGCATCCTCGTCGACAACAACCCTGCCGACGTGTTCACACCCGACCTTATGACCAGCCTGGCAGCGTCGCGATCGGGCAAGAACACCATCATCGACATCCCCGGCACATCGCTGCCGGCCGTCGTGCTGCACCCCACCAGCAGCCGCCGAGGGAAGATGACGTTTCTGCTCGGCCCCGAGAGCGCCGCGATCGCGTTCGACGCCCTTATGAAGCAGCAGGCTACGTTCGTGCTCGCCGACACCGACCGTGCGATCGCGGGGATGCCGTTCAACCTCGACTCGGGCGGCTACTCCTACGAGCTGGACATGCAGACGCAAGAGCAGTTCACCGGCGAAATCTCGTTCGTGGAGGTGTTCGGCTAATGGCGACGTTTGCGACCAAATGCACAGTGCACATCGACGCGTTCGACATCGAACCGATCAGCGCGAGCATCATTGCCGACGAGACGTGGAGCCCGTACTACCAGGGCACGCTCGTGTTTGCCGGCCAGTTCGGCGAAGCGATCACCGGCGCGATCAACCCGCGCAACTGGCCGACCGTGCGCGTGCAGTACACCAAGTACGACGCAGACGGAGTGTCCAACCCGGTGAGCGTGCTCGACGTGGCGCTGCTCGTGCGCTCGTACGACATCGACACCATCGCCAACACGACGACGCTCAAGGTGTCCTCCAAGGAGGCGAAGCTGCAAGACGTTCGGAACGCCACCAACGCCGACATCGCGCGCGGCGCACAGTCGATGACGCAGGTGGTGACGTATGCGCTCGGCCAAGTCGGTGAGGGCGTCCCGGTCGTCACGCCGGGTGGCGCTTTCGTCGCGCCGGCAACCACCTGGCAGGCCGGACAAGACCTGTGGAGTTGGCTCGACGGGATGCTGCGCGGCGCAAACGCGATCCTCTGGAACTACCCACAGGGCTCCGCAGCGGACTACTGGACAGCCCAGGCAGCGGACAATCCCGGGCGGTACGTCGGAGACTTCAACGTCGTCCAAGGCACCAACCTCGTCCGAGCCAACTACGGCTTCGACATCGAGAAGGACTACGCCGACAGCGCGGTAGCGATCTACCAGTGGACGGCATCCGGGGCGCAGCAGCGCAAGGTCTACGCCTCCAAGGGAGCCACCGTGCGCCGGACCAAAGCCGTGACCTACAACACGCCCGATCCCGGATACGACCCTTCCCCATCGCTGCGAGCGGTCGCATCCGCGCGCGGCCTCTATATGACCGTCGACATGCTCGCCGATCAGGCAGTCCTCACCGGCTGGACCTGCCACGTCACCCTCGACAACGGCACCTACATCGGCCCAGCTCGCCGCATCACGTGGAACTACCCGCAGGACACCATCAGCATCGACATCCTCAACCCAGTAAAGCAGGGATTCGGAACATGAACGCTCGCACCATGATCGAGGCCGCCATCACGGCGGCAACCGACCGACTCGCCACCAAGCAGACCGCAGCGGCCGACCTCGCCGAGGACATCCGCCGCGAACAGGCGACGATCGCGGACCTCCAAACCGCGCTCGAAACCCTGCCCGCACCGACCGAACAGGAGCCCACCGAATGACCGCCCTCGTGCAAGTCCCCTGGCAGCCCGAGTGCTGGCTCACACCCGACACCCTCGCGCTCCTCGAACAGGCGAGCGAGCGCGTCGGCGAACAGCTCCTGATCGACGGCGCGGACGGTGCGTGGCGAAGCTACGCCCGGCAGAGCTACCTCTACTTCGGGTACGTCCACCATCTACCCGGCTTCAACACCGCCAGCAACCCCGACAACGGCCAGCGCAACCACATGCGCGGGGCCGCGTTCGACCTCAGACGCACCGATCCCGCAGCTCAGGCCGCGTGCCGCGCGGTCGGTCTCATCCGCGACGCAGACGAGCCGTGGCACTGGAACAACCCCCGGTGGGCATCCATGCCCATCATCCCGACGCTCCCGACCTCCGCCGCCGGCGGGGGCGGTGCACCCCTACAGGAGGACGACATGCCCAAATACGGCATCGGCTCGCACGCCGACAACCCCAGCTCGCTCGTGTTCTACGGACCGGGCATCCAGCCGCTCGACATCCCGAACGGGACGTGGCAGACCGTGCTCACGAAGTACGCCGACGCCATGAACGCCAACCGTGAGCCTGTCCTCACGGCCGCGCAGTGGCAGCTCGTGACCGAGGCGTGCGCGAACCAGCCGAGCCCGGAGGCCATCGAGGCCATCTCGGAGGCCGTCGTCGCTGAGATGAACGACCCGGCGAAGCGTAAGTTCTACGCCGCGGTCTCGTGAGCGACGGCGTACTCATCGCGATCGTGGGGGCCATGCAGGCCGTCGCGGTTGCGTTGGTCTACGTCGGATACAGAGGCACCCGCAAGCGAACGGACGCCATCAAGTACGAGATCACCAACGACCACGAGCAACCTCTACGCGAGGACATGGACGACAAGCACACCGTCGTCGTCCGCCTCATCAACTCTCTCGGAGCCACCGTGCGAACCGCCGTTCGCGACATCGGCGGCATCCGCGAGGACGTGCGCCAGCTCCGCAAAGACCTATCCCACACCGACGAGCGCGTCGACGACCTCGAGCGCACACGACCGAAAGGACCGACACCATGACCCACGCAGCACCTGAGAGCGGCGAGACGTTCACCACCGGCGCGAAAGGGAGTGTGAGCACGGCCAAGGTGGGGCGAGCGGCGCAGGCCGTCTCGCAGCTCGTCGACGAGCCCGCGACCTACGAACTCGTCAGCGGAGGCCCGATCATCCCCACGCCCGTGCGCGTCATCATCTACGCGGTCGGCACGCCGGTCGCTGCAGCGGCATCGTTCGTCGCCGGAACGGACGTGTTCGGCCCGGTGGTGTCGACGGTTGCCGGCGCGATCGCCGCGGCCGCGGTAGCCGCTGTGGGTACGACCGCGCTCGGCAACCTCAACCGCTAGCCGGCAGCGGCCAGCACGGCCGCGCGGATGCGATCGTTGGGAACCTCGACGTAGATGCGAGTCGTGGCGGGGGAGGCGTGTCCAAGCGCCTCCTGCGCCACGGCCAGGTCCGACGCGGCGAACACACGCGTCCCGAACGAGTGCCGCAGCGTATGCAGCGTCCAGTGATCCGGCAGCACCTTCGCAGCCAGCTTGCCCACCCACCGCGGCGACAGGTGCCCGCCGTCATCTCCCGGGAACGCCCAGCCAGGCGGCAGCGTGCGCAGTTCGAGCGCGAGGCGCGGCGTCAGGGTGATATCGCGCTCCTTGTCGCCCTTGCCATGCACCCGCAGCGACCAGCCATGCAAGTCCTCGAACAGGTCGCGGGAGTGCACCTGCGCTATCTCCGCTCGGCGTAGGCCGGCGTCGTGCGCGAGGCGGAGGATCAGCTTCAGCCGGTCGTCGGCGTTCGCCAACGCGGCCCGATACACGCGATCCGGCGTCGGCCGCGGTCGAGCCTGCGCCGGCTTCACACGAGGCAGCGCCAACGCCACGTTGGACTCGGCACGCCCGGTCGCATGCGCCCAGGCATAGAAGCTCCGGAACGTCGTGCGCCGGCCTCGCCGTGTCTCGGCCTTCCAGACTTGCTCGCCCGCGTAGGTGACCAGCTCGTCGGCGGTGAGCGACCAAGGCCCGGCGTCTACACGCCGGGCCAGGTGTTCGAGGTGTTGCCGCCTCGTGTTGCAGGTGGTGGATGGAGCGCCCGAGGCGCGCTGTGCTGTGAGGTACGCCTGGATAGCCTCGGACCAGGCGGAAGGTGTTGCGTGCATTTCAGCGCGCACTATCGGCAGGTCCGCCGTGATCGTTAGCCACGCTGTGCGCACTCTCAGCATGGCACTCGCAATCACACGTTCGGTTGCACTCGTCGTGCCGGCCGGCCACGCACGCGTATGTGGTGAAGATCATGCCATCGGGCCACCGGCCGAACGCGCGATCAGCCATGCAGCGCCCGCAGGCATGCCCGCGCGAGACGCGATCGAGCCGGCTACCGGACCGCGGGGGACGATAGCCGGCGCACGCCGGGTCGGTCGTCAGGTGGTGGCCGTTCGCGCGGTACAGCAGCTCGCCACCGAGATTGAGAACTGCGATCAGTAGGCGATCGCGTACGCGCATCATGCCTATACCTCGTCCGGCACGTGTGGCTCGCCGCCGTGGCAGATGTTGGTCGGGGTCCGGTCGCTGCACCACTCGTGTGCGCCGTCGTGGTCGTGCAGGTAGATCGTCCGCCCGCATCCGGCGCATGTCGCCGCGGTCATCGGGTAGCCTCCGGTTCGATCGGTTCGGTGCACTCCGGGCACTCGGACTCTTTGCCCGGGGTTCGGGTCACGACCCGCCAGCCGCGCTTGTCGGGCTCGCCGAGGTGTTCGTGGTGGTCGGGCTCGCCGTTGCACAGGTAGGGCTTGATCTGGTCGATGGGCACCCCGTAGTGCGCGGCGCGCTCGAACATCCATCCGTTGTCGTCGCCGATCTTCTCGTCGGCCCACTTCCACGCCTCGTCGCCCGTAAGTCCCTGCAGGAGCGCGTCGAGCAGGAGCGCGAGACGCGACTCCTGCACGTACGCGTTGATCCGGTCGCCCATGACACGCGGTTCGGCGTCGAACCAGTTCGTCCCCTGAACATCGAATCCGACTGCACGTGCGTAGTGGTAGGGGACCTCGACCGCGAGGGGTCGAACCTCGTACTCTTCGCCGTGCGGGTACAGCTCGTGGGCGTACCGGCGTTTCGTGCGGCGGTCGTCGCTCATCGGGTCACCGCCTCAGCGCGGCTCGGGCTCGCGCACAGCATGAGGCCGTTTGCGTGAAACCAGGCAAAGCCCCCGCGGTTAGTCAGGACTTCGCCGCAGACGGGGCAGGGCGCCCCGCTCATCGGGTCACCGCCTGGCGCACGATCGCGAGGAGCATCACGCCGAGCGCGAGCGGCCCAAGATACAGATCAGAAGGTTGGGGGTTCGAATCCCTCCGGGCGCACACTGGTTGAGACAGTAGACACGGCCCCCGCTTCGGCGGGGGTTTTGTCGCTGGCGGGGGTAGGCGATCTGCCAGGCTGGACTCCGACGTCCCCCACCGAGGAGCTCCCGATGCCGCGCATCACATCCCCGCAGGCCAAAGCGACGTTCGTCGTCCTCGGGTGCGCCGCCGCGGTCGTCGCCGCCGCGTTCGGGGCGCTGGCGCTCAGCGTGACGGGCGGCCTCGTCCTGTACTGCGCGGTCCTCGGCGCCGTGATCGCGTTCGGGGTGCGCGTCTTCCGGGGTGAGGACGAGGATGCGGTTGCGCCACGACCTCTCTGGCGCATGACAGCGAAGCCGACTGCGGGATTCCTGTTGGCCGGGTTCTTCGCCCTCCAGGCCGTCTCGACCGGCGTCAGCGCAGCGAACGCCGACGCGTACGCGCCGCTGTACGTCGTGGCCATCGCCTTCTCGCTGGCGGTCGCGGCCGCGTACCTGAACTCGTCGCTGCGACTGCGGCGCGGGTAGCGCGCGACACCGGACGCACACGCTTCCACGCGTCGGCTTGACGCGTGGACAACTATGTACATAGACTCGCTCATGTTCATAGTTGTCCACGTACAAGGAAGTACCCGAATCAATGAAGATTGCCGTTGTCGGTAGCTACGGAGCCGGCCTCACCATGCGTGTTCCCTTGGCGCCCGAAGCCGGTGAGACCGTGTCGGGAGGCACGTTCGACAGTGGGCCAGGCGGCAAGGGGTCGAACCAGGCCGTCGCCGCCGCGCGGCTCGGCGCGGACGTCTCCCTGCTCACCGCCGTCGGAGATGACGACTTCGGGCGAGCGGCGCGCGAGCTGTGGCGGGCGGAGGGTGTCGACGCATCCAAGGTCGTGACCGGCGCTGGCGCGACGATGGTCGGCTTCATCCTGGTCGAACCGTCCGGGGAGAACCGCATCGCGATCGCGCCCGGTGCACTGGATGAGCTGGGCGAGGCCGCCGTCGAGACGTTCCGCGACGAGATCGCCGCGGCCGACATCCTGGTCGTCTCGATGGAGATCCCGATGGATGCGGTCGTCGCCGCCCTGCGGATCGCCAGAGAGGAAGGCACCCGCACCCTGCTCAACCCCGCGCCCGCGAAGGCACTGCCGGACGACGCCTGGGCGCTCATCGACATCATCACCCCCAACCAGACCGAGGCGCCCGTGCTCCTCGGGCTCGGACCGGATCACGGACGCAGCGAGCGGGAACTGGTCGAGGCGCTCCGCGAACGGCTCGACGGCGGGGTCATCCTGACCCGCGGATCCGATGGTGCCCTGCTCAGCGACAGCGACGCCGACGCCGACGCCGACGCCGACAACCCTGCAGACACGATCGTGGCCATCCCGCCCGCCGTCCCCGTGCGCGTCGTGGACACCACCGGGGCAGGCGACTCCTTCACCGCCGCGCTCGCCGTCGCGATCGCCGAGGGCAAGACCCTTGCAGACGCCGCAGCGTTTGCTGCCCTCGCCGGCGCCCACACGGTGTCGATCCCCGGGGTCATCCCCGCCCTCCCCACCCGCGCTCAGCTCACCCAGACGAATGGACCGACTCGATGACCGCCACCACCTCAGCGCCGCAACGGAGCGCGATCGACTTCCGCAAGATCCTGCACGCCCGTGAGGCCGGAGTGTTCGCAGCGCTGGTGCTGCTCTTCGTCCTCGGAACCGTGCTCTCGCCCAGCTTCCTGCAGGGCGGGAACCTGCTGTCCGTCGGGCAGCAGGTCTCGCAGATCGGGATCATGGCCGTCGGGGCGACGTTCGTCATCGTCAACGGCGAGATCGACCTCTCCGTCGGCTCCATCTACGCCCTGTCTGCGATCAGCACGGGCATGGCCATCGCAGCCGGGGTCGCCTGGCCGCTCGCCATCGTCATCGGCCTGCTCGTCGGTGTGGTCGCCGGTCTCCTCAACGGACTCGCGGTGGTGCTGCTCGGCGTCCCGTCGTTCATCGTCACGCTCGGAAGCCTCAGCGTCTTCCGCGGCGTCGCCCTGCTCATCTCCGACGGCGCCCCCATCTCGCTCAGCGCGTCGAACCCCGGTGTCGCCGAATTCAACCTGCTCGGTCAGGGCAGGCTGTTCGGTGTCATCCCGATGCAGTTGCTGTTCTTCATCGTGATCGTCGCGCTCGGGGTCGTGCTCCTCTCCCGCTCGCGGCTGGGATTCAACACGTACGCGGTGGGCGGCAACAAGGAGGCCGCTCGCCTTGTGGGCATCAACGTCTCGGGCGTGAAGGTCGCGGCGTTCGTGCTCTCCGGATTCACCGCGGCCGTCGCCGGTGTGCTCGGCCTCTCGTTCCTGTCCTACGTGCAGGGCGTCACGGGCAGTGGACTCGAACTCACCGTCATCTCGGCCGTCATCATCGGCGGGGCCGCCCTGTTCGGAGGCTCGGGCACCATGTGGGGCACCGTCATCGGCGTGGTCTTCATCGGAGTGCTTCAGAACATCCTGAACATCAACGGCATCTCGTCGTTCTGGCAGACCGTCGTCACCGGTCTCGTCATCGTCGCCGCGGTCGCGGCGGACACCTGGCAGCGCAAACGCAAAACCCGCGCGTGACACCCGGACGCGCCGACGCAGACACATCCGGATCAGCACCATCCAGCAGCACGTCATCACACACGAAGGAGTATTGATGTCATTCCGCACCATTTCGCGCCGCGTCCTCGCGGCGGGAGCCATGACAGCCGCCCTGGCCATCGCCATCACCGGCTGCGGCGCGATCACCAACGCAACAGCAGACTCGACCTCGGGAGGCGGCTTCCAGCTCGCCGACTACATCCAGAAGCGCGTGGATGGGGGAGAGAAGCTGCGCATCAAGCTCAGCTACCACGACCCGTCGCTCGCCTTCGCCACGCCGATCGGCCAGGGGATGGAGCGGGCGGGCTCCGAGCTCGGCGCAGACGTCCAGCTCATCGGCCCGACCGGCGGCGACGCTGCGAAGCAGGTCGCTGAGCTGCAGACCCTCATCCAGCAGAAGTCCGTCGATGGCCTGGCCGTCTCGTCCGCCAGCTCGGACGCGCTCAAGCCGGTGATTGCCGAGGCGTACAACGCGGGCATCCCGATCATCTCGTTCAACACCGACAACCCGGACTCCAAGCAGATGGGCTTCGTCGGCCAGGACCTCAAAGCGTCGGGGAAGTCCGAGGCGGAGGAGCTGCGCAAGGCGCTCGGCGAAACCGCCACGGGCAAGGTCGTCGTCTTCTCGCTCGACACCGGGGCCGGCTGGTCGAACGACCGGTTCGGCGGGTTCAAGGAGGGGATGAGCGGCTCCACGCTGGAGGTCGTCGGCCCGGTGAACGTCGGCAACGAGCCGAACGCCGCGTACAACGTGGTCGACTCGACCATGTCCGGCCAGTCCGGGGTCGTGGCCATCGCCGGCCTCGACTGCTGCAGCACCACCGCATCCGCCAAGTGGGTGCAGCAGTCCGGCAACGCGGGGAAGATCACCACGGTCGGCTTCGACCTCCTTCCGCAGACGGCCGAGTTCATCAAGGACGGCGTGATGACGTTCACCATCAGCCAGAACCCGTCCGAGCAGGGATACCAGGCGGTGAAGGTGCTCGTCGACTTCCTGAAGAAGGGCACCAAGATCTCCGGCGTCGACACCGGCGCGCAGATCATCACCAAGGACAACCTGTCCGAAGCAACGGTGGAGGGCTAGGCCATGACGTTCCCGTCGTCCGGCGACGGTGCGGCCGTGAAGCCGCGCCCCGCCATCCGCATCACCGGGCTCAGCCGCCGGTTCGGCCCGGTGCGCGCGCTGGAGGATGTGACCTTCGAGGTGCCGGAAGGCGAGGTGACGGCCCTGCTCGGTGAGAACGGCGCAGGCAAGTCGACACTGCTGAAGGTCCTCGCAGGGTTGCAGCCGCCGAGCGACGGGACCGTCACCGTCGGCGACGCCCCGGTGACGCGCTACGACCCGCACACCATGCTCACCGAGCACGGCGTCGCCATCGTGCCGCAGGAGTTGTCGCTGCTGCCGGAGCGGACCGTGGCCGAGAACATCCTGGTCGGCGTGGAGCCCGGCAGTCGCTGGTTCCCCTCCCGTCGCAGGATGACCGCCCGCGCCACCGAACTGCTCGCCCAGCTCGACCTCAGGCTCGACCCGGCAGCGCCGGTCGGAACGCTCGACCTCGCGACGCAGCAGCTGATCGTGGTGGCACGTTCGATCGCCCGCGGCTGCCGCATCCTGATCCTGGACGAACCCACCTCCGTGCTGACGCCCGCGGAGTCGGAGCGGCTGTTCGCGCTCATGGCGACGCTCAAAACTCAGGGCGCCACCATCGTCTACGTGTCGCACAGGATGCCGGAGGTGTTCCGGCTCGCCGACCAGATCGAGGTGCTGCGCGACGGCAGGCACGTGGCGTCCTGGCGCCGGTCGGAGACCACGCCGGAACAGGCCGTGGCCGCGATGGTCGGCCGGGAGCTCGGCAACCTCAGCAGGCGTGCGGACACGACGGACGCGTCGGCCTGGCGGGATGCGCCCCCAGTGCTCGCCGTGACCGGGCTCGCCGGCCGTGCCCATCAGGACGTGACGTTCGAGGTGCGCCCGGGCGAGATCCTCGGTTTCGCCGGGCTTCCGGACAGCGGCCGCGTCGAGATGCTGCGCAACCTGTTCGGAGCGGACAGGGGAACGGGCGGAAGCGTCGACCTGCTCGGCTCGCCGTATCAGCAGCGGTCGCCCGCGGAGTCTGTCCGGCGCAAGCTGGCGTTCGTGCCGGGCGAGCGCAGGGCGCAAGGGCTGCTGAGCACGATGAGCGTCGGCGAGAACATCGGCGTGCTCGAGGTGCGCAGGCTCACCAGGTTCGGGCTCGTGCGCCGCCGCCAGTTCGACCGGGACGCCGCAGCCCTCTCCGCAGCGATGACGGTGAAGACCGCGTCGCTCGACACCCCCATCGTGAACCTCTCCGGAGGCAACCAGCAGAAGGCGATGCTCGGCCGCTGGATGGCCATCCAGCCCGACATCCTCGTTCTCGACGAGCCGACACGAGGGGTGGATGTCGGTGCTCGCGCCGAGATCTACGAGCAGCTGTACGCCCTCACCGCCCGCGGGGTCGCGATCGTCTGCTCGTCGTCCGACCTGCCGGAGCTCCTGACGATCACCGACAGGATCGCCGTCATGGCAGAGGGCCGCATCGTCGCCGTGCTCGACTCGGCGGACGCCACCGAGGAGTCGATCATGTCCGCCGCCACCGGCGCGGACGCGTCGGCCTCCTCCGCCGCATGACCACCAGGGAAAGGACCCGACCATGAAGAAGCACGGCATCCTGAACGCCGAACTGAGCGGCGCACTCGCGACGCTCGGCCACACCGATCTGATCCTCGTCGTCGACGCCGGTTTCCCCATCCCGCGCGACGCCCACCGCATCGACCTCGCGCTGGCGGAGAACCTGCCCGACCTGCGCACCGTGCTCGGCCTCATCGCCGGCGAATTGGTGGTCGAGGGCGTCGTCCGGGCGGACGACGTCGTCAGCAACAACCCCCGGCTCGACGAGTGGCTGCAGTCCACCTTCGCCGAGGCCGAGTTCAGCACGCGCACCCACGCCGAGATGCTGGGCGATGTCGCAGCCCAGGCGAAGGTCATCGTGCGAACGGGCGCCTTCGAGCCGTGGGGCAACATCGGCCTCGTCTGCGGCGTCGACGTTCCGCGCTGGTTCGGCGGCGACGGCGTGATCGCGCCCGACTATTACGCAGACCGGCTCTGACCCGGTCGCGCATCCCCAGACCTGCACCACACCACAAGCACCGCGACCGCGGTGCCCGCGAAAGGAAACAGAAACCGTGACTGACACTTCGACCACCGAGCTGACTCTGGCTCCGGCGCAACTCGCACCGTACATCCAGCACACCAAGATCGAGGTCGGCCTCACCCGCGACGAGATCGTCGCCCACGCCAAGGAGACCGTCGAGCACGGCTTCAACGCCGCGATGGTGCCCGCATCCTGGGTCGACGTGGTCGCCGCAGAACTCGCCGGCACGGGCGTCGGCATCGCGACAGCGCTCGACTTCCCGACCGTCGGCGTGACCACGAGCGCCGGCAAGGCCGCCGAGGCGGAGTCGATCGCCAAGCTCGGCGCCACCCAGCTGGACATCGGTGTGCAGATCGGCTGGCTGAAGAGCGGGATGTACGACGCGTTCCGCGACGACATCGCCGGTGTCGTGCAGGCGGCGGGCATCCCGGTCAAGGTCATGCTCGAGCTCCCGCTGCTCACCCCGGACGAGCGTCGCGCGGCCGTCGAACTGTCGATGGATGCCGGCGTCGCCTTCCTGAAGAACGCGTCGAGCGGGCAGATCGAGACGGCCAGCCCGGAGAGCGTCCGCTACCTGGTCGACCTGGCTCGTCCCGGCGTGCTGGTGAAGGCCTCCGGCTCGATCAAGAGCTACCCGCAGGCCCTGGGCCTGCTGCGCGCGGGCGCCAGCCTGCTCGGGACGAGCGCCGGCCTGTCGATCATCACCGACTCCGGCGACGAGAACACGACCAGCTACTGACGAGCGCCGCCGTCCCGACTGCCGTAGTGTCGGGACGGCGGGTGCCAGTGAAAGAGGGGGAAAGTGACCGACGACCTCGACAGAGACGCACCCGTCGCTCTGCACAGCCAGATCTCCGAGCGCATCCGGACCAGGATCGCCGCCGGTGAGTGGCCGGCGCATTACCGGCTGAAGAGCGAACCGGAGTTGGCGCACGACCTCGGCGTGAGCAGGGGGACGCTGCGCAGGGCCCTCACCACCCTGATCGAGGAGGGGCTGCTCCGGCAGGTCAGGGGCAAGGGAACGTTCGTCACGTCGACGACGATCGAGCCGGCCATCGCGCAGAAGCTCAGCACGCTGTCGGAGGATTTCGCCAACCAGGGGATCGTGACCGAGACGGACGTGATCGAGTGCCGCCTGATCGAGCCGCCCCGGCCGGTCGCCGCACTGCTCGACGTGTCGCCAGGAGCACGGGTGCTCAAGCTGGTCCGTTTGCGCAGCACGGACCGCGGCCCGGTGGCCCTACTGGTGAACTACGTCCGCGCCGACCTCGCCCCCGGCATCGAGAAGACCGACTTCCGCACCACCAGCCTCTTCGGGACGCTCGAAGGCGTCTACCACCTGAAGATCGGCAGCGCTCGCCGCACCTTCTCCGCCGAGGCGGCATCCGGCGACGCCGCCTCCGCCCTCGAACTGCCGATCGGCGCACCCGTCCAATACCTGCAGCAGGTCACCTACCTGGCCGACGACCGTCCGGTCGAGTACTCCGACGTGTGGATTCACAGCGAGAAGCTGCGGGTCACCTCACTGCTCTCTCGGCGCTGAGCCCGGCGGGAGGCTACCGGCCGGCCGCGGCATAACGCCCGGCCAGCATCCCGAACGCCTCCCGCAGCTCCGCCGGCTGCACGTCCTCCATCGCCGCGTCGAAGCGCCCCAGTGACGCCGCCAGTGCCACCCACGACCACGAGCCGACGTGGATGCGGCAGCGCCCGTCCCCGAGGTCGTCCACCACGGCGTCGCCCGCGAACGGCAGCACCTCGGAGGCGGGCAGGTGCAGGATCGCGCTGCCGCGGCACGGCCAGTCGTCGGCGTCGGCCGAGCCCTTGAAGCGGGCGGACACGTATGCGCGCACGTCGCCTCCCGGCACCGGGCGCGGTTCGAAGCGGCGGCCGTTCGGGGTGCGGGGGCGCATCCGGTCGACGCGGAAGGTGCGCCAGTCGTCGCGATCGAGGTCCCAGGCGAGCAGGTACCAGCGTTCGGCGGCGACCACCAAGTGGTGCGGTTCGACCCGGCGGGGAGGGCGGTCGTCGTGGTCCCCGTAGTCGAAACGGAGGGTCTCCCGCCCGCGCACCGCGGCGGACACCGAGAGCAGGACACCCGGATCCACCGGCTGCACCGCCGTGTTCCGGCCGTTCGGGATGGTGGTGAACGTGAGCGCATCCAGTCGGTGGCGCAGGCGGGACGGCATCACCTGGCGCACCGTGGTGAGCGCGCGCACCGCCGCCTCCTCCACCCCGGCTCCGCTGACCGCGGCGGCCTGGAGGGCGACCGCGAGCGCGACGGCCTGGTCGTCGTCGAAGAGGAGCGGGGGAAGCTCGGTACCCGCATCCAGCCGGTACCCGCCATCCGGGCCTTTCGTCGCCTGGATGCGGTAGCCCATCTCGCGCAGCCGGTCGATGTCGCGGCGCACGGTGCGGTGGCTGATGTCCAAGCGTTCGGCCAGCAGCCCGCCCGGCCAGTCTCTCCGTGCCTGCAGCAGGGAGAGCAGCACGAGCAGCCGGGAGGTGGTCGAGGTCATGCTGCCAGCGTAGATCGAGTAGAGGACCGAAGCTGTCCTCTACTGCTGTGAGAGTGGGCGTCGACCGTCCGGAACGTCCGGGCGGAACGTCAGCGAGGAGCAGACAATGTCCGTCACCACCACACCCCACCTCAACTTCCGCGGCGACGCCAGGGCGGCGCTGGAGTTCTACCACTCCGTCTTCGGCGGGCAGCTCGTCGTCGTCACCAACGCCGACGCCCACGCCGCGGAGACCCCGGACGAGGCCGACCAGGTGAAGTTCGGCCAGGTCATCGGCGGGAACGGGTTCCAGGTCATGGCATACGACGTGCCGGCCAGCGTCGGCTACGACCAGGGCGACACGGCGTTCTTCGTCTCGGTGCGCGGCGAGACCGCCGACGAGATCGCCGAGCTCTGGGGAAGGCTGGCCGAGGGCTCGACCATCATCGAAGACCTCGGGCCGTCCGCGTTCTCGCCCGCGTACGGGATGCTCGCCGACCGCTTCGGCGTCGTCTGGGTGCTCGACGTGGCGGTGGCGTGGGACGCGGCGTGAGCCTCAGCCGGCAGGCGTGACCGCGGCGGTGCGGGGCGGGGACCCGGCGGTCAGTCCGCCGTGCTCGGCCCCACCGCCGCGGGCCCAGGGCCTCCCGGGGTTCCCGCCGCATCCCCCTTGAGCTCGATCAGCAGCGTGTGCGTCGGCGTCGTGCCCACGTTCTCGCCCGAGTGCCGCTGCGCGGGCAGCCACACGGCTTCGCCGGCATCGAGGTGCACCGTGCGTTCCTTGTCCGGTGTGCGCAGGTGCCGGTCGAATTCGCTCAGCGCCACGAGCACGCTGTTCGGATGGTCGTGGTCGTTCGTGCGGAGGCCGGGCGCATCCAGGTATTCGAGCACGCGCACGTACTCGTTCTCCCAGAGCAGGTGATAGTTGTCCGGATCGGTGTCGAGCGGGTCGTCGGTGACCATGCGGCGACCATACGCCCACCGGCCCCGCCGCCGCTACTACGACCGAAACACCAGTAACTGTCGCGAAACGCCCGGGAAGCGCCGCAGTTGCTGGTAGTTCGCGGACACTTGCATAACGCGCCTGCCTACTGTATACAGAATACAGACCAGGAGCGGCCCCGTACCCGTGGCCCCCGAATTGCAAGAGACACTTCAAGGAATGAGGTAGGCATGTCTCGCGTCGACTCGAAGATGAGAAGGCTGGTGGCTGTGGGGGCGGCCGTCGCGTTGGCACTCAGTATGGCCGCGTGTTCAGGATCGGGATCGGGGGGTTCGGGCTCCAAGACTGTCGTCTGGTCCACCTGGGGCACTCCGGAGGAGATCGCCCGCTACAAGGACTTCGACAACCAGTTCATGAAAGAGCACCCCGACATCAAGGTGGTGCTGCAGCCGGTCGCCGACTACGGCGACTACCACACGAAGCTCCTCGCCCAGCTCGCGTCCGGCACAGCACCGGATGTGTTCTACATCGGCGACGACAAGATCGGCCAGTTCGTCAACTCGAAGGCGCTGCTGCCTCTCACCGACCTGATGAACTCCAGCGCGAGCAAGACCAAGCCGGAGGACTTCGCGCAGGGCCTGTTCGGCGCCACCAAGAAGGGCGACCAGATCTACGCTGCGCCCAACGACTCCAACCCGGATGCGCTCTGGTACGACAAGGTCGCGCTGAAGAAGGCCGGCGTCACCGATGACCCGGCCACCCTCGCCGCCGAGGGCAAGTGGACCACAGAGGCATACCTCGACATGAACGAGAAGCTCAAGAAGGCCGGGCTCACCGGATCCATGTTCTGGAACTACTGGTCCACCCACTACAGCTGGATCTCGGCGCAGGGCGGCAAGGCGTTCGACGAGTCGGGGAAGTTCGTCGCCAACACCGACCAGACCAGCGTCAAGGCGATGGATGTGCTGGCCAAGAACTTCCAGAACGGCACGTTCGTCGTCGCGGACACCCTCCCGCAGGGGGCTGGAGCAGACAGCGTCTTCGTCACCCACAAGGCGGGCTTCTTCGTGCAGGGCCGCTACACGATCGGCACCGTGAAGTCGGCGGGCGACCCGGAGAACTACGACGTCGCACCGTGGCCGACCCCGGACGGCAAGGCCGCGCCGACCGGCACGGCCGTGAGCTACCTCGCCATCAACGCCAAGACCAAGAACAAGGCCGCTGCGTTCGAGTTCTGGACCAACTACCTGTCGGCAGCCGGCCAGACCGAGCGCCTGAAGGGCGGAGGCAACGCCGTTCCGTCGATCAAGGGCGCGGACAAGGTCGTCCTCGACGGATACCCGGAGCACGCCCAGACGCTGCTCGACATGCGCGACATCGGGTTCGAGGACTACGCGACGGAAGCATCCGTCCCCGGCCTCTCCAGCGACATCAGCGACAAGATGCTCGCGCTCTACGAGGGCAAGGCGTCCACCAAGGCGACCCTCGACGATGTCGCGAAGATGATCGAAGACAAGACGGGCAAGTAGGGATCGACGCGTGAGTGCAATCCGAGGGTCGCTGACCGAAGCCCCCGACCAGGCGGCGACGGCGAAACCCGCAGGCACCGCGCCGGGCGGACTCCGAGGGGAGTCCGCCTGGCGGCGGCGCGACCGGCGCTGGGGCTATGTGTTCGTCGGCCCACAGCTGATCGGCATGGCACTGTTCGTCGTGCTGCCGTTCGCGGCGAGCCTGGTGCTCGCCTTCGCCCAGTGGGACGGTCTCAACGACCTCAGCTGGGTGGGCTTCGACAACTTCCGCAACCAGCTCTCCGACCCGCTGTTCGGCAGGGCCATCCTCAACACCCTGCTGATCGCCGTGATCACGGTTCCGGTCGGCCTCGGCCTCGCCGTCGTGATCGCGGTGGCGCTGGAGAAGCTGAAGACGAAGACGCTGTACCTGATCCTGTTCTTCGCGCCCGTGGTCACCTCGTCGGTGGCAGTTGCGATGATCTGGCAGCAGCTGTTCCGCAAAGACGGCGTGATCAGCGGCTTCATCGCCAGCGTCTTCCACGTGCCAGCCCCGGACTGGCTGGGCGACCCGCACCTCGCGCTCATCGCGGTCTGCATCGTCTCCATCTGGTCGTCGCTCGGCCTCAACGTGATCATCTTCCTGGCCGGCCTGCAGAACATCTCTCCCGCCGTGATCGAGGCGGCGCGCATCGACGGGGCGGGGGCGCTGACTCTGTTCTTCCGCATCCGGATGCCGTTGCTGTCGCCGATCATGTTCTTCTCGTCGGTGATCGCGTTCATCAGTTCGCTGCAGACGTTCGACACCGTGTTCATCCTCACGGCGAACGCCGGCCCGGACAACGCGACCCGCACGATCGTCTACCACATCTACGATCTCGGCTTCGGGAAGTT
Organism: Leifsonia sp. GW821-FHT13C05; assembly: GCF_058806515.1. NCBI lineage: Bacteria > Bacillati > Actinomycetota > Actinomycetes > Micrococcales > Microbacteriaceae > Leifsonia > Leifsonia sp. GW821-FHT13C05. The sequence continues at coordinate 98,762 of NZ_JBXAPT010000005.1, read as the reverse complement.
CCAGTTCGGTCCGGCCAGCGCTGCGTCGGTGATCCTGCTGCTGATCACGCTCGTCATCACGGGCATCCAGTTCACGGCGCAGAAGAAGTTCGTCCACTACGAGGATGGTGCAGCATGACCACCGCCGTATCCGGGGCAGCCCGCGAGGGCCGCGCAGGCACCCGCGTCCGCAAGACGCTCCTCCATGTGGTGCTCGCCATCGGCGGCATCGCGATGGTCTTCCCGTTCATCTGGATGCTCATCACCTCGTTCAAGACGCTGCCCCAGCTCCTGAACGACCCGCTCAGCTTCCTCCCCACTCCGTTCACGTTCCAGAACTACGTGGATGCGTGGAACGACGCCCCGTTCGCGCAGGCGTATTTCAACAGCATCTACATCGCCGTGCTGGTGGTCATCGGCACGCTCATCACCGCGGCCATGGCCGGGTACGCGTTCGCGCGCATCCGGTTCCGCGGCAGCCGCGTGCTGTTCGTGGTGTTCCTGGCGACGCAGATGATCCCGATGCAGGTCACGCTCATCCCGTTCTACTTCCTGATGGCGAAGCTGGGCTGGGTGGACTCGCACCTGTCGCTGATCATCCCCGCCGCCCTGGCGAACCCGTTCGCGGTGTTCCTGATGCGCCAGTTCGTGCTGTCGCTGCCGAAGGAGCTGGAGGAGGCCGCGCTGGTCGACGGCGCAGGACGATGGCGCATCTTCTGGAGCATCATCCTCCCGAACCTGCGCCCGGGCCTCGGGGCGCTCGCGATCATCGTGGCGCTCAGCACCTGGAACAACTTCCTGCTTCCCCTTGTCCTGCTGAACAGTCAGGATCTCTTCACGGTTCCGCTGCTGCTGCAGAGCTTCCGCGGCCAGTTCGGCTCGATCAACTACGGGCTCATCATGGCGGCGTCGGCTGTGGCGACCATCCCGATGCTGATCGCGTTCGTCATCGGCCAGCGTCGCATCCTGAACAGCATGGCGGCGTCCGGACTGGGCGGCCGATGAGCGCGCCGGCGACGACGCGGGATGCACTGGATGCGGCGGCGCTGGATGCTGCCGCACAGGATGCGGCCGACCGTGCCGCTCGGTTCCTCGACCTGGAGAACGCGCCGTTCACGCTGCCGGGGTCGCGCATCCTGGTGCAGCGGACGGACGGCGGCATGACCGTGCGGCTGGCCGAGTACGAGCGCAGGCTCGACGACTGCGTCGTGGTGCGGGCGCTGCGGGTGTTCGGTGCGGACGGGCGCGTCGCGGAGATCGCGGACGTGCGCCCGGAGAGCATCGCGTTCGACGGGGGAGCGACCCTGACCTTCGACGGCCAGCGGGCGCTGAGCCTCGGCGGCGGCTCGCGGTGGACGGTCGAGCTGACCGTGCCGGGCGCGGTCGGCGCGCTCGGCGCGCTCGACGCCGCTCAGGCAGGCGACGCATCCGGTGCCTGGGCGCCCGGGCTGCCGTCGGCCGGCGAGGCGTCCTGGACGGCGACCGGCGCGGACGACCTGCTGGTGCGGGAGGTGGGCGGGGACACCGTCGTGCGGCTCTCGTTCCCCGGCGGAGACGGCGCGCAACTGCGGATCGCACTGGGCGCAGCCACGGCGGAGAACGCGGAGGCTTCGCACGCTTCGGGTACCCCGCACGCCTCCGCCCTCGCAGCCACCACATCCGTCTGGGCGGACTGGTTCGCCCGCACACCGCGGGTGCGTTCCGACCTCGCCGACCTCACGGCGTTCTGCTGGTGGGTGCTCGGCGCCAACATCGTCACCCTGCCCGGTCGCGGCGACGCGCGCGCCGTCGTCCCGTCGAAGATCGGCTACGTCGGCCTCTGGCAGTGGGACGCGTACTTCATCGCGGCCGGCCTCCGCCACGGCGCCCCGGAGCTCGCACGCGAGCAGCTCGCGCTCGCGTTCGGCTTCCCGGCACCGGACGGCCAGCTGCCCGACGTCGTGCACGACGACGGCGTGCTGGCGTCGAGCGACGACCTCCCGCCCGGCGACAGGGACACGCTGCGTCGCGCAGGCTCCTCCATCGCCGACCCGTCAGCGCCGATCCCGCTCACCAAGCCGCCGCTCGCCGCCTGGGCGCTGCGCTCGCTCGAAGGCCTGGTCGACGACCCCGCCTGGTTCGACGAGGCGTGGCAGACGGTCGCGCACAGCCAGGAGTGGTGGTTCGCGCACTCCGACCTCGACGGAGACGGGATGCCCGAGTACGGCCACCCGTACTCCTCCGGCCTCGATGACAGCCCGGTGTTCGACGGCGAGCTTCCCGTCGCCTCGCCGGATCTCGCGGCGTACCTGATCCTGCAGGACGACCTGCTCGCATCCCGGGCCAGGTCGGTGGGGGACACTGCGGCCGCCGAGCGCCACGCCGCACGAGCCGAGCGCACCCTCGCGCTGCTCGAGGCGATGTGGGACGACGCCGCCGGGTTCTTCCGTTCCCACGGAGCAGGCACGCCGCTCGCCGCGGAGACCGCCGTCAGTCTGCTCCCGCTGCTCACCGGCCGCCTTCCCGGCCGCATCGTGTCCAGGATGCTCGGAGCCCTCGACGACCCGGACCGGTTCGCGACGCCGTGGGCGATCCCCACGGTCGCTGCCCGGGATGCCGACTTCTCCGCAGAGCGGATGTGGCGCGGCCCCGTGTGGGTCAACATCAACGCCCTCATCGCCGAGGGGCTGGCCGTCTCCGGCCACGCGGACCGCTCCCGCGAGCTGGTCGAGGCGACGCTGCGCCTGGTGCAGCACGCCGGTGGACCGCACGAGTACTTCAACCCGCTCACCGGAAGGAAGGCCAAGACGGCGACGACGTCGTTCGGCTGGTCGGCCGCGCTGTGCGTCGACCTCGCGGTGCGCGCTTCGGGCTGAGGGCCGGAGACCGTGGGGCGACGGGATCGTTTGCCGCCTCTCTATGTATACAATATTCACTTTTGACAAAGGAGTCACCATGAAACGCCTCAGAACGCTCGTCCCGCTCGCCGCCGCCGCGCTCGTCCTGAGCGGGTGCGCGATGGCAGGGACCGCCTCCGGACCCGCTGCGACGCTCGACCCGGACGCGAAGGTGTCCGGCAGCATCACGGTCTGGTCATGGGATGCGGCAGCCGTCTCCCTCAAGCGCCTCGCGGGGGAGTACGAGAAGGAGCACTCCGGCACCAGCATCAAAGTCGTCGACATCGGCTACGACAATGCGTACGACAAGCTCTCCGTCGGTCTCCAGGCAGGCACGGGCCTGCCGGACCTGGTCACGATCGAGACCGACCACACGCCCGGCTACCTGAGCCAGTTCCCCGCAGGCTTCACCGACCTGACCCCGATCATCGGCGACAAGAAGGCCGACTTCGACCCGTCCAAGTGGGCGGCCTCCGTCGACGCATCCGGCGCGGTCAAAGCCGTGCCGTGGGACTCGGGAACGGTCGGGCTGTTCTACCGCTCCGACTACCTCGACGCCGCGGGAGTCGACCCGGCGAGCTTGACCACCTGGGATGCGCTCGTCACCGCGGGGGAGAAGATCAAGGCGAAAACCGGCCACACGCTCCTCACCGCCGATGTCTCCTCCGGCGGTCTGTTCCAGATGCTCCTGCAGCAGCAGGGCCAAGGCCTCTTCGACGACTCGGGCGAAATCGCCGTCTCGTCCCCGCAGGCCGTGAAGGCGCTCACCCTGCTCAAGGAGCTCAACGACAAGGGGCTTCTCAAGAACGTCACCGGCTGGGATGCGCGGGTCACCAGCGCGAAGAACGGCGACTCCGCCGTCACTCCGGAGGCGGTCTGGTGGATCGCGACCCTCACCGGCGAGGCGCAGGAGTTGAGCGGGAAGTACGGCGTGACCGAACTGCCCGCCTTCGGCACGGACGGCGCCCGCACCTCCAACAGCGGAGGCTCCGCGCTCGCCGTCCCCGCCCAGGCGAAGAACCCGCAGTTGGCCGCGTCGTTCGCCGCGTTCGCACTCGCAGACACCGCAAACCAGGTGTCGATGATGAAGAATGACGGCCTGTTCCCCTCCTACCTGCCCGCACTGAAAGACCCGCTGTTCCAGCAGTCGGACCCGTACTTCGGTGGCCAGAAGGTCTACCGCCTGTTCGCCGAGCAGACCGCGAAGATCCCGGCGATCAGCTACACCGCCGACAACGCGAAAGCGGGCGACATCGTCGCGAACGCCGTGGTCTCCTCCGTCATCAACGGAGCGGACCCCGCCACAGCGCTGAAGGATGCGGCGAAGCAGATCGCGACGGCCACCGGCCGCTCGATCGCGGGCTGAACATGGTCACCGTCGATTCCGTGACCGCGGATCGCACGGCGGCACCGGCAAGGACCACCCGGTCGCTGGGGCGCAGGCTCCAGCGACCGGGGGCCTGGTTCGCTCTGCCTGCCGCCGCGCTGTTCGCGATCTTCTTCGCGTATCCACTGGTCGTCTCGCTGTGGCAGAGCTTCTTCAGCACCAGGGGAGGAGTATCCAGGTGGGTAGGGCTTGACCAGTACGCGCGGCTGTTCGACGACCCGCTGGTGCTTACCAGCCTGAGCAACGCCGGGCTGATTCTCGTGGTTCAGGTGCCGATCATGATCGGCGTCGCGCTGGTGCTCGCGTACACGCTCAACCAGACCTGGCTGCGGTTCCGCACCGGCTTCCGGCTGATCTACTTCCTTCCCGCCGTGACGACGCTCGTCGCATACTCCGTGGTGTTCCGAGTGATGCTCGCGACGGACGGCGGGGCCGTGAACCAGCTCATCGGGCTGTTCGGGATCGCTCCGGTCGACTGGCTGAACGATGAGCTGTGGGCACGGGTGGCGCTGATCGCATCCATCACCTGGCGGTGGACCGGGTACAACATGGTCATCCTGCTCGCCGGCCTGCAGAGCATCCCCGCCGAGCAGTACGAGGCGGCACGGGTCGACGGGGCCGGGCGCTGGGCGACCTTCTCGAGGGTGATCGTTCCGCAGTTGCGGCCGGCCATCGTGTTCACCACGATCACCTCCACCATCGGCGCGCTGCAGCTGTTCGACGAGAACGTGATCCTCACCGGGGGAGGCCCGAACAACGCGACGCTGACGCCGGTGCTCTACCTCTACAAGGTCGGGTTCCAGCAGTTCGACCCCGGATACGCGTCCGCCATCGCCTGGCTGCTCGTGCTGCTCACCGGAATCATCTCGATCGTCCAGTTCCGTCTTCTGAGGGAGAAGAAATGATCCGCGCCCTGCGGCACACACCGGTCTACGTCCTGCTCGCAGCAGGGGCCGTTCTCAGCGTCGTCCCGTTCCTGTGGATGGTCGTGGCGTCGACCCACACGACGTCGTCGCTGTTCGCCACGCCGCTACCGGTGCTGCCCGGCGGCGAACTGCTCGCCAACCTGGCCAGGCTGCAGGCCGAGACCAACTTCGGCCTCGTGCTCGCCAACAGCCTCGGGATTGCCGTGGTCTACACGGTGTTCAGCTCGGCGGTGAGTGTGATGGCCGGGTACGGCCTGGCCAAGTTCCGGTTCCGCGGCCGCGGTGTCCTGATGGGCGTGGTGCTGGTGACCATGATGATCCCGATGCAGGTGCTGCTGGTGCCGCTCTTCCAGATGATGGCGAGCATCGGCTGGATCGACACGTACCAGGCCATCGTCGTGCCGTTCCTCGCGAACGCGTTCGGCATCTTCCTGATGCGGCAGGCGTTCCTCGACTTCCCCGACACGATCATCGAGGCGGCCCGCATCGACGGCGCCGGCGAGCTGCGCACCTTCTACCGGGTGGTGCTGCCCATCGCCAGGCCGCAGCTCGCCGCCCTGGTCATCTACACCTTCGTGAGCCAGTGGAACGCGTTCATCTGGCCGCTGCTGATGCTCAATACGGAGGACAAGTACACGGTCCCGGTGGCCCTCAATACGATGATCGGCCTGTCCAGGGTGGACTACTCCGGCCTGATGCTCGGCTCACTGCTGGCCACCATCCCGCTGCTGATCGTGTTCCTGCTGTTCCAGCGTCAGTTCGTCGCCGGGTTGCTCGGCGGAGCGGTGAAGGGGTGAGGTCAGCCCAGCCGCTCCCACGAGATGCCCGCGTCCGCGAGCAGGCGGCGCATCCCGTTCGTCCAGTTGGCCGCCAGCGCCTCTTTCGCCGCCGGAAGGTCGCCGTCGACCAGGTGGCGTGCGATGTCCGCATGCTCGATCGCGCTGCGTTCGACCATCACGTCGTCGGACACCAGCAGCGACTCGTAGCGGTGGATGGCGCGGCGCACGCCGGCGATCTCGTCGAGCAGTCGCTGGTTGGGGCAGGCGCTCAGCATCAGGTTGTGCCACTCGTCGTCGCGGCGGTTGACCAGCGCGTGCTGGGCGACGTCGTCGTTGAACTCGGCGGCGAGGGCGGCGAGCTGTGTGCCGATTCCGGCCAGCTCGTCGGCCGGGCTGAGGTCGAGCGCGAGGCTCTCCAGCGCCACGATGATGGGGCACAGTTCTTCGAATTCTCGGGCGCTCAGCGGCACGAACCGGAACCCTTTGCCGTTCTCCGACTCGATCTGCCCTTCGCTTTCGAGCGCGATCAGGGCCTCCCGCAGCGGCGTGCGCGACACGCCGAGCTCGGCGGCGAGCTGCACCTCGTTGATGCTCTCGCCCGGGCGCACGTCGCCGGCGCGCATTCTCGCGATGAGTTCTTCGCGCACCTGGGACCGCAGGTTCTTGCGCTCGATCACTGTGACCTCCTGGTCGGTTCGTGCGTGGCCTCCCGGCCGGCCGGCGTCGCCAGCTTAGGGCTTGACCCACCGCGGGAATCGCTTTAGCGTTACTGTATACAGAATACAGTCGACGGTTGCCCGGTGTAAAGCACCACGCCGTCGCCACCCCAGCACCACCCCAGAACAGCCCCAGCACAGCCGCAAGGAGACCAGTGACGACCACCTCGCCGCGGACCATCCGCCTCGACGCCCTCGCATACGGCGGCGACTACAACCCCGACCAGTGGCCGGAGAGCGTCTGGGCAGAGGATGCACGCCTCATGGTCGAGGCTGGGGTCAACCTGGTCACCCTTCCCGTCTTCTCCTGGCCGCTGCTCGAACCGCGTGAGGGCGAGTACGACTTCGCCGGCCTCGACCGCGTGATCGACCTGCTCTGGGAGCACGGCATCAGCATCGACCTGGCCACAGCGACCGCCACACCTCCCGCCTGGCTGGTCCGCGAGCATCCGGAGGTGCTGCCCTGGAACGCCGACGGCGTCCGGCTCGAGTTCGGCTCGCGGCAGACGTACTGCCCCAGCTCTCCGGTGTTCCGGGATGCGGCCCTCCGCCTCACGCGCACCCTCGCCGAACGCTACGGCGAGCATCCGGCACTCGCGCTCTGGCACGTGTCGAACGAGTACGGCGACCACGTCTCCCGCTGCTGGTGCCCGGAGTCGGCCCGCCACTTCCGCCGCTGGCTGCGCGACCGCTACGAGACGATCGACGGCCTCAACGCGGCCTGGGGCACCAGCTGCTGGGGGCAGCACTACCTCGACTTCGACCAGATCGAGCCGCCGCGCACGGCCACCGGCCCGATCAACCCTGCCCAGCTCCTCGACTTCGAGCGCTTCTCCTCCGACGCGCTGCTCGAACTCTTCCAGTCCGAGATCGACGTGCTGCGCGAGGTCACCCCGGACATCGCGGTCACCACCAACTTCATGAGCCTGTTCCGCGAGCTCGACTACTGGGACTTCGCCGACGCGGAGGACATCGTCACCGACGACGCGTATCCCGACCCCGCCGATCCGGATGCGCACATCGGCGCCGCCCTCAACTACGGCCTCATGCGTTCCCTCAAAGACGGCCGCCCCTGGCTGCTGCTCGAACAGGCGCCGAGCGCGGTGAGCTGGCGCGAGGTCAACGTGCCGAAGGCGCCGGGTCAGATGCGCGTCGGCAGCATGCAGGCGCTCGCCCACGGGTCGGACGGCGTGCTGTTCTTCCAGTGGCGGCAGGCCAAGTTCGGTCCGGAGAAGTTCCACTCCGCGATGCTCGGCCACCGCGGAGAGCGCAGCCGCACCTTCCAGGAGACCAAGGCGCTCGGGGCCGAACTGAAGAAGCTCGCGCCGATCAAGGACACCCGCGTGCGCGCATCCATCGCCCTCGTCGCGGACTGGGACTCCTGGTGGGGCGTCAGCGAACCGGAGTCCCTGCCGTCCGTCCGCCTCGACTGGCTGAAGGAGGCGCGGGCCTGGCACGCCGCCGCGTATGCGCTCGGCCAGCCGGTGGATGTCGCCCGCGCCGCCGGTCCGTACGGAGAGCACCGGGTGCTGCTCGTCCCCAACCTCTACGCCACCACCCCCGAGCAGGCGGATGCGCTCTCGGCGTTCGTCGCGGAGGGAGGCCAGCTGGTCGTCGGACCGTTCTCCGGCGTCGTCGACCACAGCGAGCAGGTGCACGACGGAGGCGCCCCAGGCCCGCTGCGCGACCTGCTGGGCGTGGAGGTGGACGAGTGGTGGCCGCTGGCGGACGGGCAGACGGCGTCCGTCGCGTTCGGCGGCGAGCGCCACGGCGTCCGCGTCTGGAGCGAGTGGATCGAGGCGGCGGACGGCACGGAGGTGCTCGCCCACTACAGCGACGGCGACCTCGCCGGGCGTCCGGCCGTCACGCGCCGCGCATCCGGTGCCGGCGCCGCCTGGTACCTGAGCGCCGGTCTCGACAGCGACGGGATGCGCGCCGTGCTCTCCGAGGTGTTCGCCGCCGCCGGCGTGCCTGTCCCCGCCTCCGCCGGGCGCGACACCGACCTCGAGGTCGTCACCCGAACCGACGGCGTCACCGACTACACGTTCGTCCTCAACCACGGGCGCCGCACGCTCACCGCTCCGCGCATCCCGGGCGGCCGCGACCTCCTCACCGACGCCGACGCCGATGCCGCCGACGGGCTGCGGCTCGGGCCCTTCGGCGTCGCCGTCATCGCCCACCCCACCCGCACAGAACCGGCCGGCGCATGACGCCGCAGCCATCGTCCCCACCCACCACCGACCGCGAGGCCACCATGACCCAACCATTCGTCCACCCGTACGTGCCGAACACGGCGCCGGCATCCCGTCAGGCGATGCTCGACGCCGTCGGCGCGGAGTCCGTCGAGGAGTTCTACGCCGACGTGCCAGCCGACCTGCGCCTGGCCGGCCCGCTCGACCTGCCGGAGCCGCTCGTCGCCGAGCAGGACCTGGTGCGTCACGTCGGCGGCCTGCTGCGCCGCAACCGCGCGGTGGAGCCCGGCCGGCTGTTCCTCGGCGCCGGCACGTACCAGCACGCCGTGCCCGCCGTGGTGGACGAGGTCATCAACCGCAGCGAGTTCCTCACCGCGTACGCCGGAGAGCCGTACGAGGACCACGGCCGGTTCCAGGCGCTGTTCCAGTACCAGTCGCTGATGGGCGAGCTGCTCAACCAGGATGTGGTCAACGTGCCGACGTACGACGGCTTCCAGGCCGCGGCGACCTCTCTCGCGATGGCGGGCCGCATCACCGGCCGCCGCACCGTGCTGCTGGTGAGCGACGCGCATCCGGACAAGCTGTCCAAGGTGCGCGACTACATCGCACCGACCATCGACCTCGTCCTGGTCCCCACCGTCGACGGCGTCGCCGACGTCGCCGCGGCCACCGGGATGCTCGACGACGCGACGGCAGCGATTTGGATCGAGACCCCGAGCTACACCGGAGCACTCGAGACCGCCGTCGCCGAACTCTCCGACGCCGCCCACGCGGTCGGAGCCGTCGTCATCGTCGGCACCGACCCGATCGGTCTCGGCATCCTCACCCCGCCCGCCGATCAGGGCGCGGACATCGTCCACGGCGACATCCAGTCCCTCGGGCTGCACCCCTGGTTCGGCGGAGCGCACGCCGGTTTCATCGCCGTGCACGACGATCCCCGCTTCGTGATGGAGATGCCGTCGCGCCTGTTCGGCCTCGCCTCCACCGACGTGCCGGGCGAGTACGGCTTCGGCGACGTCGCATACGACCGCACCTCCTTCGCCCTCCGCGAGGAAGGGAAGGAGTGGGTCGGCACCGCCGCAGCGCTCTGGGGCATCGCGGCGGGCGTCTACCTCTCCCTGATGGGCCCGAAGGGCATGGCGGAGGTCGGAGAGACCGTCCTCGCCCGCACGGCGTACGCCTCCCGCGCCCTCGCCGCCCTTCCCGGCGTGGCGCTCGCCGACGGGGCGACGCACTTCCGCGAGTTCGTCATCGACCTCCGGGATGCGGCGCACACCGCACCGGAACTGGTCGCCGCCGGCCGCGCATCCGGATTCGAGCCCGGCCACGCCATCGACGAGACGCACCTCCTGGTGTGCGTCACAGAGCAGAACACCCAGTCAGACATCGACGACCTCGCCGCCGTGCTCTCCGACGCCCTCGGCGCCGGTGCTGCGGCTGGCGCACAGAAGAAGGAGCAGAGCGCATGAGCCTCCCCATCGCCCCCAAACCGCCCGTGCGGCGTTTCCACCAGGCGCGCTGGGACGAGCCCGTCGTGTTCGAACTGCACACGCCGGGCGAGCGCGGAGTGCTCGTCTCCCGCCCGGAGGCCGGCGTGCGCGAGGCCGTCGGCGACGTCGTCGCGGCGCTTCCCGCATCCCTCCGGCGCAGTGCACCGCCCGCGCTGCCGGAGATCGGGCAGATGCGGGTGCTCAAGCACTACCTGCGCCTCAGCCAGGAGAACCTCGGCGCCGACCTCAACGTCGACGTCGGCCAGGGCACCTGCACCATGAAGTACGCGCCGAAGGTCAACGAGGCGATCATCCGGACCCCCGACCTCACCGAGCTGCACCCGCTGCAGGATCCGGCGAGCGCGCAGGGCATCCTCGAGATCGTCTGGCGCACCGAGCGGATGCTCGCCGAGATCTCGGGAATGAGCCGCGTCTCCCTGCAGACCAGCGGAGGATCGGAGGCGATCTGGGCCAACATCTCGATGATCCGCGCCTACCACGCCTCCCGCGGCGAGGCCGAGCAGCGGGATGAGGTCATCACCACGATCTTCTCCCACCCGTCCAACGCGGCGGCGGCCAAGGCGGCGGGATACCGGGTCATCACCATCCACCCGGATGCGGACGGCTACCCCGACATCGACGCCCTCCGCGCCGCGCTCTCCCCGCGCACCGCGGCGATCATGGTCACCAACCCGGAGGACACGGGCATCTACAACCCGCGCATCCGGGAGTGGGTGGAGCTCGCGCACGGTGTCGGCGCGCTCGCCTCGTACGACCAGGCCAACGCCAACGGCATCCTCGGCATCACCCGCGCCCGCGACGCCGGATTCGACGTGTGCCACTTCAACCTGCACAAGACGTTCGGAACGCCGCACGGCTGCGGCGGCCCCGGCTCGGGAGCGAACGCCGTCTCCGAAGCGCTTGCGCCGTTCCTGCCGGGCCCGGTGGTCGAGCGGGTCGGCGACCGCTACGTCCTGGATGGCGACCGGCCCCAGTCGATCGGCTCTGTCGCCCCGTTCTACGGCGTCATCCCGAACATCGTGCGCACGTACGCCTGGATCAGCGCGCTCGGCGCGGAGGGCCTGCGCGCCGTGGCAGAGACGGCGGTGCTGAACAACAACTACCTGATGAAGCGCATCCTCGCGATCCCCGGGGCCAGCGCACCGTACGCGACCGGCCGCCGCCGCATCGAGCAGGTGCGGTACTCCTGGCAGGAGCTGTTCGAGGAGACGGGCATCAGCTCGGAGGAGATCGGCGTCCGCGCCTCCGACTTCGGCATGCACTACTGGACCAGCCACCACCCGTACATCGTTCCGCAGCCGTTCACGCTCGAACCGACGGAGTCGTACTCGATGGCCGAACTGGACGAGTACGCCAACGTGCTCGCCGAGGTCGCCCGCGAGGCCCGCGAGACGCCGGAGGTGGTGCGCACGGCGCCGCACAACCAGACCGTGCACCACACGCACCACGACGACCTGGACGACCCGGATCGCTGGGCGGTGACCTGGCGGGCGTACCAGCGGAAGTACGCCGGGGCGGGAGAGGGTGCGTTCGCGCCGTTCTCCGCTCCGTCGTCCGAGGCGGCTGGCGCTGGTCCTGCGACTGGTGCTGCCGCTGGCGCTGCGTCGGCCTCCTCCTCCGACGAGGCTGCTGCGTAGATGTCCTCCCTCCGTCAGCTCCGCCCGGCGATCGGGGTGGTCGTGAACCCCGTCGCCGGGATCGGGGGACCGGCCGGCCTCGTCGGCAGCGACGGCGAGGCGGTGCAGCGCGAGGCCGCCGCGCGCGGTTCGCACGCCCGTGCCGCCGAGCGCGCTGCCGCGGCCCTCGCGGTGCTGGCGGGCGCGCATCCCGGGCTGGAGGTGCTGACGGCGTCCGGGCCGCTCGGCGAGGATGCGGTGCGCGCCGCCGGTCTCCTCCCGCGCGTCGTCTACGCTCCGGATGCGCGGCGCGGCCAAACGGGCGACGGCCTCGTGGGCGTCGGCCTAGCGGGCGACGGCACCACGGGCGACGACACCGCGCGTGCCGTCGCGGCCTTCGTGGCCGATGGCGCCACCCTCGTGCTGTTCGCGGGTGGAGACGGCACGGCACGGGATGCGGCACGAGGCGCCCCGGCGCACACCGCGCTGCTCGGCATCCCGGCCGGGGTCAAGATGTACTCCGGCTGCTTCGCCGTCGCTCCCGCCGCAGCGGGCGCGATCGCCGCGGAGTGGCTGACCGCCGGCGGCCTGCCGACGCGCGAGGCGGAAGTCCTCGACCTTGACGAGGAGCTCCTGCGCGCCGGCCGGCCGGACCCTCGCCTGTTCGCGCTCGTCCGCGTCCCCGTCGCCCGCGAGCGCACCCAGGCACGCAAAGCGCCCACCCCCACCAGCGAGGCCGACGCCGTCCGCCGGGCAGCGGCGGGCGCCGTCGCCGCCATGCGGCCGGGCGTGCGCTACCTGCTCGGGCCCGGAGGAACGCTCGCCGCGGTGTCGCGCGAACTGGGCGTGCCGGCCACCCCGCTCGGCGTCGACATCGTGCAGGACGGAATGCTCGTCGCACGCGACGTGTCGGAGCAGCAGGCCATCGCATCCATTGCCGGACACCCCGCGCAGGCCGTCGTGACCGTGATCGGCGGCCAGGGCTTCCTCCTCGGGCGCGGCAATCAGCAGCTCTCGCCCGCCGTGCTCGACGCCATCGGCTCCGACCCTCTGCTCGCCGGCCCCCTGATGGTTGTCGCGACCGAACAGAAACTCATCGACCTCGCCGGACGACCGCTCCTGGTCGACACCGGCGACACCAGCCTCGACGCACGCCTCGCCGGTCACCTCCGGGTGATCACCGGTCCGTCGTCGTCGAGCATCTACCCTGTCAGTGCCGCCAGTGCGGCCACCACCGAAGGAGCGCACACATGCGTCTAGCCGACAAGTCCGCCATCGTCACCGGAGGAGCCGGCGGCATCGGTCGCGCCACCTCCCTCGCCTTCGCGGCGGAGGGCGCGCGCGTCGCCGTCGTGGATGTCGCGCCCGGCGCGGCGGAGAAAGTCGCGGAGGAGATCCGCGCGGCGGGAGGCACAGCCATCGCCCTCACAGCAGACGTGTCGAACGAGTCGGACATCGAGCGGGTCGTCGCGGACACCGTCTCCGTGTTCGGGGGCGTCGACGTCGTCTTCAACAACGCGGGCATCATCCGCCGCACCACTGCGGTCGAGACCACGGCAGACGAGTGGGACCGCGTCTTCGGCGTCAACGTCAAAGGCATCTTCCTGATGTGCAAGCATGTCGTGCCCGTCATGGCGGCGAACGGCGGAGGATCCATCGTCAACACCGGCTCCGGATGGGGGCTCAAGGGAGGAGCGCAGGCCATCTCGTACTGCGCATCCAAGGGTGCGGTCGTCAACATGACCCGCGCGCTCGCCATCGACCACGGCCCGCAGGGCATCCGCGTCAACTCGGTGAACCCCGGAGACGTCAACACCGGGATGCTCCGCGACGAGGCCCGTCAGCTCGGCCAGGAGGCCGGCTCGTTCCTCGCGGAAGCCGCCGACCGCCCGCTCCAGCGCATGGGCGAGCCGCAGGAGATCGCCGCCGCCGTCGTCTGGCTCGCCTCCGACGAGTCCTCGTACGTGACCGGTTCCGCGCTCGTCGTGGACGGTGGAGGCATCGCCTAGCGACGCCTTCGTCCGCGTGCAATAGGAGCGGGAAAAATGCGACGCCGCAAATTTCAGGTGCGGTGTCACGAATGTCGGAGGCTTCTGCCACAATCTTCAGGTACCGAAAGCCACCCCTGGGGGAATCCTTGATCCTGCTCCGTCTTACCCTGCGTCACGCGCGCCCATATGTGTGGGGGATCGTGGGGGTCGTGGTCCTGCAACTGCTGTCCACGATCGCCGCGCTCTACCTGCCCAGTCTCAACGCCCAGATCGTCGACAAGGGCGTCGTCACCGGAGACACCGACTTCATCTGGAACACCGGCATGACGATGCTCGTCGTCTGCCTCGCGCAGGTGCTGACCGCCGTCGGCGGCATCTATTTCGGCGCCAAGGTGTCGATGGCGGTCGGCCGCGACCTGCGTCGTGAGGTCTACCGCAAGGTCGATTCCCTCGACGCCCTCGACGTCGGCCGCTGGGGCACGGCGACGCTCATCACCCGCAACACGAACGACGTGCAGCAGGTGCAGATGCTCGTGCTGATGACGCTCAACTTCATGGTGTCGACGCCGATCATGTGCATCGGCGGCATCATCATGGCCCTGCGCGAAGACATCGGGCTGTCCTGGCTGGTCTGGGTGTCCGTTCCTGTCCTGTTCGTCGTGGTGGGCATCCTGGTCGTGCTCCTGCTTCCGCTGTTCCGCGAGATGCAGGAGCGCATCGACAAGGTCAACGGCGTGCTGCGCGAGCAGATCGTCGGCATCCGCGTCATCCGGGCGTTCGTCCGCGAGCCGTTCGAGTCTGAGCGCTACGCGGAGGCCAACCTGGCACTCACCAAGGTGTCGGTGCGGGTCGGCAACATCTTCGTCCTGATGTTCCCCGTCATCATGGTCATCCTGCACCTCGCGACGGCCGCCGTCCTCTGGTTCGGCGGACAGCGCGTGGATGCCGGTCAGATGCAGGTGGGCTCGCTCACCGCGTTCCTGCAATACCTGCTGATGATCCTCACCGCGGTCATGATGGGCGTGTTCATGGTGATGATGATCCCGCGCGCCGTCGTCTGCGCCGGGCGCATCGACGAGGTGCTGTCGACCGAGGCGTCCGACGCCGGGCGAGCAGGGGATGCGCCGCTGCCGTCCTCCGGCAGGGTCGAGTTCCGGGGTGTCACCTTCGGCTACCCCGGTGCGGAGAAGCCGGTGCTGAGCGACATCGACTTCGTCGCCGAGCAGGGCAAGATGACGGCCATCGTCGGATCGACCGGCGCAGGCAAGACCACGCTGGTCAACCTCGTGCCCAACCTCTACACGGCGCAGCAGGGCACCGTCACCATCGGAGGGGTGCGGGTCGACTCGCTCACCAGGGCGCAGCTCGCCGGCGTGCTCGGGCTCGTCCCGCAGCGTCCGTACCTCTTCTCCGGCACGATCGCATCGAACCTCCGGTTCGGCCGGCCCGACGCCACGGACGAGGAGCTGTGGGAGGCGCTCCGCGTCGCCCAGGCCGAAGACTTCGTGCTGGCCAAGGAGGGCGGGCTCGACGCGCGCATCTCCCAGGGCGGCACCAACGTCTCCGGCGGTCAGCGCCAGCGACTCTGCATCGCCAGGGCGCTGGTCTCGCAGCCGCAGGTGTACCTCTTCGACGACTCGTTCTCGGCCCTCGACGTCGCGACGGACGCCCGCCTTCGCGCGGCCCTCGCCGACGCGACGAGAGACGCAGCGGTGATCGTGGTCGCACAGCGTGTGTCGACCATCCGGGAGGCGGACACCATCATCGTCCTCGACGACGGCCGCATCGTCGGCCGAGGAACCCATGACGAACTCCTCGAGACGAGCGAGACCTACCGCGAGATCGTCGAATCGCAGCTGAGCCTGGAGGTGGCCTGAGATGGCACGCAAGCGTGCGGACGACGTCCTCGAACGCGACGACGTCACGGCCCCCGAGGTCGAAGACTACGAGTTCACCCCCACCGAGGCGGACGGCGACATGTTCGGCGGAGCCCCGGCCAAGAAGGCGCAGAACTTCTGGCCGTCTCTGCGCAGGCTGCTCGGCCTGCTCCGTCCGGAGCGCGTGCAGTTCTCGTTCGTGGTCGGGCTCGTCGTCATCTCGGTGATCCTCACCGTCATCGCGCCGAAGATCCTCGGTTCGGCGATGGATGTGATCTACCGCGGCGTGATCGGCAAGGGGCTCCCCGCCGGCCAGTCGCTCGACCAGCAGATCGAGCAGGCACGCGCGGCGGGCAACGACCAGTTCGCCGACATGCTCGCCAAGACCCAACCCATCCCGGGCGTCGGCATCGACTTCGTCGAGCTGAGCCGTCTCATCTTCATCGTGCTCGCCATCTACCTGGTGGCCTCGTTCCTGATGTGGGCGCAGGGCTACGTGCTCAACGCCCTCGTCATGCGCGTCGTCTACCGTCTGCGCGCCGACGTCGAGACCAAGCTCAACAGGCTGCCGCTCAGCTACTTCGACACCCGCCAGCGCGGTGACCTGATGTCGCGCGTCACGAACGACGTCGACAACATCCAGGCCGCGCTGCAGCAGGCGTTCTCGCAGCTGGTCCAGTCGGTGCTCACCGTGCTCGGCATCACGATCATGATGTTCATCGTCTCGTGGCAGCTCGCCCTCATCGCCCTGATCGCGCTGCCGCTGTCCGGCATCATCGCCGGCGTGATCGGCTCGCGCTCGCAGAAGCTGTTCGCGGCGCAGTGGAAGAACACCGGCTCGCTCAACGGTCACATCGAGGAGTCGTACTCCGGGCTCGAGCTGGTCCGCGCCTTCGGCCGCGACGAGGTCATGCTCGCCGAGTTCGACGAGCGCAACGAGAAGCTCTACCGGGCATCCTTCGGCGCGCAGTTCGTGTCCGGCACGATCATGCCGGCGATGACGTTCGTGTCCTACCTGTCCTACGTGCTGATCGCCGTCGTCGGCGGCCTCCGCGTCGCGACAGGGCAGATGACGCTCGGAGACGCGACGGCGTTCATCCAGTACTCGCGCGAGTTCACGCAGCCGATCACCCAGGTGGCCGGCATCGCGAACATGCTGCAGTCCGGTGTCGCCTCCGCGGAGCGCACGTTCGAGTTCCTCGACGCCGACGAGCAAGACCCGGACGACGTCAAGGCGGAGCTCCCGGAGCGCACGGACGGTCACGTCGAGTTCGAGAACGTCTCGTTCAGCTACTCGCCGGCCACGCCGCTCATCGAAGATCTCTCGTTCTCGGTCGAGCCGGGGCACACGGTCGCGATCGTCGGCCCGACCGGCGCGGGCAAGACCACCCTGGTCAACCTCGTGATGCGCTTCTACGAGCTGAACTCCGGCCGCATCCTGCTCGACGGCATCGACATCACCGAACTGGCGAGGGCCGAACTGCGCGAGCAGGTCGGCATGGTGCTGCAGGACGCCTGGCTGTTCGGCGGCACGATCCGCGAGAACATCCGCTACGGCCGCCTCGACGCCACCGACGAGGAGGTGGTCGACGCGGCGAAGGCCACGATGGTCGACCGGTTCGTGCGTCAGCTGCCGGACGGCTACGACACGGTCCTCGACGCGGACGGCGGAAGCGTCTCGGCCGGTGAGCGCCAGCTCATCACCATCGCGCGCGCGTTCATCGCCAACCCGTCCCTGCTCATCCTCGACGAGGCCACCTCCTCCGTCGACACCCGCACCGAGCTGCTGGTGCAGCAGGCGATGGCGGCCCTCCGCACCGACCGCACCTCGTTCGTGATCGCCCACCGCCTGTCCACGATCCGGGATGCGCACACCATCCTGGTCATGGAGAACGGCGCCATCGTGGAGCAGGGCAACCACGAAACCCTCCTCGGCCGCCGCGGCGCGTACTACGACCTCTACATGACGCAGTTCCGTGGCGAAGACGCGGAGGCGGAGGCCGAGCTCCTCGAAGCGGCCGCCGTGCCGCCCGGCGTCGAGTCGGGTGCGTTCGGTGGGGCGGCTGCGGCTGAGTCGGCCGAGACTGTGTCCGTTGAGGCTGTGTCCGATCCGGCAGGGGACGGCAGCACGCCCGCGAGCTAAGCTGTGTGCGTCCGGGGCCGTGGGCGCCCCGGGCGCACAAAGGGGGATGCCGTGAATCCGATCGTTCCGCTCTGGGCGCCGTACTACGGTGCACCGCTCGGTGCCGCATTCGTGCGGTTCTGGAAGAAGTACGCACGCTTCGACGGCCGGGCCAGCCGCAGCGAATACTGGTGGTGGTTCTTCGTCAACGCGATCGTCGGCCTGGTGCTGTACATCCTCTTGCTGGTCCTCGGCCTCTCCGGCGCCACCACCGACGACAGCGGCCGCTCGGTTCCAGGCCCCGGCTTCGCCGTCGGCATCGTCCTGCTCGTTCTCTGGGGTCTGGCCACCATCGTCCCGGGCATCGCGCTGACCGCGCGCCGCCTCCACGATGTGAACCTGAGCGGCTGGCTGATCCTCCTCGTCCTCATCCCGAGCCTCGGCGGCATCGCCATCTTCGTGATGACCCTCCTCCCACCGAACCCGGCAGGCGCCCGCTTCGACCGCCCGGACTCCGAGGTCCCCGGCTACGTCCCGGTCGTCCCCGGCGCCGCCCTCCCTCCCCGCGACTACGGCTGGCCCGAGTCCCCGCTTCCCTACGCGAGCCCCGCGGGCGGCCAGCCCCTCTACGCCTCCCCGCAGACCCCGCCGCCCGCCGCGCCGCCGTCCGCGCCGTCGGCACCATCGTCGCCCCAGCCACCTGTCGCACCGCCTGCCGCTCCGCCGACCCAGCCGCCCGCTCCGCCGACCCAGCCGCCCGCGCCGCCGACGCAGCCACCCGCCCCGCCAGCCCCACCGGCCCCACCCGCGCCCTGACCGCTACCGCACGCAGAACGGCCCCCGATGCCGGAGCATCGGGGGCCGTTCGTCGCGCGGGGCGTTCGCGTCGTTACGCGAGCGCGCCGATCGCGAAGCTGACCGCGCCCTGGTCGTCCACCTGGGCGTCGAGGATCTTGTCGTCGAGGGCGACCGCGGCGCCCTCTTCGAGGAACAGGCGTGCGCCGCCGGACTCGACCACCTGGTCGGCGGGCTCCGGCGCGGGGGTGACCGCCGCCGCGAACGACGTGTTCTGGGGGTTGTTGCTGCTGATGCGCAGTCCGGCCTCGTCCTGCGGGGCCTGCTCGGTGAGCGTCTTGACGATCGTGCTGGCGTTCTCTGTCAGGGTGAGCATGATGCTCTCCTTTCCGTTTGTTTCCAGGAGTCGCCTACGCTCCCGCACCCGCCGCAACCCTGCAAGGGGAATCGCCGTCATTGCCAGGGAACACTCACCTGCGACCCCCTCTAGGCTCGACGAATGGACTCTCTCATACCGGTCATCTGGTTGTGGCTCGCCATCATGACGGGCGGACTCGCGCAGGCCAAGGGTCGTTCCGGGTGGACCTGGTTCGTGCTCGGCCTCATCCTCGGCCCGATCGCCGCGACCTGGCTGGTCGCCTGGAAACAGTTCCAGCCGACCACGCCCGCCGCTCCCGCGAGCCCCGCAGCGCCGCCTCCGACCCCGGAAGCCGACCCCTCCTAGCCGACGCGCAGCAACGCCGCCCCGCGCGTCAAGCCCCGACGACCGCCACGAATTCGCGGTTGAACGCGGGCAGGTCGTCGGGTTTCCGCGACGACACGAGCACGAACGGTCGCTCGTCCAGCACGACCTCCTCGTCCACCCAGCGGGCTCCGGCGTTGCGGTAGTCCGTCTGCAGGCTCGGCCAGCTGGTCAGTGTGCGGTCGGCGACCACCCCTGCTTCGATCAGCACCCACCCGCCGTGGCAGATCACGCCGATCGGTTTGCCGGCCGCAGCGAACGCCGAGACCAGGGCCACCGCATCCGGTTGCGTGCGCACGAAGTCGCCGTTCGCCACCCCGCCGGGGAGCATCAGTGCGTCGTAGTCGTCGGCCGTCGCGTCGGCCAGGGTCACGTCGACCGGGAACGTGTCGGCCGGGGTCAGGTGGTTGAACGCCTGCACCTCTCCCGCCTTCTCGGAGACCAGGACCGGCGTTCCGCCTTCGTCGGCGACCGCTTTCCACGGCTCCACGAGCTCTGCCTGTTCGATGCCTTCCTCCGCCACCAGGAACGCGACCTTCTTGCCGTTGAGTGCCATTTTCTCTCCTTCTCTCCCATCCACCTGTACGCCTGTGACGCGGCAGAATGAACCCATGACGCACATCCCGGAGCTTCTTCTCAACGACGGCAACCGCATCCCGCAGCTGGGCTTCGGCGTGTACAAGATCCCGGATGCGGAGACCCCGGATGCGGTGCTCACCGCCATCGACGCCGGGTACCGGCACATCGACACGGCTGCGTTCTACGAGAACGAGCGCGGGGTGGGCGAGGGCATCCGCCAGAGCGGCCTCGACCGCGACGAAGTGTTCGTGACCACCAAGGTCTGGTGGGACCAGAACGGCTACGACAGCACCCTCCGGTCGTTCGACGACAGCCTCGAACGGCTCGGCTTCGACAGCGTCGACCTGTTCCTCATCCACTGGCCCGCGCCGAAGCACGACAAGTACGTCGACACCTGGCGTGCGCTCGAGACGATCCGGGATGAGGGGCGAGCCAGGTCGATCGGCGTCGCCAACTTCCACATCCATCACCTGGAACGGCTCGCGCGAGAGACGGACACCGTGCCCGCCGTCAACCAGGTGGAGCTGCACCCGTGGCTGCCGCAGGCGGAGGTGCGCGCGTACGGTGCGGAGCACGGCATCGTCACCGAGGCGTGGTCGCCGCTCGCCCGCGGCCGCATCCTCGGGAACGAACCGCTCGCGCGCATCGCAGAGAAGCACGGCGTGACACCTGCGCAGGCCGTGATCCGCTGGCAGCTTCAGCTCGGCAATGTTGTCATCCCGAAGTCGGTCACCCCTGACCGCATCCGCCAGAACCTCGACGTCTTCTCGTTCGAGCTCGACGCCGACGACCTCGCCACCATCGCCACCCTCGAGTCCGGCGAGCGCACCGGCCGCGACCCCGACGACCTCGGCTGACGCCCGCCCCGGCGCCGCCGCGCCCTGCGCTACTCGCCGGTCGGGTGCGCGCCGACCGCGTCGACGAGCCAGGCGTAGGCGAACGCCCGCTCCCGCCACGCCGAATACCGGCCGGATACCCCGCCGTGCCCGGCAGCCATCTCGATCTTCAGCAGCGCGTCGGCTCCCACCTCGCGCAGCCGCGCCACCCATTTCGCGGGTTCCACGTACAGCACGCGGGTGTCGTTGAGGCTGGTCACGGCCAGGATGCGCGGGTAGTGGGTGTCGTGCACGTTCTCGACCGGGGAGTACGACTTCATGTACGCGTACACCTCCTCGTCGTGCAGCGGGTCGCCCCACTCGTCCCACTCGATCACCGTCAGCGGAAGCGACGGGTCCAGGATGCTCGTGAGCGGGTCGACGAACGGCACCTCCGCCAAAATCCCCGAGAAGTATTTCGGCGCCAGGTTCGCGACGGCGCCCATCAGCAGGCCGCCCGCGCTGCCGCCCTGCGCCGCGAGCCGGTCCGGAGCCGTCCATCCGGTGTCGATCAGGTGTCGCGCGCTGTCCACGAAGTCGGTGAACGTGTTCTTCTTGTGCAGCTTCTTGCCGTGCTCGTACCAGAGCCGTCCCAGCTCGCCGCCGCCGCGCACGTGCGCGATGGCGAACACGATGCCTCGGTCGAGCAGGCTGAGCCGGGGGATGCCGAACGACGGGTCCATGCTCGCCTCGTACGACCCGTACCCGTAGAGCACGAGCGGCGCGGGCTCGCCCGGCGTGACCAGGTCGCGCCGGTACACCAGTGAGATCGGGATGCGCGTGCCGTCCTTCGCGGTCGCCCACTCGCGCTTCTGGGCGAACAGCGCAGGGTCGAACTCTCCGAGCACGGCCTGCTGTTTGCGCATCCGGAGTTCGCGGGTGCGCACGTCGTAGTCGTACACAGTGGAGGGGGTGACGAAGCTGCCGTAGCCGAGGCGCAGGGTCGGCTGAGTCCATTCGGGGTTGCCGCCGGCGCCGACGGTGAAGAGTTCTTCGTCGAAGTGCAGCTCGTGCAGGGTGTCGTCGGCGGAGCCTCCGTCTTCCGGCACGCAGGCGACGGCCACGCGGGTGAGCCCCTCCCTGCGGTACTCGACGGCCACGAAGTCGCGGAACGCGTCCACCCCTTCGAGCCGGACGTCGGGGTTGTGGGGGAGCAGCACGCGCCTGGCGCCCTGCGGGTCGTCGGCGGCCACGCTCACCAGCTCGAAGTTGACGGCGTCGTCGTTGTGCACGATCAGCAGCCGGTCGCGTCCGCCGACGACGGCGTGCTCGACGTCGTACTCGACGCCCTCCTTGCGCGGCCAGACAACGGCGAACTCGCCGGTCGGGTCGCTCGACCGCAGCAGCCACGCCTCGCTGGTGATGTTCGACCCGGCCTCGATGACCAGGAAGTCGCGACTGCGGGTGAGCCCGACGCCGATCCAGTAGCGCTCGTCCGGCTCGTGGAACACCTGCACGTCGGTGCCGGGTGCGCCGTCCCCGACCCTGTGCCGCCACACCGTGTCCGGACGCCAGGCGTCGTCGACGGTCGTGTAGAAGATGTACTCGCCGCTCTGATCGAACAGCGCACCGGATGCGGTGTCCTCGATCTCGTCGGGGAACTCCACCCCGTCGTCCACCAGCGACCGCACCCGGATCGTGTACCGCTCGTCGCCTTCCGTGTCGACCGCCCACAGCAGTCGCGTGCCGTCGGCGCTCACGTCGAAGCTGCCGAGCGCGTAGAACTCGTGCCCCTCCGCCTCAGCGTTGTCGTCGAGCAGGATCTGCTCACCCGGCAGCCCGTTGCGCTGCGCCTCCTCGTCGAGCGCCGGCGGCTCCCAGTCGTCAGCGCCGGCGATGGGCGCGCGGCAGTGGATGCCGTACTGCTTCCCCTCGACCGTCCGCGTGTAATACCACCAGTCGCCTTCGCGGGTGGGGACGCTCAGATCGGTCTCGCGGGTGCGCCCTTTGATCTCTTCGAAGATCTGCTCGCGCAGCAGCGCCAGGTTCTCGGTGCGGGCGTTGGTGTACGCGTTCTCCTCGTGCAGGTGAGCGACGACGGCCGGATCGTCCTTGTCGCGCAGCCACTCGTACTGGTCGACGTACACGTCCCCGTGATGGATGCGTTCTGTCGGCTTCTTCGGCGTGATCGGCGGCGTGAGCATTCCATCAGGCTACCGTCCGCCATCCCGCCCGCGCCCGTCGAGCTCGGCCCCGAGCGCCAGCAGAGCCGAGTGGATGCGCGCGAAGTCGACCGGCGCCGCGAGGCTCTTCCGCGCCTCCCTGACCGCGCGCCGCAACCGCGCGGCGGCGGTGTCGGCCGCGCCATCACCCGCGAGCCGCGCATCCACTGCCGGCCCCAGCGCGAGCGCCACCTCGATGCAGTCGATCGCCCTGATCGTCTTCCGCCCGCCCACGATGCGCCGCGCCCGGTGCGCCGGCGCCAGTTGTTCGACGCGGGCCAGGGACGTTCGGAACGCCCCGACCCGCTCGTCCGGCGGTACAGCGGGGTCGGCCGGGGCGAACACCGCACCGAGCGCCACCAGCATCTCCGACAGTCGCTTGCGCACCACATCGTCGGAGCGGACGGGCAGCACGAACCACGCCGCCGCGATCCCGATCACCGCACCGGTCACGATCGCGAGCACCCTCTCGCCGAGCACCGCCCAGAGCGACGCTCCCGTGGGCGCGACGCCGAGCAGTCCCTGGAGCAGCGCGACGGCGAGCGTCACGGCCAGCGCCCAGAACGCGTAACTGTATCCGCGCAGCCAGGTGCCGACGAACAGGGCGGCGAAGATGACGACGACCGCGAGCATCCCGGTCGGCTCCGCCACGAACGTGAACGCCACGGCGACGATTGTGCCGCCCAGCGCCCCCGCCACCCGTAGCGCACTCTTGTGCACCACATCCCCGCGCCCCCGGTTGCCGGAATTGACGATGAAAGCGGTCAGCACGGTCCACATCGCATGGTCGGGGAACAGCAGCCAGCCAGCGACGAACGCCGCGGCGAGGGCCGCCGCCATCTGCAGCGCCATGCGGGTGCTCGCCGGGAGGCGGCGGGGCGCAGGGGCGGCAGCGGCGGCCGCCCCGGCACCCTCGCCCGCCCGAGCACCCTCGCCCGACCCAGCAACCTCACCCACAACCGCAACCCCCGCCAGCACCCCAACCTCCCTGGCGACCGCCACCCACGCAACAGCCACCACGGACGCGCCGACCAGCAGCACCAGATCCAGCCACCACCGCCCGGTCTGCGCCCCCGCCCCCGGGGCGACGAGGATCGCTGTGAACGGCAGCGTGACCAACGCCCCCAGCCGCGCAATCCTCCCGCCGAACCGCCGCATCCAGATCGGCACGCTCATCCCGGCCACGAACGCGACCGCGCCGACCACCGGCGCCGCGACGAGCAGCCACCCGACCCCCGCCGCCACGAGCCCGATCACGGGAAGCAGCGCCGCCGACCGCGCGAACTCACCCCGCGACGCGAACGTCCTCCGCGACAGCGTCAGCGCCACCACGGTCGCAAGCACAGCGGTGCCGTACCCGCCACCGACCGCGACCGCGATCCACCACATGGTCGCGCACGCTCCCGCGGCGGCCGCGACGGAGATCAGGGCGGAGAGCCCAGCGCGGGCCACGGGATGCATGGGTGCATTTTCTCACCCGCAGCGTGTCGATCCGCGCTCCTCTTCGACGCGGAGGTCAGGGCCGCCTCCAGCCGCAATAGCCGGAGGCGGCCCTCGCGATCAGTCGGTGATGAAGAACGCGATGTCGGCCTGAAGATCCTCTGCATGACGCATGCTCTGCGTCACACGCACGCCGTATTTCTCGGCCCGAGGGTCCAACACCACGTCGTCCTTCCACCACTTGCCGATCTCCTTGACGACCACGGGTTTGCCGAGGACCTCACCCGAGACCGCGTCGTGGATGGTGATCGTCGCACCGGGTTCTCCGTTGCCGTAGAAGGCAAGGGCGCGGGCCTTGACGGACTCGCCCTCCGCAGGGAGCGTGACCGTGAGCGGAAGGATCTTGGCTCTTTCGAAGGTGACTCGGTTTGTGCTGACCCGCGCTGTCCCGACGTACTCGTGGACCATGAACGTGTAGCTCGACGCGCCGAACGGGGCCGCCGTGACATCCTCAACCGATGCCGACCAGGCACCGGATTCATCCGCGACTGCCGTTCCGCGCACATCGTTTCGCTGCGCGCCGCGGACCTCGACGAACGAACCGGGTGCTGCTATGCCTTCGACAGTCGTGATCGGCGTGAAGTACCGATCGCCATCGACCGGAGACGTCACACGAACTTCGTCTGCCCTGGTGAACTCGACGAGGCGGTGCTCGGTCGGAGCTTCGCCGGTCGTGGTTCCCTTCGCCCATTCCTTCACGCGCATCCGGTGCGGTGTCGCGCTCGCTGGCAGGTCGACCGTCGATCGCACCTGCCAGCGCCCGTCTTCGCCAGCGGTGGTGGATGCGATGAGCGTGTTGTAGGTCGCTCCGCGCACCTCGATGAGGCTGCCTGGTCGCGCCCCGCCGGCGAACAGCGGCTTGTCCTCGTACTCGGTGTAGCTCGGCGTGGGAGAGGTGACTGTGAGGGGGCGCGGCAGCGCGCCGTTCCCCGTCGGCCCGGAGTTGGCGATGACGTCGAGTGCGGCCTTCGTCCACTTTCCGTCCGGGACGGCGGTGTTCTCGTTCTTCGTGACGCCAGGGAGATTCTCGATGGCTCCCAGCGGCCCGGTGTACCAGTTGCCGATGAGCTCGTTGCGATGCGTGTTCGATGGACTGACGAAGAACGCGGTGGTGGTGCCGATGTCGAGCACATTCTCACGAACGGTCATGTCCGCACCGCTTTCGTCGATGTAGATGCCGGGGACCGGGTTGTTCCCGGCATACGCCGTGCGCCGTACGCCTGAGATGAAGTTCTGTTCGATCATCATCCCGGGGTTGCGGCCGAGCACGTAGATCGGTGCCCCGTCGTCCAGCATCAGCATCGCGTTGGAGATGCGGTTGTGGCTGACGGTGTTGAACGAATCGGACGCAACGTCGGACATGCGCTCGCATCGGTTCCGGTATTCGTCCGAGCTCTCCGGGACGCTTTTGTTCGATGTGAACGAGCCGACACTGACCCCCGCGTACTTCGAGTAGCTGATGTCGTTGTGCTCGATGCGGGTGTCGCACACTTGTGTTCCGAGGATCCCGGGGGCGTCGGCGTAGTGCTTCCCCACATCGCGGATGACATTGCCGGTGACGCGCGCATCGGTCACCGTATTGCGCTCATCCTTGTAGGCGATCCCGGCGTAGAGAGACACACCCGAGCTGGACGTGTCCGAGATCCGGTTGCCCGAGATCTCGATCCGAGCGCTCGTGCCGTGTACGAGGATGCCGTTGTCTCCGGTGCGTCGAACGGTGTTCCCGGAGAGGGTGATGTCCTTTCCGCTCGTGATGGTCACCGCACCGGGGACGGGCTTCTCGCCTCTGTTGGTCCACTGCGGCTGGCCGCTCTGCGGCGATGCGTACCCCGCCGTGTCCGGGGCCGCCCAGTTCGAATACTGGAAGGTGAGTCCGCTCACCGTGACGTCGTGCGTGTTCGACACCGTCAGCAGTTTCTCGACCTGGGGAATGACGACGCGGTTGTCCGCGGGCGCCTTCCCATCGGCAGTCTTGTAGTAGACGACGTGCGTGTCTTTGTCGTAGAACCACTCCTGCGTGTCGTCGAGGAGCGCGAGGGAGTCCTGGACGTAGTACGGGCTGCCATCCGGTGGGGTGTGCGCCCAGAGGTAGGTCGACGATCCCTGGGCATAGGTCCAGTCCGGCTTCCCGCCCTCCTGCTGCTCGTCGACGAAGGCGACGCGCGTGTCGTCTCCACCGGCGGGAGTGATCGCCGCGATGTTGAGTTCTTTATAGTGCCAGTGGTCTGCCTTCACCAACTGCGCACCATGCCACCACTCGCCGGAGACCGCGTCAGTGGGGATCGCCGGGATGGTCAGCTCGCAGTTCACCAGGGCACCGGAAGCTTCACACGTCGTGCGCGATGTCTCCTCCGGCTGAACGGGAAGTCGCAGGTGAGGCCCGCCGTTCACCTCGTCCGCGCGGTTCGGATAGCGGGCGAGCACTGCGCGTTCGCCGCCGTCGTAGAGCTGGCGGAAGGTGGCTGTGTGATCGGGCAGTCGCGTCTTGTAGACGTTGTCTCCGACTTCGGGCGCGGCGGTCCAGCCCGTCAGCCGCATGCCGCCGTCGAGGATCACTTCTGCGCCCTCGGCCGACCGGATGGTGACTCCGGCAGTTTTCGCGTCGAGCACGATGCTCTTCTTCAAGCGGTATGTCCCGTCGTGAAGAACGACCGAGGGCTTCTCGCCCTTGGCGACGAGCGTCTCGGCGCGGTTCAGGGCGACATCGATGCTGCACGCCTTCGCGGCAGTGGTGCAGTCCGAGTCGCCGCCCTTCGTCGTGACGTGGAGCTCGGTCCCCGGGGCTGCTGCGGCTGTGGCCGCGACGGCTCCTGAGATCAGCAACGCGAGTGCCGCCGTCGCGGTCGCGCGGGTGAGTGTTCGGTTCATGCTTCTCCTTAGCTAGTGACGCCTAGCTAAGAAATCTTACATGTAGAATGGATACCGGTCGTTAGTGGTCGTCGACCCGCCCCGGCCCGCCACACCCCACCGGCTACTCTGAACAGATGAGCGAGAAATGGTGGCAGTCCGCCGTCGTCTACCAGGTGTATCCCCGGAGTTTCGCGGACAGCAACGGTGACGGCATCGGCGATCTGCGTGGTGTCATCGACCATCTCGGCCACCTGGATGCGCTCGGCGTCGATGTGGTCTGGCTCTCGCCGATCTATGCGTCGCCGCACGATGACAACGGCTACGACATCAGCGACTATCGCGCCATCGACCCCGCGTTCGGCACCTTCGACGACTTCGACGAGCTGCTGCGGGAGCTGCACGCGCGCGGCATGAAGCTCGTGATGGATCTGGTCGTCAATCACACCTCCGACGAGCACGCGTGGTTCGTCGAGTCGTCCGCAGGGCCGGACAGCCCGAAGCGCGACTGGTACTGGTGGCGTCCGCCGCGCGACGGCAAGGCTCCGGGCGAGAGCGGTGCGGAGCCGAACAACTGGGGGTCGTTCTTCTCCGGGTCGGCCTGGCAGCTCGACCAGGCGAGCGGGGAGTACTACCTGCACCTGTTCTCCCGCAAGCAGCCCGACCTCAACTGGGAGAACCCGGAGGTGCGGGATGCGGTCTACGAGATGATGAACTGGTGGCTCGACCGCGGCGTCGACGGGTTCCGGATGGACGTCATCAACCTCATCTCGAAGGTGCAGTACCTGCCGGACGGCGTCGTTCCTCCCGGTGCGCTCTACGGGGACGGCTACCCGTTCTACGGGCAGGGGCCGCGCATCCACGAGTTCCTGCACGAGATGCACGAGCGCGTTTTCGCGGGGCGCGACGACCGGTATCTCACGGTGGGAGAGATGCCCGGCGTCACCGTCGACCAGGCTCAGCTGTTCACCGATCCGGCGCGCGGCGAGCTGGACATGGTGTTCCAGTTCGAGCACGTCGACCTCGATCACGGGCCCGGCGGCAAGTGGGATCACCGCCCGGCGTCGGTGCTCGACCTCAAGCGGTCGTTCGCGAAATGGCAGGACGGCCTCGCCGAGCGCGGCTGGAACAGCCTGTACTGGAACAACCACGACCAGCCGCGCGTGGTCAGCCGGTTCGGCGACGACGGGGATGCGCGCATCGCGTCGGCGAAGGCGCTCGCCACCGTGCTCCACCTGCAGCGGGGCACGCCGTACGTCTACCAGGGCGAGGAGCTCGGGATGACGAACGTGCCGTTCCGCGGCATCGAGGACTTCCGTGACATCGAGACCCTCAACCACTACGCGGAGGCCGTCGACGTGCTCGGTGCCCCGGCCGAGGAGGTGCTGGCCGCGCTGCGCACCACGAGCAGGGACAATGCCCGCACTCCGGTGCAGTGGTCGGATGCGCCGAACGCCGGGTTCACGACGGGCACGCCGTGGATCCCGGTGAACCCGAACTTCCGCGAGGTCAACGCGGCGGCGGAACGGCGCGACCCTGACTCGGTGTTCGCGTACTACCGCAGCCTCATCGACCTGCGGCATCACGACGAGCGCGTCTCCAGCGGAACGCTCGAGATGGTGCTCCCCGAGCACCCCCAGGTGTTCGCGTACACGAGGACGCTCGGTGCGCGCCAACTACTCGTGCTCGTCAACCTCACCGGAGAGCAGGCGGAATACGAGCTTCCGGATGCGCAGGTCTGGGCGGGTGCGACGACCGTGCTGAGCAACCTCCCGGATGCGCGGGGCGGGGTCACAGGGACGCTCGCGCCCTGGCAGGCCCTCGTGCTCTCCCGCGACGACGCCTGAGCTGAAAAGACAGGCACCGCTTGCCACCAGCGGCCGGCGGGTGTCTGATGAGCCCCAGGAAAGCTCTGCGGGGCAGAGCCGGGGAGGCGGTCATGGGCAGCTACGTCGCACGGGCCGAAGTGGATGTGCGCGCGCCGCGTTCGACGGTGTGGCGGGTGCTCACGTCCAACGGTGCGCATCCGGAGATCATGTTCGGCGCCGACGTGCAGTCGGACTGGCGCATCGGGAGCCGCATCGTCTGGCGCGGCGAGTGGAACGGGAAGACGTTCGAGGATCACGGGCGCGTGATCGAGTTGCAGGAGCCGAGCAGGATCGTGCTCACGCACTTCAGCCCGCTGAGCGGGTTGGACGACGTCCCGGAGAACTACCACTCGTTGCGGTTCGAGCTGGATGAGACGCCGACCGGTACTCACGTCACGCTCGACCAGGACAACAACCCGACAGCGGAGGCAGCGGAGCACTCCCGGGAGAACTGGACGACGATGCTCGCCGGTGTGAAGGCGGTCGCGGAGCGCGCAGCTTCTAAGCCGTGATCGCCTCGTTCAGGTACGCGCCGATGAACACGTCGAACGCGGACACCGTCTTCTCCTTGTCACCGGTGAGCAGATAGCCGAAGTGGAGACCGGCCGCGGTGTCGGCGAGCCAGTGGGCGAGCACGGCGGCGCGCCGCTTCTCGACGCCATTGCTGGTGAGCCAGCGCTGCACGACCGCGAGCCAGTCGGTGAACGACGTGGTGATGCGTGTGCCGATCTCCGGGTCGATCGGTTCGAGCGCGCCGGCCTCGAACTGCAGGCGCAGGCCGGTGCGGTTGCCCTCGCGGAGCGAGTGGCGGAAGGCCTCGCTGTACCAGTCCGCGAACTGCTGACGGTCGAAACCGGCGATGTCGACGCCGACGGCCGCCTCGGACTGCTGGCGCACACCCTCCTCGAGGATGGCGTCGATCATGCCCTGACGCGAGCCGAAATGGTAGACGAAGGAGTACGTGCTGACCCCGAGGGAGCTCGCCAGACTGCGAAAGGTCATCCGCGACAGAGGCTCGGTCGCAACATGTTCCATGATGCGGCCCAAAAGCTCTGGCTTTCGGCTGGGGTCTGGTGTACGTCCCACGCGATAACCATAAGCGAGCCGCCGCTCACGAAGGAAGGCAAATCAGGGTATAAAAACCGGAATCCCAATATCGCTTTCGGGGCAGCGTCAGCCGCGTCCTGGAGGGTTGCCGCCGCCGTTGCCAGGACCGCCGTTGCCGGGGCCGCCGCCGTTGCCCTGGCCGCCGTTGCCGCCGCCCGCGGGGGGAGCGGGAGCGGTGGGTGCGGTCGGCGTCGGCGGCTTCGGCGCAGGCGGAGCCTTCGTGAACTTCGCATCCGGCCCGGGGAACGCCGTCCCGCCGTAGACGGCGTTGAGCGCGGCCAGGATCGGCTTGGCGATGGCGAACTTCACGTTGCCGCCTCCAATGCCGTTGAACGACTGGCTGCGCAGCGCGACCGCGCCTTCCACGTTGCCGACCCAGGTGGCCTGGGCGACCTTGGTGGTGGAGGTGACGAGCCAGTTCTCCAGCGAGTCGTCCGTCGTGCCGGTCTTGCCGAAGATCGGGATGCCGTCGTTCGGGTTGGCCGAGGTGGCCGTTCCTCCGCGGAGCACGCCCTGCAGCGCGAAGATCGCGGCGGCCGCGACACCGGGATCGATCGGTGTGGTCGAGCACTGCGTCTTCGGAACTGCGTGCTCCGTGCCGTCAGCGTTCAGGATCTTGTCGATGGCGATCGGGCTGCAGGCGACGCCGTTGTTGGCGATGCCCGCGTACGCGGTGGCCATCGTGATCGGGGCGATGTAGTTGGTGCCGAGCACGGAGGACGGGTTGGCCATGAAACGGTTGGCCTCTTCGTCCGCGCCGTGGACGAGCAGATCCTGCGCGCGCTGCTTGATGCCGCACAGGTCGAGCTTGGTGGCCATCTGGGCGAAGATCGTGTTGATCGACTGCGCCGTGGCGTTCATCACGGTGGTGCTGCTGACCGATTCGCCCTCGTCGTTCGAGACCGGCCACGGCGCTCCGCCGATGTCCTGGCACGGATCGCTGGAGTGGAACGACGACTGCGGGAACAGGTGTTGCGTGCCGTTGACGGACTCGTATAGCGAATGACCCTCCTGCAGCCATTCGAGGAGGTCGAACGCCTTGTACGCCGAACCGGTCTGGAAGCCTTCCGACCCGCCATCCACGTAGTCGGTGTTGTAGTTGACGGCCGTGGTCGCCGGAGCCGGGGCCGCGGTGTTGTCGTACGGCCGGTTCTGCACCATCGTCACGACGCGTCCCGTTCCCACTTCCACCGACACGTTGGAGGAGCCGAGGTCGAGGTACGGGCTCGCGGGCGGGATGTACGCGGCGATGGATGCCTGGGCCGCCCCCTGCAGGTCGAGGTTGAGGGTGGTGTAGATCTTCAGGCCGCCGCGGTTGAGGAAGCCGGAGCGGTCGTCGCTCGTCTTGCCGAAGATCGCGTTGTTCTCGATCTGGCGCTCGACGTAGTCGCAGAAGAATGCCGCGTTGAACTGCTGGGCCGTCATGCAGCCGTTCTGCACCGGAGTGATCTTGGGCTCGACCTTGGTCGCCTTCGCCGCGTCGTGCTCCGCCGTGGTGATCTTACCGTTGGCGAGCATCCGGTCGAGCACGTAGTTGCGGCGGTCGAGCGTCTCCTTGTATCCGTCGGCCGCGCCGTTCTCCTTGCTGGTCGGCTTGTCGATGCGCAGGTTGTCCGGGTTGTTCAGGATGGCGATGAGCGTAGCGGCCTGCTGCAGGTTGAGAGCTTTCGCAGAGACGCCGAAATAGTATTCGGCCGCCTGCTGAACGCCGTAGGTGCGGCCGCCGAACAGAGCGATGTTGAGGTAGCTCTGCAGGATCTGGTTCTTGGTGTATTCCTTCTCGAGACCGATCGCATAGCGCATCTCCTTGAGCTTGCGGACCGGGTCGACCTCTGTGGCGTCGTTGTAGCAGGACTCGTATGCCGTGAGCTGCTTCTTCTGCACGGCGGCCGTGGCCGTCACATCCGGCTGCTTGTTCTCGCAGCGCTGCACCAGGATGTTCTTGACGTACTGCTGCGTGATCGACGATCCGCCCTGCACGTCTTTGTGGAGGGCCGTGAGCATCGCGCCGCGGATCGTGCCCGTGACGTCGACGCCGCCGTGCTCGTAGAACCGCGGGTCCTCCGTGGCGATGGCGGCGTCTTTGAGGTTCTGCGAGATGTCGTCCCAGCCGACCTCCACGCGGTTCTGCGAATAGAAGGTCGCGATGGGCACGTCTTTGCCCCCGGACTTCGCGTACATCGTCGATGCCTGCGCGAGCGGCTCGACTTTGATGTACTCGGGGAGGCCGTCGAAGACGCCGATTGTCGAGTCGGCTGCCGACCCGGTCAGCGCGACGGCCGGCGTGACGGCGGCGGCGCCGAGCACCCCCGCGACGGCGCTGAGCGCCACGAACCCCAGGAGCGCGGGCGCCCATCCCCATTTGCTGCGACCCGAAGATTTCATGGCGTCATGATACGCGGCGAGGTTGGCGGTTTCACCGGGACACCCGTCAGGTTGGGGAGAAGCACGGGATGTGGATGGACCGTGTCACTCGTCCCGGAGCTTGTCGCAGAGCTCGGCCAGGCGGTCGAGCTCTGCGGGGTCGAGCCGTCCGCCGACGCGTTCGGTGATCGTCCGCATGTGCTCGACGGCGACCCGCCGGAACATCTCGAAGCCGGAGTCCGTCATCCGGATCACCGTGCCGCGCGCATCCGACGGCTCCGGGCATTTCGCGACGAGTCCGCGGGCGACCAGCCTGTCGACCAGCCTGCTCACGCTGGGCTGCGTGAGCAGCACGTGCTTGTTGAGATCGCGCAGGCGGAGCGAGCGGTCGGGCTGCCTGGAGAGGTTGAACAGCACGTCGTACTCGTTGAACGAGATGTCCCTGGTCGGGAACTCGGCGGCGAGGGTGCGCATCACGGCGACCTGGGCGCGGAACAGCGACTCCCACGCCGACACGGCGTTGACGCGCGCAGCCGCGCGCCGCGCGTCGCCCGTCCGCTCGCCGGTTCCGGCGTGCGTGCCGGTTCGCTCGCCGGTGCTCGCTTGCGCCTCTGTACGCATGATGCTGCTGCCTCCTCGGGTGGGACGAATGCTCGATGCATTCGCATCCTTCCACCAACCGGTGACAGTTCCATCCGTGCCAGCACGGGATCCTGGATGTGGCGGGACCGGCGTTAACAGATTGAGGGCCGCCCGCAGAGGCTAGCGGCCGGCCCTCTCCCTTGCACCAAGAGTGTCCTGCAATCACATTCCGCGTTGGCTGCCACAGCAAACAACTAACGCTCTTGAACTATATAACGAAGAGGTAACGGGATCTAGTTATCTGTTCGTTATTTTTGCTGCGAATTTTCTATGTGCGCTTTCGAGCCGGCTCAGCGTCCTCGTTCAGGTGGTCGAGGGTCTCGGTGAGGCGCCCGAGGAACGCGCTGACGACGCGCGCCTGATCCTCGTCGAGCGACGCGGCGACGGCCAACAGTCTGTCGTGCATCTGCCCGAGGGTCTCTCTGACCTCTACGTCGGCGCCGGGGGTGGCGGTGATGACGATGCTTCGCCGGTCGTTCGGGTGCGGCGCCCGCTGGATGTGCCCGGATGCGCTGAGCCGGTCGAGCATGATCGTGATCGACGACGACTTCATGCCGAGCAGGGCAGCGAGATCGGCGGGCGTGGCCAGCCGGCCCTCTTCTTCGGCGCGGAGCAGGAAGCGCAGTGCGCGCAGATCGGCCTCGCCCATCTTCATGGACTCGCGGGTGCGTCTGCGCATCGCCTGTTCGACGGCGCGGTAGGTGCGCAGCGAGCGGAGGACGCGCACCGTGCTGGCAGGCGCCGTTTCAAACCAAGGGTGTTCGGGCATACGACCGCCAGTTTACCCGGCGTGTCGCGACGTCAGTGCTTCGCCCTGTCGGCGGTCCTGTCGCCCGCTCGGTCCGTGGCCGGGCGCGCGCTGTCGATGTGGTCGACGGCGTCGCGCAGGCGGTCGATGAAGTCCACGATCGTGTCCGCGTCCTCGTCGGAGAGGGAGGCTGCGACCTCGACCAGCTCTTCGCGGATGTCGCCGAGAATGGCCTTGTGCAGCTCGTCCGTCGGAACGGTGGGCACGATGATGAGCGCGCGCCTGTCGAACGGGCTCGGCTCGCGCCGGACGTGCCCGGCCTTCTCGAGCCTGTCCAGGAGGATCGTGATGGAGGAGCTCTGCACGCCGAGGTAGTCGGCGAGCTCCTTCGGCCCGACGTTGACGCCGCGCTCGTTCGCCCGGAGGAGGTAGCGGAGCGCCGAGATGTCGTTCTCGCTCATCCGCATCGCCTGCTCCGAGCGTCGCTGCATGGCCGCGTCAGCGGCTCCGTACGCTCGCATGGCTTCGAGGACGGCCACGGCTCTCTCCCGTTCCGCCTCCGGTCCGTACCAGTAATGAGGCGTCGAACCCTGTTTGTTCGTCGTCATGCACTAGATGATAGACCAACTACAAGCTAGTCAATCTAGCGATGCCCGCTAGACCGCCACCGGCGTGGCCATCGCCGACGCGTTTATCAGCGCGGCCGCGGGGGTGCGCTGCCTGCGCTTGGACAGCGAGGTGACCTCGACGGGCTCCGGAGGAACGACGACTCCGGCCGACCTGCTGGCCATCTCCATCATCAGCTCGAGCCACGCGTCGTTGAGGCGGTCGGCCGAGTCCCGGCTGAACTCGTAGCGCAGCGGGATGGCGTTGTCGATCCAGACCGAGTGCCTGCCCGGCGTCGAATGCTCCGTGGTCCAGCTCAACAGGAACGGCTCCCTGCGCCTCAGTTTGACCGTGATAACCGCTTGGATATGGGCGAGGACCCGATCCTCGAACTCGAATCCTTCGCCGTCGTACACCAGCACACCCATGACACGCTCCCCATCTCGTCGTGCGCCCATCATGGCGACAACACGAGGATAGCGTATTACTAGATCGTCTAGCTACGCATGTTCGGGAATATTCATTGCTGTAGCTACTAGCGTATCCGGAGCCGTGAATCAACCCCCCTGGCCAAATTTGTCTCAGCGTCGGACTATCTAGAGAATCTAGTTATCCATCACCGAGAAGCTCGAAAGGGCACACCATGACGATCGCGACAGACGCACCGGCGCCGATGGCGGCACCCTCTCTGGACGCAGCAGACGCCGCAGGCGCCACCCAGCCGGCGGGAGGCACGGAGTGCGTGACCTGGCGCATCCCCACGGCGGGACTCTGGGTCGCCGAGACTCCATCCGCCTACCTCGGGATGGTCGACCACAGCCGTGACGGGTTCGTCGCCACCAGCAGTACGGGCCGCGACCTGGGCGTCTTCGCCACCCTCGCCGACGCTCAGCTCGCGGTCTACCGCACCTGGTCGACTCCGGATGCTGCACCGCGCGCCGGCTGGACGTTGCGCGGCACGGCCGCCCACTAGCTCTCCGACCTCCCAACCGTCCCCAACCTAGAAGGAATCACCTCGAAATGCTCGCCCTCATCATCGTCCTGCTCGTCGTCTGGGCCATCCTGGCCGTCCTCGGCTTCGCCATCAAGGGACTCCTCTGGCTCGCGATCCTCGGTCTCGTCTTCTTCGTGATCACCGCGATCGTCGGGTTCATCCGACGCAACAGCAGGGCCTGAGCGCACCGTACGAACAGAGCGGGCCTCCCCGGCGACCACGGTCGCGGGGGAGGCCCGCTCTTCGTGTTCACCGGCATGCTGGACAGAGCACTCGGAAGCGAATACTCTAAACAAAGTATTCGGAGGTGAACATGTCTAAACGCGCGATCTCGAACCCGCTGGCCCTCGCGGTGCTGTCCTGCCTGTGGGAGCGGCCGATGTACCCGTACGAGATGACCACGTCCATGCGCGAGCGCGGCAAGGAAGACAGCATCCGCCTCAACTTCGGCTCCCTCTACGCGGTCATCAAGTCGCTGGAGAAGCACGGCTTCATCATCGCCACCCAGACCGAGCGGGAGGGCAACCGCCCGGAGCGCGTGGTCTACGAGATCACCGACGCGGGCCGTCGCGAGGCCGACGAGTGGCTGAGTGAGCTCATCGACACCCCCGTCAAGGAGTACCCGGCCATCGAGACCGGCCTCTCCCTCCTCCCGATGCTCCCGCCGCAGACCGCGCTCGAACTCCTGGAGAAGCGGGTGGAGCGGCTCGACGACGAGATCGCCTCCCGGCACCGCCAGCTCGACGAGATCGGCGACAGCCTCCCCGAGCTGTTCATGATCGAGTTCCACTACCGCCAGGCGGTGCTGGATGCGGAGCGCGCGTACATCGCGGGGCTCGCATCGCGCATCCGGGACGGGTCGATCGGCGGCCTGCAGATGTGGGAGGGGCTGCACGCGCTCCTCCGCGAAGGACTCAGCATGGCCGACATCCAGCAGAGGGTGTCGGCGGGCGACTTCGGGCAGGAGGTGGCCGACCTGCTGGGCTAGAAAACGAACCGATGGCCGGAGAGCGGCAACTCTCCGGCCATCCAAACCCCAGTCGTTCCGTGAGGAACCTGCGTCAACAGTCACCGAGGGTCCATTTCCAATGGTATCGCGCGGGTCTCTCACGAACGGCTTCACTCGAAAGGAAGCCATCGTGACAACCGAATATCCGTCGGCGCTCATCGCCGACGATCTCAGAAAGTCCTACCCGGCCGGAAGGGGCAAGCCGCCCGTGCGCGCCGTCGACGGCCTCAGCTTCACCGCTGAGACCGGCACCGTCTTCGGGCTGCTCGGCCCCAACGGCGCAGGCAAGTCCACCACCATCAAGATCCTCTCGACGCTCGCGCGTGCGGACTCCGGCCGCGCGATCGTCGCGGGCATCGACGTGGCCAGGCATCCGGGCAGGGTGCGCCGTTCGATCGGGTTCGTGGCGCAGAAGTCCGTCGCAGACCCGACGGACACCGGCGCCGAGAACCTGGTGCTCGCGGGCAGGCTGCAGGGCCTGTCCGGTCGGGATGCGCGCGCACGGGCCGCAGAGCTGCTCGGCCGGTTCGGTCTGGCGGAGCACGCCAGCCGCCAGGTGAAGACGTACTCGGGCGGCATGTCCCGCAAGCTCGACGTCGCCATCGGCCTGATGCACCGTCCGGCGGTGCTGTTCCTGGACGAGCCGACCACCGGCCTCGACCCGGAGGCACGAGCGGAACTGTGGGCGGAGATCGAGCGGATGACCGCGTTCGAGAACATGACCGTGTTGCTCACCACGCACTACCTGGAGGAGGCGGACAGGCTCGCCAAACGGCTCGCCATCGTCGACAGGGGAACGGTCGTGACGGCCGGGACCCCGGAGGAGCTGAAGAACGACCTCCGCGGCGACGCCGTGATCGTCGAGCTCACCGCAGACGGCGACCCGTTCGCCGCCCTGACCGCCCTCGGACGAGTGGATGCGCTGAGCGAGGTCGGCGGCGACGGCCGCACCCTGCGCGCCCGCGCAGACAGCGGCGCCGCCACGCTTCCGCTCGCGCTCGCAGCGCTCGAGGCAGCAGGCGTCGCCGTCGCGTCCGCGACCGTCGCACGGCCGAGCCTCGACGACGTCTACCTGCGGCACACCGGCCGCACCCTCACGAAAGCTCAGGAGACCGCGCAGGACGCAGCATTGGAGAACGCATCATGACCGCCATCGCCCCCACCAGGATCCACTCGGAGCGCACGGCGTCCGGGCCGTCGTTCTTCACCCACACCGCCGTGCTGACCGCGCGCTTGCTGCGCGCTGCCTGGCGGATGCCGGTGTTCCTCGTGATGAACCTGGTGCAGCCGATCATCTGGCTGCTGCTGTTCGGGCAGCTGTTCAAGGCTGTCGTGCAGATCCCGGGCTTCGGCAACGGGCAGAGCTATCTGGAGTTCCTGACGCCCGGGATCGTGATGATGATGGCGCTGTTCGGCAGCGCGTGGTCGGGCACGGTCTACATCCAGGACATGCAGCGCGGTGTGATGGACAGGTTCCTCACGTCGCCGACCAGCCGTCCGGCGATGATCGTGTCCACCCTCGTCTACCAGTCGATCCTGGCCGTGGTGCAGTCGCTCGTCGTGCTCGGGATCGCGTTCTGGGCCGGGGCACGGTTCGAGGGCGGGTTCACCGGGATCGTGCTGCTGCTGCTCGCGGTCGTGCTGCTGACGGCGGTGTTCTGCTCGCTCTCGAACGCGGTCGCGCTGCTGGCGAAGGAGCAGACGGCGCTGATCGGCATCTCACAGCTGATCACGCTGCCGCTGATGTTCCTCAGCTCCGCGATCATGAACACGAAGCTCTCCCCGGAGTGGGTGCAGAACGTCGCGGCGTACAACCCGTTCGAGTGGGCGGTGATCGTCGGCCGTCAGGCGCTCTCCGCGCATCCCGACTGGCCGTCGCTCTGGCTGCACGTCGGCCTGCTCGCCGCGCTCACCGTCGTGATGGCCGCTCTCGCCACCTCGGCCTTCCGCGCCTACCAGCGTTCCGCCTGACCCGAACAATCGAGTCCGAAGTTATTCACGTGCCACGCCGAGTGGCACCGTGAAGAACTTCGGACTCGATGGCGTGGCGGCTTAGAACAGGTCGGGGGAGGGGGCGGACGCGTGCCGGATGGACACGTCGGCGTGACGGTCGAAGCGGTAGCCGACGCCGCGGACGGTGCGGACGATGTCCTCGTACCGTCCGAGCTTCGAGCGCAGGCGGCGCACGTGGACGTCGATGGTGCGCTCGTTCGGCACCTCGTCGTCCGCGGAGCCCCACAGCGACGAGATCAGCTCGGCGCGCTCGATGGTGCGGCCCTCGCGCAGCACCAGGTACTGCAGGAGCTCGAACTCCTTGTAGGTGAGCGCGGCGGTCTGGTTGTCGAGGAGGAGGCGCTTGCGCGAGATGTCGACGACGACGCCACCGGATGCGCGGTCCTCGTCCTCGTCCGGCGTCACCTGGTGGCGGTGCTTGGCGATGGCGGAGGGGTCCTGCAGGGCGAGGCGGACGACATCCACGTCGCGTCCACCGGCTCCTTCTGGAGCGAGTGCGACGGCGGCGTACGTCTCGGCGGACGGTGCGATCTCGGCGGTGAGGCGCTTCAGGGCTTCGACGATGCGGCCGAGATCGGTGCCGGCTGCTGCGGCCTTGGCCTCGTCGATGCCGACATAGAGGACGAATCCGCGGGCCTCTGTGCCGTTCGGCACGGCGCGGATCTGGGTGGCTGGGACGGCGGGGGCGGCGGCCGGCGTCGGAACCGCAGGTGCGGGAGCCGGGGCTGCTGCGAGGTGACGGCTGGGGGAGTACGCGGTGTCGATGGTTGCCAGAGACATGGGATGGGTCCTTTGCGATGATGCGGTGAATCCCCTGCCGGATACGGCGTCCCCGGTGGCGTCGAAACGTTCGACGTGTACAGGTAGGTGGCGGGGTGCGAGGATTCGCGAGTGTGTGTTGGGCCTGAGAGCGGCCGGTGTGCGGATGCGTGAGTGTGGCGCATCCGGGGAGCTGGTAGCCCTGTCCCGACTCAGTGGGTCGGCGGGCGGCTGGCTCGGCGAAGGGTCGTCAGATTAGCGACACATTCGGCAACACATGACCGAGTCGCGGCCGGGCATCATCATGCCGGCATCCCCAGGGGCCTCGAAGGAGGTCAGGGTACGCGAGTTGTCAGTCATGCATTGAAGTAAAGCGTCCCGTGACGGCCCGTGTCAAATCATTACGGAATGTTGCGACGTCTCTGTCGCATTCGTGGCTGCCGTCAGCAGGGGTGGACGGGTCAGACCGTGCCGTAGAGGCGGTCACCGGCGTCGCCGAGGCCGGGCACGATGTAGCCGTTCTCGTTGAGGCGCTCGTCGAGGGCGCCGAGCACGATGGTCACGTCGCGGCCCTCCGTCGCCTTCTCCAGGGCGGCGATGCCCTCCGGGGCGGCGAGGATGCAGATGGCGGTGACGTCGACAGCTCCGCGCTTGAACAAGAACTCGATGGCGGCGCCGAGCGAGCCTCCCGTTGCGAGCATCGGGTCGAGCACGAAGCACTGGCGGTCGGAGAGGTCGTCCGGGAGGCGCTCCGCGTACGTGGTCGGCTCGAACGTCACCTCGTTGCGCGCCATGCCGAGGAAGCCGACCTCTGCGGTCGGCATCAGGCGGACCATGCCCTCGAGCATCCCGAGTCCTGCACGCAGGATGGGGACGACCAGCGGACGCGGCTCGCTGAGGGTGACGCCCGTGGTGGTGGTGACCGGCGTCTCGATCTCGACCGGCTCGACCTTGACGGCGCGGGTCGCTTCGTACGCGAGCAGTGTCACGAGCTCCTCGGTGAGCGCGCGGAACACCGGAGACGGGGTGTGCTTGTTGCGCAACACCGTCAGCTTGTGGGTGATGAGGGGGTGGTCGGCAACGTGCACTCGCATAGGCTCAAGGCTAACCGACGTTTCCCCCGTGAGGAGCCCGCGTGAGTCTGGCCGTCCCCGACGACTACGAGCAGTGGATGCGCCGCGCCATCGCCGACGCGCGGCTCGCCTTCGACACCGGCGACGTCCCGGTCGCCGCTCTGGTCGTCGACGAGCGCGGGGAGGTCATCGGGACCGGCCGCAACGAGCGCGAGCTGCACAACGACCCGACCGCCCACGCGGAGGTGCTCGCGCTGCGCGAGGCAGCAGCATCCAGGGACGACTGGCACCTGGAGGGATGCACGCTCGTCGTCACCCTCGAACCGTGCGTGATGTGCGCGGGCGCCGTGCTGGCCGCCCGGGTGCCGCGCGTGGTGTTCGGCGCCTGGGACGAGAAGGCGGGGGCGGCGGGGTCGGTGTACGACGTGCTGCGCGACCGCCGGCTGAATCACCGGGTCGAGGTGTACGCGGGTGTGCTGGCCGAGGACTGCGCCGACCTGCTGCTGGACTTCTTCCGCGCGAAGCGCTGAGGGCGCGGCGGCGCGCGCGGCGCGGGCGTAGGCGGCGGCGCGCTACGGTAGCTGCGCCAGCCACTCCGAGAACGCGGCACGGGATGCGGCCTGCATCGCCGCCGAGTACTGCTCGCGGCGCATGGCGTCGGGGTCGATCGCGTGCTCGTCCAGCTCGTTGTACCCGTCGGACACCCAGCGCTCGTGCATCTCGTCGGTGACCTCCGGGTGGAACTGCACGGCGAGGGCGAAGTCCCCGATCGCGAACGCCTCGTTGGAGTAGTCGCTCGAGGAGGCGAGCAGCGTCGCGCGCTCCGGCAAGTCGAACGTGTCGCCGTGCCACTCCACGACGGGGACGCCGTCGAAGTGCCTGATCGGCGACTCCGCTCCCGCCGCCGTCGGCTCGACCCTGCGGAAGCCGATCTGCATCGTGCCGCCCTTGTAGACGCGCTCGCCGAGGGCGCCGGCCATGAGCTGCGCGCCGAGGCACACCCCGAGCGTCGGGAGCTCGGTGTCGAGTCTCTGCCTGATGAGGGCCTGCTCGTGCGCCAAGTGCGGGAACTCGCGCGTCTGGTATGCGCCCATCTCGCCGCCGAGGATGACGAGGAGGTCGGCCGTCTCCGCATCCACTGCCGTCAGGTCCTCTGTCGTCGCGTCGACCACGCTGACCTCGTAGCCGTGCTCGGCCAGCACCGGCCCGATGTTGCCGAGGTGGATGGTGGGGTCGTGCTGCAGCACGACGGCGCGGCGGGTCATTCGAGGCCCTTGATGACGATGGCGTCCGTGGCCGGGTGCTTCTCGTTGGGGTCGATCCACACATCCGGTTCGATGTAGATGACGCGCGCGGACGGCACGGCGGCACGGATGCGGCGCTCGACGCTGTCGATGGCCGCAGCGACCTCGGAGAGCCTGCGCTCGCCGTAGATCGCGAGCTTCACGCCCACCAGCAGCTCGTCCGGCCCGAGGTACAGCGTCTTCATGTGGATGATGCGCTCGGCCTCGTCGCCGTCGAGGATCGCCTTCTCGATGGCCGCGACGTCTTCGTCGCTCGCGCCCTCGCCCACCAGCAGGCTCTTCGTCTCCATGCCCAGGATGACCGCCACGGTGATCAGCAGCGCGCCGATGAGGAGCGTGCCGATCGCATCCCACACCCCGTTGTGCGTGATGATCGTGAGGCCGACGCCCAGCAGCGCGAACACCAGACCGGTGAGCGCGGCGACGTCCTCGAGCAGCACGACCGGCAGCTCGGGGGCCTTGGCGCGGCGGATGAACTGCGGCCACGACATGCTCTTCTTGTGCGGGCGGGACTCGTGCACCGCCGTGCGGAGCGAGAACGACTCGAGGCCGATCGCGATGACCAGCACCAGCAGCGGAAGCCACCAGTTCTCGAGTGGATGCGGGTGCGTCAGCTTCTCGATGCCCTCGTACAGGGAGAACACGCCACCGACCGAGAACAGGATGATCGAGACGACGAACGCGTAGACATAGCGCTCGCGGCCGTAGCCGAAGGGATGCTCCTTGTCCGCCTTCCTCTTCGCCTGGCGTCCGCCGAGCAGCAGGAGCAGCTGATTGCCGGAGTCCGCCACGGAGTGGACACCCTCCGCGAGCATCGACGACGAGCCGGAGAAGGCCCACGCGATGAACTTCGTGATGGCGATCCCGAGGTTGGCGGCGAAGGCCGCGACGATTGCCCTGGTTCCACCCGATGCGCTCATGGCAACATCCTAGGATGGCGAGCATGACCGACACGCAGAACGTCACGCTCCCGACGATCGCCATGCTCGGAGCAGGCTCCATGGGCCGCGCCATCCTCAGCGGTCTCCTCGCGCCCGGTGTCACCGTCCAGGGCGGCATCCGGGTGACCAACCGCTCGGCGGCGCGCGCCGCGGAACTCTCCGGCACAGCAGGGGTGACCGCGTACGCCACCGAGACCAAGGCCGACGCCAACCGCCTCGCCGTGGACGGCGCCGAGATCGTCATCGTGGCCGTGAAACCGGCGATGGTGCCCGACCTGCTGCGCGAGATCGGCGCATCCCTCACCCCCGGCGCCGTGGTCGTGAGCGTCGCGGCCGGTGTGACGACGGCGACGTTCGAGTCGCTGCTGCCGCAGACCGTGACCGTGGTGCGGTCGATGCCGAACACCCCAGCGGTGGTCGGCAAGGCGGTCACCGGCATCAGCGGAGGCAACCGCACGCGGCCGGACGACCTCGCGCTGGTGCGCACGCTGTTCGAGACGGTGGGCGAAGTGGTCGAGGTCCCCGAATCCCAGCTGGATGCGCTCGGCACCATCTCCGGCTCCGGCCCCGCATACGTGTTCTTCCTGATCGAGCAGCTGACCGCCGCTGCCGTCGCCAAGGGCTTCACGCCGGAGCAGGCGGCGACCCTGGTCAACGGCACCTTCCTCGGCGCCTCCGAGCTCCTCGTCTCCTCGGGCGAGGACCCCGCAGAGCTCCGCCGCCGCGTCACGAGCCCCGGCGGCACCACGGAGCGCGCCATCGCCGTCCTCGCCGACGCCGACCTCGCCTCCCTCTTCACGCGCGCCACCGACGCCGCCCTCGCCCGCTCCCGCGAGCTCGCCGCCTCCTGACCTGCGGCCGCCGTCTCCGCTCCGCAGCCATCGAGCCGGGACTTATGCACGCGACACGCCGGGCTCGGGCGTGCATAAGTCCCGGCTCGATCGCCTGAGAGCCGCGCGGATGAGTGGGACAGCGCGGGGGACCGGTCCCGCGAGGTCGGCAGCCGTGATGAAGACGGTGTTCCAGCCGATGGATGCGAGACGCTCGCGCCGGTGGATGTCTGCCCGGTAGAGGTCGGCATCCGTGCGGTGATGGTCACCGAGGTACTCGATGGCCGTCCGCGCCTCCGGATACGCGAGGTCGACCATCGCGACAAGTCGGCCGCCGTGGGTCACGCGGAAGTTGAGCTCCGGCTCCGGAAGTGCAGCGCGGACCAGCGCGACTCGCAGGACGGATTCCTGCGGCGACAGAGAGCCGTAGCGGACCAGCTCGACAGCGACGCGGAGCGACTGCACGCCGCGCCGCCGCCCGTGGTGCCGAACAGCCCTTTCCAACTCGGCGCGCCCCAGCGGGCTGGGCTGACCGGAATACGGCTCGTCGCCCGTGATCAGGAAATCACCGATCGCGACGAGCTCCGCCACATCGAGTCGCTCCGAAAGCTGAGCCCAGGTGTCTTCGGGGGAGACGCACGCCAGATCGTCGACAGTCACGACGCGGTGGCCGGAACTCTTCAACTCGTGTGGAACAACCCCGTTCATCCGGG
The DNA here is from genome assembly GCF_058806515.1 of Leifsonia sp. GW821-FHT13C05. Taxonomy (NCBI): domain Bacteria; kingdom Bacillati; phylum Actinomycetota; class Actinomycetes; order Micrococcales; family Microbacteriaceae; genus Leifsonia; species Leifsonia sp. GW821-FHT13C05. The sequence goes on along the minus strand of NZ_JBXAPT010000005.1, from coordinate 54,319 downwards.
GCGGCCAGTGGGGTGCGAACACGGCGAAGTGCACGCGACTCGGGTGATGGCGATACGGCAGCGGCATCCGGTGGATCAGTGCCGCGGACTCGTGACTGAAGTAGTGGCCGTGCCGCCGCTGCGCCGCATAGGCCCGGCACTTCTCGATGTGGTCGTCGGGGTCGGCATCCACTGTCCGGACCCCGCGGAACGGCCGCTGGAGATCAGGATGGTCTACCCGGCGCCGACTGTATCCTGCCGCTCTGGCCCTCGCGTACGTGAACCCCGCTGCGTCGAGTTCTCCGCCGAGCTCCGCTGTTTCGCCTAGTCCCGCTGTTCCGGCTGTTCGGTCTGTTCCGCGCTCCATCCCCCCACCTTGCCGGCGCTTCGGCCCCCACCTGAGGTTGTCCACAACCCAGCCATCGAGCCGGGACTTATGCACACCTAGCGCCGGTGTGTCGCGTACACAAGTCCCGGCTCAACGGCTTCGGCACAGCAGCCGAGCAGGGCCGAGCGGCGCGGGGTTGGGGCGGCGCGGCAGGCGCGGCGCCGGTCAGGAGTCGAGGGCGGCGAAGCGCTCGATGTCGGAGGAGGAGCCGGAGACGATGATGAGGTCGTGGTTGGAGACCACGGTGTCCGCCGTCGCGTAGGTGAACGGCTTGCCGGGGCTCTTCACGCCGACGACGGTGATGTGGTACTTCGTGCGTACGCCGGACTCGGTGAGGTTGATGCCGCGGATCGGCTTCGGCGGGTACATCTTGACCAGGGCGAAGTCGTCGTCGAATTCGATGAAGTCGAGCATCCGGCCGGAGACCAGGTGGGCGACGCGCTCGCCGGCCTCCGCTTCGGGGTAGATGACGTGGTTGGCGCCGATGCGCTCCAGGATCTTGCCGTGCGACTGCGAGATGGCTTTGGCCCAGATCTGCGGCACCTTGAGGTCGACCAGGTTGGCGGTGATGAGCACGCTCGCCTCGATGGACGAGCCGACAGCGACGACGGCGATGGAGAAGTCCTCCGCCCCGATCTGGCGCAGCGTCTCGATCGAGCGGGCGTCGGCCTGCACCGTGTGCGTCACCCTGTCCGCCCACTTCTGCACCAGCCCGGCGTCCGTGTCGATGGCGAGCACCTCGCGGTCCAGCCGGTCGAGCTCTCCCGCCGTCGCTGCGCCGAAGCGGCCGAGCCCGATCACCAGGACGGGAGCGTTGTGCTTGATCCGGTCAACCAACGAGCGGCCTCTCCTCAGGGTTCTGGTACAGCTGCTTGCGCTGGCTCTGGGCGAGCGCCGCGGCGAGTGTCACTGTACCAACGCGCCCGCAGAACATCGTGGCCGCCATCACGTACACCCCCGCATCCGGCAGCTTCTCCGTCAGGCCGGTCGACAGGCCGCATGTGGCGAACGCGGAGATCACGTCGAACAGCACGTGGTCGAGCGGCGCCTTGGTGATCTGCAGGATCAGGATGCTCGACACCGCCACGATCGTGGCACCCCACAGCGCCACAGCCACCGACAGCCGCAGCACGTCGATCGGGATGCGGCGACGGAACGCATCCATCGACTCCACCCCGCGCGCCTCCGCGAACGCCGCGAGGAACAGCACCGCGAGGGTCGTCACCTTGATGCCGCCGGCCGTGGATGCGGACCCGCCGCCGATGAACATCAGCATGTCGGTCACCAGCAGGCTCGAGCCGTGCAGGTCGTCGATCGGCACCGTGGAGAACCCGCCCGACCTGGCCATCGTCGACAGGAACAGCGACTGGAAGACGGTGTGGCCGGCATCCAGGTGGCCGAACGTCTTCGGGTTGTCCGCCTCGAGGACGATGTAGAGCACGGCGCCGGCGACCAGCAGGATCACCGAGGTCACCAGCGTCAGCTTCACGTGGATGGACCAGCGGCGGCGACGCTTGCGCAGGTTCGTCGCGATGGCGAGGATCACCGGGAAGCCGATCGCCCCGAGGAAGACGCCGATCATCAGCGCGCCGAGGAACCAGAAGTCCTCGGCGAACGGGGCGAGACCTTCCGCGTTGGGCGTGAACCCGGTGTTCGTGAACGCCATCGCCGCGTAGTAGATGCTCTCCCAGAGCGCCGTGCCGAACGGGATCCCGGCGATCAGCATCCTGGGCAGCAGCAGAAGCCCGACCACGCCCTCGATCACCACCATGCTGAGGGCCACCGTGATGAGCAGCTTGCCCACCTCGCCCAGCCGAACGGCCTGTCCTTCTGCCACCGGGCCGGCGTGGATGCGCAGCGGGTTGCTGTCGCTCGCGGCCATCAGCTTGGCGCGCAGCCCCAGCTTGCGCGAGACCACCAGGCCCAGGATGCTCGCCATCGTCAGCACGCCGACCGCGCCGATCTGCACGCCGAAGAACACCAGCAGGTGGCCGAAGACGCTCCAGTGCGTCGCCATGTCCACGGTGGAGAGTCCGGTCACGCAGATGACGCTGACCGCGGTGAAGAGCGCGTCGGCGAGCGGGGTGGTCGACCGGGCTGTGGTGGCGATCGGCAGCGAGAAGAGCAGCGTGAAGACCAGGATCAGCAGGGTGAAGACGAGGATCGCGAACCGCGAAGGGCTCCTGCTCGCGAAACCGTTGATGCCGTCGCGCATCCGACCGGCCGGCGTCAGGCTCATCCGCCCGGACGTCTGTGTCGCTCGCATGACCGTTCCTCCCGCCGACAGCTTGGGACATGGTACTCCGCTGGGCGAGTGACTAGCCTGGGGTGATGGCCGACATCTTTGACGTGATCGCGGATGCGACGCGGCGCGACATCCTGCGAGTGCTTCTCGACCGCCATGCCGACGATGTCCATTCCTCCGGAGAGATATCGGTCTCCGAGATCGTGTCGACACTGGAATTGAGCCAGCCGACCGTCTCCAAGCACCTCAAGGTGCTGCGCGAGGCCGGGCTCGTCTCGGTGCGCGAGGAGGGACAGCACCGCTACTACCGGCTGGATGCTGCACCCCTGGAGGCCGTCGAGGACTGGGTCATTCCCTTCACGGCATCCGATGTCGACCTCGCGGCGATCGAAGACCAGCTGGCCGACGAGACGCGTGAGTTCGCGAGCACGGTCGGCAAGGTGCTCGCCGACACCGGCCACCGGGTGACCACCGCCGTAGAGCGCGTGACGCCCCGCAAATGGCGTCGCGACTGACCACTGCACGACCTCCACTTGTCTGCGAGCCCCGGCGGGTTCTAGAGTTCGTGTCACCACTCGTGTCACACGAGTACCATGACAGCAGAAGAAGGACTTGGCAGATGGCACGCGAACTCTCGGATGTGCGCTTCCTGACGGTCGCCGAGGTGGCCGACATGATGCGCGTCTCCCGCATGACCGTGTACCGCCTTGTGCACTCGGGGGAACTCCCCGCCATCCGTTTCGGGCGCTCCTTCCGGGTGCCGGAATCGGCCGTAACACAGGCTCTTGAGAATCACGTCGCCGACACAGCGTGACGTCGGGTAGACTGTTGGCTTGTGTCGCCGCGCATTCCGCGGCCAGCCCCCTAACTTTGTGAGGTCTACGTGGGTTCCGTTATCAAGAAGCGTCGCAAGCGTATGGCGAAGAAGAAGCACCGCAAGCTTCTTCGCAAGACGCGCCACCAGCGTCGCAACAAGAAGTAGACCTCGGTCTGCAGCTCAGGCGTCGGCCCCTCGGGACCGACGCTTTTTGCTGCCCGCATCCGGATAGGCTGGATGCGTGTCCAGCGTCTCCCTCACCCTGATCGGCAAGCCGGGGTGCCACCTCTGCGATGACGCCCGTGAGGTGATCGGCGCCGTGATCGGCGACCTGCCTCCCGGAGCGCCGACCGTGGTGGTGGACGAGCGGAACATCCTGGAGGAGCCCGAGCTGCACGCGCAGTACGTCGAGGACATCCCCGTGGTGCTCGTCGATGGCAGGGTCCACACCTACTGGCGCGTCGATCCTGCGCGTCTCCGCACCGCACTCCTGGAGGTCCGATGACCATTCGCCATGTCGTCTCGTGGAAGCTCGCCACCTCGGATGATTCCGAGCGTGCGGAGCAGGCCGCGGCCGTGAAGGCCGGCCTGGAGTCGCTGCCGGCGACCATCCCGGAGATCCTCGCGCTGGAGGTCGGGGTGAACGCGCTGAGCGCGGACAACTTCGACGTCGTGCTGATCAGCGACTTCGCCGACGAGGATGCACTGCAGCGCTACGTCGACCACCCGGATCACCAGCGGGTCGCCGCGTACATCCGGTCGGTGGTCGGCGGTCGTTCCGCCGTCGACTTCCTCGTCTGACCCCTGACCTCGGCCGAAACACAATCGAGTCCGGACTTATGCACGGCTGACACGGGGTGTCGCGTGCAAAAGTCCGGACTCGATTATTCGGAGCCGGAGCCGGAGCCGGAGCTAGACGATGGGGGTGTCGTCGATCTCGGCGTCCGTGCGCCGGTAATCGGCGAGGAACTGGGCGTGCGAGGGGGCGTAGAGGGCCTTGACCAGGTCGCCGGCCTTCTCGCCGTCGCGCTCCTTCGCCGCCGCCGCGATCTCCGCGATGCGCGCGGGGAGGTCGTCGGTGTCGAACGGGCGCTGCCAGACGCTGATGTAGCGCAGCAGCTGCGGGCTGAGGCCCTCGCTCACGCTCACCAGGACGTCGTTGCCGGTGTTCCGCTCGAATTCGAGGAAGAACTCGTTGAGCGCGTGCCCGAGTGCGGGGAGGTCGCCGGACTTGGCGAGCTTCTTCGCCTCCTTGGCCAGCTTGTCGAGCCGTGAGACCGCCGCGTTGTCGAGCGCGGGGACCGCGTTGCGCGCCGCACGCTCGTGCAGGAGCCCGGAGATGTAGACGGCCTCGTCGATTGCGCGCATGTCGATCGGCGCGACGCGGGTGTACCGGTTCGGGGCCATCTCGACGAGTCCGATCTCGGCGAGCTTCATCAGCGCTTCGCGGATCGGGGTGCGGGAGACGCCGAGCCAGGCGGTCAGCTTCTCGTCGAGGAGGGTCTCACCCGGTTCGAGCGTGCCGTCGAGGATGCCGTCGTAGAGACGGTTGTACACGACATCGCGGAGGAGCTGACGCTCGACCGGCGCGGTGTCTTTGACGGGGAGCGGCATCAGTTCTCCTTCTTCTCGAGCGCGGCGAACTCGTCGACGAGCTGAGCGAGTGCTTTGGACCAGTAGCCGTCCACGGCGGTGGCCGCCTTGTCGGCGTTGCCGGCGACGGACGCCTCCACGATCGTGGTGAGGTACGGCAGGCTCGCCTCGAAGGCGCTGGTGCTGGGGGCCGCGATGAGCGCCCGGCGGATCTCGGGAAGGTGGCGGTTGAGCAGACGGGCGACGGTCTTGTTGTCGAGCCTGCGCACGTAGACGTTGATGAAGTCGTCGGCGAACGACTTGTCTCGGATGAGCGCCCCGAGGTCGTCTCCGCTGGTGGCCCTGGCGGCGAAGTCGCGCAGCGTGGCCTTGTCGTCGTCGGTGAGGAGGGCGGTGGAGTCGCGGACGACGCCGTGGAGGAGCGTGCCGACCGTTTCGATGAGCCCGCGCAGGCGGACGGTGTCGATCGGGGTGACGCGCGTGCGCTTCTGCGGCATGATCTCGACGAGGCCCATGGACGCGAGCTGGTTCAGCGCCTCGCGCACCGGAGTGCGGGACACCCCGACCCACTTCTCGATCTCAGCGTCGTAGAGCTGCTCGCCGGGGGTGAGATCGCCGTCGACGATCGCGTCGAGCAGGCGAAGGAAAACTTCGTCTCTGATGAGCCGTCGTGGGCTGACGGTCTCGGTAATGGGTACAGGCATACATGAATATTACATCCGCCGAGTTCGAATTCAAGCCATTGCGAGAACGAATGTCGCGGATGTGGGATCGGAGCGTCTGGGATGCAGATCGCTGTGGTGATGGATGCGGGAAGTTCACACTGTGAAGTCTCCCATGTCAAATATGAGTATAGCTTACGGGGGCGCCAACGCACGACGGGCGCGGCGTCCAGACCTGCTGGACGTCGCGCCCGGATGGACTCGAAGCGTGCCGATCAGAATTTGTTGCCGAGCGCCTTCGCTTTGAGCGCGTCGAACTCTCCGGCGCTGATGACGCCCTGGTCGAGCAGTTGCTTGGCCTTGGCGATGTCGTCGGCGGGGGAGGCGGAGGCGACCTGGCGGATGTAGTCGTCCGCCTGCGCCTGGGCCTGCTGCACATCCCGTGCCTGCCGCTCCGCCATGCCGCGGCCGCGCGCGATCAGGTAGACGAGCGCCGTGAGGAAGGGCAGGAAGATCAGGAAGATGACCCAGACTGCCTTCCACCAGCCGTTCAGCTTACGGTCGCGGAACAGGTCACCGATGATCGCGAACAGTGCGAACAGGTATGCGATGAACGCGAAGGCCCAGAAGATGAGCCAAATGACGTTCCAGAAGTTGTTCCACATGGTCTGACTGCCCTTCCGACGAGCCGCCCGGTGCGGCATCTGAGCACACGCTAGTGCTCGCGTCGGGCACGGCGCTAGCAAAACCAATCCAATGCATACATTGCGGACACCGCCTGTCGGAGGCAGCGGGTTAGGCTGACGCCATGCTGCCGCAGATCCCACCGCACACGTGGCGCGGCAGGAGCGCTGCTGCGACAGCGCTGTTCGTCCTCTGGCTGGTGGTCGGGGTGCCGGTGGCCGTGGCCGCCGGGCTCGTGCTGCTGGTGCTCGGTGTGGCGGTCGCCGTGGTCGCGCTGGTCGCCTGGCTGCTCTGGGCGGGGATCGCGTGGGTGTGGTTCGCGATCGTGCTGGCGCAGCGCATCCCGTACCCGTTCCGGCTGCTGCCGCCGGCGAACCGCCGGTCGCGTCGGCTCGCGGGCAGCTCGCTCTACCTGCAGCTCGCGCCGCGGCTCGTCGGCGGCGTCGCGCGCCTCGCCGGGGTGCTGTTCGGACCGCTACTGCTGGCGACGAGCATCGCCGGGCTGTTCTCCGCGCGCTGGCGTGCCCGCCCCTATCTCGCGGTGTTCACGCTTCCCGCCGTGCTCCGCAAGGTGGTGAATCTGGGGCGCAGACGCGGGCTGCTGCGCGACGGCCACGACGCGGACATCCTCCGCTACGACGCCTTCCTCTCGGGGGCGTTCCCGCACATCCTGGACTTCCTCGACTGGTGGCGCGACCCGCAGGCGCCCCGCGAGTACACGCCGTCCCCCGGGCTGGTGGATGTGCCGGCGGGACTCCTTGGCCTCGACCTCCAGCCGTATCCCGACCCGCTCGGCTATCCGGGGCTGGCCGCCGGCGCGCTCCGCCGCCACAGCATCCGGAGTCTGCGCGAGGTGTTCCTCAGCCAGCGTGAGATCGACGACCTCTGCGACCCCGACCTCGACGACCGGGCGGACGTGGGCCTCATCCGTGTGGCGAGCCGGGTGGATGCGCACGGGCTGCGGCACTGGATCGTCCAGTTCCCGAGCACCAAGTCCTGGCACCCGCGTGCCGGCGCCGCCCCCAACGACCTCACCGCCGATCTCGTGATCGGCGCAGAGCAGGAGCCGACCGCCACCCGCGCCGCCATCGCGACGATGCTGCATGCGGGCATCCGACCGGGCGAGCCCGTGTTGCTCGCCGGGTTCAGCCTCGGTGGCATGGTGGCGGCGCAGGTTGCCGACCGTGCGACCCGCGCCGGCCTCACCGTGGCGCATCTCGTGGTGGCGGGCACCCCGCTCGGGCGGGTGCACATCCCGGACGGTGTTCGGGTGCTCGCCATCGAGCACGTGCTCGACATCGTCCCGCGCATCGACGGCAGGGAGAACCCGGTGCGCCCGCCGCTCTCCGCGCAGGGGACGGACCGCTTCGTCACGGTGAAGGCCGGCCCGCTGCTCCCCGTCGGCTTCCGGCTCGGCGCGCTGCACCAGTCGACGGCGTACGCGGATACGGCGAAAGCCATCGAGGAGCAGTCACCGGATGCGCTCGTCGCGTCCATGCTCGACGAGCTCGCGGTGTACTTCGGCCAGGGCCAGACCGTCGTCGACCACGCCATGCTGCGCACGGGCGGCCTCGGTCCGCAGCCGTCCGTGCCGTTCTACCTGCACAGCACGGTGCAGGAGGGGATCACGCGCGGGACGCTCCGACAGACGCTCCGGCGCATCCCGGGTGTTATCGCGGTCGACGTCTACCAGTCGCGGGCGGGGTTCGCCACGACGATCCTCTGGAACGCCGACGTGCTCGTGCGCAGCCTGAAGCCGTGGTTCACCACGGTGGAGCGGTTCGCCGTCTACCGCGGCCTGCTGTCGCTCCTGAAGCGCCGCAGGGCGGTGGGCATCCACTTCCGGCTGCAGGCGAAGGAGACGCCGGGGGTCACCTGGGAGGCTACGGTGCAGCAGATGGCGGACGGGCAGTGGAGGGAGATCCTCGACGTCTCGTTCGACGACGCTGCTGCAGAGGCGGAGTTCGAGGATGCGTTCCCCGGCGGAGCGGCGCCGACGGTCGTGTTCTACCCGCCCTCGGCGTTCGACCCTGTCGTGGACACCGCATCCCGTCGCTGACCTGGTCGTAGGATGAGGCCCACGCGAACGAGGAGGTCACCGTGGGTCGTGAAGGGTACTGGACGACGGACCCGAAGGACGCGTTGCGCGTCGGTCCCGGTTTCCGGCTGGACGCTCAGGATGCGGCGGCGAAGCCCGGGTTCGACGGGCACAAGTCCGACGGGGAGTTGGCGCTCGCCGAGGGGGCCGGGATCCTCGCCGACCTCCAGGAGCGGCTGTACGCGGCGGGCACCGTCGGCGACAAGCGCAGCCTGCTGCTCGTGCTGCAGGCGATGGACACGGCAGGCAAGGGCGGCATCGTCTCCCATGTCGTCGGGGCGGTCAACCCCGGCGGGGTGCGGTACGCCGGGTTCAAGAAGCCGACGCCGGAAGAGCTGGCGCACGACTTCCTCTGGCGCGTGGACCGCGAGGTGCCGTCCGCAGGCCAGGTCGGGGTCTTCGACCGCTCGCACTACGAGGACGTGCTGATCGGGCGGGTGCGGCAGCTGGCCCCCGCCGACGAGATCGAGCGGCGCTACGGCGCGATCAACGGCTTCGAGGAGGAACTGCGGGAGAGCGGGACCACGATCGTGAAGGTGATGCTGCACCTCAGCAAGGACGAGCAGCGCGCCCGCCTGGCCGACCGGCTGGAGCGGCCGGAGAAGCAGTGGAAGTACAACCCGGGGGATGTGGACGAGCGGCAACTCTGGGACGAGTACCAGGCGGCGTACCAGGTGGTCTTCGACCGCACCTCGACGGACGGCGCTCCGTGGTACGTGGTTCCCGCCGACCGCAAATGGTATGCCCGGCTGGCGGTGCAGCACCTGCTCATTGATGCCCTGGAAGGCATGAACCTCGACTGGCCAGCGCCCGAGTACGACGTGGAGGAGGAGAAGAGGAGGCTCGCGGCGTCCTAGCGCCGATCAGCCGAACGCTTCGACCACCGGACGGAACTTCATCGTCGTCTCGACCAGCTCCCGCTCCGGCACGGAGTCCGCGACGATGCCGGCGCCGGCATATGCCGTGATGTCGCCGGACTCGGAGACCTGAGCGCAGCGCAGCGCGATGGCCCACTCGCCGTCTCCGTCTCCGCCGACCCAGCCGACGGGGCCGGCGTACCGGCCGCGGTCGAACGGTTCGAGCTCGTGGATGACAGCCATCGCATCCCGTGTCGGGGTGCCGGCGACAGCAGCGGTCGGGTGCAGGGCGTCGACCAGGTCGAGCGAACTGGACCCGTCGCTCAGGGTGCCCTGCACGTCGGTCGCGAGATGCCAGAGGTTCGGCAGCTTCAGCGTGAACGGCAGGTCGCTCGCCGCGAGATCCGCGCTGTGCTCACGCAGGGCGTCGACGACGCTCGAGACCGCGTACCGGTGCTCGTCCTGGTCTTTGGTGCTGCTGGCCAGGGTGACGGCGGCGTCGTGGTCGCTGACGCTGTCGGCCCCGCGGGAGATGGTGCCGGCGAGCACGCGTGCGCTGACGGTGCCGTGGTCGACGCGCACCAGGGTCTCCGGAGAGGAGCCGACGAGGCCGTCGACAGCGAACGTCCAGCACTCCGGGTAGCCGAGCGCCAGCTCGACCAGCGCGCGGCGCACGTCGGACTCGTGCGGGAGGTGGCCGGTGAGATCGCGGGCGAGCACGACCTTGCGCAGATCGCCGTGCCGGATGCGGTCGACGGCAGCCTGCACGGCGGCGCGGTAGCCCTCCTTGCCGAGCGAACCGGGAAGCAGGGTGAGGCGGTACTCGTCGCCGAACGGAGTGGGGCGGGGGAGCCGCGACGCGGCTGCGCCAGCGCCCTGTGCGCCGGTGCCGTCGCCGTCTGCGTCGTCTGCCGGACGGATGCGCGTGATCCAGCTGCGCCCGTCGCGGCGGCCGATCACGAATTCGGGCACGATCAGCACGCTCGGCGCTGTGCTGTCATCGGCGAAGGCGAACGTGCCGAACGCGACCAGCCCGGTGCCCGGCTTGCCGACGGCGTCGGTGACGGACGCCTGCGAGACGACCTCTCTCCATGCGGCGGCGGCAGCGCGCATCCGGTCGTTGCCGGAGAATTCGAGCCGCAGCGCCTCGCCGATGCCCGCCATTCCTTCTCCCTTGCGGAGCCACAGCAGCGGGTGCCTGGCGTCGAGGAAAGGGATGAGCTGACGAACGTCGTCGATGGGGGTGGTCTCGACCAGGAGTGCCGTTGCGCTCGATGTCCGGGGCGTGGTCGCTGTTGCTGTCACCCGATCAGCCTACGCCCGGGATGCTGGGCGCCGGATGCGCGCGGGCTGGGGGTTGTCGGGGCTGTGGTGCCATCTCAGACGAGCTCGGCGGGGGACGAGGCGAGGATCGCCGCCGCCCTGCGGTCGGAGCGCCGGTCGTGCAGGGCCGCGACTCCCGCGGCGGCGAAGAACAGCGCGACCATCGGCACGGCGAGGCCGACCATCGAGAGCACGTCTGCCGATGGCGTGGCGATGGCGGTGAACAGCGCGATGGCGATCACCGCCACCCGCCACGACCGCACGATGGTGGAGGCACGCAGCACGCCGACGAAGTTCAGCATCACCACCACGATCGGCAGCACGAACGCCACGCCGATCGCCACCACCAGCTTGAGCACGAAGTCGAAGTACGACTTGGCCTGCACGATCGCCGCATCCTGCTCGGGGGCGAACCCGGTGAGCACGCCGACCATGTGCGGAAGCACGAACCATCCGGCGAGGCACCCGGCGAGGAAGAGCGGGACGGCCGTGAAGAAGAAGCCGAACCCGTACAGCCGCTCCCTGCGGTCGAGCGCCGGGACGAGGAATGCCCACAGCTGGTAGAGCCAGACCGGGCTCGACACGATGACGCCGACGGTCATCGCCACCTGCATCTTGAGGTCGAATGCGCCGGTGATGGTGTCGTAGTTGAGCTCTGCGAGGCGGTGCTGGGTCGCGGCGACCTGCTCGATGGGGGCGCGGAGCGCATCCAGAACCGGGGTGGAGACGAACCAGCCCGCCACCACCCCGGCGAGCAGGGCGGCGGCCGAGCGGAACAGACGGCGGCGGAGCTCGGCGAGGTGCTGCGCGATGGCCATTCGGCCGGCCTCGGCCTTCGGCGTGCGCGTGCGCTTCTCTGCGCGCGCCGTCGTGCTCGTGCTCCGCCGCATGGTCAGACCTCGGTGCTGCCCTGGGTCTTCGGCTCGCCGTCGCGGCCGGTGAACTCGGGCTTCACTTCGTTCTTGAAGATGCGCATCGACTGTCCGAGGCTGCGCGCGAGGGCGGGGATCTTGGGGGCGCCGAACAAAAGGAGGATGACGGCGACGATGATGAGGGCGTGCCAGCCGTTGAGGTTCGCGAACATCGGGGGAGGCCTTTCTCGTGGAGGTTCGCGGCTGTTGCCGCCCGGTCACTCAAGCACATCAGACGTCTGATGTCCAGCGCGAATTGTGATACGGTCGCTCCCATGTTCGGTCTGACGTTCGACAAATTGATCGTCGTGGGAGTCATCGCAGCCTTCCTCGTCGGTCCGGCGCGGCTGCCCGGATACGCGGCCAAGCTGGGCGAGCTGGTGCGCAGGCTGCGAACCACGGCGGACGGTCTCAAGGAGCGCGTCGCCGACGAGGTCGGCCAGGACATCGACTGGCAGAAACTCGACCCGCGCCGCTACGATCCGCGCGCCATCGTGCGCAGTGCGCTGTTCGACGACGAGCAGCAGACGCCGCCCGCTCGCGCGGCCGAACCAGACTGACCACCCGCCGCGACCGCACCGCCCACCCCGGAACCCCCCCCGAAAGTGAGAGCATGTTCCTCGACCTGCCAGAGTCCGAACTCCGCGCGTACCGCAGTGCACAGACCGTCCCGGACGACTTCGACGAGTTCTGGGCGGGCACGATCGACGCTGCCGGCTCGCATCCACTGCTCAGGAGCGTCGTCCAGGTGGATGCCGGACTCGCCACGGTCGACGTGTTCGACGTGCGCTTCGGCGGCTTCGAGGGCGAGGAGATCGCGGCCTGGCTGCGCATCCCTCGCGGCGTGGACGGCCCGCTGCCCGCCGTGGTGCAGTTCCACGGCTACGGCCGCGGCCGCGGAGACGCCGTCGAGAACCTGCTCTGGGCGTCGGCCGGATACGCGCACTTCGAGATGGACACCCGCGGCCAGGGCTGGAGCGGGTCACGGGGCGTCACCCCGGACAGCGGATCGACGGCGCCGCAGATGCCCGGCTTCGTCACCAGGGGCGTCGAAGACAAGGCCACCTATTACTACCGCCGCCTGTTCACCGATGCGGTGCGCGCCGTGGAGGCCGCCCGCTCGTTCGAGGTCGTCGACGCGGAGCGGGTGGCGGTGCTCGGCGTGAGTCAGGGCGGGGGGATCGCGCTCGCCGTCGCCGGGTTGGTGCCCGGCATCGCGCAGGTTATCGCGCGGGTGCCGTTCCTCTGCGACTTCCCGCGCGCATCCGTGATCACCGACAGGATGCCGTTCCGCGAGATCGCCGACTACCTCGCGCACTTCCGCGACAGCGCGGAGCGGGTGCACCGCACCCTCTCCTACTTCGACGGCGTCAACTTCGCCGCGCGTGCCGATGCTCCCGCGACGTTCACGGTCGCGCTGATGGACCCGATCTGCCCGCCCTCGACCGTCTACGCCGCGTACAACGCGTACGCGGGGGAGAAGGTCATCCACAGCTGGACGTACAACGCCCACGAGGGCGGTGGCGTGGACGACGACGTGCTCTCACTCCGCGTGCTGCGCGACGCTTTCGCCGAGCCTGGTGCGGCCGAGCGCGGCGCACCTCAGGACGCGGTGCCCAGCCCCCTGCGCAACGGGATGTAGTGCTTCACGACCGCCTCGCGGTACGCCTCCACATCGCCGGCCTCCGCGGCGCGCAGCATATCGCCGTGCGCGCGGGCCGTCTCGTCGAGCCCGGCCGCCGGGGGAAGCCCGAGCCGCGGGTACACGACCGTGTTGACCTCCCAGAATGCCGTGACGAGCTGGCCGACGAGGGCGTTGTCGAGGTGGGCGAGCAGGGTGGAGTGGAAGGCGCGGTCCTCCTCGGCGAACGGCTCGCCGCGTCCGCTCTTGTCCTCCATCGCTGCGACCACGTCGTGCAGCACAGGATCGCTCGTGCCCTGCAGTGCTCTGCAGATCTGCTCCGCCATCGCGAGGTCGAGCGCTTCACGCACCTCGACCACCTCGCGCAGCGCGGCGAAGTCGTCCTCGGGGCCGAGCACGCCTCGGAAGACGAGGCCTTCCACCAGGGGAGCGAGGGACAATTGTCCGACGTACGTCCCGTACCCGTGGCGCACCTCGACGATGTCGAGGGCGGCGAGGGTCCGCATCGCCTCGCGGACGCTGGACCGGCTCACGCCGAGTTCGGAGCACAGCTCTGCTTCGGTGGGAAGGAGGTCCCCCGGTTGCAGGCGGTGGATGAGGATGTAGTCCTTGATCTGGTCAGTCACCGACGAACGGCGTTGGCTGGGGGCCGAGGAGAACATTCCTGTCGTGGTGGGCTCGATCGCCATTGTGGACTTGACCTTTCCGCGGGATGTGCACTACTTTCAGTATACCCACGTAGGACATCAGACGTCCGATCTCAGGAGAGGCAGTTCAATGTTGAGAGATTCACTCCAGAAGCAAACGAGCAGACGTACCTTCCTCGCAGCCACAGGAGCGGCAGGCATCGTCGCCGCGCTCGCAGCGTGCAGCGGCCCGCCATCGACCACCGGCAAGGCCGGAACCGCGGCAGCAGCGGGATCGGTCGACAAGAACGGCACCATCACAGCGGGCATGTCGTACGCGCTCGGCACCGGTTTCGATCCGATGACCACCACCGGCGCCCTCACGATGGCCGCCAACTGGCACACCCTCGAAGGACTGGTCGAGCTCGACCCGGTCACCCGCAAGGCGTACGCCGCCCTCGGCAAGGCGCTCCCGAAGCAGGTCGACAGCACGACCTACACGGTGTCCCTGCGCGACGGAGCCACCTTCCACGACGGCAGCACGGTCACCGTCGACGATGTCCTCTTCTCTTTCCAGCGCGTGCTCGACCCCGCGAACGCGTCGCTCTACGCCGGCTTCCTCCCGTTCCTCTCGCCGGACAGCGTCACCAAGGTCGACGACACGACCGTTCAGTTCAAGTCCGCGTACCCGTTCCCCCTGTTCGCGGAGCGCATCTCCGTGGTCAAGGTCGTGCCGAAGGCCATCGTCACCGCGGACCCGAAGGCGTTCGACGCCCTCCCCACCGGCACCGGCCCGTACAAGCTCACCGCCGCGACCGCGAACGACAAGCTCACCTTCGAGCGTCACGACGCGTACAACGGCTCCCGCCCGGCCCTCGCGGCGAGCATGACCTGGAACCTGCTTGCCGACCCGTCCGCCCGCGTCAGCGCGATGCAGTCCAAGCGCGTCAACGCGATCGAGGACGTGCCGTACCTCAACGTCGACGGGCTCTCCCGCGTCGTCAAGACCGACTCCGTGCAGTCGTTCGGCGTGCTGTTCATGATGTTCAACACCACCATGAAGCCGTTCGACGACAAGCGCGTCCGTCAGGCGCTCTTCTACGCGATCGACATGGACAAGCTGATCAAGAACGGGATGCTCGGGAACGCCGAAGCCGCATCCAGCTATGTGCAGAACGACCACCCCGACTACGTCAAGGCCAAGACGGTCTACAAGCACAACCCGGCCAAGGCAAAGTCGCTGCTGAAGGCCGCGGGCGTCTCCAACCTGTCGATCACGCTCCTCACCACCGACACCGGCTGGGTCAAGGACGTCGCCCCGCTGATCAAGGAGGACCTGGATGCGGTGGGCGTGAACACCACGCTCGACATCGGCCAGTCCGCCGGCCAGTACAAGAAGGTCGACAACAACCAGTTCGAGGTGATGGTCGCCCCCGGTGACCCCTCCGTCTTCGGAAACGACGCCGACCTGCTGCTGCGCTGGTTCTACGCCGACAACATCTGGTCGCAGAAGCGCTACCGCTGGAACTCCGGAGCCGAGTTCGACAAGCTGCAGAAACTCCTGAACGACGGCGCCCAGGCGACCGACCGCACGAAGCAGCTCGACATCTGGAGCCAGATCTACGACCTGGTCTCGGATGAGGTGCCGCTCTACCCCCTGCTGCACCGCAAGCTGCCGACCGCCTGGGACTCCACGGCGCTCAGCGACTTCAAGCCCATCTCGATGACCGGCCTGTCGTTCCTCGGCGTCGGACCCACGAAGTAGCGCCCAACGGCGGGGCCGGCCGCACCGGCCCCGCCGCCTCCCTCCAGCCCCTTTAGGAGTCACGCATGGTCGCACTCGTGCGCCTCGCAGGCAGGCGTCTGATCGCCCTGCCGTTCATGATCCTCGGGATCACCCTCTTGGTCTTCATCGTGCTGCAGTTCGCACCGACCGACCCGGCGACCAACGCTCTCGGAGAGAGCGCGCGCGACGCCGCCAAAGCCACCTGGCGGCAGGAGAACGGATACAACGATCCGCTCATCGTCCGCTACCTCGCGTTCCTCGGCCACCTCATCCAGGGCAACCTCGGTAACACCGTGCCGCCGAGCCAGTCGGTCAGCGGACTGATCGGGACCGCGTTCCCGCTCACCCTGCAGCTCACCTTCCTCGGCCTCATCATCGCGATCGTGCTCGCCGCCGTTCTCGGCGTGACGGCGGCCCTCTACCGCGACCGCTGGCCGGACCAGGTCATCCGCGTCGTCTCGATCGCCGGTATCGCCGTGCCGTCGTTCTGGCTCGCGATCCTGCTGATCCAGCAGTTCGCCCTCACCTGGCCCATCTTCCCGACCGGCGGATACACGTCCCCGCAGGACTCCTTCGGCGGCTGGCTGCAGTCGATGTTCCTGCCAGCCCTCGCGCTCGCGGTGCCGGTCGCCGCATCCCTCACCAGGGTGGTGCGCACCTCGATGGTGGAGGAGCTGGACCGCGACTACGTCCGCACCGCCATCGGCAGCGGCCTGCCTCGGAGCGTCGTGATCGGCCGCAACGTCTTCCGCAACGCCCTCATCACCCCGATCACCGTGCTCGGCCTGCGGGTCGGCTACCTGCTCGGCGGCGCGATCGTCATCGAGGTGATCTTCGACCTGCCCGGGATGGGCCAGCTCATCCTCAACGGTGTCACCGCGGGCGACACCAACCTGGTGCAGGGCGTCACCATCACGATCGCTCTCACCTTCGTGATCGTCAACACGATCGTCGACCTCCTCTATCTGGTGGTCAATCCTCGAATCAGGACGGTGTAACGATGCGTCGCACACTCGCCGATCGCCTCTCCGCCCCCGGACTGCGCTTCACGGCACTCCCTCTGTCCTCGAAGATCTCGCTGATCTTCTTCCTCATCGTGGTGCTCGCGGCGGTCTTCGCTCCGCTGATCGCCCCGCACGACCCGCTGAAATCGGGCGTGCCCGCCCAGCCGCCGTCGTTCGACAACTGGTTCGGCACCGACCGCAGCGGCCGCGACATCTTCTCGCGCCTCATCTACGGCGCCCGGTCGTCGCTCGCCATCGGCCTTGGCGCCACGGCCCTCGCGCTGGTCGTCGGCGGCATCATCGGGGCCGTCGCCGCGACGGCGCACCGGTGGGTCAACGAGGGCATCATGCGCATCCTGGACGTCATCATGTCGTTCCCGGGGATCGCGCTCGCCATCGTATTCGTCGCCGTGTTCGGCAAGAGCCTCCCCGTGCTCATCGCGACGATCGCCTTCCTCTATGTCCCGCAGCTGGCGCGCATCGTGCGGGCCAATGTGCTCAGCCAGTTCGGCGAGGACTACGTGGCGGCCGAGCGGGTGCTCGGCGCGCGCACCTCCTACATCCTGCTCAAGCATGTGTTCCGCAACTGCGCTGCCCCGATCCTCGTCTTCGCGACCATCCTCGTGGCGGACGCCATCGTGTTCGAGGCGAGCCTGTCGTTCATCGGCGCCGGTGTGCAGGAGCCGGCACCGTCGTGGGGCAACGTGATCTCGAGCGGCAAGAACCTGCTGCTCGCGGGCGGCTGGTGGGCGACGCTGTTCCCTGGCCTTCTCATCCTCATCACGGTGCTCGCACTGAACGTGCTCGCGGAAGGCCTGACGGATGCGATGGTGCGGCCGAGCATCCGCCGCCGTGCGGCAGCACCGGAGTCGCTCCCCACCGACGCGGGGACCGCATCCCTGGTCACCGCCGAGTCTCTCGACGAGGCAGGAGCCCTCGAAGAGGACGAGGAGAGCGCCATCGCCGACGACAGGCTCGACCCTGTTGCGCCCGACCCTGCGCTCGCCAGGCACCTGCAGAGCCTCGGCGCCGCGGAGAGCGTGCGGACCGACCGGCTGGTCTTCGACTCCGATGTGCCGCCGCTGCTGGAGGTGCAGAGCCTCAGCATCCGGTTCCCCGACCGCCACGGAGACGTGGACGTCGTCGACCGGCTCAGCTTCTCTGTGCGCCCGGGCGAGACGATGGCCATCGTCGGAGAGTCCGGCTCCGGCAAGAGCCTGTCCAGCCTCGCCGTGATGGGCCTGCTCCCGTCCAACGCCGAGGTGACCGGTCGCATCCTGTTCGAGGGCCGCGACCTGCTCACCATGACCGAGGCGGAGCGGAACGGCCTGCGCGGCCACGAGATGTCGATGGTCTACCAGGATGCGCTCAGCTCGCTGAACCCGTCCATGCTCATCCGGGCGCAGCTGAAGCAGCTGATCCGGCGCGGAGGGACACGCAGCGCGGAGGAGCTGATGGAGCTCGTCGGGCTCGACCCGGTGCGCACGCTGAAGAGCTATCCGCACGAGCTGTCCGGCGGTCAGCGGCAGCGCGTGCTCATCGCGATGGCACTCACCCGCAGCCCGAAGCTGGTCGTCGCCGACGAGCCGACCACGGCCCTGGATGTGACGGTGCAGGCCCAGATCATCGACCTGCTCAACGACCTGCGCGCCAAGCTCGGCTTCGCGCTCGTGTTCGTCAGCCACGACCTCGCGCTCGTCGCAGAGGTCGCCCACCGCATCACCGTCATGTACGCCGGGCAGGTGGTCGAGAGTGCGCAGACCGCCGAACTCCTGCTCCACCCGCAGCACGAGTACACCCGCGGGCTGCTCGGCTCCGTGCTCTCGATCGAGTCCGGGGCGACCAGGCTGCACCAGATCCCCGGCACCGTCCCGACACCGCGTGACTTCGCGAAGGGCGACCGGTTCGCATCCCGGTCGGTGGAGCGCCCGGGCGTCGGCCTCGACGTGCGACCGGAGCTGCGCCTCGTCGACGGCACAACAGACCACTACGTCGCCTCCCTGCCGGAGACGGCGAACGCTGAGAAGGGAGCGGCGCTGTGACCGGAGCTGACATCCTCACCCTGGACCACGTGCACGTCGTGCACACCGCCAGGACGGGCACGCTGTTCAAACCGGACAAGGTGCACGCCGTCAACGACGTGAGCCTGACCATCCGGCGCGGGGAGACCATCGGCATCGTCGGCGAGTCCGGCTGCGGCAAGTCGACGCTCGCCCGCGTGCTCGTCGGGCTGCAGCAGCCGACGGACGGCGACGTGCTCTACCAGGGCCGCAGCGTCCTCACCAGGGACCGCGCCACCAGGAAGGCGCTCGGCAAGGCGGTCTCGATCGTCTTCCAGGACCCCTCCACTGCGCTCAACGCCCGCATGACCATCCACGACATCCTGCGCGACCCGCTCGATGTGCACGGGATCGGCACCGGGTCGCAGCGGGAACGCCGCATCCTGGAGCTGCTCGACCTGGTCGGGCTGCCCCGCTCGGCGGCGGAGGTGCTGCCGAGCCACGTGTCCGGAGGCCAACGGCAGCGCGTCGCCATCGCCAGGGCGCTCGCGCTCGAACCGGACCTGATGGTCGCCGACGAGCCGACCAGCGCGCTGGACGTGTCTGTGCGCGCGCAGATCCTCAACCTCCTCAGCGACCTGAAGCAGCGCCTCGACCTGGCGATGGTCTTCATCTCGCACGACATCCAGACCGTTCGCTACGTCTCCGACCGCATCGTCGTCATGTACTACGGCCGGATCGTGGAGGAGGGGACAGCCGCCTCGGTGTTCGACGACCCGAGGGACGAATACACGAGGAAACTCCTCGGCGCCGCGCCATCGCTGCTCTGACAGAGCGCCACCCGTCGAACCACATCACGCCATCAGCACCGTCCAGCACCACCATTGGAGAGAACAGTGAGCAAGCCCAGCTTTTCCGGAGTCGTCCCACCCCTCGTCACGCCGTTCGCGGAGGACGGTTCGCTCGACGTCCCGTCGTTCGAACGCCTCATCGAATCCCAGATCGCGGCGGGAGTCGACGGCCTGTTCGCGCTCGGCTCGTCCGGCGAGGTGGGCTTCCTCACCGACGCCGCCCGTTCGGTCGTGCTGACGGAGGCCGTCCGCATCTCGGCCGGCCGGGTCCCCGTGCTGGCCGGCGTGAACGACATGTCGACGGCTCGCGTGATCGAGCAGATCCGCATCGCCGAGTTCGCCGGTGTGGATGCGGTGGTCGCCACCGTCCCGTTCTACGTCCGCCCGAACATCGTCGAGATCGAGTCGCACTTCCGCGCGCTCGCCGCGGCGACCAGCCTGCCGATCTTCGCCTACGACGTGCCGGTGCGCGTCAACGTCAAGCTGGAGCGCGACCTGCTGATCCGCCTCGGCGTGGACGGCGTGATCGCCGGAGTGAAGGATTCCAGCGGCGACGACGTCGGCTTCCGCCGTCTGGTCGCCGCGAACGAGGCCGCCGGCCGCCCGCTGATCCTGTTCACGGGCCACGAGATCGTCGTCGACGGCGCGCTGCTGGCCGGGGCCGACGGGGTCGTCCCCGGTCTCGGCAACGTGGATCCGGCGTCCTACGTGCGCCTGTACCACGCGGCGAAGGCCGGCGACTGGACGGAGGCCAAGCGCATCCAGGACCAGCTGGCGTCCCTCTTCGAGATCGTCTTCCAAGCGCACGGCGTCAGCGGAGAGGCGGCGGGCCTGGGCGCGTTCAAGACGGCACTTCAGGTCATCGGCATCATCGAGAGCAACCGGATGGCGCACCCGGTCCCGGCACTCGAAGGCGAGACGGTCGACCGCATCCGCGCCATCGTCGAGGAGTCGGGGCTGCTCGTTCGATGAGCGTCGCCGTGGGTGATGGTGCCGGTGCCGATACCGTGAACGGCACGACGTTCGCGGTCGGCATCGACATCGGTGGGACCAAGACCGCTGCCGGGCTGGTCGACCTCCCCACCGGGGCCGTCGTCGCCCGGCAGGAAGCACCCACACCCGCCACCTCGGGACCGGATGCGGTGCTCGCCACCGCGATCCACCTCGCCGAGCGGGTGCTCGCCGCCGCCCCCGCCTCCGCCTCCGTGGTCTCGGTCGGCGTCGGCGCTGCCGGCGTCATCGACCCCGTCGGCCGCGTGGTCGTCTCGGCGACCGACACCCTCCCCGGCTGGGCGGGCACCAGGATCGGCGAGGCCGTCGAGGCGGCCGTCGGTCTCCCCGTACTGGTCGAGAACGACGTGCACGCCCACGCGCTCGGCGAAGCGGGCCGGGGCGCCGGCCGCGGCCACCGCACGGTGCTGGTGGTCGCCGCGGGCACCGGCATCGGCGGAGCGCTCGTCTCGGACGGATCGCTCGTCCGGGGCGCCGGGCACGTCGCCGGGCACTACGGCCACCTGCCATCCGAGGAGGCGCACGGTCTGCCGTGCACCTGCGGACGGGCTGGTCACGTGGAGATGATCGCGGCAGGACCCGCGATCCTCGCCGAGTACCTCCGCGGCGGGGGAGCATCATCCACCCTGGACACCCGCGCGGTTTTCGCCCTCGCCGACCAGGGTGACGAGTGCGCGGCGACGACCATCCGGGTGGCCGCGACGGCCCTCGGCCGCACGATCGGCGGACTCGTGAACGCCATCGACCCCGACATCGTGGTGATCGGCGGTGGCCTCTCGGCGACGGGCGCGCGCTGGTGGGCGCCGCTGCGCGCCGGGATCGACCTGGAGACGATCCCCGCGGCGACGGGACGACCTGTGGTCGCCGCGGAGCTGGGCGGCGACGCAGCGATCGTCGGCGCGGCGCTGGCGTCCGCTGCTGCCGTCGCCGGCACCGCTGCCGCTACTTCCACCTCCATGTCCACCGCACCGAACGACCGACACGTTTCAGGAGAAGCACGATGAGAATCGCCCAGACACTCGAATCCCTGGCGGGCGGACTCATCGTCTCCTGCCAGGCGTACCCCGGCGAGCCGATGCGCAGCCCGGAGACGATGGCGCAGATCGCACAGTCGGCGGTCATCGGTGGCGCGGCGGGCATCCGGGCGCAGGGTCCTGGGGACATCGCGCTCATCCGGGAGCGGGTCGACCTTCCCCTGATCGGTCTGTGGAAGGCGGGCGACGCCGACGTCTTCATCACCCCGACCCTGCGCCACGCCGTGAGCGTGCACGCCGCGGGCGCGTCGATCGTCGCGCTCGACGGCACCCGTCGCGAACGCCCGGACGGTCTGACCCTCGCGGAGACGATCCACCGCCTGAAGGAGCTCACGGGCGCGACGGTGATGGCCGACGCCGGTTCCTTGGCCGACGCCATCGCCGCGGTCGAGGCCGGTGCCGACTGCGTCGGGACCACGCTCGCCGGCTACACCCCCGACCGTCCCAAGACCGACGGACCGGACCTGGAGCTGCTGGCCGAGGTCGCGCAGGCTGTGGACGTTCCGGTGATCGCCGAGGGCCGCATCCACACCCCGGAGCAGGCTGCTGCCGCCGTGGACGCCGGCGCGTACGCGGTCGTCGTCGGCACCGCGATCACCCATCCCGCCACGATCACCCGCTGGTTCGCGGACGCGGTCGCCCGATGAGCGACGCCGCCGGTCCGGGCCCTCTCGTCGCGCCAGGCCGACCCGGTGCGTCCGGGATGTCGGCGGGGTCGGATGTCGAGACGACGGGCGTGTTCGTCGGAGCGTACGCCGCCTCTCCGGCGCACTCGGCGTGGGACGCGCGCCTCGAGTCCGAGTTCTTCGACGAGCTGGATGCGGTGCCGGAGCTCCGGGGCGTCGAGCTGCCGTGGATGGGTGCGCTGCATCCGCACGACGACGCCTGGCTGCTGCGCTCGTTCCCGCGCCGGTTCGACGCCGTGCTCACGAGCATCCCCGGAACGATGAAGCGGCTGGGTACCACTCCTCTGTACGGTCTCGCCTCCCGCGATGCGGACGGTCGGGCCGCCGCGCTCGCCGAGGCCGGACGCATTCGCGGCGCGGTCCGCCGTCTCAACGACGCCGTCGGGCGACGCGCGGTGACCGCGGTGGAACTCCACAGTGCACCGTCGGCGGGCAGGGGCGACGTAGCGTCGCTCGCCGCATCCATCGCCGAGCTGTCCGCGGACGCCGACGCGTGGGACGGCGCGACGATCGCCATCGAGCACTGCGACGCGTTCGTGCCGTCGCACCAGCCGGAGAAGGGCTTCCTCGATCTGACGGACGAGCTCGCGGCCATCGCCGACCGGCCGGCGTGGGTGGGGCTCAGCATCAACTGGGGACGTTCCGCCATCGAGCTGCGCGACGGCGAACTCGTGACCGCGCACATCCGCCAGGCGGCAGCATCCGGACGCCTCCGCGGGCTGATGCTGTCCGGCGCGTCGGCGGAACTGTCGCCGTTCGGCGGACCGTGGGTGGATGCGCACCACCCGATGACCCCGTCCTCCTCCTTCCCGTACGGCGAACCGTCCTCGATGCTCACCGAGGACCTCCTCCGCGACGCCATCGCCGCCGCCGGCGCCGTCGACTGGCTGGGCTTCAAGTTCGGCTGGGCCGACCGCGAAGCCCCCGTCGAACCTCGTGTGGACATGATCGCGACGGCCGCTGCAGCTGTCACTGCCGCCTCACAGGGAGCTGGAATGCGTGGCGCAGCGGTGCCGCCTAAGCTAGGGGGGTGAGTAAGGCCGACCTCAGCAAGCAGCCCGCCCAGGTCGCCGCCATGTTCGATCAGGTGTCGACGCACTACGACAGGACCAACAATGTCCTCTCGATGGGCAACGCGGCACTCTGGCGTGTGGCGACGACCAAAGCCGTCGGCCCGCGCGCCGGCGAGACCATCCTCGATGTCGCGGCGGGCACCGGCACCTCCAGCGCGTCCCTCGCGAAGAACGGTGCGACCGTCGTCGCGGCCGACTTCTCCGAAGGGATGATCGAGGTAGGGCGGCGCCGTCAGGCCGACAACCCGTTCGTCCGCTTCGTGCAGGCCGACGCCACCCAGCTTCCGTTCGACGACGACGAGTTCGACGCCGTCACCATCTCCTTCGGCCTCCGCAACATCGTCGACCCCAAGAAGGCGCTCGCCGAGTTCTACCGCGTGACCAAGCCGGGCGGACGCGTCGTGATCTGCGAGTTCTCCCAGCCGCCGGCATCCATCGTGCGCACCGGATACTCCGCATACCTGCGGTTCGGGATGCCCGTGCTTGCCAAGCTGGCGAGCTCCAACCCCGCCGCATACGAATACCTGATGGACTCCATCGAGGCATGGCCGTCCCAGCCTGTGCTCGCCGACTGGCTGCGCGAGGCCGGGTTCGAGCACGTCGCATACCGCAACCTGACCGCCGGGATCGTCGCCCTGCACCGTGGCTACAAGCCGCGGGATGCGGGTGGAGCGCGCGCGGCGGAGGTCGCCGCTCCCGCCACGGCCGCGGTTGACGAGAAGCCCGCGGCGGAGAAGCCTGCGGCGGGGAAGCCCGCGGCGGAGAAGCCCGCCGAAAAGAGCGCAGCGGGGAAGCCCGCAGCCGTCAAGCCTGCGACGGCGAAGCCTGCCACGACGAAGCCTGCCCCCGCAAAGGCGAAGCCCACGACAGCGAAGGCCGCGACGGCCAAGCCCACGACCGCGAAAGCCACACCCGCCAAGGCGAAGCCCACGACTGCGAAGCCCGCACCCGCGAAGCCCACCAAGTCCGCGACGGCCAAGCCCGCGGCGGCCAAGCCCGCAGCCACCAAGCCCGCCGCCGCCAAAACTGCGGCCGCCAAGCCCGCCACCGCCAAGCCCACAACCACCAAGCCCGCCGGCTCCGACCGAGCGACGGGCACCACGGGGGCGTCGGCTTCCGGCGTCCCACCCGAGGGGGAGTAGTGCCACCAAGCGTCCCCGCTGTGCGGCGTACCGCGTCGCTGTCCAGCCAGATCGGTCTGACCGAGCGGATTTTCGCATCCGGTCAGGACAGGGAGCTCGCTGCCGCCGTCGATGCGGGGCTCGCGCTCGTGGAGGAGGGCCTGCACGCAGAGATGCGGTTCGCGGACAACCTCGCCGACGTCACCGCACGCTACCTGCTCGAGGCCGGCGGCAAGCGGGTGCGCCCCATGCTGACGCTGCTCACCGCGCAGCTCGGGCGGGGAAACACCCCCGAGGTGCTGCAGGCGGCGGAGGCCGTGGAGATCACGCACCTCGCATCCCTCTATCACGACGACGTCATGGACGACTCGCAGATGCGGCGCGGGGTTCCGAGCGCGCAGTTCGTGTGGGGGAACTCCGTCGCCGTGCTCACCGGAGACCTGCTGTTCGCCCGCGCGAGCAAGATGGTGTCTTCGCTGGGCGAGCGCGCCATCCAGTTGCAGGCCGACACTTTCGAGCGGCTGTGTCTCGGGCAACTGCACGAGACCATCGGACCCCAGGACGGCGAAGACCCCGTCGAGCACTACATCCGCGTGCTCGAGGACAAGACCGGCTCGCTGATCGCCGTCGCTGCGCAGATGGGCGTGGTGTTCGCGAAGGCTCCGGAAGAGTACGAGCAGCCCGTCGTGACGTTCGGCGAGAAGATCGGCGTCGCCTTCCAGATCATCGACGACGTGATCGACCTGTCGTCGAAGGGCGTCAAGGAGACAGGCAAGACGCCGGGCAACGACCTCCGCGCCGGTGTCGCCACCCTTCCCGTGCTGCGGCTGCGCGAGCTCGCTGAGACGGACCAGGGTGCGCGCAAGCTGCTCGATCGGCTCGAACGCGATGTGATCGGCACCGCGGAGGAGGGCGAGATCACCCCGGAGGCGACTGCCGCCATCGCAGCACTCCGCGACCACGAAGTGACCGCCCACACCCTGCAGGAAGCCCACCGCTGGGCCCGCGAGGCCGTCGAAGCGCTCGAACCGCTGCCGACCGGTCCCGTCAAGAAGGCGCTGATCCGCTTCGCGGACACCATCGTCGAACGTTCCAGCTGAGCAAGAAAGACACAACGAATGACCAAATTGCGACTGGCCATCGTCGGTGCAGGCCCCGCCGGCATTTACGCCGCGGACATCCTCCTCAAGGCGGAGCGCGCCTTCGACGTCTCCATCGACCTGTTCGAGCAGCTTCCCGCCCCATACGGTCTCGTGCGTTACGGGGTCGCCCCCGACCACCCGCGCATCAAGGGCATCATCACGGCTCTGCGTGAGGTGCTCGACCGCGGGGACATCCGCATCTTCGGCAACGTCACGTACGGCGAGGACATCACCCTCGACGACCTCAAGCGCCACTACAACGCCGTGATCTTCGCGACCGGGGCCGTGCACGACGCCGAGCTGGACATCCCCGGCATCGAGCTGGAGGGCTCGTACGGTGCCGCCGACTTCGTCAGCTGGTTCGACGGTCACCCGGATGTGCCGCGCACCTGGCCGCTGGAGGCCGAGTCCGTCGCCGTCATCGGCAACGGAAACGTCGCCCTCGACGTCTCGCGCATCCTGGCCAAGCACGCCGACGACCTGCTGCCCACCGAGATCCCGGACAACGTCTACGAGATCCTCAAGAACTCTCCCGTCACCGACGTGCACGTCTTCGGCCGCCGCGGGCCGGCCCAGGTGAAGTTCACCCCGCTGGAGCTCCGCGAGCTGGGCGAACTGCGCGACGTCGACATGATCCTCTACGACGAGGACTTCGACTACGACGAGCAGTCGAAGGCCGCCATCGCGAGCAACAAGCAGGTCATGGTGATCGACCGCGTGCTGCAGCAGTGGCGTCAGCGCGAGGTGGGGAACGCATCCCGTCGCCTGCACCTGCACTTCTACGCCAAGCCGCTCGAGGTCGTCGACGACGGGAACGGTCACGTGGCCGCGTTCCGGTACGAGCGCACCGAGTCGGACGGCGAGGGCGGCGTGCGCGGGACCGGCGAGATCCGCGAGGTGCCCATCCAGGCCATCTACCGCGCTGTCGGCTACTTCGGGTCGCCGCTTCCCGGCATCCCGTTCGACAAGAAGCACGGCGTGATCCCGAACCACGAGGGCCAGGTGCTGCGCAAGGGCGACAACGAGCGCATGTACGGCGTGTACGCCACCGGGTGGATCAAGCGTGGACCGGTGGGTCTCATCGGCCACACCAAGTCGGACGCCATGGAAACGATCAAGCATGTGATCAATGATCAAGGGAACTGGTGGTCGCCCACCGACCCCTCCGAGGAATCTGTGGAGAACCTGCTGCGCGAGCGGGGTGTGGAGTACACGAACCTCGACGGCTGGCACAATCTCGACACGCACGAGCAGGCACTCGGCGCCGAACGCGGCCGTGCCCGCGTCAAGGTCGTCCCGCGCGACGAGATGGTCCGGGTGTCGAACGCCACCCCGGTCGAGGCGTCCACCGAGAGCTGACGCTCGCGCGAACCCGCCGCGCCTGCCACGCTGGGGTCATGACGCGCGCGCAGGAGTGGTCGCCGGATGTGCTGGGGGAGCCGTTCGAGCAGCTCACGCTGCCGCTGAAACCGGATGCGGAGGGCGAGGTCGTCGCGACCCTCGTCCGCTATGCGCCCCCACCGCACCTCGCCGACCTGCGCCTGCTCCGCGCCGTCGCGGCCGACGCGGACGTGCTCTACGTGCACGGCTGGTCCGACTACTTCTTCCAGAAGGAGCTCGCCCGGTTCTGGCACGAGAACGGGGCGCGCTTCTTCGCCATCGACCTGCGCAAGTACGGCCGCAGCCTGCGTCCGTGGCAGACGCCGGGCTTCGTCGACGACCTCGCGACGTACGACGAGGAACTGGATGCGGCCATCTCGGTCATCCGCGAGAGCGCGCAGAAGGACCGCAAGCTCATCCTGCTCGGCCACTCGACGGGCGGCCTCACGCTCAGCCTCTGGGCCGACCGCCATCCCGGAAAAGCGGATGCGCTGGTGCTGAACAGCCCGTGGCTCGAGTTCCAGGCGCACTCGGCGGGGCGGGCCGCGTTGGCGCCGCTGATCGGCCTGCAGGCGCGCGTCGACCCGAAAGCCCCGCTGCCGAACGTCGACCTCGGCTTCTACACCAGGACGGTGTCGTCGACGATGGAGGGCGAGTGGGACTACAACCTCGACTGGCGGCCCGTGCGAGGCTTCGCGGTGCTGCCGGCGTGGCTGACGGCGGTGATGGCGGGGCATGCGCGCGTGGCGGCCGGCCTGCACATCGACGTCCCGGTGCTGACGATGGTTTCTGCGCGGTCGACGATCCTCCCGCGGTGGACGCCGGACATGATGAGCTCGGACATCGTTCTGGTCGTGGATGAGATCGCTCAGCGCGCGCTCAAGCTGGCGCCGACGGTCACGGTCTCGCGCATCGACGGGGCGATCCACGACATCTTCCTGTCGCGCGAGCCGGTGCGGCAGGCGGCGTACGCCGAAGTGCGGCGGTGGCTGCGCGGCTACCTGCGCTGAGCGCGGGGTGCTGCGGATGCGCGGGATGCGCCGGATGCGCGGCCTCCGCGTCTCCGGCGGCCGCGCATCCCGGGTCGTCTAGCGGAAGTTGACGAACTGCAGCGCGACGTCGAGGTCGGCGCCCTTGAGCAGGTTCATGGTGGCCTGCAGGTCGTCACGGCTCTTCGACGTGACGCGGAGCTCGTCGCCCTGGATCTGCGACTTCACGCTCTTCGGCGCTTCGTCGCGGATGAGCTTGTTGATCTTCTTCGCCGCATCCTGCTCGATGCCGTTCTTGATGCCGGCCTCGATGCGGAACTCCTTGCCGGACGGGTACGGCTCACCGGTGTCGAGCGAGCGCAGCGAGATGCCCCGCTTGATGAGCTTCGACTCGAACACCTCGAGGACTGCTTTGACGCGCTCCTCGGTGTTGGCCTTCATCAGAACCTTTTCGCCGCTCCACTCGATGGATGCGCCGACATTCTTGAAGTCGTAACGCTGCTCCACCTCTTTGCGAGCCTGGTTGAGGGCGTTGTCGGCCTCCATCTTGTCGACCTTGCTGACCACGTCGAACGATGAGTCTGCCATTCGTCGCCACCTTCCTGAGAGAACTACGGGTGCCGTGCGGCACCAGACAATTCAAACAGGGTCGGGCGGGAAACGGTTAACCTTGGCGTCGGCGTCCGATGCGTACCGCGAACGCATCCAGGGCGTCGAGCACATCCTGGTTGACCCAGACGCGATTCCGCTGTTTCGAGTTTCCCGGGGCGAGGACCCCGCGTTTCACCAGTTCGTCGAAACCGTTGCTCACGGACGGCTTGCTCAGGCCGGTGACCGCAACCGCGGTCGGGGAGTTGAGCACCGGGTACTCGATGGTCAGCCTGGCGAGTGTGCGCGCGGCAGCGTCGGCACGGAGACCGGCCAGCTTCTCGTCCCACGCCTCCTGAAACTCGGCGATGTCGCGCGCCAGGACTTTCGCGTTCTGGAGTGCGACCAGGGACGCCTCGGCGAAGACCTGGACGATCGGGCCCGGGTCGCCGCTGCGGTATGCGGTGAGCGCGTCGAAGTACGACTCGACGTCGGTCAGCAGCCCAGCGGACACGGGGACGGTCAGGTTCCGCAAGACACCGCCGTGCCGCAGCATCGCGTGCAGCAGTGCCCGCCCAGTGCGCCCGTTGCCGTCGGGGAACGGGTGGATGGTCTCGAACTGTGCGTGAGCGATGGCCGCGTGAGCGAGCACAGGGAGGTCGGCCCGGACCGCGAACCTGACCAGGTCGTCCATCGCGGCGTCGACGCGGTCGTGGTGGGGAGGAACGAAGCTGGCGGAGTGGGGGAGCCGCCCACCGATCCACACCTGCTCGCGACGGTATTGACCGGCCATGTCGGGGTGCGAGCCGCGGAGCAGCGCGTCCTGCATGGCGATGATCGACGCGTTCGAGATATCGTCGGCCAGTGCGAGAGCCGCCTCCATCGCCCGGACGTTGCTGACGATAAGCGGGGCGTTGCCGTCTGAGCGCTCGCCGATCGCCGCCTCGGCGATCGCGCGCGGACCGGACGTCAACTGCTCGATCTGCGAGCTCGACGCCGACTCCGTCCGCAGCAGCACGGAGGAGAACGGAGCGGGGAAGTCGCCCATGTGCGCGTCGAAGCGCACCAGCTCGGCCGTGGCGTCGTCGACGTCGGCGAGAATCTCCGGTGCGAGGTCGAACACTGCGCCGGCGATCTCGGGAACGACGGCAGCCTGGTAGGGCCGGCGGCGCTCGAGGTTCAGTCGACGCGACGACATCAGCGCCTCTTCGGGTGCGGGAAGCGTGCGCTCCTCGAATGTCACAGCGGTGCTCACCCTTACCTCCGACCTCGTCGTTAGTAAAGTTTAGCGGATAAGCCTTACTAACGACAGGTACGCAGTAAAGGTTGCGGCTGCTACGCCGTCTGCTGCAGTTCGGCCAGGTAGGTCACGTGGCAGCCGTCGCCGCTGCACTCCACGCACACTGTGATCTCTTCATCGTGCTGGAACGGGTCGGCGCCGGTTCCGTCGCACCGTTCGCAAATCTCCAACGTTCTCATGCCGACGATTCTGCGCCGCACCACCGACATTGCGGGCAGTGGATGCGGGGTGTCGCGGATCGGCCGACGCCGCCGAAGACTTCTCCTCCTGCGGTCGAACGGGAGGTGGTACGACGGTCCGACGACACGCCGCCGCGCGGTTCCTAGGCTCGGAGTCATGCGACTCACCTACGACCCGGAGCTCGACGTCGCGCACTTCCGCCTCGACGTCCCGACCGATCCGTCCCTGCCCGACCGTTCGGCCGTCCCGGATGCTCCTGCCGCTGGCGCTCACATCGATGCGGAGTTCGACGCGGCGGGGTTCCTCGTCGGGTTCGAGGTGCTCGGGGCGCACCTCGTGCTGCGGCCGGACGTGCTCGCGGCCGCGGAGCGGTCGAGCCGCGCGTAGCGGCGAGCGCAGGGCGCAGGGCGCCAAGCGCGTAGCGCGTAGCGCATAGCACCAAGCGACGAGCACTAGCGCGCCCCCGCACCACCCGCATCCACTGGTCGCACCAGCGGCAGGAAGATGGTGTCGACGATCTCCTCGATCGTCTCCGCCGGCACCGGCCGCAGGGTCATGATGGCGTCGTGCCGGAAGAGGTCGAACGGCAGCGTCGCGATGCGCGGGGTGAGGCGTGCCGGGTCGATCTCTCCGCGGTCGATGCCGCGCTGGATGACGGTGTCCACTCTGGTCGTCCGTCCGCCGATGAGCACGTCGCGGAGGTCGGAGAGGCTCGTTCCCGTCTCGGCGAAGTAGCCGCCGAGGTGGACGCTCATGGCGGCGGCGAAGCCGATCCTGGTCTCGTTGGCCGTGGTGAGGAGGGCGATCAGGTCGCCGCGGAGGCTGCCCGTGTCCGGCGTCGCCGGCTGGTCGCGCAACCCTGCGCGTGCGACGGCCGCCCTGACCAGTTCCTGCCTGGTCGGCCAGCGGCGGTAGACGACCGGGCGGCTGGTCTCGGCGCGCGCCGCGACCGCGTCGATCGTGAAGGCCGCATAGCCGTGCTCGACGAGCTGGTCCCAGGCGGCATCGAGGATCGCGTTCTCCAGTTCGGCCCCTCGGCGTCGCCGGGCGGGTGCGTCCGCCTCCATGGTCGGCTGCTCAACAAGATCCATTTGCGTATCTTATCGCGTCGACCTATGATCTCGATAAGATACAGTCGCGTACCTTAAGGAGACATGGTGACCGAGAAGTCCAAGCTCGACCCCGGGGTCGTTCGCATCGCCGTCGTCGTGATCGTCGGCGCGCTCGCCGTGATCTTCGACACGACCATCGTCAGCGTGGCCCTGCACACGCTCGCCACCGACCTGCACACCTCGGTCGACACCATCCAGTGGGTCAGCACCGGGTACCTGCTGGCGCTCGGCGTGACCATCCCGATCGTCGGCTGGGCGCAGCAACGGATCGGGGGCAAGCGGCTCTGGATCATCGCCCTCGCGATCTTCCTGCTCGGCTCCGTGCTCTGCAGCCTGGCGTGGGATGCGCCCAGCCTGATCGCCTTCCGTGTCGTGCAGGGCATCGGCGGCGGCATCATGCTCCCGCTCATGTCCACCCTCGTGATGCAGGCGGCGCACGGCCAGAACCTCGGCCGCATCATGTCGGCGGTGAGCCTCCCCGCCGTGCTCGGCCCCATCCTCGGCCCGGTGCTCGGCGGCCTCATCCTCAGTTACCTCGACTGGCGCTGGCTGTTCTGGGTCAACGTCCCGTTCTGCGTCGTCGGCATCGTGCTCGCCATCCGGATGCTGCCCCGCGACGCCCTCGGCCCCCGGCCGAGACTGGACTGGGTGGGGCTGGTGCTGCTGTCGCCGGCGGTGGTCGGCCTGCTCTACGGTCTGTCCAATGTGAGCAAGGACGGCGGCTTCGGCCGCGGCGACGTGCTCGTGCCCCTCATCGCCGGAGCCCTGCTGCTCGCGGCCTTCGTGCTCTGGGCGCTGCGGCGCGGAGAGGGAGGGCTCGTCGACGTGCGGCTGTTCCGGCACCGCCCCGTGGCCTCCGCCTCCACGCTGCTCTTCCTGTCCGGCGCTTCGCTCTACGGCGCGATGCTGCTCCTTCCCCTCTACTTCCAGGAGGTCAGGGGAGCGGATGCGCTCGGAGCTGGTCTGCTCCTGGTGCCGCAGGGCATCGGCACCCTGCTCAGCCGCACGACGGCCGGACGACTCACCGACCGCCTCGGCGCACGCTGGGTGTCGATGGCGGGCTTCGCGATCGTCGGTATCGCGACCGTGCCGTTCGCCTTCACCACCCCCACCACGAACGAGTGGATGCTCATGGCCGCCCTCTTCGTGCGCGGTTTCGGGCTCGGAGCCGTCACCATCCCGTTGATGGCGGTCGCATTCATCGGACTGGAACGCAGCGAAGTGCCGCACGCAAGCATCCTGACCAGGATCACCTCGCAGCTCGGCGGTTCGTTCGGCGTCGCGCTTCTGGCCGTGATCCTGCAGGGCGCAGCGGTGGGCGCCACGTCGCTGGACGGAATCGCGGACGCGTTCGACCAGGCGTTCTGGTGGGCGGTCGGGTTCACCGTGCTGGCGATCGGGCTGTCCGCTCTGCTGCCAGGACGCCCGGCCGCGCAACCCGCCGCAGCAGCGCCAGAGCAGACGGCGCCGCTCGCTCCGGCGCAGGCCGCGGCATCCGGAGATATCCCCCTCCGGTAGGGGTGCCGGGGTACCCCCGGGTGACGCGCTGCGGCATCCCGTCTCCCTAACGTCGGATACGGGCGGAAACCTCCGTCCGTATCCGAGGGGAGCACGGGATGGACGCACTGAACGAACTGATCGCGCAGGCGGTGTCGTCGCCGTGGATCTACCTGCTGGTCGCCGCCGTCGTCTTCGTCGACGCGTTCTTCCCTCCGGTGCCCAGCGAGTCGGTGGTGATCGCGGCTGCGGCGGCGAGCATCACGCTCGGCCAGCCGAACATCGCCATCATCGTCGCCTGCGCCGCCATCGGCGCGATCGTCGGCGACAACGTCACCTTCGCGATCGGTCGCGGTGTCGGGCTCACCCGGTTCCGCTGGATGCGGAGACCCAGGATGCAGGCGGCCCTCGGCTGGGCCCGCGACGGCCTCGATCGCCGCGCCGCCGTGCTGCTGCTGACCGCGCGCTACATCCCGGTCGGACGGGTCGCCGTGAACCTCGTCGCGGGAGCATCCGGGTTCTCGCGTCGCCGATTCTTCGGGCTGTCGGTCCTCGCCGGTCTGTCCTGGGCGGCGTACAGCGTTACGGTGGGACTGCTCGCCGGGCACTGGCTGCACGGCAACCCGCTGCTCGGGATGCTCGCGGGCATCGCGATGGGACTCCTGACCGGTGTGCTGCTCGACGCGGGGATGCGGTTCGCAGCCCGGCGGCGCGCGAAGCATGCTGCGGCGGCCGCGCCTGCCGCGGTGCTGGATGAGGTCGACGCCGCGGAGACGCGGCCGGATGGAGTGCTGGTGTGCGCGGACGGACCAAGGAGATGACGATGACGGCCGAACACCCACCGCTGCGCACCAGGCTCGACGGGATGCTCGTCCTCCTCTGGGGGATCGGCTCGACCGCCGCCGTGGCGATCCTGGCGCTGACCTCGTCGCTGGGTTCGACGCTGTACGGCATCCCGGTGGTCATCGCTCTCGGCCTCGGTGTCGCTCAGGCGGCGTCGATCGTGCTGGCGATCGTCTCGCCGCGCCTTGCCGTCGTGATCTCGGTGGTGACCCTGGTGGCGGCCGGATTCGCCTCCGTGCCGGACGGCGCGAGCCCGTGGCCCGTCGCGGTGCCGACGATCGTCGCCAGCGCGCTGGTGCTGGTGATCGCGACGCTGCGCTCCGACTGGCGCGTCGGCCTGGTCGGCTGGGCGGGCGGCGCCCTCGGCAGCATCCTGGTCGCCCTGGTCGCAGCCCGGCCGCCTGCGACCTCCGGCGCGATCACCGCCGACCTCATCGTCTTCTGGTCGATCACCGCCGCCGCGATGCTGGGCGCCACGCTCGTCGTGAACTGGCAAGATGTGCGCCGCCAGCTGCTCAGGGAGCAGCAGATCTCCGCCTCCGAGCTGACGCGCCGCGAGATCGCGGAGGAACGCACCCGCATCGCCAGGGAACTGCACGACGTGGTCGCCCACGGCATGTCGGCCATCCAGGTGCAGGCGTCGAGTGCCAGGTACCGCATCCCGTCGCTGAGCGAGGAGGCCGCGGAGGAGTTCGACGACCTCGCGGCCACCGCGCGTGCGGCGATGGGCGAGATGCGCACGCTGCTCGGTGTGCTCCGGAGCGAGGACACGGTGGTGGAGACGGCGCCGCAGCCGGGGGTCGGCGAGATCGCCGGGCTGGTGGCGCGCGCATCCCGAGCCGGTGGGGCCGTGCGCCTGGACGACCGGGTGGCCGCACAGGACGTCGCCGCCCTCGACCCCGCCGTGTCGCTGACGGTGTACCGCATCGTGCAGGAGGCCCTCAGCAACGTGGCCAGGCACGCGACGGGCGCATCCACGGTCGTGACGCTCGACCGCAGTGGGGACGCCCTCGACGTGTCTGTGCGCAACGAGCGCGCGCCGGGGCGACCGGCCTCCGCACCGGCTCCGGACACCGGAGGACACGGCATCCGGGGGATGCGCGAGCGCGCCGCGCTGCTGGGTGGCAGTCTGGAGGCGGAGCGCACGGACGACGGCGGTTTCGTCGTCCACGCGCGCATCCCCGTCCTGTCGAGAGGAACAGTATGACCATCACCGTGCTCATCGCCGACGATCAGGCGATGGTGCGGGCCGGGTTTGCCGCCATCCTCGACGCGCAGGACGACATCACGGTGGTCGGCCAGGCGGCGGACGGCGAGGAGGCGGTCACGCTCGCCAGGCGGCTGAAGCCCGACCTCGTACTCATGGACGTCAGGATGTCGGGGATGAACGGCATCGACGCCACCCGCGAGCTCATCCACCCGACGGGCAGAGGCGAGCCGCACCAGCCGCTCGTGCTCGTCCTGACCACGTTCGACGCCGACGACTACGTGCACGAGGCCCTCTCGGCCGGTGCCAGCGGCTTCCTCCTGAAAGACGCGACCCCCGGCGACCTGGTGCAGGCGGTCCGCATCGTGGCGGCAGGGGATGCGCTGCTCGCCCCGCGCGTGACCAAACGGCTCCTGGAACGCTTCGCCGCCCAGCGCCCGGCCGGAAGCAGGCACGCGCTGCAACTCGCCGACCTCACCGAGCGGGAGCGCGAGATCCTGGTGCTGATCGGACGAGGCAAGTCCAACGGCGAGATCGCGGCGGACCTGTTCATCGCGGAGCAGACGGTGAAGACGCACGTGAGCCGCATCTTCAGCAAGCTCGGGCTGCGCGACCGCGTGCACGCGGTGATCCTGGCGTTCGACGCCGGGCTGGTGGAACCGGCGCCGTAACGGCGGTGGACCCTGCCGCTGGACCCCTGCCGCTGGACCCCTACCGCGGTAGGGGGACGGGTTGGCTCCCCGGGCGGACGACCGCCGGCCGAGCCCGCTGAGAACCTTCCGGAGACGGCCCACAGGGGGCCGGACGGAAGGGGAAACCTATGTCGGTCTCGTTCGCGCCGGAGGCGGTGCGGGATGCCGCGAGCGGCACAGCGCGGAGTCGGGCGGGTGCGGCCGCGGGTGGCGGTGCGGGTGCTCGTGCGGGCGCACGGGATGCGGCGGTCGACCTCGCCAGGGCCGCCTGCCTCGTGGTCGTGGTCCTGCTGCACGCGCTGATGGTCGGCGTGAGCGTACACGACGGCGCACCCGTGCTCGAGAACGCCCTCGACGGCTGGGCGGGCCTCCCCGCGCTCACCTGGCTGGCGCAGGTCATGCCCCTCTTCTTCGTGCTCGGCGGGTTCTCCAGCTTCCTGCACTGGTCCGGGATGCGCGCCGGCGGCACGACGCCCGCCGCCTACCTCGCCGGCCGGATGCGCCGCCTCCTTCTCCCTGCAGCCGCCGCCATCGCCGCCTCGGCCGTGGTCCTGGCGGTGCTGACGCTGTGCGGTGTTCCGCCGGAGCTGGTCGCCGTCGCCGGGTTCCGGCTGAGCCAGCCGCTCTGGTTCCTCGGCGTGTACGTGCTGTGCACGGCGGCGGTGCCGGCTCTGGTCGCCGCGCACAGACGGTTCCCCGTTGCGACGGTGGCCGTGCTGGCGGCGCTCGCGGTCGGTGTCGACGTGGTCCGCGCATCCACTGGCGTCACGGTTGTCGGCTTCGCGAACCTCCTCTTCGTCTGGCTGCTGGTGCAGCAGCTGGGATTCTGGCTCGCGGACGGCACCGTCTCCGGCCTGCAGCGCCGCACGCTCGTCGCGCTCGCCGCAGGGGCGACGGCCACGCTGTTCGTGCTCGCGGCGACCGGGGTGTACTCCTTCGACCTGCTCGCCAACCTCAACCCGCCCACGTTCGCCCTGGTGCTGCTCGGCGTCTCCCAGCTGGCACTGTTCTCCCTGGCAAGACCCACCCTGCGCAGGCTCGCGGGCAACCGGATGCTCTCCGCCGTCGTGCAGGCCGTCAACGCCCGTGCGATGACGATCTACTCCTGGCACATGCTCGCGCTGATCGCGCTCGCCGGGCTGCTCCTGCTGTCCGGGGTCTCGCTGCCGCAGCCGCTGACGCCGGACTGGTGGGCGACCCGCGGGATGTGGCTGGCGGCGGTGGGCGTCGCGGTGGCCGCGCTGGTCGCGGTGGCTGGGCGCGCGGAGGCGGGGCGTGGTGGTGGGCGGCGTGGAACGGCGGGGCGCGCGACGGCTGGTGGTGGCGCGGAACGTGCGGCGCTGCGGCCGGGGGTCGCCGCGCATCCCGGGCTGGTGGCGCTGTCTGTGGCGTGCGGTTCAGGCGGGGTGCTCGTCGTCCTGCTGGCCGGGGCGATGGTGGCCGGGTGGGTCACCGGATGCGCGCTCGTGGTCGGCGCGCTCGCGCTGGCGCGTGCGGCGGCGAATTCGGAACGGGCGCACGCGGCGGCGGCGCCCGGGTCGCGGATTCTGCCGTGAGCAGAATCGTGCGGAGGTGCGGGCGCGTCGGCGGGTGCGCGCCTAGGCTGGCGGACACGTCGACGGACGAGGAGGGGACATGCTGCTCAGACATGCGATCGGGGCCGTGCTCCGGCGGCTGAGGCTGGAACGCGGTGAGACGCTGCGTCAGCTGTCCGAGACGGCCAGCGTCTCCATCCCGTACCTGTCGGAGATCGAGCGCGGTCGCAAGGAGGCCTCCTCCGAGATCCTCGCCACGCTGTGTCGCGTCTTCGACATCAGCGAGGGCGAGCTGCTCACCCGGGTCGCCGCCGAGTTCGCCACCGCCGACCGCGTCGGTCTTCGCCCCGTCGAGACCCGTACGGCCGCGCCGGTCCGCGAACTCGCTCCCGCGGGAAGCGGCAGCGGCGCGGGCGCCTTCGGGCCCGGCATCTCCGTCGACCTCCGCCTCGCCGACCTGCTCGACGCGCAGCCCGCCGACCTCCGCATCGCCGAGCCCCCGCAGGACGGGCCGGCCGCGGCGGTACTGCTGGCCGCCTGACGCATCCCGCATACGCTGCGCATCCCGCGCATCCACCGGTCGGTGCTGCGGCGCCGTCTCGTCCTCCACCTCGACGTGCAGCACGGTTCAGCCTTTCGGCAGCGCGCGGGTCGACCCGACGACGTGGTCGACGAACCCGTAGGCCAGCGCCTCGTCGGCCGTGAACCAGCGGTCCCGGTCGCCGTCTTCGAGGATCTGCTCGATCGGCTTGCCCGTCTGCACGCTCGTGAGTTCGGCCATGCGCTTCTTGAAGTACAGGATCTGCTTCGCCTGGGTCTGGATGTCCGCCGACGTCCCCCCGAAACCACCGTGCGGCTGGTGCATCACCACGCTCGCATTCGGCAGCGCATACCGCTTGCCCTCCGCGCCGGAGGACAGCAGGAACTGCCCGGCCGACGCGGCGAAGCCCAGCGCGACCGTCGCGACGTCGGCCTGCACGAAATTCATCGTGTCGTAGATCGCGAACGCCGCGGTGATCGAGCCGCCCGGCGAGTTGATGTAGAGGTAGATGTCCCGCTCCGGCTCGATCGAGTTGAGGATGAGGAGCTGGGCGCAGATCTCGTTGGCCGAGTCGTCGGTGACCTCGCTGCCGAGGAAGACGATCCGCTCTTCGAGGAGGCGTTTGAAGATCAGTTGGTCCGGTGTGTTGTCCGTCATGGTGCTCATGCGCCCATCCTGCGGAGGGATGGCCGCCGAGCGCGAGCGTTTCTGCCCGGCGCGAATCTGCCGACGGCAGAGGCGGGCGCCGACCCTGCCACGCCCGGGAACCGGCTGGGCGTGCGCTGATTTCGTCTGCGGGCGTTGGAACAGTATTCTTGTCGAGCGCCTTCGATCACGAGAACACTGGTGGTCGGGAGCGCCAACGGCGAGTTACCCAAGCGGCCAAAGGGATCTGACTGTAAATCAGCCGGCGTAGCCTTCGGGGGTTCGAATCCCTCACTCGCCACATCAGTAGAGACAAGAGCTCCCGCGCGACTGCGGGAGCTCTTGCTTGTCTTTACTCGGCTTGTGTGCAGGGGCGCTCGCGAGCAAGGTCGCGACAGCGTCCGTTGCCTGCCTCTTGGCGTCACGCAGGAGGTGACCTTGAAGGTCTACCGTCACGGGTAGCTCTGGACCGTGCATCGCGCTCCCATGAGGGCGTGAAATTGATTCAATAGCGGGTCAACTGTGCCACATTACAGATTGCACGCTTGCCCGCAGGAATTTGAACAAAAACTACGTGACAAACAAAGTGGGAGACATGAACGACCACAATGTCAAAAACAACAATGGGGACAACAACACGCATAAGCGCGCGGACAACGACGGAAACGCCAGCGTAGCTACTAGAAAACTACTCGAAAGAACTAGAAGCGGAACTACATCGGAAACTACCGCAGAAACTCAACGATTTGACGCACCCCGCAACATCAACAGGTAACTACTCGAAAACCCTACGCTTGAAACTATGACAGCCAACCAGGTCGACAGAGCACTCGCTTCGGGAATCGACGAAGTGGGGAACAAACTGCTCGCCTTGGACGAAGATCAATGGTTCGACCGGAAATCTATCCGCACTGACGCCAAAACAATCGCACCAGCAATGGTGGCGTTCGCAAACGCCGAAGGCGGCGTCATCGTCGTCGGGCTCCACGACGGGAACGTCGAAGGAATCAGACAGTACCCCAAACGGCTCAACGAACTTCAGCAGGCCGCAATGGATTTCACTGTTCCCCCAGTCCACGCCGTCGTCGAGCAAGTCATCTGCCGAAGCTCGCAAGGGGAAACTGATGCACTCATCGTCATGCGAATCGACTCAAGCGAATCCGTGCACGAGCTCAAGAATGGAGACTGTTACCTCCGGGTGGGCGATGAATCCCGCAAACTCCGCCAT
The DNA here is from genome assembly GCF_058806515.1 of Leifsonia sp. GW821-FHT13C05. NCBI lineage: Bacteria > Bacillati > Actinomycetota > Actinomycetes > Micrococcales > Microbacteriaceae > Leifsonia > Leifsonia sp. GW821-FHT13C05. Next base: position 15,049 of record NZ_JBXAPT010000005.1, on the reverse strand, counting down.
GACCAACGACGGGAGCTTGAATTCGACAAAGGGCAAAGCCAGTACGACGGAATGGCTGTCCGGCCCCAAACCGCCATTGAGGACCTCGACCCGAAGCGGCTCGAGATGTACCGGAAAGCCACCAACGCTTCAAACCCGGTCGGCCGACTTCTAAGAGCACGTGGTCTACTCACACGTGAAAACCACGTCACAAACGCAGGCTTCCTCCTCTTCGCCGACCACCCACAAACTCAGTTCCCCGAAGCGTACATTCGTGTCATTAAATTCGGATCAATCGAACGCGGGACAGGCTCCCGACTCACTATTGAAGACGAACATGACTACCGAATCGAAGGGCCAATCCCGGACGCGATCGCAAAGGCCGCCTCCATAATCGAACCGCTCATCCCCAGGCGACGAGCGTTGCGGGAATCCGGGCGCTTCGAATCCGAGCCCATCGTGCCACGCGACGCGTGGCTCGAAGGAGTCGTCAACGCGGTCATTCACCGGTCATACTCACTCGCCGGAGACCACATCCGCGTCGAAATCTACCCGGACCGAGTCGAAATCGAATCTCCAGGACGATTCCCTGGACTGGCGGACCCGAACCATCCTCTCGACGTGAGCCGCTTCGCAAGAAATCCGCGGATCGCCCGTGTCTGTGCCGACCTTGCAATTGGGCAGGAACTCGGGGAAGGCATCAAACGTATTTTCGAAGAGATGCGCAACTCGGGGCTGACCGATCCGGTTTACACGCAAGGGCAAGGCAGTGTTCGCCTTAAGCTGCAGGCGGTCGCCCGGCTCGACCGGCACATCCTCGAACGGCTCCCATCTCGGTCCGAGCAGGTTCTCGCCGTGCTACGCGCGGCCGACCGCGGCATGGGCACCGGCGAAGTCGCCGAAGCGACCGGGATGAGTCGACCGACGACCAAACAACGTCTCGACGCTTTACGCGAGGAAGGACTTGTAACCTGGCAAGGGAAATCCCCGCGAGACCCGCGAGCATTGTGGAGCGTACCCGAACTGCGTTGATCGGGGGCATGACGTCACCTGGGAAATAACGCGTTCGTGCATCGGGGTCGACCACGTTTTCGTCGACCCACCAATGTGTGAACGGATGTGCGCGCACAATGCCCTGCGCAAGACCGGACGAGCAATCGGCAGCAGCTCAGATGAGCGGGAATTCTTAACGCGACCAAAGTAGACCGCACTGGTTGGACCCTGGCCACTGACTGTAAATCAGCCGGCGTAGCCTTCGGGGGTTCGAATCCCTCACTCGCCACATCGCTTGAAAGCCCCGGTCTGGGTGACCGGGGCTTTTCTCGTCAAACGGATCAGGCCGGGGTCTCGAACGGCGGCTCTCCGCTGCGGAGGTCTTCGTCCGACTCGCGGATCGCGTGACGCATCGCGGCCTCGGCGCCGACGGTGTCGCCCGCCTCGACAGCTTCGAGCACGCGACGGTGGTCCGGCACGGGGTCGAGCCATCCTGCTCCCGGATGGTGCTGGATGCGGTTGCGGGCATCCAGAGCGTGGACGACCACCGTGTCGAGCCGCATCAGGAGTTCGTTGTGGGTGGAGCGCAGCAGGCGGAGGTGGAAGTCCAGGTCGGCGGCTGCCAGACGTTCCACATCGTGGCCGGCCGCCTCGAACTCGGCGAACGAGGTGCGGAGCGCGGCGATGTCGTCGTCGTCCCTGTACTCGGCGGCCAGGCGCGCTGCTGCCGGTTCGATCACGTCGCGCAGCTGTGACAGCTCGGAGAGCAGCCGGTCGTCGTCACGGCGGGCGGCGCGCCTCCACATGATGACGTCGCCGTCGAGCAGCTTCCAGGAGTCGCGATTGTTGACGATGGTGCCGCGCCGCGGCCAGGAGTCGATGAGCCCCTTCTCCCTGATCACCCGCAATGCCTCCCGGATGGCCGTCTTGCTCACGCCGAGTTCGGGCTCCAGTGCATCGAGATCGATGCGCGTCCCGGGTGGGTAGTCGCCACGGACGATTCTCAACCCGAGCTTCTCGACGAGTTGGGCGTGCAGATCAGCCATGAGTGCGACCCTATCCGCCCCTGACTGCGTTCTGAGGCTTATTTGCGTTTAGACCTATTGTTAGTATTATTACTAATTGCACACCAACCCGCCAATCGCACCGTTTACGAAGGAGTAGACCATGCACGCACGTTCACGACGCAGCGCACGGATGATCGCCCTGGTCGCCGGCATCAGCGCGAGCGCCCTCGCTCTCGCGGGATGCTCGTCCTCCTCGGGAGAGCCGTCTGGCTCCTCCGGGAAGCCGAGCCCGGCGACGATCACCTTCGCGGCATCGACACTCGGCGACCCCGGACGCGGTCCAGGGCTGCAGAAACTGCTCGACGAGTACAACTCCAGCCAAGATATCGTCACCATCAAGCCGGCCTCCGTTCCGTATCCCACCTTCGGGCAGACGGTGCTCACCCAGATGGGCGGCGGCGAAGGCCCCGACCTGGTGCGCTTCGACATGCCCGAGTTCGAGGCGGCAGCGGGATCGCAGCTGCTCGAACCCCTGGACGACCAGATCGACGCGAAGAAGCTGGACCTCATCGCGGCGCCGGACAAGTACCTGACGGTGGACGATCACCGCTATGGCGTCGTGTTCGAGGACGCGAACTACGCGATGTTCTACAACGCCGACCTCATCCCCGAGGCACCGAAGACGTTCGACGAGTTCGTGCAGACGGCCAAGAAGCTGACGGCCGGCGACACGTACGGGCTCGCCTTCCGGCAGACCCAGGCCGAGGAGGCCGGTGTCTGGCAGGACATCTTCAACTACGTGCTCGGGTTCGGCGGCAACTGGTCGGACGGCAAGAAGCTCACGATCGACTCGCCGAAGGTGGTCGAAGGTCTCGAGGCGTACCAGAAGCTCTACGACGACAACGTGATCCCGAAGGGCGCTGACGCCGCGACGTTCCGCAAGATGTTCGCCAACGGCAAGGTGGGCATAGAGCTCAACAACGGCGGGTACGTCACCGCGACGACGGCGGCGAACCCCGACCTCAACTTCTCCGTTGCCCCCATCCCGTTCCCGGTGAAGAAGCAGGGCGCCCTCATCGCCCCGATCGTGGTCAACGCGAACAGCAAGCACAAGGATGCCGCCCTGGACTTCATCCACTGGCTCCTGAAGCCGGCCCAGCAGGTCAAGCTGCAGGAGGTCCTCGGCGCGAGCAGCGTCGCCACGCCCACCGAACGAAGTGCGGCGAGCCTCGAGAAGTACCCGTTCCTGCCGGTGCTCGACAGCCTGACCGACACCGGTGTTCCGCAGATCGTCGTCGGGTTCGGCGCTCAGACTCCGGACCTGCGACACATCATCGTCACGCAGGTGCTCACCGCGCTCAAGGGTGAGAAGGACATGAAGACCGCGATGCGCGACGCCCAGAAGCAGGCGGAGGAGCTGGTCGGCAAATGAGTGGCACGACCTCTGGGACCGCGCGTGGGCGCGCGGTCCCCGGGGCCGCGCCGCACCCCACGGCACCGCCCCCATCCTCCGCGTCGCCGAGCCGCCGCCGTCGCAGGCGCGTGGTCGGCAGCCCGTGGACCCCGTACATCTTCCTGGCGCCCGCCGCCGCGTACATCCTGCTCTTCCAGCTGGTCCCGCTCGGCCAGGAGGTCTGGCTGAGCTTCACCAGGACGACGCTGCTCAATCCCACCGCGAGCGTGTGGGTGGGGCTCGCGAACTATCTGTCGGTGTTCGCCGACCCCGACTTCCGTCAGACTCTGCTGACCACCGCGATCTACGTGATCGCGTGCGTCGTCGGCGCCGTGGGTCTCGGCCTGCTCGTGGCGCTGCTCCTCAACGGACGGTTCCCCGGTCGCGCCGTCGCCCGCTCGCTCGTGACCGTCCCGTGGGCGGCGCCCGGCATCGCCGTCGCGCTGATCGCCACGTGGATGCTCAACCCCCAGTACGGCATCCTCACCAAGCTGCTGCGCGCCATCGGGATCGATCCTGGACCGAGCGGCGTGCTCGACAACTCGCAGATGGCGCTCACGGCGATCCTGATCACGACGATCTGGCAGCTCGTCCCGTTCGTCGCCGTTGTGCTGCTGTCCGCGATGCAGTCCGTGCCGCAGGAACTCGTGGAGGCCGCATCCGTCGATGGAGCAGGGCGCTGGACCGTGTTCCGCGTCGTCACCTGGCAGGTGCTCAAGCCGACCATCGGCCTGCTCGTGGTTCTGATGACGATCTGGTCGCTGCGCCGGTTCGAGCTCATCTGGCTGATGACCAGGGGAGGCCCGCTCGGGTCCACCCGCACCCTGGTGATCGACCTCTACTCACAGGCGTTCGAGTCCAAGCAGCTCGGCACCGCCGCCGCCATCGGCATGGTCGGCATCGTGATCGCGCTCATCGTCATCGTCGGCGGCCGGCTGGTCGTGCGCGCGGCAGGAAAGGAGTCATGATGCGCACCACGCGATTCGGCGTCACCGCCAGGATGCTCGCCGTGCTGATCGTGCTCGGTCTGGCGATCTTCCCCATCTACTGGATGTTCGTCACCGCGCTGACGCCGGACAGCGAGCTGTTCGGTTCCGGCACGAACCTGCTGCCCGACCTGTCGAGGCTCGGGGTGTTCGCCGACGTCCTCGAGAACGGCGAGGTGCTCGGCTGGCTCCTCAACAGCCTGATCGTCGCCGCAGGCACGACCGTGCTCGCGATCGGCCTCGGCATTCCGCTCGGATACGCACTCTCGCGGTTCGGCTTCCGAGGGAAGGTCCTGATCGGGCTGCTGCTGCTCTTCACCCAGATGCTGCCGGAGGCGCTGCTGGTGGTGCCGCTGTTCTCCATCTTCCGGCGGTTCGAGCTGCTGAACTCCCTGCACGGCCTGATCCTCGCCGACACCGCCTTCGCGCTTCCGGTGGTCGCGCTCATCCTGAAGGGCGCCATCGACGGGGTTCCGCGGGAACTCGACGAGGCGGTGCGGGTGGATGGCGGCCGACCGCCGACCATCCTGTTCCGCATCATCCTGCCGCTGATCGCACCCGCGATCGCCGCCGCCGCCGTCATCGCGTTCTTCAGCGCGTGGAACGAGTACGTCTTCGCCGTGACCTTCGTCTTCGACAAGGGTCTTCAGCCCGCGTCCGTCGGCGTCGCGGGGTTCATCGGCGAGCAGGACACCTCGATCCAGAGCATCATGGCGGTCGCGCTCCTGTTCACGCTGCCCGCCGTGGCCTTCTATCTGTTCGCACAACGCTACGTCGTCAGCGGTATGACCGCCGGCGCCGTGAAGGGATGACCGCCCGATGAGAATCACCGCGATCGACACCGTCCTCGTCGATTTCTACCGCACCAATCTGGTGCTCGTGCTGCTGCACACCGACGAAGGGATCACCGGCGTCTCCGAGGCGACCCTGGAGGGCCAGGAGCTCGCCGTCGTCGGCGCTGTGCGGCAGCTCGCCGACCGCCTGATCGGGAGGGACCCGACGCGCATCCAGCAGATCGTGTACGAGCTCAACCGCGACTCCTACTGGCGCGGCGGCCCGGTCTCGATGACCGCGCTCAGCGCGATCGAGCTCGCACTCTGGGACGTCTCCGCCCGCGCTCTCGGCGTGCCGGTGCACCGGATGCTCGGCGGCCAGACCAGAGACAGGGTGCGCGCCTACGCCAACGGCTGGTTCTCCAGCGCACGCACTCCGGACGAGTTCGCTGCTGCGGCGGTGGCCACGGTCGCCCAGGGCTTCCGGGGGCTGAAGTGGGACCCGTTCGAGGCGGTGGACCTCACGGTCGGGCGGCTGGACCTGGAGCGGATGCTCGAGCCGGTCGCCGCCGTGCGCACTGCCGTCGGCGACGACGTCGAGTTGTTCATCGAGGGCCACGGGCGGTTCGACGTGCCGACGGCCATCCGGGTCGCCAGGGAGCTGGAGCAGTTCCAGCCGGTGTTCTTCGAGGAGCCGAGCCCGCCGGACAGCATCGACGCCCTGGTCGAGATCCGGTCGAAGTCGCCCGTGCCGATCGCGGCGGGCGAGCGCTGGTTCGGCCGCAACGCCTTCCTGCCCGTGCTGCAGAGGGGTGCGGTGGACTTCATCCAGCCCGACGTCACCCACGCGGGAGGCCTGCTCGAGCTCAGCTTCATCTCGACGCTCGCCGCCGCGCACTACGTGCCGTTCGCCCCGCACAACCCGTCCGGACCGCTCAGCACTGCTGCCACGCTCCAACTCGGGGCGGCCATGCCCAACTTCCGCTACCTGGAGATCATGGCGGTCGACGTCCCGTGGCGCAGCGACATCTCGAACGAGGCCGTGCAGCTCACTCCGGAGGGCGACATCCTGATCTCCGACCGGCCGGGATTCGGCATCGACCTGAATCTGGATGCCATCGCCGAGCATCCGTACTCGCCGCATCCCATGAGGATCTTCGACGACGCCGTCGCCGACATCCGGCCGGCGGATGCACGCAGCTATTTCAACCTCGACCGCGTTCCGGCGGTCTGACGAAGGGAACACCATGCAGCTGTTTCGAGCGGCGGACGGTCGTGTCATGACGGAACGGGACGGGGTGGTCGCGACGGTCGCCGTCTCGTCGTTCGCCGACCTGCTCAGCCGCCCGGTGGAGGAGATCCGCCGGTTGGTCGATGACGCAACGGACCACGACGGCTCGCGAGCGGACCTCGAACGGTGCGCGCCGATCGACGGGCGCACCGAGGTCTGGGCGAGCGGGGTGACCTACCACCGGTCGCGCACCGCGCGCATGGAGGAGTCCTCCGACCCGGACATCTACGACAGGGTGTACGAGGCGGAACGTCCAGAGCTGTTCTTCAAGTCGGCGGCCTGGCGGGTCGTGGTCGACGGTGAGCCGGTGGCGATCCGCGGGGACTCGACGTGGGACGTTCCTGAGCCGGAGCTGGCGGTCATCGCGAACCGATTCGGCGAGATCGTCGGATACGGCGTCTGCAACGACATGAGCTCGCGCTCTCTGGAGGGCGAGAACCCGCTCTACCTGCCGCAGGCCAAGGTGTTCGCCGGCGCGTGCGCCGTGGCGGCGACGATCCGTCCGGCGTGGGAGGTCGACGCGAGGGACCTCGCCGTCCGGCTGTCGATCGAACGGGATGGCGCCACCGCGTTCGCGGAGGAGACATCGACGGCGAACCTCGCCCGCACGCCGGAGGAGCTGGTGGAGTGGCTCTTCCGTGCGGAGAACTTCCCAGACGGCGTCTGGCTGTCCACGGGGACCGGGATCGTGCCGCCCGACGACTTCACCCTGCGCGAGGGCGACGTGGTGACCGTGACGGTCGACGGCGTCGGGACGACGACGAATCCTGTCGCCACCGGGCGGGCGGCGTGGACCTATTTGGAGAGACGATGACAGCGACGGACGAACTCGACCGCACCTGCGAGGCGGCTGCCGCAGCGGCGGCGCCGTACGCGGCGACGCCCCCCGGCGTGCGAGCCGCTCTGCTGAGCGACATCGCCGACCGGCTGGACGCCGACAGCGCCGCCCTGGTCGCGCTGGCCGAGGAGGAGACCCACCTGAGCGCCGCCCGGCTCACCGGCGAGGTGGCGAGGACCACGGGGCAGCTGCGCTCCTTCGCGCGGCTGCTCGGCGCCCCCGCGCCGGTCGTGGTGGACCATCCGGACGGCTTCCCCGAGCTGCGGCGCTATCTGGTGGCGCTCGGGCCGGTCGCCGTGTTCGCCGCGAGCAACTTCCCGTTCGCGTTCAGTGTCGCAGGTGGGGACACGGCTTCCGCGCTCGCCGCCGGGTGTCCGGTGGTCGTGAAGGCGCATCCGGGGCACCCTGCACTGTCGATGGCGACGGCGGCGCACATCGCGGCTGCTGTCGAGGCTGCTGGATTGCCGTCGGGTGTGTTCGGTCTGGTGGACGGGTGGGAGACGGGGCCCGCGCTCGTGCAGCATCCGGTGATCGCCGCCGTCGGATTCACGGGGTCGACGGAGGGCGGACGGGCGCTCTTCGAGCTGGCAGCGGCCCGACCCGCTCCCATCCCGTTCTACGGCGAGCTCGGCTCGGTCAATCCCGTCTACGTGACCGCCGAAGCAGCGCGGGCACGACTGGCAGACATCGCGCAGGGATTCGTCGGTTCGTTCACTCTGGGTGCCGGCCAGTTCTGCACGAAGCCCGGTCTGGTGTTCGTGCCGGACGCTGATGCGTTCGCCGCCGCGGCTGCTGCCGCCCTCGGCGACGTCGCTCCGGCGGCGATGCTGAACGAGCGCATCCGCGACGGGTACGAATCGCTCGCTCCGCGCTACGAGGACCACCAGGGCGTGCGGGTGGTGCGGAGGGGCGGCGCGGACGGAGACGCCGTCGAGCCGAGCCTGTATGCGACAACCGCCGATGTGTTCCTCGCCGACATCGACGAGCTCGGCGCCGAGCGTTTCGGCCCGAGCGCGCTTATCGTCGGCTACCGAGACCCTGGCGAGCTCTCCACCATCGCGCGCGCGGTCGGAGGCACGCTCACGTCGACCTTCCAGGCCGAGTCGGCCGGCGACGACGGGCTGGACGTTCTTGTCGCCGAGGCCATCCGCCACAGCGGCAGGCTGGTCTGGAATGGGTGGCCGACCGGCGTCGCCGTCTCCCCGGCGATGACGCACGGAGGGCCGTATCCGGCCAGTACGGCGGCGGCGAGCACGTCAGTCGGCACAGCGGCGATCGACCGGTTCCTCCGGCCGGTGACGCTGCAGGGGTTCCCCGACGACGCGGATCCGGTGCGACCGGCCATCTGATCGTGGCGTGCCCATCCGGCACCCCACGTCTGTCAGGCTGTCCTCATGCCTTCCAACGCCGAACTCCGGGATATCGCACTCACTGTCGCGCGTCGCGCTGCCGACCTCGCCCACCTGCGGCGGTCGGAGGGGGTGGAGATCGCCGCATCCAAGTCGTCGCTGACCGACATCGTGACGCGTGCCGACCGTGAGGTGGAGCACCTGGTGCGGGAGGCGATCGCCGCGTCTCGGCCGCGGGACGGGTTCCTCGGGGAGGAGTCGGGCGGCGGTGAAGGGACGAGCGGGCTGACCTGGGTTGTCGACCCCATCGACGGGACCGTCAACTACTTCTACGGCATCCCCGCCTATGCCGTGAGCATCGCCGTGGTCGAGGGCGACGCGGACCCGCAGACCTGGACCACCCTCGCGGGCGCTGTGGTCAACCCGGTCAGCGGCGAGGCGTTCACGGCGGCGGCGGGCGGGGGAGCGCGGCTGAACGGCAGGGAGCTGCACGTCAACGGGGATGTTCCGCTCGAACTGGCGCTGGTCGGCACCGGGTTCGGCTACGACGCCACGATCAGGGAGCGCCAGGCGGCGTTCGTCGCGCAACTGATCGGTAAGGTGCGGGATGTTCGGCGCATCGGCACCGCATCCCTCGACCTCTGCAATGTGGCGTCCGGGCGGCTGGATGCGTACTTCGAGCGCGGCCTGAACCCGTGGGATCATGCGGCGGGGGCGCTCATCGCGCGGGAGGCGGGGGCGGTCGTCGGCGGGCTCGGGGACCTGCAGGCCGGAGCGGAGTTGCTGGTGGCCGCACCGCCCGCGCTGTACCAGAAGCTCAATCCACTGGTTCAGGAGTACTACTCGGCCTGGCGCTGAAATACCCATGTGTTCGCATCATTTTTGCTGAATGGCTTGGGAAGTCGGTTACACATTCGTTACATTGGGAGGGTTGTCTTGCCGCCGCGCAAGAGTAATCCCCTGTGAACGTCTGAGAAAGATCGAAAGCCGACTATACCGTTGACTCCCGACCGCCTGAACTCCCCGGTGCCCCAGCGCCCGGTCGACGTGTCGGCGACTCCGGATGCGGTTCCGCTCACCCGGCGCGCGTTGCGCGAGCGCGAGCGGATGCTGGAAGCCGGACGCCGTGGGGCGGCGGGGCCGACGCGCGCGACGCCCGCTGCGCGCACCTCACCCACCTCCCGCTCCCGCAGGGGCCTCAGCGCCGTCGCCCTGACCTTCGCCGTCGCGATCGGCGTCGCCACGTCCGTCCCTGCCATGGCGCTGCTCACCGAGGAGGATGTGCGCGCCCAGGCCATCCAGGCGCAGCAGGTCGCCCCCGCCGCCCCGTCGGACGGGGTCCAGGGGTTCGCGGCTCCCGCCCAGCAGGGCGTCGCATCCATCGTCCGCGACGGCATGCAGGTGAGTTCGCGCGAGAAGGTGGCCGGGCTGCGTTCCATGCGCATCGCCGACACGTTCACCAACAACCCGGCGGGGGCCGTGCAGTGGCCGTTCCCGCTCGGGGTGCCGATCTCCGACTGGTTCGGGCCGCGCGCGGCACCGACCGAGGGCGCATCCACGAACCACATGGGCATCGACTTCACGCCGGGGTCCGGGGTGCCCATCCAGATCATGGCCGACGGCGTCGTGCGCGAGGTGGTCACCGGCGACAACGGCGGATGCGGCGTGAACGTGACCATCGACCACATGATCGGCGGTCAGCTGGTGAGCAGCAAGTACTGCCACATGCAGTCCGGGTCGGTGCGCGTGAGCGTCGGTCAGCAGGTGAAGGTGGCGGAGACTGTCGGCCTCGTCGGCAACACCGGGGTCTCCACCGGCGCGCACCTGCACTTCGAGATCCTGCTCGACGGCACCCGTCAGGTCGACCCGTACGCCTGGCTCACCGCCAACGCCTCCTAGCGTCCTCCACAGGCAGGCGCGGCTAACGGCGAGATGCCAGCAACTGTCGCGAAACGCCCGGGAGGCGGCGCAGTTACTGGCATCTCGTGTAATTAGGCGCGCAACCAGACCGTGGTGTCCTGGGGGAGCGTGCGGCCGCTGAGCGGGGCGCTCGCGAGGAGCACCTCGCCGTCGGGGAGCGCCACCGGCGCGGAGCCCACGTTGGCCACCACGAACACATTCCCGGAACGGAATGCGAGCACATCCTCGCCCAGGTCGGCCCACTCGAGCGTGCCGAAGGCGAGGTCGTGCTCGCGGCGCGCCGCGAGGGCATCCTGATACATCGTCAGCGTCGAGCCGGCGACGCCCTCCTGGGTGTCGCGCGTGTACGACGCCCAGGATGCGGGCTGCGGCAGCCAGCTGGCCGCGCCGGGCCCGAAGCCGTAGGACGGCTCCGTGCCCTCCCATGGCAGGGGCACACGGCAGCCGTCGCGGCCGTATCGCTCGCCGTTGGTGCGGAACCACGTCGGGTCCTGGCGTGCGGAGTCCGGCAGGTCGATCGCCTCGGGAAGGCCGAGCTCCTCGCCCTGGTACAGGTAGGCCGAGCCGGGAAGCGCCAGCATCAGCGCGGTCGCAGCACGGGCGCGGCGCAGCGCGAACGCCGTGTCCGGGATGCCCGTGGACTTCGGCCCGATGCCGTGGCCCTGCAGGTTCTCGCCCTCCAGGGCGAGGCGGGTGGCGTGGCGGACGACGTCGTGGTTGGACAGCACCCAGGTGCTCGGCGCGCCGACGCTTGCGAAGACGGAGATCGAGCGGTCGATCACCGTGCGGAGCGCCGCCGCGTCCCACGGGGTCTCCAGGTAGCCGAAGTTGAAGGTCTGCTGCATCTCGTCCGGGCGCACCCAGCGGGCCAGCTTCTCCAGCGGCTCGACCCAGGCCTCGCCACAGAGCACGCGGTCGCCCTCGTACTCCTCGAGGACCTTGTGCCAGTCGCGGTAGATGGCGTGCACCCCGTCCTGAGCGAAGTACGGGGGAGTGGGCGGCTCGCTGGACGCGTGAGCGCCGATCTCGGGTTCGAGGGCGACGCCGCCCATGCTGCCGGCGTTCGCGGGAGGCGTGTAGTCGGGGAGGCCGGCCTCCTTGACCATGCCGTGCGCCACATCCACGCGGAAGCCGTCGACGCCGCGGTCGAGCCAGAAGCGCAGGATGCCGCGGAACTGCTCCCACACCCACGGGTTCTCCCAGTCGAGGTCGGGCTGGGACTTGTCGAACAGGTGCAGGTACCACTGGCCGGGGGTGCCGTCCGGCTCGGCGATGCGCGTCCAGGCCGGGCCGCCGAAGATCGACTCCCAGTTGTTCGGCGGGAGGTCGCCGTTCTCGCCCTTGCCATCGCGGAACATGTACCGCGCGCGCTCCTCGCTGCCGGGGGCGGAGGCCAGCGCGGCCTGGAACCAGGCGTGCGCGCTGGAGCTGTGGTTGGGGACGATGTCGATGATGACCCGCAGTCCGAGGCTGTGCGCGCGCTCGAGCATCGTGTCGAAGTCGGCGAGCGTGCCGAACAGCGGGTCGACGTCGCAGTAGTCGGCGACGTCGTATCCGCCGTCGTTCTGCGGCGAGGTGAAGAACGGGGACAGCCAGACCGCATCCACGCCGAGACTGCGGAGCGCGGGGAGGCGGTGCGTGATGCCGGGCAGGTCGCCCATGCCGTCGCCGTTCGCGTCGGCGAACGAGCGCGGGTACACCTGGTAGATGACGGCGGAGCGCCACCACTCCCTGCCGGGGCTGCTCGGCGCGAGGGCGGTGCCGGGTGCGGCGCCCGTGGATGCTGCTGGGGTGGATGTGCGCTGCTCGCGCGACGATGCTGGGGACGTGATGACGATCACCTGTCTCGGAAGGGGGATGGGGTGGTTTCGGGCGATGGCGGCGCTGGGGACGGGCCGATCGACAGGGCGGTTCCGCTCAGTGTGCGGGCGGGACGGCCGTGCTGCTTCTGACGATCAACTCGTATGGGACCGGAATCGTGGCGGCATCGTCGGCGCTCACGGACATGGTAGCCGCCTCCGCCTTTGTGGACGATGGGGGCTGCGCCGAGGGCTGCAGCGACCGCATCAGCAACTCCACCGCCTGCTCGCCCTGGCGGTCGGGGAACTGGGCGACAGTGCTGAGGCCGAAGAAGTCGGACAGGTCGTGGTCGTCGATGCCGATCACCGAAACGTCGCCCGGCACGGTGAGCCCCAGGTCGCGGGCCGCGAGGATGCTGCCGATGGCCATCTCGTCCGACGCGGCGAAGATCGCCGTCGGCCGGTCGTGCGGGGCTCCGAGCAGCTGCTTCGCCGCGCCGTATCCGCCCGCGATGGTGAAGTCGGCCTTGCGGTAGAGGGCGTCCTCGGCCGGGATGCCCGCCGAGGCGAGTGCCCGCTCGTAGCCGAGCCTCCGGTTGGTCGGGATGTGGAAGTCGAGGTCGAACTCGTGGCTGCCGCCGATGTGGCCGATCCGGCGGTGGCCGAGCGCGATCAGGTGCGCCGTGGCGAGCTCCGCGACGGCGACGTCGTCGATCGTGAGCGACGGCACCCCGCGCAGCGGCCCTCCGACGCCGACGAGCGGCTTGCCGATGCGCAGCAGGCGGCCCACCTCGTCGTCGGTGAGTTCGAGGGAGACGGCGATGACCGCATCCACGCGTTGCCGCAGCAGATGGTTCTCGAACACCGTGCGCCGCTCGTCGCCGCTGCCGCTCAGGTTGTAGAGCGTGAGGTCGTATCCGCGGCGCAGCAGCGCGCGTTCAGCACCCTCGATGACCGAGCAGAAGAACCAGCGGTTGAGGTGGGGCACCACGGCACCGACGTTCTTGGTGCGACCGGATGCGAGGCTCGACGCGTACGAGGAGACCACGTAGCCCAGCGTGGATGCGGCCTCAGCCACCCGCGCCCGCGTTCCCTCCGAGACGTGCGCGTTCCCGCTGAGCGCCCGGGAGACGGTCGCGGTGGAGACTCCGGCGAGACGCGCGACGTCTTCGATGCCCGCCATGTTCTCCTCGCCTTCGGTCGCTGATGATCCTAGCGGCGCCCGGGACCGGGTGCGCGAGGATCGTGCAAGCGTTTCCATGATCGAGCGATCCTATGCGTGCAGCATCGCTCGCGCAAACTCGGGAGACCCGTAACATCCACGTATTCTCTGCGCTTGCAAACGACGCAGAAGTCGGGTAACAATGAAAACGCTTGCAGCATTCCAACGAAAGGCACACCAATGACGGTGAAACCCCGCACCCTTCTGACCGCAGGCGCGGTCGCCATCACGGCGGCGCTCGCGCTCGCCGGATGCTCGGGAGGAGCCGGCTCCTCCTCGACGTCCGGCTCTGAGAGCAAGACCCCGTTGACCGTCTGGGTCGACGCAGACCGGGCCAAGGTGATGAAGGACGCAGCGGCCTCCTTCACCAAGGAGACCGGCGTGAAGGTCACTCTCGTGCAGAAGGACTTCGCCAAGATCCAGGACCAGTTCGTCGCCCAGGTCCCCACCGGCAAGGGCCCGGACATCACCATCGGCGCGAACGACTGGACGGGCAACTTCGTCACCAACGGCGTCGTCCAGCCCATCGAGCTCGGCGACAAGGCCGCCGGCTTCGAGAAGGTCGCCGTCAGCGCGATGACCTACGAGGGCAAGACGTACGGCCTGCCGTACTCGATCGAGAACATCGCGATCCTGCGCAACACCGCGCTGGCCCCTGAGCCGGCGTCGTCGTACGCCGACATGGTCTCCAAGGGCTTCGTGGTGCAGGTCGGGCCGCAGTCCGACCCCTACCACCTGTACCCGTTCCAGGCGTCGTTCGGCGCCCCCGTCTTCGGCACGGCCGCCGACGGCAGCTACGACCCGAAGAAGCTCACCATCGGTGGAGCATCCGGTGATGCTTTCGCCGCCTGGCTCGCCGAGCAGGGCAAGGCCGGGGTGCTCAGCACGTCGGTGACCGGCGACATCGCCAAGGAGAAGTTCAACTCCGGCAAGGCGCCGTACTTCCTCACCGGTCCGTGGAACGTCGCAGACGCGGAGAAGGCGGGCATCAAGCTGGCCGTCGACCCCATCCCCTCGGTCGGCAGCGCGCCCTCCGCACCGTTCGTGGGCGTGCAGGGCTTCTTCGTCAGCTCCAAGACGAAGAACAAGCTCGCCGCCAACGACTTCCTCACCAACTACATCGGCACCGAGAAGGTGCAGACCGCGCTCTACAAGGTGGGCGCTCGCCCGCCGGCGCTGACCGCGGCGTTCGACAAGGCGGCCAGCGACCCCATCATCGAGGGCTTCGGCAAGGTCGGCGCCTCCGGAGAGCCGATGCCGAACATCCCGGCGATGGGCAAGGTGTGGCAGTTCTGGGGTGTGACCCAGGCCGCCATCATCGACGGCAAGGGCGACCCGGCCGCGCTCTGGCAGAAGATGACCACCGACATCCAGACGGCGATCGCCCAGTAACCGGATGCGCGTCCCGGGCGGTCAGCAGACAGGACGGGGAGCCACCA
>NZ_JBXAPT010000004.1:233379-358185 GCF_058806515.1 Leifsonia sp. GW821-FHT13C05 | reverse complement strand
CCCCCCCCCCCCCCCCCCCCCCCCCCCCCCCCCCCCCCCCCCCCCCCCCCCCCCCCCCCCCCCCCCCCCCCCGCCGCGCGCGTCTACCGCCGCCTACCGCTGCCGCCCTCCGCGCGCATCCAGTCGTCTCCCAGACCCGCGCAGCGCCAGCCGGCGAGCCGGCGTCACATCACTTCGTTCCCTTCCAGCATCTCCGTCACCAGCGCCGCGATCGCCGACCGCTCCGAGCGGGTGAGCGTCACGTGCGCGAACAGCGGGTGGCCCTTGAGCGTCTCGATCACCGAGGCGACTCCGTCGTGCCGTCCGACGCGGAGGTTGTCGCGCTGGGCGACGTCGTGGGTCAGCACCACGCGCGAGTTCTGCCCGACGCGGCTGAGCACCGTGAGGAGCACGTTCCGTTCGAGCGACTGCGCTTCGTCGACGATCACGAACGCGTCGTGGAGCGAGCGGCCCCGGATGTGCGTGAGCGGCAGCACCTCGAGGATGCCGCGGTCCTGCACCTCGTCGAGCACGTTCTGCGACACCAGCGCTCCGAGCGTGTCGAAGATCGCCTGGCCCCAGGGGTTCATCTTCTCGCCCTGGTCGCCGGGGAGGTAGCCGAGTTCCTGGCCGCCGACCGCGTACAGCGGACGGAACACCATGATCTTCTTGTGCTGCTGCCGCTCCAGCACCGCCTCCAGGCCGGCGCACAGTGCGAGCGCCGATTTGCCCGTTCCCGCGCGGCCACCCAGGGACAGGATGCCGATCTCCGGGTCGAGGAGGAGGTCGATCGCCAGGCGCTGTTCTGCCGAGCGCCCGTGCAGGCCGAACACGTCCCGGTCGCCCCGGACGAGCTTCAGTTCGCCGTCCGCGACCACGCGCCCGAGGGCCGAACCACGATCGGAGTGGACGATGAGGCCCGTGTTGGCGGGCATCCCGCGCACGAGGTCGGTGCGCATCCACTCGTTTTCGTAGAGGTCGCTCATCGCGTCGCTGCCGAGGTCGATCTCGGCGAGGCCCGTCCATCCGGAGTCGACGGCGAGTTCGTGGCGGTACTCTTCGGCGGCGAGGCCGATCGAGGCCGCTTTGACGCGCAGCGGGAGGTCTTTGGAGACGACCGTGACCGCCAGCCCGTCGTTGGCGAGGTTGAGCGCCACCGCCAGGATGCGGGAGTCGTTGTCCCCGAGCTGCAACCCGCTGGGCAGAACCGACATGTTGGAGTGGTTGAGTTCCACCCGCAGCGAGCCGCCGTCCCCGACCGGGATGGGGAAGTCGAGCCGTTCGTGCTGGATCCTCAGCTCGTCCAGATTGCGCAATGCCTGCCGCGCGAAGTAGCCGATCTCGGGATCGTTGCGTTTGCCCTCCAGTTCGCTCACGACGACGACGGGGATGACGACAGCGTGTTCGGCGAACCGGAAGATCGCCTGGGGGTCGGACAGCAGGACCGAGGTGTCGAGCACATACGTGCGCTCCGCCTGGTTGGTTCCGCTGTCGGTCGACTCGAACTGTCGGGTACCTGATTCAGCCACGACCACTCCCACCCCGCTCGCTCCGTGGAGCGGGCGGATCTGTTTGGCGAGTCGGCCGGTGGGTGTCGAAACGAACTTACGTGGCCGTCTCGATCGGGCTCCGTGCCCGATAAGCCGAACCTACGCCGACCCACCGACAGGCCACCGCGACACACCGCCGTCGCGCGTTTCCATCAGGTGAACTTTCGCCCCCACTTCGGGTCCCCCGCTGCCGGAGCGATCGAGCCGGGACTTGTGTACGCGAAACGCCGTGGGTGGCTTACATAACTCCCGGCTCGATTGCGCGGGACCTCGGGCGAGAGAGGCGTGGGGACGCGGGCGCCCGGGTCAGGAGGCGGACGCGTAGGAGGTGAACGCGCCGCGCAGCATGTCGAACGTCTCGTCCGTCGTGCCGGCGTGCACGGACAGGCGCACGTTGGTCGCCCGGATGGATGCGGTGATCCCGTGGTTGAACAGGGACGCGCTGAGGGCCGTCAGCTGCTCCGGCAGCGGCTCGAGCACGACCATCCCCGCCCGTTCCGCCGCGTTGCGCGACGACGCGACCGGGATCGCGTACTCGTCCGCCAGCTCGAACACCCGCTCGACGCCGTCGCCGATCGCAGTGCTGATCGCCGGAACGCCGACCGCCGCGATGTCCTCCAGTGCCGCGGCGAACCGGGCCTGGGCGATCGGGTCCGGGTTGGAGATGCTGAACGCGCGCGTGCTGTTGCTCGGCTCCCCGACCTCGTCCCACGACCCGTCGAGGTCGGCGCCCGTCCACCCGCTGAACACCGGCGTCAGATGCTCGATGGCGCGCTCGCTCGCCGCGAGGAACCCGGTCCCCCAGCCCGCGCGCGTCCACTTCTGGCCGCCGGAGACGACGATGTCCGCAACCTCGAACGGCGCGTCCACCACCCCGAAGCCCTGGATCGCATCCACGATCAGCAGCCGGTCGCCGATCACCTGGCGGATGCCGTCGATGTCGGCCAGATACCCGGTGCGCGAGTCGACCAGGCTGACCATCACCGCCGTCGTGTTCGGCGTCAACTGCTCCCGGATGCGCGCAGGAGTGACACGCTGGTGGTCGGTCTCCAGCCAGGTCGGCGTGACCACCCGCATCGCCTGCGACGCGCGCACCGCCGCATACGTGATGCTCGGGAACTCCGCCGCAGACAGCAGCACCTCGCCCCCGGTCAGACCGAACGCGGCATGCATGAGCCCGATCGACGCCGTCGGCTGGAACACCACCTGATCGGACGGGAACCGCGTCAACGCCGACACCGCATCCCGCACCCGCTGATCCTCGGCCTGCATCCGTCCGATGCTGCCGAACCGCGCCTTGGCGAGAATCTCGTACTGCCCGAGCGTTTCCGCGAGGGCGGTCGCCGAGATCGGTCCGACCCGGCCGTAGTCGAGGTAGCCGGACTCCTCGGAGAACGTGCGGGCGAATTCGTCGATCGTCGTCGTCATTGTGTGGTGACCTCCCGGAACATTCTGTCAGCCGGGAGGGTGGATCGTGCCCACCCGCATCACACCACCGAACGCACCGGCTCCCCCACACGCCCGTCCCCGACCGCGCCCGCCCCGGCACCGGCCAGCCACCGCGACACCGGCGGCAGCCACAGCGCCACGGCCGCAGCGACGGCGGCGATCGTGGCGACGAGGATCCCCGCGCCGGAGACGCCGGCGTCGGCGTCGCTGCCGTCCGGCCACATCCCGAGCATGGACGTCTCGGTCAGGTCGCTGAGGAGGACCACCGCGACCGCGCTGACGACGAGGCGACCGAGCGCCGAACCGCGCACCACGAACAGCGCGGCGATCACCTGCACGGCCACCGCGATCACCGTCACCCAGGCGTGCACCAGAGCCACCAGCGCAGGACCCCAGGCGTTCGGCACGATCAGAGCCTGCGCGACGACCAGGATGCTCGCCACGAACGCGACGAACGCCGCCCCCACCGAGAACCACACGAACCGGGCCGCCGCTCCGGCGTTGCCCGCGTCCGCAGCGCCCACGGCGTCCATGCTCCCCGTCACGGTCGAAGACGGCACCCGCACACCCCGCACCGCCACCGGCCGACGCGCCGTCAGAGCGAGCACACACGCGGCAATCGTCAGCGCCGCGAATCCCAGCCAGGTCAGCGTGGTCACGCTGAACAGCGCACTCCAGGCGAAGTGCACGGCGACCGCCACCTGCTGGACCTGCGCCGCGACGATCAGCACGGCCAGCACGATCGCCGTGACGAGCGCGCCGCGCCCGGAGCCGTCGCGCCCGGAGCCGTCGCGCCCGCGCCGTGCTACGCCGAGCACCACGCACACCACGGTGGCGCCGAGCAGGACCGCGCGCGTGCCGAACTCGGCCGTGAAGAGCAGACCTTCGTCCATCCCGACGGTCCAGAGAGCGTAGAGGCCGATCACGCGGAGGGCCGACCATGTGAGGCCGATGCCGAGAAGGGCGGCGGCGGATGCGATCCAGGCCGCCGCGCGCATCCGGGTGTCGTCGGCGCGCCAGGCCGAGACCGCGAGTTGTCGTGCCGCACCCATCAGAACCCCCGTTGGTCGTGTCGTTCGCACTCATCCGCTCCCCGGCGGATCGTCTCCGACCCTAGCAGCGACCGCATCCCGTCCCTCGGGGCAGCGCCGGGGCGGGACGGAGCAGCCGGAGGGTCACCCCCCGTAGCGACGCTGGCGGCGCGAGTAATCGCGCACCGCACGCAGGAAGTCCACCTCGCGCAGGTCCGGCCCCAGCGCCTCCACGAAGTAGAACTCGCTGTGGGCGCTCTGCCAGAGCATGAAGTCGCTGAGGCGCTGCTCTCCGGAGGTGCGGATGACGAGGTCGGGGTCCGGCTGGCCGCCCGTGTAGAGGTGCTCGCCGATGAGGTCGGGGGTGAGCAGGTCGGCGAGGGTCTCCAGGCTGCCGCCCTTGGCGTGGTGGGCGGCGACGATGTCGCGCATCGCGTCGGTGATCTCCTTGCGGCCGCCGTAGCCGACCGCCAGATTCACGTGCAGGCCGGTGTTCTTGGCCGTACGGTCCTCCGCACCGGTCAGTGCGGCGACCAGCGGCTCCGGGAGGCCGGCGGTCGAACCGACGTGCTGCACCCGCCAGTCGCGGTAGTGGGAGAGGTCCTCGGCGAGTTCCGCGATGATCTCGATGAGGTCGGAGAGCTCGCCGCTCTCCCGGTTGCTCAGGTTGTCGCTGGACAGCAGGTAGAGAGTGACGACCTGGATGCCGAGGTCGTCGCACCACTCCAGGAACTCGCGCATCTTCGCCGCTCCCGCACGGTGCCCGTGGGCGACCGTCGTGAGCCCGAGCTGACGTGCCCAGCGGCGGTTGCCGTCGATGATCATCGCGACGTGGCGGGGCATCGACTCGGCGGGCAGGTTGCGCTTGAGCCTGTTCTGGTAGAGACCGTAGAGCAGCCCACGTCCGAGGGGGAAACTCCATCTGCTCACGGAAGTACGTTACCGCGACCCGCGGCGTCGAACTCACAGCGCGAGATCACGCTGCTCCCGTACGCTTGCTCCATGACACCCCGAAAGAGCCAGAAGCAGGAAGACGTGGCCGACGTGCTCGCCGAACCGGCCGACTCTCTCGGCCCGGCGGACGCGGCCGTGAAAGCCGACGAGAACCGGGGACCCGACCTTCCGAACATCCCGCTGCTGGATGCGTCGATCGCCGACCCCACGGAGATCAAGCCCACCTGGCGCGGCTGGATCCATGCGGCCACCTTCCCGGTCACCATCGCGGCCGGCATCGTGCTCATCACCCTCGCCGAGGGCGCACCGGCCAAGTGGTCGTCCGCGGTGTTCGTGCTCACCTCGCTGCTGCTGTTCGGCAACTCGGCGCTGTACCACCGCTTCAACTGGCGGCCGCGCGTCAAGATCATCCTCAAGCGGATCGACCACGCCAACATCTTCCTGCTGATCGCCGGAACGTACACGCCGCTCGCCGTGCTCGCTCTGCCGCCGAGCAAAGGCTTCCTGCTGCTCACGCTGGTCTGGGCCGGCGCGCTGATCGGCATCGCGTTCCGCGTGTTCTGGATCAACGCCCCGCGCTGGCTGTACGTCCCGCTCTACGTCGCCCTCGGCTGGGGCGCGCTGATGTACGTGGTCGACCTGCTCGACGCGAACGCGGCGATGATGGTGCTCGTGCTCGTCGGCGGCCTGCTCTACACGATCGGCGCGGTCATCTACGGCGTCAAGAAGCCGAACCCGTTCCCCGGGGTCTTCGGCTTCCACGAGATCTTCCACACGTTGACGGTGCTGGCATTTCTCTGCCACTGGACGGCGGTGCTGCTGATCGCCCTGCACCCGGTCTACAACGGGGGCTGAACTAACGGGAGCTGAGCCGGCGCGCTAGCGCTCGCTGTCGTCCTGACCGGCCTGACCGTCCTGCTCCGCCTGCTCGGCGTCCAGCTTCTCCGCGATCTCTGCGCGGTAGCGCACCCGCCGGATGCGCCGCGTCATGTCGAGCGCGAGCAGCACGGCGGCGACGGCGACCAGGAACGTCACCACGAAGCCGACGACACCAGGGGTGACCTGGTCGGCGTTCGGAGCGCCGGACGGCGTCGGGGAGGGCGTGGCGGCGGTGACCCACACGGCCGCGCGCAGCAGCGCATCCTGGATCATCGCTCTCCCTCACGGTCGACGACGATTCCAGCGCGCAGGTCGGTTACGGGCATCCGGGTCTCCACTTTCGAGCCGAGGACGAAGCGCAGGGTTTCACAGCTTCATCTCCTAGTCTGGGTTCAAGCCTACCGTCGCCCGGACGGTGCAGTTTCCACGGGAGAACGTTCAGTGCAGGGAGAAGGATGGCGGTGACCGAGACCCTCGATCGCCGCTACGGTCGAACGCCCGGTCGCAAGCGCCGGGACCGCTGGTGGATCATCGGAGTGGCTGTCGCGTTCGTCGCGATCTTCGCGGCGTGGACGTTCTGGGCGGGCTGGGACAACGACCAGGCCGACCTCGAGGCGACGGACACCGCGTACACGATCACGGATGCGCACCACGTGCGGATCACGTTCACCGTGAACACGCCGCCCGGCACCCCGGTGACCTGCGCCGTGCAGGCGCTGAACGAGTCGTTCGCCATCGTCGGCTGGCGGATCATCAGCTATCCGGCCTCCGACAAGCGCCTCACGGAGTACACGGAGACGATCAAGACCACGGAGCAGAGCAATACAGGTTTGATTTCCAACTGCTGGCTGACCTAGGATTCTTCGATACGCCCCGACCGATGTCGGGGCGTCGACTTTATCCAGCCG
Source organism: Leifsonia sp. GW821-FHT13C05 (assembly GCF_058806515.1). Lineage (NCBI taxonomy): Bacteria > Bacillati > Actinomycetota > Actinomycetes > Micrococcales > Microbacteriaceae > Leifsonia > Leifsonia sp. GW821-FHT13C05. The sequence goes on along the minus strand of NZ_JBXAPT010000004.1, from coordinate 351,435 downwards.
GTCCCCGGACCGGCCGATCTGCCCAGCCGGTCACGACCGGCGGCGCAAAGGAGTTCATCATGTCTCAGGAGTCTCAGGTCAGCTTTCTGACCCAGGATGCGTACGACCGTCTGTCGGCCGAACTCGAGGAGCTCAGCGTCAACGGCCGAAACGAGATCGCGAAGCGCATCGAGGCGGCCCGCGAGGAGGGCGACCTCAAAGAGAACGGCGGATACCACGCCGCGAAAGACGAGCAGGGCAAGATCGAGGCCCGCATCGTGCAGCTCACCAACCTGCTGCGCAATGCCACCGTCAGCGAAGCCCCGGAGAGCCACGGTGTCGTGGAGCCCGGAACGGTGATCACGGCGACCATCGCGGGCGACGAGAGCACCTTCCTCATCGGCAACCGCGAGATCGCGGCGGGAACGGACCTCCAGGTCTACTCCGAGGGCAGCCCGCTCGGCGAGGCGATCCTCGGCCTCAAGGTGGGCGACTCCACGTCGTACACCGCGCCGAACGGCAAGCAGATCGCCGTCACGATCCAGAACGTGGAGACCTACCGCGGCTGAGCGGACGGTTCACGTGAGAAGCGCGGTGCGGGCATCCCGCACCGCGCTTTCTCGTGCAAGGGGCCGAGCGGCCTACTCGTAGTCGAGCACGGGGTCGTAGCCCGCGGCGCGGAGCGCTTCGATGACGTGCTGGCGGTGATCGGTGCCCCGGGTCTCGACGCTGACGTCGAGCTCCACCTGGCTGAGCTGCAGGCCGCGCCCATGCCGGGTGTGCAGCACCTCCACCACGTTGGCGTTGACGCCGGCGAGGATCTCGGAGATGCGCGCGAGCTGACCGGGGCGGTCGGGCAGCATGATGGTGAGCTTGAGGTAGCGGTCGGAGGCCGCGAGACCGTGGCTGATGATGCGCTGCATGAGCAGCGGGTCGATGTTGCCGCCGGAGAGGATCGCGACCGTCGGGCCGATGGCGGGGACCTTGCCGGCCAGGATCGCGGCGACGGCGGCTGCACCGGCCGGTTCGACGACGAGCTTCGCCCGCTCCAGGAGCACCAGGAGGGCGCGTGCGATGTCGTCCTCCGAGACGGTAACGACCTCGTCGACCACGTCGCGGATGATCTGGAAGTTGAGGGCGCCCGGCTTGCTCACGGCGATGCCGTCGGCGATGGTGGCGACGAGCGCGATCTCAGTGGGCTCCCCCGCATCCAGGGACGGCGGGTACGCGGCGGCGTTGGCCGCCTGCACGCCGATGACGCGGATCTCCCTGCCCTCGGCGGCAGCGCGCTGCTTGACGGCGCTGGCCACTCCTGAGATGAGTCCGCCGCCGCCGATGGGGACGACGATGGTGGCCGCATCCGGCACGTCGTCGAGGATTTCGAGACCGAGCGTGCCCTGCCCGGCCACCACATCCGGATGGTCGAACGGCGGGATGAGGACCGCTCCGGTCTCCGCGGCGAAGTCGGCGGCGGCGCGCAGCGTCTCGTCGACGATGCTGCCGCTCAGGACGACGTCGGCGCCGTAGTCGCGGGTGGCCTGGAACTTGGGGATGGCGACGCCGACCGGCATGAAGATCGTGGCGTGGATGCCCAGCTCCCTGGCCGCGAACGCGACCCCCTGGGCGTGGTTGCCCGCCGACGCGGCGACGACGCCGCGCTCGCGCTCTTCGGCGCTGAGCTTGGCCATCCGGTTGTACGCGCCGCGGATCTTGTACGACCCGGTGCGCTGCAGGTTCTCGCACTTGAGGAAGACGGGAGCACCGAGCACGTCGGCGAGGAACCGCGAGGTCTCGACGGGCGTCGGCTCCGCGACCTTCGACACGACGATGCGTGCGGCCTCGATCTCATCGAGGCTCGGCCCAGCGAAAGGAGTGCGCGTCGAATCAGTCAGCGTGGCCACGGGGACAGCCTACTCGCGGACGTATTCCACGAACCGAATGTGACCCGTCGGCCGACACCGTCAGGTCCTCGCGCGCCGTGGCGGCCGCGGGACGGTCTGCCAGAGCACCGTATCGGGTGCCGAGTATTCCCGGTGGGTGCCCTCGCGCCACGCCCCGCTCGACACGTAGTGCACCATCACGTTGAGCACGGCGGCGACCGGCACCGCGAACAGCGCACCGGGGATTCCCGCGAGCAGCGATCCGGCCGCGACGGCGAGCACGACGGCCAGTGGATGCACCTTGACCGCCGTTCCCATGATGAGCGGTTGCAGCACATGCCCCTCGATCTGCTGCACCAGCAGCACGACGGCGAGCATGATGAGCGCGAACACCCAGCCCTTGAAGATCAACGCGATGAAGATCGCCAGCGCACCGGTGACGACGGCGCCGACGACCGGGATGAACGAGCCGAGGAAGACCAGCACCGCGATCGGGATCACCAGCGGCAGCCCGAGGAAGAACGCCCCGAGACCGATGCCGAGGGCGTCGATCGATGCGACCAGAATCTGCACCTTCACGAAGTTGCGCAGGGTGACCCAGCCGGCCTGGCCAGCGCCATCGACGGCGCGGCGGGCGCGCGTCGGGAAGATGCGCACGATCCAGTTCCAGATGGAACGGCCGTCGATGAGGATGAACAGTGTGCTGAACAGCACGAGCAACAGCCCGGCGAGCACGTGGCCGAGGGTCGAGCCGATCGACAGCGCGCCGGTGATGAAGATCTGGCTGTCCTGCTGGATCGACTTCGCGAGCGAGTCGAGGGCGCTGCTGATCTGGCTCTCGCTCAGGCCGAGCGGCCCGGACGTCAGCCACACGCGGAACTGGTCGTACGCCGCCACGGACTGCGTCTGAAGTTCGTGGCTCTGCCGCGTGACCTGCCAGACCGCGAGGTAGAGCAGTCCTCCGACCACCACGATCACCGAGACCATCGCCGCGACGATCGCGACCCACCGCGGCCACCTGTGCCGGTGCAAGAAGTCGACGAACGGCACCAGCAGCGCCGAGATCAGCACGGCGATCAGCAGCGGGATGATGATGAGCCGCAGCTGCACCACGAGGAAGATCGCAACGGCGATGACGGCGCCGATGACGAGCAGCCGCCACGACCAGGCGCCGGCCACGAGCATCCCGTGCGGCAGCGACTCCTCGACGGACCCGTGCTTCTGCACCGCGCCGTCCTGCTCCGGGCGGCGGCCCTTGAGGAACCAGCCTCTGGCGGGCGCGCGGTTCTCGCGCGGCGTGACGGTGAGCTGCTTCGGCGTCGCGTCGTTCTCTGACATGCCGGTCAGTCTAGGCGCGCACCGGCGCCGGTCCAGCGGGTTGACGCGCGCTGTTGGCAACCCACAGGATGCGCCCAGCTGTGGAGGGATTGGCCACGGTCACCCGCCAGCGACACGTTCCCCCCTACGCCTCCCCCACCGTCACCGGCGTCCCCGCCAGCGACACGTGGATGCGCTCGCCCGGCGCGGGGGCGTGGCGCGTCTCGTGCTGCACGGCCAGCTCGGTGCCGTCGTCGAGGCGCACCCTGGTGCGGCGGAGGGCGCCGAGGAAGCTGGTGGTGAGCACGACGCCGGGGAGCACGGGGCCCGCCGCGGCGGCGGACGGTCCGGAGAAGAGCACGTCCTCCGGGCGGAGGTAGACGGTCACGGGGCCGTCGGGCGACGGGGTGACGAGCGGGAGGCGCATCCCGAACACGGTCAGCTCGCCGCCGATGACGGTGCCGCGCACGCGGTTGGTGAGGCCGACGAACTCTGCGACGAATGCGGAGGCCGGGCGGCGGTAGAGCTCTTCCGGCTCGCCGATCTGCTCGATGTCGCCCGCGCGCATCACGGCCACCCTGTCGGCGACGGCGAGCGCCTCCTCCTGATCGTGCGTCACGAAGAACGTGGTGATGCCGAGCTCGGTCTGGATGCGCCGGATCTCGTCGCGCAGCTGCACCCTGACCTTCGCATCCAGAGCGGACAGCGGCTCGTCGAGGAGGAGCACGCGGGGGCGGGTCACGAGCGCCCTGGCGAGGGCGACGCGCTGCTGCTGGCCGCCGGAGAGCTGGTGCGCGTAGCGGTCGGCGTGGTGGTCGAGGCCGACGAGGTCGAAGGCTTCCGCGGCGCGGCGGCGGCGGTCTGCCGAGGAGACTTTGCGCATCCGGAGCCCGAACTCGACGTTCTGGCCGGAGGTGAGGTGCGGGAAGAGCGAGTACGACTGGAAGACCATGCCGAGGTCGCGGCGGTTGGTCGGCTGGTCGGTGACGTCGTCGCCGTCGATCAGGATGCTGCCGGAGTCGACGCGTTCGAGCCCGGCGAGGGCGCGGAGGGCCGTGGTCTTCCCGCAGCCGCTCGGACCGAGCAGGGCGATCAGCTCTCCGGGCCTGGCGCTGAGGCTGAGACCGGCGAGGCCGGCCCCTCCGCCGAAGTCGCGCACGACGGAGCGCAGCTCGACGGTGCTGCCGAGATCGCCGGACGCGGCGACACCGGATGCGGCGACACCGGATGCGGCGCCCGCCGCGGCGGGAAGGACGGACGTTTCGGGTGCGGACACGGGTCAGCCTTTCGCTGGGCGGCGTCGCCCGGCCGTCACGAGACGGTCGACGACGAAGAGGAGGAGGAACGCGAACACCAGCGCGAGCAGCGCGAAGATGACCGCGACGAACGGGTCGGACTGCGACACCAGCAGCAGCGCCGTCTGCAGGTTCACCCTGCTGAGGAGCGACGCGATGGTGAACTCGCCCAGCACGACCGCCACCGAGAGCACACTCGCGGCGAGGATTCCGCGGCGCAGGTTCGGCACCAGGATGCGCAGCAGCACGCTCAGCCAGCCCGCGCCGAGCGAACGGCCGGCCTCGCTGAGGGTGACCACGTCGATGGCCGCGATGTTGCTCTGGATGGCGCGGTACGCATACGGCAGCACCAGGATGCCGTACGCGAAGGCGAGGGTCCAGGTGCCGGAGCCGAACAGCTGGGTGACGGCGGCGTACGTCGGCGCGAGCCCCACCACCAGCACGATCGCGGGGATCACGATGGGCAGCAGGCACACCAGTTCCAGCGCGCGCCGCAGCTTCGGGATGCGCAGCTCCACCAGGATCATCGTCGGCAGCAGCACGAGCAGCACGATCGCCACCGTGACGACGGCGAGCACCAGCGAGTTGCCGAGACCCTGGTAGATCCGGTCGTAGCGGGTGGTCTCCCCGCTGAAGACGAGCACCCACCTGTCGATGTTGTAGACGCCGGGCTTCGCCGTGCGGAGGGTGAACTCCACCATCGAGAACAGCGGGATGAGGAAGAACAGGCCGAAGATCACCCAGATGACCGTGCGCGTGACCGGGCCGGGGCCGAAGCGGAGCGCCGGGGCCGTGCGGCGGCTCATCGCTGCCACCGGGCGGTGCGGGAGGCGAGCGCGGAGTATCCGAGCATGACGACGATCATCACCACGAGCATCCCGAGCGACATCGCACCCGCGAGGTTGGCGCGGCCGAGGACGGTCTCGGAGATGAGGGCCTGGCGGATCTGCAGGGAGACGATGTTGTTCGCCTGCCCGACGAGCGCCGCCGCGGTGGCGTACGACGAGAACGCATTCGCGAACAGCAGCAGCAGGCTGCCGAGGAACGACGGGAGCAGCACCGGGATGCCCACCCGGAACCAGTAGGTGGCGCGGCTCCCCCCGAGGGTCGCGTTCGCCTCCAGCCACTGCGGCTTCAGGCCTTCCAGCGCCGGCATGAACGTGATGACCATGAGCGGGATCTGGAAGTAGAGGTACGGCAGGATGAGTCCGGGCACCGTGTAGAGCCAGACGCCGTTCTCGTAGATGTTGATGTGGAACTGGTTGCGCAGCAGCACGGTCACGAGGCCCTGGGCGCCGATGGTCGCGATGAACGCGAACGCGAGCATCACACCGCCGAACTGGGCGAGCACGCTGCTGGCCGAGTCGACCAGCGAGCGGGTGGCACCGCCCGGGCGCGAGCGCAGCATGGCGAAGCAGAGGGCCGCTCCGGCGACTGCGCCCACCACCGCGGTGACCGCGGAGAGAAAGAAGGCGCCGACGAACGAGCCGAAGATCGCGGGCTCGGCGAGGCCGGTGATGTTCGCCCAGGTGAAGCGGCCGTCCGCATCCACGAACCCGCTGCCGACCGCGATCACCGTCGGGACGGCGAGGAAGACGACGACATAGAACGCGAACGGCGTGAGGCCGAGGATCGCGGGAAGGCCCCTGGGCAGCGACAGGCGCCGGGTCTCCCCGGCGCCGTCGCGCTCCAGCGGCGGCGCAGCAGCGCCGACCGTTTCGGTCATTAGCCGACCGCGTTCGCCCAGGTGGCGTTGAGCAGGGTTCCGGCGTCGGTGGCCTGCTTGTCCGTCATGACGGCGGTCTTGTCGAGCTTGCCAGGGAAGTCGGCCTTGTTCAGCGTGCCGGCCTTCTCCATCGCATCCACGCGGGCCGGGTACGCCCCGCCCTTCAGCCACGCGTTCTGGGCGGCGTCGCTGTAGAGGTACTCCTCCCAGAGGCGCGCGGCCGCGGGGTGCGGGGCGTCCTTGTTGATGGCCTGGTTGTAGTAGCCGACGTACGCGGTGCCGGGAAGCACGGTGTACTTCCAGTTCACGCCGCCGCCCTTGATGGTGTCGGAGGTGGTGTAGCCCTTCTGGTTGAACGACCAGTCGAGCAGCACCGGGGTCTCGCCGGAGGCGATGGTGTTCGGCTTGCCGTCCGCGGCGTTCCAGTTGCCCGCCTTCTTCAGCTTGGCGAACCAGTCGACGCCCGGCTTGAGGTCGTCGAGGGTTCCGCCCGCCTGCAGGTCGGCGAACGCGACGGCGCCGGCTGCTGCTGCCGCCTGCGTGGGGTTGCCGTTCAGTGCGACGGCACCCTTGTACTCGGAGCCGAGCAGGTCGTCGAGGCTCTTCGGCGCCGACTTGATCTTGTTGGCGTCGTAGCCGACCGCCATCACGCCGTAGTACCCGACCTTCCAGAGCCCGGTGGACTCCTTCTCGTTGGCCGGGATGTCGTCCCAGCCGGTGGGCTTGTACGGCGCGAAGTACTCGGTGTTGGCGAGGGCGACGGACGAGCCGATGTCGAAGGTGTCCGGAGCGGTGTCCTGGCCCTTGAGCTTCTTGGCCGCGTCGATCTCCTCCTGGCTGGATGCGCTGTCCTGGCTGGGGTTGATCGTGATGCCGTACTTCTTGGTGAAGCCGTCGAAGATCTCCTGGTAGTTCGCCCAGTCGCCCGGCGTCGCGATGATGTTGAGGGTGCCCTCCTTCTTCGCGGCGGCGACGAGCGCATCCATGCCGCCGGCAGCCTTCGCGTCGGCAGCGGTCGCGATGTCCTTCGACGATGTCGGGTCTGCTGCGTTCGCCCCGCCGGTGCAGGCGGCGAGCGAGAGTGCGACGACGGTGGCCGCGGCGGCAAGGCCGGCGACGCGTGCGCGCTTGATGGTCACAGTTCCTCCAGTGTGGGGTGCCAGGGTGGTCGTCCCGCGTTCGGTCGCGGGACACACGGATTCCCATCCGGGCCGGTGCCAACGTATGGCGGTCGTTCGACCGGTCGGGGTGCCGTCGATGGACGGAAGGTGAACGGCCGGGAAAGGACTGTCCGCGGTTCCCGCTATGGTCGACGGTGTGGTTGAAAAGGTCTCCCCCGCGCTCGCACGGCGCATCGCCCTGGCCGCGCAGGGGTTCGGCCGCCCGCATCCATCGACCGTCGGAACACGGCAGCTCAACGGGGTGATCGACCGCATCAACCTGCTGCAGATCGACTCGGTCAACGTGTTCGAGCGCAGCCACTACCTGCCGGTGTTCGCGCGGGTCGGCGCCTACGACAAGACGCTGCTCGACAGGCTGACGTTCGCGGCGAAATCGCCGCACACCGAATACTGGCCGCACGAGGCCGGGTTCATCCGGCGCGAGGACTGGCCGCTGTTCCGGTGGCGGATGGCGGCGTACCGCGAGCGCTACGGCACGGACCCGGACAGCTGGTATCAGCGGAACGCCTCCACGGTCGACTGGCTGCGCACCGAGCTCGCGTCGCGCGGGCCGCTCGTCGCCGGCGAGATCGAGCACGACGCCAACAAGCGGGCCGGCCCGTGGTGGGGCTGGTCGGACGTGAAGCGGGCGCTCGAGTTCCTCTTCCTGTTCGGCGAGGTGGCCGTGGCCGGGCGCACCCGGTTCCAGCGGAGGTACGCGCTCGCGGAGGACGTACTGCCCTCGTCGGTGCTCGACACCACGGTGACGACTCCGGATGCGGTCCGCGAGCTCATCCGCCGCTCCGCCGTGGCCCACGGCATCGGAACGGCGGGCGACCTGGGCGACTACTACCGCATCAAGCGCGCGCCGGCCGTGGCGGCCATCCAGGAGCTGGAGGACGCCGGGGAGCTGATCCCGGTGACGGTCGGCGGCTGGGAGCGCAACGGACGGCCGGAGAAGACCTGGCTGCACCGGGATGCGCGGCTCCCCCGCAGCGTGTCGGCGACCGCCCTGCTCTCCCCGTTCGACCCCGTGGTCTGGTACCGCGACCGGGCGCTGCGCATGTTCGACTTCCACTATCGCATCGAGATCTACACCCCGGCGGAGAAGCGGATCTTCGGCTACTACACGCTGCCCATCCTGCTCGACGACCGCGTGGTGGGCCGCATCGACCTGAAGAGCGACCGCCAGGCGCGCATCCTGCGGGTGCAGTCGGCGTGGTCAGAGCCCGGCGCTCCCGCCGAGACGGTCGAGCGCCTGGTGCCGCTGCTGCGCACGACCGCCGCCTGGCAGGTCCTCGACGACGTCGCCGTCACCGCCCCGCACCGCGGCGACCTCGCCCCGCTCCTCGCCGCCGCCCTCTGACCGGCCGCCCCGTCCCGCTCCCACGCAATCGAGTCCGGACTTATGCACGCGACACGCCGACGCGAGCGTGCACAAGTCCGGACTCGATTGCTTGGGGACGGGCGGCGGGCAGGCGTAGGGTGCGGGCATGAGTTCACCGCTGGAGTATCTGGATGCTGCCGGGGCCGATGAGGCCGACTTCGAATCGCCGATGCGCGAGCTCTACGCGTATCGCGACGGCGACCGCTGGGTGGACGGGTTCGTCACCGGAGTCAGACCGGGCGGCGCTCAGGACGGCAGCACGATGGTGCAGTTCGACGGGAGCACCTGGGTGCCCGCCTCCGAGGTGCGGGCCTCCGACCACTACGTCGCCGTGCTCCTGAACCCGGACGACACCGTCTACGCGGAGGTCGTGCAGAGCTACATCGACGGTCAGCCCGCCGATCCGATCCGCGACGTCTCCACCGTCGACGGCCAGAACGTCGGCACCCTCTGGCACCCGGTGGATGCGCCGCGCCTGTCATCGACGCGCATCCCGTACCGCTACGCGGGCACCGCCGAGCTCGACTGACGCCGCGCGCAGCGACTAGAAGGTGGAGCCCATTTTCTCGAGGCGGTCGACGCGCTCGGGGATGGGCGGGTGGGTGCTGAACAGGCGGCTCATCAGGCTGGGCTTCAGCGGGTTGGCGATCCAGAGGTGCGCCATCGACGAGTTCTGCTTCTGCATCGGACGCCCGTATGCCTCGAGCTTGAGCAGGGCGCTGGCCAGCGCATCCGGGTGCCGGGTGGTCATCGCGCCCGTGGCGTCTGCGAGGTATTCGCGCTGACGGGAGACCGCCAGCTGCACCAGGGTGGCGACCAGCGGGGCGATGATCGCGGCGATGAGGCCGAAGACCAGGATGACCGGGTTTCCGCCTCCCCCGCCGCCGTTGTTGTTGTTGCGGTTGCCCATGCCGCCGAAGAACGCCATGCGGAGGAAGATGTCGGCGATGAAGCCGATGGCGACCGTGAGGCCGAACACGATCATCGACAGCCGGATGTCGTAGTTGCGGACGTGCCCCAGCTCGTGCGCCATGACGCCTTCGAGTTCGGCGTCGGTCATGATGTCGAGCAGCCCCGTGGTGGCCGCCACCGACGCGTGCTCGGGGTCACGCCCGGTGGCGAACGCGTTGGGCGCCGGGTCGTTGACGATGTAGACCGCCGGCATCGGCGTGCCCGTGGTGATCGACAGGTTCTCGACGATGTTCCACAGGCGCGGGTTGTCGGCCTTGGTGATCGGGATGGCGCCCGACATGCTCAGCGCCTGGCTGCTCGCCAGGAAGTACTGCACCACCGCGTAGAGCACGGCGCCGATGACCACGACCCACAGGATCGTGTAGCTCTGGTAGATGAAGCTCGCGAGCCAGCCGAGGCCGCCGATGATGATCAGGAACAGCAGGATCGTGAAGACCGTATTGCGCTTGTTCCTGGCTATCGCCCTATACATCGCCGCCCGCTAGAACTGGACGCGCGGGGGCTCCGCGATCGCAGCGAGGTCGCTGACCTCGAAGAAGTCGCGCTCCGTGAAGCCCATGCGCTTGGCGAAGATGTTGTTCGGGAACACCTTGATCTTGGTGTTGAGTTCGCGGACTCCGCCGTTGTAGAACCGGCGCGAGGCCTGGATCTTGTCCTCGGTGTCGACCAGGTCGGCCTGCAGGCGCAGGAAGTTCTGGCTCGCCTGCAGCTGCGGGTATGCCTCAGCGACCGCGAAGATGCTCTTCAGCGCGCTCTGCATGTGACCCTCGGCCACGGATGCCTCGGCCGGTCCCTGCGCGGACAGCGTCTCTGCGCGGGCCTGCGTGACGGACTCGAAGACGCCCTTCTCGTGCGCCGCATAGCCCTTGACCGTCTCGATGAGGTTGGGGATGAGGTCGGCACGACGCTTGAGCTGCACCGTGATGTCGCTCCACGCCTCGTCGACGCGGACCTTGAGAGTCACCAGCGAGTTGTAGGTGGCCCACAGGTAGATCCCGATGATCGCGACGATCACGACGACGATGATGACCGGGATGAGCCATTCCATTTTCGGGTACTCCTTGGTGTCCTGGCGCGTGACGACTGGGCGCAGATCCCATCCTAACGGCGGCCCGCGACGCTCTCACCGCGTTCCCACCACTCTCAAAGCAAGCATGGTGCGGTTCGGCAGGCGCCGCTCCGCCGGGTGCACAATGGGCAGGTGAGTGAGGTCGCCGAACGTCGCGGTCGGGGCCGTCCCCGCAAGCAGCGGGACGGCGCCTCCGCCAAGTCCGCCATCCTGAAGGCGGCGACGGAGGAGTTCGCCGAGCGCGGCTACGACGCGGCGTCGCTGCGGGCCATCGCACGGAGGGCCGGAGTGGACTCGGCGCTGGTCCACCACTACTTCGACGACAAGGCCGACCTGTTCACCGCGTCGCTGGATGCACCGCTGCGGCCCGACCGCATCCTGGGCGTGATCCTCGCCGGTCCGCGCGAGGAGGTCGGCGCCTCGATCGTGCGGCTGCTGGTGCGGCAGCTCGACGACGCCCGGTCGCAGGCGCGCATCGTGGCGATCCTGCGCACGGCCCTCGGCAGCGGGCCGGGCAGCAGGATGCTCAAGGAGTTCCTGACCAGGGAGGTGTTCGTGCGGCTCGCCGCCCTGGCCGGAGGAGACGACGCCGATCTGCGGGCCAATCTGGCCGCATCCCAGCTGGTGGGGCTGATGCTCACCCGGTTCGTGCTCAAGCTGGAGCCGGTGGCGCACGCCGACGCCGACGAGCTCGCCCGGCGCATCGGGCCGGTGATCCAGTGGCATCTGTTCGGGGATGTACAGGGCGGCACGGTGCTTCCGGGGAGCCCTGGGACGCAGCAACTGCCGTAGTCCTTGACGCGCCGGGGCTCGGAGCGAATAATTCATCACATGATGAATATTGCGGCCAGCGCGGTCTCCGTCGACGGCCTCACGGTGCGCCGCGGGAAAGCGACGATCCTGGACGGGCTGACCCTGCGCATCCCGCGCGGCGAGGTGGTCGGGCTGCTCGGGCCGAGTGGCTGCGGCAAGACCACCCTGATGCGCTCCATCGTGGGTGTGCAGCGGGTGGCGGGCGGCACCGTCGAGGTGCTGGGCGAGCCGGCTGGATCGCCCGGGCTCCGCCACCGCGTCGGCTACGTGACGCAGGCCGCGAGCGTCTACGACGACCTCACGGTGCAGCAGAACCTCACATACTTCCGGCGCATCCTCGGTGCGGCGAAGGCCGATGTGGACCGCGCCATCGAGGCGACCGACCTCGGCGCCAACGCCGGCCAGCTGGTCTCCACCCTCTCCGGCGGCCAGCGCAGCAGGGTCTCGCTCGCCGCCGCACTGCTCGGCGCCCCGGATCTGCTCGTGCTCGACGAGCCGACGGTCGGCCTCGACCCCCTCCTCCGCGTAGAGCTGTGGGAGCTGTTCCACCGGCTCGCCGACGCGGGCACCAGCCTGCTCATCTCGAGCCACGTGATGGACGAGGCCAGCCGCTGCGACCGGCTGCTGCTGATGCGCGACGGGGCGATCCTCGCCGACGAGACGCCCGCCTCCCTGCTCGCGTCGACGGGGGCAGAGGATGCGGAGGGCGCGTTCCTGGCACTGATCCGACGCCGCCATCCCAAGCACGCCCTCCCGGAGGCGGCGGATGCGGCGGACGCACCGGACACACCGGATGCACCGGACACACCGGATGCGCCGAACACCGGGACAGACACCGACGGGGGCGAGCGATGAACGGCACCCGCACCATCGCCACCGCCGGCCGCGTGCTGACGCAGATCCGGCACGACCCGCGCACCATCGCCCTGCTCGTGGTGGTGCCGAGCCTGCTGATCGGACTGGTCGCCTGGATCTTCACGGACACCGGCGTGTTCTCGACCATCGGCCCGGCGATGCTCGCGCTGTTCCCGTTCATCGTGATGTTCCTGGTGACGAGCATCACCACACTGCGCGAGCGGCGCACCGGCACCCTGGAACGCCTGCTGTCGATGCCGCTCGGCAAGGCGGACTTCATCCTGGGATACACGCTCGCGTTCGGGCTGCTGGCCGTGGTGCAGACGCTGGTCGCCGTGGCGTACGCCGTGTGGGTGTGCGGGCTCGACATCAAGGGCAGCGTGTGGCTGCTGGTCGCGGTGGCGCTCGCCGACGCGATCCTCGGCACCACGCTCGGCCTGTTTGTGAGTGCGTTCGCCCGCACGGAGTTCCAGGTGGTGCAGTTCATGCCGGCGCTGGTGTTCCCGCAGATCCTGCTCGGCGGCATCTTCATCCCGCGCGACCAGCTGCCGGATGCGCTGCACATCATCAGCGACTGGCTCCCGCTCTCGCACGCCATCGACGCGCTGAACGCGGTGGCGAACGACACGCACGACGCCGCGTATGTGGGCGGCCAGCTGCTCATCATCGGCGCGTTCGCACTGGCCGCGATCGTCTTCGGCTCCCTCACCCTCCAGCGCCGCACCGCCTGAGCAGAGGCGATCGACGGGCGACCTCGGCGGGAACGACGACGCGGCGCCGACGCCTCCGAGTGCCCGACACCGGAGGCGGTCGACGCCGCGATCGTTTCGCTGGCGGCATCCGTGGTCGGACGGATGCCGTCAGAGCTCGGCTAGGGACGACCCCAGTTTCCCGATGGGGTCAGCACGAGCGTTGCACCGGGGCAGGGACCCCCGGGGTGGAGAACGGCGCGACCGCGGCGAGCGCGGGGCCGAAGCGTGCGATGGGGCGGGCGGAACGGGTGATGCGGTCGGACATCGGCGAGCTCCCTGAAGATGAACTATTCTCAACAACTCACAGGCGATTCACAGCTAGCAGGGAGTTTTCCAGGGAAATGAGGACGTGTCAAGAATCACGCCCGTCACACGAGTCACACGCGTCACCCCGTCGACCACCGCAGATCGTCGGAATCACGCCGTTTTCCGCGGAATCACGCGGAAATCCGAGGCTTCCTCACCGGGCCGTCCCCTGGACACGCGGCACCCGCTTTGGGGACACCGCGCATCCACCGGTCACTCCCCCAGCACCCGCCGCAGGTACACGTTCTCGAAGCGGCGCTCCGGATCCAGCCGGTCGCGCACGGCCAGGAAGTCGTCGAACCGCGGATACGTCGCGCGCAGCGACTCGGCGTGCCTGGTGTGCAGCTTGCCCCAGTGCGGGCGGCCGTCGTGCGCCATCATGATCTCCTCCACCGCCGCGAAGTACTCCGTCGAGTCCTCGCGGTAGTAGCGGTGCACGGCGATGTATCCGGTCTCACGTCCGTAGGCCGTCGACAGCCAGTTGTCGTCCGCGGCGGCGGAGCGCACCTCCACCGGGAACGAGATGCGCCAGCCGCGCCGCTCGATCAGCGCCTTGACTTCGGCGAGGGCGCCGGGCACCGCCTCCCGCGGGATCGCGTACTCCATCTCGCGGAAGCGCACGGTGCGGTTGGTCACGAAGACGCGGGGAGAGATGTCGGTGAAGTCCCGGTTGCCGGTGAGCTTCTGCGCCAGGCGGCTGAACGGCGGGATGATCGCCGGGGCCATCGTGCCGACGGCGCAGACCCCGCGGTAGAGGCCGTTGGCGAGCAGCTCGTCGTCGACCCAGCGGCCGAAGGCGGGCAGCGGTGCAGCGGGCGCGCTGAGCGGAAGCCGCGTGTTCGTCTTGGTGAGCGCCGTCTCGGTGTGCGGGAACCAGTAGAACTCGAAGTGGTCCTCCGCCGCCGAGCGTTCGAGGAAGGTGTCGAGCGTGTGCTGCAGCGGTTCCGGCCGCTCGACCGCCTGCAGGAGGTAGGCGGGGACGCACTGGATGGTCAGGTCGACCAGCACGCCGAGCGCGCCGAGGCCGAGACGCACGGCGGGCAAGAGCTCCGCGTTACTGGTCTCGTTCACCGTCAGCACCTCGCCCGTGCCCGTCACCAGCGTGGCGCCGACGATCTGGGTCGCGAGGCCGCCGAAGCCTCCGCCGGTGCCGTGGGTTCCCGTGGAGGTCGCGCCCGCGATGGTCTGCCGGTCGATGTCGCCCATGTTCTCGAGCGCGAGGCCGTGCTGGCGCAGCAGCCGGGGCAGCTCGTGCAGGTGGGTGCCCGCCGCGAGCGTCACCCGGCCGCGCTCCACGTCGACGTCGACGATGCCGCGCAGGGCGGACAGGTCGAGCTGCACCCCGGGAGCCACCGCGATGCCGGTGAAGCTGTGCCCGGCGCCGACGGCCTTGACGCGCATCCCCTGTCTCGCCGCCGCCGCGACCGCGCGTTGCACGGCATCGGCGTCGGCCGGGCGCTCGACGCGGGTGGGGCGGACCTGCTCCGTGCGGGCCCAGTTGCGCCAGAGGGCGCCCGTGGCCGTCACAGGAACACCTTTCCGTCGCCGCGATAGCTGGGGACCGCTCCGACCACGGTAGCGCGGCCGTCGACCGCGTCGATCAGGTGGAACTCGTCGACGTGCTCGCTCAGCTCGCCGGACTTGGTGTGCCGCAGCCACACCCGGTCGCCGACGCGCATCACCCCGGCCGCCACCCCGGTGACGGGCGTCTGCACCTCGCCCGCCATCTCCCTGGCCACCATCGACAGCCCGGTCGGCCACTCGATCTTGGGCATCCTGTCCGCACCGGGAGGACCGGAGGCGATCCAGCCGCCGCCGAGCATGGTCGCAACATCCGGGCCCGGCCGCCGCACGACGGACAGCGCAAACGACGCGGCAGGCGCTGGACGGAACCCGGCGTACGAATCGAACAGGTAGCCGCCGAACAGTCCGCTCCCCGCGGCGATCTCGGTGACGGACTCGTCCGACGCCGTGAACTCCAGCGACCCCGTCCCTCCGCCGTTCACGAACTCGAGGTCCGCGATCTCGCGCACGGCCGCGACCGCCTGGCCGCGCCGGTCGAGCAGTTCGGCGCCGGAGTTCTTCTGCATCCAGCGCAGCGTCGCACCCCACGCCGGCCTGCCGGGCGGGTTGTTGCCCTGCCCGGCGATCTGCGCCTCGTAGGCCATCATGCCGACCAGGGTGAAGCCGGGACGGCGCACGATCGCCTCCGCCAGCTCGCGCACGGCGGCCGGCGTGTGCAACGGAGACCGGAACACGCCGATGTGGCCGAGCACGGGGCTCAGCCACGACGCATCCAACTCGATGCACAACCGGATGCTCTGCCGCTGCGCCGGGGGGACGACCGCGTCGATGAAGTCCAGGTGGGCCACGGAGTCGACCATGAGCGTCACGCGTTCCGCCAGCTCGGGGGCGTACGCCAGCCGTGCGATGGCCACGCGGTCGGCGGTCGGATAGCCGACCACCACATCCTCGATCGGCGGATGCCCGTCCGTCCCCTCCGCCAGCCACAGCGCCTCGGGCAGCGTGTACGCGAGCACGCCGGCGTATCCGGGGACCGCGAGCACCGCATCCAGCACCGAGCGCACCCGCACCGACTTGGACGCGACCCTGATCGGCTTCCCGGAGGCCCGGCGCAGCATGTCGTGGGTGTTGTGCCGCAGCGCCGGCAGGTGCAGCACGGCGAGCGCCGGGTCGAGCCTGGCGGTCGCGGCCGACAGGGACGGCCAGAACGCATCCGGGGTGGTCCAGGTGCGCTCGGCCGGGGTGGGCTTCGTGCTGAGGTCGATGGAGAAGGTCATCAGCGCACCGCTTTCACTCGTGCGACCGCGAGAGCACCCGCGAACGCGAACAGGCCGGAGAGGACGAACAGCCCGACGAAACCGCCGAGCGCAGCGACGATGCCCGCGCCGATCAGCGGGGCCATCGCCTGGGGGACGGCGGTGGCGATGTTCATGATGCCGAGGTCCTTCCCCCGGTTCTCCGGGTCGGGCAGCACCTGGGTGGCGAGCGCCTGGTCGACGGAGAGGAAGCAGCCGTAGCCGAGCCCGAGCAGCCCGGCGGCGACCATCGCCACCGACAGCTCCGGCACGAACGCCAGCAGCAGCGCCGCGACGCCCTGGATGGCCGAGGAGAGGAACACGAACGCCTTGCGCCGCCCGATCCTGTCCGACCAGCGGCCCATCACCAGCGAGGCGACGATCACGAACACCATGTAGATCAGGATCAGGACGAGCAGGTCGTCGTCGGCGTTCTTGTCGTGCAGCCCGAACTCCAGGAAGTAGAGGAGAAGCGAGGTGCCGAACGCGTTGCCGAAGTTGACCAGCACGCGGCTGAGTAGCGTCCAGCCGAAATCGGGATGCTCGCGCGGCGAGATCCACAGGCTCTCGACGATCCCGCGGAACGTCATCCGCTGGCGCAGGTGCGGAGGGAGCACGGCGTCGGGGAGGAAGAGGAACGGCACGACGAGCACGAGCAGCAGCACCGCCATCGCCGTGTACCCGAACACCGCGCCGACGAAGACGTAGGTGACGAGCGAGACGCCGAGGATGATCCCGATGGCCTGCGGGGCGCTGATCCAGCCGGACACGTAGCCGCGCTGGCCGACAGGCACCTGGTCGGAGATCGTGGCGGTGAGGGCAGCGGTCAAGATGCAGAACCCGGTGAGCGCGAGCGACCAGAACACGCCGATCCCGACGATGGAGGTCTGAAGCCCGAGCAGGATGAGCGAGACCGCGAACACGACGGCGCCCGCCGCGATCCACGGCCTGCGCCGGCCGAAGCGGCTGGTGGTCCGGTCGGAGAGGGCGCCGGTGAGCGGGTACGCGACGATCGCGCACACCCCGGAGATGCCCGAGATGATGCCGAAAACCACCACGTTGTCGACCCAGTACGTGGTGTCCAGCTGCTTCTGCACCTGGTCGGGCAGCAGCTTCTGGATGGGCGCGAGCTGCGCCATCCAGATGCCGAGCCAGGCGATCGCGAAGAACGCGATCCAGCGGCCGGTGACCCGGCGGGTGGGCTCGGCGAAGACCGCCGGAGCTGAGAGTTCTGTCATCGGGTTCCTGCGTTCGGGTCGAGGGTGGACAGGACACGTGCCGGTTTCTCGCTGGGTGTCGCGAGCGTCGCCACCGCGTCGGCGGCGAAGTCGATGGTGGCCCGGGCCGCCGCGTCGTCGCGCGTGACGAGCCAGGCGACGGTGAGGCCGTCGGTGAGGACGACGAGCAGGCGCGCGACCTCTGCGGTGGGGCGCGACCACGCGCATCCGGTGATCGCCGCCGCCTGCACGACGGCGCGCTCCGCGACCTCGAAGTAGCGGTCGTACTGACGGCGTGCCAGCGGGGCGAAGCCGGGTTCGCGGAGCGCCCACTGGGTGAGCTCGAACATCGCCTTCTCGCGGTCGGGGTCGGCGCGGACGGCGGCGAAGTAGTGTTCGAGCCCGGCGCGCACCGCATCCCGCATCGTCGGCGGTTCGGCGCGGGGCGCAGCCTGCTCGTGGGCATCCTGCTCGGCGACCTGCTGCTCGAACACGGGGGCGAACGCGGATTGCTCGCCGTCGACCACCGTGTTGACGAGTTCGGCCATCAGCTCGTCGCGCGAGGTGAAGGCGTAGTGGAAGCTGGCGAGGGACATCCCGGCCTCCGCGACGATCCTGCGCGTGGTCGCGGCGGCCACGCCGTCGCGCGCGACGACGGAGAGGGCGGCCTGCACCAGCGCGGTGCGGCGTTCCACGGCGGAGATACGTGTCACGGCGGACTCCTCAGCGCGGGCTCCTTGCGCATCCTCGCGCGAAGAGTGGGACGGTTGACCCAGTTGTCAGTATGCCGTAAATCCGGCTCGGGAGTTTGACAGAAGGGGGGCGCGCCACCTGAAATGGGGTGGAATGCGGGTGTTTTCGTCTGATGTGTCGCCACCAGTCCGGCCGAGGGGGTCGTCCGGGCTGCTTGTCGGTGCCCTGATCGTGGTCGGCCTCGCGAGCGCAGCCCTCCTCGGAGCCGTCGGCGTCGTCGCCCCGGCCAGCGCCGCCACCTCCACGCCGTCGCCGTCACCCTCCTCCGGCGCACCGGCCCAGAACTCCCCGCAGCTGTCCAGGCCATCGCAGACCTCGCCATCGCAGACCTCGCCGGCAGACACCACCCCAAGCGCTGCACCGTCCGACACCGCTCCCCCCACCTCCCCGCCGCCGACTCCCGGCCCTCCGACGATCGACCAGCTGCCCTCCGGTCTCGTCACCTCCTTCCCGCTCACCGTGTCCGGCACCGGCACGCCCGGCGACCTCCTCCACGTCTCCGCCGGAGCCGCGAGCACGGCCGGCGCCCGCTGCGACGCCCCGGTAAACGCGAGCGGCGACTGGTCCTGCGCGCTCTCCACTCCACCGGACGGACCGGGCGTCGTTGTCCGCGCCGAGTCGCGCAACAACGGCCTCGAAGCCTCCGACAGGGTGGATGTGCTCTCCCCGCCGGTCATCGCCGCCCCGAACGGCACCCTCATCTCCGGCGGCGGCGTGCACGGCACGGCATACCCCGGGGCGACCGTCACGGTCCACGCCGAGAACGGCTCCACCTGCTCCTTCCCCGCCGACTCCACCGGCACCTGGGGCTGCGTTCTGAGCAAGCCGCTGCCGAGCGGCAAGCACACGATCACCGCGACGCAGCGCGCACCGTTCTCCAGCCAGTCCTCCGGCAGGAGCGCGCCCGTCGCGATCACCGTCGACACCACGCCTCCCGCCGCTCCGCGCATCGGCTCCCCCGCCCCGGGCACCGAGACCCCGGTCGGCCGCCCGCTCGCCTTCTCCGGCACAGGAGAGGACGCCGCGAAGGTGACCGTGTACGGCAGCGACGACAACGGCAGCATCGTGGTGTGCACGGCCGTCGTGCGCGGCACGGCCTGGTCGTGCACCGGAACGCTCGGCGCAGGCCGGTTCACCGTCTCCGCGCTGCAACGGGATGCGGCGGGCAACGTCAGCGGCGGATCCAACCCGGTCGCGATCACCGTTCTCACCGCCGCGCCGTCGCCCAGCACGTCTCCGGAGTCGCCGAGCACGACGCCCTCCCCGCACACGACGCCGTCGCCGGCCGTCCCCGTCGTGCCGCCCGGCACGACCCCGAGCCCGACGCCGTTCGACCCGTACGGCGGCACCGGCGCCCCTACCCGGCCGGACTGGATGGGGACCCCGTTCACCAGCGCGTCGGCCCCTGTCGTCTCCGCCGCCGCCTTCCCGGGCTGGCTGCGGTCGCTCCTGCTCGCCGTCGCCGCCCTCCTGCTGCTCGCGCTGCCTGCCCGGCTGCTCGCGGTGACCGTCGCGCGCGAACGCGACGGACGCGCCGCGCGGACCCGGGCGAGCATCTTCGGACGCAACCGCAGCAGGGCGGAGCTGCGTGACGCGGACGCTGCCGGGGCATCCCGCGTCGGGGCATCCGGGGCCGGTGCATCCGGAGTCGGCGCATCCGGGGCCTCCGTCGCGTCGGCGGACGCCGCATCCGGAGCTGCCGCCCCGCGCAGCCCGTGGCTGATCCCGACGGCGTTCGTCGCGGCGGCAGCCCTCGTGACCCTGTCCAGCCCGGTCGACGACGCGGGGGCATACCTGCGCGTCATCCTCGCCATCGCGGTCGCGCTGGCCGCGGTGAACGCTGTCTGGGTGGCCGTCGCGCGCTGGACCTCCCCGCACTTCGGCGGCGGTCGGGCGACCATGATCTTCCGGCCGTCGATGCTCATCATCGTCGGCGTCGCTGCCGTCGCCTCGCGGCTGATCGGGCTGCAGCCCGCCCTCCTGTTCGGGCTGATCCTCGGCGTCGCGTTCGCCGGTGCGGCCGGGAGGGTGGCGCGCGGCAGGGTCGCCGCCGTCCAGCTGGCCGGCGTCGCCGTGCTCGGCGTGATCGCCTGGCTGACCGTCGGCCTGCTGCCCGAGCCGACCGGCGTGGTCTCCGCGTTCTTCCGCGAACTCGCCAACGCGGTGTCGCTGCTCGGCCTCGGCTCCGCGGCCATCGCCCTGCTGCCGATCGGCGGGCTCGCCGGACGACAGGTGTTCCAGTGGTCGCGCGGCATCTGGGTCGGACTGGCGCTGGTCGTCTACACCCTGCTGTTCGCGCTGCTGCTTCCCGTCGCCTCCCTCGTCGAGACGGGGCAGAGCACGCTGGTCATCGCCATCGCCGCCTTCGCGTTCGCCGCGCTCAGCGTGTGCGTCTGGCTGTGGGAGAAGTACGTGGAGCCGTCGCGCTAGAGCGCATCCACGTAGTACCAGTCCCGGCCCTCGCGCAGGAACCGGGACGCCTCGTGCTGCACGCCGCGCTCCTCGCCTTTGTAGTAGGCGGAGAATTCCACGACGCCGTCCCGGTCGAACGGGCCGCCGCGCTCGGTGCGCTCGATGTCGAGCCGGTACCAGCGCAGACCGCGGTCGAGTTCGAGCGTCTGCGGGCGGGTCGACGGATGCCAGCTGCGCAGCAGATACGGGGCGTCGCCGAGCGCGAACGCGGAGAACCGCGACCGCATCAGCCGCTCGGCCGTCGGCGCCGCCTGCTCGCCGCGGTGCAGCGGACCGCAGCACTCGTCGTACGGCTGGCCGCTCAGGCAGGGACAGCGGGAGGAAGGCACCGCACGAGCCTACCCGCGCCGACGCTTCCGCCGACGCCGGATGCGTCCGGCCGAGAAGGACCCGGCCGTGGCGCTACGGGGAATCGATGCCACGACCGGGTCGGGAGACACCACACCAGTTCGGCGTCCGCTATCACTCTCCACCGCAACCTTGAACGCAGCCTCTCCGCGCGCTGAAAGTCCTCACAGCCGCCGCCTGCGCACACTGCAGCCGTCAGCGCGCATCACAGCGGTCAGTGCTCGCGCGCCGCTTCACCGGCGGCCACCACGCAGAACCTGTTGCCGTCCGGGTCGGCGAGCACCACGTAGTCCGCGCCCTCCTCGTAGTCCCAGTCCACCCGGGATGCGCCGAGCCCCAGCAGACGCTCGACCTCCTCCCCCTGGTCGAGCGCATACAGGTCCAGGTGGTGGCGCTGGTGGTCGGCGGCCGCGCTGGAGACCTGCGAGATCGCCAACTGCGGGCCGTGCCCGGTGTTCGGGACCAGGATCGCCCAGTCGTCGTCGGGCTCCCGCAGCGGCCGGTAGTCGATGGCCGCTGTCCAGAACTCGATGGCCCGCGGCACGTCCCGCACACCCCACACGATCGATCCGATGCGCATCATGGCCTCAGTATCCGCCCCGCCACGCGCGTCCGCCAGCGTCCGACGGTGTACCGTGAATGCATGGCTGGATTGCTCATCGGATTCATTTGGCTCGTCGTCATCGTCGGCGGCGGCCTCTCGCTGGCCGCCCTCGTGCAGATGGCGAAGTCGCCGTACCGCAACCGCTGATCGCGGGGCGCCGTCTGGCGCGCCGCATCCGGCTCGTTCCGGATGCGCCAGTCGTCCCGGATGTGTCAGCGCAGCCCGGCGACGAACAGGTTCAGCACCCTGCGCAGATCGTCGCGGGTGTATCCGCTCTTATTGGCCGCCCACGCCAGTGAGCTGGCGAACACGAACAGGTCGTCGGCGACGACGTCGGGCCGTACCGCTCCCGCATCCTGAGCCCGGCTGAGCAGACGCGCGGTCGCGACCTTCATCGAACTGCAGGGCGCCGTCAGCGGCGACTCCGGGTCGCAGACGGCATCCGCCACCGAGTCGGGCAGCCCGTCGTAGCTGGACAGATGCCTGGCCAGGTCGATCAGCCAGTCGTTGAGGGCCTCACCCGCATCCGGCCTGCTCAGCAGCTCCGTCGCCCGGGCGTCCAGGCCCTGCCTGCTCTCGACGAGGGCGGCGGCGAGCAAGCACTCCCTGGTCGGGAAGTGCCGGTAGAGCGTTCCCGCCCCGACGCCGGCCCTCTTGGCGATGTCGTCGAGCGATGTCTGCACGCCGTTCTCGGCGAACGCCTCGCAGGCGACGTTGACGATCTTGTCGTAGTTGCGCTGCGCGTCCGCGCGCAACGGCTTGGGTTGGGTGATGGTGTCGCCGCCCATTCGAACTCCTTCTCGACCAGTTCACTTCATCGCCATTGACAAAGCGGAGACAGTCTCCATATTGTTGATCACTCAAGAGGAGAGTCTCTCCGGATAGCAGTCTAAGCCCCGCGGAACGGAACGCACCATATGTCGACCACCGAACTCAACGAGAACCCACCAACCTCCCCGCTTCCCGCCGTCACCACCAGCGCGCCCCGCGCATCCCGTGCCTCGCTGCGCGGACCGGCCCTCGGCCTCGTCGTCGTCTTCATCACGCAGTTGATGCTGGTGGTCGACGCGAGCATCGTCAACGTCGCCCTCCCCGACATCCAGAAGGAACTGCACTTCTCCCCCACCGACCTGTCGTGGGTGGTCACCGCGTATGCGCTCGCGTTCGGCGGCCTCATCCTGCTGAGCGGCAAGATCGGCTCGATCGTCGGAGCCAGGCTCGCCCTGATCGTGGGCGTCGGCGTGTTCATCGTCGCGTCGGCCCTCGGCGGGTTCGCGCCCTCGCCGGAGATCCTGGTCGCCGCGCGCATCCTGCAGGGCATCGGCGCCGCCATCGCCGCGCCGAGCACGCTCGTGCTGCTCGTCGCCAACACCACCGAGGGCGCGAACCGGGCGCGCGCGATGTCCCTGTTCGTGCTCGCCGCGGGCAGCGGCGGCGCCATCGGCCTGATCCTCGGCGGCATCCTCACCACCAGCTTCGGCTGGGAGTGGGTCATGTTCGTCAACGTGCCGATCGGCATCCTGATCATCGCGGGCGCCGCCCTGTTCCTCACCGAGACGAAGCGCGTTCCGGCGAAGCTCGACCTGGGCGGCGCTGCCGTCTCCACGATCGGGATGGTCGCCCTCGTCTACGCGTTCACCCGCGCCGCCAGCCACGGCTGGACCGACGTGCAGTCGATCGCGTCGTTCGTGATCGCCGCAGCATCCCTCGTCGGCCTGATCTTCATCGAACGCAAGCACTCGAGCCCGGTGGTGCAGCTGCACTTCTTCTCGCGGATGCGCACGGCGGCACCGCTGCTCGGGATGCTCCTGGTCCCGGCCGGGATGTTCGGCTTCTTCTACTTCGTGACCCTGTTCACCCAAAAGGTGCTCGGCTTCGACCCGCTCGGAACCGGCCTCGCCCTGCTGCCGTTCGTCGGCGCGATGCTCATCACCAATGAGCTGGCACCGCGCTACCTGCTCCCCCGCGTCGGCGAGAAGGTGGTCGGCGTGCTCGGCCTCAGCGGCATGGTCGTCGGCCTGATCTGGCTGGGCCAGATGAGCGCATCCAGCACCTTCCTCAGCGGCATCCTGGGACCTGCGATCGTGCTCGGCATCAGCGCCGGCCTGACCTTCGCACCGCTCACGTCGATCGCGATGGCGCAGGCCCCGTCGGACGAGGTGAGCGCGGCATCCAGTCTGGTGCAGGGGATGCAGCAGCTCGGCGGCAGCGTCGGCGTCGCGGTCCTGACCACGGTGTTCATCGCGGTCACGGCCACCTCCGGCGAGGCACGCGGCATCTCCACGTCCCTGCTGCTCGGCGCGGCGTTCCCGGCCGCGGCGCTGGTGCTGTTCGCGATCTGGGGGCGGCGCATCCCTGCGGATGGTGCCGGTAGCGGTGCCGGTGGGGGCGGGCCGGTCGGGATGCACTGAGCCCCGGCGAGGCGGTGCGACGGCGTGCGCGGGGTACTCCCCCGCGGGCGCCGTCGGCGTCGGTGCGCGCGTGTTGCCCACGCTCGCGTGCACGCCGGTACTCGCCTTCGCGCCGCTCAGCCCAGGCAGCCGGAGCCGAGCGCGAGGTGCGCGACGAGCAGCCCGCCACTCGCCCACCACGCGAGGAGCAGCCCGGCAGCGGTGAGGACGACCGTCGCGATGAGCCCGCGCAGCACCCTTGCGCCACGCCTCCCGGGCGCGAACGCGACGAGCGCCGCCGCCGCGCCGAGCGTGACCAGCACGAGCGGCACCACCCCCAGCGCGACGAGCAGGCCCACCCCGCTCTGCCCGGCGGCGCGCGCCTTGCACTCGTCGCCCCAGGTGTCCTCCACGACGACCGCGAACCAGAACCACGCCACCAGCACGGCCACCGCCGACACAAAAACGGTCAGCGTGAACCGAGCCCTCCCCCTTTGCCCGCTCCCCGACTCCACACGCTTACTCTGCCCGCCACCCCTCCGAGAACGCCGCACCCGCGCCGCTACGATGGAAGCCGGGCCCCCATAGCCCAATCGGCAGAGGCAGGCGACTTAAAATCGCTTCAGTGTGGGTTCGAGTCCCACTGGGGGTACTCGCCGCCTCGGCACCGCGCATCGGAAGGGTTCCCATGACTCGCGCTCTCGTCATCATCGACATCCAGAACGACTATTTCCCCGGCGGCGCGCATCCCCTGGTCGGGTCGGTCGCGGCGGCCGAGCGGGCGTCGGCGGTGCTGGCGGCGTTCCGGGAGGCGGGCGATCCCGTCGTGCACATCCAGCACGTGTGGGATGCACCGGATGCGTCGTTCATGCGGCCGGGGACGGCCGGGGTCGAGATCCATCCGCTCGTCGCTCCCGCCGGGGACGAGCCCGTTCTGCGGAAGGCCGAGCCGAACGCGTTCGTCGGCACGTCACTGGAGGACACCCTGCGCTCGCTCGCGCCCGACGAGCTGGTCGTGCTCGGGATGATGTCGAGCATGTGCGTCGACTCGACCGTCCGTGCGGCGGCGGACCTCGGGTTCGCGGTGACCCTCGTGCACGATGCGTGCGCGGCGCCCGACCTGACGTTCGGCGGCACGACGGTGCCGGGCGAGGCGGTGCACGCGGCGTTCATGGCCGCGCTGTCCGGCAACTTCGCCACGCTGGTCGGCGCGACGGAAGTGGCTGGCTCGCGGCCGTAGCCGCGCCGCCAGCCCCAGCGCACCGCCCCACTCACCGCGCGGTGACGACCCGCTTCTTCAGGAACAGGATCGGCAGCAGCCACCCGCCGAGCGCCGTGACGATCCACACCACCAGGGTGGCGAGCACCCAGGCGGTCGCGCCGTCGATGTGGATGCCGCCGGGGAACAGGCTCGCGACGAGCAGCGCCAGGAAGGTCGACACCAGTCCGATGCCGCCGAGCAGCGCTGAGGCGTACTTGCGCGCGATGTTGAACACGAACGGCGACAGGATGCTCTGGGCGATCGCGAACACGATCGCCGCCACGAGGAAGCCGCCCCACTCCAGCCGCACGCCCGGCACCAGCCAGCCGGCGACGAGCAGTCCGACGGCCGCGGTCACCAGGAAGATCGCGGCACGGATGAGGAATCGGATCACAGCGGTCTCCCGTCGACGGTGCTCCCGAGGATAGCGGAAACCCGCCGCGACTCAGGCTCTGCTGCCGCCCGCTGCCGCGGCGGTGGTGGCCGGGATGCGGCGGTCGAGCACCGTGATCAGCACCAGCAGCACGCCGATGCCGCCGAGCACCCAGCCGAGCGTGTGCAGGCCGGCGTCCGTGGCCTGACGGCCGAAGGTGATGCCGATCAGGCTGGAGGAGAAGATCGCGCCCAGGTAGGCGAACGTCCGGTACAGCCCGGAGGCGACCGCGATCTCGGCGGCGGGCGCCTGCACGTACAGGGTCGCCTGGTTGGCGAAACCGGTGAAACCGTTGGCGCAGCCGAGCAGCAGGGACATCCCGATCAGCAGCCAGATGCTCGCGTCCGCGTCCATGAACTGCATCACCAGGGCGCTCAGCACCACCGAGACGGCGCCGATGACGAGCGGCCAGCGCACCCAGCCGCGGGTGGAGGCGACCCGGGCGATCACGATGCTGAGACCGGACAACGGCAACAGGATGAGGCCGACCGCCGTCGCGCTGTATCCGGCGGCCTGCTCCATCCACTGGCTCGTGCCGTACAGCACCGAGTAGACGACGAGGGCGGAGAGGGTCTGGCGCAGGTAGGTGCGCTGCAGCGGGCGGTTGCTCGCGAGCATCCGGACGTCGATCAGCGGCTTGGCCACGCGCCGCTCCCAGAGGATCAGCCCAGTACCGAAGACGGCGACGACGGGGAGCAGCCACCAGAGCGGGGAGGCGAGCCCGGACAGGAACACCAGCGCGCTCACGATGGTGCCCGCGAAGAGCACGATGCCCGGAATGTCGACCGACGCCAGGAGCGCGCGGGCGCCCTGGTGCTCGCGCGGCGCATCCTTCTCGACGCCGAGCAGCGTGAACACGAACGTGACGACCGCCAGCGGGATGTTCACGAAGAACAGCGCGCGCCAGCCGAACGTCCCAGCGAGCAGGCCGCCGAGCGGCAACCCGAACACGGTGGTGATCTGGGCCGCGATGGAGAAGTTGCCGAGCACGCGGGCGGGCACGCCGATCCCGTGCTCGTCGGCCCGGCGGCGCACCAGGGCCATCGCGGTCGGATAGGCGGCGGAGGTGCCGATGCCGATGAGCGCGCGGGAGAGGAGCAGGAAGCCGAAACCGGGCGCCGCCGCACCGACGATGCCCGCCACCAGCAGGATGATCGCCCCGGCCATGAACACGCGGCGCGGCCCGAACAGGGTGGCCAGCTTGCCCATCGTGGGCTGGCTGACCGCGCTGCAGAGATAGAGGACAGAGATGAGGCTTGCCGTCTGGCCCGGACCGAGGTGGAAGTCGAGGCCGATGCTCAGCAGGCCGGTCGCGATCATCGAGCTGTTGATCGGGTTCAGCGTGGAGCCGAGGAGGAGCGGTGCGGTGAACCGCCACCCGAACGGCGTCCGCGCGCGCACCGCATGCGTGCTCTCGGTACCTTTGCTCTCCGTGCCTGTGTCCGTCTCATCCTCCCGGATGCTTTACGCGTGTGAACTATTTCTTTAGGTATACTAATCACCCGTGGATGCACACGCAAGCGACACCCTCCCCTCGGACGACCTCGGGGAGCGGCTCACCCGCTCGATCGCCCGGAGCTACCGCCGTCTGCGCGCCGAACGCGCCAGCGGAGAACTCGGAGACGCGGCGATGTCCGTCCTCGGCCACCTGCACCGCTACGGCCCCACCACGCTCACCGCGCTGAGTGAGCACGAGCGCGTCACCGCCGCCTCGATGAGCCAGACGGTCAACCGCCTGGTCGGCCTCGGCTACGTGGTGCGGGAGACAGATCCGGCGGACGGGCGGCGCGTGCTGTTCACCCCCACCCCGGACGGACACCGGGTCGCCGGGGATGCACGCGCCCGGCGCCACGCCTGGCTGGACGCGCAGCTCGCCGAACGCACACCCGCCGAGCGCGCGGCTCTCGCCGAAGCCGCCCGGGTGCTGTGGGAGATGGCGGAAGGATGAGTCCGTTCACGCTCTCCTCCCCCGTCACCGCGGAGGTCGAGGTGCGTCGCAGCCGTTTCATCGCGCTGGCAACGCCCGTCGCCGACCGGGAGGCCGCGCTGGCCGAGGTGGCACGGCTGCGCGCCGCGCATCCGGGAGCGAACCACGTCTGCTGGGCGCTGCTGGCGGGCGGGCACTCCGGGATGTCGGACGACGGAGAGCCGTCCGGCACGGCGGGGCGCCCCATCCTGGAGGTGCTGCGGCACCACGACCTCGACGGCGTGCTCGGGGCGGTCGTGCGGTACTTCGGCGGGGTGAAGCTCGGAGCGGGCGGCCTGGTGCGCGCGTACACCGACGCCATCGCCGCCGCCCTGGTCGACGCACCCGTCGTCGAGCGCGTGCCGGAGACGGTGCTCGTGATCGCGGCCGAGTACGGCGACGCCGAGCGTGTGCGGCGCTGGGCGGACGGTGAAGGCTACGAGACCGGAGACGCGGAGTACGCAGAGGCGGTGCGGTTCACGCTGCGGCTGCCGACGTCACAGGCCGCAACAGCACGGGATGCGGTCCGAGACCTCACGCAGGGTCGCGCGGTGGTCGAGGGCTGACCGCCCCGCACCGCGACGCCCGAAACGCCGAAGGGCCCGGTGCGATCGCTCGCACCGGGCCCTTCTGTTCACACTCTGCTGCTACTTGGCTGCAACCTCGGCCGGCTCCTTCGGAGCGGACTTCTTGGCCGGAGCCTTCTTCGGAGCGTCGACCGCCGGGGCCGCGGGGGCCTCTGCCACGGCGGGCTTGGGACGGGCGGCGAACTCCTCGAAGACGGCGCGCGGGTGCTGCGTCGCTGCGAGCGAGACGATGTCGCGTCCGAGCCAGAAGTTGTTCCACCAGCCCCACAGCACGCGCCACTTGCGCTCCCAGCTCGGCATCGCGAGGCCGTGGTATCCACGGTGCGCGAACCAGGCGGGGAGACCCTTGATGGCGAGCTTGCCGGACTGGAACACTCCGACGCCGAGACCGAGGCCGGCGACAGCGCCCAGGTTCTTGTGGAAGTACTGGCGCGGGAGCTCGCCGCGGAGGTCCGCGATGATGTTCTTCGCGAGCAGCTTGCCCTGGCGGACCGCGTGCTGGGCGTTCGGCACGCAGAAACCGCCGACGCCGCCGCCGGTGAGGTCGGGGACGGCCGAGACGTCGCCGGCGCCCCAGGCGTCCTTGATGATCTCGTCGTCCGAGCCGACGCGGAGGTCGGCGCGCACGCGAAGACGGCCGCGCTCCTCGATCGGGAGGTCGGTGTGGCGCACGATGGTGGGGTTCGCCATGACACCGGCGGTCCACACGATCAGGTCGGTCTCGAACTTCTCACCGGTGGACAGCTCGATGACGCCGTCGACGGCGCTCGCGAGCTGGGTGTCCAGGTGGATCTCCGCGCCGCGCTGGGCGAGGTTCTTGATCACCCAGTGGCTGGTCGGGAGCGACACCTCCGGCATGATGCGGCCCATCGCCTCGATGAGGTGGAAGTGCGTGTCCTCGAACGAGATCTGCGGGTAGTTCTTGAGCAGCGCGCTCGCGAACGAACGCAGCTCGGCGAACACCTCGATGCCGGCGAAGCCGCCACCGACGACCACGAAGGTCAGCAGGCGGTCGCGCTCCGGGCCGGCGGGCAGGTTGGCCGCCTTGTCGAAGTTGGTGAGGACGCGGTCGCGGATGGCGACGGCCTCCTCGATGGTCTTGAGGCCGATGGCCTGGTCGGCGACGCCCGGGATCGGGAACGTGCGCGACACGGCGCCGGCGGTGACCACGACGATGTCGTACTCGAACTCGTACGCGTCGCCGATGGGCGGCTGGATGGTCGCCGTCTTCTTCGCGTGGTCGACGTACGTGACCTTGGCGGTGACGACGTTGGTCTTGGTGAGGTGGCGGCGGTGGGCGACCACCGCGTGGCGCGGCTCGATGGACCCCGCCGCGACCTCGGGAAGGAACGGCTGGTAGGTCATGTAGGGCAGCGGGTCGACAATAGTGACCTCTGCCTCCCCCTTGCGCAGCTGCTTCTCGAGCTTCCACGCAGTGTAGAAACCGGCGTATCCGCCGCCGACGATCAGGATTTTGGGCACAGTGGTGGGTCTCCTCAACACGAAAGTATTCAGTTAATCTACTCCCTGCTGCCCGTCGCTCTGAAATGCCGGAATGCGCCGACCCCGCCGAGGACCACCAGAGCGGCGAAACCAGTGATCAGACTGAACGGCAGCCAGAAGCCGGTGAGGGCCGTCCACTGCGGCCAGAGCAGCTGGTCGACCCGCGCAGACGGGGCGGCGGGGAGGGCGTGCGGAGTGGCCGTCGTCGCCGGGACTTTGCCGGGCGCGGGGCTGGTGGGGACGTCCGCCCTGCGGTGGATGCGCACCCACTCGGAGAGGTCGCCCATCGGGTTGGCGGAGACGTGCGGCACCTTCGCACTGACCGCGGCGGCCGCATCCAGGAGCCCGTAGCCGTAGATCGGGCTCGGCACGGTTCCCGGTGCAGCGCGGGCCGTCTTGATGAGCCGCTCGATCACGTCCGGAGCCTTCAACTCGGGATGCGCCGCCCTGATCAGCGCGACGGCTCCCGCCACCAGCGGGGTCGCCCCGCTGGTGCCCGCCCACTGCACGTAGCCGCCGCCCGGGCTCACCCCGACCAGCTGCTCGCTGGGCGCGGAGACGGCGATGGTGATGCCCTGCGACGACGCGTCGAAGCTCGCCTGCCCCTGCCGGTCGACCCCGGCGACGGCGACGACACCCGGGATGGTGGCGGGCGCGCCGACCTCGGTGGTGCCGCTCCCCCGGTTGCCCGCCGCCGCGACGACGACCACGTCGTGGTCGAACGCGTACTGGAACGCCTCGTCCCAGCTGGTCGGCCAGTCGAGCGTGTTCCTGGTGAGCGACATGTTGATGACCTTCGCGCCGTTGTCCACGGCCCAGCGCACCGCCGTCGCGATCTGCTCGTCGCTGCCGATGGCGCCGGAGGCGGAGCCGAGCGCGACG
This sequence comes from Leifsonia sp. GW821-FHT13C05, assembly GCF_058806515.1. Taxonomy (NCBI): domain Bacteria; kingdom Bacillati; phylum Actinomycetota; class Actinomycetes; order Micrococcales; family Microbacteriaceae; genus Leifsonia; species Leifsonia sp. GW821-FHT13C05. Next base: position 320,689 of record NZ_JBXAPT010000004.1, on the reverse strand, counting down.
GACGCCGTCAGGATGCTCGCCTCGGGCGCGGCGCCGAGCACGCCGCTGTCCGGGCCGGTTCCCCGACCGGCGAGCAGCGACGCCACCCAGGTGCCGTGGTCGGCGGAGCCGGCGTCGCCGAGCGGCTTCTGCCCGTTCGCCGCCCCGACGCCGGACACGTCGGTGCCGCCGACGACCGCCCCGGCGAGGTCGCGCACGCTGCCGTCGACGCCGGTGTCGATCACCGCGACCTTGACGCCTGCGCCCTTGGTCGTCTTCCAGGCCTGGGTGAAGCCGTAGTCCGTCAGCCAGTATTCGAGGTCGCGCACCTGATCGGCGTGCGCGACAGTGGACGGCGCGACGGCGGCGGCCAGCCCGAGCAGTCCTGCCAGGGCGACGGCGGTCGCTGCGCGGCCGAGCCGGGTCATCCTGCGGTGTAGTCCTGGCACTCGCACACCTCGGGCGACCAGTCGGCGCGCGCGAGAGCGAGGTCGCCGATCGGGTTCACCCCCGGTCCTGCGGCGAGCGCGTGCGCCCCGAGGGCGTGCAGGCACTTGACGCGCACGGGCATGCCTCCGGCGGAGATGCCGGCGATCTCGTCGACGACGGCGATGGACTCCCGGTCGGCGAGGTATGCACGGTGGGCCGCCGCGTACTGGTCGCGCACGAACTCGTCGGCCTCGAGCAGCTCGTTGTACTCGTTCATCACCTGCGTGGCCTCCAGCTGCGACAGCGCGGCCGTCGCTGCGGGATGCGTGAGGTAGTAGAAGGTCGGGAACGGCGTGCCGTCGTCCAGCCGCGGGGCGGTCGACACCACGGTGGGGTTCCCGCAGACGCAGCGCGCCGCGATGCCGACGACATTGCGCGCCGGCCGCCCGAGCTGGGCGGACACGGTCGCGATGTCCTGGTCGGTCACTGCATCGAAGGGTGGGGTGGTCATCACTTGCCGCCAGGGGTCGAGGTGGGGGTGGGAGTGCTCGCCGGGGCCGTGCCGCCGAGCTGCGACGGTGTCGCGTCGCTGAGGCCGGCGCCCATGAACGAGCCGAACAGGGAGCCGAGCCAGTCGGTCTCGGTCTTCTGCAGCTTCGAGCTGACCGGCGCATCCTTGGTCTGTGCGGCCGGGGCCCTGTCGTCGATCACGAGGTAGCTGACCTCGCCGGGCATCACGTAGTAGAGCCGGTCGCGCGCCTGCGCCCTGATGTAGCTGGGGTCGTTCCAGCGGGCGCGCTGCTCCTTGAGGTCGGAGACCTGGCCGGACAGCGCATCCACCGCCTTCTGCTGGTCGGCGATCTGCTGCCGCTGCGAGATGAGGCTCTGCGCGGTGGGCGCGAGCACGACGACGGCGAGGATGAGGAGCCCCATCATCACCAGCGAGAACCCGGAGAAGTGCAGCCCGCGCAGCCAGCGTCCCGTGGCCGATCCCGACGACATGGCGACAGGGACCCGGCGTGTACGAGGCGCAGCCACAAGCCCTCCCAACGCACACGACCAAGATCGGGGCCGACGGTCCCCGCTCGACAATCGTAAGCCACCCACCCGCGCGCTCCCTGTGCTCCCCCGCCGCGCGTCCCGTGATTGCCGATGGTCCGTTCGGCGAGGTCGCCGCGGGATGCGAAAGGCCCCCGGATCGGCGATCCGGGGGCCTTTGTGCGCGTGCTGTTACGCCGTGAAGCGCGGGAAGGCGCTGCGGCCGGCGTAGACGGCTGCCTCGCCGAGCTCCTCCTCGATGCGGAGGAGCTGGTTGTACTTGGCGACGCGCTCGGAGCGGGCCGGGGCACCGGTCTTGATCTGGCCGGCGTCGGTGGCGACGGCGAGGTCGGCGATGGTGGTGTCCTCCGTCTCACCCGAACGGTGGGAGAGCACGGCGGTCATGCCGTTGCGCTGGGCCAGCGAGACCGCATCCAGGGTCTCGGTCAGGGTGCCGATCTGGTTGACCTTGACCAGGATGCTGTTGGCCGCCTTGAGCTCGATGCCCTTGGCGAGACGCGTCGGGTTGGTGACGAACAGGTCGTCGCCGACGAGCTGCAGCTTGCCGCCCAGCTCGGAGTTCAGGTGCGCCCAGCCCTCCCAGTCGTCCTCGGCCAGCGGGTCCTCGATGGAGACCAGCGGGTAGTTCGCGGCGAGCTCTGCGTAGTACGCGGACATCTCCGCTGCGGTGCGGTCCTGGCCCTCGAAGCGGTACACGCCGTTCTCGAAGAACTCGGTGGAGGCGACGTCGAGGCCGAGCGCGATGTCGCGGCCGACGGTGAAGCCGGCGTTCTGGATGGCCTCGGAGATGAGGTCGAGGGCTGCACGGTTGTGCTCGAGCTCGGGCGCGAAGCCGCCCTCGTCGCCGAGGCCGGTGCTGAGCCCGCGCTGCTTGAGCAGCGACTTGAGCGAGTGGTAGGTCTCGACGCCCCAGCGGAGGGCCTCGGAGAAGGTCTCCGCACCGATCGGCAGGACCATGAACTCCTGGATGTCGACGCCGGTGTCCGCGTGCGCTCCACCGTTGATGATGTTCATCATGGGCACGGGCAGGGTGTGCGCGTTCGGTCCGCCGATGTAGCGGAACAGCGGCAGGTCTGCGGAGTCGGCGGCGGCCTTGGCGACGGCGAGGGAGACGCCGAGGATGGCGTTCGCGCCGAGGCGCTTCTTGTTCTCCGTGCCGTCGAGCTCGATCATGGCGGAGTCGACGAGGCGCTGGTCTGCGGCCTCGAAGCCCTCGATAGCCGGGCCGATCTCGTCGAGAACGGCGTCGACGGCCTTCTGCACGCCCTTGCCGAGGTAGCGGTCCTTGTCTCCGTCACGAAGCTCGTACGCCTCGAACGCACCGGTCGACGCGCCGGACGGGACGGCGGCACGGCTGACCGTGCCGTCTTCGAGAAGCACCTCGACCTCGACGGTCGGGTTTCCGCGCGAGTCGAGAATCTCGCGAGCGCCTACAGCTTCGATCTGAGCCACAACAGTCTCCTTGTTTCACATGTGTGTGGGGGTGGGTTAAATCAGCGGTGATCCGCTCGCCAGTCTACTGACGTCCGCGTGCGGCACCGACCGGGGGTGCACCGAGGTGCACCGAGGGCCCGGCCGCGCCGAGGTCAGCCGAGCGGCTTGAGCTCCAGCGCCGCCGCATCCGGAGTGTCGGCGTTCACGAACGCGAAAGAGCGGAAGCCGGACGCCTCCGCACGGTCGAGCACGGCCTTCAGGTTCTTGGAACGGCGGTCGAGGCGCACCCGGCGGCCGGAGGCGATCAGCTCCGCCTTGATGGCGAGCAGACGGTTCAGCGGCACGGTCTGGTCGTAGACGAGCACGACGGAGTCCGCCGCCGCGTCTTCCGGGGTCTCGATGAGGTCGACCACGCGCTCGAAGCCGATCGAGAATCCGCAGGCCGGCACGTCGGTGCCGAGGAAGCGTCCGATCATCCCGTCGTAGCGGCCGCCGCCACCCACCGAGCTGCCGGAGCCGGGGTGCGCGATCTCGAAGATGGTGCCGGTGTAGTACCCCATGCCGCGCACCAGCGTCGGATCGAAGCGCAGGGAGACGCCGGACGGCAGGGCGTCGAGCGCGTGCGCGAGCGATTCCAGGGCGGCGATGGCGTCGGTGTCGATCCCGTCCGGCAGGATGCCGGTGATCGCCTCGACGGTCATGGCGACGCCGCCCTCCGCGATGTGCGGCTCCAGCTGCTCCAGGATGCCGCCGAGCACCGCCGCGGAGTCTGCCCCGTCTGCGCTCAGCTCCTTCACCACGCCCTCCGCGCCGATCTTGTCGAGCTTGTCGATCGAGATCAGCACCTGCGGCCAGCGCGCCTCCGCGAAACCGCAGAACTCGAGCAGCCCGTTCAGGATGCGCCGGTCGTTGATCCGGATCGTGCAGTTCTCGAGGCCCAGCGCATCCAGTGCCGCCGCTGTGGCCGTGATCAGCTCGACCTCCGCCAGCTGGCCCGCCTCGCCGATGATGTCGATGTCGCACTGCACGAACTGGCGGTACCTGCCCTTCTGCGGGCGCTCCGCGCGCCAGACCGGCGCGATCTGGATCGACCGGAAGACCGGAGGCAGCTCCGCGCGGTGCGTGGCGTAGAAGCGGGCGAGCGGGACGGTCAGGTCGAACCGGAGCCCCAGGTCGGTGAGGCTGAGGAGGTCGCCCGAGTCCATCGCGGCCTGCAGGTCGTCCGCATCCAGGCCGCGCTTGAGGACGCTGAACGCCAGCTTCTCGTTGTCGCCGCCGAGGCCGGAGTGCAGCCGGGCGACGTCCTCCACCACCGGCGTCTCGATCTCGTCGAACCCGTGGGCTGCGAAGCTCTTCCTGATCACGCCGAGCGCATGCTCCCTGCGGGCCTTGTCTGCCGGGAGGAAGTCGCGCATGCCGCGAGGCGGGGTGATCGGAGAAGCCATGCGAACGATTCTTCCATGTAGCGTGGCGGGGATGAGCATCGACGAGTTCCGCATCCAGCTTCCAGACGACCTCCTCGACGACCTGCGTGCGCGGCTCACGGCCACCCGCTTCGTGCAGCCGGTCGGGTCGTCGCCGTGGGAGGGCGGCGCGGGCGGCCCCGTGCTGCACGAGCTGGTGGAGTCGTGGCTGGCGTTCGACTGGCGGACCCAGGAGGAGCGACTGAACGCCTACGACCAGTACCTGGCCGATGTGGGAGGGCACCGCATCCACTTCGTGCGGGTGCCCGCCGCCGGATCGGCGGAGACGCGCATCCCGTTGCTGCTGCTGCACGGCTGGCCGAGCGCGTACACCGAGTACCTTCCGCTGGCCGAGCGCCTCGCCAACCCGGCGGGCTCTGGATCGGATGCGCGGATCGCGTTCGACGTGATCGTGCCGTCGCTGCCCGGCTTCGTCTTCTCCGAGCTGCCCGACCGGCCGCTGACCAGGCAGGCCATCGCCGACGACCTGCACGAGCTGATGACGACCGTGCTCGGCTACGACCGGTACGCGGCGTTCGGCGGAGACATCGGCGGAGGAGCGGCGACCTGGCTCGGCGCTGAGCACGCCGACCGCCTCATCGGCGTGCAGCTCATCCACGCGCCGTTCCCCGCCGACGACGAACCGCAGAGCGACGACGAGCGCGCCTACCTGGCGTCGGTGGATGCGTACGACGCGGCGGACGGCGGGTACAGCGAGATCATGGCCACCCGTCCAGACACCATCGCCGCGGCCCTCGGCGACTCCCCCGCCGGGCTGCTCGCCTGGATCGCGGACAAGTGGCACGACTGGGTCGACGGCGACCTCGACAGCGTGGTGCCACGGGATGCGCTGCTCACCATCGCGACGCTCTACTGGGCCACCGGAAGCATCGGCACCTCGTTCCGCCAGTACTTCGACTACGAGGCGAACCCGCCCCGGCCGCCCATCGTCGCCCCGCTCGGCGTGCTGCTCAGCAGGGAGCCGGTGATGGACGGGTTCCCCCGGTCGCTCGCCGAGCGTGCGGCCGACGACCTGCGCTCGTTCGAGGTGGCGCCGCGGGGCGGCCACTTCCTCGGCCTGGAGCAGCCCGACCTCGCCGCCGACCGCATCCGGAGCTTCTTCGCGTCGATCTCCTGACCGGCGTAAGATGAGCGCGTTGCCACCCTCATGGTCGTGCCCTGCGACTTCGGTGGTGTCCCGATGGACCTGACATGAGTCGCATCCGTCCGACCACGGGTAGATGCTCGCTGTCAGACACAGGCCGACAACGTGCCCGTCAGCCATCCAGGAGAGTCGAACCCGCGGATCGCGGACCTCTCACCCGAATGGCGGGCTGACAGCGCCTAGCGGGCACGCTGCCGGTCACCGGGATGCGCGAGAGCGCCCCGCCGCCGTCACTCCCGCCGCCGTCACTCCCCGAGCGTGTGGTGCCTGCCGAGCGGGACGACGAGCGGCGTGCCGGTCACCGGATCCGGTGCGATGACGGAGTCGACGCCGAACACCTCCCGCACCAGCTCGGCCGTGACCACCTCCGCCGGCGTCCCCGCCGCCACGATGGCTCCGGCGCGCATGGCGATCAGGTGGTCGGCGTACCGGGCGGCCAGGTTGAGGTCGTGCAGCACCATGATCACGGTGGTCCCGCGCTCGGCGTTGAGGTCGAGCAGGAGGTCGAGCACGTCGATCTGGTGGCTGATGTCGAGGAACGTGGTGGGCTCGTCGAGAAGCAGGATGTCGGTCTGCTGGGCGAGCGCCATCGCGATCCACACCCGCTGGCGCTGCCCGCCGGAGAGCTCGTCGATCGCCCGCGCGGCCAGGTCGGCCACACCGGTGGACACCATCGCGGACGCGACGGCCTCGTCGTCCTCCGCCGTCCAGCGGCGGAACCAGCCCTGGTGCGGATACCGTCCGCGGCCGACCAGGTCGGCCACGGTGATCCCGTCCGGGGCGGTCGGCGTCTGCGGCAGCAGGCCGAGCATCGTCGCCACCTGCTTGGTCGGCAGCGAGTGGATGTCCGTCCCGTCCAGCAGCACGGCCCCGGATGCGGGCGCAAGCAGCCGCGACAGCCCGCGCAGCAGCGTCGACTTGCCGCAGGCGTTCGGTCCGACGATCGCGGTGACCGTGCCGGGCGGCACCTCCAGGTCGAGGCCGTCGACGACCACCCTGCCGTCGTACGACAGGGTGAGTTCGCGCGCGGCGAGGTGATGGGTGTCGGTCATGCTCAGCCTCCCCGGCCGATTCGGTTGGTCCTGGTGAGGAGCCACAGCAGATACGGTGCGCCGACGATGCCGGTGACGACGCCGACCGGGAACGCCACGTCCGGCACGGCGAACTGCGCCACGATGTCGGAGATCACCAGCACGAGCGCGCCGACGAGCGCCGACGGCACCAGCGCGAGCGATCCTCGCCCGACCAGCCGCCGGGCGATGGGCGCCGAGAGGAACGCGACGAACGCGATCGGTCCGGCCACGGACACCGCGACCGCCGCCAGTGCGACGGCCACCAGCACCACGAGCAGCCGCGTCCGCTCCACCCGCACGCCGACCGCCGCCGCGGTGTCGTCGCCCAGGCCGAGCGCCGCGAGCGGGCGCCCGAGCAGCAGCGCGCACGGCACGAGCACCACGGCGCTCGCCGCGAGCACGGTCAGCGCGACGGGGTCGACGCTGTTGATGCTGCCGGTGAGCCAGACCAGCGCCTGCTGCACGTCCGTGAGGTCGGCGGTGGTGAGCACGTAGGAGACGACGCCACCGGCGACGGCGGCGAAGCCGATGCCGATCAGCACGAACCGGTAGCCGCTGATCCCTCCGCGCCAGGCCAGCAGGTAGATCAGCAGCGCGGCGACCAGCGTTCCCGCGACGACCGTTCCGGACAGCGCCAGGCCGGTCAGCCCGAACCAGACCAGCGCGATGGCGCCGGTCGCGCTCGCGCTCGCCGTGATGCCGATGATGTCCGGGCTCGCGAGCGGGTTGCGCGCGATGGACTGGATGAGCGCCCCGGAGAGCCCGAGGCAGCCGCCCACCAGCACGGCGGCGAGCAGGCGCGGCAGCCGCAGCTCCAGGATCACGAACTGGGTCAGCCTGTCCGCCCGCCCGACGAGCGCGGCGAGGACGTCGGCCGGCGCGACGGCGGCGGCGCCGAGGCTCAGCGACACGGCGGACACCAGCAGGATGAGCACGGCGAGCACGACGGACACGGTGACGACCCGGGATGCGCGCGAGCGGCGGTCGGCGCCGGCCGCCCGGACCGCTTCAACGGTCACAGGCTCACCAGCTTGCGACGGCGCACCAGCGCGATGAACACGGGGGCGCCGACGAACGCGGTGACGACCCCCACCTGCAGCTCGCCCGGCCACGCGACGAGGCGACCGATCACGTCGCAGGCGATGAGCATGGTCGGGGCGATCACGGCGGAGAACGCGAGGATCCAGCGGTAGTCGGCCCCGACCGCCCAGCGGGCCACGTGCGGGATCACCAGGCCGACGAACGCGATCGGCCCGACGGCCGCCGTGGCCGACCCGCAGAGCAGCACGACGGCGACGGCCGAGAACCCCCGGGACAGCCCGACGCGCTGGCCGAGACCGCGGGCGACGTCGTCGCCGAGCGCTAGCCCGTTGAGCGCGCGGCCCAGGGCGAGCGCGATGACGGCTCCGATCACGATGGTCGGCAGCACCTGCCAGAACACGCCGAAGTTGCGGCCGGCGAGCGAGCCGACCTGCCAGAACCGCAGCGCGTCGAGCGACACCCTGCTGGTGAGGAGCACGGCGGTGATGAGCGAGCCGAGCGCTGCGGAGACCGCCGCCCCCGCGAGCGCGAGCTTGATCGGGGTCGCCCCCTCCCGTCCGGCGGACGCCACCGCGTAGACGACCACCGAGGCGAGCGCCGCCCCGGCGAAGGCGAACCACAGGTAGCCGCCGGGCGTCGTGATCCCGAACACGGCGATGGCGACCACGACCGCGAGCGACGCGCCGAAGTTGACCCCCAGGATGCCCGGGTCGGCCAGCGGGTTGCGGGACAGCCCCTGCATCACGGTTCCTGCGAGCCCCAGCGCGAGCCCGGCGCCCAGCCCGAGCAGGGTGCGCGGCAGCCTGCTGTCCACCACGATCAGCGACGCCTCATCCGACTTCCGGTAGTGCAGGAGGGCGTTGAACACCGAGGCGGGGTCGATCGGGTTGGAGCCGAGCATCAGGCTCAGGATGCACACCACCAGCAGGGCGACGACCGCCGCGCCGAACCCGTATGCCAGCCGACGCCGCCGACGGGCAGTGGATGTGCGCCCCTGGTGCGCGATCCCCTGCCCGCCGTCCGCCGTCTCTGTGACGCTCCTGGCCATCCGCCTGTGCTACTTGACCTTCTCGGCGGCTGCCGCGAGCTCCGGGACGTAGCGGTCGAGCATCCACGGGATGCTCAGCACGCTGGGCGCGCTCGACGCCATCACGAACGACTCGCCGACGATCGGCGCGAAGCGGCCTTCCTTGACGGCGGGCATGGCGGCGACCAGCGGCTCGGCCGTGAAGGTGTCGACGGCGGACTGCTTGTCGAAGTACATCACCAGCAGGTCGGTGTCGATTTTGGAGAGGTTCTCGTAGCTGACCTGGAAGAAGAAGCTGTCCGGGTCCTTCTTCGTGTCGAGCGCGTCGATGCTGGCCGAGTTCTTCAGGCCGAGCTCGTTGAGCAGCAGCACGCGCGAGTCCGTCGCCTTGTAGACATTGATCACGCCCGGCTCGTTGGCGGCGGCGTAGACGAACGTCTTGTCCTTCAGCACCGGGTACTTCGCGGCGAGCTTCGCCACGTCGTCCTCGGTCTTGGTCTTCAGCGCCGTCGCCTCCGCGGACAGGCCGAGCGCCTTGCCGACGATGTCGGTCTGGTCCTGCCAGCTGGTGCCCCACGGCACCTTCGGGTAGGCGACCACCGGGGCGATCTTGCTGAGCTTCGCGTACTCGTCCTTGGTGAGGCCGGAGAGCGGGGCGAGGATCACGTCCGGCTTCGCCTTCACGTACTCCTCGAACGGCACCTCGCCGGTGTCGACGCCCGCGATGAGCTGCGGCGTCTTCGCCTTGAGCTCCTTCAGTTTGTCGGCCACCCAGGGCAGCACGCCGTCCGCGTTGCCGCCGTAGGTCATCTTCGGCATGGCGACCGGAACGACGCCGAGGGCGAGCGCCACGTCGGCCGCTCCCCAGCCCCAGACGGCGACCCGCTCCGGCTTCTTCTCGATGGTGACGGGGCCGAGCGCGCTCTTGATCGTGACCGGGAAGGCACCGGATGCGCTGGTCGAGCTGCTCTCGTCGCCGGGCGTGCCGGCGCTGCAGCCGGTGAGGATGAGGGCGGCGGTCGCGACGATCGCCGATGCGATCACAGCGACACGCGACCGGCGGCGTGGAACGGACTCGAACATGCTTCTCCTTCGAGACGACTAGGGGGTTTAGGCAAGCCTAACCTAACCGTCTCGCGGGTGCCACTCAGTCGGTGGATGCGGTGGGCAGGCCGATGATTCCGGCGTCCGCCGCATCCTGCTCCTGTTCGCGGATCTCCGACTGCAGGTCGCGCAGCGTCGAACGGAGGGCGCGCTCCGCATCCAGCCCCTGCGCCTTGGCCGACGCGACGATGGCCAGCAGCAGCGGACCCAGCTCGTCCTCCGACTCGACCTGCACTCCCCCGGCCTCGCGCAGATCCAGCAGCCCCACCTTCTCCGCGCGGCCGAGCAGCTTGTCGGCGAGCGCCAGCGACGGCATTCCCTGCGGGATGCCGTCGAGCACGCTGGTGCGCGACGGCTTCTCCCGCTTCTTGAGGTCGTCCCAGAACTCGACGACGTCGTCCGCGGTCTCCGCCGTGCGGTCTCCACCGAACACGTGCGGGTGCCTGCCGACCATCTTCGCGGTCATCTGTGCGGCCACATCCTGGATGTCGAAGTCCTCGCCGGGCGTGTGCGCGGCGATGTCGGCGTGGAACAGCACCTGGTAGAGCACGTCGCCGAGCTCCTCGATCAGGTCGTCCCTGTTGCCGGTCTCGATCGCCTCGACCAGCTCGTACGTCTCCTCGATCAGGTACTGCACGAGCGACTCGTGCGTCTGGTCGGCGTCCCACGGGCATCCACCCGGGCCGCGCAACCGCTCCATCACGGCCACCAGCTCGTCCAGCTTGGTCGCCTGCCCGGACGCGGGAGCGGAAGAGAAGCTCAGCTCGGTCATCGTGGATGCCTTCCTCGATCGCGGGCGTGCGACTGCGTGCCCTCCTCCATCCTCCCCCATCCTCCGGGCTCCGGCGCCTGCCGCCCGGTAGACTGGGCGACTGGTGTGCCGGGAAGTCTGGTCGGCGGGTGGCGCGAGCGCGCCGCTCCCGCATCCGACCGCGCTGCGAAGACAGCGCGAGATGGGCGAGACCGTATGAGCATCATCCGATCCGAGCGAACAGCCGCTGGACTCCTGCTGGGCGCCGCGGCGCTGGGCCTCCTGCTCGCGAACACCGCGGCAGGTCCTGCACTCCTCGACCTGCAGCACGCCTCCATCGGCATCGGCGGGCTCCGGATGAGCGTCGGCCACTGGATCAGCGACGGCCTGCTGGCGATCTTCTTCTTCATCGTCGCCGTCGAGTTGAAGCACGAGCTGGTGGCCGGCGAGCTGAACAGCGTGAAGAAGGCCGTGCATCCCGCCATCGCTGCGGTCGCCGGGGTGATCGTTCCCGCCGGGATCTACCTCGCGTTCACCGCGGGCAGCGGCCTGGAACAGGGCTGGCCGATCCCGACCGCCACCGACATCGCCTTCGCCCTCGGGGTGCTCGCCGTGTTCGGTCGCGGCCTGCCCAACCGGCTGCGGGTGTTCCTGCTCGCGTTGGCCGTGCTGGACGACCTCATCGCGATCGTGATCATCGCGGTGTTCTTCACCACGGACCCGAACCTCGTCGAACTCGTCCTGGCCGCGGTCGCCGTCGCCGCGTTCGGCCTGCTCAGCCGCCTGCTGAAAGGCCGGATGCGCGTGCCGGTCGGCGTGCTGATGGTCCTGATCGCCTGCCTGGCCTGGTGGCTCGTCTGGGACTCGGGGGTGCACGCGACGATCGCCGGTGTCGCGCTCGGCCTGGTGATGGCGCGCCGGCCGGCCGGACGGGTGACGCACGCCATCGAACCGTGGTCGAACGGCCTCATCCTGCCGCTGTTCGCGTTCTCGGCCGCCCTGGTCGCGATCCCGCAGGTGTCGCCGTCGCAACTGCAGCCCGCGTTCTGGGGCATCCTGGTCGCCCTGCCGGTGGGCAAGGTGATCGGCATCACGCTCGGCGGCTGGCTGGGCTCGTTCACCCGCAGCAAGGCCGAGCGCGCCAAGATCCCGCTGTTCGGCCTGGTGACCATCGGCGTGCTCGGCGGCATCGGCTTCACCGTGTCGCTCCTGATGAACGAGCTGGCGTTCGCCGGCGACGAGCTGGTCAGGGCGGAGGGAACGCTCGCCGTCCTCCTGGGCTCGGCGGTCTCCATCGTCGCCGCCGGCTTCTGCGTCACCGTGCTCGCGCGCCGCTACCGCGCGCAGCACCCGCACCGGCAGCCGCAGCCGAGCCGGCAGCCCTGAGCGACCGGGCTCAGGACGCCGCCTCTGCCACCGGCTCCGGCACGGGGAAGAGCGCGCCGAGCAGCGTCGCCACCCAGGAGATCAGGTCGGCGTCGTCGAGCGGCTCGCCGTTGATGCGCGGCATCGGCACCGTGACCACCTTGGGCGCAGCGTGGTACTTGGCGCCCGGGTACATGCGCTGCAACCGCACCTGCAGCGAGTCCGGCAGGATCGCCGGGGCCAGCCGCAGGTTGGAGCCCATCGCGACCACCTCGCCGAGGCCGGCCCGCTGGGCGGCACGCCGCAGCCGGGACACCGCGATGAGGTTCGAGACCGCGAGCGGCGGCTCGCCGTACCGGTCGGTCAGCTCCTCGATCACCTGGTCGATCTGGTCGTCCTTCGCCGCGGGCGAGCTGGCCGTCGACAGCTTCTGGTACGCCTCCAGCCGCAGGCGCTCGCTGTCCACGTACTCCTCCGGGATGTGCGCATCCACCGGCAGCTCCAGCCGCAGCTCGGTCTGCCCCTCCGCGACCTCGCCGCGGAACGTGCTCACCGCCTCGCCGATCATGCGCAGGTAGAGGTCGAAGCCGACACCGGCGATGTGACCGGACTGCTCGCCGCCGAGCAGGTTGCCCGCTCCGCGGATCTCCAGGTCTTTCAGCGCCACCTGCATCCCGCTGCCGAGATCGTTGTTGGCGGCGATGGTCGAGAGCCTGTCGTGTGCCGTCTCGCTGAGCGGTTTGTTCTCGTCCCAGAGGAAGTACGCGTACGCGCGCTCGCGGCCACGGCCGACGCGGCCGCGCAGCTGGTGCAGCTGGCTCAGGCCGTACTTGTCGGCGCGGTCGATGATGATCGTGTTCGCGTTGGCGATGTCGAGGCCCGTCTCGATGATCGTGGTCGACACGAGCACGTCGAACTTGCGCTCCCAGAAGTCGACGACCACCTGTTCGAGCGCCCGCTCGTTCATCTTGCCGTGCGCCACCGCGATGCGCGCCTCCGGCACCAGCTCGGCCAGCTTCGCCGCCTGGCTGGTGATGCTGCCGACCCGGTTGTGCACGAAGAACACCTGGCCCTCGCGCAGCAGCTCGCGCCGGATGGCCGCGGCCACCTGCTTGTCCGAGTACGGCCCGACGAAGGTCAGGATGGGGTGCCTGTCCTCCGGAGGGGTGGCCAGCGTCGACATCTCCCTGATGCCGGTGACCGCCATCTCCAGCGTGCGCGGGATGGGCGTCGCGCTCATCGCCAGGATGTCCACGTTGGTCTTGAGCTTCTTCAGCGCGTCCTTGTGCTCGACGCCGAACCGCTGCTCCTCGTCGATGATGACGAGGCCGAGGTCTTTGAGCACGATGTTGTCGGCGAGGAGCCTGTGGGTGCCGATGACCACATCCACGGTGCCGTCCGCCATGCCGTCGATCGTCTCCTTCGCCTCCTTGTCGGTCTGGAACCGGCTGAGGGCGCGCAGGTGGATGGGGAACCCGGCGAAGCGCTCCTGGAACGTCTCGAAGTGCTGCTTCACGAGCAGCGTGGTCGGCACGAGCATCACGACCTGCTTGCCGTCCTGCACCGCCTTGAACGCCGCACGCACCGCGATCTCGGTCTTGCCGAAGCCGACATCGCCCGAGATGAGCCTGTCCATCGGGATGGGCCGCTCCATGTCGGCCTTCACCTCGTCGATGGTCTGCAGCTGGTCGTGGGTCTCCGCGAACGGGAACGCTTCCTCCAGCTCGCGCTGCCACGGGGTGTCCGGCCCGAACGCGTGGCCCTTGCTCGCCATCCGCGCGGAGTACAGCTTGACCAGCTCGACTGCGATGTCGCGCACCGCCTTGCGGGCGCGGCCCTTCGCCGCCGACCAGTCGCTTCCGCCCATCTTGCTGAGCGCGGGAGCCTCACCGCCCACATACCGGGTCAGCAGATCCAGCTGGTCGGTGGGCACGAAGAGCTTGTCGCCCGGGTACCCGCGCTTCGACGGCGCGTACTCGAGCACGAGGTATTCGCGCTTGGACTTGACCGCGTTGCGGCCGCCGCTCGACACCTCGCGCTGCGTGAGCTCGACGAACCGGCCGATGCCGTGGGTCTGGTGCACGACGTAGTCGCCCGGCTTCAGCGCCAGAGGGTCGACCACGTTCTTGCGCCGGGTGGCGAGCTTCTTCACCTGGCGGGAGTCGTAGCCGACCGTCCTGCCGTAAAACTCGCTCTCGCTGAGCAGCGCCAGCTTGGTCTCGCGGACCTCGAAGCCGTGCTCGACGGTTGCCCGCAGCAGATAGGCGATGCCGGGCTCAGGATCGGCGGGGAACTCCTCGACGTGCCGGGCGGGCAGCTCGGCCTCCGACAGCACGTCGGCCGCGCGCTCCACGAGCCCGGCGCCCTCCGCGACGATGGCGACGGTCCAGCCGTCCTTCAGCCTGGCCCCGATGTGCTCGATGGCGCCGGTGACGTTGCCCTGGAAGCTCGGGACGGCCTCCGCCGCGATCCGCAGCTGCAGGTGCTCCTCGATCTCGCGCTCCTCCGGCAGGACCTCGTCTGCCTGGAACCCGCTCATCGTCCACCACGGGTGGTTCGGCGCCTTCTCTCCCGGCTTGCTGAACGTGACGGAGTCGCGCAGCTTCTGCAGGGTGAGGAAGTCTCCAGCGGCCAGGTCGATCGGGGCGGCGGCGCCGACGGTGGCGGCGCTCCACGCCGCCGACAGGAACTCGCGGTTGGTCTCGGCCAGGCTGACGGCACGGCTCGCGACGCGCTCCGGCGAGAGCACGGCGACGGCCGCGCCATCCGGAAGGTAGTGCGTGAGCGGCACGAGTCGGTCGACGAGCGCCGGCGCGAGCGACTCCATGCCCTCGACCGGGATGCCCTCGCCGATCTTGGCGAGCATCGCCGACATGCTCGGGAACTCGTGCTCCATCTCCCTGGCGCGCTGGCGCACGGACTCGCTCAGCAGCAGCTCGCGGCTGGGCGGCAGCGAGACGGACGCGATGGGCTCGGGCAGCGACCGCTGGTCGGCCACGGAGAACGCGCGGATCTGGTCCACCTCGTCCCCGAAGAAGTCGACGCGGTACGGGTGGTCGCCGTTCGGCGGGAAGACGTCCAGGATGCCGCCGCGCACGGCGAACTCGCCGCGGCGGGTGACCATGTCGACGCGCGCGTACGCCAGGTCGACCAGCTGCATCGCGAGGCCGGACAAGTCGAAGCCCCGTGCGCCGGTCGCCAGGTCGACGGCCGCGTAGTCGGTGAGGTTGTCCGCGAGCGGCTGCAGGGCGGCGCGCACGGAGGCGACCAGGACGATCGGCCGCGACCGGTCCCCCGCATCCCAGTCGGCGAGGCGGCGGAGGGCGGTGAGCCGCTTGCCCACGATCTCGGCGCTCGGGCTGAGACGCTCGTGCGGCAGGGTCTCCCAGGCCGGGAACTCGACGATCTCCGCATCCGGCATCACACAGCCGAGCGCACCGCGGACGGACTCGGACTCGCGCCCGGTGGCGGTGATCACGAGCAGGGCCTGGGCTGCGCCTGCGGCAGCTCTGCGCTGCATCAACCCGGCCAGCAGCGGTGCCCGCAACCCGTCGGTGAGAGAGAAGTCGGCGTCACGGGCCGCGCAGGCCAGGGCGTCATCGAACGTGGAGGCGCGCGAAAGCGCTGCGATCAAGCCCTGCAGTATCACTCGCCCAAGTCTACGGACTCCCGCCGACACTCGGGGCGGGATGCGCGGATCCGGCTGCTGGACCCAGCTGGACCCAGCCGCTAGACCCAGCCGTCGAGTGCCCGCATGAACCCCGCGTGGTCGTCGCGGTGCACGGTGTGACCGGCCCCGCGCACGGTGCGCACGACGAATCCGGCCTCGCCCAGCCGCTCGGCGGCCCGCGGGCTCACCAGCTGCGACCGCCCGGCCAGCACCACGAGCGACGGCACCTGCATCGTCACGGGCGCCCGCAGCGAACCGCGGCCCACCAACACCGGCACCACGCCCTGGTCGAAGGCGCGCAGGGTCTCCAGCTCTATCGCCACGTCGAGCGGGTCCCAGCGCGGGTTGCGCTTCGCGATCCGCTCGGCGGTCGCGCTCGCCAGGGAGCGGAAGAACGCCGGGGCGAGCTTGCGCTGCCACCACGGCACGTTCGGCCCGAACGCCGGATCGACGTAGACGACCCGCTGCGGCTGCAGCTCCTCGACCGCGACGCTCACGGTGAGGCCGCCGAGCGAGTGCCCGATGACCAGCTCGGGATGCGCGGGAACGGTCTCGACCACATCCCGGGCGAGCAGCTCCGCCGTGTACTCGATGGCGCGGGGGCTTCTGCCGTGCCCACGGAGGTCGACGGCGACGACGTGGTAGCCCAGCTCGGCGAGCGCCGGTCCGACCCTGCGCCAGTTGCGCGAGTCCGACATCGCCCCGTGCACCAGGACGGCGTACCTGGTGCCGGTTCCCCACTCCCGGGTGAAGAGTTTCATGTCCGAACCATACGAGCCCATCCTGCGGATGGCATCCGGGTGCGCTGGGCGTCGGTGCAGTGGATGCTGAACGCCGGCCGTGCGCGCCCGTCCCGGGCGGCACGGCAGACGTTCAACGTCACTTTGTCGTGACGACGGTGAAGGAAACGACAGGCTTTCCGTTCACCTTCTTCAGCACAAGAGATGCCTTCGTGTGCTCCTTCTTGTTGGTCAGCGTGTACGTCCTGACCAGCGTCGAGGAACTCGATGCGACTTGAGTGAAGCCATTGTCCTTGAGTTCCGCGACCGCCGCTTTCTGCGCGGCCTCATCGGCGACGGCGAGGTCGAAGGACCACTGGCCCTTCGAAGTGACTGCGTTGCTCACTGTGCCGTCGACGACGCTGATCGAGTCCGGCAGCCCCTTCGGCAGTCCGCGGTCCGCTTCGTCGGTCTGCGTGCATCCGCTCAACGCAATGGCCGCTCCCAGCACCCCCGCCACGACGATGGCGCGTACACGTTTCTTCATCCTTGTCCTTTCGTGGCGCGCGAATCTCAGCGATTCGCACCCCCCGGAACATTACAAGAGATGACGAAGAATATCTATGCTTGCATTTTAATTTCAGCGAGCGGTGTGGAACCGGAGCTGAGCGGCGGTGAGACCATCCGCCGCGATCTGCTCGACCGCGTCCGCCGCATCGGCGACGAGATTCGGGAGTGTCTTCCTCTCGGTGCTGCTGAAGCCTTTGAGGACGTGATCGGCGGCCGCGGACGAGCCGGGCGGGCGGCCGACGCCGACGCGCACGCGCGTGAAGTCGCCCGTGCCGATGGCGGAGATGACGTCGCGGACGCCGTTGTGGCCGCCGTGCCCTCCGCCGAACTTGAGCTTGATGGTGTCGAACGGGATGTCGAGCTCGTCGTGGACGACGATCAGCTGCGACGGTTCGAGGGAGTAGAAGCGCAGCAACTGCGCGACCGGCCCGCCGGACACGTTCATGAACGTGTTCGGCTTGGCCAGGATGTACCGCGGTCCGCCGGGGGCGATGCGCCCCTCGGCGACCGTGGCGTTCGTCTTGTGCGACTTAAAGGTGAGACGGCCGCGCTCGGCGAGCTCGTCCAGCACCATCTGCCCCACGTTGTGACGCGTGGCGGCGTAGCCGGGCCCGGGGTTACCGAGCCCGACCACGAGCCAGGGTGAATCCATCGAGCTGGTTACTCGGCGTCCGACTCGGCAGCGGCAGCGGCCGATGCGGCGGAAGCGGCCTCTGCGACAGCGGCGTCGGCCTCTTCGTCCGCACGCGAGGACGCGGGGACGATGACGTTGAGGATGAGCAGCTCGGGGTCTTCCGCCAGAGCGGCGCCCTTCGGGAGGACGAAGTCCTTCGCGTGGAACTGGGTGCCCTCTTCCGCGTCGGTGACATCGAGGACGATGCGCTCCGGGATGTGGGTCGCTTCGACCTCAAGGCGGAGTGTCGGGACGTCGAGCATCGCGATGGTGCCCGGGTAGGTGTCGCCCTCGACGTGCACGGGGACCTCGACGGAGACCTTCTCGCCGCTGCGGATGACGATGAGGTCGAGGTGCTCGATGATCTGCAGCACCGGGTCCTTCTGAACGTCCTTGACGAGGACGAGCTGGCTCTTGCCGGCGATGTCGAGGTCGAGGACCGCGTTCGCCTTGCGGAGCAGGAGGCCGACCTGGTGGGCCGGGACCGTCACGTGGATGGGGTCGGTGCCGTGACCGTAGACGACGGCGGGGATCTTGCCTGCCGCGCGGATCTTGCGCGCAGCGCCCTTGCCGAAGCTCTCGCGTGCCTCGGTAACGACCTTGTTGGACTCGTCAGCCATGATTGTCTCCTTGCCGGCGGGGGCCGGCTGTCGGGCGAGCGCTGCTCGCAGTGTCTGGTTGTGTTCGACTCGAACGCATCGATCTGATGAAAGACGTGTGAGGAAAGACTGCGAAGCCCTGCTCCACCGCGTCGATTACGGACTGCGCGCGTGACCGCGTGCATCCCTCGCCGAAGTTCAATCAGCAAGTCTAGCCGATCGCGGGGCGGTGGCGGCACACGGCCGCCGTATGCGATATTGATGCTTTATCAGGGACCAGGGGGACGTGAATGCGCGCGACAGGATTCGGCCCGGCCGCGGCGGCTGCCGCCGTCGTTCTCGCCGCACTCACCGGATGCACGCCCGCCTCCGACACCGCGAAGACCTCCTCCCCTGCCTCGCCGACCAGGCCAGCCCCGCAGAAGACCGCGAGCGCCATCCCTGTCGACCCGGCGAACGTGTCGGCCTGGCTCGTCACCTGGGCGGGGATGGGCCCGCTCACCATCGGCGGGGACGTGAAGGCGCAGACGTCCGCGATCCCGGGATTCTCGAAGAGCATCGACGAAGACGGCTGCATCGGCTACGAACTCGAGACGAAGCAGTCCGGCTCGACGCCGGACGGCGCCCAGCCGACGGTGACCGCCGTCGCGCGGGACGGCAGCGCGACGACCGCGGTGCGCATCCGGGTGGCTGACGCCTCTGGTCTCGACCAGGCGGTGTCCCCGACGCCGAAGACCAGCGCGGGCATCGGCCTCGGTTCGACCCTGGATGCGCTGCGGGCGGCGTACCCGGACCTCGAACGAAGCAACAGCGTCTCCGGCGGGCAGCGGGCGTACGCGCTCGGCGACGGAAACGGCCGGTACGTCGACTTCGTGGTCAACGGCGACGATGTCGTCACGGCCATCGTGGTGGGCGGGGACGACAGCGTCTCGTCCGACCTCTGCGACTGAGCACTCCGGCTGACCTCCGCAGCGCGGAGCTTGGTAGGCTGGTCGGGTCTGCTCGACGCACGCCACCAGCGCCAGTCGGAGCGCGAACGATGGTCTCCGGTCCGGATCTGGACGTTTCGGCCGCACGCGATCTCGCGTCCCCCCTCTCACACTCAAGGCGGCCGTCCGCCGCATCCGAAGGAGCGTTCTGTGTCCAACGAAGCATCAGCCAACATCGGTGTCGTGGGTCTGGCGGTGATGGGCTCGAACCTGGCCCGCAACCTCGCCTCCCGTGAAGGCAACACGGTCGCCGTGTACAACCGCACGTACGCGCGCACCGACGAGCTCATCACCGAGCATCCCGAAGCCGGGTTCGTCGCGTCGGAGAGCATCGACGACTTCGTGGCGTCGCTGGCGAAGCCGCGCACCGCGATCATCATGGTGCAGGCCGGTAAGGGCACGGACGCCGTGATCGACCAGCTGGTGGAGCGGTTCGAGCCGGGCGACATCATCGTCGACGGCGGCAACGCGAACTTCCAGGACACCATCGAGCGGGAGAAGCGCATCTCCCCCACGGGCATCCACTTCGTCGGCACCGGCATCTCCGGCGGCGAGGAGGGCGCGCTTAAGGGCCCGTCGATCATGCCGGGCGGTTCGGAGGAGTCGTACAAGACGCTCGGGCCGATCCTCGCCTCGATCGCCGCGGTCGCCGAGGGCGAGCCCTGCGTCACGCACGTCGGCACCGACGGAGCAGGCCACTTCGTGAAGATGATCCACAACGGCATCGAGTACGCCGACATGCAGCTCATCGCCGAGGCGTACGACCTGCTGCGCACCGTCGGCGGCCTGGAGCCCGCCGCGATCGCCGACGTGTTCACCGAGTGGAACAAGGGCTACCTCGAGTCCTACCTGATCGAGATCACCGCCGAGGTGCTCCGCCAGGTGGATGCGGAGACCGGCAAGCCGTTCGTCGACATCGTCCTCGACCAGGCCGGGTCGAAGGGCACCGGCGTCTGGACCGTGCAGAACGCCCTGGACCTCGGCGTCCCGGTCGGCGGCATCGCGGAAGCCGTGTTCGCCCGCGCCGTGTCGTCCAAGCCGGCCCAGCGCGCCGCCGTGCAGTCCGTCGTGACCTCGCGCCCCGAAGTGCAGACGGTGGACGCGTCGTTCGCGGACGACGTCTCGAAGGCGCTCTACGCCTCCAAGGTCGTCGCATACGCGCAGGGCTTCGACGCGATCATCGCCGGCGCCGAGAAGTACGGCTGGAACATCAACAAGGACAAGATCGCCAAGATCTGGCGCGGCGGCTGCATCATCCGCGCCCAGTTCCTCAACCGCATCGCCGACGCCTACGACGAGAACCCGGACATCGCCACGCTCCTCGAGGCCCCGTACTTCGCCGACGCCGTCGCCGAGGGCGAGGCGGCCTGGCGCCGCGTCGTCGCCACCGCTGCGCTCTCCGGGGTGCCGATCCCCGGCTTCGGCGCAGCGCTCTCGTACTACGACTCGCTCGCGGTGAAGCGCCTGCCCGCCGCCCTGGTGCAGGGCCAGCGCGACTTCTTCGGCGCGCACACCTACAGGCGCGTCGACCGCGAGGGAACCTTCCACACCCTCTGGTCCGGCGACCGCACCGAGATCGAGACCGAGGGCTCCAGCCACTGACCCCTCCCTGGCTCACCGGCGAGTGATCGAGGCCGGACGCGGGTTGCGGTTCGCCCGCGTTCGGCTGAGACTCGGAGGGTGACGTTTGACGAGCATCCCGAGCTGGTGGGCTACGAGCCGGAGGACGAGCGGCCGCTACGCGGGCGCCGTGCGATGATCGCCACGCGCATCGTGGTGGTCGTCGGGCTCGTGGCGCTGGTGCTGCCCGGCGTACTCGTCACCATCAGCATCGCGACCGAGACCGCCACGCAGACCTGTGCCGTGTACGTCGGCCGCTACGAGCCGGATGCGCGGAGCTCGTCAGCGCGCTTCGAATTGTTCGCGCCTGCCGGCCCTGGCTGGCAGTGCTACGCGCTCAACACCGAGGGGGATGCCACGTTCGTGGCTCCCCTCGGGCTGATCCCGTCGACCCCGCACGCGCTTCCCTAGGAAACACTCGCAGGGGGCGGAGAACTGTTGGCTAGGCCGCCCCGTCGAACATCGAGGTGACGGAGCCGTCGGTGAAGACCTGCTGGATCGCGTTCGCCAGGAGCGGGGCGATGGGCAGGATGGTGAGCTTGTCCCAGCGCTTGTGCTCGGGGAGCGGGAGCGTGTCCGTGACGACGACCGAGTCGATCGCGTCGCTCTGCAGCAGCTCGACGGCCGGGTCGCTGAACACGGCGTGGGTGGCGGCGACGACGACGCCGATCGCGCCGTTCGCCTTGAGCGCCTCCGCGGCCTTGACGATGGTGCGGCCGGTGTCGATCAGGTCGTCCACCAGCAGGCAGACGCGGCCCTCGACAGCACCGACGATCTCGTGCACGGAGACCTGGTTCGGCACCAGCGGGTCGCGGCGCTTGTGGATGATCGCGAGCGGCACACCGAGCTTGTCGCTCCAGATGTCGGCGACGCGCACGCGGCCCATGTCCGGGGAGACCACCGTGGTGACCGCGGGGTCGAGCTCGCGCTTCATGTGCTCGAGCAGCACGGGCATGGCGAAGAGGTGGTCGACGGGGCCGTCGAAGAAGCCCTGGATCTGCGCGGCGTGCAGGTCGACCGACATGATGCGGTCGGCTCCCGCGGCCTTGAACAGGTCGGCGACGAGGCGGGCGGAGATCGGCTCGCGGCCGCGGCCCTTCTTGTCCTGGCGGGCGTACGGGTAGAACGGGGCGACGACGGTGATGCGCTTCGCGGAGGCCCGCTTGAGCGCATCCACCATGATCAGCTGCTCCATGAGCCACTCGTTGATCGGCGAGGTGTGCGACTGGATGACGAATGCGTCCGAGCCGCGCACGCTCTCATCGAAGCGCGCGTAGATCTCGCCGTTGGCGAAGGTGCGTGCGTCGGTGGGGACGAGGTCGCTGCCCAGGCACTCCGCGATCTCTTCTGCAAGCTGGGGATGCGCCCGCCCAGAAATCAGAACTAGTCGCTTCTGGCCGGTGGTGGTGATCCCTGACACTTACTCTCCGCTCTCTTCCGCAGCTGTGGCGGCGTCGGTGCCCGGCCGCTTCTGCGCGACCCAACCTTCGATGTTGCGTTGCGGAGCCACCGTGAGGGCGAGCGCTCCAGCAGGTACGTCCTTGCGGACGATGGTTCCCGCTCCCGTGTACGCTCCGTCACCCATCCTAACGGGCGCGACGAACACCGTGTTCGTGCTGGCACGAACGTGCGAGCCGATCTCGGTGCGGTGCTTGTTGACGCCGTCGTAGTTGGCGGTGATGACGCCGGCGCCCAGGTTCGACTTCTCGCCGACCGTCGCATCCCCCACGTAGTTGAAGTGGGCGAGCTTGGTGCCTGCGCCGATGACGGCGTTCTTGGTCTCGACGAAGGTGCCGATCTTGCCGTCCGCGCCGAGGATGGTGCCCGGGCGCAGGTAGGCGAAGGGGCCGACCGTCGCGCCCGCGCCGATCACGGCGAGCGTGCCGTCCGTGCGCTTCACCGTCGCGTTCTCGCCGACCTCGCAGTCGAGCAGCGTGGTGTCCGGGCCGACGACGGCGCCGGTCTCCACCACTGTCGCGCCGCGCAGCTGGGTTCCCGGCAGGATGGTGACGTCGGGGGCGAGCCTGGTCTTCACGTCGATCCAGGTGGTCGCCGGGTCCTGGATGGTGACCCCGGCCAGCTGCCAGGTGCGCACGATCAGGGCGTTCAGCTTGGCGGCGGCCTCGCTGAGCTGGGCGCGGTCGTTGATGCCCTCGACCAGCCACGACTCGGAGACGGGGAGTGCATCCACGTCGAAGCCCGCCTTGCGCAGCAGCCCGATGACGTCGGTGAGGTACTTCTCTCCCTGCGCGTTGTCCGTGGTGAGCGCAGCGAGCTGGTCGCGCAGCTGAGAAAGACCGAAGAGGTAGATGCCCGCGTTGATCTCGCCGATCTCGCGCTCGGCCTCCGTCGCGTCCTTGTGCTCGACGATGCGGTCGAGGTGGCCGCTCTCTGTGCGCACGATGCGGCCGTATCCGGTGGCTTCCGCGGGGAACGACGACAGGATGGTCGCCGCCGCTCCTCCTGCCCGGTGCTTCTCGATCAGCTCGCGCAGCGTGCCTGCGTCGAGCAGGGGGACGTCCCCGTTGACCACGAGCACGTCGCCGGAGAAGTCGGCGGGGAGGGCATCGACGGCCAGCTCGACGGCGCGGCCGGTGCCTGGCACGTCGTCCTGGTCGACGATCACGCTCTCCGGCAGGTCGACGGAGATGACCTCGACGAGACGGTCGCGCTCGTGCCGCACCACCGAGACGACGTGCGCGGCGTCGAGCTGCTTCGCCGTGGCGAGGACGTGCCCGATGATCGGCAGGCCGGCCAGTGGATGCAGGAGCTTGGGGGTGGCGGACTTCATCCGCGTCCCCTGTCCTGCCGCGAGCACGACGATGGCAAGATTCTGGTCGGTCATATCACTCCAGGGGATCGGACGATCGGTTCCGCTCCGCCTCCAGGATTCGAACCTAGACCTAACAGCTCCAAAGGCTGTCGTGCTGCCATTACACCAAGGCGGACCGCGCTGTGCGCACAACACAGTTTGCCAGACCATCGAGCGACCGCCCGACGAAATAGCATGGGGAGATGCCTGACCCACGGACGCCTGACGCACGCGACGAAGTCGACCGCATCGTGGACTCCTGGCTGCGCGAACGCCCGGACCTGGACTTCTCGCCGCTGCAGGTGCTCTCCCGCGTCGCCCGGCTGTCCCGCCACCTGGACAGGGCCCGCCGCACCGCGTTCGACCGCTCCGACCTGGAGTCGTGGGAGTTCGACGTGCTCGCGGCGCTCCGCCGTGCCGGCGCGCCGTACCAGCTGAGCCCGAAGGCGCTGCTGCAGCAGACGCTCGTGTCGAGCGGCACCATGACGAACCGCATCGACAGGCTCGTCTCCCGCGAACTCGTCGAGCGGCGCACCGATCCCAACGACGGCCGCGGCATCCTGGTGCAGATGACGGCGCAGGGCCTCACCAGAGTGGATGCGGCGATCACCCGCCTCGTGGACGCCGAGTCGGACATCCTGGTCGGCCTCTCCCCCACCGAGCAGGAACGGCTCGCCTCGCTGCTCCGCAAACTCTCCCTCGGCTTCGACGAAGAATCCTGACATCCAGAGCGGACGCATGGGCCGCTCTCAGGAGACTGTTATGCCCCTCTCATAAAATCGGGGGCGATGAGACTCTCCCGCCTGAAACGCCTGCCCTCCCGGGTCAAGCGCGCCGCCCGTTTCGAGATCCACGCGCACTGGCGTCGGCAGCCGCTCGTGATCGGCTCGGTGTTCTACGAGTCCTTCTCCGGCAACGGGATGCTCGACAACCCGGAAGCCATCTTCCGTGAGCTCCTGGCCGCCCCCGACCTCGCCCACCTCACCCACGTCTGGGCGCTCTCCAACCTCACCCAGTACCGTGCAGCCGTCGAGGAGTTCGCCGGGAACCCGCGGGTCAGCTTCGTCAAGTACGGCTCCGCCGCGTACTACCGCGCGCTCGCCACCAGCCAATACCTGGTCAACAACGCGACGTTCCCTCCCGACTTCGGCAAGCGCGACGGGCAGGTCTACCTCAACACCTGGCACGGCACACCGCTCAAGCGCATGGGCTACGACATCGAAGACGGGGCGCTCGGCACGGCGAACATCGTGCGCAACTTCGTGCAGGCCGATTATCTGCTCGCCGCCAACCCCTTCATGGCCGAGCAGATGTACGAGACCGGATACAAGCTGACCGGGATCTACCGCGGCACGCTGGTCGAGGAGGGCTACCCGCGCATCGACAGGCAGTTCCTCGACGACGCGGGCCGCGCGTCCGTCCGCCGTCAGCTGACCGAGGCGGGCATCCCGCTCGGCGACAGGAAGATCGTGCTGTACGCGCCCACCTGGAAGGGCGCGTCATTCGGGCGGCCCACCGACGACATCGACGAGATCCTCGCGCACGTCGCCGCGATCGAGGAGCGCATCGACACCAGCAGGTACGTGGTGCTGCTGAAGACGCACCAGAGCGTGCACAAGCTCGCCAGGCACCGGCCGGAGCTGAAGCGGATGCTCGTGCCGAACGAACTGCCGACGAACGCCGTGCTCGGCGCGACCGACGCCCTCATCACCGACTACTCGAGCATCTACTTCGACTTCCTGCAGACCGGCAGGCCCATCCTGTTCTTCACGCCGGACATCGCGGACTACGCGGGCACCCGCGGCCTCTACTTCGAGCCGGACGAGTGGCCGGGCCCTGCGCGCATGTCCGCACGCGAGATCGGCGACGACCTCGCCGCCATCGCCGAGAACGGGGATGCCGTGCCGGAGGAGTGGCGCGAGCGCTACCTCGCCGCGCAGCGCAGGTTCGTCCCATACGAGGACGGCGCCGCGTCGAAGCGCGTCGTCGACATCGTGTTCCGCGGCGTGCGCGACGGCTACCGGCTGCGCACCGACCTCGCCGACGACGGACGCGTCAAGCTCCTCCTCTACCTGGGCGGGATGCGACCGAACGGCATCACCACGTCCGCACTCAACCTGCTCAACAACCTCGACCACGACCGCTACGACGTGTCGGCGTTCTTCGCGCAGAGCAGGTCGAAGGCCACCATCGGCAAGCAGAAGCAGATCCACCCCGCCGTGCGGCAGTTCCCACGGGTCGGCGGCATGAACGGCGCCAAGCTGCGCCACCTCGCCCGCCACCTCGACTTCCGCCGCGGCCGCATCGCCGAGCACGCGAACATCCCGTCGCAGAACCGGCTGTGGAACGACGAGTGGTCGCGCTGCTTCGGCGAGAGCCGCTTCGACTACGTCGTCGACTTCTCCGGCTACGGGCCGTTCTGGGCGACCCTGCTGCTGCACTCCCCCGAGGCGGAGCGCTCGATCTGGCTGCACAACGACCTGGCGTCGGATGCGCACCGCGAGGTCGGCGGCGAGAAGAAGATGCTGCACAGCCTCACGCAGCTGTTCACCCTCTACGAGCAGTACGACCACCTCGTGTCGGTGTCTCCGACCCTGTCGGACATCAACAGGGACGGCCTGGCGGAGTACGCGCGGCCGGAGAAGTTCACGTACGCGCTGAACACGGTCGACGCCGAGCACATCCTGGAGAACGCGCAGGCCGACCTGCACGAGCTCACCTTCGACGAGGAGACCGGCGCGAACCCGGCCTGGGCGAACGCGCTGCTCGCGCGCGACGACGGGGTGACCACCTTCGTCAACGTCGGCAGGCTGTCCCCGGAGAAGAACCAGGCGCGGCTGATCAGGGCGTTCGCGGAGGTGCACGCCGCGCATCCGGCCACCCGGCTCGTCATCGTCGGCGCCGGACCGCTGTTCGACGACCTCACCGCGCTCATCGAGAGCCTCGGGCTCACCGACTCGGTGTTCCTGACCGGGATGCAGCGCAATCCGCACGCGATCATGGCGGCGGCGGACTGCTTCGTGCTGTCGAGCGACTACGAGGGCCAGCCGATGGTGATCCTCGAGGCGCTGGTGCTCGGGCTGCCGATCGTCACCGTCGAGTTCGCCTCGGCCAAGAACGCGCTGCCGGCCGGCAGCGGGCTCGTCGTGCCGCAGTCGGACGCCGGTGTCGCCCAGGGGCTCACCGCGTTCCTCGCCGGAGAGGTGCCCGCGAGCACGTTCGACTACGTGGCGTACAACCGCAAGGCCGTAGGGCAGTTCTACGCGGCCATCGGGGCGGAGTAGCGGCGGGGGTCCCCGTTTCCTGTCCGGTCAGGCGCGCGCGATGAGCACGGGAATGGCCGACCGGGCCGCTGACGGCAGTTCGCCGTAGAGCGCTCCGCGGCCGTCGCCGAGGCGCGCGTCGACGAAGGCGGCGCCGATCCCGTCCGGCGCGTGACGCAGCAGCAGCGACGCCTGCAGGGCCAGCGCCAGGGACGCGACGAGCGGCCGGACGGCGGCCTGCGCATCCCGGGGGTCGGTGCCCGCGAGGCCGGCGACGGTCGCTCGCACCGCATCGTGGTGGGCGTCGAATCCGGGATGCACGCCACGCGCCGCGGCGAGCTCGGCGTCGAACGCGTCGAAGGAGTCCGGCTCGCGCTGCAGTGCGCGCAGCACATCCAGCGCGATCACGTTGCCAGAGCCCTCCCAGATCGCCATCACCGGCTGCTCGCGGTAGCGGCGCGCGAGCGGGAACGCCTCGGTGTACCCGTTGCCGCCGAGACACTCCAGAGCTTCGTACGCATGCCCGGGCCCGCGCTTGCAGACCCAGTACTTGGTCACGGCGGTCGCGAGGCGGCGGAAGGCGCGGTCGGCGTCCGACGCGTCGGCGTCGTGAGCGCGGGCGAGCCGGAGGGCGACCGCCGTCGCCGCCTCCGACTCGAGAGCGAGGTCCGCGATCACGGCGGTCATCGCCGGCTGGTCGATCAGGTGAGCGCCGAACGCCGACCGGTGCCTGGCGTGCCAGGCCGCTTCGGCGACCGCCTGCCGCATCCCGGCCGCGCTGCCCAGGATGCAGTCCAGCCTGGTGCGGTTCACCATCTCCAGGATGGTGCGCACGCCCCGGCCCTCCTCGCCGAGCAGGTGCCCGACCGTGCCGTCGAACTCGACCTCGCTGGAGGCGTTCGAGCGGTTGCCGAGCTTGTCCTTGAGCCGCTGGATGGCGAAGGCGTTGCGGGTGCCGTCGTCGAGCATCCGGGGCACGAGGAAGCAGCTCAGACTCGACTCGCCGTGGCCGGACGGCGTCTGCGCGAGCACCAGGAACGCGTCGGACATCGGGGCCGAGCAGAACCACTTGTGCCCGGTGAGCACGTGGCGGCCGTCGCCGTCCGGGACGGCCGTGGTGGTGTTCGCCCGCACATCCGAGCCGCCCTGCTTCTCGGTCATGGCCATCCCGAACAGCGCGGAGCGTTTGCCCGCGGAGAGGCCGGGGTCGTACTCCCGGCTGAGCAGGCGAGGCAGCCAGGCCGCGCTCAGCGTGTCGGAGGCCGCGAGCGCAGGGACGGCCGCGTGGGTCATCGACACCGGGCAGGCGTGTCCTGGCTCGATCTGCGCGAACAGCATGAACGTGGCGGCACGGGCGACGTTCGCGCCCGGCCGTGGTTCCGCCCAGGCCGAGGTGTGGGCGCCGGCGGCGACGGCCTCGCCGAGGATGCGGTGGTACGACGGGTCGTACTCGACCTCGTCGATCCTGGTGCCCCAGCGGTCGAAGGCGCGCAGCTCCGGTTCGTGCACGTTCGCGCGTTCGGCGTCGTGCTGGAACCGTGCGCTGCCGACCAGCCGACCGACGGCGGCCAGGTCGGAGGTCGCCCATCCGGCGTCGTGGCGTTCGACCACCTCGGCGAGGGGGACGTTCGCGGCGAACTCGTCCAGGTCGACGCGAGGCGGCGGCTGGTTGGTGACGGCGTGCGTTGCCATGCGGCGAGCCTAGCCGCGCAGGATGGGTCAGCCTTCGAGTTGCTCGGAGAGTTCCAGCCAGCGGGTCTCCAGGGTGGCGATCTCGTCTTCCAGGGCGCGAAGCTCGGCGGAGATGACGCCGATGCCCTCGTAGTCGCTCTGGTCGTGCTGGGCGAGGCGTTCGTGCGTCGCCGCCACCTGGTCGGCCAGCTTGCCGAGGCGGCGGTCGATGGAGGTGACCTCCTTCTCGGCCGCGCGCAGGGCGGCGCCGGTGAGCGCGGGGGCGGCCCCGGATGCTCCGGATGCGCGGGATGCCGCCGCTCCGGATGCGGGCACGGCCGCCGCGGTCGCCGCCGGTCCCCCGCTCGCCAGCTGGCCCTTCCGCAGCCGCAGGTACTCGTCCACTCCTCCCGGCAGGTGCCGGAGGGACGCATCCATCACCGCGTACTGCTGGTCGGTGACGCGCTCGATGAGGTAGCGGTCGTGCGAGACGACGATGAGGGTGCCCGGCCAGGAGTCGAGCAGATCCTCCATCGCGGCGAGCATGTCGGTGTCGAGGTCGTTGGTCGGCTCGTCGAGGATGAGCACGTTCGGCTCGTCGAGCAGGATGAGCAGCAGCTGCAGGCGCCGCTTCTGGCCGCCGGAGAGATCCTTGACCGGCGTGGACAGCTGGGCGTTGGTGAAGCCGAGGCGTTCGAGGAGCTGACCGGGCGTCATCTCCTTGCCGCCCGCGAGGTAGGTGGTGCGCTTGCCGGCGATGACGGCGCTGACCCGCTCGTCCATCACGTCGTCCAGCTCGGACAGCTGCTGGGTGAGGGTGGCGATCTGCACGGTCTTGCCGCGCTTGACCCGGCCGGAGGTCGGCTCGACGGTGCCCGCGATGAGCCCGAGCAGCGTGGACTTGCCCGCGCCGTTCACGCCGAGGATGCCGGTGCGCTCCCCCGGCGCGATTCGCCACTCGATGTCGCGCAGCACCGTCTTCGGCGGGTAGATCACGGTGGTGTCGAGCAGGTCGACCACGTCTTTGCCGAGCCGGGCCGTGGCCATCTGGCTGAGCTCGACGGGGTTGCGCACGGGCGGCTCGTCCGCGATCAGCTCGGCGGCGGCATCCATCCGGAACTTGGGCTTAGAGGTGCGGGCGGGGGCTCCGCGGCGCAGCCAGGCGAGTTCTTTGCGCATCAGGTTCTGGCGCTTGCCCTCGACCACCGCCGCCATTCTGTCGCGCTCGACGCGCTGCAGGATGTACGCGGCGTATCCGCCCTCGAACGGCTCGATCAGGCGGTCGTGCACCTCCCACGTGGCCGTGGAGACCTCGTCGAGGAACCACCGGTCGTGGGTCACCACCACGAGCCCGCCCGCCGTGGCGGGCCAGCGGGTCTTCAGGTGCGCGGCCAGCCAGGCGACGCCCTCGATGTCCAGGTGGTTGGTCGGCTCGTCCAGGAACAGGATGTCGTGGTCGTGCACCAGCAGCGCGGCGAGCGCGACGCGGCGGCGCTGGCCGCCGGAGAGCTCGCCGATCGTCGCCTCCCAGCGGATATCGGAGACGAGCCCGGCCAGCACGTCCCTGACGCGCGCATCCCCGGCCCAGAGGTGTTCCTCCTGGTCGCCGACGATGGCCTGGCCGACCGTGAGGGCCGGGTCGAGCTCATCGCCCTGGTCGAGCATCCCGACGCTGACGTCGCGGCGGCGGGTGACGCGTCCGGAGTCCGGTTCGATGCGCCCGGCGAGCAACGAAAGCAGCGTGGACTTGCCGTCGCCGTTGCGGCCGACGATGCCGATGCGGTCGCCCTCGTTGATGCCGATCGTGACGCTGTCGAAGATCACGCGCGTCGGGTATTCGAGGTGCAGCGACTCAGCGCCGAGGAGGTGTGCCATGAGGGTTTCCAGCCTACCGGCCGGTCGTTCGCCCCCAGGACGGGGGAATCCGGGCCGCCCGATGGTGTGCGAAGATCGCTGAGACCGGTCCGTCTCCCGAATACCCGCACGGCGTACGGCCGGTCGGGATGGGGAACCAACGTGACCGACGAGGCCTCGAACCCGGATGCGAAGCCGCTGTTCGGCCGCGACAGGGAACGCGAGACGATGCTGCTCGTCGCCCATCGTGCACTCGGCAAGGGCGGCGCCCTGCTGGTCACCGGAGAGGCGGGGCTCGGCAAGACCGCGCTGCTCGCCGACGTGGCGGAACGCCTCGACGGCTGGACCGTGCTGCGGGTGCACGCCGACTCGTTCGAATCCGACCTCAGCTACGCGACGGTGGAGACCCTGGTGCGCGGGCTCAACGCGGTCAGCGGGACGCGCATCCGGCCGCCGGAGCCGTCTGACGACCCACTCACGGTGGGGCGCCTGCTGCTCGACGCCGTCGACGGGGTCGGCAAGCCGGTCTGCCTGATCGTCGACGACGCGCAGTGGGTCGACGAGGCGTCTGCCAGGGCTCTGCGGTTCGTGGTGCGGCGGCTGTCCGATCAGGGCTTCCTGTTCACCGCGGCGACCAGGCCTCTCTCCGGCAGCGTGGTCTCGCTGTTCGAGGACGTCGCCGCGTCGACGGTCAACCACGCCAGGGTGGAGCTCGCCCCGTTCTCCGTCGCCGACACCCAGGACCTGGCCCAGCACATCCTGGGTCACGCGGTCTCCCGGCGCACGGCCACCAGACTCACCGAGGCGACCCAGGGGTCTCCTCTGCTGCTCAGCGTGCTGCTCGGGCAGCTCCGGGACACCTTCGCCGCGGCCCTGCACCCGGCCGGCTGGGACCTTCCCGCCGCCGCGATCACCCCGCTCTCCACGGCGGTCGGCTCCGCGCTCGAAGGGGCGGACCCGTCGGTGCGCGAGGCGGCCGAGATCATCGCCGTGCTCCGCGACCCGCTGCCGCTGCCCGTCTTCGGCACCATCGCCGCCCGGCTCGGCAGCCGGGTGGATGCGGCGGGCGCCGTCTCCCGCGGCCTCGTGCTCTCCTCCGAGCGCGACGGCGTCGTCTGGGTGGAGCCCGCGCACGCCATCCTCGCCGACGCCCTCAGTGGCGACCTGACCCTGGAGCGCAGGGTGGCCATCCACCGGGTCGCCGCCGAGGTCCTGACCGGGCACCGCGCCCTCCGCCACCGGGTGGAGGCGGCCGACGTCGCAGACCCGACCCTCGTGGCCGAACTGCTCGAAGCGAGCAGGGTGGCGGCCGACCGCAACCAGGCGGATCAGGCGATGAGCTACGCCCGCTCGGCCGTGCACCTCGCGGCTCCGGGGGCGGAGCACGACCGCGCCCTGCTGGAGATCGGGCTGCTCGCGCTGCGCACCAGGATGCACGAGCGCATCTTCGACCTGGCGCCCGCCATCGAGGCGCTGCCCGCTTCGCAGGCGCGCGACCTCGTCGTGCTCGAACTGCGCACGCTCACCGGCGACATCCCGGGTGCGCTCGGCATCGCGCTCACGCTCGAAGCGAGCCAGGCGACCACGGCGGACGAGCGGGCGATCCGCGCGCACGTCGCAGAGGCGCTGCCGAAAGTCCTGATGGCGACGCGCGACTTCCCCGGCGTCTTCGACCACCTCGACACCGGCCGTCGCCTGATCGCCGAAGCGCCGTCCGACCCGGACGAGATCGCTGACCCCGCCCTGCGCTGGCTCGCCCAGCCCCGCGACTACCTGCTGCGGCTGCTCGGCTGGGCGCTCACCGCCGCCGGACACGTGCGGCCCGCCGTGGTCGGTGAGCTCGTCGCGGAACTCGACGACCTCCTCGCTGCCGCGTCGACGCCGTCCACCGTCTCCCCGTCCGTCGTCGACGCGTTCATCTCCCGCGCCCGCGTGTTCGTCCTCAGCGGCGACATCGACCGCGCCCGCGACGACCTGGCGCAGGCCAACGAGCTGCTGCGCCGGTTCCCGTCGAGCTGGACGGCCGGGTTCGGACGCACGATCTACGCCCACGTCCTGTTCCTCCTCGGCGAGTGGGACGAGTCGGTCACCCTCGCGGACGCCTCCGTCGCGCTCGCCCTCGACGAGACGGACCTGTCCGGCTGGCCGATCGCCCTCTGGGCGTCGACGCTGGTCCGCGCGGGGCGCGGAGAGGCGGCGGCCGTGGAGGAGCGCCTCCGCTCCGCCGCCCAGGCGAAGCTCAGCATCGCCGGGTCGTACGACAGCGACCTCCCGTTCATCGCGCGCGCCGAACTCGCCCGCGCCCTCGGCGACCGCGCGACCCAGCTCGCCGCGACGGAGGAGGCGGAGGCGGTGGCGACCCGCGCATCCACTCTCGGCTGGCTGACCTACCGGGTGGATGCGCTGGCGGCACTCGGCCGGGCGGCGGACGCGCGCGCCGCGTTCGCCCTCTGCCAGGCGCCCGGGATGTGGCGACCGTACTACGGCTCGCTCGGCTGGCTGGAAGGCCGCGTGCTCGAAGCCGAGGGGGCGCGGCATGAAGCGCTGGACGCGTACCTCGCGTCGCTCGACGATGCGTCTGCTGCGCGGTTCCCGTTCCCGCAGGCTGTCGCGGCGGCCGACGCCGGGCGGCTGCTGGCCGAGCTCGGCACGGACCGGCCGCGCGCGACGGCGCTGCTCGAACAGGCGGCCGACACGTTCCGCCGGGTCGGCGCATCCGGGTATCTGTCCCGCTGCGCCCGGCTGCTGGAGGAACTGAGCGCGAGCGGCAGAGGGGCGGACGACGCGCAGACGGACCCGTTCGCGCCGCTCACCACGAGGGAACGGCAGGTCGCGTACGCGCTCGCGGCCGGCATGACCAACAAGGAGATCGCGGAGCGGCTGTACGTGTCGGTGACCACCGTCAACTTCCATGTGCGGAACATCCTGGCGAAGCTGGAACTGTCGTCGCGGCGTGATCTGCGGAAGCTCAGCATCGCCTCCCGCAGCGTGCGCGCGACCCGTGCCAGGCACCGCCCCGTCAATACTTGACGGTTTTCCTCCCACGGTTATGAGCCCACCTGACGGCCTCGGTATTTTGGGATCACACCCCGGGATGCCCGCCCGCTGGGACGCTTGGATACGATGCTCAACGAATCGTCTCAACACCCGACTTGCGTCTGCGCGCTGGGCATCCCTGGGTAGAAAACCAGGGTAGAAAAACCTCTCCCTTCGCGATTCTCAGAGACTTCTTGCCGCCGTCCCGACATGCTGGGGAGCGCACACTGAATCGAGAGGCGGTCGGATGAACCTGCTGCAAGCCCTGATCCTCGGCATCGTCGAAGGCATCACGGAATTCCTTCCCGTGTCGAGCACCGGCCACCTGACCATCGTCGAGAAACTCCTCGGACTGCAGATCGACGACCAGGGTGTGACAGCGTTCACCGCGATCATCCAGGTCGGCGCCATCCTCGCGGCGATCATCTACTTCTGGAAAGACATCGTCCGCATCGTCGTCGCCTGGGCGCGCGGCCTGTTCAACCGGGATGCGCGCGGCCACGACTACCGGATGGGCTGGTACGTGATCATCGGCTCCATCCCGATCGCGATCGTCGGCCTGGTGGCCAAAGATCTCATCTCGGGCGGCCTGCGCAACCTGTGGGTGGTGGTCGCCGCCCTCATCCTGTGGAGCATCGTCATGTGGGCGGCGGAGCGCGTCGGGAAACAGGACCGGCACGAGGAGTCGACCACCGTGCTCGACGCGGTCGCCATCGGCGTCTTCCAGGTGATCGCCCTCATCCCCGGCGTCTCCCGCTCGGGCGCGACGATCAGCGCCGGCCTGTTCCGCGGCCTCGACCGCGTGGCGGCGACCCGGTTGTCGTTCTTCCTCGCCATCCCGGCGCTCGTCGCGGCGGGCGGATACGAGGGCATCACGCAGGCGAGCGCGATCAGCTCCAGCGTCGGCTGGCTGCCCACCATCGTCGCCACGATCGTGAGCCTCGTCGTGGCCTACGTGAGCATCGCCTGGCTGCTCCGGCTGGTCACCAAGCACCCGATCACGGTCTTCATCTGGTACCGCATCGGCCTCGCGGTGGTCGTCGCCATCCTCCTCCTCACCGGAGTCATCACCGCCACCTGACCGCCGCGCTAGTCGTTCAGAATGCGTGCCCCGTGCACGGGGCCCGTCGCCCGCACCGCGGTCAGCCGGGCGGCGCTCAGCGCGATCTGCAGGTCGAGCGCGCTGTCGAGGTCGGCTGTCAGGAAGGCGACCGTCGGGCCGGAGCCGGAGACGATGCCGGCGAGCGCGCCGTTCATCTCCCCCAGCTCGATGACGGCGCCGATCTCCGGCGCCAAGTGGATGGCGGGGGCCTGCAGGTCGTTCGTCAGCGACTCGGCGAGCATGGCCGGGTCTCCCGCCCGCAGCGCCTGCAGTACGGCCGTGTCGACCGTCGGGGTGAACTGCGCCGGCGCGATGTCGCGAGAGTGGCGTTCGCGGTGCCGGTCGAGCTCGCTGTAGACCGCCGGCGTGCTCAGCTGGCTGTCCGGCAGCGCGAGCACCCAGTGGAACTGGCCGGTCGCGAGCGCCGGGCTCAGCCTGTCCCCCCTGCCGGTTCCGATGGCCGTTCCGCCGACCAGGGCGAACGGCACGTCGGCGCCGAGCCGGGCGGCGATGGCGTGCAGGTCCTCCTTGCTCGCCTCCGTGCCCCAGAGCGCGTCGCAGGCGACGAGGGTGGCCGCCGCGTCCGCGGAGCCTCCGCCCATCCCGCCCGCGATCGGAACGTGCTTGTCGATCTCGAGGCGGACGCCGCCGGTGTATCCGGTCTTCCTGGCGAGCATCCTGGCCGCCTTGACGGCGAGATTGGTTCCGTCGGTCGGCAGGTCGCTGGTGTCGATCGAGCCGCCGAACGTCACCGAGAAATCGTCCGCCGGATACGCGCGGACATCCTCGTAGAGGGAGACCGCCTGGTAGGCCGTCGCGACGTCGTGGTATCCGTCGTCCATCACCGCCCCGACGCGCATGAACACGTTGATCTTGCCGGGGGCTCGCACGTGAACTGCGTCAATGGCCGGAGTGGTCATAGTCCCAACCTACAGGCGGATGAGCCGGGCGCTAGACCCGAGCCGTTGCGAGCCGGACGAAGTCGGCGATGCCGAGCTGCTCGCCCCGCAGTGTCGGCGCGATCCCGGCCGCCTCCAGGGCCGTGGATGCGGTGGCCGCGTCGCCGTAGACGGGCGCGAGCGCCTGCCGCAGCATCTTCCTGCGCTGCTGGAACGCCGCATCCACCAGTTCGAAGGTGCGCAGCCGCAGCGTCTCGTCGCCCGGCTCGTCGTCGTGGCGTTCGAACGCGACGAGCACCGAGTCGACGTTCGGCACCGGCCAGAACACCTGGCGGCTGACCGTGCCCGCCGTGCGCCAGCTGCCGTACCAGGCCGCCTTCACGCTCGGGGCGCCGTAGACCTTCGAGCCCGGCTCGGCGGCGACCCGGAAACCGACCTCCGCCTGCACCATCACCACTCCGCTCCGAATGCCCGGGAAGTGCTCGAGGAAGTGCAGCAGCACCGGAACGGAGACGTTGTACGGCAGGTTGGCGACCAGCCGCGTCGGCGAGAGCGGCAGCTCGGTGACGTGCAGCGCGTCCTTGTGCACGACGGTGAGCCTGTCCGCCGCCTCCTCCGCCATCGTGCGCACCGTGACCGGCAGCTGCTCGGCGAGCCGTCCGTCGATCTCGACGGCGACCACGGTCGCGTCCGCTTCGAGCAGCCCGAGGGTCAGCGAGCCGAGCCCGGGGCCGACCTCGACCACCACGTCGCCCGGCTGCACCTTGGCGACGCGCACGATCCTGCGCACGGTGTTGCCGTCGATGACGAAGTTCTGGCCGAGCTTCTTGGTGGGGGTGACGTCGAGCAGGTCGGCCAGGTCGCGGATCTCGGCGGGGCCGAGGAGTCGCAGCGCGGTCACGCGATGATCCCGATCGGGGTGGTCGGCGGCGACGCGACGGGCTCGGCGTCCCAGCGTCCGTAGACCAGCTCGGTGTTGGAGCAGATCTGCGCGGCCAGGGTGGAGGCGTCCGTGCCGATGGTCTCGGCCATCGCGCGCAGCGTGTGCGGGATGAGGTACGGCGCGTTCGGCCGGCCGCGGAACGGCGTCGGCGTGAGGAACGGCGCATCCGTCTCGACCATGATCAGCGAGCGAGGGGCCGCGCGCAGCGCCTCGCGCAGGTTCTCCGCGTTCTTGAACGTGACGTTGCCGGCGAACGACATGTACCAGCCGTTGTCCGCGCAGATCTGCGCGAGCTCGGCGTCGCCGGAGAAGCAGTGGAAGACGGTGCGCTCCGGAGCGCCGACGCGCTTGAGGGTCGCGATCACGTCGGCGTGCGCATCCCGGTCGTGGATCTGCATGGCGAGGTCGTTCTGCTTGGCGATCTCGATGTGCGCCTCGAACGAGCGGAACTGCGCCTCCCGCCGCGGGCCGGCCTCGGTGCGGAAGAAGTCGAGCCCCGTCTCTCCGATGGCACGGACGCGCGGTCGCGTGGCCAGCTCGGCGATCACGGAGAGCGCGTCGTCGAGTTCGCCGCGCTCCGCGTAGTCGGGGGCGTCGTTGGGGTGCAGGGCGACCGCGGCGAGCATCCGGGGCTCGATGGCGGCCATGTCGGCCGACCAGCGCGAGGTCTCCACGTCGTTTCCGACCTGCACGACACCGCGCACGCCGACACTGGATGCGCGGTCCAGCTGCTCCCGGTAGTCCATCGGCTCGTCGCCGTCGGAGATCTCCAGGTGCGTGTGGTTGTCGTAGACGGGGACGACCAGCGCCTCCGGAAGCGGCGGGTACTCCAGGTCACGCCCGTCTGTGACGTGACGCTGCCGGATGAACGCCGGGTCCGTCATGCGCCGGGCACCGCGTCCGCGTCGATCCGGGGGAACAGCGCCTCGAGTCCGTTGACGGTGGTGCCGGCGGGAAGCTGGCCCCACTCCCCCGCGGTGCGCAGCGGCTGGTCGTCGAGGTCGCCGAGCTCGTCCTCCGCTCCGAGCGCCACCCACAGCTTGAGGGTGGCCTTCGGGATGACGGGAGACAGCAGCACGGCGAGCGCGCGCAGTCCCTCCGCCGCGGTGTAGAGCACGGTGGCGAGACGTTCGCGCTGTGCCTCGTCCTTCGCGAGCGACCACGGCTCCTGGGCCGTGATGTAGCCGTTCAGCTCGTCGACGATGGTCCAGATGGCGGTGATGGCGTCGTGGATGGCCAGCTTCTCGATGGCGGCGTCGGCCGCCGTCGCCGCGTCGGCGACGGTCTGGCGCACGGCGAAGTCGGCATCCTCGTAGCGCCCGGCCTGCGGCACGACGCCCTCGAAGTATCTGGTGACCATCGCGACGACCCTGGATGCGAGGTTGCCGAACCCGTTGGCGAGCTCCGCCTGGTAGCGGGCGGACAGGTCTTCCCAGCTGAACGAGCCGTCCTGGCCGAAGCTGATGGCGCGCATGAAGTAGTAGCGGAACGCGTCAGACCCGAACGTGTCGGTGATCTGCGTGGGCGCGATGCCGGTCAGCTTGGACTTGGACATCTTCTCGCCGCCGACGAGGAGCCAGCCGTGACCGTAGACCTGGTGGGGCACATCCACCCCTGCCGCCATCAGCATGGCGGGCCAGATCACGGCGTGGAAGCGCAGGATGTCTTTGCCGACGATGTGGGTGGCCGGCCAGCGCCTGGCGAAGTTCTGCTCGTCCTGGCCGTAGCCGACGGCGGTGGCGTAGTTGAGCAGCGCGTCGAACCACACGTAGACGACGTGCGACTCGTCCCACGGCACCTTGATGCCCCAGTCGAAGCTCGACCGGGAGATGGACAGGTCGCTGAGGCCCTGGCGCACGAACGAGACGACCTCGTTGCGGGCGGACTCCGGCTGCACGAACTCCGGGCGCTCCTCGTAGAGCGCGAGGAGCTGGTCGGCGAACTGGCTCATCCGGAAGAAGTAGTTCTTCTCCTGCAGCAGTTCGAGCGGCTTCGAGTGGATGGCACACACCTTCTGGCCCTCGTACTCGCCGGTGCCGTCCACGATCTCGCTCTGCGGCTTGAACTCCTCGCAGCCGACGCAGTAAAGCGCCTCGTACTCGCCCGCGTAGATGAAGCCGTCGTCGTAGAGCTTCTGCAGGAACTTCTGCACGTTCTTCTCGTGGCGCTCGTCCGTGGTGCGGATGAAGTCGTCGTTGGCGATGTCGATGGTCTTCAGCAGAGGAAGCCACTCGTTGGTGACGAGACGGTCCGCCCACTCCTG
Source organism: Leifsonia sp. GW821-FHT13C05 (assembly GCF_058806515.1). NCBI lineage: Bacteria > Bacillati > Actinomycetota > Actinomycetes > Micrococcales > Microbacteriaceae > Leifsonia > Leifsonia sp. GW821-FHT13C05. The sequence goes on along the minus strand of NZ_JBXAPT010000004.1, from coordinate 282,116 downwards.
CGGGGTGGTGCCGTTCGCGGTGGCTGTGCGCAGGATCTTCTGCCCGTGCTCGTCCGTGCCGGTCAGCAGCCAGGTGTCGTCACCGGCCTGCCTGTGCCAGCGCGCGAGAACGTCGGCGGCGACCTCCGTGTATGCGTGCCCGATGTGCGGGACATCATTCACGTAGAAGATCGGCGTGGTGATGTAGAACGAAGAGCCGTCGGACATGGTGACTATCCTACGGGCGCGCCGGGGCGCATCCTGGCGTATTACCGTCGGGGGTCACTTCCGGTCGAGTGCGGCCTGGTAGAGGTCGCGCTTGCCGAGGCCCGTCGCCTCCGCGACCTCGCCCGCCGCGTCTTTGAGCCGCACGCCGCCCGCGACCAGCGCGAGCACCTGTGTTACGCCGGTCTCCAGGTCGACCGTGCGCGCCTCCGCTCCGGCGACCACGATCGCGATCTCGCCGCGCACGCCCTCCGCCGCCCAGGCCGCGAGCTCGGCCGCCGTTCCCCGCTTGACCTCCTCGAACAGCTTGGTGAGTTCGCGGCAGACCACCACGCGCCGGTCGTCGCCGAGCACCGTCGCCAGGTCGGCGATGGATGCGGCGAGCCGGTTCGGCGACTCGAAGAACACCATCGTGCGCGGCTCGGAGGCCAGCGCGCGGAAGGTGCTCAGCCGCTCGCCTTGCTTGCGCGGCAGGAAGCCCTCGAAGGTGAACCGGTCAGTGGGCAGGCCGGACACGGCGAGCGCCGTCACCACGGCGCTCGGGCCGGGGATGGCGGTGACGCCGACACCGGCGGCCGCCGCGGCCTCGACGAGGTGGAAGCCAGGGTCGGACACTGTCGGCATCCCGGCGTCGGACAGAACGACCACATCCTGGTCCTTCGCCAGCTCGACCAGCTCGGCCGCCTTGTCCCGCTCGTTGTGGTCGTGCAGGGCGATCAGGCGGGGACGGTTCTCGATGCCCAGGCCGGCGAGCAGCCGCTGCGTCACCCTGGTGTCCTCCGCGGCGACGACGGTGGCGGAGCCGAGCACCTCGATCAGCCGGAGCGAGGCGTCCTTGAGATTGCCGATGGGAGTGGCCGCGAGGATGATCATGCATCGAGTCTGTCACCCGGAGACGCACCCTCTAGCATGATCTGGTGACCTCGACACCCGCCATCGGCCTCCCGATCGCGCCTCCTCCGGCGGAGCCGACGGGCAGCAGGCTCGACGACTGGTGGGCCAGGATGCTCCGCACCCCGCTGCGGATGAAGCTCTGGTACTGGGGCGCCCCTGTCGCCGTCACGCTGCTCGCCGCGATCCTGCGGCTCTGGAACCTGGGGTACCCGCACGCGCTGGTGTTCGACGAGACCTTCTACGTGAAGGACGCGTACTCGCTGATGCACCTCGGCTACGAGGGCAGCTGGCCGGACAAGGCGGACGCCCAGTTCGCGGGCGGCAACACGAACATCTTCACGTCCGATCCGTCGTTCGTGGCGCATCCACCGCTCGGCAAGTGGATGATCGCGGCCGGGCTTGCTGCGTTCGGCGCCGGCGACGCGTTCGGCTGGCGCATCTCGACGGCCGTGGTCGGCATCCTGGCCGTTCTCGTCGTGTTCCTGATCGCGCGGAAGCTGTTCGCGTCGACGCTGCTGGCGACGATCGCCGGGTTCCTGCTGGCCATCGACGGTCACGCGATCGTGATGAGCAGGGTGGCGCTGCTCGACAACTCTGTGATGTTCCTGGCGCTCCTGGCCTTCTGGTGCATCCTGCTGGACAGGCAATGGCACGCCACCCGGCTCGCCGAGCGGGTGCACGCAGCGTGGGCGGCCGGCCGCGACCCGGCCTGGGGTCCCGTGCTGTGGTGGCGGCCCTGGCTGCTCGCCGCCGGTCTGCTCTGCGGGCTCTGCGCCGGCGTGAAGTGGAGCGGGTTCTACTTCCTGGCGTTCTTCGCCGTGTACACGGTGGTCGTCGACATCGTCGCGCGCCGCAGGGTCGGGCTCCCCTTCTACATCAGCGGGGCGATCCTGAAGCAGGCTCCGGCGACGTTCGTGCTGATGGTGCCGATCGCGTTCGTCAGCTACCTCGTCACCTGGACCGGCTGGATCGTCACGAAAGGCGGCTACTACCGGCACTGGGCGGAGTCGACGCACATGCAGTGGAGCGGCGGGCTCTCCTGGGTGCCGCTCTGGCTGCAGAACCTCTGGCACTACCAGACCGAGATGTACAACTACAGCATCAACCTGCACGTCTCGCACCCGTACCAGGCCAACCCGCTGACCTGGCTGTTCATGATCCGGCCGACCAGCATGTACTACGTCGGCTCCAACCTCGGCGAGAACGGATGCACGGCCAACGCCTGCTCGTCGGCGATCACCTCGCTCGGCAACCCGCTCATCTGGTGGGCGGCGGCCGCGGCGGTGTTCTACCTGGTCTACCGCGTCATCCGGTACAGGGAGTGGCAGGTCGGGCTGATCCTCACCGGGCTCGCCGCCGGCTATCTGCCGTGGCTGCTCTACATCAACCGCACGATCTTCGAGTTCTACGCCATCGCGTTCGAGCCGTACCTGATCCTCGGGCTGACGGCGGTGATCGGGATCGTGCTCGGCAAACGCAGCGACCCCTCCCCGCGTCGCACGCGCGGGATCATCTGGGTCGGGCTGTTCCTTCTGGTCGCGACGGCGGTGAGCATCTTCTTCTGGCCGCTCTGGACGGCCCAGCAGGTGCCGTTCTGGTACTGGCAGATCCACATGTGGCTGCCCAGCTGGGTCTGACCGGCAGGCCTGTCGCCCGTCGGTGGCGGGTGGTAGACCGTGGGGTATGGATGCGAACCAGCCGATCGACCTCGTCCCCCTCCCCGGCAGCGAACGGCCGGAGACGCCCGGCGTCACCTCCCACGCCGCCATCGACCCGGCCAGCACGGTCGAGGCGACCCTCGTGCTCCGGCGGCAGGCCGACCTGCCGGACGACGCCCTGACCACACCGGTCAGCAGGGCGGACTTCGCCGAGACGTACGGCGCATCCACGGCCGACCTGGACCTCGTCACGTCGACCATGACCCAGCTCGGCCTCACCGTCCTCGACGCGAGCGCCGCCGAGCGCCGGGTGCGCGTGTCCGGGACGGCCGCCCAGCTCGGCCGCGTCTTCGGCACCGACCTCGACCAGGCGACGGCCCGGGATGCGGCGGACCGTGAGTTCACGCACCGCAGCCGCACGGGCGGGCTGAGCATCCCGGCCGCCCTCGACGGCGTGGTCACCGCCGTGCTCGGCCTCGACGACCGCCCGCAGGCGCGGGCCCTGTTCCGGGTCGCCCGCCCCCGGGCGGTGAGCACGAGCTACACGCCGCTCGAACTGGGCGCGATCTACCGCTTCCCAGCTGGCACAGACGGCAGCGGGCAGACCATCGCGATCATCGAACTCGGCGGAGGCTACGAGCAGAAGGACCTCGACAGCTACTTCTCCGGCCTCGGCGTCACCGGGCCGACCGTGACCGCCGTCGGCGTCGACGGCGGCTCCAACCAGCCGGGCTCCGACCCGAACGGTGCGGACGGTGAGGTCATGCTCGACATCGAGGTGGCCGGCGCCCTCGCCCCTGGCTCCGACATTGTCGTGTACTTCGCACCCAACACCGACGCCGGATTCGTGGATGCGGTGACGACCGCGGCACACGCCGACCCGACCCCCGCGGCGATCAGCATCAGCTGGGGCCAGTCGGAGGACGCCTGGACGGCGCAGGCGCGCACGGCGTTCGATCAGGCGCTCGTCGACGCCGCCGCCCTCGGCGTCACCGTGACGGCGGCCGCGGGAGACGACGGCAGCAGCGACAGGGCCGGAGACGGGAAGGCGCACGTCGACTTCCCCGCGTCGTCGCCGCACGCACTCGCCTGCGGAGGCACCCGGCTGAGCGCCGACGCCTCCACCGGGGTCGTGCAGTCGGAGACGGTGTGGAACAACGGCTCGGGCGGCGGAGCGACGGGAGGGGGCGTCAGCGCCGCCTTCGCCCAGCCTTCGTGGCAGAAGAACGTGGGCGTCCCGGTCGGAGCCGGAGGCGTGGATGCGGGAGGCAGCGCGAACGGACCGAGCGGCCGCGGCGTGCCGGACGTGTCGGCGGTGGCCGACCCGCAGACCGGATACCGGGTGCTGGTGGACGGGAAAGAACTGGTGATCGGTGGCACGAGCGCGGTCGCCCCGCTCTGGGCCGCTCTGGTGGCCCGGCTGGTGCAGTCGACGGGGAAACCCCTCGGGCTCGCCCAGCCCGCCCTCTACGACTCGGTGAAGAAAGGGCAGGTGGCCCCGGGCTTCCGCGACATCACGACCGGCGACAACGGAGCGTTCACGGCGACGGCGGGCTGGGACGCCTGCACCGGCCTGGGCGTGCCGGACGGGACGGCGCTGCTCGCGGCGCTGTGAGGCGTTCGGGAGCGTTCGGGAGCGGGAAGGCATATACCCCGATAAGGGCATAGTGATGTGGACCGGCTGACCGGTACGCTCAGCCCGTGACCCACACTCGGCGCCCCGCGCGCTCCCTCAGAAACCTGCTCATCGGAGCAGTAGCCGCGACGGTCGCCGTCGCCGGGCTTACCCTCGCCCCGACCGCTGCGACGGCCGCCTCCACATACACCGTCAGCGGAACCGTGAGCTACGACGTCGCTGGCGGTGGCACGACGACGAACAAGACCTCGTACGTGCTCCTTCAGCCACTCACGGGTAGCACTCCCCGGCAGCCGCTGTCCGGGAATGCCGTGAACGGCACCTGGAGCGTTCCCGGCGTCGCGCCGGGCCGCTACCGCGTCCAGTTCCGCCCGAGCGATGACGGCGCGAACGCCGGAACGTGGATCGGCAGCACCTTCGAGGACTCCGCGACGGTGGTCACGGTCACCACCGCGAACGTCTCCGGACTCACCGCCACCCAGCCGGTCGCCGGTTCCATCAGCGGAACGGTCACCGGGGCGACGGTCGCGGGCGGAATCCGCGCATACCGGGTCAACCCGACGACGATGCTGCTGGAGGGCTTCAACGAGGCACCGACCACTCTCGGCCTCGGCGGTGTGTACTCCATCGGCGGACTGGCCCCCGGCGAATACAGGGTGCGGTTCGCCGACGCCAACGCCGACCAGCCCAACTTCTCGACGAGCTACTACGACAACGCCGACTCTCTCGGAAGTTCGACCCCGATCACCGTCACCGCCGGTCAGCAGGTGACGGGAATCAACGGCTCGGTCGGCGCCTGGTCCTGGTACGGCGGCCGCATCGCGGGCGCCGACCGGTTCGACACCTCGGTGCAGATCGCGCTCGGCGCGTACTCCGCCGGTCAGGCGAGCGTCGTCTACGTCGCGAACGGCGTGAACTTCCCCGACGCGCTCGGCGCGAGCGCCGCGGCGGCGCGCGCCGGCGGGCCTCTGTTGATGACGCGCCAGGACTTCGTGCCGGCCAGCGTCGTCAACGCGATCAAGACCCTCGCACCGCCCAAGATCGTGGTCGTCGGCGGCCTCGCGGCCGTCGGAGCGTCCGCGTTCGCGCAACTGCAGAAGCTCGCCCCGACCGTCACGCGGGTCTCCGGTGACGACCGCTTCGCCACCTCACGAGCGGTTGCCGGCGCATTCACCGGCCAGCACGTCAACAGCGTCTTCATCGCGACAGGCAACAGCTTCCCCGACGCCCTCGTCGCCGGTTCGGCGGCTGGCTACCAGGGCGGACCGCTCCTCCTGGTCAACGGCTGGTCGAGCTCGCTCGACGCGGCGACGAAATCGCTCATCACCTCGTTGTCTCCGCTGCGCATCTACATCGCGGGCGGCGTGAACTCGGTGTCCAGCGGCATCCAGCGCGACCTGCAGAACCTCGGTGTCCCCACCGTTCTCCGCCTCGCGGGCAACGACAGGTTCGGCACGGCGCAGGCCGTCAACAACGAGATCTTCCCGCTCGCCGACACCGCGTTCGTCGCGAGCGGGCTCGGATTCCCTGACGCCCTGTCGATCTCCGCGATCGCCGGTGCCATCGGGGCGCCGCTGCTCCTCGCCGTTCCGGAGTGCATCCCGTACGGCGAATTCCGAGACGCGACCCTCCAGGGCGTCGCGACGTACTGGGCTGTGGGAGGCACGAGCGTTCTGAGCTTCGACATCGAGCACCAGATCACATACTGCCAACCCGGGCTGTACGGATCGAGCGCCGGTCTCGGCTCCGCCTCGGCGGAGACGTCGAAGCCCGTCACGCCGATCACGCTCGACCCGAAGAAGCTGAACGCCGCCATCACGGCAGGGCGGGACAAGCACTAGGCCCCGTTCGGCCACAATAGGAGGAATGCAGAGTCCGTCGGCCGCCACCCGCACCCCACCCCGGTGGGTCCCAGGGGTGGCGGCCGCCGCTCTTGCCGCCCTCGTCGCGTGGGGCATCCACTGGCTGGTCCCCGCCGTTCCGCTGCTGACCGCGGCCGTGGTGCTCGGGATCGTGGTCGGGCAGCTGCCGTTCGCACGCCCGGCCGTGACCGGCGCGCTCTCCCCCGGACTGTCTGTCGCGGCCAAGCGGCTGATGCGGATCGGCGTCGTATTACTCGGGCTGAAGCTCAGCCTCGGTGACATCGCGGACCTGGGCTGGGTGACCATCCTGAGCACGGTCGCCATCGTGCTCGTGACGTTCGTCGGCACGATGTGGCTGGGGCGGCTGTTCCGGCTGCCCGGGCATCAGCCGCTGCTGATCGCGACCGGCTTCTCGATCTGCGGCGCGTCGGCGATCGGCGCGATGAGCGGCGTCGTCAAGTCGAAGGACGAGGAGACGGCGACGCCGGTCGCGCTGGTGACGCTGTGCGGGACGCTCGCGATCTTCGTGCTGCCGGTGCTGTGGCATCCACTGGGCCTCAGCTCGCTGCAGTTCGGGCACTGGGTGGGCGCCGGCGTGCACGACGTCGGCCAGGTGGTCGCCACCGCGCAGCTCGCCGGTCCGGCCGCGCTCGCCGTCGCCGTCGTCGTGAAGCTGACGCGCGTGCTGATGCTGGCGCCGATGGTCGCGGTCGCGTCCGTCGTCGAGCGCCGCCGTCACGTCGAGGGCGACCCGGCGGCCAAGCGCCCGCCGATCGTGCCGCTGTTCGTGGCCGGGTTCATCCTGGCGGTGCTGGTGGCGTCGTTCATCCCGCTGCCCGAAGTGGTGCGGTCCGGGGCGGACACGCTGCAGACCGCGCTGCTCGCGATGGCCCTGTTCGGCCTCGGCACCGCCGTGCGCCTGCGCACCCTCCTCGGCACGGGCTGGCGCGCGCTGGCGGTCGGGCTGCTCTCCTGGGCGATCATCGCCGCCCTTGCCCTCGCCGCCGTCCACCTCTCCTGACCACCGGCTGCCGACCGCCGACCGCCCTGGAATCAGTGGGCGGAGGTGAGCTTGAGGCCGACGATACAGCCGACGAGGCCGACGATGAGCAACGCGCGGACGAGGGAGAAGCCCTCTCCGCCGAAGAGCATGGCGTAGACGACGGTGAGCGCTGCGCCGATGCCCACCCAGACCGCGTACGCGGTGCCGGTCGAGATGTCGCGCATGGCGTAGGCCAGCCCACCCATGGATGCGACGAGCGCGACCCCGAAGATCACCGACGGCCAGAGCTTGGTGAAGCCCTCCGAGCGCCCGAGCGCTGTGGCCCACACGGCCTCGAGGACACCGGAGACGACGAGCACGATCCACGACATGATTCACTCCCGTTGGCCAGTCTTGTCGCGCACCGGGTACTGATCCGTCGTCCGGGATCGCGAATCACGCGATCTAGCACAACTGTACCACAAGGCCCGGTTGCGGTCTGTTACGACGGCGGAGGGATGCGCCTCCCGCGCTCCGGTAGCGTGGCCGCATGGCAGATCGCGAATACGGCTTCCGCACGCGTGCGATTCACGCGGGCAACATCCCCGATCCGGTGACCGGCGCCCGCGCCCTCCCGATCTACCAGACCAGCGCGTTCGTCTTCGACGACACCGCGGACGCCGCCGCCCGCTTCGCCCTGCAGAAGTACGGCAACATCTACTCGCGCCTGGCCAACCCGACCGTCGCATCGTTCGAGGAGCGCGTCGCCAGCCTGGAGGGCGGCCTCGGCGCCGTCGCCACCGCCAGCGGCCTGAGCGCGCAGTACATCACCTTCGCCTCACTCGCCGGCGCGGGAGACCACATCGTGGCGTCCGCCAACCTCTACGGCGGCTCGATCACCCAGCTCGACGTCACCCTGCGCCGCTTCGGCGTCGAGACCACGTTCGTCCAGAGCGCCGACCCGGCGGACTACGCCGCGGCGATCACCGACAAGACCAAGCTGCTCTTCGCGGAGACCATCGCGAACCCGTCCGGCGAGATCGCCGACATCGAAGGCCTCGCCGAGGTGGCGCACGCGGCGGGGATCCCGCTCATCATCGACTCGACCATCGCGACGCCGTACCTCAACCGGCCGATCGAGTGGGGTGCCGACATCGTCATCCACTCGGCCACCAAGTTCCTCGGCGGCCACGGGACCACCCTCGGCGGCGTGGTCGTGGAGAGCGGACGCTTCGACTGGCACAGCGAGAAGTTCCCGCTGTTCGGCCAGCCCGTCCCCTCGTACGGCGGGCTCGAATGGTCGGGCAACTTCGCCGAATACGCCTTCCTCACCCGCCTCCGTGCCGAGCAGCTGCGCGACATCGGGCCCTCGCTCGCCCCGCACTCCGCCTTCCTGCTCGCGCAGGGCGTCGAGACCCTGCCGTACCGCATCCAGGCGCACGTGGACAACGCCCGCGCCGTGGCCGAATGGCTGGACGCCGACCCGCGCATCGAGTCGGTGTTCTGGGCGGGCCTCCCCGCGCATCCTCACCACGACCGGGCGCAGAAGTACCTACCGAAGGGCGCCGGCAGCGTGTTCAGCTTCGTCGTCAAGGGCGGTCGCGCCGTCGGCCAGACGTTCATCGAATCGGTCAACCTGGCCAGCCACCTCGCCAACATCGGCGACGCCAAGACCCTCGTCATCCACCCGGCCTCCACCACCCACGCGCAGCTCACCGAGCAGCAGCTGCTGGATGCGGGGGTGCTGCCCGGCGTCGTGCGCATCAGCGTCGGGATCGAAGACGTGGACGACATCATCTACGATCTGGATCAGGCCCTCACCATCGCCGTGAAGGAGACGAACGCATGACGATCGCAGACACCGCTGCCGGATCCGGCGCATCCGGCGGCACCGAGCAGGTGCAGCTGGCCAACGGGCTGAGCTGCGCCGTCCCCGCCTCCTCCCCGCTGGCGAAGCTGCTCAAGTCGCAGCGCACCTGGGTCGGTCCGGACGCCAAGGAACGGCTGCGCATCCTGCGCTCGGCGAAGTCGGTCGCGATCGTCGGCGCATCGCCCAACCCCGCGCGCTCCAGCTACTTCGTCGGCACATACCTGCAGCAGTCGACCGACTTCCGGGTCTACTTCGTCAACCCGAACGCCGACACCATCCTGGGCGAGAAGGCATACCCCGACCTGGCGTCGCTGCCCGAGGTGCCAGACATCGTGGATGTGTTCCGCAAGCCGAGCGACCTGCCCGCCGTGATCGACGAGGTGCTGGCGGTCGGCTCCCCCACCATCTGGGTGCAGCTCGGCATCTGGAACCAGGAGGCCGCGGAGTATGGAGAGTCCAAGGGGCTCACGGTCGTGATGGACCGCTGCATCAAGATCGAGCACGCCCGCTTCCACGGCGGCCTGCACCTCCTCGGTTTCGACACCGGCCAGATCACCGCCCGCAAAACCCTCCGCTGACGCCCTCGCGTCCCCGCGTCGCCCCGTCAGGCGCGGGCGACGACGTGGAAGACGTGCCAGTGCTTGGGGCCCTCGAACGACATGCCGCGGCGGTCCTCCTCGGCCAGGTGCAGCGTTTCGAGGCCGGTGAGCATGCCCTCCACACCCGCGCGGTCGTGGAAGTTCATCCGGGGGCGGCCGAACCATTCGTCGTGCGGGCCGAAGAACTCGCCCGCGAAGATCGCGCCCGGGCGCAGCGCATCCCGGATGTCCGCCCACAGATACGGGAAGTGCGTCGCATCGCAGAACGGCAGCGCGAACCCGGCGTAGACGAAGTCGCTCGCCGGGAGCGCCCCGAGCGTCTCGAAGCCGGTGCTGCGCACCTCGACGAGGTCGGCGGACTCCGGCCCGACCGCCGCGGTGACGCGCTCCTCGACGCCGGGGTCCGCATCCACCGCCAGCACGCGCCAGCCGCGCTCGGCGAGATAGGCGGTCTCGATGCCGTCGCCGCAGCCGAGGTCGACGGCGTCGCCGGGCGCATCCCCCTGCCAGGCGTCGAGGCCGCTGAGGAACGTGCCCCGCACACCCCGTCCGCCCTGGGCGGTGTAGAACTCAGACCAGTCGAACGCCATGATCCTCCTTCGCCTTCGCCCTGAGCCTACGCGCGGGTGGGGCTCGCCGTCGGCTGCGCTCGCTACTATCGGCAGGTGGAGTCTCGGCCGTCGTCCCCCCGGATCGCGATCCTCGGCCCCGTGCTGGTCGAGGACAGGTCCGGTGCACTCGCCGAACCCTCCGGCGTGCTCGGGAAGAGCCTGATCGTCGCGCTCGTGCTCGCGCGCGGTTCGCTGTCCGTGCCGTCGCTCGTCTCCGACCTGTGGGACGACACCCCTCCGCGGCAGGAGCGGGCAGCACTGCAGACGCTCGTCTCCCGGGTGCGCACGGTCACCGCCGACGGGCTGCTGGAGTCCACGCCGAGCGGGTACGCCCTCGGGGTGGACGACGCCGCCACCGACCTCGGGCTCGCCCGCCGTCACCTGGAGCGGGCGCGCCAGGCGGACAGGGACGGGGATGCGGCGACCATCGCCGCCGAGACGGCCGCCGCTCTCGCACTCTGGCGCGGAGAGCCCGGCGGAGAACTCGGCGGCACTCCCCTGGCCGACGCGCTGGGCAGGACGGCCGCGGAACTCCACGACGAACTGCTGCTCCTGCGGGCGAGGGCGGCCAGACTGCTCGGCGACCCGGAAGCGGCCCTGGACGACCTGCGCCGCCTCGCCGAGGCCGCCCCGCTGAACGAACAGCTCCACCTCGAACGGATGCGCGCCCTCGACGCCGCCGGCCGACGCTCCGACGCCCTCCACGTGTTCGCCGAGGTGAGGGAGACGCTGCTCGACCGGCTGGGCACCCGCCCCGGCCCCGAGCTGGTCGCGTACAACGCCGCCCTGCTGGTCGAGGACGATGCGCCGCCCGCCCCGCCGGCGCCGTCGCGCCTGCGGATCGGCCTGCGCGCGGCACCCAACGCGCTGATCGGCCGCGAGTACGACCTGGATGCGCTCGAAGACCTGATCGCGACCTCCCGGCTCACCACGATCCTCGGCGCGGGCGGGCTCGGCAAGACGCGGCTCGCCCAGGAGGTCGGTCACCGGGCTCTGCGCATCCCGTCGGTGGTGTTCGTGGAGCTTGCGAGCGTGCGCACCGGGGACGACGTGACGCTCGCCATCGCCTCCACCCTCGGCATCCGGGAGGCCAACGCCACCCGCCCGGGCGATCCGGGCGCGCGCGTCGACCTGCGCTCGCGCATCCTGGGCGTGCTCGGCGAGCGGGAGACGCTGCTGATCGTCGACAACTGCGAGCACGTGGTGGATGCGGCGGCGGCGTGGATCGCGGACATCCTGGAATCCGTGACGACCGTGCGGGTGCTCGCCACCAGCAGGGCGCCGCTCGCGATCGGCGCCGAGCACGTCTACCCGCTGGACTCGCTGCCGAGCACGGCCCGGGATGCCGGAGGGGCCGACTCCGTGCGCGGTCCGGCCGTCGACCTGTTCGTGGAGCGGGCGCGCGCGGCCAGGCCCGGCGTCGTCCTGCCGCTCGACACCGTCGCCGAGCTATGCGAGCGGCTCGACGGCCTCCCGCTCGCGATCGAGCTCGCGGCAGCACGCACGCGGTCGATGTCGGTGGACGAGATCGCCCGCCGCCTCGGCAACCGCTTCGCGCTGCTCACCGGCGGCGAGCGCACCGCCCCGGAGCGGCACCGCACCCTGCTGGCCGTCATCGACTGGAGCTGGAACCTGCTCGGCTCGTCGGAGCGCGCTCTGCTGCGGCGGCTGTCGCGGTTCCCGGACGGGTTCAGCTCGACCGCCGCAGAGGCGGTGTCCGGCGAGGACGCCTCCCGCGTGCTCGACGACCTGGATGCGCTGGTCAGCCAGTCGCTCGTCACCGTCACCGAGGACGAGACCGGCGTCGTGCGCTACCACCAGCTAGAGACGGTGCGCGAGTTCGGAGACCTCGCCCTCGCGGAGGCCGGGGAGACCGAGCTCGTGCAGCAGCGGATGGCCGCGTGGGCGCGCACGTTCGCCCGGGATGCGCTCGGCAGCATGAGCGGGCGCGACCAGGTTCCGCAGTTCCGGCGGGTGACGGTGGAACAGGACAACCTCGTCGCGATCCTGCGCGTCGCGCTCGAACACCGGGATGCTCCGACCATTGTCGCCGTGTTCGCGACGCTCGCGTACTACTGGTCGCTGCGCAGCGCGCACACCGAGGTGGTCGGGTTCAGTCCCGTGGTGATGGAGGCGCTGGCCGGCTGGGAGCCGGAGGGCGAGGACGAACGCATCGACGCCGTCGCCGCGTACACGATCCTCGGCGGGACGTTCCTGTTCACCGAGCACCGCACCGCGCTCCGTGCGATCAGCCGGCTGAAGCGGGCACGCGGCACCGCCGCCCTCCGCGACGACCGCCTCGACGCGCTGGCCGACGCGGTCTCCCTCGGCGGCAGGATCGCTCAGACGATGGCGCTCCTCGAACGGCTCAGGGCGTCCCAGGACCCCGGCCTCGCCGCGATGGGCGAGCTGCTGCTCGCCCAGTTCGCCGAGAACGCGGGCGACCTCGACGGCGCCAGCGAGAGCGCCCAGCGCGCCTGGGAGAAGGCGCTGGCCGCGGAGGACACCTGGACCACCGCATCCGCCGCCCAGGCGCTCGCGCAGGTGCACAGCGAGCTGGCGCATCCGGCCGAGGCCATCCTGTGGGCCGACCGCGCCCAGTTCGGTTTCGGGCAGCTGCAGGCGATGGGCGACGTGCGTCAGATCGACTGGATCGTGGCGATCAACTCGGTGACGCTCGGCGAACTCGACCGCGGCCGCTACCTTCTCGAACGCTACCTGCGCGACCAGGACGACACGGGCTTCGACTACGTCGACTACCTCGGCGTCGCATACGCCGGCCTCGCCGAGATCGCGCTCCTGGAGGACGACGACGCGGAAGGCGTCCGGCTCTTCCTCGAATCGGTCGGCGTGTTCGGCCGGTCGGACGCGATCACCAACCCGTGGCTGGTGATCCTCGCCGGGGCGGCACTGCTCGCCCTGCAGCGGGTCGGCCACCGGTCCCCCGACGTGGTCGGGCCCGAGCGGGTCGCCGAGCTGGCCAGGGAGCTGCGCACACGGATGCTGGTCAGCCACCGCTTCCAGTCGTCGTACGTGGACAAGCCCGTGGTCGGCAGCGGCCTGCTCGGCCTGGCCGGATGGATGCTCGAACCGTCGAACGAGCGAGCCGCCGACCCGGCCTGGCTGGACGCCGGCTTCCGGATGTACGGGCTGGCCACCCGGATGAACGCCCGCCAAGACCTCCCCAGCCTCAACCGGGTCCTGCTGCGCGACGAGCTCGTCGCCGCCCACGGCGCCGAGCGGGTGGACGCGGCGGTCGCCGCTGCCGCCGAGATTCCGCGCGACGAGGCGACGACGGCCGGATACGCGCTGCTGCAGTCGCTGCGCTACTGAGGGCGGACAGCGCCCCTGCGCGCTCCGCTCGCGCGGAGAAAGCACGACGCGCCGCCCGGATCTCCGTAGGAACGGAGACGCGGACGGCGCGTCGTGCCGATGTTCCGCCTGAGCGGAGGCGGCGGGTTACGCCTTGCGCATGTACGCGCGGACAGTGAGCGGCGCGAACACCGCGACGATGACCGCCGCGCCGAGGAGGGCGATCAGACCGTCGGACCCGAACGTGCCGTCGTTCGCGAGGTTGCGCACCGCCGTCACCAGGTGCGAGACCGGGTTGATGTTGACGAACCACTGCAGCCATTCGGGCAGCTTGTCCACCGGCACGTATGCGTTCGAGAGGAACGTCAGCGGGAACAGCACCATGAACGAGATGCCCTGCACGCTGCTGGCCGTGCGGGCGATCACGCCGAAGAACGCGAAGATCCAGCTGATCGCCCAGCTGCACACGATCACCAGCAGACCGGCGAGGATCACGAAGCCCAGGCCGCCTTCCGGTCGGTAGCCCATCGCGAAGCCGACGACGAACGTGATGGTCGTCGCGATGGCGTAGCGGAGCGTGTCGGCGAGGAGCGCACCGGCGAGCGGCGCGATGCGCGCGATCGGCAGGGATTTGAAGCGGTCGAACACGCCCTTGTCCATGTCCTCGCGCAGCTGCACGCCCGTCACGACCGACGTCGTGATGACGGTCTGCACCAGGATGCCCGGGATGAGGAGCGGGAGGTATCCCGCCACGTTCCCGGCGATGGCGCCGCCGAACAGGTTCGCGAACATCAGCGTGAAGATGATCGGCTGCAGCGTCACGTCGAACAGCTGTTCCGGGGTCCGCTTGATCTTCAGGAGACCGCGGTACGCCATCGTCAGCGAGTTCGCGACGCTCTGGGAGAGGCTGACGTGGTTCTTCAGCCGCCGCTCGGACGGCGGGGTGATGACAGTGAGGGCGCTCATGCGTCGACCCTTTCCGATTCGGGGGCCTCGGCGGAGTCGGACTTCTCGTCTTCGACGCCGTGGCCGGTGAGGGTGAGGAAGACCTCGTCGAGGGTCGGCTTCTGCACCGACATCTCGGTGAGGTGGATGCCCGCCTCGCGGAACGTCACGAACAGGTCGGTGACGGCATCCGCGTTGCGCATCGGCGCGGTGATCCGCGTGCCTTCCGGCGAGATGACCGCATCCACGCCGAGCACGGTGGCGATGGCGCGACGCGCGTCCTCCATGTCGGCGGTGTCCGCCAGGCGCAGCTGCAGCGACGACTCGCCGACCGAGGCCTTGAGCTCGTCGGCCGTGCCCTCCGCGACGACACGTCCGGTGTCGATCACGGCGATGCGGTCGGCCAGCTGGTCGGCCTCATCCAGGTACTGGGTGGTGAGCAGCACCGTCGAGCCGGTGGCGACCAGGCGCCGGATGGTGTCCCACATCTGAGCGCGGGTGCGCGGGTCGAGGCCGGTGGTCGGCTCGTCGAGGAAGATCAGCGGCGGTTGCGCGATCAGGCTGGCAGCGAGGTCGAGGCGACGGCGCATCCCGCCGGAGAACTTGGAGATGGGACGCTTGGCGGCGTCGGTCAAGCCGAACTCTTCGAGGAGTTCCGCGGACTTCCGCTTCGCCTCCGACCGGCTCAGACCGAGCAGGCGGGAGAAGATGACGAGGTTCTCCGTGGCGGAGAGCCGCTCATCCACCGACGCGAACTGCGCCGTCACGCCGATGAGCTGGCGGACGACCTGCTGCTCCCTGCGGATGTCGTGGCCGAAGATGGTGGCCTCGCCGGCGTCCGGCTTGAGCAGGGTGGCGAGCATGGAGATGGTGGTGGTCTTGCCTGCGCCGTTCGGGCCGAGCACACCGTAGACGGTTCCGGCGCGGACGCTGAGGTCGACGCCGTCGACCGCGCGGTTGTCGCCGAAGACCTTGACGAGCCCGTGGGCTTCGACCGCCCATTCTGAGCTGGTGGTCATGGTGATCCTTCCTGATGGATGGGATTCGAGTTGATGCTGACGATGTTTCCTGGGCGCGCTTACACGGCGCTTACGTGGCGCTTACAGCGGAGAGGAGGCGGTGTAAGTGGGGCTTTCTCACGCCGCGGGGCGCAGCACGGCGGCGAGCAGGGTCGCCCTGTCGATGCCCGCGATGGCGATCGCCCGCGGAACCGTGCCGAGCTCGATCGTGAGGATGCCGGCGAGCAGGTCGGCCTCCGCCGTGCGCCCGTCGCGGTCGCGGCCATGCCCACGACCCGCGATGTTGTGCGCCCTGACCAGCGCATCCCGGGCCGAAGCACCCCAGCGCGGCCGGGCGATACGCGGCGCAGCGGTCAGCCGTTCCTCCGGCACCGGCTCGACGCCCGCAGCGCGCAGGCTCGCGTCTCGTTCGGCGCGAAGGGCCGCCTCGATGCCCGCGTGGTCGAGGCCGGAGGCGGCGAGGGCGCGCTGGGCGCCGGTTCCCTTGGCGGCGGCGAGGGCGAGCAGCAGGTGCTCCGCCTCGACGAGGGATGCGCCGCGACGGCGGGCCTCCTCGACGGCCCGGATGACCGTGGCGCGCAGGGAGCGGGACAGGCGGCGGTCGTCGCGGGTCTCGTCGCGCTCGATCGGGTCCTGAGGCTCGATCGGGTCGTCGTGTTCTGGTGTGCTGTTCTCAGGCATTGCGCCTCCTCAGTTCGATGCCTGCTGCCGCGACCCGGCGCAGGTGCTTCTTGTGCACGGCCTGCCTGGTGACGCCGAGGGCGTCGGCGATCTGGCTCCAGGTCCAGCCGTCGCGGAGTGCCCGCTCGACCTCGGCGTCTTCGAGTCGGTCGGCGAGTTCGCGGAGGGCGACGACGGAGGCGAGTCCGTCCGCCGCTCCGCCGATGGGTGCTGGTGTCTGTGTTGGTCCCATGTGAGCAACTTAGGTTGCTTAGACCGAATTGTCAACCTTGGTTGCTAAAATCGCGACGACGTTTCCGTGCGCGGAAGAGCGCCACGACGCAGCAATCGTGCACGTCTGCCGACGTAGACTGATGAAGTGACAGCGTACGTCTCGGCCTTCGACCTTTTCTCCGTCGGCATCGGCCCCTCGAGTTCGCACACCGTCGGCCCCCTCCGAGCAGCGCGCGCCTTCTCCGAGCGCCTCGTCACCGACGGTCTCCTCCACCGCGTCAGCCAGGTCACCTGCACCTTGTACGGCTCCCTCGGCTCCACCGGCATCGGCCACGGGACCCCGGATGCCGTGCTCGCCGGCCTGGCGGGGCTCGAACCGGAGACCTGCCGTCCGGAAGACGTCCGCGGCGTCTGGGCGGGGCTCGGTCCGGGGTCGACCCTGCTGCTCGCCGGCCGCCGCGCCATCCCGATCAGCGGCGACGACATCGCCTTCGAACCGCGCACCCGCCTCCCCGGCCACCCGAACGCCCTCACCATGACGGCCTGGGGTTCCAGCGACGACGGTGCCGTGGATGTGCTCCCTCTGCTCGAAGAGACCTACTACTCGATCGGCGGCGGCTTCATCCGGCGCGACGGCGAGGAGGCGGACCTGGCCGCGCGCGCCGCGCATCCACTGCCGTACGACTCGGCGGAGGAACTGCTGCGGCTGTGCGCGACCCTGGACATCCCGATCTGCGAGGTGGCACGCCGCAATGAGGCGGCGATCCACGGCGAAGAGGCGACGCGCGAACGCCTCGACCTGATCTGGTCGGCGATGGCGGAGTGCGTGGCCAACGGCCTCGCCGGGGACGGCACGCTGCCCGGCGGCCTCGGCGTCCGGCGCCGCGCGGCCGCGATGCGCGAGCACCTCGAGTGCGTCGGCGAGGAACCGGGCCGCGACACGTCCATCGAGTGGCTGCACGCGTTCGCGCTCGCGGTCAACGAGGAGAACGCGTCCGGCGGCCGCGTGGTCACGGCGCCGACGAACGGCGCGGCCGGGATCGTGCCGGCGGTCGCCCACTACTACCTGCGATTCGTCCCCGGGGCGTCGGCCGAAGGCATCCGGAAGTACCTGCTCACGGCGACGGCGATCGGCTCGCTGTTCAAGGCCAACGCCTCCATCTCCGGCGCGGAGGGCGGCTGCCAGGCGGAGGTCGGCTCGGCCTGTGCGATGGCGGCGGGCGCGCTCTGCGCGGTGCTCGGCGGCACCCCGCGCCAGGTGGAGAACGCGGCGGAGATCGCGATGGAACATCACCTCGGCCTCACCTGCGACCCGGTGGGCGGCCTGGTGCAGATCCCGTGCATCGAACGCAACGCCATCGCGTCGTCGACGGCGGTGTCGGCTGCGCGGCTCGCCCTGCACGGCGACGGCTCGCACCTGGTCTCGCTGGACACGGTGATCGAGACGATGCGCCAGACCGGGCTCGACATGTCGACCAAGTACAAGGAGACGAGCGAGGGCGGTCTCGCGGTGAACGTCATCGAGTGCTGAGCCCGGCCGCCACATGACGGCGTGTGGATGCGCGTTACGCCGCATTGCGCAGGCGGTGGGCGGATCGGAGGCCGCTGGTTAGCGTGGTGCCGTGACCCACGCATCCGACCCTGCTGCCACCACCGGCCCCGCCATCGACCCCGCAGCCGACACGTCCGCCCACCCGCTCGGCGCGGCGCTGGCCGGGCCGCTCGTGTCGACGCAGTGGCTCGCCGACCACCTGGGTTCGGACGGCCTGGTGATCCTCGACGCGACCGTCGTCGCATCCACTCGGCAGGACGGGTCACCCACCTCCGTCAGCGGGCTCGACCAGTACCTGGTCGACGGTCACGTTCCCGGCGCCGTGTTCGCCGATCTGCTCGACGTGTTCAGCGACCCGGCCGGGCCGTACCCGTTCAGCCGCCCAACCGCATCCGGGTTCGAGGCGGCGGCGGAGTCGGTGGGGGTCGACGCCGACACCACCGTCGTCGTGTACGACGCGTCGACCGGGCAGTGGGCGGCGCGGCTGTGGTGGCTGTTCCGGGCGTTCGGGCACGAGCGGGTGGCCGTGCTCGACGGCGGCGCGGTGAAGTGGAAGGCGGAGGAGCGGCCGGTCGAACGCGGGCATGTCGAACCGCGCGCGGCGGCGGGCTTCCTCGCGGAGGAGCGGCCGGACGCCTGGGTGTCGAAGGCAGACATCGCCGCCGTGCTCGACGGCAGTGCGGACGCCTCGCTGGTCTGCGGCCTTCCGCCGAAGGAGTTCAGCGGCGAGGCCGGCGCGCGCAGCAGGCTCGGCCACATCCCCGGCAGCGTGAGCGCCCCGGCCCTGCGGCTTGTCTCCCGCGACACCAACGCGTTCCTCCCCGCTGCCGCACTGCGCACGACGTTCGCCGACGTGCTCGCCACGGACAGCCGCATCGTCGCGTACTGTGCTGCGGGAATCGCGGCGGCCTCCGACGCGCTGGCGCTGGCCGTGCTCGGCCGGAACGACGTCGCCATCTACGACGCCTCGCTCAACGAGTGGGCGGCCGACCCGGATGCGCCGCTGGAGGTCGTGGACGCCGGACGCCCAACCTGAATCCCCGCTTCGGATTCGCCGAACGCCCGACGCGCGACCGGTATGCGTGCATAAGCTCACATCATGAGCCTCGCTGACATCCCACTCACCACCATCGACGGAGGCACCACCTCCCTCGGCGCGTTCGACGGCCAGGTCGTCCTGATCGTGAACGTTGCATCCCGCTGCGGCCTCGCGCCCCAGTACGAAAAGCTGGAAGCGCTGCAGAAGACGTACGGCGACCGCGGTTTCACGGTCATCGGCTTCCCGAGCAACCAGTTCCTGCAGGAGCTGTCGTCGACGGACGCGATCAAGGAGTACTGCTCCACGACGTGGGGCGTCACGTTCCCGATGATGGAGAAGGTCAAGGTCAACGGCAAGTCGCAGCACCCGCTCTACGCCGAGCTGACCAAGACCCCGGATGCGGCCGGCAAGGCCGGCAAGGTCAAGTGGAACTTCGAGAAGTTCGTCGTCCTCCCGAACGGCGAGGTGCACCGCTTCCGCCCGACGGTCGAGCCGGACGACCCCGCGATCGTCGGCCTCATCGAGGGCGCGCTGGCGGAGGCCGCCTGACGGTCGTCCGCGGGTGCGGCGCGCGTCTCGGCCGCGCTGCGGTGCGTGTGAGCGGCGCGCGCTCTGGTCGCGCCGCGGTCACGCGCGCCGGAACCACCGCCCGGCGACACGCTCGGTGAGCCGCCACGGCCCGGTGTGCGCCAGGCTCTGGATACGCTCCACCGCGTGTTCGGCCACCGGGATCGCGTCGTCGACGGTGTCGGCCGTGAACCGCACGGTCACCCTGGCTTCGCCGGCGACCACGTCGAGGCTGCTGGCCTCGACGACCGCGAGCTCGGCGACGGCAGCGGCGGCAGCGGGAACGACGGCGTCGGGACGGACGCCAGGAAGCAGGAGACCTACGGAGACGATGACACGGAACGACGGCACCATTCGAGAGTACGCGAGCGCCGCATCCCGATTTCGGGCGGATGAGGCGTACCCTGTCCTGGATCGGACACGCGTGATGGGGGCGCAATGATGCGAATGGACGGAACGACGAGCCTGAACGACGGACGACTGCGGGGGCAGGACCTGGATGCGCCGGAGCGCGGCGCCCACGGCCACGGTGCCTCCCGCCCTGCAGCCGGTGATCTCACCAGGGAGCAGATCGAGGAACTGACCGCCCTGCTGCTCGAGCGACGACGCGGTGACCAGGCGGAGGCGGAACGGCTCGCCGAATCGCTCGGCATCGTGCTCTCAGCCCGCTCCGACGCGACGGCCGACGACGAACACGACCCGGAAGGGCCGACGCTGTCGTCCGAGTGGAGCAGACTGCAGGCGCTCCGGGGCGAGACCAGCGACGACATCCGGGCAGTGGATGCGGCACTCGACCGGATCAGGCAGGGAACGTACGGTGCATGCGCGCGCTGCGGCTCGCCGATCGGCGTCGACCGTCTGCGCGCCCGGCCCACCGCCGAGCTGTGCATCGGGTGCGCGCTGGTCGTCGACAGCTGAGTTGCGGGGCGCGCTGGCCTCGTAGCTCCTACCCTCCGTGCGCGCCCACGCGCGCCGCGCGGTAGACGGCTTCGGTGCGGGAGGAGGCTCCCACCTTTCTGAGGATGCTGGAGACGTGGACGCTCGCCGTCTTGGCGCTGATGTAGAGGCGTTCGCCGATCTGCTTGTTGCTGAGGCCCTGTTCGATGAGAGCGAGCACCTGGACTTCGCGGTCCGTCAGCACCGGTTCGGCACCGCGCGCCGTGACGTGGCGGGCGGGGGCGGCCGAGGCGATGAGCTGGTCGGCCGCGTCGACCAGCAGGCCGAAGCCGAGGTCGGCGGCGAGCTGACGTGCCTCGGCGGCGGACTGCTCCGTCGCGGCGCGGTCCCCGGAGATGGCATGCGCCTGGGCCCGGCGGAGGAGCGCGTACGGACGAAGGTGCGCGGGAGCGCCGTCGGCCAGCGCGGCCGCGGCGGCGCGGTCCCAGGCCTCGACGTGCTCGACGGACGGGACGCTGCGCACGGCGGCCAGCTCGGCCTCGACGAGCGGCGCCCACACGGGGTGGGTGGGCCAGGACGCAAGGTCGGCGAGGACGGAGAGCAGCGCGTGCGCCGCGTGCTCGGTGGGCAGGTCTGAGGTGGCGACATCTGTGCCGACCACCCCACCTGCCGCGTCAGCGACCGGTGCAGCGCTCACGACCGTTGCCCCGCCCGCCGCGAGTTCGGAGAGCGCGCGGGCGGCGACCGCGAGCAGCGGCAGGTCGTAGGCCGGGATCGAGCGGCGCACGTCGGAGATGATGACGCTCGCGTCGCGCCAGGCGGTCGTCGCGTCGCCGCGCGCGATGGCGATCTCGGCGGCGACCCTGGCGAAGCCGAGGCGGGACTGCATTTCGATCTCGGCCTGGACGAGCATCCCTTTTCGCCAGCGGCGCAGGAGGTCTTCCGCCCGCTGCGTGTCGCCGCGCCAGAGGGTGAGCCACAGCTTCATGCGCTGCAAGTGCACCCGGAAACCGGGAGGGGGATCGAGTTCGAGCGCGGGGTCGAGCATGTTCTCGGCGAGGTCGAGTTTGCCGAGGGCGAGGAGGGGCTCGACCGTGTTGGAGGCGAGCATGACGCCGGACGTGCGCTCGACGCCGCGCAGCCTCGCCTGAGCGACCCCGGCCTGGGCGATGCGGACGGCCTCGTCGAAGCGCCCGAGCAGGTTCATCACGTCGGAGGCGTTCACCGCGTTGCGGAGGAGCGGGCCGCTCTCCCCGTCCGCGAGCACGCGGGCCGCGTCGAGGTCGGCGAGCCCGTCGTCGATCGAACCGTGATTGACGAGCACCGTGCCCCGGATGGTGTGCGCCACCGAACGCCGGGCGCTGGCGTCGTCCGCCGCCTCCGCGATCGACAGCGTGGACGTCTGGATGGCCTCGTCGTAGCGCGCTTCGAGCATCAGCCGCCCGGCGACCTCGGCGAGCAGCTGGGCGCGCAGACCGTCGCCCGGGTCGTGCGGGGCGATGGCGAGCGCCTCCTGCAGCAGCTCGACCGATCCCGGCCTGCTGAGGTTGGCGAGGTATTGCGCCTTGTCACGCAGCAGCCGGGCGTGCCGGTCGGGGCTGAGCCCGTCGGTGTCGGAGAGCGCGACGTTCACCAGTGCGAGCGCGCGCTCGCTGTCGCCGGCGTTGCGGAGCGCGGACGCCGTGCGCGACAGCAGTTCGGTGCGGCTGCGCCCGGCGAGCGCCTCGGCGTCGTCGACGCGATCCCACAGTTCGAGGGCTCTGTCGCCCGCCGCGGCCGCCGCCCGGTATGCGTAGGAGAGGCGCGACTCCTCCATCGCCTCCAGCGTGGCGATGAAGGCCCTGCGCAGGTCGTGCGCCGCCATCCAGTGGTAGGAGATCTGGCTGGCGGAGCCGCCCGCCTCCTCGATGGCGAGCGCGTAGCGCGTGTGGAAGCGCGTGCGCTCCCCCGGCAGCAGGTCGGCGTGGATCGCCTCGCGGACGAGCGCGTGCCGGAACGAGTACTCGGTGGTGTCCGCGGCGAGGACGTGGGCGACGACCGCCTCACGCGCCGCAGCATCCAACTGGTCGGCCGTGCCGTCGAACACGGCGGCGAGCAGGTCGTGCTCCACGCAGACGCCCGCCGCCGAGAGCAGCCGGAGCAGCCCCTGCGCTGGTTCGCTGAGCCGTTCGTAGCGGGCGAGCAGCAGATCGCGCAGCGTCTCAGGGAGGTCTTCTCCTGTGCCGAGGTGCTCGATGCCGATCAGCTCCTCGACGAAGAACGGCACGCCCTCGCTGAGCTGGTAGACGCGGTCGATGGTGGCGGAGTCTGCCGGGCAGCCGAGGATCTGCTCCGCCTGGGCCGTCACCTGCGCGCGGCTCAGTCGCGCCAGCTCCCAGCGTGTCGCCCGCCGAGTGCGGTCGAGCTCGGGCAGATAGGAGCGCAGCGGGTGGCCGCGCAGCACCTCGTCGCTGCGGTAGGTGAGCAGCAGCAGGAATCGCCCGCGCTCCATCATGCGGATGACGAACCGGACCAGTTCCAGCGTGGCGGTGTCTGCCCAGTGGATGTCTTCGATCGCGACGACGAGTGGATGCGCGGCCGAGACGTTCTCGAACAGCACGGTGACGAGCTCGTACAGCCGCTCCGCCCCGGTGCGCGCGGGCACGGAGTCGGCGGAGGCGAGCTCCGGCAGGAGGACGGAGAGCACGCCGGAACCCGGACCAGCCGCCGAGAGCACGGCATCCAGCCCGATGGCGTCGACCAGCTGACGGAGGATGGCGGTGAACGGGGCGTACGGGGCGCCGTCGCTGCCGAGATCCACGCTGCGGCCGGCCAGGACGGTGGCCCCGGATGCGGCCTCCGACAGGAACTCGGAGACCAGCCGGGACTTGCCGATCCCCGCCTCGCCGCCGATGACGACCGCCCGCGGCTGGCCGTCGGCGACCGCGGCGAGCTCGTCGCGCAGCGCTTCGAGATCGGGCTCCCGCCCGATCAAGGAAGCGCTCGACGCCGGTGATCGCATGAATTGATCATGCCATCGACCACCGACACTCGGAGCGGGTGAGTCCTGGCCGATGGGGCGGTCGATCCGGGTCGGGGTGAGTGAGTCTCTCGCGGGGCTCACCGACCGGCGTGCTGCAGTTCGCGCTGGGTCGCACGCTCCGCCGGAACGGCCGCGCTCGGCGCGCCCGGATCCGCCGGAACCGCTGCGGACGGAGCGTCCGGTAGCGCCGCGGACGGCGCATCCGGAGCCGCCGGCGCCTCCCGAACCGAGGCACCGGCCGATGCCGCCTGCGCCGACGCATCTCGTCGCTGCGCCCGCTGCGCCCGCGCTGCGCGCCGCCGCGCCAGCCAGCCGCCGGTCGGCTCCTGCGCGTCGTCTGCGCGGATGACGCGCAGCAGTTCGAGTTCCCTGGTGGTGGCGGCCGTCTCCGACGCCCGCACCCTGTCGGCCACATATTCTTCTAGCAGCATTTCGTCTTCCCCTGGTTGCTGTCGCTGTCTTTTCTGAGTGGTTCGACTCTCGTCTCTAAGGCAGGGGCCGGACATCGGGCAGATGCCCTATTTCGGTTCGGGATGGTTCTCGACACGGCTCCTGGCGGGGTGGATGCTGGGGTCATGGCAACCATCAACGAGCTCACGCCGCCGTATCGGGTCGGCTATTTCGTCGGCAGTCTCTCCGCCCATTCGATCAACAGGATGCTCGCGAACGCTCTTGTCTCCCTCGCTCCGGAGGATCTGGTGATGACCGAGATCCACATCGGCGAACTTCCGCTCTACAACAGGGATTTCGACGGCGATTTCCCGCAGGTGGCGCTCGATTTCAAGGCGAGCATCGCCGCCCAGGATGCGCTGCTGTTCGTCACGCCCGAGTACAACAGGTCCATCCCTGGCGCGCTCAAGAACGCGATCGACTGGGCGAGCCGGCCGCACGGGGAGAACGTGATCGCGCGGAAGGCGACGGCCGTGATCGGTGCCTCCCCCGGCGCGATCGGGACCGCGGTCGCCCAGCAGCAGTTGCGCAGCGTCCTCGGGTTCCTGCAGGCGCCGCAGATGAATGCGCCGGAGGCGTACATCCAGATGCGTCCCGGGCTGATCACCGAGGACGGCTCCGTCACCGACCCGGGAACCGAGGCCTTCCTGAAGAGCTACCTCGACGCGTTCTTCGAGTTCATCGAGCGCGTGCTCACCGTGGTGCCGAAGGCGCGCTGACCCTCCGCCGCGGCGGACGGATGTTGTCTCCCGCCGCAGGCGACAGCCGCACGGCCTCGACGACCGATCCGAGCGCGAGGACCGCGATCAGCACGAAGGCGATCCGGTATGCGCCCGCGGGCTCCTGCAGGCCGGTCCACGCGGCCAGCGGCTCCCCGAAGCGCAGCGCCACAGCGCCGACGGCGACCCCGAGCCCGGCGGCGATCTGCTGAACGGTCGACGCCAGCGTGTTCGCCGCCGTCATCTCCTCCGCAGGCACGTCGGCGAACGCGATGGTGTTGTACGCGGTGAACCCGGTGGAACGGGTCATTCCGCTGAACACGAGCAGCACGACGACGAACGCGATCGGCGTCAGCGGCGCGATGAACGCCGCGAGGACCATGCTCAGCACCGCGCCGGCCGTCGAAGCGATGAGCACGCGCCGGAACCCCCAGCGGACGAGCAGCGGCGTGGTGGCCGGTTTGATGACCAGGTTGCCGACGAACAGCGTCAGCACGATCGCACCCGCCTGCACGGGCGACCAGCCGAGCGCATCCTGGAAGAACAGCGGCAACAGGAACGGCACGGCCGAGATGGTCAGCCGGAACAGCGATCCTCCCGCGTGCGTGACCCGGAACGTCTCGATCCGGAACGCCCGCAGGTCGAGCAGTGGATGCGCCGCCCGCAGCAGATGCAGGATCGCCCACCCCGTCAGCACCGCCCCGGCAACGCCCGCGGCGATCGTCGCAGCGGCGGGCGCGGCAGGATCGGAGAGCAGCGCGCCGAACACCACCACCCCGCCGACGCCGGTGAAGGTGAGCGCGAACCCCAGCCAGTCGAGCGGCACCCGCTGCCGGTCGAGCTCGCGCGGCGTCAGCCGGAGCGCTGCCACGAAGGCGACAGCGCCCAGCGGGACGTTGAGCAGGAAGATCCAGTGCCAGCTGGCGTACGTGACGAGCAGGCCGCCGACCAGCGGCGCGACGATCGGGGCGGCGAGCGCCGGCCAGGTCAGCCACGCGATGGCCCGCACCAGGTCTTTCTTCTCCGTCACCCGCAGGACCGCGAGGCGTCCGACCGGCACCATCATCGCGCCGCCGGCGCCCTGCAGCACCCGCATCGCGGTGAGCTGCACGAGGTCGGTGCTCGCCGCGCACAGCACCGACGCGACGGTGAACACGGCGATGGCCCCGGTGAAGACGGCGCGCGCCCCCAGCCGTTGCGTCAGCCATCCAGAGATCGGGATGAGCACGGCGAGCGTCACGAGGTATGCGGTGATCGCGACGCCGACGGTCGCCGAGTCGATGCCGTACGCACGGCCGATGGTGGGGGCGGCGGTCGCCAGGATCGTGCCGTCGAGGTTCTCCATGAAGAACGTTCCGGCGACGAGCAGGGTGAGCGCCAGCTGGCGGCGGTCGTTCATGGTGCGGTGCGTCGAGCAGGAGCCTCCGCGCGCCGCGGGCGGGCTGGGGTCACCGGCCGCCCTCGTGCTTGCGGTGGCGCTGGGCGATGGCCGGAGCGCCGTATGGGTAGTCGTCGGTGCGGGGAGCACTCGCGTCGGTGAGGGTCGAGCGCTGCTCGTCGGTGAGGGTGAGCTCGGCGGCGGCGAGGTTGTCGGTGAGCTGGTCGACGGTGCGCGCTCCGAGGATGACCGACGTGACGGCCGGGCGGTCGGCGAGCCAGGCCAGTGCGACCTGCGACGAGGACGCGCCGGTCTCCGCTGCGACGGCCGCGACGGCGTCGATGACCTGCCAGGTGCGGTCGTCGGCGTTCCGCTTGTCCCACGCCTCCATGCCGCGCTTGGGGTCTTCGCCGAGGCGGGTGGCTCCGGTGGGGGTCTGGTCGCGCGTGTACTTGCCGCTCAGCCAGCCGCCGGCGAGCGGCGACCACGGCAGGAGGCCGATGCGCGCATCCAGAGCTGCGGGGACGACCTCGTGCTCGATGCCGCGCACCAGCAGGTTGTACTGGGGCTGCAGGGTGACCGGCGCCGCCCAGCCGTTGGCGCGCGCGAGCTGCGCGGCCTTGGTCAGCTGCCAGCCGAGGTAGTTGGAGAAACCGTAGTAGGAGATCTTGCCGTCGCGCACCGCCTGATCGAGGAAGCCGAGGGTCTCTTCGAGCGGGGTGAGCGCATCCCAGGCGTGCATTTGGTAGAGGTCGATGTGGTCGACGCCGAGGCGGGACAGAGACGCGTCGAGCGCCGCCCGGAGGTGGGTGCGGGACAGGCCGACGTCGTTCGGGCCCTCTCCCATCGGGAAGCGGCCCTTGGTGGCGATGACCACCTCGCCGCGCCGGCCGGGGTTCTGCGCCAGCCAGCGTCCGATGATGGTCTCCGAGGTGCCTGCACTGTAGACGTCGGCCGTGTCGATGAAGTTGCCGCCGCCCTCCAGATAGGTGTCGATGATGAGGTGCGAGGTCTGCTCGTCGGCCTCCGCCCCGAAGGTCATGGTGCCGAGTGCGTATTCCGACACGATCGTGCCGCTGTTTCCGAGAGTGCGAAGTTCCATGCTCCGACGCTATTCCTGTGCCGCACGATTGCGAACCGTTTGCCGTCGAATGGTGGAAAAGTCGCCGGGAGCGTGGGCTGTGGAGGGATCGCCGCCGCCGTGCCACGCTGGAGCCATGCCCGACGCGCCGCTCCGCCTCCTGCTGGTCTCCGACACCCACGTCCCCGCGCGTGCCAAGGCACTCCCGCCCCAGCTGCTCGCGGCGATCGACGACGCGGACGTGGTCGTGCACGCCGGTGACTGGGTGGATGCGGCGACGCTCGACCTCCTGGAGGCGCGCTCCCGGCGATTGATCGCCGTCCACGGCAACAACGACCACGGGGTGCTCCGGGAGCGTCTTCCCGAGATCGCGACGGCGGAACTCGGCGGGCTGCGGTTCGCGGTGGTCCACGAGACCGGACAGGCGACAGGGCGCGAGCTGCGCTGCGCGCAGGCCTTCCCCGACACGGATGTGCTGGTGTTCGGGCACAGCCACATCCCGTGGGACACGACGGCGCCGAACGGTCTGCGGCTGCTCAACCCGGGATCCCCGACCGACCGCAGGCGGCAGCCGGTGGGCACGTATCTGACCGCGACGGTCGCGGACGGGGTGCTCGGCGAGGTGCGCCTGGTGCCGGTCGAGCGCTGATCACTCCACCGGAACCAGGAACCCGTCCACCACGAGCGCACGCACCGCGGGCACCAGCTCCGCGAACAGAGCACTCTCGTCCACCTCGAGCAGCTGCGCGAGGGCCGCGACGATCGCCGCGACGCTGAGCTCGCCGTCGCACGCTCCGACGAGGGCGATCAGGCCGGTGTCCCCCTGCACGGTCCTGCCGAACCCGCCGCCCTGGCGCAGGAGCATCGCGGTGGGGGCGTCGTCGCCCGGCCAGAAGTGCCGTTCCTCCGTCACGTCGCCGGCGACCGCGTAGCGATGCGAGGCGAACGCCGCGTCGTCGAGGGCGGCCTGCCAGTCGTGGGCCGCCAGGCTGTCGCCGAGATGCACGCCGAGCCCCGCCTCGTTGGAGCCGAGCGCCCCGTGCCTGCGCTCGAGCCTCCTCAGCGTCGGCTCTCCCGTGATCGGACGGCGCAGCAGCACGTAGCCGAAGCCGACCGAGCGCACGTCCCTGCTCTCGAAGTCGTCCAGCCAGGCGGACATCAGCCGGTCGAAGGCGTCGGTGCCCTGCCGCGTGCCGCCGTCACGGATCCAGGTCTCCGCGTAGCGGGCGGCGTCCTCCACGTCGCGCTCGACCACCCACGCGTCGACGGGAACAGTGGATGCGTCGAGCCACCCATCGACCCTGGCGAATCCGTCCCCCGCGCCCTCGCCCGCGCCATCGCCCGCGCCGTCACCGCCCCCGCGGTACTCCCAGTTCGCCAGCAGCTGCGCCACCCCGCCCGGCGCCAGATACTCCCCCGCCATGCTGATCACCGCCTGCACCAGCGCGTCGCCCACCATCCCGCCGTCGCGGTATTCGTACTCCGGCACACCCTCGGCGCGCGGCGTGATCACGAACGGCGGGTTCGACACGATGTGGTCGAAGGTCTCCCCCTCCACCGGCTCGAACAGGCTGCCGAGCCGGAACTCGACGCCCTCGATCCCGTTCAGTTCGACGTTGAGAGCGGCGAGGTCGATGGCGCGCTGCGAGATGTCGGTGGCGACCACGTGGTTGGCGTGGCGGGAGGCGTGCATGGCCTGGATGCCGCATCCGGTGCCGAGGTCGAGCACCCGGTCGACCGGGTTCTGCAGCATCAGCCCGCTGAGGGTCGTGGATGCTCCGCCGACGCCGAGCACGTGGTCGACGGGGAGCGCGTGGCCGAGGGAGAGCTCGCCGAGGTCGGAGACGATCCACCAGTCTGCCGCGCCGTGCGCATCCACGAAGCTGTACGGCCGCAGGTCGACGGCAGCGAAGAACCGGTCGCCTCCCGTCGAGGAGATCAGCCCGAGCGCGACGGCGCCGTCCACGCCCAGCGCGGGGAACGCCTCCGCCAGGTCGTCCCCGGTGGCCGGACGGCCGAGCAGGAACACCGCGGCGAGCGTCGCCAGCGGGGTCGGGCCCGATACGCCAGTGCGGGCGTCCAGTGCCCGCAGAGCCGGGATGCGCTGCCCGCGGTGCAGCGCGTCGGCGGCTTCTGCACCCCACAGCGCCGTGACGCGCGCCACGGTGAAGTCGGCGGCGGCGAGGTCGGAGCGGAGGGCGGCGATGGGGGATGCGGTCACCGGACTATTCAAACGCATCCGGTGCCGGCGGTCCCACGCGGGCGGGCTGCGGAGCAGAATGGGCACATGGTCCGCAAGAGAGCGATCGTGACAGGTTCCGTGCAGGGTGTCGGCTTCCGGTGGAGCGCCAGGGAGACCGCGCACCGGCTGGGCGTCACCGGGTTCGCCCGCAACCGGGCGGACGGCAGCGTCGAGGTGGAGGTCGAGGGCGACCAGGAGCCGGTCGACAGGATGCTCGACTGGCTCCGTACGGGCCCGCCGGGCTCGGAGGTGGCGGACGTGGCGGTCAGCGACGCAGCACCGGCCGGGGACGACGCGTTCCGTATCCGGGAGACCAGGTAGGGCAACAGCGCACCTAGGGACACAGCCGAGGGAGGGTCACAATAGGACCATGACCCGTGCGACGCTGCTCACCATCACCACTCCCACCGGCACCCCCGACGCCGGGGACGCCGGCTTCGTTCTCGCCGACTTCGACGCCCCGCAGGTGCGCGTCACCGACCTGAGCGTCACCCGCGGAGACGGCGTCTTCGAGACCGTCGCCGTGATCGGCGGCCACCCGCAGGCGCTCGAACCGCACCTCGCCCGGCTGGCGCACTCCGCCGACCTGCTCGACCTGCCCGCCCCGGCGGCCGACGTGTGGCGCGCGGCCGTGCAGGCCGGCGTCGCCGACTACCTGCAGCGCAACGGCGGAGACGCCGAGCTGTTCGCGAAGCTCATCTACACGCGCGGCGTCGAAGGGGCGGGCGTCCCCAGCGGCTGGGTGTTCGTGGACGAGGGGGAGGACTTCTCCGCGCCGCGCCAGGGCATCCGGGTGGTCACCCTCGACCGCGGCTACCGGCACGACGTCGCCGAGACCTCTCCGTGGCTGCTGCAGGGCGCGAAGACCCTCTCCTACGCGGTGAACCGCGCCGCCCAGCGCGAGGCGGTTCGGCGCGGGGCGGACGATGTGATCTTCCTCAGCTCGGACGGGTTCGCCCTCGAAGGGCCGACGTCCAACGTGATCCTGCGCTCCGGCACCACGATCAGGACGCCGCAGACCGACCAGGGCATCCTCGCGGGGACCACCCAGGCCAGCGTCTTCGAGTTCTTCGCCGCCCGTGGCTACGACACGGTCTACGAGGAGATCACCGCCGACGAGCTGACGCGCGCCGACGCGCTCTGGCTCGTGTCCAGCGTGCGCCAGGCCGCGCCGATCACGGCGCTCGACGGGCGCGAATTCCCGGTCGACGCGGCCCTCACCGCCGACCTCAACGCGTTCCTGCTCTCCCGCACCAGCTGACCGGGGCCTGCGGGCATCCGGATGCGCGGGGTGGCGCGGTTTCGTCAGCTGCGGCCGTCGGCGTTTAGGCTGTACGCACTGTGCGCGACGGCGCGTGCGGACGGACGATCGCGGAGGGGAGGGACGACGTGGCGGAACACGTGCCGACGAGTATCGAGGTGCTGCGGCAGCAAGCCCGCGACGAGCTCGCGGCGATCATCGAGCACCGCTGCCGGGCGGGCGAGGACCCGTGGCAGTTCATCCCCGATCTGCCGAGCGTCGACCAGCAGGTCGTCATCGGCCTGCGCGCCAGCGCCGTCGACGCGTTCGACCTGGCCGACGAGCAGTCCCGTGCCCACCATCCCGCCGCGGGCCGGGCGATGTTCGCGCGCTTCGAGTACGACGTGCTGCGCAGGATCGCGCTGACCCACCCCGAGCTGAGCGCCGCCGTGTGGGAGCTGCTGGACCGGCTCGAACGCGCGTAGCGCACGCGGCCAGCAGCGCGCGATCAGCCCAGCGCGTCCGCCGTCGTCACCGGCAGGTCGCAGACGAAGTCGTGGCACAGGTACGCCGCCGCCTCTCCCCCGATGGATGCGCGCCCCGCATACAGCTCGAAGCCCTCGGCCGCGAACGCCGCAGCACCCGCATCGTCCGCCGCCGCGGTGAGCGCCGCACCCCGGCGCCGCACGGCGGCGAGCAGGTCGCGTCCCCGCGCATCCATCAGCGCCGGCCGGATGCGGTCGAAGCCCTCCGCGCCGGGCGTCACCAGCACCAGCTGCTCGGGTTCCTCCGCGAGCCGCGACATCAGTTCCAGCGCAGCGCCGAACGCGCTCGGCGTTCCGACCGCCTGGGCGGCGACCACGCGCATTCCCTCGCGGGCCGCTCGCTCGTAGCGGCGCTCCCCCGAGAGCAGGAACAGGGTGTGCGCAGCGGACGCCGCCGACGTGAGGCCGGACGGGTACGCGCCCTCCGACGGGTCGACGCGCACGCCCATCCCGCTGCTCTGCAGCACGGGATCGCCTCCGCCCGGCGTCTCGAACGGGCACTCGGCGTCTCCGGCCGCGTCGATGCACAGGTCGATCAGGTCGCGTGCTGCCGCGGCGTAGCGCGGGTCGCCGGACGCGAGCGCGAGGTCGAGCAGTCCGGAGGCGAACGCTCCGTAGTCTTCGAGGGTGGCGGCCGCCTCGGACACGCGCTCGCCGAGGGAGGCGCGCACGAGCAGGCCGTCCGCACTGCGGTGGCGGTCGAGCAGGTCGTCGGCCGCCTGCCGCGCCGCCGCCAGCCAGGCCGGACGGTCCAGGATGAACGCCGCCCGGGCGAGTGCGCCGATCGCGAACCCGTTCCAGCCGGTGAGCACCTTGGCGTCGACAGGTGGCGGCTCCAGGCGTGCCCGTTCCGCAGCGGGCAGCCGGTAATACGCGCCCTCGACGCGGGCGCCGTCGATCGTGCTCTCCGAGTCCTGTGCGGACGCGAATCCGCCCTCCGGCCTCCGCAGCACTCCGAGCAGGAACGCGGCGATCCCGTCCGCCGCGCGCTCCGCCCACGGCTCCCCCGCCTGTTGCCAGGCGTCCGCGTAGCAGCGCAGCAGCAGCGCGTTGTCGTAGAGCATCCGCTCGTAGTGCGGCTCGCTCCAGTCGCGGCGGGTCGCGTAGCGGAAGAAGCCGCCGTCGACGGGGTCGCGCAGCGGGGATTCGGCCATCAGGCGCAGCGTGCGCGCGCCGAGCTCCCTCCCGCTGTCCCTGGCGAGCAGGAAGCCGAGCACGGGTGCGACGGGGAACTTCGGCGCCGTCCC
Organism: Leifsonia sp. GW821-FHT13C05; assembly: GCF_058806515.1. Taxonomy (NCBI): domain Bacteria; kingdom Bacillati; phylum Actinomycetota; class Actinomycetes; order Micrococcales; family Microbacteriaceae; genus Leifsonia; species Leifsonia sp. GW821-FHT13C05. Next base: position 249,651 of record NZ_JBXAPT010000004.1, on the reverse strand, counting down.
GAATCCGCCGTACCGCTCGTCCTCCGCCGCGGCGAGCGCCGTCACCGCCGCGTCCAGTGCGCGGGCATCCGGCAGCTCGGAGACGGCGGTGGCAGCAGTGGATGCGGCTTCGAGCGCCGCGACGACGGCCGCGGCGTTGCTCTCCACCTCGCTCCTCCGCTCCCTCCACGCATCCCACACCGCGTCGAGCACCTGACGGAACGACGCCCGCCCGTCGACGGCCACCGGAGGGAAGTACGTCCCGGCGAAGAAGGCCCGCCCATCCGGTGTGGCGAACACGGTCAGCGGCCAGCCGAGGTTGCCGGTGAACGCGCTGGCGGCGGAGAGATAGCCGGCGTCGACCTCCGGATGCTCCTCCCTGTCCACCTTGACGGCCACGAACCGCGCGTTCAGGCTCTCGGCGAGCGCGGCGTCGCTGAAGCTCTCCCTGGCCATCACGTGGCACCAGTGGCAGGTGGCGTAGCCGATCGAGATGAGCACGGGCACATCCCGCCGCCGCGCCTCCTCGAACGCCTCAGCACCCCAGGGGAACCAGTCGACGGGGTTGTCCGCGTGGGCGCGAAGGTACGGGCTGATCGCGTCAGCGAGCCGGTTCGCCATGCCGCCCACCCTAGTCCCGTGGCGGAGTCCTCGTCCCGGGGCGGGGCCTCGTCCCGTGGCGGAGTCTCAGGCCGAGAAGCCCTGGGCGCGCGCTCGGCCGGCGTCCGCGACGTGCAGGTTGGCTGGGCGGGGCAGCCCGAGGTGGTCGCGGAGGGTGGTGCCCTCGTACTCGGTGCGGGCGATCCCGCGGCGCTGGAGCTCCGGCACGACCAGCGCGGTGAACGCGTCGAGCTGGGCGGGGAGGAACGGCGGGAGGATGTTGAAGCCGTCGACGGCGCCCGAGCCGAACCACGCCTCCAGCTGGTCGGCGACCTCGCTCCCCGACCCGACGACCGCGCCGGCGGGCGCGGCGTGCGCGGCGAGCAGCCTCCGGTACGTCACGGGATGCTCGCCGCCGATCCGCCTGCCGGTGCGGGTCTGCACCGCTTCCAGCAGCCGCTGGCCGCCCTCGGAGAAGCGCCGCGCGACCCGCAGCGGCACCTCGGCGTCGAGCTCCGGGGTGCCGAGGGGCACGCCGACGATGCCGGAGAGCGCCCTGATCGTGCGATTCCCCGGGAAGTCCACGGATTGGATGCCCGCCGCCTGTGCAGCACGGTCACCGGCGAGCGGCACCAGCCCGAGCAGCGTGTCGTAGACCGCCTGCGCCTCCTCCGTCGTGCCGGCGACGACAGGGAGGATCGGCGTCACGATGCGGGGGCCGCCGTCCGTGCGTCCGGCTGCAGCTGCGCGCGCGCTCGTCTCCGCGCGCACGCTCTGCGCGTCGGCGATCGACGCGACGGCCACGATCGAGACGTCGGCGAGCTCGCCGGCCAGGCGCCGCGCCCGGGCGGAGCCGCCCGCGTGCACGATCGGCAGGTGGCCCTGCACCGGCCGCGGTGCGGTCAGCGGCCCGGCCACCCTGACGTGCGCTCCGACGGCATCCGTCCTGTGCAGCCTCTCGGGGTCGATCAGCCGGCCGGACGCCCTGTCGCGCAGGAACGCGTCGTCCTCCCAGCTGTCCCAGAGCATCCGGAGCGCCCGCACGTACTCGTCGGCCTCGTCGTAGCGCGGCTCGGCTCCGCCGAGCGGGTCCCTGCCGTGGTTGGCTGCCGCGCGCGGGTCCGCCCCGGTGACCAGGTTGATCCCGGCCCGCCCTCCGCTCAGCCGGTCGATGGATGCGGTCTGCCGCGCCAGCGTGAACAGGTCGTAGTACCCGGTGTTGGCCGTGGCGATCAGGCCGATGCGCCGGGTGACGCCGGCCAGGTAGGAGATGGCGCTCAGCGGGTCCATCCTGGCCAGCAGGTCGGGGTCGCGGAACTCGAGGTCCGGGCCGGTGGCGAGCCACTCGCCGAAGAAGAGGTAGTCGAACTTCGCCGCCTCCGCCGCACGCGCCGTCCTGCGCAGCACGGCGGGGTCGCGGAGCGGGTCGTTGTGGGCGCCCGGGTATCGCCAGCCGGACGGGAAGGCGCCGAGCGCACGGAACACCGCGCCGAGGATGAGCTGCCTGGTCACGGGCGACGCTCCGTTCCCCGCCGAATCGCTCCCCCGTCCGCCGCCATCAGCGTCCCAGGTACTTGGCGATCGACTCGGCCTCCGCCACGTTGCTGCGGATCAGCGGGATCGCCCGGGCGACGGCCAGATCGATGCGCTCGTGCAGGTCGAGGCCGCTCACGGCGCCGTTGGTGAAGTCGGAGTCGTTCGCGTAGATGCCGATGGGCAGCGTGAGCGCCTGGAAGAAGCCGAACAGCGGCCGGAACTGGTGCTCGATGATGAGCGCGTGGCGGTCGGAACCTCCCGTCGCCGCGATCAGCACGGGGGTGTCGACGAGCGCATACTGGCCGACGAAGTCGAACAGGTGCTTGAACAGCCCGGTGAACGACGCCCGGTACACGGGACTCGCGACGACGAGCAGGTCGGCGGACTCGATCCGCTGCAGTTCGGCCTCGACCGACGCGGGCAGCTCGTCGCGGCGGAGCGCCCCGGCGAAGTCGGGGCCGATCTCGTTCACGGCGATGAGGTGCGCGTCGATCGGCAGCTCGCGCCCGAACGACGCGAGGATCTCCTTGACGAGCGCCGTGGTCTTCGACGGCGTGTGCAGGCTGCCGGACACCGCGACGACGCGCAGCGGCCGGGCGGACGGGTTCGACGGGATGGGCGAGAGCTGAGACATGCCTGCGACGCTAAGCCCGTGCATCCCGGAATACCAGGCTGGGCGTCACGCGGCGTAAACCTGGAGCGCAACACGGCGTCATCTCCCGCCGAGGCTTCTCCGATTCAGAACCGGCGCAGGTGAATTCATAAGCGATGGCGGTTGGAACTGCTGAACGCCAGGGATTACCGTAGAAGAATGGTTGCAAACGCAAATATCCCCACCCTGGAACTCAACAACGGCACCGTGATCCCGCAGCTCGGCTTCGGCGTCTTCCGCGTCGACCCGGCCGAGACCACGCGCATCGTCACCGACGCGCTCGAGGTCGGATACCGCCACATCGACACCGCCGCGATCTACGGCAACGAGACCGGCGTCGGCGAGGCCATCGCCTCCTCCGGCATCGCCCGCGACGACCTGTTCGTCACCACCAAGCTGTGGAACGACCGCCAGACCGACGCGCAGGCCGCCTTCGACGAGTCGCTCGAGAAGCTGGGCCTCGACTACGTGGACCTGTACCTCATCCACTGGCCCACCCCGGAGAAGGACACCTTCGTCGAGGCGTGGAAGTCGCTGGAGACCATCTACGCCAGTGGCCGCGCGAAGGCGATCGGCGTCTCCAACTTCCTCGTGCCGCACCTGGAGAAGCTGCTCGCGAACACGGACATCGTCCCCGCCGTGAACCAGATCGAGCTGCACCCGGCGCACCAGCAGCCGGAGGTGACCGCGTTCGCCCGCGAGCACGGCATCCAGATCGAGGCCTGGGGCCCGCTCGGCCAGGGCAAGTACCCGCTCTTCGACGCCCCCGAGGTGTCCGGCCCGGCTGCCGCCCACGGCAAGACGCCCGCTCAGGTCGTCATCCGCTGGCACCTGCAGACCGGCAACATCGTCTTCCCCAAGTCGAACCGCCGCGAGCGCATGGCGGAGAACTTCGACGTGTTCGACTTCGAGCTGACCGCCGACGAGGTCGCCGCGATCACCTCGATGGAGCGCGAGGGCCGCGTCAGCGCGCACCCCAACGAGGTCAACTAGCACCAGCAGCACCACCCCTCCCTGCGGAGCCCGTAGGCTCGCCGTGTGCGCATTGTGACGATCACCGGGAAGATCATCTACATCATCGGCGGCTACGGGCTCCTGCTGGTGCTGAACGTGTTCATCTTCCAGCGGCTCGTCAACCCCACGATCGACGTGCTGATCGTCGCGATCCTCAACGTGGCGTACGTCACCATCGGCGTTCGCACGTTCCGCGGCATCGAAGAGAACCGCGAAGACCCGCGGGTGTGGTGGCGCGCGACCGCCCGCCCCGCCGCCGGTTTCTGGATCGGCGGCGGGCTGGCCGTCGCCGCGGGCATCGCCCTGCTGGGCGCGCTCGCCTCCAAGCCCGCTGACGCGTTCGTGCCCACCGTCGCGTGCGTGGTCTACGCGGCGCTCTCCGCCTTCTACCTGCACTCCTCCTACCGGCTGCGCACCCTCGACACGGCGCCCTGACGACCGGCCGGATGCGCACCCGTGCCTGGGGTCCGCGTGCGCTAGCGTCGTCAGCATGACGACGCGCGAGCAGGTCGACCACCTGGCCGAGGCACTCCTGGCCGGCAACGCCGAGCGGTTCGCCACGATGCGCGACCGGATGTTCACCCTGATCGACGCCGCGACCGCCGACGGGCATCCCCAGTCCACCGAGCCCATCGCCATCGCCTCCCCCGAACGCGACGACGTGCTGTGCGTGTTCGCCTGCACCTGCATCGGCGCGAGCGAAGGGCAGCCGATCACCCTCATCGCCACCAAGCTCAGCGCCGTCGCACGCGACGACGAGAGCACGGCGCCGACCGACGCGGAGGCGCTCGCGTTCTCCCTGGCGCTGCTCGGCGACGCCTGGTTCTCCCAGTCGCTGCGGGATGCGGCGGAAGTGGCGGACGCCGACCGCCCGACGAAGGGCGTCCGGCTCTACCTCTCCGGCGACTTCCAGCCCGGCGTGCCCGAGGTGTTCAGCGACTCCGTCGTGCCGACGGTGTCGACCCTCGGCTAGGCGCCCTCCTCCTCGAACCGCGCCACCAGCTCCCGCTTCAGCACCTTCCCGCTCGGTCCGAGCGGCAGCGCATCCAGGATCACCACCCTCCGCGGGAACTTGTACGCGGCGATGTGCTCCTGAGCGAACGCCACCAGGTCGTCGCCGTCCGCGCTCATCCCCGGCATCACCGTGACCACCGCCATCACCTCCTGGCCGTGCGTCTCGTGACTGACCCCGAATACGGCGGCCATCGCAACGGCCGGATGCGTCGACAGCACCTCCTCGACCTCGCGCGGGTACACGTTGTAGCCGTTGCGCACGATCATGTCCTTCTTGCGGTCGACGATGGTGATGTAGTCGTCGTCGCTCTTCGTGCCGAGATCGCCCGTGCGGAACCAGCCGTCGACGACCGCCTCCGCGTTCGCCTCCGGGAGGTTGAGGTAGCCCTTCATCAGGTTGTGCCCGCGCACCACGATCTCGCCGAGCTCTCCGCGCGGCAGCAACTCGATCCTGCCGTCGACCTCCGCGTCGGCGATCTCCACATCCACGCCCCAGATCGGCGTGCCGACCGTTCCCACCCTGGTGGGCTTCCCTCGATGGTTGAACGACGCGACCGGCGAGGTCTCCGTGAGCCCGTACCCCTCGTGCACGTCGATCCCGTAGACCTCTTTCATGCGCTCGATCACGGCGACCGGGATGGCGGCGCCCCCGCTCATCCCGTAGCGCAGCGGCGGCCGCTCGTCGTTGGTCTTGGCCGCTTCGAGCAGCGCGATGTACATGGTCGGCACGCCGGTCATGATCGTGCAGGCGTTGGCGTTCAGCAGGGAGAGGGCCGTCGCGCCGTCGAACTTCGGCACGAGCACGATCGCTGCGCCCGCCCGGAAGCCGATGTTCATCACGCAGGTCTGCCCGAACGTGTGGAACAACGGCAGGCAGCCCAGGATGCGGTCGTCCTGCCCGATGTCGAGCGTCCCGGCCAGCAGCACGTTCACCTGCTCGACCAGCGAGAAGTGACAGCCCTCCGCCCCCTTCGGCTTGCCGGTGGTGCCGCTCGTGTACAGGATGGTGGCCGTGTCGAGCGGGTCGCGAGGGACGTAGGTGTCGATGGGCTGCGCATCCCGTGCCTCGTCTTCGAGCCTGGCGAACGGCAGCGCGCCGACGGACTCGTCCGGCACGAGCACGGACAGCGTCTCGACGCCGGCGAGCGCTGCACCCTTCGCGCCCTCGCCGAGCAGCGGTGCGGCGCAGATTAGCAGCTTCGCCCCGCTGTCGCGCAGCACGTACGCGATCTCCTCCGCCTTGAGCAGCGCGTGGACGGGCACGACGATCGCGCCGAGCGCGAGCACCGCGTAGTACGAGCGAGGGAAGTCCGGGACGTTGGGAAGCAGCAGGGCGACCGCGTCCCCCTCCCCGACGCCGCGGGCGCGGAGGGCCCCCGCGTACTGGCGGGTCTGCTCCCAGAGGTCTCCGTATGCGATCTGCTGATCTCCGAAGATCAGCGCGACGTTGTCGGGCATCCGGTGGGCCGTCTCTGCGAGGATGCTCGCGACCGACATCGTGGCGAAACCGTGGCTCATGCGTGTGCTCCCTGTCTCCATTGACAAAAGAACCCGTTCGGGTTGTTACGAAACCTACTCCCGCGGCTGCCGGAATGGATATTGCAACATTCCGCCCGTGACATGGGAGGATGGAAGGCTCATGTCTCCCACGATCACCTTCCCTCCCGAGCTGCCGGTCAGTCAGAAACGGGATGAGATCGCCCGCGCCATCCGCGACAACCAGGTGGTCATCGTGGCCGGCGAGACCGGGTCGGGCAAGACCACCCAGCTGCCGAAGATCTGCCTGGAGCTCGGGCGCACGAATATCGGCCACACGCAGCCGCGCCGCCTCGCCGCCCGCACCATCGCGGAGCGCATCGCCGAGGAGCTCGGCGAGGACGTCGGCGCGACTGTCGGGTACCAGGTGCGGTTCACCGACCGCGTCTCCTCCGACACCCGCATCAAGCTGATGACGGACGGCATCCTGCTCAACGAGATCCACCGCGACAGGATGATCCGCAAGTACGACACGATCATCATCGACGAGGCGCACGAGCGCAGCCTCAACATCGACTTCCTGCTCGGCTATCTGAAGCAGCTGCTGCCGAAGCGTCCCGACCTCAAGGTCATCATCACGTCGGCGACCATCGACCCGGAGAGTTTCGCCGCGCATTTCGCCTCAGCGGACGGCACCCCCGCCCCGATCGTCGAGGTCTCCGGACGCACGTACCCCGTCGAGGTCCGCTACCGGCCGCTCGTCGCTGACGCACTCACGGACGACGACGACGAGGACGTCGATCCCGTCCCCTCCGCCGACCGCGACTACCTGCAGGGAATCAACGACGCCCTCGACGAGCTCGCCCGCGAGGCGCCGGGCGACGTGCTGGTGTTCCTCTCCGGCGAGAACGAGATCCGGGATGCGGCGGACGCCGTGCGCGGACGCAACCTGCCGGGCACCGAGGTCCTCCCGCTTTACGGCCGCCTGTCCTCCGCCGAGCAGCACCGGGTGTTCCAGCCGTCCAGCATGCCGGGCATCCGGCGCAGGGTCGTGCTCGCCACCAACGTCGCGGAGACCAGCCTCACCGTGCCGGGCATCAAGTACGTGGTGGACGCCGGCACGGCCCGCATCAGCCGATACAGCGTCCGCGCCAAGGTGCAGCGCCTCCCGATCGAGGCCATCTCGCAGGCGAGCGCCAACCAGCGCTCCGGGCGTTCCGGCCGCACCAGCGACGGCATCGCCATCCGGCTGTACTCGCAGGAGGACTTCGAGAAGCGCCCCGAGTTCACCGAGCCGGAGGTGCTGCGCACCAACCTGGCCGCCGTCATCCTGCAGATGATCTCGCTGGGCCTCGGTGACATCGCCGCTTTCCCGTTCCTCACCCCGCCGGACTCGCGGGGCATCAAGGACGGTCTCGATCTGCTGGCGGAGCTCGGCGCCGTGGTGAAGACCAAGGACGGCGAGAACGCGCTGACGAAGGTCGGCCGCAACCTCGCGCAGCTGCCCATCGACCCCCGCTTCGCCCGGATGGTCGTGGAGTCCAAGCGGCACAACACCTCCCGCGAGGTGATGGCCATCGTCGCAGGGCTCACCATCCAGGACCCGCGCGAACGCCCGGTGGAGCGCCGAGGCACGGCCGACGAGCAGCACGCCCGCTTCGCCGACCCGACCAGCGACTTCCTCACCCTGCTCAACCTCTGGAACTACCTGGAGGAGAAGCAAAAGGAGCTGTCGTCGAGCGCGTTCCGCCGGATGTGCAAGGCCGAGTTCCTGAACTTCCTGCGGGTGCGCGAGTGGCAGGACGTTTACCGTCAGCTGCGTCAGCTGGCCAAACCGCTCGGCCTCACGATGGGTCAGCCGTCCGTCAACCCGGATGGCATCCACAAGTCGCTGCTCGCCGGTCTGCTCTCGCACATCGGGCTCAAAGACCTCACGGCGTCCGGCAACAAGGGCGGCGCGCGCGGCGCCCGATCGGCCGAGTATCTCGGCGCCCGCCAGACCCGGTTCGTGATCTTCCCCGGCTCGACGCTCGCCAAGAAGCAGCCGAACGCACTGATGAGCGCGGAGCTCGTGGAGACGAGCCGCCTGTTCGCCAGGATGAATGCCGCCATCGACCCCGCCTGGGCCGAGCCGATCGCGGGCGACCTCTGCAAGCGCAGCTACAGCGAGCCGCACTGGGAGAAGAACCAGGGCGCCGTCGTCGCCTACGAGCGGGTCACCCTGTACGGCGTGCCCATCATCCCGCGCCGCCGGGTGCAGTATGCGCGCATCGACCAGGAGCTGTCCCGCGAGCTGTTCATCCGGCACGCCCTGGTGGAGGGCGAGTGGGACTCGAAGCAGGCGTTCGACCGTGCCAACACCAAGCTGCGGGCCGAGCTGCGCGAGCTGGAGGAGCGCACCCGGCGCCGCGACATCCTCAACGACGACGAGGCCGTGTTCGAGTTCTACGACGCGCGCATCCCGGCCGAAGTCGTCTCGACCCGCTCGTTCGAGGGCTGGTGGAGGAAGGCCAGGAACGACACCCCCGACCTGCTGACGATGACGCAGGATGCGCTGCTGGATGCGGACTCCGCCCCGGTCGACGACGACGCGTTCCCTCCGGTGTGGCGCCAGGGCGACCAGCAGCTGACCCTGCGCTACCGCTTCGAACCGGGAGCGGAAGACGACGGCGTGACCGTGCAGGTGCCGCTGCCCCTGCTCGCCGGCCTCCTGCCGGACGGCTTCGACTGGCAGGTGCCCGGCCTCCGCCACGACCTGGTCACGGCCATGATCAAGGCGCTGCCGAAGGCGATCCGCCGTCAGGTGGTCCCCGCCGCCGACTGGGCGACCCGGCTGCTCGGCGAGCTGAGCGGCACAGCAGGGATGCACGCCCACGACGGCGAGAAGCCCGCCGCCTCCCTCGCCGACACTCTCGCAGCCACGATCAGCAGGATGACCGGGTCCCGGGTGAGCGGCTCCGACTTCGAGCGGGAGCGCATCCCGGCCCACCTGTCTCCCACGTTCCAGGTGGTCGGCGAACGCGGCCGCCCGATCGCCTCCGGCAAAGACCTCGCGGTGCTGCAGGACAGGCTGCGGTCCCGAGCCAGGGACTCGGTGGCCCGCGTCGCCGAGGCGCGCACCCCGAACGCGATCGAGCGCTCCGGCCTCACCACCTGGGACATCGACGAGCTCCCTCGCTTCCTCGACAGCACCCAGGAGGGTCCAGGCGGCTCGAAGAACGTGATCAGGGCGTACCCGGCGCTCGTCGACGACGGCGACAGCGTGAGCATCCGGCTGATGGGCACCCCCGCCGACCAGGCCAGAGCGATGCCCGGCGGCGTGCGGCGCCTGCTGCTGGCGAGCATCCCGTCGCCGGTGGCGTACGTGCAGCAGCACCTCACCTCGAACGAGAAGCTGACCCTGGCTGCGAGCCCGTACCCGAACACGAAGGCGCTCTTCGACGACTGCCTGCTGGCCGTGATCGACAGCGTGCTGTACCGGATGAAGCCGGACGGCCAGGTGTTCATGCGCGCCGAGTTCGAGGCGGTCCGCGACCGCGTCTCCGCCATCGTCATGGACTCGATGTTCACGACGGTGGCGCTGGTCACACGCATCCTGACCGCCGCCCGCGCAGCGGAGAAGGCGATCGGCGGTGCCACCAGCCTGGTGTTCCTGTCCGCCCTCAACGACGCGAAGGCGCAGCTCGCCGGACTCGTCTACCCGGGGTTCGTCTCCGCGACCGGCCTCGACCAGCTGCAGCACCTGCCCCGCTACCTGAACGGCATCAGCCAGCGCATCGCCGCCCTACCGGTGAACCCGGGCCGCGACCGCGCCTGGCAGACGCAGGTGGAAACCGCCGTCGCCCTCTACACCGAGGCGGGCGGCCGCATCCCGCCAGCGCCGGACGCCCCCGCCAACGTCGTTCACGCCCGGTGGATGCTCGAAGAGTTCCGCGTCTCCCTCTTCGCCCAGTCGCTCGGCACCGCCGAGTCCGTCTCCCTCCAGCGCATCCGCAAGGTCCTCGGCGGCTGACCTTCCTCGTTGCCTCGTTTGCGACTCGACGAACGGCTACCCCGGTGCGCCTCGGTTCCCCGAGATCCGAAGCGCATCCGCGACCAGGCTCGTCGCTACATCTCGCTGCAGGTCAAGCGAGACCCCGTTGTCATTAACGGCTATCTGAGCGACCGCGGTAACGACGGTTCCATCCCTCAACTCCGCCATGAATGCTGACGAAAATACACCGGGAGCCGTTCCAGCTTTATACACATGTATGCCCAGCTCATCGATCGCAGGATCGCTCGCCGATGTTGATTGGAGAACCTCACGGAGTTCCGGATGTTCACTGATCATCGAACCCAGTTGGCGCAGTGCCGCGGAAATGTCCTCGGCGTTTGCAAACCAGTCGAGCCCTCGCGGCCAAAAGGCTTGGTCCGTACTCAACTGATCAAGCTCAATCGGCGAACTATCGATCGATGCGATGATTGCTCGTTTGGCCTCACGGTCATAGTCCGCCCAGCCTGCTGCAGCATCGTTGGCCTCCCCAACGGCAAGCGCGAACATCTCGCGGCTAGACAAGAAGGGATCCAGTGCTTTCGGATCGTGATGTCCGAGATCCCTGACCGCGCTCGCAAGCGCTTCTGACCCGACAATTTGCATAAGCATGTCCGCGGCCGTGTTGTCGCTAACGTCGATCATTCGTTTCGCAGCATCCAGGACTGAGACCTCAGCACCATCGGGCGCGTCTCGAAGGGTGCCCGTGCCCGGGCTCTTGATTTCCTCACGCACGGTAAGGGCGTGCCCCCAGGAAAGCCTCGCCTCCGAGATCTCCCTCACAACTGCGCCAAGCACGTACAACTTGAATAGCGAAGCCATCGGCTTCGAGTCTGCGGCATCAACGCCAATGTCCGTGACGACTTTTCCCGAACGGGATCGCTGAACTAGCAAACTCAGGTGAGGCGAGATATTCAGGAGCCGCTGCTTGACCTCCTCCAGCGATTCCGCAGAGTCCGGCACGGAATCGGATGCCTTGAACATCCACGAAGCAAGCTTTTCTCGATCGGACAATGTAAAGATCAGGTCGGTAATGACTCCCCATCTGCTCCTCAACGAAGCAACAAGACCAGAGGAGTCACCGGCAACCTGCCTATAGTGGACGACCGCGAACGGGCCTTGCGGGCGAATGACCGAGTTGAGGTATTGGAGCAGTCCCGCCGTGTCCTCGGAAGAGAACCGTTCGGCATCGAGCCCGGGTACCAGCTCATCCAGCGTGAGCTTCTCGCGCGCGTTGAGTTTCTCGACAATCCAATGAAGTCGCTTTTCGAGTTTAGGGTCTTGCGTCGAGGCTGGCGCGGAACCGACCATCGGCGGAGCTGTCCCGCAGGCGGTGAGTACTGAGAGAATTGCCACGAGCACCAGGACGCGAAACCCTCGCCGGATGTTCGCACCGCTGCTCCATCCGGAGGGGGAGAGCACAGTCACGCGGCCAACTCTCGTTGGCCGCGCACCGACACCCAGCGGGGAGCTTTCACGAACGGAACACGTCGCTCGGTCGGCATCGCGGCCATGCCTACAAAGGCGATCATTATCATTCCAAAGCTCCACAATCCGATAGAGAGAATGATTCCGGAGTGAAGCAGCAATGCGAGTGCAAATGCGACCTTCCGCCCGGTCAATCCTTGGAGGATGCACAACCCGATCGCTATTTCGCACAGCAGCACGCCCCAAGTGATAGTCGCAAGAAGCAGCGGGTTCGAAGTTAGGACCCGAAGCGATTCGCCAACGAAGCCGGCGCTTCCGAACATGTAACTCCGCGACACATAGTATTCAGCCGATCCATTTGCCCAGTCTTCGACGCTGAATTTCGCAAAGGCGCTGTTCAGGTAAACAATGGCCACTTGGATCCTGAGAGCGACTACTCCCGCGAATCCGATTCCGCGAGCCGTGGGACCAATGGGCTCGTCCTTTAGTTTCCAAGCCCAGAGACGATTGTCGGAAACAGCGATGAAAACCATGATTATGCAGACGATCGCTGCGACAGAGTCACCTCCGTCAGGAAGGGCAAGTCCTGTGGAAAGAGACACTGCTATCCACGCGTGCACGACGGACGTGACCGCCGGCAAGAACCCCACGACCACTAGCGCGAGCAGCGCGATCATTGCGAAGGTCCGTATTCCGTCTGGGACCGAAGGCCCTCCGACACAGAGCGCCGAAATGGACCGCAAGCCTTCGCAATTTGGTAAGTCGGCAGAACCTTCCACGCCCTGCATCAGCGCATCAAATGGCGTGAAGACGAGGAAGACGATCTGCGCAAGCGCTATTCCCGCCCGAAACACGGTGAACGTGCCACGACGAATGTCGAAAGTCGCGAGCGTGAGTCTCAGCCGAGCAGATAGATGAGGGGGAGAACTCAGTGACAACGCACATCCAATCTCGCGTACGAATCGATCGTGTGGTCGGGGAGGTCGAAATCCCGATACTCGAAAGGTGTGTATGGCTCTTTCGCGACCACAACAAGGCCACATATCGTTCGGTAACGGATATCACGGTCGACAACCTGCGCCTCCAACCTCGAAGCAGAGACGAGACACTCCAGTCGAGTTTGCTTGAGGTCGCATTTCTTCCATGACTTCACTTCCTCAGCCAGAAGTGCGACTTCTGGCCCTTGAGCTCGCTGAGCGCGGCTCAACCCGAACGCGTTCTCCACTCGGTTCTGCGGCGTTTGCAAGAGCGACGCAAAGGTCGTCGAGGTATAGATACCCAGTTCTTCGGTTTGCGGCGGATTGGTGAAGAAGCCCCAGGACTGCGGGAAGATGGTCGCAAATCCGGCCCTGATCGCCCTGTGGCCGGGGTCCGGACTACTTAGGACATTGTCGGGAAGGGAAAAGAACACACTGAGGCCGCCCCAAGCCACGAGAAGAGACAGGGCGCTAGCAAAGGACCACAGCGCCCTGTCCGATCCCTTGACCCCCTCGGATTCATCTGTTCGAGGGAGTCTCAACCTAGTTCCCTAGCGCCTTAGCCAACCCCGCCGCGCGCTTCTGAGCGGTAATTGCACTCGAACCTAACCCTGCACCCCACCATTCGACCGTGTTGACCGCGTAGCGAATGTTGACGGCGCCGAGTACAGTGCCCACCACTGCGCCCGCAACTGCGGCGACAACGACGACAAAGATGATCGCAGCCATCGGTGCAATCTCGACGTTGTCGGGAAGCTCAATTCCCAACTCGCCTGCCACCTCAACAGACACGTCGGCGAACGATTCGAGTGCTGCCTCCGCCTGCCTCGGGTCACCCGACTGGAGCGGCTCTGTTACGAGCGCATCGAAATCCGGCTCCGCCTCGAGATACAGCTTGTGAATCTCGTCAATCGCCGACTCGGAGACGCTTTCACTCGTCGGCGAGTACGGTTCCAGCTCAGGGTGAGCTTCCAAGATAGGACCAGCCCCGAATGCCAGTAACCCGATGACATCCCGACCCGAATAAGTCGTCTCCCCCGCCGCGCTCGAAGGCTCGGGTTCGCTGGCGTGTGCTGGGACGGTGCTAGCGACAACAAGAGCCGTCGAAGACGCGATCGTGACCAGCATTTTGACAAATCTATTCATAAATGTTCCCTAGTTTTCTTGACGACAGTGATTCCCGCGATCAACACCCCCGGCACACACTGCCGATCGCGAGACAATTGATCGTATCATTTTAAATTCCAGACCGGAGTTTGCTATGATTACACCATGATATTTGTCAGCATTATCATCATTCTGGGCTCCGTCGCGGTTGTTGTCTCTATCGAAGCCGCCGCTCGTGGGCGACTCGGCATCAACAGCCTGGTAGGGCTTCGAGTTCCATCGGTCATGTCCTCCGATGAAGCATGGCGACGGGGTCACGCTTCCGCACGAATCCCGGTCTGGATCGGAGCGAGTGGCGCGACGATAGGAGCGTTCGCGAGCCTCGCTCTGAGCGAAGAGGCGCGCAGCATCGCGGAGACGACGAGCACGGCCATCCTTCTCGTCGGTGTGATCGTCGGAGGCGTTGTTGCCTCTCGGACAGCAAGGTCCGTTATGCCCCCCGTCTTTGAGGATCTTCCTCCAGCGGGGTGATTAGAATGTTCAGCCGCGCGGGCGCCGGAAGCACATGCCTATAGCGCTCAGGCATGGACGCGCCCGCTCGTGCCATCGTTGGACGCGAACGAGCCCAGGCCCTTTTACCGCGACGCGCCGGTCGGAACGAAGGGTGGGCCTGGGCTCGATCTCGTGAGAGCGCGCGCTAGAGCACCTTGGAGAGGAACGCCTGGGTGCGCTGGTGCTGCGGGTTGGCGAGCACCTCGCGCGGGTCGCCGGACTCGACGACCACGCCGCCGTCCATGAAGACCAGCTCGTCGGCCACCTCGCGGGCGAAGCCCATCTCGTGGGTGACCACGATCATGGTCATACCGGAGGCGGCGAGCCCCTTCATCACGTCGAGGACCTCGCCGACCAGCTCGGGGTCGAGCGCCGAGGTGGGCTCGTCGAACAGCATCAGCTTCGGGTCCATCGCGAGCGCCCGCGCGATGGCGACGCGCTGCTGCTGACCGCCGGACAGGTGCGCCGGATAGTGGTCACCCTTCGAGCCGAGACCCACCCTGGTCAGCAGTTCCTGCGCCCGGGCGACGGCCTGCGCCTTCGGCACGCCCTTCACCCGGATCGGCGCCTCGATCACGTTCTCGAGCGCCGTCATGTGCGGGAACAGGTTGAACCGCTGGAACACCATCCCGATCTCGCGGCGCTGCCTCGCGGCCTCCTTCGGCTTCAGCTCGTAGAGCTTGTCGCCGTGCTGGCGGTAGCCGACCAGCTGGCCGTCGACCGACAGTCGCCCGGCGTCCACGCGTTCGAGGTGGTTGATGCAGCGCAGGAAGGTCGACTTGCCCGAGCCGCTCGGCCCGACGATACAGAGCACCTCTCCCGGGTTCACCGAGAGCGAGATGCTCTTCAGCACCTCGTTGGAGCCGAAGCTCTTCGAGACGCCGTCGGCGAGGACCATCGGGGTCCCCGGCTTCGATGTCACAGCCTGGTCGCTCATCCTTTACCTCCCAGGTCATTGCCGTCGGGAACGCCGGCGACGGGCACGGCGCCGGTCAGCGCTGCTCCGTCTCCTCTGTCCGGCCGGCGGGCGTTCACCCCGCGCGAGAACCGTCGCTCCAGGAAGTACTGCCCGACCATCAGGATGGAGGTGAAGAGCAGGTACCAGCAGGACGCGACGATCAGCAGCGGGACCGGTGTATACGTGACGGCCGAGATGTCGCGGGCGACACCGTACAGGTCGGTGGTCAGCGGGATCGCCGCCACCAGCGATGTGGTCTTCAGCATCGAGATCACTTCGTTGCCGGTCGGCGGGATGATCACGCGCATGGCCTGCGGGATGACGATGCGGGTCATCGTGCGGCCCCAGCCCATCCCGAGCGCCGTCGCGGCCTCCTCCTGACCGGAGTCGACCGACAGGAGTCCCGCGCGCACGATCTCAGCCATGTACGCGGCCTCGTTGAGGGCGAGTCCGATGACAGCGATGATGAACGCGTTCTGCATGAAGCCGAGGTCGAACGTCACACCCCAGTCCGTCCACGGGACACCAAGGAACAGCTTCGGGTAGATCAGCGAGAACAGGCCCCAGAACACCAGCTGCACATACACAGGGGTGCCGCGGAAGATCCAGAGATACAGCCACGCGATGGACTTCACCACCGGGTTCGGCGAGAGGCGCATCACCGCGAGGATGAGGCCGAGGACCACGCCGATGATCATCGAGTAGATCGTCAGCTGCAGGGTGACGAGCGCGGCAGCACTGATGCGCTTGTCGAAGATGTACTTGCCGACGTACTGCCAGCCGTACGCCTCGCGCTGGGAGGCGTCGATCACGAACCAGACGACCAGCAGGATCAGCACGACGGCGAAGACGATCCGCCACGGGTGCTTGAGCTTGATCGCCTTGATCGGTTCGGAGGGCGGTGCGCCGGCCGGCGACGGGGTTGCCCCCGTCTCTTCTCCACATCTGA